>NZ_JAIWNC010000002.1 GCF_020216025.1 Jidongwangia harbinensis | reverse complement strand
TGCTCGGCTACGGCACCGGCCTCACCGCCGCCTACACCAGCCTCCTCCTGCACCGCCCCACCCTGCTCTGGCCCCTGCTCAAACTCGCACCCGGCGCCCTCCGCGACCTCACCAGCCCCGACAGCCCCCGCGTCTCCACCCTGCAACACGACTTCCCCCGCCACCTGCTCAAAGCCAACCGCCGCGGCATGCTGGCCGGACCGCGGGCGTACCTCAGGGGCCGGCGCGCGGCCCGCGCCCAGACCCGGAGCAGCCGCTGATCGTGCTTCCTCCGCCGTTCACCGGAAACTCGACCCCGCACCGGGCATCCTCGGTCATGGGGACGCACATGGCGCGAAGGATCGGCACTGAGGTCACCGCCCCGGCCGTACCGGCCGGGGCGGCCCTTCGGCTGTCCGGCCCCACACCCGCTCGGCGCGCCCCGGCGGGCCGTTCGGACGGATTACCGCCCGGCTCCCGCCCTGGTGTCCGTTTCGCCTGCGTACGGCCCCTGCCAGCGCCTCAAATCCCAGGTTGTACCGCTACCGTGAATCTTCTTCGGGCCGCGCGGCCCACGTCCGAGGACCGTCCGGTCCATGTCTACGGGGACCCTGATGCTGATGGACCACTCGCCCGAGCCGCCACCGGCCGGTTCCGAACCGTCTGCCGACGGTCCGGCGCCCACCGACCGGTCGACCGCTCCGGTGACCTCCATCCAGCAGTACGAGTCGCCCGACGCCGCGGAGGCCGCAGCGATGGCTGAACAGCGTGCGGCCGAGACGGCCACCACGGACCAGAACGGCACGAAGCCGGAGGCGGCCCGCGGCAGCGCCCGGGTGCCGGAGGTGGCGCGCGGATCGGCGGCCGTCCCCGGGGTCCGGCCGGAGGCGGCGCGGGGTTCGGCCCGGGTCCGGCCGGCGCCGTCGACCGGACCGGCGGGGTCCCGTCCGGCGATCACGGACATCCAGACGACCACCGGCGTGCCGGCCACCCCGATCCGCGAGGCACCGGGTGACGTCCCGGCGGATGCCGGGAGAAACGCTGCCGGGCCGGCGACCGAAACACCGGCGGACACCGGGAAGAACACCGCCCGACCGGCGACCGAAACACCCGCCGACACCGACAAGAACACCGCCCGACCGGCGACCGAAACACCCGCCGACACCGAGAAAAACACCGCCCGACCGGCGACCGAAACACCCGCCGACACCGACAAGAACACGGCCCGGCCAACGGCAGGGACACCCGCCGACGCCGAGAAAAACACTGCCCGGCCGACGACCGAAACAACCGCCGATGCCGACAAGAACGCGGGCCGGTCGACGACTGAGAACACGGGCCGGCCGACGACGGAAACACCGGCCGACACCGGGGAGAACGCTGCCCGGCCGGCGACGGAAACGCCGGTGGGAAACGCTCGGGAACAGCGCTCGGGCACGGACCGCGCCGAACCCCCCAAGCCGGATAAGTCGCCGACGGCGGCCGAAGGCGGCGGGCCGGTCAACGGGGCACCGACCGCCCGCGGATCCGCAACCGTGCGTCCCCCGGCCGGCGCCCCCACGGCACCGAACGGGTCGCCCGCAGTCACGCCGCCCGGCGCGATCCGGCCGTCGGTTCCGGTGCCGCACAACGGTTCCGGCGCCACACGCTCCGCACCGGACGGCGCGGGCGCTCCCGAACCGGGCCCGGCCACGACGACGCCCGCCGCAAAGGCACCCGGCCCCGCCACGACGACGCCCGCCGCAAAGGCACCCGGCCCCGCCACGACGACGCCCGCCGCAAAGGCACCCGGCCCCGCCACGACGACGCCCGCCGGAAAGGCACCGGGTGCGGCTTCTTCAGCCGCCACGCCGGACACCACGGACGTGGCGCCGCCCCGCGCGGTCCCGCTTCCCGCCGGGACGGCCGACAGCAAGGCGCTGCCGCCCTCGGCCGGCACCGAGCGCAAGGCCATTCCGATGCCGCCGGGACCGGCCCGGCGCCCGGCCATCCCGTTGCCGGCCGGCACGGCCGCGTCGCTGAAGCTGGACCGCAAGGCGGGGAGCAAGGACCGCAAGTCCGCGGCGAAGGTCACGCCGACGGACCGGCCGCAGCCGCCCGGAGCACCCGCCGACGACACGACGGCCCGGGAGGGGAACATAGCCGCCACCAAGGCGGCCCCGCCGGCCCCTGTCCCGGCCCCAGCCACGGCTTCGGCCCCTGCTTCGGCTCCGGCTGACGGCAAGGCAGCGACCGAGGGCGAGGCGGCGACCGAGGGCGAGGCGGCGACCGGACCCGAGGCCCGGCCCGGCCAGAAGACCGCGACCGACACCAGAACCACGCCCCACGGCACCGCCGCCACGGACACCGGAACCACGCCCCACGGCACCGCCGCCCCGGACACCGGAACCACGGCCGACCGCCAGACCGGCACCGCCGCCGTGCCCGAGCGCACCGCCACCGCGCCCGATCGGAAGACCGGCACCGAGACCCGAACCCCGTCCGACCGCAACGCCGCGAACGGCAGCCGGGCGGAGTCCGGCGGCCCGGCCGCGCCGGGCAAGGCCGAACCGAAGCCGGCGGCCACCGGCCGCCCGGCCGCCAAGGCCACCGTCGCCCCTCCCCCGGCCCGGACCGGCGCCGCGCCCGGCACCTCGGCCGAGCAGACCCAGGTGATCATTCCGGGCGAGGCGCGGACGCAGATCATTCCGCGGGTGCCGGGCGAGGCACGCACCGAACGGATCCAGACGCCGGTGGTGCCGGGCAGCTTCGAGCGCACCGCCCGCCTGCCGGTGCCGGCGCGACTGCCGCAGCCCGAGGTGGTGCCGCCGGACCGGCGCCGGGTGCCGCGGGGCGGGCCGGGCGACCTGGGACATGCGCCGGCCGTGCTGTTGCTGTCCAGTCTCGGCGTGCTGCTGGTGGCGCTGGCGTACACCGGTGGCCGGGAAGGCACCGGCGGGGCCACGATCGCGTACTGGATCGGTCAGGTGGTGGTCTTCACCCCGGTGGTGCTGCGCCTGTTGAGTCGCCGCATGGCCGGGGTGGCCGAGTCGTTCCTGCTGGTCATGGGCCTGGCGATCAACCAGTATCTGCTGAAGTGGATGTACAGTCCGGACCAGTTCCGGTTCCCGGACGAGCTGCAGCACTGGCTGGCCACCACGATCATCATGGAGTCCGGCGAGCTGTTCCAGCCGAACCGGGCGCTGCCGCCGGCGGTGCACTTCCCGGGACTGGCGGAGATGGCGGCGGCCCTGGCGTCGATGACCGGTCTTTCGGTCACCTGGGCGGGCACGCTGGTGGCGGGCGTCGCGCACCTGGTGTTCGTGGGCGTGCTGTTCGTCTGCGTCCTGCGGACCAGCAACTCGCCGGCGGTGGCGGGCGTGGCCTGCGCGACGTACGCCACCGCCCTGCACTACCTGTTCTTCAGCTCGATGTTCCTCTACCAGACCGCCGCGCTGCCGTTCTTCATGCTGGCGATCTGGGCGACCCGGCGCTGGCGCGAGGAGGGCGGCTGGCCGTTCGCGATCGTGGCCGTCGGGTCGATCGCGATGACGTCGGTCAGCCACCACGTCACCGCGTTCGCGCTGATCGCGACGCTGACCCTGCTGGCCGGGGCGGAGCTGTGGACGGACCGGCCGCGGCGGTGGTCGGCGCTGGTGATGCCGGCGGTCGCGCTGGCCGTGGTGGCGGCCTGGATCCTGCTGGTGGCGCAGGACGTGATCGGGTACCTGGAGGAGCCGGTCAACCAGGTGATCACCACGGTGCGGACGATGATGACGGACTCGGAGAACGCGTCCACCGCACCGGCCGCGTCGCTGGCCCAGCTGGCGTTGCAGGGCACCGGTCTGCTCGGGCTGTTCGTGCTCTACGTGGCGGTGGGCCGGGACATGGTCAACCGCCGTGACCGGGACTCGTGGCGGTGGGCGGCGCTGGTCGGCGGCGCGATCTTCTTCCTCGGCAACGGGGTGCGGTTCCTGGGTTCGCAGGGCCCGGAGATCGCCGGCCGGTTGTCCACGTTCACCTACGTGCCGATCTCGATCATCGCGGCGATCGCGCTGGTGCGGGCGGTGCAGATCATCCCGTCCCGGGACTCCGAGGGGCGGCGCTGGTGGGTGGCTCCGGCGCTGGAGGCACCGCCGCCGACCGGGCGCAATCTGGTGGTCCGGGTGCTGGCCGGCTCGGCGCTGGTGACGCTGCTGATGATCGGGGCGCGGGCCGGTGGCTGGCCGCCGGTGGGTTCGCTGCTGCCCGGCCCGTACCTGGCCGGCGGCTTCGAGCGGTCGGTGGACGCGTACGGGGTGGACGCCGCACTGTGGCAACGGGACACGCTCGGCCCGGGCAACCGGGTCGGCGGCGACGTGACCGCGGTGTCGCTGTCGTCGACGTACGGCCGGCAGGACCCGGTCCGCGAGATCGGCGCGCTGTACTACGCGGTCCAGTGGGGCCTGGCGGAGGACGAGCTGGTGCAGTCGGTGCACGTGGACTATCTGGTGGTGGACCGGCGGCTGAGCACGCAGCTGCCGCAGAGCGAGTCGTACTTCGAGAACGACCCGATGGCGGGGCGGATCACCGAGCCGTTGAGCGCCGGCCAGATCACCAAGTTCGACAACCTGCGCGACGTGGACCGGCTGTACGACAACGGCACCGTCCGCATCTACCGCATGGGGGTGGCCCGGTGAACGCGGTGGTCGGTCGCGTCGTCACGAGGATCACGATGCCGGTGCTGATCGCGGCGCTGACCGTGGCCGCGACGGCGGCGGTGCTGGCCGGTCCGGGGCCGTTGCCGCTGGCCGGTGGGCTGCTGCTCGGGTTCGTCCTGCCGGGCCTGGCCCTCACCGAGATCCTGTTCCGGCACCGGACGCTGTCCGCGGTGGAGCGGACCGTGCTGGCGCCGGCACTGAGCCTGGCCGTCCTGGTGGTCTCCGGCCTGCTGCTGTACGTGGCCGGCGCCCGGCTGGACCGCCTCTCCTGGACCCTGGCCGCGGCCGGCGTGACGCTGCTGGCGGTGACCGTGACCGCGGCGCCGCCGAGGTTCTGGCGCGGCCCGGACGACGACGAGCCGGACCTGGCCGAGGACCCGGCGGAGGCGCCGGTCGGTGCCGCGGCGCGGATCGCGGTCGGCGCGCAGGACGCGCCCACCGAGCTGATCCCGGTGATCCGGGACGGCGACCCGCCGCCGGTGCCGAAGAAGAAGCGCCCGGCGCCGCGGCCGGTGCCGCCGGGGCCGTTCGCGCCGCGCTCGCCGGAGCAGCGGCTGGAGATCCGCCTGGTGCTGCGCCAGCTGCTGCCGATGGTGCTGGTGCTGGCGGTGCTGGCCGGGGCGGGCTACCTGTCGTACGTCAGCTCGCACGAGAGCTACGACGTGACGGTGACGTCGCTGTCCGCGGCGCCGCCGGGACCGGTCACCGCGGCCGGCGTGCACAGCGTGGAGGTCACCGCGGGCGGCCTGGTCGAGGACGAGGGGCCGTACACGTTGCGGGTGACCGACTCGGTGGGCACCCAGCTGGTCGAGCGGGTGGTCGAGGTGGACGGCGACGGCGTCTGGTCCGCGGTGCTGTCGTTGCCGGCGGACGAGCGGATCCAGGTGGGGCTGTTCCGGGCCGGTGACGTGGTCGCGTACCGCTCGCTGGTCGTGGCCCCGGTCCAGTAGCCGGCGCCGGCGGGCGGCTCAGCCGGCGAAGCGCGGCGAGCGCGCCATCTCCCGGTACGCGGCCAGCGACGCGGCGTCGGTGTCGACCCGCCACCGCTCGTGGTAGCCGGGGTGGGTGTCGGTGTCGAACCAGGCCACCGCGCCGACCGCCGGGTGCTGTTCCACCCACTCGGCGAACCGCTCGATCCAGTCGGCCTTGGTGCGGCCGCCCCGGTCCACCGATCCCACCTCGCTGATCATGATGGGCTTCTTCGCCGAGTAGGTGTCGTAGATGCCGCGGAACAGCGCGCCGGGCAGCTCGCGGTGCAGGTTGTAGCCGGAGACGCCGACCCAGTCGACGTACCGGTCGCCCGGGTAGTAGCGCTGGAACTTGTTCCAGTCCACGTTCGGGCTGTTGTTCCAGTTCGTGCTCCACACCCAGGACACGTTGGTCGCGCCCTCCTCGGCGAAGATGCCGTGCAGCCGGCGCCAGGACTCGACGTACCCGCCGGGGTTGTTGCCGTTGCGGGCCCCACCCCAGGCGTACCAGCTGCCGTTCATCTCCCAGCCCCAGCGCAGCAGCACCGGGCGGCCGAAGCGGATCAGCCGGCGGGCGGCGCGGGCGATCAGCGCGTCGGCGGAGCCGTTCAGGATGTCCTCGTGCCGGGTGCCGCGCCAGGACACCATGGGTACGGCCTTGTCCGGCAGGCCGGGCAGCCGGTGCGGCAGCGTGTCGGTCCAGCCGTAGAAGACGTGCACGATCCGCTGGTCCCGGCCGGTCTGCTGGCGGCGCAGCGCGAGCGCCTGCTCGGCCGACATGCCGTTCAGATCGAGGTACGAACCGAGCAGCGCCTTGCCCGGCCGGAACGGCACCGGGCCGCCGCCGCTGGTGACCACCGGCCGGGGCTTCGGGGTGGCCGACGGCTGCACGACGGCCGGCACGTCCCGGACCGGGGGCGCGGTGGTGGCCTCGGCCGGCGGCGTCTTGGACCGCCACTGCTGCAGTCCCACCGTGGCGGCCGGGATGGCGGCCAGTCCGGCGAGGCCGAGCACGGCGCGGCGGGGTAGCCGCCCGGGGCGGCGGTGGGCCGGCGTCATGTCAGGTTCCGGCCGGTCGCGCGCGCGACCTTGCGGACCGCGCGCCAGGCCGGTTGGGCCAGCTGCTTGGCCCGGGGCAGCAGCTGCGGGCCGCCGTCGGCGACCAGGCGGACCAGGTCGGCGCCGGTGAGGTCGGGCGTGGGCTGCAACCGGGGTACGGCGTACCGGTGCTCCGTGGGGGTGTGCAGCCGGCGGCCGACCTCGGTGGCGTTGTCGTGCCCGGCCTCCCGGACCAGGTCGCGGACCCGGCGGCCGTGGTAGCCGTGCGGGTAGGCGAAGCTGCGGACCGGGCTCTGCAGCCGCTGTTCCAGTTCCTCGTGGCTGCGCACGATCTCCTCGCGCAGCTGCGCCGGCGGCAGCACGTCGAGCGGGTGGTGGACCAGGCTGTGGTTGCCGATCTCGATGCCGGCGGCGGCGACCTCGGCCAGTTCGGCCCAGTCGAGCAGCCGCCCGAAGTCCGGCGAGTACCGGCCCAGCCAGTCGGCGTCGTCGCCGAGGTGACCGACGGAGGCGTACAGCGTGGCGCCGGCCTGCGCGGCGGCCAGCGCCGGGACACCCTCGGTGAGGAAGTCCCGGTAGCCGTCGTCGAAGGTCACCGCGAGCAGCTTGTCGGTGCTGCCGGCGTCCAGCTGGTCGAGGGCCGCGGACAGCCCGACCAGGCGGTAGCCGGCGTCGGTGAGCGCGGTCAGCTGCTCGGCGAGGCGCTTCGGCGGAACGGCGAGATCACGCAGTGGCCCGTCGACCGCGGACACGGAGTGATACATCAGCGCCGGCATGGTCTGCCACCTCGGCGGAACCGTGTCGGTCACGCGTCCGTCCCTCCCTCAGCCGCTGGATACGACGCTTATCGGTCGCAGTCCCGGCCAGCTTCGAGGTTCGGCGCACCGTCTTCGGCCGGCCGGGCGCCGGATCCAGCGGCGCCAGCATAGATGCCGGACGCGCAGGTCAGAAGCTGTCCGGCCGGCCGGCGGCAAGCGTGGTACCAACGGATGATCCGTCGAGAGCCACCTCGGCAACCACGGCCGCCAGATCGGCCAGGGACATCCGGACCGTGCCGCCCCGGGTGGCGAGTCCCCGGTCGGCGCCGTAGACGACCACGTCGGCGTGCTCGAGCTCGTCGGCGAGCCCGGCCAGGCGGTTCTCGATCTCGGCGGCGAGCTGCAGGGCGAGGTCGTCGTGGCGGGCTGCGGGAATCTGCAGGGTCATTCCGGGCACCTTTCGCCGGTCGCGGGGCGTCGTCGCCGGTACGGGCCGACACGTCCACGGTAGGCAAGTCCCGTACCCCTCGTGCGTTTTTGGGGTTTTTCTGCCGCCCCCTCTGCCGAAAGTCATAGACATTGATCCGACCGGCGACCGAAGCGGCGGAACCGGTCGCCGGGACAGGGTGTACCCCATGACAGAAGGACGCGGAATCGACCCGCTACGGCTCGCCGAGGCGGCCGGCGGGGCGGCGCTCGTGCTCGCCGCGGTGGCCCTGCCGGTCGCGTGGCGCACCCTGGACGTCTCGCTGCTGGCCGTGCTGGCCGGCATGCAGGCGCTCCTCACGGCGGCCGTGTATGCGTTACACGCCGTGACGTTCGACTACTTTAGGCTGACCGGACATGCCCGTGAGACCTATTTTTCTTACACCCAGCGTAAGGACTGAACCTCCGAGGTTCGCGCACCGTATTCCCCGGCGACGACCGCTCTAGACCCCGGGGAGCGACCATGTTCCGACTCATTCAACTCCAGGCCTACCACGGCATGCCCCGCATCGGTGTCGACGCGGACGCCTATGCCAGCGAACGTGCCGCACTCGCCCGTTACCGTGCCACTCCGGCCACCTTCTTCGGTGTGGGCCGGTTCGACGCCGAGGGCACGCTCGCCGAAGTCATCATGGACACGGTCTGCGGGCCGCTGGGCGACTGCCCGCGGCCGGCCACCGTGGTCCAGACGGAGACGTTCCAGCGGCTCTGCGACACCTGTTCCTTCGGACTCGACGTGCTCACCGTGGGTGAACTCGCGATGCGGCTGGGCATCGCGGTCCGCCTGGCGCCGGTGCTGGCCCGCTCCGGCCGGCACGCCGCCGCCGAGTTCGCCTGCACCGCGAGCAACCGGATCGCCCGGGAGTTCGCCTCCCGGGTACACGACCCGGACTGGCGCGCCGACGTGTGCGCGGAACTGGCCCGCAACCCGACCGCGGTCAACGGCCTGCTGATCGGCGTCGGCGCGCTCAGCCACCGGGACGTCCTCGACCTCTACCCGGCGTTGTGCGCGCTGGGCGCCCAGTTGCCGTCCGGCGTCTACGGCGACCTGCTGCGCGCGACCGCGCGGCCGCTGTCCCCGGCCGGCGTGGCGGGACTGCGGCTCGGGCTGTGACACCGGCGCCCGCACGGCGGCGATCCTCGTCGGGGCCCATCGGCCGGCGCGGGACCGCGGACGGCCGGACGAGGGGCGGCGGCCGGCCGGGCCGGCGGTAGCGTACCGGGCGTGACACTCGAGTTCGCCGACCTCGTCCACCGCGCCCGCAGCCTGGTCCGGGACGGTCGCCGGGCGGTGCTCGGCATCGCCGGGGCCCCGGCCGCCGGCAAGACCACGCTGGCCGAGGAGTTGGTGGCGGCGGTCGCGGCGGACACGTCGCCCGGCTGGGTGGCACACGTGCCGATGGACGGCTTCCACCTGGCCGACGCCGAACTGGAGCGGCTCGGCCTGCGATCGGTCAAGGGCGCCCCGGACACGTTCGACGCCCTCGGGTACGCCGCCCTGCTGCGCCGGCTGCGCGAGGACGCCGACGAGATCATCTACGCGCCCGGCTTCGAGCGGGTCATCGAGCAGCCGATCGCCGGCGCCATCGGCGTGCCGCGCAGCGCCCGGCTGATCGTCAGCGAGGGCAACTACCTGCTGGTGGACGACGCCCGGTGGGGGCCGGTCCGGTCGCTGCTGGACGAGGTCTGGTACGCCGACCTGGACCGACCGGAACGCCTGCACCGGCTGATCGACCGGCACCGGCGGTTCGGCAAGGACGAGGCGGCCGCGATCGTCTGGGCCACCGGCACCGACGAGCGCAACGCCGAGATCATCGCGTCCACCCGGCACCGTGCCGACCTGCTGATCCCGGCGGCGCTGCTGCACCGCCTCGGCGCCCGCCCGTCCTGACGCCGGCGTACCGCTGGAGCGCTCCACTGACGCAATCTCCGTAAGACCGGCAGGCACGACCCGCCGGACCGGACCTGGCGACGCGGCTGCCGCTTCCGCTGGCCCCCGGTGGACCACCCGCAGCACGGACCGCGCCCGCCCCACGGCGTGGCATTCTTACCGGATGTCGGTCGGTGAGACGGTGGAGACGGAACCGCGGCGGCGCGGCCTGCGGGTGGTGCGGTTCGCCGCCACGGTCGGCGCGGTCCTGCTGCTGCTGTTCGGGGTGCCCTGGTGGACCCTGGTGCCGGCCGCGTCGTGGCCGGCGCCGGTGACCGCCGCCGGCACCGCCGTGTTCGCGCTCGCGCTGGTCACGTTCCCGCTGCTGATGATGACCGGGCACGGCCGCCGGCACCGCGACGGCGCGGCCGTCGCCGCGGACTCGCTGCTCGGCGTGATCTGGGTGCTGTTCGTCTGGTCCGTGCTCGGTCTGCTGCTGCGCCTGGGCCTGGCGGTGGCCGGCGTGGCCGACCCGGCGCGCTCCCGGATCGTCGCCGCGACGGTCGTCGCCGTCGCCGTGGTGCTGCTGTTCTACGGGTACGCCGAGGCGATGCGGGTCCCCCGGGTACGCCGGATCGACGTGACCCTCCCCCGCCTCGGCGCCGGCCTGGACGGGCTGCGGGTGGTGCTGCTGACCGACACCCACTACGGCCCGATCGACCGGGCCCGCTGGTCGGCCGGCGTGGTCCGGGTGGTGAACACGCTCGGCGCGGACGTGGTGGCGCACACCGGTGACATCGCGGACGGCGACGTGGCGCAGCGCCGGGCCCAGGCCGCGCCGCTGGGTGACGTGCAGGCCCGCCTGGCCCGGGTGTACGTGACCGGCAACCACGAGTACTACAGCGGGGCGCCCGGCTGGGTCGAGCACATGACGTCGCTGGGCTGGGAGTGGCTGCACAACCGGCACCTGGTGGTGGAACGCGACGGCGCCCGGCTGGTGATCGCGGGCGTGGACGACCGGACCGCGGCCGGCTCCGGCGTACCCGGGCACCGGGCCGACCACGCGGCGGCGCTGGCCGGCGCGGACCCGGCGCTGCCGGTGCTGCTGCTGGCGCACCAGCCGCGGCAGATCGGCGGTGCCGTGGAGCACGGCGTCGACCTGCAGCTGTCCGGGCACACGCACGGCGGCCAGATGTGGCCGTTCCACTACCTGGTCCGCCTGGATCAGCCGGTGCTGCAGGGCCTGAGCCGGCACGGCGACCGGACCCAGCTGTACACCAGCCGCGGCACCGGGTTCTGGGGGCCGCCGTTCCGGATCTTCGCGCCCAGCGAGATCACGGTCCTGACGTTGCATCGCGACTGATCGCGTCCGCCGCGCCGAGCATCTGCCGGGCCAGCGGCTGCACGTCGATCGCGGCCAGCACCAGGCCGGTGGAGACCCGTTCCACCACGCCCCACTCCCAGATCGCGGTGGCGTCCAGGCCGGTACGCCGGGCCAGCCACCGGGCCCGGTCCCGCGGGTCGCCGGCGACCAGTTCGACCGGGTCCTCGCGCATCAGCACGCCGAGGTCGTACTCGGGTTCGGCGCGCAGGCCGTCCGGGTCGACCAGCTTGAATCCGTCGCCGGCCCGCAGCGCGTTCCACTGGTGCACGTCACCGTGCACCAGCACCGACCGGTCGTCGCCGTGCGCGGCGATCCGCCGTTCGGCGGCCCGGACCGCGTGCCGCACCGTGGCCGCCGCACACGGCCGGCCGAGGTCCGCCCAGCGCCGCTCGATGAAGCCGATCAGCCATTCGGCCTTGGCGGCCCCGGTGGGCAGCGCCACCGGGGCGGGAACCGGACGCCACACCCGGGCGGCCGCGTCGCAGAGGATCTCCAGCCGTCGCTCCAGCGGCAGCCCGAGGTCGGCCAGCGACGGACCGAGCCGTTCCAGCAGCAGGGCGTGCCGCGCCTCGTCGTGGCGCAACAGCGTCGCGCAGCCGGAGCCGGCCGTCAGCCGCAGCACGGCGATCTCGTGCCCGGCGTGCCCGCCGGCCCGTGGCACCAGCAGTTTCAGCACCGCCGGGGTGCCGTCCGCGGTCACCGCCTCGGCCACGAACGCCTCGGTGGCGTCCGGGAACGCCCGGCCCACCGTGACGCCCCACTCCCGGGACAGCTCCGCCACCAGCCCGGGCAGGCCGGTCAGCCAGCCGCCGGAGCCGGCCACCCGGGCCTTCGCCGCCACCGCCGGCGGCACCGTCAGTTCCACGGCGGCGATCGTGACACGCGTGACAGCCGGGGGCGAGGTAATTGCGTTGTACCGCCGGGTGGCGGCCCGGAGGATGGAGGCTTCCCACCCCTTCGCCTTGAGGACTGTCGATGCGCCTGCTCCGTGATCTGTGGGCCACGTCGTCCCGCCGCACGCTCTTCGTGGCGGTGCTCATCGTGCTGGGGGCGGCCGGGCAGGCCGGCGCGCTCGCGCTGGCCGGAGCGGTGCTGGTGGACCGGTCGGTCCCGGTGTTCACGCTGCTGGCCGCGGCTCTCGTGGTGTCCGTGCTGAGCGACCTGGTGGTCGGCCTGGTCACGGCCGGGCTGACCGCCGACTGGGCCGCGGGCGTGCGGCGCGGCCTGAACCGGGTGGCGTTCGGCCAGGACCTGCCCACGCTGGAGGGCACGCCGGTCGGCGAGCTGCTCGACCGGATCGACAGCGACGTGTACGAGGTCGGCTCGCAGCTGCGCGGCGGCGGCGTCCGGATCGCCCAGTCGCTGTGCGTGGCGGCCCTCTCCATCGTCACGGCGTTCTTCGTGTGGTGGCCGGCCGGGATCGGCATGCTGCTGGTCGCCGTGCTGCTCGTGGTCACCATGAGCCGGCCCGTCCAGCGCATCTCGCCGGCCCGGATCGCCGAGGAGGAGGCCTGGTCCGACCTCGCCGCGGTGATGGAGGAGTCGGTGCACGGCCAGGACGACGTCCGCACCAGCCTGGCCGCGCCGTACGTGCGCAAGCTTTTCGCCGAACGGGCCCGGGAGCTGCTGAACCGGGGCCGCCGGGTCTGGCACCTGTCCGCGAAGATCACCATGTGGGCCGGTGCCATCACCCGCGTCCTGATCGCCGGGGTCGCGGTGGCCGGTGCCTGGGCGCTGGCCGCCGGCGTGGTGGACGGTGCCCGGCTGACCGCGGTGTGGCTGCTCGCCCTGGGTTTCGGCGGCACCCTGGAACACGTCACCCGGATGGTGCCCGAGCTGCAGAACGCGCTCGGTGCGTGGAGCCGGGTCCAGCTGCTGCGCGACGTCCGGCAGGAGCCCACCGACGGGATTCCGCCGCGCGACGGCGACCTGGTGGTCCGGGACCTGACGTTCCACTACGGCGAGGCCGGTTCGGGCCGCCCGCCGGCGCTGCGCAACGTCAGCCTGACCTTCGCGCGGGGCCGCTCGTACGCGCTGGTCGGCCGCACCGGCTCGGGCAAGTCCACGCTGGCCAAGGTGCTGACACGGTCGGTGGACGTGCCCCGCGGCACGGTGTCGCTGGCCGGCACCGACATCAACGACATCGCGGTGGAAGGGCTGCGCCGGCACACCGCGATCGTGCCGCAGCGCACCGAGATCCTGGCCGGCACGCTGGCCGAGAACATCGCGCTGTTCGACCCGGAGCTGCTGCCCCGGGCCGCCGGCGCGCTCGAGGAGCTGGGCCTGACCGGGTGGGCGGGCAGCCTGCCGGACGGCATCGACACCAACCTCGGCGAGGGCGGCTACAAACTCTCCGCCGGCCAGGAGCAACTGGTGGCGTTCGCCCGGATCCTGGTCCGCGACCCGTACGTGGTGATCCTGGACGAGGCCACCGCGCGGATGGACCCGGTGACCGAGGCCTGGGTACAGCGCGCCACCGACCGGCTGCTGACCGGCCGGATCGGCATCATCGTGGCGCACCGGCTGTCGTCGGTGCAGCGCTGCGACTCGGTCGTGGTGCTCGCCGACGGCGAGGTGCTGGAGTCCGGGCCGATGCAGGAGTCCCGGCGCTTCGCCGAGCTGCTGGCCACCAGCAACCTGTCCGTGCCGGCCGCGCCGGGTGGCGGCGGGGTGCTGCTGGCCGAACGCGACGAGTGGGACGACCTCCCGTCGGAGCTGGGCGCCGACGCGCTGACCAACACTCTGCCCAAGGCCGACCCGCCGCCGTTGCCGGACCCGCCACCGGTGCGCACCATGCGGGAGATCTTCCGGCTGGCCACCAACGATCCGCGGTACGGCCTCAGCGCGGTCGGGTTGTTCATCGTGCTGGTGCTGCTCGGCCTGGACGGCGCGATCATGCCGCTGCTCTGGGCGAACGTGGTGGACGGCGTCGGCGACCCGATGTACCCGGCGATCGGCATCGCGGTCGGCCTGTTCGTGGCGATCCCGACGCTGTACTACACCGCCGCCTGGTTCCCGGAGTGGTGGGTGCGGCAGATGCTGCGGATCAGCCTGCGGCTGGTGCACGGCCAGATCGGGCCGCGGCGGGTCAGCAAGCACACCCCGGCCGAGGTGGTCGCGCAGGGCGGCGACACCGAGCGCGTGGTGATGCTGGCCGACAACGTGGTCGACCAGACCACCAGCCTGGTGCTGATCGTGGCGATGACCTGGGCGTCCGGCTCGTTCGTGCCGGCCGCGTTCTTCCTCGGCACGATGGTGGTGTCCGGCCTGGCCGCCACGTTGTTCGGGCCGCGGCTGGAGAAGGCGGCCCGGCGCACCGTGTCGGCCCGTGCCGCGTTCGCCACCGCGCTGGTGTCGTCGCTGTCCGCGGCGCGCACGGTGAAGCTGGCCGGCGCCACCCGGCCGGTCCTGGAGCATCTGGCCCGGCTGGACCGCGCCCGCAGCGACCGGCAGCGCCGGGAGATCTCGATCCAGGTGTGGGCCCGGTCCACGCCGTCCATCGTCAGCGGCCTGCTGCCGATCGCGGCCTGGGCGATGTACCTGACCGGTCACCTGTCCGCCGCGGCGACGCTGATCGCGGTGGCCACGCTGGGTGCGGCCCGCTGGTTCGCCTGGACCACCGCGTCGCTGGTGTCGCAGCTGCCGTCGGCCCGGGTGTGGACCCGCCGCACGGTGGCCATGTCCGGCATCGCCGAGTACTCCCGGGCGGTGCCGGGTGTGGACCTCGCGGCCGGAACCGCCGCCGCGCCGCCGACCGCGCCGCGCGACCCGCTGCACCGGCTGGAGCTGCAGAACTTCAGCGCGGTGCACGAGAACGGCACGGTGGGCGCGCAGGACATCGACCTGACCGTCAACCGCGGCCAGCTGGTGCTGGTGGTCGGCCCGGTCGGGGCCGGCAAGTCGTCGCTGCTGCGGGCGCTGGCCGGCATCGTGCACCACACCGGCCGGCTGCGCTGGAACGGCCGCCCGGTGGACGAGCCGGAGTTGTTCCTGCGGCCCAACCAGGTCGGGTACGTGGCCCAGCTGCCCCGGGTGCTGTCCGGCACGGTGGCCGACAACATCGCGCTGGGCCACCAGGTGGACGCCGCGGACGCGGTGACCACCGCCCAGCTGGAGCACGACCTGGCCGCGGCCGGCGGTGGTCTGCAGCTGCTGATCGGGCACAAGGGCACCCGCCTGTCCGGCGGTCAGCTGCAGCGGCTGGCGCTGGCCCGGGCGCTCGCGCCGCGCACCGAGCTGCTGGTCGCCGACGACGTGTCGTCCGCCCTGGACGTCACGACGGAGCTGGAGCTGTGGCGGGCGCTGCGCGAACACGGGGTCACGGTGGTCGGCTCGACGTCCAAGCGGGCCGCGCTCAGCCGGGCCGACCACGTGGTGGTGCTGATCGGCGGGCGGGCCGTGGCGCAGGGCACGTGGCGGGAGCTGGAGGACCGCTGGGGCCACCTGGCGGGCTGACGGCCGGGCCGGCCGGGCCGGCGGTCGGCCGGGCGGGGCTGACCGGCGGCGGCGCACGTCAGCCGGCCCGGGCGGTGAGCTGCCGGACCACGGTGGTCACCGTCCCGGACGGGATGGCGAATCCGACGCCGACGCTGCCGGTGCTGTCGCCGGCGGTGGCGGTGGCCACGTTGATGCCGATCACCCGGCCGGACGTGTCGACCAGGGCGCCGCCGGAGTTGCCCTCGTTGATCGGCGCGTCGGTCTGCAGCAGGCCGGTCAGCCGCTCCGTACCGGTGTCCACGGTGCGGTCGGTGGCGGACACGATGCCCGAGGTCACCGTGCCGGCCAGGCCCAGCGGCGAGCCGAAGGCCAGCACGGTGTCGCCGACCGCCACGCTGCCGTCCGGGGCGAACGTCGCCGGGGTCAGCCCGCTCAGTCCGGTGGCCTGTACCAGGGCGAGGTCGTGGGCGGTGTCGGAGGCGACCACCCGGGCCGGCGCGGTCCGGCCGTCGGCGAGCCGGACGCTCACCGTGCCGCCGGACGTGACGACGTGGTGGTTGGTGAGGACCAGACCGTCCGCGGCGAGCACCACGCCGGAGCCGAGCGACGACTCCCGGGCGCCGTCGACCAGCACGGTGACCACGCTGGGCGACACCGTCGCGGCGACGGTGGCGAGCGTGTCGGTGGTGGTGGCGCGGATCGGGGTCGCGGCGGACGGGGCGGAGGCGGCGGCCGGGGCCGTACCGGTGAGGTAGTGGTCGGCCAGCGCGCCGCCGGCCGTGCCGCCGCCGGCGACCAGCGCCAGGACGGCGGCGCCGCCGGCGACACGCCGGGGCCAGCGGCGGGCGGACAGTGGTTGCGGCGGAGGCTCGTCGACGGTGGTGGCGGCGGCGGCGGACGGGGGCAGGGCGGTCATCTCGGTCATGACTCCACGGTTCCCGCGCCCCTTGTCGGGTCGTTGTGCGTGGCCTGTGAGTCGACTGAACGCCCCGGTGACATAGGTCGCACATCTATGTTCGTATCCGTTCGAAATTGGCACTTGGTGTTCTCTATTCACTCCTATCGTCGTCTTAGTCATGTTCACCGACGTGCGAAGGAACCACATGAAGATCCGCAGGAGCACCACCCTCGGCCTGGCCGTCGCCACCGCGGTGGCCGGCTTGCTCAGCCTCTCCGCCGGCACCGCCCAGGCCGCCGCGCCCGCCGTGGCGGCGACCCACGTCACCGCGGCGGCGCAGGCCGACAGCGGACCGTGGCCGATCGTCGACGCGAACGGCGTGCAGCGCAGCTCGCTGAGCATCAACTGGGAGACCGGCTACGCCATCGCCTGCTACCCCAGCGGCACCGAGGTGGTCCGGATCCAGGTCCGCTTCGCGGACGGCGAGACGCTGACCCGGGTCATCCCGGAGTTCGGCTGCAACGTCGCCGGCCCGTTCACCACCAGCAGCCCGGTGGTGGCGGTACGCGGCCTGGTCGGAGACTTCGCCAACCCCTGGCACGAGAACGTCTGACCGGGACCGGCCCGGGCCGCACGCCGGCCCGGGCCACCGGCGCGTCTCAGCCGCGCTCGCGCAGCGTCTGCGACGGGGCGACGCCGTACCGGTCGCGGTACGCCCCGGCGAACCGGCCCAGGTGGGTGAAGCCCCACCGCTCGGCCACCTCGGTCACGCTGACCTGCCACGGATCGGCCCGGGTCAGTTCCGCGTGCACCCCGTCGAGGCGCAACCGGCGCAGGTAGGTCAGCGGGGACATGCCGACGTGCCGGCGGAACGACTCCTGCAGCACGCGCACCCCCACGCCGGCGATGGCGGCCAGCTCGGCCACCGTGAACGGGTGCCCCGGCTGGGCGTGCATGGCGTCCAGCGTGCGCTTGACGGTCCGCGGCCGGCGGGCCGGGACGTCCTCGTCGTACGGGTGCTCCACGGTCAGCGCCAGGCCGCTCAGCACCAGGTCCCGCCACCGGGACAGCATGGCCGGCTGGTCCAGCAGGCCGTCCGGCTGACGCAGCTCGGCCAGCAGCGCCCGGATCAGCGCCGCGAACGTGCGACCCGGGCCGGAGCCGACGCCGAAGCTCGGTTCCAGCGGTAGCGGCGACGGCAGCTGCCGGTCCAGCGCGGCGTCCACCTCGCGCTCCAGCGTGCGGCGGTCCACCTTGACGCTGAGCAGCCGGCATTCGGCGGTCCAGTCCAGCTCGACGTCGCCGGTCGGCATCAGCACCGCGGCCGAGTCCGGATCGGCGGTCACCACCCGGTCGCCCTGCACGCAGCGGACCGTGCCGGTGAGCGGCGCCAGCACGTGGTACGCGGTCTCCAGCTCAGCGGTGGTCACGCAGACGTCGGTGCCGTAGCCGACCTCGGCCACGGTGACCGGTCCGATCCGGACCCCGCCGGCCACGAAGTCCAGCCCCTCGGCGTCACCGAGAGGCCGGACCCGGAGCGTGTCGTAGAACAGTCGCCGGCAGAAGACCCGCGCCTCGTCGAGGTCGGTGGTCCGCAGGACGGACCGGATCGCGTCGTCACCGTACGGGGACGAGGCGGGCGGGTGGCCGAGCATAGCCGCGGCGTCCATCCTGCAGACTGTAGTCCCGTCGTGACGGAATCACCGGTTACGCGGCTGCCACCCCGGCCGGCCACTCGTACTCGGTGACCGCCCCGCCGGACACGTTCACCTCGGCCAGCGGGGTGACCGGGTCGCGCCAGACCACGTACCGGCCCTCGGGCAGGCCGTCGATCACGACGCTCCACAGCACACCGCCGCGCACGTACCGGGCGCGGACCGCGGCGTGGGTGCGTACCGCCGGATCGGCGACCGGGCTCACCTCGATCTCGTGGCCGTGCAGGCTGCCCGGGGTGTGGATGACCAGCGCACCGATCCCGGCGCCGATGGCCAGCACCACGGTGCCCTGCCCGGACGGGGCGAGCGTGTGGTGATGGTGGGTGCCGGCGGTCATGACGGGTTGTTGAAGCCGTCGAAGGGCGTGCCGAGGTACGGGAACTCGCCGAGCAGTTTCGCCCCGCTGTCCTTGATGCTCAGCCCCTGCTCCACCAGTGCCGCGGCCTCGTCCGGCTTGAACTTGGGGTCCACCAGCGGCACGGTGACGCCGGCGATGGCGCGCAGCGAGATGGACACCACGTCGTCGGCGACCCGGCGGCCGTTCGGGAACCCGGCCAGGTCCTCGCCGAGCAGGCCGAACTTGTTCTCCTTCTTGGCCGGCGGGATGGCCGTGTTGAGCCGCAGCATGTCGGCCTGCACGTCGCCGGTGTTGTTCTGGAAGCCCTCGATGAGGCCGTCCGGGATGCCGGTGAGCAGGATGGCCACCAGGTCGGCGCGGGCCTTGCCGGCCTCGTTCAGCTTCGCCAGGTTGTCGAACAGGCCCGGGTACAGCACCGGTAGCAGCGCCGCCAGCTCCGGCTTCTCCACGAACTCGGCGAACCGCTTGTCCTCGCTCGGCGGCAGGCTGTTCCACCGGTCCTTCTGCGCCATCGGGACGATGACCTCGTTGAACAGCGGATTGCCCAGCCGGGAGACCTGCGTCTGCGGCCCGACGTACACGTCGTCGTTGTCCTTCTTGCCCTGCCGCACCTGGACCTGGCGGCGGCTGGCGGAGGTCCACACGCCGATCACCGCGCCGGCGTCGCGCCCGCGTACCTTCTTCTTGCCGTCCTTGCGTACCGCGGACAGCGGGAGCTGGACGGCGATGCTGTGCACGTTGGTCTTGTCGGTCGCGTTGACCGCCTTGCCGGCGTAGTTGAACAGCTTCTGCCCGACCAGGTGCGCGTTCTGGAACGGCCGCAGCGTGCCGAGGTCGAAGATGGCGCCCAGGTCGACGAAGAACGGGTCGGCGCGCTGGCCGGCGAAGACGGTCTCGCCGGTCTTCAGCTTGTGCACCGCGTCCTCGGCCAGCTTCTCGTAGTCCGGGATGGACAGCTTGCCGACGTTGCACGGCGGGCAGGGCAGCTTGCGGGCCAGCACCTCGTGCTTGCCGTGGGCGTCCACCCGGGTGACCGAGTAGAACTGCCGCCGGTTCCAGTTCTCGCTGTCCAGCGACTCGATCTGACCGGTGTTGTAGAGGAACGTGCGGTCGTTGCGCAACTCGGTGCGGAACCGGAACTGGTACGTCAGGTCCGGGCGGCCGTCGCCGTTGTTGTCGACGTGGATCTCGTACAGCACGTCGTCGCCGAACTCGAAGAAGTTCGGGCCGCTCGCGGGCAACTGCAACGGCACGTAGTTGGCGATCAGCGTGACGGTGTCCGGGTCGTCCGGGCTGACGAACGCGTACAGGTCGGAACTGTCCGCGACGGGGTCCTTGCTGATCTCCGGCGCTTCACGGTGCGAAGACATGAACCAGGGTCCTTAGGGGATCGGGGGCCTTCGGGAAAGGACGAGCGGTCAGCCGCGCTTGACGGCCTTGAGCAGCTGGGCGGCGAGCTTGCGGTCGGTCAGCGTGACCTTGGAACCGCCGGAGAACACGTCGAACGTGCCCTTGCTCGCGTCGCGGAGGGAGAGCACCAGCGGCTCGGTGTCTTTCGATCCGGGTTCCTCGCCCGCCAGGCTCAGCCCGGCGACACCGGCGACGGAGGCGCCGACGCCGACGGAGGCGGCGATGGTGATGACCCGGCGGCGGGACAGGCGGCTGACCGCCCGGCTGCCGTGTTGGACACGACTCATGCTCGGCCTTTCGTAGTGCGCGTCCCGCCGGCCGGGGCCGGCGGAGGGGGGTGCGCAGATCAGAGATGGGCGGGACTTGTGTCGTCGACGCTCATCAGTACGAAGATCGATCCGATGCGGTTCAACCAATTTCCGGACGACGGTGATTTGGCCGGGCGGCGCGCACCCGGCGGCGGCCACCGCAACCCGGTCGCGGCGGCCGACGCGGACGGCGCGACCTGGGGCGGAAGGCACGACGATCGGCGCCGGGCCGTGCCCGACAGAGGGAGGTAATGCCGGAAAGCGCAAGATCGTGTGATTGCATGGGCGCGAAGACGACCACAGGAGGATTCATGGACAAGCCCGACGTCGGCCCCATCACCGGTGAGCCGCCCGCCGAGCTGCTGATCGAGGACATCACGGTCGGCGACGGCCCGGAGGCGCAGCCGGGTCAGAACGTGAGCGTGCACTATGTGGGTGTCGCGTACTCGTCCGGCAAGGAGTTCGACGCCTCCTACAACCGGGGCGAGGCGTTCGACTTCCCGCTGGGCGGCGGTCACGTGATCGCCGGTTGGGACCGGGGAGTGGCCGGCATGCGCGTCGGGGGCCGCCGCAAGCTGACCATCCCCCCGGAGCTGGGTTACGGCGCCCGCGGCGCCGGCGGCGTGATCAAGCCGCACGAGACGCTCATCTTCGTGGTGGACCTGCTCGGCGTGAAGTAACCGGGCGGCAGGCCGGCCGGGCCGGGGCGGGCGCCGCCTGTCCCGGCCCGCCGCCGTCCCGGCCGCGATCGGTCTCGCCGGGCCGCCACGCGTCACCGTCCAGGGGGTCGCCGATCGGGATCATCGGGCCGCCTTCAGGTCGGCGCAGTCGGACTCGTCCGGCAGCAGCGGCCGGAACGTGACGGTGAACCGGTCGCCGCCGGAGGTCCAGGGCGTCACGGCGTTCGCCTTCGCCGCCGCGGCCAGCACCTGCTCGGCCTGCGCGCCGGTGGCGGTGACGCAGGCGAGCCTCAGCTGCGGCGTCAGATACTCGCCCGGCAGGGCCGGGCCGGGCCAGGCCACCGGGTCGGGCTGGGCGGGCAGGCCGTCGGCAGGCCGGGTGTACGGCCGGGCCAGCGCGGCCACCGACTCCGCCCGGTACGGCTGCGGCGGTGGCATGCCGGGGGCGGTGGGCAGCTCGTTCAGTTCCTTGACGAACGCCGCCAGCTTGGTCCGGGCCGCCCTCTGCGCCTCGGTCAGCCGCGGATCGTCGGCCTGCGCCTCCTGCAGGGCCTCCGCCGCCACGCTGTAGGTCCGGCCGGCGTACCGCACGTCGACGCGGGTGGCCGGGGCGTCCGCGACACCCGGCCGGCCGAAGTCCGTGCCGGAGCGCACGCCGGCCGCCACGGCCCGCTCGAGGAGGTCGGCCACCCGGGCCGGGTCGAGCTGCTGGACCTGCAGGTTGGGCAGGGCGGGTCCGGGATAGATGGCGAGTTGCGGCCCCTGGGTGATCACCCGGCCGTCGCCGTACACGCTGACCGTCGGCACCCGCCCGGGCACCATGTCGACCGGGACGAAGCCGCCCTCGTGCCGCACCCGCAGGACCACCGCGTCCGCCGCCACCTCGGACGGTGCGCTGGAGGCGCCGCCCTCGGCGGCTGCCGGCACACCGTCCGCCGCCGTCCGGGCACAGCCGGCGAGCAGAGACAGGGCCACGGCGGCGGCCGCCCACGTGCCGCGATATCTGGTCATGCCCGGTCTGACGGCCGGCGTCCGCCACAGGTTCCGGGGTCCGGCGAAAAAACCCGGCCGGGTCCGCACCCGCCTCCCGTCCTCGTCCGGGCCGGTCGCGGCCGGGGGAACGCCGGGCCTCGTAGGATGCGGGGAGCGCGTCGGGGGGTGAGTCAGATGGCGGACGTACCGGGGCTGCCGCCGCCGAGTCAGCTGTTGATCGGGCTCGCCCGGCTCGGCCAGGCGGTCCGCATGGAGGCGTGGCGCAACGCCGGCCCGCGCAACCTGTCCCCGCTGCAGGCCGACATCATCGGCCTGCTGCACGGCAGCCGGGTGCCGCTGCGCCAGGGCGACATCGTGTCGGCCCTGGCGTCGACGCCGCCGACCGTCTCCGACGCCGTGAAGGTGCTGCGGCGCAAGGAGCTGCTGGAGGCGGCGCGCGACCCGGGTGACGCCCGGGCGGTCCTGCTCACCCTGACGCCGGCCGGGCGGGACGAGGCGGCCCGGCTGAACGTCATGTCGGAGAACCTGGGCGGCGCCGTGTCGGCCCTGTCCCCCGACGATTTCGCCGCGATGCTCCGGGGCACCGTGACCCTGATGCGCCAACTGCAGGACCGCCGGTCGATCCCGGTCTCGCAGATGTGCCTGACCTGCCGCTTCTTCGTGCCGGACGCGCATCCGGCGGACACCGGACGGCCGCACCACTGCAACTACGTCGATGCGCCGTTCGGGGACGCGGAGTTGCGGGTGACCTGCCCCGACCACGAACTCCCCCCGGGACCGGACTGATCCGGCCGGAGTGTCGGCCGCACCACAGAGGCTTGCGCGGTTCCGTCGGCGCTCTATAGTTGGCAGTGCCAAACAAACCGTCGGAAGGACCGCTCATGTCACGCCTCGCCACCGTCGACCCCACCACCGCCGAGCCCTCGGCCCGCGCCCTGCTCGGCAAGGTCGAGCGCGCGCTCGGCGTCACGCCGAACATGATGCGCGCCATGGCCAGCTCGCCGGCCGTCCTGGACGCGTACCTGTCGTTCAGCGGCGCCCTGTCCAAGGGCCGGCTGCCGGCCCGGGTCCAGGAGCAGATCGCGCTGGTCGCCGCCGTCGAGAACGACTGCGGCTACTGCCTGGCCGCCCACACCGTGCTCGGCGCCCGGGCCGGCGTGACCGAGGACGACCTCGTCGCCGGGCGCAGCGCCCGTGCGTCCGACCCGCGGACCGAGGCGGCACTCACGTTCGCCAAGGCCGTCATCGAGACCCGGGGCTTCGTCACGGACGACGACCTGGCCGCGGTCCGCGAGGCCGGTTACGGCGACGGGGAGATCGGAGAGATCGTCGCGGCGGTCGCGCTGAACACCTTCACCAACTACTTCAACTCGGTCGGGCAGACCACGCTGGACTTCCCGCCGGTGCCGGGCGTCGCCGTCCGACACTGACCGGACCATCGACGACGGCGGGGTCTCCGGGCGGCCCGGAGACCCCGCCGGCCCCGACTCCGCCCAGGGAGATGCCCGTGAAGAACGCCGTCGTCATCCGGCACGTCGCCTTCGAGGACCTCGGGATCCTCGCCGCCGTCCTGACCGGGCGGGGCTACACGTTCCGCTACGTCGAGGCCGGGCTGCACCCGGTCGACCACCCCTCGGTGCGCGACGCCGACCTGCTGGTCGTGCTCGGCGGCCCGATCGGGATCGGCGACGCCGGCCGGTACCCGTACCTCGCCGAGGAGATCACCACCGTCCGCGACCGGATCGACCGCCGACGGCCGGTCCTGGGCGTCTGCCTCGGGGCCCAGATCATCGCCGCCGCGCTCGGCGCCCACGTGGGACCGGCGGGCGGCGCCGAGATCGGCTACGCGCCGCTCCGGCTCACCCCGGACGGCCAGGACAGCGTGCTCGCCCCCCTCGGGGTGACGCCGGTGCTGCACTGGCACGGCGACGAGTTCCAGATTCCCGACGGCGCGCGGCGGCTGGCCGAGACGCCGGGGTACCCGAACCAGGCGTTCTCGTACGGCCCCACCGTGCTCGCCCTGCAGTTCCACCTGGAGGCCGACCACACCCGGCTGGAGCAGTGGCTCATCGGCCACGCCCACGAGCTGGCCACGAACCGGGTCGACCTGGCCGCCCTGCGCGACGACGCCCGGCGGCACGGACCGGCGCTGGCCGACCTCGGCCGTGCGGTGTTCGAGCGCTGGCTCGACCGGGCGGGGACCGGATCCGCATAGTGTGACCCAGGTCACCCGAGTTCGTGATCCATCCGGGGTGCCGCGGTCGTCCAACTGCACGTGGGAGAAAGCGGGCACGACGAGGAGCGGCTGCTGCGGCGCGTCGCGCGGGCCGACCTGGACGCGTTCGACGAGCTGTACCGGCGCACCTCCCCGTGGCTCGCGCTGCGACTGCGCCGCCGGTGCTCGGACGACGCGATCGTCTCGGAGGTCCTGCAGGACACGTACCTCACGGTGTGGCGGGCGGCCGGTTCGTTCGCCGGGATCCGGCAGTCCGGCGGTGCGGACGCTCCGGGCGGCAGTGCCGCCGGGTGGATCTGGACCATCGCCGCGCGGCGCCTGGTGGACGCCATGCGCAAGCGCGCCCGCCGCCTGGAGGTGCCGACCGAGGTGCTGCCGGTGCACAGCGTGCCGGCGGCCGAGGACGAGGCCCTCGCCCTGGTGATCGGTTCGGAACTCGGCGCGGCGCTGGACCGGCTGGCCCCGGAACTGCGGGCGGTGCTGGCCGCGATGGTCCTGGACGGGCTCACGGTGCGCGAGACCTCGGTCCTGCTGGGGGTGCCGGAGGGCACGGTGAAGAGCCGGGCGCGGCGCGCCCGCAATGCGCTACGGGAGGCGCTCGCATGACCGCTCACCTACCGGCCGCGGCCCTGGCGGCGTACGCCGCCGGCGACCTCGGCCCCGACAACGCCGCGAGCTGGACGGTCGAGGTGCACCTGGAGGGCTGCGCCGAGTGCCGCGGGCAGCTCGGCGGGCTGACCGGACCGCCGCTGCGGGAGCTGCTCGGCGACGCCCGGGAGGCGATCCTCCAGCAGGCGCGGACCGGCCCGCGACCGGTGCCCCGGCGCCGGGTCCGGCGGTTCCTCCAACGCTGGACGGACTGGTCGATGCTGGCCTGGATCGCCATCACCGGCAGCGCCGTCGTCGCCGCGTTCCAGCTCGACCGGACCTTCCCGGACCGGCCGTCCCTGGTGCTGCTGCTGGCGCCGGTGGCACCGCTGGCCGGCCTCGCGGTGGCCTGGTCCCGGCGCGCCAACCCGTCCTGGGAGATGCTCGCCGGCACCGCCCGGGCCGGCCTCGACCTGATGCTGCGCCGCACGCTGGTCATCCTCGCGACGGTGCTGCCGCTGCTGATCCTTGCCGGACTGGCCCTGGACCGCAATCCCGCGCTCTGGCTGCTGCCCTGCCTGACGTTCACCGCGGCGACGCTGCTGCTGGGCAGCCGCATCGGGGTGCCGGTGGCGGCCGCCGTCCTGGGCGGCGGCTGGCTGACCGCCGTCGCCGCGGTGTCGTTCGCGGGCGGGCCGGGGCCCACGCTCACCGCCGCACCGGCCGAGGCGCTGATGCGGGCCGAGACCATGCCCGGCTGGGCGGCGGCCGCGGTGATCCTGGCCCTGCTGACCCTGCTGCGCGCCGATGACCTGCGGAGCCCCGCCAACTGGCGCTGAGGCGACCCCCAACCAGGCCGTCCGCCGGACGGCCGCGAAGGAGACGAGATGGTACGCGCAGTGAGCGCCCACGAGGTGGCGCCGACGCGGCACGCCTGGACCGTCGAGGCGGTGAACCTCACCGTGAAGGCCGGGAAACACCTGGCCGTCAACGGGCTCGACCTCACCCTCGGCACCGGGGTGCACGGGCTGCTCGGCCCGAACGGCGCGGGCAAGACCACCCTGATGCGCGCGCTCGGCACGGTCGTCAAGCCGCACGGCGGCCTGCTGCGGCTGCTCGGCACGGACGCCACCCGCGGACGAGAGCTGCGCGACCTGCGCAGCCGGCTCGGCTACCTGCCGCAGCAGTTCGGTTACTACCCCCGGTTCACCGTCCGCGACTGCGTCGAGTACATGGCCTGGTTGCGCGAGATGCCGTCCGCGGCGGTACCGGCCGCGGCCCAGCGCGCCATCGAGCGGGTACAACTCGCGGACCGCGCCGACGCCCGGCTCAAGTCGCTGTCCGGTGGCATGCTGCGCCGCGTGGGCATCGCCCAGGCGATCGTGAACGAGCCGGAGCTGCTGCTGCTCGACGAGCCGACCGTCGGCCTGGACCCAGAACAGCGGGTGCGGTTCCGCGAACTGATCCGGGAACTCGGCGCGGACAGCTGCGTCCTGGTCTCCACCCACCTGGTCGAGGACGTGGTGGCGGCCTGCGCCGACGTCGTGATCATGAACCACGGCACCCGGGTCTTCCAGGGCCTTCCGGCCGACCTGACCCGCTTCGGCGAGACCCACGGCATCGGCGACAGCCCGGCCGAGCGCGGCTACTCCCACCTGCTCATGCAGCACCGGAGCGGGCGATGATCCGGCCGATCCGCATCGAGCTGCGCCGCTCCAACGCCACCACGGTCGCCCTGCTGCTGATCGTCATCGGCGGCCTCGTCCTCGCCACCATGTACGGCTTCTGGCGGGGGCAGTGGCTGCGCTTCGGCTACGCACAGACCACCACCATGTTCATCCTGGTGCCGCTGGCCCTGGCCGGCGGTGCGGCCCTCGGCCGCCGGGACCGGCGGGCCCACACCGAGGACCTGATGAACAGCACCGGCCGGCCCGGGTGGCAGCGGACCCTGCCGGCGATGAGCGCGCTGGGCATCGGTGTCGCGGTGGCCCACCTGCTCGTCCTCGCCGTCGGCGCGATCCTGATCGCGGTCCCGGGCAGCTACCTGGGTCTTCGCGGCTTCGCCGCGCCGCTGATCGACGTGCTGATCCTGATCGGCGCGGCCTGGACCGGGGTCGCGGCCGGCCGCCGGTGGTCCTCGGCACTGCTTCCCCCGGCGCTGGCCGCCGGGGTCCTGGTGCTGCAGTTCGGCGCGCAGGCGGTCTCCGTCGACCCGAACCGGTTGCAGAATCTCTCCCTCATGATCATCTATCCGCCGGACGCGCCGTGGGAGACCGTGTCCACTCCGGCGCTGCTGGGCCGTCTCGCGCTGGCGGCCGGCCTGCTGCTGGCCGGGGTGCTGCTGGCGGCGGGCCGGTCGTGGCCGCGGCGGGCGGGAGCCGGCGCGGCGCTGGCCGCGGGCGTGGCCGGCCTGCTGCTGATCACCGCGCCCGGTCCGGCCGGCCGGTGGCAGATCGACCCGGCGGCGCACCGCCTGGTCTGCGCGGACGGGACCCCACAGGTGTGCGTCGCCGCCGTCCACGAGCACCTCCTGCCGCACGTCACCACGGAGGCCCGACGCGCGCTGGCCGCGATCGCCAAGCTGCCGAACGCGCCGACCCGCGCGGTGGAAGTACGGCTGGACACCCCCGGCGTCCACGACAGCGAACAGTGGCAGCGGAAGGCGCCGGAGCCGGGCACGGTGCACTTCGCGCTGAACCCGGACCCGGACACGGGTCAGGACCCGGACGTGGCGGACAGCATCGCGATGGGCGGCGGCATGTGGTGGAACGGCTGCGGCGCGAACATCGACGACAAGGCGATGAGCGTCGTCGGGGCCTGGCTGCTGGGCACCGAAACGGTACGGATGTGGGATCCGGTCTTCGGCGACATGTTCGCGTCCCGCACCGAGGCCGCGGTCCGGGACGGGGTGCGGGCACTGCGGGCCCTGCCCGAGCGCGAGCAACTGCGGCGGGTGACCGCGGTACGCGACGCGGCCGCGCGGTGTGAGCGCGAGCTGATGCCGATCCTGACCGGCGAGGCGGCGTCGTGAGCCGCTGGCTGCCGCTCTATCTGCGGTCCCGGCGGGTGCCGGCCGCCCTGGCCGCGTCCGCCGGCGCCGTCGCCGTGGTGGCCACCGCCTGGTCGGTCCTGGCCGAGGACGGTCCGGTGGGCACCGGACTGGCGGTCCTCACCGTCGCGCTCGCCGCGGCTCCGCTCGCGCCGACGCTGTCCGGGACCGACCCGGCGTTGGAGAAGACCGCTGCCCTGCCCTGGCCGCCGCGCCGGATCGCGCACCTGGTGGTCTGCGCCGCGATCGTGGTCGGGATGCTGGCCGCCGCCCGGATCGTGGGCGCCGACTTCGGACCGGCCGAGGTGCTGCTGCGCAACGCGGCCGGGCTGATCGGGCTCACCGCGCTGGGCACCGCGCTGGCCGGGGCCGGCAACGCCTGGCAGCTGCCGCTCAGCTGGGCCGCGGTCGGATGCTTCGTGGCCGCGCCGGGCGGGCCGGAATGGCGGCAGGCGGCACTCTGGATGGTCCAGGAACCGGACAACCGGGTCGCCGCCGTCACGGCCGCGACGTTCGCCCTGGCCGGGCTCGTCGCCTACGCGGTGCGGGTGGGCCCGCCGGTGTCCGCGGCCGAGGCGCCGATGGAGCAGTAGGCCGGGGCGACCCGGTCCACCGGCGCCCGGCCGCCGGCGGCTCACGCCGGTGGCGCTCCGCAGGACGCGGCGAGGGCCTCGGCCGGCTCCGTCGCCACCGCACCCTCCGCTGCGGCGAAACCGTCGATGAGCAGCGCGATGTTGTCGCGCAGCGCACGCTCGGCCACCGGGTTGACCAGCTCGGCGAGCGACGGCATGCCCATGTCGAACTTCGCCTCGAACAGCACGGTCGTGCCCGTGCCGCCGGGTATCGCCCGCCAGTAGCCGCTGAAGTGCGCGAAGTCGCCCGCCGTCTGCTCGAAGTGGGTCTCGTGGGCGGCCCGGTCGATGGCGTCCACCTCCGACCATTCCGCCGTACCGTTGCGGAACCGGACGCTCCAGTGCGAGAGCAGTCGTCCCCCCGGCGCCTCCTCGATCCGGATGCTGCGGATGACGTCCGAATACTTCGGGTACGAGGCGAAGTCCACGATCCGCTCGAACATTGCCTCGGCGGACACGCCGGACACCCACTTCTCGACACGAACAGGGTGCATCATTCGTTCCCTTCCCTCAGGTGTTGCCCGGCGATCTCGAGCGAGCACAGTTGCTGGACCGCCTTGTCGAAAGCCGCGGAGAGCCAGTCCAGTTGCGCATCGTCCAGGATCGCGGGCGGAGTCAGCCGGACGACGGTGTGGGAGTTGAGCGAGTGGTTCACCAGGACGTTCTGCTCCAGCATCGCCAGGAAGAGTTCGACGGCCGCGTGCGGCGTCCGGCACTCGATGCCGATGAGCAGCCCGCTCCCGCGAACCTCGCTGATCAGGTTGCCGCCGGACCTGGCCACGATCTCCCGGAACTGCTCCACAATGATGGCCCCGACCGCGGCCGAGCGCGCGATCAGATCCTCGGTCTCCAGCACGGCGACGGTCGCCGACACCGCCGCCATCGCCAGCGGCGACCCACCGAACGTGGACGTGTGCACGAACGGATCCCGGCCGAGCGGGGCGAACGCGGCCGGCGTCGCCACCACGGCGCCGACCGGCACCACGCCACCGGACAGCCCCTTGCCGACGAGCATGATGTCCGGGGTGATCCCGTCCCGCTCGTGTGCCCACCACCGCCCGGTCCGCCCGAGCCCGGTCTGGATCTCGTCGATGATCAGCAGCGCGCCGTGCCGGTCGCACAACTGCCGCACCGCGCGCAGGTAACCCGCCGGCGGGATGTTGACCCCGCCCTCCCCCTGGATCGGCTCCAGCACCACCGCCGAATCCGGTGCGGCGGCCAGCGCCGCGGCCATCGCCTCGAGGTCGCCGTACGGCACCACGGTGATGCCGGAGAGCAGTGGCTGGAACGGCTCCTGGAACTGCGCCCTCGGTGTCACGCTGAGCGCGCCGAGGGTCTTGCCGTGGAATCCGCCCTCCGCGCAGATCACCGTCTTCCGGCCGTGCAGGCGGGCCAGCTTCAGCGCGGTCTCGGTGGCCTCGGCCCCGGAGTTCACGAAGTAGACGTACTGCAGCGGTGCCGGGCTGACCCGGGCCAGGTCGGCGGCCGCCGTGGCCAGGGTCGGCTCGATCAGGATCCGGGACGACATCGGATGCCGGCCGAGCTGCTCCGCCACCGCCGCGACCACCGTGGGGTGGCGGTGCCCGAGCAGGAAGACGCCGTAACCACCGCAGTCGAGGAGCCGGCTGCCGTCGTCGGTGACGACGATGCCGCCTTCGGAGCGGACCTCGATCCGTCCGCCGATCAGCTGCGCGAGGCTCGCTCGCCCGGCTCCCAGATGGTCACGGTACTGGCGCAGGATCCGCGCCTTCTGCGACGTGACCATGTCAGGCCGCCTCGTCGCGGACGTGCGCCGGCAGGTCGCTGGAGTATCGGATGTTGGCCTCCAGCGCCTGCCGCATCACCTGCCCGAGCGGGACACCGGCGACCAGCGGCGGCAGCGAGGTCGGGAACGGCTCACGATCCGGTCCGAAGAGCCGTCCCATGGCCACCAGGCCGAGGAACATGCGCAGCAACCGGGGCGGTAGGACCGGGGCGAACGTCGGCAGGATGAGCCGGTCGACCATGTCGGGCGGGGCGAAACGCGGCCTGCGTGGCTCACGGCCCGCTTCGGCCATGACGGCGCAGCACGCCACGCTGATCGCCTCGGCGGTCACCGCGTGCGACCCCGACGTCAGCCAGCGCTCGCCGGTGACGGCCGGATCGGCGACGATGTCGGCGATCGCCCCGGCGGCGATGTCCTGGGGCACGAAGTCGACCGTGGACTCCGCCTCGAACGGCACGATGGGCAGCAGCCCCTTGCAGAACGACTCCAACATCGTGTGGAAGCCCTGCTGGGTGGTGATCTGTCCGGTGGCGCTGTCACCGATGACCACCGACGGCCGGACGATGACGCTCGGCACCGCGCTGGCGCCGACGAGATCCTCGGCCGCCTGTTTGGAGTCGAGGTAGTGCCACGGGCTCGGCTGTCCCGCCGGCGGTTCGGCCGGTGCGTAGCGCCGCCGCGCGACGAAGGCGCTGCTGACGTGGACGAACCGGGCGCCGCCGCGTTCGGCCAGCTTCAGCAGATTTCCGGTGCCGTCGCGGTTGGTGGACATCATCGTCTCCCGGCCGACGCGGAAGCCGGTGCGGGCGGCACAATGGACGATCACGGCGGTCTCGGCGACCAGACGGTCGTAGGCCGCACGGTCGAGGCCGAGGCGGTCGTCGGCGAGGTCGACGACGACGTTCGGCACGGCGGGGACCGGCTGCCGTCGGGTCAGACAGATCAGGCCGCGCGGGCGCAGGCGCTCCACCACGGCGGAGCCCAGCATTCCGCTGCCACCCGTCACGATTGTTCCCGATGGCGAATTCACGAAATTTCCAGTTCCTTTCCGGTCAATGCGGCACCGATCGATGAAAGGGTCGCGGCACGACTCGGTGGATGAAAGCCCAGTGCACGGGTGACCGCACTCAGATAGCCGACCGAGGGATCGCGGATGAATGCCATTCCGCCGAGTTGCTCCACGATACCGGAGACACTTCGGTTGATGGCATCCTGGCTCGCGTAACGGCACATGAGCGCCTTGGTGAGAAGTTCGTTCGCCGGCTCGCCCTGCATCAGCCGGATTCCGATCGATTCGAGCCCGGCGTACGCGGCCTCCAGGTCGATGATCGCCTCGACGCCGCGGTCCCGTGGCCCCCGGTCGAGCAGGCGGCGGGCGAGCGCGCTCGCCGCACCGAGGTACCCGGCGGACATCAGCAGCTGGAACCACACCAGGCCGGTCGCCTGGATGCGGTCGGCGGCCCCGCCGGGCAGCGCGACCACCAGTTCGGCCTCGATGAACACGTCGTCGAGCAGGACCGCGTCGCTCTCCGCACCGGCGAGCACGTCCGAGTTCCAGAAGGGTTCGACGCTCACCCCCGGCGCGCCGGCGGGCACGATCGCCACGCCCACCTGGTCACCGCCCTCGTCCCCGGTGAGGCACACCGACGCGGTGAGCAGGTCCATCGAGTGCGCCAGGCTGCACGGCTTCTTGCTGCCGCTGAGCACGTACCCGTCGCCCAGCCGGCGGGCCCGCATCGTCGGGGCGAGCACGCCCTGGCCGGCTCGGCCCTCGGCGAATCCCGACGCCAGCAACTGGCGCTGTTCGGCGATCGCGGTGAGCAGGAAACCCTCGCGGCTGTCCGCGGTCTCGGACATGGCCACCAACGTGGCGACCGAGAAGTGGTGCATGGTGGTGGCGATCGCCAGCGACGGCGAGATCGCGCCCAGCGCCCGTTGCACCCGCATCGCCGACCGGATGTCGGCCCCCACCCCGCCCAGCGCGGCGGGGATCACCAGGCCGCAGCCGCCGGCCTCCCGGAAAAGCTTGACGCCGGGGCCGCCCGGACGTTCCAGGGTGGTCATCGGGTAGTCACGCAACCGGTCGGACAGCCCGGGCAGCAAGGTGTCGAGGGCGTGGTCCGCCTCGCTGAGAAAGGTCATCGACGAGCACCCGGCCGAGCGAGCCGACCCGCGGGACAATGCTGATTGATCACTTTCTTCACGTACTCCTTCGACAATTTTCTATATCGGAGACTTCGGCGGCGCAGGGCACACCACTATCGATATCCGGGCATTCTTGAGTGGGTCGCAGACACACATACGGTGGACTCGAGCCCCAAAAGGCCGCGCACCCCGCCTAGAGTAATGTACGAGCTCGCCCCGTACTTTTCGGTACTACGTTTCACGGTTTCTGCGTTCGTTCACGAACGCAAAACACCCCTCATTTCATCGTCCAATATCTAATTAGTTTGTGGGGACGTGAACGATGATGGATTCCAAGCTCGGCGGGCGTGCCGTCGTGGTCGGAGGGAGTATCGCCGGCCTTCTGGCGGCCCGGGTGCTCGCCGAGTTCTTCACCCGGGTGGACGTGTTCGACCGCGACGACATCCCGGAACTGCCGGTGCCGCGCCGGGCCGTTCCGCAGGGCCGGCACATCCACTTCCTGCAGGAGGCCGGCCGCAAGTGCTTCGAGCGGCTCTTCCCGGGCTTCACCGACGACGTGCTGGCCGCCGGAGGTGTCGAGTTCGACCCCGGGCGCGGACTGGTGTGGCACATCGGCGGCGGCTACACGCGGAAGACCACCACGGACTATCGGATGCTCTGGGCGACCCGGCCGATGTTCGAATGGTGCCTGCGCCGCCGGGTCGGCGCGATCGGCAACGTCACGATCACGCCCGGCCGCGCCGTGCAGGACCTGATCACCGCGCCGTCCGCCGACCGGGTGGTCGCGGTCGAGGTGGACGATCCGGAGACCGGCCGCACCACCCGGATCGACGCCGACTTCGTGGTGGACGCCCGCGGTCGCGGTTCGGCGGTGGCCTCGTGGCTGGCGAAGGCGGGTTACGGCCAGGTGCCCTCCGACGAGGTCAAGGTCAACATCGGTTACGCGACCCGCATCTACCGCCGGACCGCCATCGACTGGGAACGCGCTTCGCTCGGCGTCCAGCCCACCGCGCCGGACACCCGCGCGGCGATGATCGTGCCGGTCGAGGGCGACCGGTGGATGGTGACGCTGACCGGCTGGTCCGGGGACCTGCCGCCGTCCGACCCCGACGGCTTCCTCGCGTACGCCAAATCGCTCGCCGCCCCGGACATCTTCGAGGCGATCCAGGACCTGGAGCCCATCTCCGACATCGTCACGCACCGGTTCCCGGCCGGTCTCCGCCGCCGCTACGAGCGGATGTCCCGCTTCCCGGACCGGCTGGTCGTCATGGGCGACGCCATCACCAGCTACAACCCGGCCTACGGACAGGGCATGTCGTCGGCCGCGATGCAGGCGCACGACCTGCGCGACACCCTGCTCCACAGCGGACTGGACCGGACCGCACAGCGCTTCTTCAAGCGGGCCGCCCGGTCCATCGACATCCCGTGGAGCGTCGCCGTCGGCGGCGACTTCCGCTTCCCCGCGACGGAGGGTCGCAAGCCGTTCGGAACCGACCTGGCGAACCGCTACCTGGCCCGCCTGCAGCGCGGCATGCATCACGACGAGAAGCTGGTCCACGCGTTCGGCCGGGTCATCAACCTGGAGCGTTCGTCGGCCTCGCTGCTCGCCCCCTCGATCGTGCTCCGGACTCTGCGGGCCGCCGGCTGATGACACGGACCTGGGCACCGGAGACGTTCGAGACAGGTGCGCTCAAGGCGGTCTTCGGGACCTTCACCACCGGCGTGGTCATCGTGACCACCCGCGGGCCCACGGGCCTGACCTGCCAGACGTTCTGTCCGCTGTCGCTCGATCCCCCGCTGGTCGGCGTGGCCGTCGCCGGCGACTCGTCGTCCGGCGCGCGGCTCCGGGCGGAGGGCGTGGCCTGCTTCAACATCCTGGACCGAACCGCCGAGCCGTTGGCGCGCCGGTTCGGCACACCGGGAGTCAACCGGTTCACCGGGCTGGACTGGAGGCCGTCACCGGTGCTCGGACTGCCGTTGCTGGACCGGACGCTCGCCTGGGTCGAGGCCACGATCACCGACGACATCACGGTCGGTGATCACCACCTCCTCGTCGCCCGGGTGGCCGGGCTGGGCGCGAGCCGGCCCGGCTCGCCACTGACCTTCTTCCGCGGCCGTTTCCAGAGCCTGCCGGGCGACGAGACCCCCGCCGACCAGGTCCGCAGAACAGACTTCGAAAGGTAGAGAGATGGGCCGCATAACCAAGGCCGTAGTGAAGTTCCGGATCCTGATCCTGATCCTGGCGGCGGGCTTCGTGATCGCGGGCGGTGCGTTCGGCGGCGACGTCGCCGAGCACCTGCGCGGCGGCACGTCCGTCCCGGCGATCGGCGAGTCGGCCGAGGCGCTGGAACAGGCCACCGAGCAGTTCGGCATCCAGCCGCCCAATCTGGTCGTGATGGCCGGCAGCGACAGCGCCGCGGTCTCCGACCCGGCGGTGGCCCGTGCCGGTCTCGCCCTCACCCAGCGCCTGGCCGGCGAGGCGGACCTGGTGGACGTCTACTCCTACTGGACGACGCCGGCACCCGCACTGGTCTCCACCGACGGCCGGCAGGCGCTGATCATCGCCCGGGTCACCGGCGAGCAGGGCGCGGCGATCACACGCGCGGTCACGCTGGCGGAGGAACTCGAACGCGCCGACGGGGCGTTCCGGGTCCGGGTGGGCGGTCCGCTGATCGTGTCCCACGAGTTGACCGAGACCATCGACCGCGATCTCCGCCTGGCCGAGATGGTGGTCATCCCGCTCACCCTGCTGGCGCTCGTCGTCGCCTTCGGCGCGGTCGTCGCCGCCGGGGTGCCGCTGGTCGTCGGCATCGTCGCGGTGCTCGCCGCGTACGTCTCACTGAAGACGCTGACCCAGATCACCGACATCCACATCTTCGCGCTCAACCTCACCACGGCGCTGGGGTTCGGACTCGCGATCGACTACAGCCTCTTCCTCGTCCGACGGTTCCGTGAGGAACTCCCCCGCCAGGCGAGCACCGAAGCCGCGCTGATCCGCACCATGAAGACGGCCGGCGAGACGATCGCGGTGAGCGCCGCCACCCTGATCGGCAGCATGGCCGCCCTGCTGATCTTCCCGCACATGTTCCTGCGGTCCTTCGGTCTCGCCGGGATCACCGTCGTCACCGGAGCGGCGCTGGGCGCCCTCCTCGTGGTACCCGCGCTGCTCTCCGTGCTCGGTCCGAGGATCAATCGCTTCGCCGTCCGGAAGGTCGCCGTCGGCGAACCGGACGGCGGCCGGTGGTATCGGTTCTCGCACCGGGTCATGCGCCGTCCCGGCATGGTCCTGGTCGCGGTCACCGGCTTCCTGCTCGCCCTGCTGCTGCCGTTCCTGGGCCTGGTACCCGGCGCGGTCGACGACCGGGCACTGCCGGAGGACAACCGGGCGCGGGCGTTCAACGACACCGTCCGGGACCTCTTCGCCACCAAGGAGGCCCAGCCCATCGCGGTGGTGGTCCCGGACACCGGGGAACCGGCCGCCGCACGGACGGCCGTCACCGACTACGCGGTACGGCTCTCGGCCATCCCGAACGTCGCCCGGGTCGACGCGTTGACCGGGTCGTTCGTCGACGGCAGGCGTGCCTTCCCGCCGAACGCGCTGTCGCAGCGATTCGCCGACGAGACCGGCACCTGGTTGTCGGTCGCCCTCGACGTCGAACCGCTGGGCAGCGACGGCGAACGGGTGGTGCAGGACATCCGCGCCCTGGACGCGCCGTTCGAGGTCCTGGTCGGCGGCGACTCGGCGAGCGTGGTCGACGCCAAGTCCGCCATCGCCAGCCGCCTGGTGCCCGCGATCGTGGTGGTCGTCCTGGTCAACTTCGCCATCCTCTTCTGGGCCTTCCGGTCGTTCCTGGTTCCGGTGAAGGCGATCATCCTCAACACGCTGAGCCTGACCGCGGTCTTCGGCCTGATGGTGTGGGTCTTCCAGGACGGTCACCTGGCCGGCCTGCTGGGCTTCACCCCCACCGGCGTGCTCGAGGCGACCACCCCGATCCTGATGTTCTGCGTGGCCTTCGGTCTGTCCATCGACTATGAGGTGTTCGTCATCTCCCGGGTCAAGGAGGAGTACGACAACGGCTTCGACACCCGCGAGGCCGTGGCACGCGGCCTGCAACGGTCCGCCGGCGTCATCACCACCGCCGCGGCGCTGATGGCCATCGTGTTCCTCGGCGTGGCCACGTCGTCGGTCTCGCTGATCAAGATGTTCGGCGCCGGCCTGGCCATCGCGGTGCTGGTCGACGCGATGGTCATCAGGAGCACGCTGCTGCCGGCCCTGATGGTGCTCATGGGCCGGGGGAACTGGTGGCCCGGCCGCCGCCCGTCGCGCCGTCCGGTCATCCCCGCCGACCGGGGTCCCACCGACGACGCCGCGCCGAACCGGGGAATGGCCGGGATCAGATGACCCTGACACCGACGTCGCCGGCCGCGCACCGCGCCCGGCTGCTCGACACGCTGCGTCGCCACGGCGACCACCCGTCCGGCTTTCTCGCGCTGGAGGAGGGCAACGAGTTCTTCCTCGACGACGAGCACGACGGGTTCGTGGCCTACCGGAGCGCCGGCCGCTACCGCTTCGTGTTCTCCGGACCGGTCGGCGAGACCACCCAGGAACCGCGGATCCTCGACCGGTTCCTCGCCGACTCCCGGCGGGCCCGCCGCACCGTCGTCGCGATCCAGGTGCCCCGGCGGTCGCTGACCATGTTCGCCGAGCGCGGTTTCGTGCTGAATCAGGTCGGCACCACCTACGTCGTGGACCTGGCGAACGCCACCCTGGACGGTGCCGCCATGCGCAAGACCCGCCAGGGGGTACGGCGGGGAGAGCGGGCCGGCGCGCAGGTCCTCGAGGCCGGCGTGGACCTCCCGGTCACCCCGGAGCTGCACGCTCAGCTCGACGCGGTCGATGCACAATGGCTCGGCGCGAACGGCAAGTCCGCGAAGGCCCTGCGGTTCCTGGTCGGCAGCCGCGGCGGTCCGCTGGCCGATCAGCGTCGCCTGTTCGTCGTGCAGATCGACGGCCGGACCATCGGCTACTCGCAGTGCGCGCCGGCCTTCGGTACCCAGCCGGGCTGGCTCTACGATCTGAACCGCCTGATACCCGGCTCCCCGGACGTGGGCAACCTGCAGGTCTGGTCGGTCATGAAGCGGTTGCAGGACGAAGGGGTCGCGCATCTCCACCTGGGCTTCACCCCCTTCGCCGACCTCGACGACGGCCATGTCGCCCCCGGGATCCCGACCAGCGGCCTGGGCACCCGGGCGATGCGCCTGCTGGCCCGGTACGGAGAGTCGCTCTATCCGGTCGCGGGTGCGGTCGCCTGGAAACGCAAGTGGAAGCCGGTGAGCAGCGCACCGGAGTACGTCGCGTTTCCGTCCCGCCTCCGCCTGGGCGCCGTCGTCCGCCTGATGCGGCTGACCAACGTCGTGTAGCGGTCCGGCGGGCCGGAACAGCCGCCTAGAAGTAGGTGTCCTCGTCGGACTTGCGGTAGTCGCGGATCTCGTCGAGACGGCCCGCCGCGGCCAGCCTCACCCAGGCCGGATTGCCGAGCAGGACACGCCCCAGCGCGACCAGGTCGAAGTCTCCGGCGTCGAGACGCTCGACCAGGGTGCGCAGCATCGGCGACCCGAGGAAGTCGCGGGTCAGTCCGACCGAGCCGACCGTGATGGCGGGCAGGCCGGTGAGGTGGCGCGCCCAGCCGGCCAGGTTGCGCGGCGAGCCCGGGAACGCCGGATCGGCGAAGTGCCGCTGGGAGGCGTGCAGCGCGTCGGCACCCGCCTCCGCCAGGGCGCCGAGGAGCACCGCCAGCTCGGCGGGTGACTCGGCGATCCGGGCGGCGTAGTCGCGCTCCTTGAACTGCGAGAACCGCACGATGATCGGCATCCCCGCGGGAATCGCGGCCCGGACCGCCCGGACCACCTCCGCCGGGAAGGCGGCCCGGGCGGCCGGGGAGCCGCCGTACCGGTCGGTGCGGCGGTTGGTGTGCGGCCAGAGGAACTCGTCGAGCAGATAGCCGTGCGCGGCGTGGATCTCCACCGCGTCGAAGCCCGCGCGCACCGCCACCCGCGCGGCGTCGGCGTACGCGGCGAGCAGGACGTCGATGTCCGCGAGCGTCATCGCGTGGGTGCCCCGGGGAACGCCCGACGGGGTCCAGGCGGCGATGCCGTCCACCGCCTCGCGAGCGCTGCCGACATGCCAGAGCTGCGCGGCAATCCGGCCGTCCGCGGCGTGCACCTCGCCGGTCACCCGCCGCCATCCCCGCTCCGCCGGGCCCGCGGTCATCCGGGGCACGGCCGTCTCGTGGCCCGCGCTCGGGTGGCCGACGAGCACGCCCTCGGTGACAATCAGACCGATGCCGTTCTCGGCCCGGCGCCGGTAGTAGGCCGCCACCTCCGGCGTCGGCACCCCACCCGGCGACCGCGAACGCGTCATCGCGGCCATCACGAACCGGCTCGTCAACGGCACCCCGGCCAGGGTGGTGGGCCGGAGCAGCGGGCTCAGCAGAGTGCTTGTCTCGGTCATGACCCCACGCTAGAACTTGACACATATGTCAGGTTCAAGCCCTGTGACGAAGGAGACCCCATGCGGATCGGCGACCTGGTCGCGGCGACCGGGGCGAGCGCGCGATCGCTGCGCTACTACGAACAACAGGGCCTGCTGGTGAGCGAGCGCACCACCGGCGGGCAGCGGCGCTACCCGCCGTCCGCGGTCGAGCGGGTGCGACTGATCCAGTCCCTGCTGGCCGCCGGCCTGTCCAGCAGCACCATCCACGACGTGCTGCCGTGCATCACCGAGGAGGCGATCCGCACGCCCTGGCTCGCCGAGCGGCTGCGCGGTGAACTGGCCAGGGTCGAGGATCAGATCAGCTGTCTGCACCGCACCCGCGACATCCTGGCCGGCCTGGTCCGGCAGTACGCCTGACCGCGCGTCCGCAGGTGGCATCCCGCCGGGCCGGCAAGGTCCCGTCAAGATCTGGTGGCCGGGCGTCAAGAACGCGTCAAGATCTCCGGCACCGGCGCCGCCGCGGCCTTCACTGGGCGGGTGCCGACCTCCGTGAAACGCCTCCTGGTGGGGCGCCCGCTGCGTAGTGACCGCCTGGGCGAGACGTTGTTGCCGAAACGGCTGGCGCTGCCGGTCTTCGCCTCCGACCCGTTGTCCTCGGTGGCCTATGCCACCCAGGAGATCCTGCTGGTGCTGACGCTGGGCGGGCTGGCGTACCTGTACCTGGCGCCGTGGGTGGCCCTGGCCGTGGTGGTACTGCTGGCGGTGGTGGTGGCCTCCTACCGGCAGGTGGTCCGGGCGTATCCGAGTGGCGGCGGCTCCTACGAGGTGGCGTCGCGCAATCTGGGCCGGCCGGCCGGTCTGGTGGTCGCCGCGGCGCTGATGGTGGACTACGTGATGACGGTGGCGGTGTCGGTGGCCGCCGGTGTCGACAACATCATCTCCGCGGTGCCGTCGTGGCAACCGCACCGGGTGCTGATCAACGTGGCGTTCGTGGCGGTGCTGACCGCGATGAACCTGCGCGGCGTTCGCGAATCGGGCACCACGTTCGCCTGGCCGACGTACCTCTTCATCTCCGGGGTCCTGGTGATGGTGGCGGTCGGATTGGGCCGGGCGGTGGCCGGTGACGCCCCGGTCGCCGAGTCGGCGGGGTGGCAGGTGCGCCCCGAGCAGGTCGGGCTGACCGGGCTGGCGCTGGCGTTGCTGACCTTGCGGGCGTTCGCGTCCGGCTGCACCGCACTGACCGGCGTGGAGGCCATCTCCAACGGCGTTCCGGCGTTCCGGCCGCCGAAGGCCGCCAACGCCGCGCGCACGATGCTGGCGATGGGCGCCACCGCGATCACCCTGTTCGCCGGGATCACCGCCCTGGCCCTGATCACCCGGGTGCGGGTCGCCGAGCACACCTGCGACCTGATCGGTTTCCCCGGTGACTGCGCGGCCGACCCGCAGCGCACCGTGATCGCGCAGGTGGCCGCGGCGGTGTTCGGCGACGGCAGCGCCGGATTCTTCGCGATCCAGGCCCTGACCGCGCTGATCCTGATCCTGGCGGCGAACACCGCGTTCAACGGTTTCCCGCTGCTGGCCTCGATTCTGGCGCAGGACCGGTACCTGCCGCGCCAGCTGCACACCCGCGGCGACCGGCTGGCGTTCTCGAACGGCATCATCGTGCTGGCGGTGGTCGCCGCCGGCCTGATCTGGGCGTTCGACGGGTCGGTGACCAGGCTGATCCAGCTCTACATCCTCGGCGTCTTCACGTCCTTCACGCTCAGCCAGGCCGGCATGGTGCGGCACTGGAACCGGGCCCTGGCGGGCGAGAAGGACCCGAGGGTACGGCGACAGCTGCACCGTTCCCGGGCGATCAACGCGCTGGGCTGCGCGCTCACCGGACTGGTGCTGGTGATCGTGCTGGTCACGAAGTTCACCCACGGCGCCTACCTGGTGGTGATCGCGGTGCCGGCGTTGTTCGTGCTGATGCGGGCGGTCCGTGGCCACTACGACCGGTTCGGCGCCGAGCTGGAACCCGAGCCGGGCGGAGTGGTGATGCCGGCCCGGGTGCACGCGGTGGTGCTCGTGTCCCGGGTGCACCGGCCCACGCTGCAGGCGCTGGCGTACGCCCGGGCCACCCGGCCGGACACGCTGACCGCACTGACCGTGGAGATCAACCGCGAGGAGGCGGTACGCCTGCGGCAGCACTGGGAGGACCGGGGCCTGCCGGTGCCGCTGACGGTCCTGGAGTCGCCGTACCGGGAGATCACCGGTCCGGTGCTGGACCACGTCGCGCGGCTCCGCGCCGAGGACCCCGGCGCCCTGGTGGTGGTCTACATCCCCGAGTACGTGGTGGGCCGCTGGTGGGAGCAACTGCTGCACAACCAGAGCGCCCTGCGGCTCAAGGCGCGCCTGCTGTTCCAGCGCCGGGTCATGGTGGTCAGCGTGCCGTGGCAGCTGGCGTCCAGCCACCGGCCGCCCGGCGACCCGCAGCCGGTTCCGGCCGGTCGGCGCCAACCGTAGCCACGATCGGGTAGACCTGATCGACATGGGGATCTCGACCACGGCCGGGCCGGCCGGCCGGCGCTTCGGCCCAGTGCGGCGTACCGCGGCCGGGCTGGTGGCGGCGACCATCGGCCCGGTGGCCGCGACCGCCGTGCTGGCACCGGCCCGCGGTCACCTGTCCCTGGCCAGCTTGGTGCTGCTGTTCCTGGTGCCGGTGCTGGCGGCAGCCGCGGCGGGCGGCTGGGTACCGGCGGTGACCGCGGCGGTGGTCGCGGACCTGCTCGTCAATTACTTCTTCGTACCCCCGTACCGGAGCTTCGTGGTGGCGACCGGCGACGACGTCGTCGTGCTCGCCGTCTACGTCGGGGTGGCCGTCGCGCTCAGCGTCGCCGTCGACCTCGCCGCCCGGCACCGCGCCACCGCCGAGCGCCGCGACGCCGAGGCGGCACTGCTGGCCACGGCCAGCGCCCAGCCCATCGAGCAGGCATCGCTGACCCGTCTGCTGCAGCAGGTCCGCACCACGTACCGGATGAGCACCGTCGCGCTCACCGACAACGGCCGCACCGTCGAACGGATCGGGCCGCCGCCGCAGGGTGATCCGGTCCTGTCGGTCGCGGCGGGCGGCGGATCCCGGCTGCTCGGCTGGGGACCACACCTGTTCGCGGAGGACCGGCGCGCCCTGGCCCGGCTGGCCACCGCCGCGGGACGCACCTGGCAGACGCACCGCCTGGCCGGCGAGGCCGCCCGGGCCGCCGAGCTGGCGCACATCGACCGGGTCCGCGCCGCGCTGCTCGGCGCGGTCGGCCACGACCTGCGCACCCCGCTGGCCGGGATCAAGGCCGCCGTGTCCAGCCTGCGCCAGTCCGACGTCGACTTCAGCCCCGGTGACCGCGCCGAGCTGCTGGCCACCGTCGAGGAGTCCACCGACCGGCTGACCACCGTCGTGGACAACCTGCTGTCCCTGAGCCGCCTGCAGGCCGGCGTGCTGTCGGTGCACCCCGGTCCGACCGCCCTGGACGCGGTCGTCGCCCGCGCCGTGCTGACCACCGACACGCGCGGCACGGCGGTCGAGGTCGACGTGCCCGACGACCTGCCCTGGGCCCTGGCCGACCCGGGACTGCTGGAGCGGGTGGTGGCGAACCTGCTGTCCAACGCCTGCGCCGCGAGCCCTCCGGGCCGGCCGGTGCGGCTGGCCGGCCGCGCCGGCCGGGACCACCTGCGGCTGCACATCATCGACCACGGCCCCGGGCTCGCCGAGGACGACCAGGACCGGGCGTTCGCACCGTTCCAGCGCCTCGACGACCACCACCGCGGCGGCCTCGGCCTCGGCCTGGCGATCGCGAAGGGGTTCACCGAGGCCCAGGGCGGCACGCTGACCCCCGGCCGGACCCCGGACGGCGGACTGACCATGACGATCACGCTGCCGCTGGCGGCCACCGGGCCGGGTGCACCGTGACCCGGATCCTGATCGTCGACGACGACGCCGCGCTGCTGCGCGCCCTGCGGATCAACCTCACCGCGCGGCGATACGACGTGAGCACGGCCGCGGACGGCGCCACCGCGCTCACCGTCGCCGCCCGCAATCCGCCCGACCTGGCCATCATCGACCTCGGTCTGCCGGACCTGGACGGCGTCACGGTGGTCGAGGGCCTGCGCGGCTGGACCCGTGTCCCGATCATCGTGCTGTCCGCCCGCGACACCGAGTTCGCCAAGGTCGACGCGCTGGACGCCGGCGCCGACGACTACGTCACCAAGCCCTTCGGCATGGACGAACTCCTCGCCCGCATCCGGGCCGCCCTGCGCCGTGCCGCCCCCGCCGCCGGCGCCGACACCGCGATCGTCACCACCGCCGACTTCGTCCTCGATCTCGCCGCCAAACGGCTCAGCACCACCGCCGGCGAGCCGGTCCGGCTGACCCCGACCGAATGGCACCTGCTGGAGATCCTCGTCCGCCACCGGCACAAGGTCGTGGCGCACCGGCAGCTGCTGCACGAGGTCTGGGGACCCGCCTACGACACCGAGACGAACTATCTGCGCGTGCATCTCGCGAACCTGCGCCGCAAGATCGAGCCCGACCCGGCCAGCCCGCGCTACCTTCGCACCGAGCCCGGTATCGGTTACCGGTTCACCCCGACACCCCCGGAGGTACGCCCCGAGTGATCGACCCGGACGTGTGCGCGCGGTGGCGGCTCGTCCCCGGCCCGGTGCTGGGCGACCGGCCGAGCGGCACCTGGGCGGCGACCCGCGGCGACGCGGCGTTCGTGGTGAAGCACCTGGACCCCGTGACGTTTCCGGGCTGGCGGTACACGCTGCGGGTCGCCGCCGCGCTGCGCGCCCGGGGCTGGCCCACCCCGGAACCGGCCGAGGAGCCGCTGACCGGTGCGGGCGGCACCTGGGTGCTGTTCCGCCGGCTGCCCGGCAGCCCGACCGGGCCGGGCGACCGGGGCCGGCCCGCCGAGCAGCGGGCCCGCGGACGGTTGCTCGCCGAGCTGCACGCGGACGCGCTGGCCACCGGCATCACCGATCAGCGGGACGGGTTCCGCTCCCCCGCGGACGTGGTGGCCGACCCGGAACTGGACCGATGGCTGCGGGCGCACGAGGCGGTCCGCCCGGACGAGGGCACCGTGCTGCGGTCGGTCCGGGAGACGACCGCGCAGTGGTTCGCCGACCACGCCGATCCGGCCGCGCCGCGCAGCGTCATCCACGGCGACTTCACACCCTGGAACCTGCTGTACGACGACGGCCGGCTGACCGGCGTGGTGGACTTCGAGGCCACCCACCACACGTTCCAGGTGGCCGACTTCGCGTTGTCCTGGCGCGGGTACCAGGACGACGTGCTCCGCGGCTACGACGAGGTGCGCGCACTGTCCGATCTGGAGTGGCACCTCGTGCGGCCGACGTTCCGGGCGTGGCTGTTCCTCGGCGTCCGGGACGTTCTGGCCAGGTACTACGGCCGTCCCGGCCGGCCCTGCGGCCCGGCGCCGGATCTGCGCTGGCAGCTGGCCCACCTGGGCCGGCAATCCGCCCTCCTGACCCGGAAGGCCGGCCCGGCCGACCCGGGCTGACCCGGGCTGACCCGGCTGACCCGCCGGCCGGACCAGGCCGGGCGGGCGGGCGGGCAGCCGGATCAGGCCGGGCGGCCCTTCGGTGCGGCGCGGACGTGGGCGCGTTCGCCCTGCTTGCCGATCAGGCTGAGGTACTCCACGGGACCGGAACCGGCGGCGCCGAACCAGTGCGGGGTACGGGTGTCGAACTCCGCGGCCTCCCCTGGTCCGAGCGTCAGGTTGTGCTCGCCGAGGACCAGGCGCAGCGTGCCGTTGAGGACGTAGACCCAGTCGTAGCCCTCGTGCGTGCGCAGCTCCGGCTCGCGGTCGCCGGCGCCGGCCGGCAGGACGAACTTGTACGCCTGGATGCCTCCGGGCCGCCGGGTCAGGGGCAGGATGATCGATCCGTCGCCGCAGGCGATGGGTCGTAGGTTGATCCGCGGGTCGCCGGTCGGCGGGGCGCCGACGAGTTCGTCCAGGGTGACGCCGTAGGCGCGGGCGAGCGGAAGGAGCTGTTCCAGCGTGGGCCGGCGCACGCCCGCCTCGAGCCGGGACAGCGTGCTGGCCGAGAGGCCGGTCTCCGCGGCCAGGTCGGCGAGCGTGATGTCGCGACGCTGCCGCAGGAGCTTCAGCCGGTGCCCGACCGCGTCGAGAGTGCGTTCCACTTCCTCGTCCATCCCCCCATATTTCCATTCGGCAAGAAGCTTTGCGCATCGGCCGGGGCCCGTTCACAGTCGGCGGCGGGGACGGCCGGTTCCGGCGCGCGTACCCCATGGCCGATCCGAAAGGAACCGCACGTGACCTCCCCCGGTTTTCCCTCGCAGGTGCGCACCGCCGGCACGACGGTCCAGGACCCGCGCCGCCGGCGCGCGATCCTGGTCGCGGTGTGCGTCGCCCTGATGGCGGTGATCGCCTCGGTCTCCGGGCTGAACGTCGCCCAGCAGGAGATCGCCGTCGCGTTCGACGCCTCGCAGAGCACCGTGCTGTGGATCATCAACGTCTACACCATCACCCTGGCCGCGCTGCTCCTGCCGCTCGGCGCGCTCGGCGACCGGTGGGGCCGCCGGCCGGTGCTGCTCACCGGCCTGGTGGTCTTCGCCGCGGCCAGCACGGCGGCCGGTCTCGCCACGTCGTCCGGCGTCCTGCTCGCGGCCCGTCTCGTCGGTGGCGTGGGCGCGGCCATGATCATGCCGGTCACCCTGGCCGTGATCACCTCGACGTTCCCGGACGAGGAACGCTCCCGGGCCATCGGCGTCTGGACCGGCGTGGCCGGCGGTGGCGGCATCCTGGGCATGTTCCTGTCCGCGGTCCTGGTCGACCTGGCCAGCTGGCGGTGGCTGTTCGTGCTGCCGGTGGCGCTGGTCGCGGTGGCCGTCGTCATGGCGCTGCGGTCGGTGCCCGACTCGCGCGAGGAGTCGGCGCACGGGTACGACACCGTCGGTTCGCTGGCGTCCGTGGTCGGCGCGGTGGGCTTCATCGTCGTACTGCACGAGGGCCCGGTGCGGGGCTGGTCCGCCCCGGTGACGCTGGTCAGCCTGCTGGCCGGGGTCGTCGGTACGGCCGCCTTCGTGGCGTGGGAACTCCGCCGCCCGGCTCCCCTGCTCGACGTCCGGCTGTTCCGGGAGCGCGGCCTGGCCGACGGGTCGGTGGCGCTGCTGGCCGTCTTCGGCGTGCTGGCGGGGATCTTCGTGGTGCTCTTCCCCTACTTCCAGGCGGTGCTCGGGTGGTCCGGCCTGCGCTCCACGCTCGCCCTCATGCCGATGGCGCTGCTGATGATGGTCGCCTCCGGCCTCGCTCCCCGGGTGGCCGCGCGGGCCGGCGGCCGCGCGACCATGACGTCCGGGATCCTCCTCGGCGGTGCCGGCCTGGCGCTGATGGCCAGCTTCGTCTCCGTCGACGGCGGCTACCGGTCGGTGCTGCCCGGCATGCTCGCCATGGGGCTGGGCATGGGCCTGACGATGACGCCGGCCACCGAGGCCATCACCTCCGCGTTGCCGCGCGACCGGCAGGGTGTGGCGTCCGCACTCAACGACGTCACCCGCGAGTTCGGCACCGCCCTCGGCGTGGCGCTGCTCGGCGCCGTCCTGTCCGCCGGCTACCGCAGCGCCGTCGACGACCGCCTCGACGGGGTTCCGGCCGGCAGCGCCGACGCCGCCCGCGACGGCATCGCCAACGCCCTGGCCGGTGCGGACCAGGCCGGCGCCGCGTCCCCCGCGCTGATCCGGGCCGCCCAGGAGTCCTTCGTGGACGGCTGGCGCCAGGCCATGTGGGCCGGAGTCGGCGTCATGGCGATCCTGTTCGTCCATGTCCTCGCGGGCCGCCGCCGGCCGACCCGGTGAAGCCGGATGACAACGGCCGGCCTCGGTCGTGCGGCTCCGGATCGCGCGGCCCGGAACGTGCGGCTCGAATGGATTGCCGCCCCGGCCAGTCACAACCATTGCAGAGGTCTTATGCATTAACTATTGTGCATTCCATGACACCGCCGGACGGACCGCACGACCTCCATCTCACCGAGGTGCAGACGCTGCGCGCGATGGCGCATCCGCTGCGCATGCGGATCATCGGGTCGTTGCGGGTGGACGGCCCGGCCACGTCCGCCGTGCTCGCCCGGCGGCTCGGCACCGACTCCGGGCAGACCAGCCACCACCTGCGGTTGCTCGCCCGGTACGGCTTCGTCGTCGAGGCCCCCGAACTCGGCAAGGGCCCGCGCGGACGGGAACGCTGGTGGCGAGCGGCCACTCGGAGCACGTACTGGACCGAGGACCTCGACCGTCTCGGCCCGGACGGGGCGGGCGCGGTCCGGGCCCTGGCGGACGCCGCCCGCCGGGTCTGGGACAACCTTGTCGACACCTACCGCGATCAGGTCGACCGGGGCGAGTGGGAGCCGGCCTGGCGCGACGCCGCGGGCGCCGGCGACATGGTGGTCCGCCTGACGCCCGAGCGTCTCACCGCGATGCGCGACGAGATCGAGGCGGTGGTCGCGCGGCATGACCTGACGGACCGGTCGGCCGACGGCGCCGAGTCCGTGGTGGTCGTGCTGCAGGCGTACCCGCGCAGGGTCGTGGAATGACCGCGCCCGGCCTGTGGCACAACCGCGAGTTCAATCTGCTGTGGACCAGTCAGGCGCTGTCCGACCTGGGCGCCTCGGTCTCCACCTTGGCCATGCCGTTGCTGGTGCTGGTGCTCACCGGCTCACCGGTGCAGGCCGGGCTGGTCGGGACGCTGGCGCTGGTGGTACGGCTGATCTGCCGGTTGCCCGCCGGCGTTCTCGCCGACCGGGTCAACCGCCGCCGGGCGATGATCGTCTGTGACGTGGTCCGGCTGATCGCGCTGACCGGTCTCGCCGCCGCCGTCTGGACCGGGCGCGCGGGCCTCCCTGTGATCCTGGCCGTCGCGCTCGTCGACGGCGTCGGGCAGACGTTCTTCAGCACGGTGGAGCACGCCGCCCTGCGCAGCATCGTCGAACCGGGCCAGTTGCCCACCGCGGTGGCCCGCAACGAGGCACGCAACTACGCCGCCGGCCTCGCCGGTCCACCGCTGGGCGGGCTGCTGTTCGGGCTCGGACACGCGTTGCCGTTCGCCGGGAACGCGCTCACCTACCTGGCCTCGCTGGCCGGTGTCGCGCTGATCCGCCGGCCGCTGCAGGCGGCCCGCGACGAACCACCTGCCGGACACGCCGCCGCGCTGGCCGAGGGCCTGCGCTTCGTCCTGACCAACCCGTTCCTGCGCGCGGTGCTGGTCATCGCGGCGCCCCTGAACTTCGCGCTGGGCGGGGCCATCTTCGCCATCATCGTCACGTTGCAGCGGCACGGCACCGAACCCGCCGTCATCGGCCTGGTCGAGACGATCATCGCGGTCGGCGGCCTGGCCGGGGCCGGGGCGGCGCCGGCGTTGCAGCGCCGGTTGCCTCTCGCCGTGCTGGTCCGGGTGATCTGCTGGGCGGCGGTGGTCCTGGTCGCCTCGAGCGCCCTGTTCACCGACAGCGTCGCCGCCGCCGTCCCGATCGCGCTGGCCGTCTTCCTCGGTCCCGCGTGCAACGCCGCCCTGTTCGGCTACCAGGCGGCCATCACACCGGACCGGTTGCAGGGACGGGTGGTGAGCGTCATCCTCACCGGCGCGATGTCGGCCGCCGCGGCCGCACCGCTGCTGGCCGGTGCGGTCGTGGCCGCGTGGGGCGGGCCGTCGGCACTGCTGTTGTCCGCGGCCGCGGTGGCCGCCTCGGCGGTGGCCGCGACGGTCAGCCCCGGCATCCGCACCATGCGGCCGATCGAGGAGGCCGCCGTACCCGCCTGACCGTCAGTGTCCGGGCGCCCAGTGCGGCTCGCGGCCGGTGAAGGCGAGGAACCGGTCCAGGGCCGGGGCGTCCACGGCGACCGGCACCTCCGGCCCGAACGGCATCCCGGGGCCGCGGTACTCCGGCCGCACCATGCCGTGGAGGGTGGCCAGCGCCCGTTCGCACGCCGCCGGGTCGGGCTGCCAGACCTGGCCGGTGGCGCGGGCCAGGTCCCAGCCGTGCCCCAGCACCTCGGCGGTCAGCAGGTCGAGGACGACCGCGCCCGGGTACACGCCGCCGAGCGGGGGCACGTTCACCTCCGCGGTCCGCACGCCGGCGGCCGTCGTCGTCCGTACCGTCGCGGTCAGCTTCTCGATCTCCGCGGCCGCGGCCGAGGGGCTCTCCGCCGCGGGGTGTGCCGCCGGGTCCGGTCGCCGTTCCCCGGCCGGGTCGGTGAGCGCGACGTCGAACAGGTGCAGCCAGCCGAGGAGGTGCCGTTCCAGCGACGCCACGTCCAGCTCGGTGCAGGGGGTGGGCTCCTTGCGGAGTCCGGGGTCGATGTCGCGCACCACGCGCGTCAGGTCCTGCAGGAGCATGGTCAGCGTGTGGTCAGTCACGGAGAAGGTCCTTCTGGAAGGGGTCAGAGCGGCAATCAGAGCACAGCATTTTGGCCAGAGCAAGCTCTGATGAGAAGAGCGGCGCCTAGACGATCTAGACTGTGCCCGTGACTCCCCCACCCGGCGGCAGACGGGCCGAGTACGCCGAGTTCACCCGGACCGCCATCCTGTCCGCCGCCCGCGACCTGTTCGTGCGGCACGGCTACTTCGGCACCCGCGTCGAGGACATCGCCCGCGCGGCGCGGGTCGCTCCGGCGACGGTGTACGCGGTCGGCGGCGGCAAGAGCGGCCTGCTGCGGAAGCTGATCGAGGACGGTACGACCGACGAGCGGCAGGCCGAGTTCGACGCGGGAATGGCGGCCCTGCACGATCCGCACGAGGTGATCCGGGTCGTGGTCGAGGGCACCGGGTCCGCGTTCGCGACCTGGTCCCCGCTGATGCGCCAGGTCGTCGCGGCCGCGCCGCGGGAACCGGCGGTCCGGGAGAGCATGGACATGGCGCACGCCGGGCTGCGCAGGGGCCTGGCCCGGACCGCCGGCCGGCTGGACGAACTCGGCGCGCTGCGGGCCGGCCTGAGCGTCGACGAGGCCACCGACGTGCTGTGGTTCCACCTGAGCAACGCCGCGTACTTCACCCTGACCGACGACCTGGGCTGGCCGCTGCCGCGCGCCACCGGCTGGCTGCGCGGCCGCCTCACCTCGGCGTTGCTGGCATGACCAGGCGCCGGACGCCCGCGAGGCCCGACGCGGTCGCGGCGCGGCCGGCGGCGGCCGGTCCGCGCGAGGTGTGCCGGCCGGTGCGGCACGCCCGGGACACCGAGCGGGACGACCGGGCGGTCCTGCCGGCCGGTCCTGCCGGCCGGGGCGGTCGGCACGGGACAGCCGCGCGGGTCCTCAGGTCGGCGGAGTCCAGGTGGCAGGCAGGTAGGCCCCGGCCAGCACGGCCCGGTCGAGCAGCACCTCGACCTCGTGCATGAAGGGGAGCCGTGCGTTCCGGAGGTCCGCGCCCCGCAGGTCCACGACGACGCCGGACCCGGGCGCGAGGCGGTTGATGACGGACAGCGCCGCGTACACGTCCTCGGACGGCTGATCGTGCGCGCCGCGGCCGTCGTTCGACTGCACCCGCACGAACGCCCCCAGAACGAACACCACCGTCCGCCGATCGGCGCCGGAATCCCGGCCGACCCGCTCCAGGGCGTAGATCCCACCGATCCGCACCGCCAGCTTGTCGTTCCCGATCTGGTCCACCGCCCGGGTGTAGCGCTCGGTTATCTGACCTTCGCGGTTGAGCCGGAACGACCGGGCCGCGAGGTACACGGTGCCGGCCGTGCCCATCGCCGCCAGCAGCGCGACGAGCGGTACCCGGGTGTCGTTCGCGGCCTTCAGACGGTCGGCCGAACTCATCCCGGCCGAAGGATGACGGGTCAGCCAGGCCGGTAGGACCCACAACAGCAGACCACTCAGGAGTACGACGCCGGCGAGGGCGAGGGCCCAGCGTCCGTAACGTACCCGGGGAGTCGCCATGCGGCATCCTAGTACGGCGGGTGGTGGGCCGGATGGCGGGCGGCGGTTCGTCTTCGGCATGATCGGCGTGATGACGGGCAATCTGTTCGCGGTCAGTGACCTACACGTCTCGTACGCGGAGAACCGGACCGTGGTCGACGGCCTGCGGCCGGAGACGCCGGACGACTGGCTCATCGTGGCCGGCGACGTCGGCGAGAAGGTCGCCGACATCGAACGGACCCTCGCCGAGCTGCGTGGCCGCTTCGCCGCAGTGATCTGGGCACCGGGCAACCACGAGCTATGGACCCATCCGAGCGACCCGGTCACGCTGCGCGGCGTCGCCCGCTACGAGGCATTGGTGCAGGTCTGCCGGGACCTCGGCGTGCTCACCCCGGAGGACGACTTCGCGGTCTGGCCGGGCCCCGGCGGCCCGGTCGCGGTGGTGCCGTTGTTCCAGCTGTACGACTACTCGTTCCGCGCGCCGGGCACGTCCACCAAGGAGGAGTCGCTGAGCCGGGCGTACGCGGCCGGTGTGGTCTGCACCGACGAGATGCTGCTGCACCCGGACCCGTTCCCGGACCGGGAGTCGTGGTGTGCCGACCGGCTGGCGCGGACCCGGCGCCGGCTCGACGCCCTCGATCCGGCGCTGTCCACCGTGCTCGTCAGCCACTGGCCGCTGGTCCGCGAGCCGACCGACGTGCTGTGGCATCCGGAGTTCGCCCAGTGGTGCGGCACCGAGCTGACCGCGGACTGGCACGTGCGGTACCGCGCGGTGGTGGCGGTCTACGGGCACCTGCACATTCCGCGGACCACGCACTACGACGGCGTCCGGTTCGAGGAGGTGTCGCTCGGCTATCCCCGGGAGTGGAAACGCCGCGGTGTGCCGCCGCGGCCGATGCGCCGGATCCTCCCGGACGCGGGGGCCGGCCGGGCCTGACCGGCTCCGCCGCCTACACCGCCGGGACCCGCCGCCGCAGCAGGCAGAACTCGTTGCCCTCCGGGTCGGCCAGGACGTGCCAGCTCTCGTCGCCGGTCTGGCCGACGTCGGCGGGACGGGCGCCGGCCGCGAGCAGCCGGTCGAGTTCCGCCGCCTGGTCGCGGTCGGTGGCGTTGACGTCGAGGTGCAGCCGCAGCTTGCCCTTCTTCGGCTCGTCCGTCCGGTCGATCACGATGGTCGGCTGCGGGCCGCCGAAGCCGGTGCCCGGCGGCCCGATCTCGATCGCGTCACCCTCCCGGCCGAGTTCGACGTAGCCCAGGACCGTGCACCAGAACCCGGCCAGCAGCTCGGGATCGTGGGCCTCCAGCACGAGTTCCGTTATCCGGCATGCCATCGGGCCAGGCTATCGCGCGGTCACCGGTCGAGCACCGTGCCGACCAGCTCGGCCCGCCACGGATCGAGCCCGTCGTCCGGGGTGAGCGCGTCGATGCCCAGGCGCAGGTGTTCGTCCGGTTCGGCGAGGTCGTCGGCCACCGTCGGCACGGCCAGCTCCGCGGTCACCGCGCCGGCCGGCACGGTCAGCGAGTACGACAACCCGCGGGCGAGCGGGCGTTCCGGCTGCGGGCTCTGCCCGGCGCGGGCCAGCCAGTCCGGGTCGACGTCGACCGTGGACAGCACCGCGCCGTCGCCGCGGGGACCGGCCCCGACGTGCAGGTCCAGGTCGACCTGGAGCGGCTTCGCGAGGGTGAACCGCCAGGCGAGGCGTCCGCCCTCGGTGACCCGGTCGGCGACCGGGACGACCTCGATCGGCGGTAGCGGGTCGTCGTTGCGGACGATGATCTCGGCCTGGTTCGCGCCGATCACGGCGTCGCGGGCCGCCCACGCCCGGACCTGGAACTCCCGGTTCGGGCCGTACTCGCGGTCACCCGGCACGGTCAGCGGCAGTTCCAGCGACTCGGTGCCCGGCCGGACGTCGACCAGCCGGGACTCCTGGTGGCCCGCGCCGTCGACGACCGCCAGCCACACCTGACCGGTGACGGTTCCGGTGACGGTGGCCGGCACGTGCAGCGCCGGAGCACCGTCGGCGCCCTCCGCGACCGTGGCCGATCCGAGGTCGACCCGGGCCGCCTCCGCCGGTTCCGTCTCGGCGGTACCGGGCTGCCAGCCCCAGGCGTCCAGCAGCCACGCCCGGCCGGACGCGCTCCGCGGAACGACGACCAGCTCGGCCACGTGCGCCAGGTCGACCGCGGCGGCGGCGTCCAGCGGCACCCGTACCTCCTGTGCCCAGGCGGCGAACGTGTTCGTCGTGCCGGGGATGCCGTCCAGCCGGACCTCGCCGAGCACGGCGCGCCGGCCGGCCTGGTCGGCGACCGCGACCTCGAGCCGGGTGCCGGTGCTGTTCGGCGGCACGACCACCCGCAACGCCACCGCCTGCGCGCCGGCCAGCGAGACCGGCCGGTCCGGGCGGAGGGTGGCCGGTGCGCCGGGGTCCGTCCAGCTCAGCGCGGCGCCGTACCGGCTCGGATCGGTCTGGGCCCGGACCACCGTGACGCCGTGCGGCGAGCCGGCCGGCAGTCCGCAGGAGGTGGCCGGGTCGGCGTCCGCGAGCCGGCAGACCCGCGCGCCGGTGGCGGTCACCGACGGGTCCGGTACGACCAGCGGCGACCGCCGGCCGCCCAGCGCGTGGGTCCGCACGTCGGCCCGGCCGGCGCTGGCCGCCCGCGACCCGGAACCGTCCAGCAGCGGCCGCACCGCGTCCTCGCCCAGGCCGAACAGCCGGGCGGCGGCCGCCACGTAGGCGGCACCGGTGGCCTGCTGTTCGGCCGCGGTCAGCCGGCCCGGCGCGGTGCCGGGTGTACACCGGGCGTCGGGTTCCGCGCTGGTGAAGTCGTCCCACGCGGGCCCGTGCGCCTGCCCCGGCGTCCATTCGGAGTTGAACCAGTTGTGGTTGGCGCCGGCCAGGTAGACGGCGCTGTGCAGGGCGGTGCCCCGGCCCACCCCGCGGGTGGCGTCCACGTAGGCCTGTCCGTCGAGCCGGGCGACGTCGCCGTCGCAGTTGGGCAGCACCACCATCGACGGTACGTCCGGCACCGGGTTGTGCCCGAAGGACGTCGGCGCGAGCAGGGCCAGCCCGCGGATCCGCCAGCGGTCCGGGTCGGGTTCCGGGTCCGGGCCGGGCGGTGCCGGGTACCGGCTGTCCATCGCGGCCCGGCTGACCCCGTCGCCGCCGCGGGAGTGGCCCACCAGCACCACCCGGGACAGGTCGGCCCGGGCCGCGTTCCGGAGGACCTCGGGTGCGCCGTCGCCACCGGCCGCCCAGCCGGCCAGCCGGTCCAGGTGCCGGCGGACCAGCGACGAGCGGGCCCGGGCGCCGCCGTCGGCCGGATGCGCGTCCTGGGCGTTCACGCCGTTCGCGTCGACCGAGACGGTGAGGAAGCCGTGCGAGGCGAGCAGTTCCTGGATCGGCAGGAAGCCGCGGTCGCTGCGGATCGGCTGGTAGCCGTCGGGGCACGGATCCGCGAAGATCGCGTCGGCGCGCTCCGGCCCGTCGAAACACGTCGGGTACTGCCCGTGCAGGAACACCACCACCGGCAGCGGGCCGGGTGCGTCCGACGGCGCCACCACCACGGCGCCGAACGCGACCGGGGCGTCCAGGTCGGGCAGCGTCACCGGGGACAGGTCGTACCCGCCGGTCGTGGTCCGGTACGGGCCGGGCCGCCCGGGGTCGGGAGTCTCCGGCGCCCGTTCCGCCCGGGCGTTCTGGCCGGCCGAGGCCACCGGCGTGACCGCACCGGTGGCCAGTACGGTTGCGGTCAGCATCGCCGCCGTCATCGCGAATCGTCTGCGCACGTCTCCTGGACGCGGACGCGCCGCCGCCCGTTCAGCGCGCCGGGCATGACGTTTCCCACACCGATGGCGACGAAGCTGCGACATTGTCCGGACACGGCTCGGACACCGGTCGGCGAGCGTGTCGGGCATGACGGTTCTCGCACAGCGCTCCCGGGCGGGGCACCAGGTGGCGGCACTGGACGGGCTCCGCGGGGTGGCCATCCTCGGGGTCCTGCTGTTCCACACCGGGCACCTGCCGGGCGGCTTCCTCGGGGTGGACCTGTTCTTCGCCCTGTCCGGCTACCTGATCACCGACCTGCTGCTGCGGGAGGTCGCCGCCACCGGCACGGTGTCGCTGGTCGCGTTCTGGGGCCGGCGGGTCCGCCGGCTGGTCCCGGCGCTGGCGGTCCTGCTGGCCGGCGTCTCCCTGGTGGTCTGGGCGGCCGGGCCGCCGGATCTGGTACGCACCACCCGGTCGGACGGCCCGTGGGTACAGCTGAACCTGGTCAACTGGCACCTGCTCGCGGAGTCGGCCGGCTACTGGGACCGGTTCGGCGCGGCCCGGGTGTTCGGGCACCTGTGGAGCATCGCCGTGGAGGAGCAGTTCTATCTGGTGTGGCCGGTGCTGGTGCTGCTGCTCGCCCGGTCCGGGCGGCGGGCGGACGGCCCGGTCGCGGCGGTCGCGGTCCTGGTGTCCGGCGCCTCGCTGGCCGCGATGATCGCGCTCGTCGACCCGGCGGACCCGAGCCGGGTCTACACCGGTACCGACACCCGGGCGTTCTCCCTGCTGCTCGGCGCGCTGGTGGCCACCGGGCCGGTGCGGACGGCGCTGGCCCGGGTGGCGGCCGGTCCCCGGGCGGGTGCCGTCCCGGCGGTGCTGCTGGCCGGGATCGGTACGGCCTGGTGCCGCACCGACGGGACCGGCTCGATGTGGTTGTTCACCGGCGGCCTGTTCCTGCACTCGCTGGCCGGTGCCCTGCTGATCGGGCTGTGCGTGTCGGCGCCGGGTACCGTGGTCGCCCGGGCCCTGGCCTGGCAGCCGCTGCGGTGGTTGGGGCTGATCTCCTACGGGGTCTATCTGTGGCACTGGCCGATCGTGGTGCTGCTTCCCGCGTCCGCGGCCGGTCTCGACGGATGGGTCCGCACCGCGGCCGTGTGCGCCGGGGCGATCGGCCTGGCGGCGGCGTCGAAGTACCTGGTCGAGGACCCGATCCGGTTCCGGGCCCGCTGGGCGCACGGCCGGACCGGGCTGCTGGCGTTCGTCCTGCTGATGGCCGGGTTGGCGGTGCTGTGGTGGGCGATGCCGGAACCGGCCCCGGTGGAGATCGACCTCGGTGACCTGTGACCGGCCGGTCGCCGGTCAGCCGGTCCGCGGGCAGGTCCGGTGCCGCTCCGACTCCGGGCTGGCCAGCGTGAACGTCACCTGCACCCGGGTGTCCGCCGCACCACCGCTCTGCACCCAGACGCCCAGCGCCGTGCAGACGATCTGGTCGATGCCCAGCGGGGTGACCTCGTACTCGGCCAGCGGCGTCATCAGGCGGATCAGGCCGGGGCGGGGGTCCACCACGATCGGGGCGGGCCCGCTCGGCGTGATCTCGGTACGCAGGCCCGAGCTGCCCGGGCCGGTGAGCAGCAGGGCCAGCGCCTCGGAGATCGTGCCCAGGCGGTTGATCCGCCGCAGCTGCGGCTGCAGCCGGCCGTCGTCGTCCACGAAGTACAGCGTCACGCCGGGCGCCACCCCGGTCGCGGCCCGGCCGGCGTCGTCCACCCCGGAGGGCTGGATGCCGCAGCCCGCGAGCAGCAGCGCCAGCGCCGCCGGCCAGCTCCGCCTCACGTGTCCTCCCTCGGCAGGTGCAGCACGAACCGCGCTCCCCCGCCGTCGGCGTTGCCCGCGGTGAGGTCGCCGCCGTGCAGGCGGGCGTTCTCCCGGGCGATGGCCAGGCCCAGCCCGCTGCCGGGGGTCCGGGACCGGGCCGCGTCGTGCTTGTAGAAGCGTTCGAACACCTGGGGCAGCACGTGCCCGGGCAACCCGGGCCCGCGGTCGGTGACCTCGATCGACACCAGGGCCGGCCGGTCGGTGATCCGGACCCGGACCGGCGGGTGGCCGTGCCGCAGCGCGTTGCCGACCAGGTTGGCCACGATGACGTCCAGCCGGCGCCGGTCCACCCGCAGCCGGGTGCCGGGCGGCGCGACCAGGTCCACCCGGCCGGCCCAGCCCCGGGCCCGCAGGGAGTCGCGCACCGCGTCGGCCAGGTCGATCTCCTCCATCAGGAGCTGGGCCGTGCCGCCGTCGAAGCGGGACACCTCCATCAGGTCGTCGACCAGCCGGACCAGCCGGTGGGTCTCGGTGATCGCCAGTTCGGCGGACTCGCGGGCGTCGTCCGCCATCCCGTCGGTGGCGGACGCCAGCACCTCCACCACCGCGGTCAGCGTGCTCAGCGGGGTGCGCAGTTCATGCGAGGCGTCGGCGGCGAACCGTCTGGCGTCGGCCTGCATGCGCCGCATCCCGGCCATCGACTCCTGCAGCGATCCGGCCATCTGGTTGATCGTCACGGTCAGGTCGGCGAGTTCGTCGGCACCCCGGGGCGGTGACCGGGCGTCCAGGTCACCGGCGGCCAGCCGGCGCGCGGTGTCGCGGAGTTTGCGCACCGGGCGCAGCACGCTGCCGGCGGCGGACAGGGCCAGCAGCACCGCCAGGGGCAACGCCAGCGCGGCGGTGCGCGCCGCGGACCGGGTCATGCCGTCGACCTGCTGCTCGACGGCGGCGAGGTCGCGCACGGCGTACACCTCGATGCCGGAGCGGGTCTGCCGGCCGTCCGGGGCGGTGACCATGACCGGGGTGCCGATCAGCAGCCACGGCACGCCGCCCGCGCTGATCCGCTGGGTGGACAGCCGGTCCCGGGACCGCACCGCGTCGCGCAGCGCGTCGCTGACCAGGGCCGTGTGGTCACCCGCCGCGGATCGCAGCGCACGGTACGTGACCAGGGTGTCCGTGCCGACGGCGGCGCGCAGCCGGTCGAGGGCCGCCTGGTTCGGCGGGTAGGTCAGCTGCGGCGTGAGGGCGTTCAGCTGACCGGCGACGGCCTCGGTGAGCCGCCGCTCGGTCACGGTGACCAGCGCGGCACTGGCCGAGCGGGCGCCGGACCAGGCCGCGGCGCCGGCGCCGGTCACGGCCACCAGGACGAACGCGACCAGCAGACGGATACGCAGGCCACGCGGCCACCACCGGCGCGTCATACCGGCCCGAACCGGTAGCCGAAGCCCCGCACGGTCTGGACGTACTCCGGCGCGGCCGGGTCGGCCTCCACCTTCACCCGCAACCGTTGCACGCAGTTGTCGACCAGCCGGGAGTCGCCGAGATAGCGGTGCTCCCACACCTCCTCCAGCAGTTGCTGCCGGCTGAACACCCGCCCGGGCGTGCGGGACAGGGTCAGCAGCAGCCGCAGTTCGGTCGGGGTCAGCGGCACCGGTTCGCCCCGCCGCGACACGGTCAGCGCGGCGGTGTCGATGCGCAGGTCGCGGTGCACCCGTACCCCCTCGGTGGGGTCCGTGCTGCGGCGCAGCACCGCGCGGATCCGCGCGTCGAGCACGGTGGGCCGGGCCGGCTTGACGACGTAGTCGTCGGCGCCCGCCTCCAGCCCCTCCACCACGTCGAAGTCGTCGCCCCGCGCGGTCAGCATGATCACCGGTACCTGGGTCACCGACCGCACCCGGCGGCACACCTCGAATCCGTCGATTCCGGGCAGCATCACGTCCAGCACCACGAGGTCCGGCTCGGCCGCCCGGAGTTCCCGGAGGCCGTCCTCGCCGGTGTCCGCCGTCCGCACCGCGTGACCGTGCCGGCGCAGGGCGAGTTGCAGCCCGCGCCGGACCAGCGCGTCGTCTTCGATCAGCAGGATGGTCGCCACCCGGCCAGTATGGGAAACGCGGACCAGTCCGCGGTGGCGGCGCCGGACGCTGCGACACACCTGCGACACAGCGGTGGCGACGCCGGGACACGGCACCCGCACGGTGGACGCCATGACCACGACATCGAGATTCACCGTGGGCCTGACCGGCCTGCTCCTGCTCGCCGGCCTCACCGGCGCCTGCTCCGACACCACCGCCGCGACCGAGCGGCCGGCCGCCACGCCGGGGAAGGGCGGGCTGTCCACCGTGCTGCTGCTGGGCGACTCGGTCGCCGCCGGCCAGGCGGTGGCCCTGACCGAGGCGTTCGCCGCCAGCGACGTGCGGTTCCAGTCCGTCGCCTCCGAGGGCGGCGGGAACGTGGTCGGCCCCTTCGCGGACAAGAACTGGGCGAAGCTGCCCGGACAGATCACCGCCGCCCGGCCCTCGGTGGTGGTGTACCAGATCACCACCTACGACTGGGGCAGTGCGCAGGAGCAGCAGGCGGCGTACCGCAGGCTGCTCGGCACGGTCACCGACGCGGGCGCGAAGCTGGTCTTCGTCACCGCGCCGCCGATCCGGCCGGACGACTTCTACCGGCCGCACCTGGCCGAGATGGGCCGGGCCCCGGCCAGTGCCCGCGCGGTCGCCGAGTCCTCCGGCGGGCGGGCGGTCGTGCTCGACGCCGGCGCGGTGTGGGGCGACAAGTACCAGCGGACCCGGGACGGCAAGCCGGACCGCAGCACCGACGGCATCCACACCTGCCCGCAGGGTGCCGCCCGCTTCGCGAACTGGCTGCTCGGCGAGCTGGCCGGCCGGTATCCCGGCTTCACCCCCGCGGAGCCGACGGAGTGGGCGAACACCGGCTGGTCCGCGGACAAGCACTTCGTCGGCTGCTGACCCGGCCGGCCGCGGACCCCGGCACCTTGCCGGTCGTCGGCAGCCAACACGCGGAGTTCTGCTCCGGTCACCGACCCTGCCGGGCGGCCCCCGGCCCGCGACGATGGACTCCTCGGCCGGCGCATTCGTTCCGTGCCACGCCAGGAAGGGGTCGGGGTGACCGTGCCCGCAGCACCGCATCAGCACGCCGGGGACCGGCGGGCCGCGCCCACCGCACTGGCCGTGGACCTGGGCAGCTGCACCACCGGCGTGTGGGCGGCAGAGCGCGGCACGGTCAGCGGGTCCGCCGGTGACGTGTACCCGGCGGCCGGCGCGCCGGTGCGCCGGGGGCGGGTCACCGATGTCGCCGGCTGCGCCGCGCTGCTGTCCGGGCTGCTGGGCCGCTACCCGGAGCCGGTGCCGCCCGGCGGAGTGGTCGTGGCCTGCCGGCCGGTCCTCGCCTCGCGGTCCGAACAGGACGCCACCCGGCGCGTGCTCGAGCTGGTGTTCCGGCCCTCCCGGGTGCTGTTCATCGACTCCGTCCGGGCCGCCGCCATCGGCTCCGGCGCGACCGCCGGCCTGCTGCTGATCGCCGACGTCGGTGCGGAACTGACCGAGGTCGCCCTGCTCGACCACGGCCGGGTGCTCGCCGCCCGCCGCACCGAGATCGGCACCGGGGACCTCACCCTCGGCGCCACCGTCGACCTGATCAGCGACAACGTCGTCCGCCACGTGGACGACCTGCGCGCCACCCTGGACGCCCCGCGCCTGCGCGCCGCCACGGCGCGAGGGCTACTGCTGGTGGGCGACGGCGCCCTGCATCCCGGGCTGGGCGCCGCCGTCGCCGGCGCGCTGGGCATGCGCGTCCACCGCGCCACCACCCCACGCACGGCCGCCCTGAACGGCGCCGGACTGGCCGCGATGTCCCTCCGGCGCCACCCCGCCATCGTCTGACCGGTCGCCCACCTCATTGGAGGCATCATGACCCCTGCGTTGCACGCCACGGCCCCGCTGCCCGCGGAGCCCCTGGAACTGCTCCGCACCATGCTCGAGGACGACTTCGCCGCGCAGACCGCCCGGCTGACCCAGCTCACCGTGTACGCCCGGCTGCCCCGGCGCGCCGGCTACGACGTGCACACCCTGAACGGCCAGGCCGCCGACGCCCGTCAGCGGATCGCCGACACCGCCCGGGCCCTCCGGCGCATGTCCGAGGGCACCTACGGCCGGTGCGAGGCGTGCCACCGGCCGATCCCGCTGGGCCGGCTGCGGAACGCGCCCCACGCCACCCGTTGCACGCTCTGCGATCGAGACCGCTGAACCGACGCCACCCGGGTACGCCCTTCCACCATCCCGCCGCCACCCTTGAACGGACGGAAGGCAATTGGCCGACTGTGGGTAACCGGGTGATCGCCGCGATTCCGGCCGTCAACCTCGTGGTCTGGCTGGCCTTCCTCCCCCGGGACGACGGACGGCCCGGCTTCGTCCGGCAGGTCACCGGCGAGTTCATCGGCTCCACGATGGTGCTGCTGTTCGCCGTCGCCCTGCTGCTGGCCACCCGCGCCCGGTGGCTGGAGCCGCACTTCGGCGGGCTGGACAAGATGTACCGGGCGCACCGGCGGGCCGGGCTGTCCGGGTTCCTGCTGATCCCGGTACACGTCGCGCTGGTGCCGCTGGACACCGCCGACGTCAAGCCGGGCTCGCCGGCCGGCGTGATCGCCGCGGCGGGCATCACGATCCTGGTGCTGCTCACCGTGGCGCCCCGGGTGCCGGTGCTGCGCCGCCTCGCCAGCCTCACCTACGACCGGTGGCGCAGCTCGCACCGGTTCATCGGGATCTTCCTGATCGTGGCGCTGGCCCACACCCTGCTGGTCGACGCGCTGGTCACCACCACGGTGCTGCCGCTGGCCGTGGTCCTGGCGGGCTACCTCACCGGCATCGGGTCGTACCTGTACACGCTCCTGCTGGCCCGGTTCTTCCGGCGCACCCGGCGCTACGTGGTGCAGACGGTCCGCCGGCTCAGCGACACCACCGTGGAGGTGTCGCTGCGGCCACGGTCGGCGAAACGGATGGAGTTCACGGCCGGGCAGTTCCTGTTCGTACGGTTCCGGGCGCCCGGCCCGCTCCGCCGCTCGCACCCCTTCACGATCAGCAGCTCGCCCCGCGAGGACCTGCTCCGCCTGACCATCAAGGCCGGCGGCGACTTCACCCGCCGGGTGCACGGCGACCTCGCCGAGGGGACGCGGGCGACACTGGTCGGCTGCTACGGGATGTTCGACCACCGGCGCGGCGGCCCGCGACAGATCTGGGTGGCCGGCGGCATCGGCGTCACGCCGTTCCTCAGCTGGATCCGGGACCTGGACCACGGGGACCCGCCGGCGCACCGGGTCGACTTCTTCTACACGGTACGCACACCGGCCGACGCGCTGTTTCTCGACGAGATCGAACACGCGGCGCGCCGGCATCCGAACCTGCACGCCCACGTGGTGTTCTCGGCCCGGCACGGATCGCTGACGGCCGCCCGCATCGCGGCGGCGAGCGGCGGGGTGACCGGCGCGGACGTCTACCTGTGCGGGCCGTCACGGATGACCGGAACGCTGGCGCACGACTTCCGCCGGATGGGGGTGCCGTCCGGGTCCCTCCACTACGAGGAGTTCAACTTCCGCTGAACGGGCCGCGCCGTCCGGCCGGGTGCTACTCGGTCACCGCGGCCTTGAGGTCGTCGGCGCGGTCGGTCCGCTCCCAGGTCAGGTCCGGCAGCTCGCGGCCGAAGTGCCCGTACGCCGCGGTCTGCCGGTAGATCGGCCGCAGCAGGTCCAGATCCCTGATGATCGCCGCCGGGCGCAGATCGAACACCTCGGCGATCGCCTTCTCGATCCGCTGCACCGGCACGTTCTCGGTGCCGAAGGTCTCCACGAACAGGCTCACCGGCTGCGCCTTGCCGATCGCGTACGCCACCTGGACCTCCACCCGCTCGGCGAGCCCGGCCGCGACCACGTTCTTGGCCACCCAGCGCATCGCGTACGCGGCACACCGGTCCACCTTGGACGGATCCTTGCCGGAGAACGCGCCGCCGCCGTGGCGGGCGTAGCCGCCGTACGTGTCCACGATGATCTTCCGGCCGGTGAGGCCCGCGTCGCCCATCGGGCCGCCGATCTCGAACCGGCCGGTCGGGTTGACCAGCAGCCGGTAACCCTCGGTCTCCAGGTCGAGGCCGTCCAGCTCGGGCCGGATCACGTGGTCGCGGACGTCCGGAGTGAGCAGCGACGTGAGCGAGATGTTCGGGGCGTGCTGCGCGGAGACGACCACCGTGTCGAGGCGGACCGGCCGGGCGCCGTCGTACTCGATGGTCACCTGCGTCTTGCCGTCCGGACGCAGGTACGGGATCGTGCCGTCCTTGCGGGCCGCGGACAGCCGGCGGGCCAGCCGGTGTGCGAGCGCGATCGGCAACGGCATCAGCTCCGGCGTCTCGGCGCACGCGAAACCGAACATCATGCCCTGGTCGCCGGCGCCCTGCGCGTCCAGCGCCGAGTCGACCGCACCGGTCCGCAGTTCGAGCGACTGGTCCACACCCTGCGCGATGTCCGGCGACTGGGCCCCGATCGACACGGTGACGCCGCACGACGCACCGTCGAAGCCCTTGCCCGACGAGTCGTACCCGATGGTCAGGATCGTCTCCCGCACGATCGCCGGGAGATCCGCCCAGGCCCTCGTGGTGACCTCGCCGGCCACGTGCACCTGACCGGTGGTGATCAGCGTTTCCACCGCGACCCGGCTGGCCGGGTCCTGGGCGAGCAACGCATCCAGCACGCCGTCACTGATCTGATCGGCGATCTTGTCCGGGTGGCCCTCGGTGACCGACTCGGAGGTGAACAGTCGACGTGCCACGGCACCATCCCTCGTTGTGACGGCTGGGGTTCGGCGGCCAGCATGGCAGGCGCCGATCGAGCCTCACTCGAGCGCGGAACGCGGCGGTGGATCAGAAGGTGGCCGGGGTCTCCAGGCGGTCGTCGGCGTCCACTTCCTCCGCCTCGACCGGGGGCTGCGCCCGGACCAGGGTGGTGAGCCCGGTCTCCCGGAGCTGGCCCATCAGGAACGCCCCGACGTTGATCACGACGACCGAGACACCCGCCCAGGCACCCGTGCGGTGGCTTTCCAGGAGCGCCGTCACCCCGGCGGCGTCGAGGACGCTGACGTCCGCGAGGTCGATCAGGATGGCCTCGGGGGCCCACCGCACGATCGCGGCCCGCACGGCCCCGGATATCTGGTCCGGGCTCTGGTAGGCCACCGTGCCGGCCACGGTGAGAACCACGGTGTGATCGGCCAGCAACTCGGCGTGTATCAACGACGACACCCGCTGATGATGGCACAAGATCACGGTCTGGTCCTCCGGGGATTGCTCCGGGTGCTGATCCGACCGCGCCGGTTCCGGCGTCCGGGGGGCCGACGGGGCAGGTCGTGCCGCCGCCGGACGGGGCCGGGGCGCCGGCCGGACATCACCCGTTCGGGGCGGACCGGCCGGAGCCGAGGTACGAACCGCCAGCCCGATCACGCCACGGGTGGCGAACGCCGCGGCCACCAGGGCCAGCAGCGCACCGGCGAGCCCGAACCGGAAGCCCTCGCCGAGCAGCAGGATGCCGACCGCCGTGGCGACCACCGGGTTGGCCACGCTGACCATCGCCAGCGGCGCCGCCAGACCGCCGCCACGGTAGGAGAGCTGGCCCAGCAGCAGGCCGCCGACCGCGAGGACGGTGATCGCGGTCAGGGCCGGCACCGAGGCGGCACCGATCCCGCCGGCCGCGATGCCCACCGTCTGCGTCTTGATCAGTACCGACGCCACCCCGAACGCCGCGCCCGAGGCGCCCGCCAGCAGCAGGCTGCGGGCCAGCGGGGACGAGGTGACCCGCGCGGTCCAGGCGAGCAGCGCCACCCCGCCGACCGTGACGGTGACCAGCCACCAGCCGGCGCCGCCGGTGAGGACCGCGGGGCCGTCCGGTGCGGCGGTCAGGGCCAGGATCCCGGCCAGCCCGGCCACGGTGAGCCCGGCGTCCCGCCAGGCCCCGGCGGTGACCCGGACCCGGGTGCGGACGGCCGCGATGGGCAGCGCGAACAGCAGGGTGAGCGCACCGAGCGCCTGCACCACGCCGACCGTGCCGTACCCGAGCGCGATCACGTGCAGGCCCGCGCCGGCGCCGGTGAGGGTCAGCGCGGTCAGCCAGCGCGGCACGCTGCGGTGACCGGCGGCGGCGAGTCGTTCCTGCACCACGGCCGCCGCCGCGTAACTGACCGCGGACAGCACGGAGAGCGCGACCGCGATTCCGAGGGCGCTGGTCATGGCCGGATCCCGGTGGGCGCGAGGCTGCTGTGGCTCATGCTCTTCAGCGTGCCGTCGATCGCCGCGGACCGCGTCATCCCCACGTAGGCATCTGCGATACCACGGAAGTAGTACGCCGGACGCGGCCCGCCGTGCGGTCAGCCGCAGTTGCCCCACGGGCCGGTGTAGTTCCGGCCCCCGGAGTAGCCGAAGTAGCGGACGCACTTTCCGGCGCCGGCCTGCTTGACCGGGCCGGCGTAGTAGGCGTACCGGCCGGTGTCGTAGGCCCACGACGAACCGGCGACCCGCAGGCCGGCGGTGATCTTCGTGGGCCGGCCGACCGCCGCGGTCTTGATCGTGACGACGCAGTTGGTCCGGCCGTTGAACAGTTGATAGACGGTGGCGCCGGGCAGCGCGTGCGCACGCTGCACGCCGTACCCGCTGCCGCACACCTTCCGCGGGGTGTACGGGTTGCCGGCGGCGCTCGCCGGCAGGGACGTACCGCCGAGCAGGAGTCCGGTCGCCGCGACCGTACCGCCGAGGACGCGGAGAGCCTGCCGTGGCCACCGGCGCCTGGTGCTGTTCGTCATCGTGTTTCCCTTCTTACCGATGAGCGGTTTAGCACCTTATGTCCGTTTACTGCGCACCGGAAACCTGCCGCTCCCGGAACCGCCCCGGGGCCGTGCCGAACTCGCGGCGGAACGCGGCGGCGAAGGCGTACTCGGTGGCGTAGCCGACCTGGCGGGCGATCGCGGCCAGCGGCTCGCCGGTGTCCCGGAGCAGGCGCGCGGCGCAGTTGAGCCGCCAGCCGGTCAGGTACCGCATGGGCGGCTCGCCGACCGACGCGGTGAACCGTCTCGTGAAGGCGGCCCGGGACAGGCCGGCCCGGTGGCCGAGCTGCGTCACCGTCCACCGCGTCTGCGGGCTGTCGTGGATGGCGCGCAGCGCGACGGCGACCGCCGGGTCGGTCATCATCAGCCGGCCGTGCTCCGGCCGCCGGGCCAGCCACCGGCGCAGGGCGTGCACGAGCATCAGGTCCAGCAGCGCCGGCCAGGTCACCCCGGCGCCGGGCCCGGACCGCAGCCCGTCGGCGTCGAACAGGTCGGCCAGGGCCCGCAACCGCTCCGGCTGGTCGCCGTCCGCGGGCACCACGATCGGATCGGGCAGCGCGGCCAGCGCCGGATGCGCCGGGCCCCGCTCCAGCCGGTACGCGCCGCAGAGGAACTCCACGTCGGCCGGCCCGGGCTCGGGCGGGTCCAGGCCCAGGGCGACCGGGGGGAGATCGCGGAGCCGGGCGGGTGCCGCGCTCAGGCCGTGGTCCGCACCGGACGTGATCAGCACGACGTCACCCGGGCGCAGCGCGACGGGCGGTGCGTCCGCGCTGATCAGCCAGGCGGTTCCGCGCAGGATCAGGTGGAAGCCGCTGCCGGTCAGACCGGCGTACCCGATGCCCCAGGCGCCCGATCGGCGGAACCGCCGCACGGTGCCGCGCCCGGCCCGCAGGCTCGCGACGGCCTGACCGATCATGTCCACCGCGCGATGCTACCGGGGCACAGGCGCGTATCGGCGCGAGCGGATCCCGCATGGTCCGGCCGGCCACCGGCTGGTTCGGTGGTACCCATGACGGAGACTGCGGGACAGGTGTGGGACGCCATCGTGGTGGGCGGCGGCGCGGCCGGCCTGAGTGCGGCGCTGACCCTGGGCCGGGCCCGGTGCGCCACGTTGCTCATGGACGCGGGCCGGCCGAGCAACCTGGCCGCCGCGGGCATCCGCGGCCTGCTCGGACAGGACGGGCGGGCGCCCGCGGAGTTCCACGCCGCGGGCCGCCGGGAGCTGGCCGCGTACCCCGCCGTCCGGTTTCGGGGCGGGGAGGTCGTCCGGGGCGAACGCCACCACGACGGCAGCTTCACCGTGACGCCGGCCGACGGGCGCGGCGAGCGTACCCGCAGCGTGATCCTCGCTCCCGGGATGCGGTACCACCATCCCCGGCTGCCCGGGATGGACCAGCGCTGGGGCGGCTCGGTCTTCCACTGTCCGTTCTGCCACGGCTGGGAGGTCCGCGACCGGCCGCTCGGTGTCCTGGCGACCGGCGCGGTCGGCGTACACGGAGCCCTGAACCTCCGGGCCTGGAGCCGGGACATCACGCTGCTGACCAACGGCAGCGCGCTGACCGGGCCGCAGCGGGACCTGCTGACCGCCGGCGGCGTGGGATGGGACGAGCGACCGGTGGCCGCACTCGACGGTCCCGGCACCGAGCTGCGCGCCGTGGTGTTCGCCGACGGTACCGAGCTGGCCATCGGCGCCCTGCTGGTCAAGGCGTACCTGTACCAGCGGTCGCCGCTGGCCGGGATGCTCGGCGCCACGGTCCGCGAACCCGACGAGATGCTGGGCGTCGAGGCGGTCGAGGTGGACGGCATGTGCCGGACCGCGGTGCCGGGGCTGTACGCGGCCGGCGACGCGGCCACCGCCGTACCGCCGTCGGTGGCCGCGGCCGTCGCGTCCGGTCATCTGGCGGGCGCGAGCGCCGCCGTGCGGCTGGCCGCCGGTTACTGACCTGTGCCGTCCCCGCACCCGGTCCGGCCCGCCGCACGGCTCTCCGGGTCAGTGCCCGTAGATCATCTTGTAGGCGACCTCGGGCAGGAACTGCCCGGCCGTGGATCCCCCGCCGACACCGCAGTTGCCGTCGGACTCACCCGGGGTCTTGAGCCACAGCAGCATCTCCGCGCCGCCGCCCATCTGGGTCGGGGTGCCGATCCGGCGGCCGGCCGGGTTGCACCATTGACCGTTGGCGCCGTTGCCGTTGCGGCTGGTGTCGATCACGAACGACTTCTGGTGGCCCAGCCTCTGCAGCTCGCCGACGAGACGGTTGCCGTAGTTGGTGTTCTCGCCGGTCGTGAAGTAGTTCGACACGTTCAGCGCGAAGCCGCGCGCGTTCCCCACGCCGGCCTGGTTGAGGCGCTGCGCCATGGTCGGCGCGTCGACCCAACCGGGGTTGCCGGCGTCGAGGTAGGCCCAGGTGTTCGGCGCCTTGGACCGGAACTGGGCGACGGCGCGGGAGAGCATGCCCACCCGTTCGCTGATCTGCGTCTGGTTCATGCAGTTGAAGTCGCCCAGCGCGTCCGGCTCGAGGACCACCACGGCGGGCCGGTTGCCGATCGCGCCGGCGAACGCGCTCATCCAGGCGTCGTAGGCGGCGACGCTGCCGGCACCCCCGCTGGAGTGGCCGCCGCACGCGTCCCGGCCGGGAAGGTTGTAGGCGACCAGGAGCGGAAGCTTGTCCACGGCGTCCGCGGCACCGACGTATCCGCCGACCGCGCTCGTGATGTCGCCGCTCCAGTTGCCGAACCAGCTGGCCATCGGGCGCTGGGCGATCTCGGTCCGGATGGCGGCCGCGCGGCCGTCACCGGAGTTGGCGGCGACCCAGGACGCGGGGCTGGAATTGGGATTCACATAGAACCCGCTGGTCTGGCTGATCGGATCGGCGTGGGCAGCGGGCGCGCTGAGCAGGACCGCGGGGACGGCCAGTGCCAGCGCGGCGGCGAGCGCCCGGGAACGGGTGGGCATCTTCATCGACAACTCTCCTAAGACTGGAAGCGCTTCCAGCGTCATCCATCTATGCCTGTCGATCTGATGCTCGGTAACACAACTGTAAAAGTCAAGCACACTGGTGAATATCCCGCCGAGCGCTCCGGACCACACTGGGACCGCTTCCAGACCGCATCGACGCCGCCGCCGGGGGTGGATACCATCGATCAGCCCGGGCCTGCCCGGCGGGCGACAGGAAGGGCTCGGCATCGAGATGGCAGCGACACCTCGGCGGCAACCCACCCTCGACGAGGTGGCCGAGCGCGCCGGGGTGTCCCGTTCGGCCGCCTCGCGGGTCATCAACAACGCACCGCACGTCAGCCGCGCCACCCGCGACGCCGTCGAGAAGGCCATCAAGGCACTGGGCTACCTGCCCAACCGTACGGCCCGGGCCCTGGCCACCCAGCAGACCGGGATCGTCGCCCTGGCGGTCTCCCACGACGATCCCGAGCTGTTCGCCGACCCGTTCTTCGCCCAGGTCATCGTGGGCGTGTCGGCGGCGCTCGAGGACACCGACCTGCACCTGCTGCTGTGCCTGGCCAGCTCCGGCCGGGGCCGGTCCCGGCTGACCAACCTGCTGCACACGCGCGGCGTCGACGGCATCATGCTGATGGCGCTGCACGGCGACGATCCGCTGACCCACATCGTGCGCCGGGCCGGCCTGCCCGCGGTGTACGGCGGGCGGCCGTTGCACGCCGAGCCGCAGTGGTACGTCGACTCCGACAACCTCGGCGGCGCGCGTCTCGCCACCGAGCACCTCATCGGCCTCGGCCGCACCCGGATCGTCACCATCACCGGCCAGATGTACACCGACGTCGGCGAGGCCCGCTACCGCGGTTACCGCGAGGCGATGATCATGGCCGGGCTCACCCCGCACGGCACGGCGGAGGGCGACTTCACCGAGGCCAGCGGCGCCGCGGCGATGAAGGTTCTGCTCGACCGCCACCCCGACCTCGACGCGGTGTTCGCGGCCAGCGACAACATGGCGGCCGGTGCCCTGCGTGTGCTCGGCGACGCCGGCCGGCGGGTACCGGCCGACGTGGCGGTGGTGGGTTTCGACGATCTCGCCATCGCCGAGCGCACCGAACCGCCCCTGACCACGGTGCACCAGTCGATCCAGGCCCTCGGCCGGGAGATGACCCGGATGCTGATCGGGCTGATCGCGGGGCAGGAACGCTCGTCCATGATCCTGCCCACCCGGTTGATCCGCCGCGAATCCGCCTGACCGCGGGCGCCGCGGAGCCGGGTGGCACCCGTCAGAACCGGAAGTGGCTCACCAGCGACTGCAGATTGTGCGCCATCGCGCTGAGCTCGGTGACCGCCTGCCGGGATTGTGCGATGCCCTCCGTGCTGACCTGCGTGGCGGTCGCCACGCCGGTGATGTTCGCCGCGATGTCGCCCGCTCCGGACGCGGCCATGGCCACGCTGCGGCTCATCTCCTCGGTGGTGGCGGTCTGTTCCTCGACGGCGCTGGCGATCGTGGCCTGATAGTCGTTGATCTGGGCGATCACGGACGTGATCTCGCCGATCGCCTCCACCGCACCGGCCGTGTCGCCCTGGATGGCCTGCACCCGGCGCGAGATGTCCTCGGTCGCCTTCGCGGTCTCCTGCGCCAGGTCCTTGACCTCGCCCGCGACCACCGCGAAACCCTTGCCCATCTCACCGGCGCGGGCCGCCTCGATCGTGGCGTTCAGGGCCAGCAGGTTGGTCTGCTCGGCGATGCTGGTGATCACCTTGATCACCGTGGCGATCTCACTGGACGACTCGCCCAGCTTGCCGACCTGTGCCGTGGCGGCTTCGGCGACGCCGACCGCCTGCGCCGCCACCCGGGCCGCCGCCGTGGCGTTGTGGGCGATGTCGCGGATCGACGCACCCATCTCGTGGGTGCCCTTGGCCACCGCGGACACGTTGTCGGACACGCCGGCCGCGGCGAGCGAGACGCCCTGGGCCTGACCGGCGGCCTGATCCGCGGACGACGACATGGTGTGGGAGGTGGACGTCATCTCCTCCGCCGCCGCGGCCACCGACTCCGCCGAGCTGGCCACCGAGGAGACGACCCGGCGCATGTTGGCCTGGGCCTCGGCGAGCGCCCGGGCCATCTGGCCGACCTCGTCGCGCCCGCGCGCCGCCGCCTCGACGGTCAGGTCGCCGCCGGCCATCGCCTGCAGCGCGCCGCGAACCCGCAGCAGCGGGCGGGTGATGGCGACGACCACGAGGCGGGCCAGGAGACACACGACCACCGCGGCGACCGCGACCGCGACCCACAGGACCCGCTCGGCCTGGGCCCGGCTGGCGTCGGCGGCGGCCTCGGCCCGCGCGACGGTGTCGATGAACAGCCCCCGCTCGTTGGCGAGCACCGCGCTGATCAGGTAGTTGTCGACGCCGATCTGCTCCCAGGACAGGCGGGCGCCCGCGGGGTCGGCGCCCGCCCCGGCCACGAACCGGTCGATGGTGGCGGTGTAGTCGGCCGCCACGCTCGTGATCCGCTGTACCGCGGCGGACAACCCGGCCGGCAGGCCGATCTTGTCGAGCCGGGTGAGCAGGTCGTTCGTCACGGCGACCCGGGCCTGAAGCACCGCGGTCTGCTGCTTCGGATCCTCCCGGATGACCGCCTGCAGTCCGTTGGCCTTCAGCTCGCTGGCCTCCCGGTCGAGCTGCAGGACCAGGGTGCTCGCCGCGTTGATGCGCTCCAGCTGCTCGGCCGTGCGGACCGCCGTCCGGTCGTTGACCACCGTCACGCCCAGGCAGGTGGCCAGCGCGATCAGGCTCGCGGCGACCAGCGTGGCCAACTTCGTGCGGATGGAAAGGTCCAGGAACCGGCGCAGCGGTCCCGCGGTGCGTACGTTCATCGTTCGGCTCGACCCGTCATCGCGTTTCACCCGGCCAGCTGGTCGGCGGTGTAGTAGCCGCCCTCGACCAGCACGCGCCGGTAATTGGACTTGTCCACGTTCACCGGCTGCAGCAGGAACGTCGGTACCACCTTGACGCCGTTGTTGTACTGCTTCGTGTCGTTCACCTCCGGCTCGCCGCCGGTCAGCAGCGAATTCGTCATCTGCACCGCGACCTTGGCGAGTTCCCGGGTGTCCTTGTACACCGTCTGGGTCTGTTCGCCGGACGCGATCAGCTTCACCGATTCGATCTCGGCGTCCTGGCCGGTGATGACCGGCAGCTTCCGCGCGCCGCCGTACCCGGCGGCCTGCAATGCCTCGAGGATGCCGCGGCTGATTCCGTCGTACGGCGACAGCACCGCGTCCACCCGCTCCTCCGCGAGCGGCCCGGCGAGCAGGCTCTCCATCCGCTTCTTCGCCACCGCGCCGTCCCAGCGCATCGTGGCCACCTCCCGGAAGCTGGTCTCCCCGCTGGCGACCCGCAGCTTGCCGGCATCCAGGTACGGCTGGAGCACGCTCATGGCGCCGTTGAAGAAGAAGGTGGCGTTGTTGTCGTCGGCCGACCCGGCGAACAGCTCGATGGTGAACGGGCCGTCCGCCTTGGCCAGACCCAGCGCGTCGACGATGAAGGCGGCCTGCAGAACGCCGACCTTGAAGTTGTCGAAGGTCGCGTAGTAGCTCAGGTCGCCGGTGTCGCGGATCAGACGGTCGTACGCGATGACCGGGATCTTCGCGGCCGCGGCGGCGGACAGGACGTCCTTGAGCGCACCGCCGTCGATGCTGCCGACGACCAGCGCCTTGGCACCCTTGTCGATCATGGCTTGCAGCTGGCTGATCTGGCCGTTGACGTCATCCTCGCCGTACGCCAGTTCGGTGCGGTAGCCGAGCAGTTCGAACTGCCGGACCATGCTCTGCCCGTCGCCCACCCAGCGCGGCGACTTGGTGGTCGGCAGCGCGATGCCGACCATCCCGCGATCCGCCTGCACGACCTGCACGTCCGGACTGCCACCACAGGCCGTGCCGGTGGCGAGAACCAACACGGCGGCGACGAACCACGGCAGCGCTCTGGGCACCGGCATTCTTCCCCCACTTCCACCGTCGCCAGCCCGTGCGGCGCGGCCTATCTACCCGTTCGGCGCCGTACCGCTCCGGCTGAGCGCCAAGCCGGATTTCGGGTGGAAGACCGGCCGGATGAATGTCCGGCGAACAGCTCAGCCGGAGATCGCGCCGGCCGATGGGACTTCGTGGCTTCACCTCCTCCGAAGGGCGACTGAAATGCTGGCTCTCGTGGTCGACGACTCCAGCACGATGCGCCACATCCTGCAGCGCATCGTGGGCGGGCTGGGCTTCGCCGCGTACGAGGCCGGCAACGGGCAGGAAGCCCTGGACCTGCTGGTGGAGATTCCCACCGTGCCGGACGTCGCGCTGATCGACTGGAACATGCCGGTGATGGACGGGCTCGAGCTGATCCGCCACGTCCGCAAGATGCCTCCGCTGCGGGACATGTGCATGATGATGGTGACGACCGAGGCCGAACACAGTCAGATGGTGCGCGCGCTGGCCGCCGGCGCCCACGAGTACGTGCTCAAGCCGTTCACGCCGGAGATCATCCAGCAGAAGCTGGCCTATCTCGGCCTGGTCCGCCCGCAGCCCGCCCCGGTGCCGCTACTTCACCGAACCTAGGGACAGCCCCTGGACCAGCTTGTCCTGGGCGGCGAACCCGGCCACCAGCACCGGCAGGGACACCACGAACGCGGCGGCGCACAGCTGCGCCAGGAACAGTCCCTGACTGGTCACGAAGCTGGTCAGGAACACCGGCGCGGTCTCCGCCACGGTGGCGGTGAGGACCCGGGCGAAGAGCAGCTCGTTCCAGCTGAAGATGAAGCAGATCAGCGCGGTCGCGGCGATGCCGGGCAGAACCACCGGGGCGATCACCGACCGGAGCGTCCTGGTCAGCCCCGCGCCGTCCATCGCCGCCGCCTCCAGCATCTCCACCGGCACCTCGGACAGGAACGAGCGCATCATCCACACCGCGATCGGCAGGTTCATCGAGGTGTAGAAGACGATCAGCAGCCAGATGTTGTCCAGCAGGCCGGTGTTCTGGGCGAACAGGTACAGCGGCAGCAGGCCGGCCACCACCGGCAACATCTTGGTGGACAGGAAGAAGAACAGCACGTCGGTCCACTTCTTCACCGGCTTGATGCTGAGCGCGTACGCGGCCGGGAAGGACAGCAGCAGCACGAGCAGGGTGGAGACCAGGCTCGCGGTCAGCGAGTTGAGCAGCGGCGGCCACGGGCTGGCGCCGCCGGAGAAGAACTCGCGGTAGCCCTCCAGGGTGAGCGGCGCGAACACCGCCGGTGGATTCTGCGCGGCGTCGGCCTCGGAGTGGAACGAGGTCAGCACCATCCACGCCACCGGCAGCACGAACAGGATGCCGGTCACCCAGGCGAGCAGCGTCAGCCACACTCCGCCGCGTTCCCGCCGCTTCTTCACCGGCGCGCCCCGCTCGTCGCGGGTGGCCGGCACCGGCCCGGTATCCGTGACAGAGGCATTCACGCTCATCGGCCGGACTCCTCTCGGAACAGCGACGACACGGTGCGCAGCGCGAGCGTCGCGATCAGGATCGTGCCGATCACCACGATCACGGCGGCCGCGGAGGCGCGCCCGTAGTCGTGCGCGTTGTAGAAGATCGTGTAGATGGTGTACGGCAGGTTCGCGGTGCCGAGCCCGCCGGAGGTGATGGTGAAGACCGCGTCGAAGTTCTGCACGATGTAGATCGAGCCGAGCAGCGCGCCGAGCTCCAGGTACTGGCGCAGGTGCGGCAGCGTCATGCTGCGGAAGATCTGCCAGGTGCTGGCGCCGTCGATGCGGGCGGCCTCGATCACGTCGAGCGGGCGGCCCTGCAGACCGGCCAGCAGGATCAGCATCATGAACGGCGTCCACTGCCAGACCAGCGCGAAGATGACCGACCACAGCGGCATGTTGCTGATCCAGTCCGGCTGCGGCGGATCCGCCCCGAACAGCCCCCAGATCCACGTGAGCGCGCCGTTGAACAGGCCGTACTCGGGGTTGTAGAGCGCGTGCTTCCAGAGCAGCGCGGCCGCCACCGGAACCACCAGGAACGGCGCGATCATCATGGTGCGGACCGCGCCGCGGCCCCGGAACTTCCGGTCCAGCAGCAGCGCGATGCCCAGGCCCAGCAGCAGGCTGATCAGCACCACGCCGGCGGTGAGCAGGATGGTGGTCCAGACCGCGTCGCGCATGTTGATGTCGGTGAAGACCCGGACGAAGTTGTCGAAGCCGGCGAAGCCCCGCTCCTCCGGGTAGTACGCGTTCCAGTCCATGAACGAGATGACCAGCGTGGCGACGAACGGCAGCTGGGTCACCACGATCATGAAGATGAGTGCGGGCAGCAGCGGCGCCCGGCGGGCCCAGGCGGTGGCCCGGCGAGCCGATCCGGGCTGCGGCGCCGGGGTGCCGGCCCGGCTGTCGGTCTGTTCGGCCACGGACGTCATGGGCGCACCTCAGCCTTCCTCACGCGACTTGTAGCGTTCGGCGACGTCCTCGGCGAGGCGCTGGCCGCGGTCGAGGGCTTCGTCCACGCTCATCTGCCCGGCGATGGCCGAGCTGACGTACTGCGAGACCTGCGTACCCAGGTCGGTGAACTCCGGGATGTCGACGAACTGGATGCCGATCGCGGGGCGCGGCTGCACGCCCGGATTGCGCGGGTCGGCGCCGGCGATGGCGTCCCGGGTGGGCGCGGCGAATGCGGACGCCACCCGCAGGTAGTCCTGGTTCCGGTAGGTCGAGGCGCGCTTCCCGGCCGGCACGCTGGACCAGCCGACCTGCTCGCCGACCAGCCGCTCGTACTCGGCGCTGGAGGCCCACGAGATGAACTTCCAGGCGTTGTCCTTCTTCTCGCTGGCCTGCTGGATGCTCCAGGACCAGGCGTACAGCCAGCCGGAGCTGGGGGTCTTCTCCACCGGCGCCGCGACGTACCCCATCTTGCCCTTGACCGGCGAGTCGGCGGCCTCCAGCGATCCGGCGGCGCTGGTGGCGTCGTACCACATCGCGGCGTTGCCCTGCACCAGGTTGTTCAGGCACTCGGTGAAGCCGGCCTGCGGTGCACCGACCTCGCCGTGCGCCCGCACCAGGTCGACGTAGAACTGGGTGGCCTGCCGGAACTCCGGCGCGTTCACCTTCGGCGTCCAGTCCTGCTCGAACCAGGTCCCGCCGAACGTGTTGACCACGGTGGTCAGGGGCGCGAACACCTGGCCCCAGCCGGGCTGGCCGCGCAGGCAGATGCCGGCCATGCCGGGCACCTTGCCGTCGATCTGGGCGGCGATCCGGGCGACCTCGGTCCAGGTGGGACGGGCCGGCATCCGGACACCCTGGGCGTCGAGCACGTCCTTGCGGTACATCAGGAAGGAGGACTCGCCGTAGAACGGTTCGCCGTACAGCTTGCCGTCGTCGGCGGTGAGCGACTCGGTCATCGGCGCCAGGATGTCGGCCTGGTCGAACGCGGTGTCCGCGGCGACGTAGTCGTCCAGCGGTGCGATCCATCTACTCTTCGCGTAGATCGGGATCTCGAAGTTGGACAGCGACGCGACGTCGTACTGTCCGGCCTGGCTGGAGAACTCCTGGCTGATCTTGTCGCGGACGTCGTTCTCCGGCAGCACGGTGAAGTTGACGCCGATGCCGGTCTCCCGGGTGAAGTGTTCGGCGGTCAACCGCTGCAGGTCGATCATCTGCGGGTTGTTGACCATCAGCACGTTGATGCTGTTGGCTCCGCCGTCCCCGGCCGAATCGCCGCCCCAGCCGGCGCAGCCGGTGAGGGCCACGGCCAGAACGGCGGCGGCGGACGCGGACAGAGCGGCACGTGCGTGGGCACGAGACATGCGGCCTCCCCGGCGAGGCGGTCACCGACTGTGTGATGCCGGTAACACATCGGTCATCAGTACATGCCTGTGATCGACTGAAGTCAACCATCGGTCACGGCTTGCCAGGGAATGCCCGTTCGGGCACGCTTCGCGTCCGATGTGGAGTGGAAATCGGGCGCTCAGGCCACCCGGGCCCCGTGCCCGCGCACCCGCACGACGTCGCCGCGGTGCAGTTGGCGGCCGCGGCGCAGGTCCACCTCGCCGTTGACCGTGACGTCGCCGGAGGAGATCAGGATCTTGGCCTCGCCCCCGGTGTCGATCAGGTCGGCGAGCTTGAGGAACTGCCCGAGTCGGATCATGTCGCCGTCGATCGGCACGTCACGCATGACCTCATCCTCCCCCGGCCGGCCGGCGGAAAAAATCCGGGCGAGGTTGAACCATTCGCGCGCCCGATCCGAACTACCTCGCGTGAGCCGAAATCTCCTCGCGCGCCGGGCTGGTGTGCTCGCCGTCGCGGTCACCGCCGCCGTCCTGGGCGCGGCCGCGCCCGCCGCCGCCGACGTGACCGTGGAGCCGCCCAGCGCGGCACAGGGCAGCGGCGCCAACGTCACCTTCCGCGTGACGAACACGGCACCCACCGCGATCACCAAGGTACGGCTCGTGCTGCCGAAGGACACCCCGGTGGCCGAGGTGTTCCCGCTGTCGGTGCCGGACTGGGCGCCGCAGATCGAGAACATGAAGCTGACCAAGCCGCTGACCAGCATCCACGGCGGTACGCCGGTGACCGAGACCGCCGCCGCGATCACCTGGATCGCGGCCGGTGGACGCAACCTCGCGCCCGGGAAGTCGACCGAGCTGAGCGTGGCACTGGGCCCGTTGCCGATGGTCAGCCAGATGCGTTTCACGCTGGAGCCGACGTACGCCGGCGGCAAGCCCGGCCCGGCGCTGCCCGCGGCCACGCTCACCCTCACGCCGTCGGACGGCCAGCAGGCGCCCGGGCACACCTCGGGGCACGGCGGCACCGGGCCGGCCACCGAGGACGAGCAGTTCGCCGAGCTGGTCGGGCAGGCACAGGCCGAGGACGGCGGGGGCGGCTTCTGGTCCGCGGCCGGCTGGATCGTCGCCGCCCTGGCCGGTGCGGCCGCCGTGGTGGCGCTGATCCGCGGGCGCCGGCGGGGTGCCGGGCCGGCGGAGGCGCCGGCCGCGGAGACGGAGCCGGCGGACGCCGGCGAGCCGGTGGGCGCCGGCGCCAAGGTGGGCGCCTGGAGCTACCGGGACGGCCCGTAACTCCGATTGTCCCGCGCAGGTGGGCGCGGGTGTCGTGCGAAGCGCGTGGGGCGCGGGTCACGACGGGCGGGTGGGGCCACAGGGCATGGCCCACGACCCGCGCACGACGGGGCGGGAAGACCACTTCCCGCCCCGATGTGCGCCTGCTAGACGCTGACCGGCCGGGGCGTCTTCAGCGCGTCGAGCAGCTCGCCGAGCACCCGTTCGGACTCGGTGTGCGGGACCTGGCAGGTGCCGGCCGCCAAGTGGCCGCCGCCGCCGTAGCGCAGCATCACCTCGCCGATGTCGACCGGTGAGGTCCGGTCGAGGATCGACTTGCCGCAGGCGAACACCGTGTTCAGCTTCTGCCGCCCCCAGATGATGTGGATCGACACCCGGGACTGCGGGTACAGCGCGTACACCATGAACCGGTTACCGGCCTGGATCAGATCCTCGTCGCGCAGGTCGACCACCACCACGTCGCCCTCCACCCGGCTGACCCGCTGCAGCTGCTCCACGAACATCGCCGAGCACGCCTGGTAGAGGTCCACCCGCTCGGCCACGTCCGGCATCTTGAGGATCTCGTCGATGTCCATCTGGATGCAGGCGTCGATCAGCAGCATCATCAGCTGGTAGTTGGAGATCCGGAACTCGCGGAACCGGCCCAGGCCGGTACGGCTGTCCATCAGGAAGTTGAGCAGCGTCCAGCCGGTCGGATGGAGGATGTCCTCCATCGAGTAGGCGGCGGAGTCGGCCTGGTCCACGGCGCGCATCAGGTCGTCCGGCACCTCCGGGAAGCGCTCCGCGCCGCCGAAGTGCTCGTAGATCACCCGGGCGGCGGACGGCGCGTCCGGGTTGATCACGTGGTTGTTCTTGTTGCCGGTGTTACGCAGCGTCTCGGAATGGTGGTGGTCGAAGACCATGTGCGCGTCCGGGGCGTACGGGAGATTCGTCAGGATGTCACGCTCAGTGATTTCCGTCGTCCCGTCCTGCACGTCCTTGGGGTGCACGAACGTGATGTCGTCGATCAGGTCCAGGACTTGCAGCAGGACGGCACAGACCAGACCGTCGAAGTCGCTGCGGGTCACAAGGCGGTACTTCACGAGACTCCCCCTCACATGGCTTCTACCCCAATATGCCACTTTTATGGCTATGGACCTTGTCGCATCGGCGTACCGGAATGAACCGTGACCCGCAGCGCCCCCGTAAGGTTCAGTCAGACGCTCGAGACGCCCGGCCGGAGGACGAACGCACCCATGGACACCGCCCCACAACTCGCCCAGGAGCGCAGCGCCCCACCCGCCACTCTGGTGATCTTCGGGGCGTCCGGCGACCTGACCCGGCGCAAGCTCATCCCGGCCGTGGAGAGCCTGGCCCGGCACCACCGCATCCCCGGCGAGTTCGCGCTCGTCGGCGTGGCCCGCACGGCGATGAACGACGAGCAGTTCGTGGCGAAGGCGCTCGGCGACAAGGGCCTGCGCGACATGCCCCAGCTGCAGGGCGGCATCCGGTACGTGCCCGGCGGGTACGACGACCCGGACACCTACAAGCGGCTCGCCGAGGTCCTCGACGAGCTGGACGCCCAGCGCGGCACCGCGGGCAACCGCCTCTTCTACCTGTCCACCCCGGCCGAGGCGTTCGAACCGGTGATCAACGGCCTGGCCGGTGCCGGGCTCAACCACGCCCGCGAGGGCGCGTTCGCCCGCCTGGTGATCGAGAAGCCGTACGGCAACGACCTGCACACCGCCCGCAAGCTGGACGCCGTCGTGCACGCCGCGTTCGACGAGCCGCAGGTCTTCCGGATCGACCACTACCTGGGCAAGGACACCGTCCAGAACGTGCTGGCGCTGCGCTTCGCCAACTCGATCTTCCAGCCGATCTGGGACCGCTCCTGGGTCGACCACGTCCAGATCACGGTGGCCGAGACGCTCGGCGTGGGCACCCGCGGCGGCTTCTACGAGCACGCCGGCGCGATGCGCGACATCGTGCAGAACCACGTCCTGCAGGTGCTCGCGCTGGCCCTGATGGAGCCGCCCGCCTCGTTCGACGCCGAAGGGCTGCGCAACGAGAAGGTGAAGCTGCTCCAGGCGGTGCGGCTGCCCACCAACCGCGACGTCGCCGACCTGGCGGTGCGCGGGCAGTACACCCGCGGCGGCACCCGGAGCGACCTGATGGCCGGCTACCGCGAGGAGGAGGGCGTCGACCCGCTCTCGCGCACCGAGACGTACGCGGCGATGCGGCTGAACGTGGACAACTGGCGCTGGGCCGGGGTGCCGTTCTACGTGCGTACCGGCAAGCGGCTGCCGGCCCGGGTCACCGAGGTGGCCCTGCAGTTCCAGCGCCCGCCGCACCTGCCCATCCCGACCGCCCAGCTGACCGAGCTGGACGCGGACGCGCTGATCCTGCGGATCCAGCCCAACGAGGGCATCTCGCTGCGCTTCGGCGCCAAGGTGCCGGGCCACTCGTTCCGGGTGCGCACCGCGAGCATGGACTTCTCCTACGACCAGACGTTCCGCGAGGAGTCGCCGGAGGCGTACGAGCGGCTGCTGCTGGACGCCCTGGTCGGCGACCCGACGCTGTTCATCCGCTCCGACGAGGTGGAACAGTGCTGGCGGATCGTCGACCCGATCATCGAGCACTGGGCGAACGACCAGTCGCCGATCCCGACGTACGAAGCGGCGTCCTGGGGCCCCACCGACGCGGACCGGCTGATCGGCCGCAGCGGCCGCAAGTGGCGCAACCACATCTGAGTCAGGTCCCGGTCTCCCCCGCCTGCGGATTTCGGCCCGCGGGCGGGGCTGACCTAGGGTGGAGCCATGCAGGTATCGGTCGCGCACCACCCACCCAACACGGCCGTACTGGTTCTCCGCGGATCGCTCGACATCGACACCGCGCCGGCGCTGAAGGCGAATCTGAACCGGCTCGTCGAGCGCCCCAGCCCGCGGGTGGTGGTCGACCTGTCCGGGCTCGACTTCTGCGATTCCATGGGCGTCGGCGTGCTCGTCACCGCGCACGGCCGGGCCCAGGAACGCGGTGGCTGGGTGCGCCTGGCCGCGCCGTCCGGCTTCCTGAGCCGGCTGCTCACCACGCTCGGCCTGACCGACTACCTGTCGCTGCACCCCGACGTCGACACGGCGCTGGCGGACTGACCCACGCGGAAGGGGTGCCCCGGCAGACGCCGGGACACCCCTTCTCGTGATCCGTTACCGGGTCAGCTCGTCACGCCGAAAACGATCCGGCCGAGCGTGTCCTCGGTACCGACGAACCCTTCCTCGGCGCTGAACACGTCGTCGCCGAAGTCGACGTCCGGGTCGTCCGCCGTGCCACCGACGCCGTCCGGCCCGACGCCGTACAGGTTCTGGTAGTTGGCGCCACCCGAGTCCATCAGGTTGACGTGCTCGCTGGTGTTGTCGGTGTGCCAGTTGCCGAAGAAGTGGCCGGCCTCGTGCGCCGTCACGTTTCCGACCGCCTGGCCGACGAACGCCACCCGGTCGCTGGCGGACGTCATGTAGGTGTTCAGCGACGTCTCCGGGCCGGTCGGCTCGCTCAGCACGTCCAGCAGCACCAGCGCGGTCTCTTCGGTGGCGAAGTTACCCGGGTCGATGCTCTCCGCGATGCCGATGGTCGGCACGCCGGACTCCTCGATCGTGCCGCCGACCACGATCCGGCTCACGTTCGCCTGACCCCACGGGTCGGCGTGGTCCCGGCTGTTGAGGATCTTCAGCTTGAACTTGCCGTTGAGACCGGCCTCGGCGAGGTCGTGCTTGATGCTCTCGGAGACGCTGGCGACGATCGCGTCGATCAGCTCGTCCTCCTGGTCCCGGGTGAGACCCCACTGGGCCAGGAACGCGGCCAGCGGGCTCAGCTGCCGGACGCCGGGGCCGCCCCAGCCGCCGATCGCGGTGTTGACCCGGGCGCCGTCGAAGTCCAGGAACAGCGTCTGGTTGGGCCGGTCACCCTGCAGCGTCGGGCGGTACGCCTCGACCGTCACGTCGTAGTTGCCGTCGCCCGACGACACGCCGACGTAGTGCCAGCCGGCCTCGGTCGCCACGTAGTCGGTGGTGGCGTTGCCGCCACCGGGCAGCGGCGACTCCGCCGGGAAGATGAAGCTGGCGTCCTGGTCGGACCCGTGCACCTCGCGCGGGACGGTGTCGTAGACCGTGAGGTACGTCGCGGCGCCCTTGACCGTGGAACCGATGACGTCACCGGCGCGCAGCTTGACCGCGAAGAAGTCCTGGTCGGCCTCCCCCGCCGTGATGGTGACCGAGTACGGCCCCTCGCTGCCGGCACCCTCGCCGCTGCCCGAGTCGTTCGGGTCGGCCGGCAGGGCGAAGAACCCGGACACCAGGACGTAGAACGTCCCGGCGGCGGGCACCCGGTAGGTCACCCGGCTGTCCAGCTCGCCACCGAAGTCGTCGTTGCCGACCAGCAGCTCGCCGTCCGCCGAGTACACCGCGGCGATGGTGTCCAGCTCGCCGGTCGGGGTGGCCGTCTGCACGGTCAGCACCTCGCCGGCTTCCGCCTGCACCCGGTAGAAGTCGAAGTCACCGGAACCGCTGCCGGCCGAGCCGTGCGGGCCGTCACCGATCTCCGCGCTGGTCTCGATGCCGCCCCGGCTCTCGCCGATACCGGTGTCGCCGGCCAGCGGGATCGAGCCGTCGTCCTCGGCGTTCGCGGCCACCGTCTCGACGGCCACCGCCTCGGGGTCCAGCTGGCCGAGGATCCGCAGCTTCGAGTTCTGGTTGGCGGCGGTGCCGAAACCGTTGATCCGCTGGGCGGACGCCGGGTTGTCGTTGGCACCCCGGGTGCCGTCCGGCTCGTCCTCGTCGGCGAGCAGTGGCGACGCGGCAGCGCGAGCGCCGGGCGCGGCCTGCGCCCGCAGCTTGGCCTGGGCCTTCTTGGCGGCCTGCTCCGACATGTACCGGGCCCAGCCGCTGTAGTCCGCCTTGCTGCCCTCGGGCAGCAGGGCCAGGAACGGGTTCGGTCCGGCCGGCTTCTTGCCCGGAGCCGCCTTGGCGGTCACCGAGATGCCGACGCTCTGGGCCGCCTTCTCGGCGGGCGAGAGCCCCGGATCTGGTGTGGACGGCGCGCCGGGCGCGGCGCCCGGCGTGAGCGCAACGAGCCCGAGCAGGACAGCTCCGGCAGTCGCGATGCTTCGTCGCATCAAAATTCCCCCTTCAGCGCGTCCGCGGCCCCCGCCTCGGACGGCACTGGCGACGCTACTGAAGGGGACGATCAATATCTAGTACGGTCAATGATGCATATGTTAAGAAGTTGACCTATGTGGATCGCACGGCGTCCAGCGCGGCCACCGCGGCGCCCCGGGCTCCGGCCATGTCCAGGTCCGGTACCAGCGCGAACGTCGCGGCCGCGGTCTGTTCGGTGCGCAGCTGCGTGTGTTCGCGCACGGTGTTGAGGAACCACTGCCGGAATTTCGGCGTCGCCTCGACGACGCCGCCGCCCAGGAAGTACGCCGACGGGTCGGTGAACTGGGCCGCGATGGTGAACAGCTTCCCGATCGCCTTGGCCTGCTGACCGAAGACGGACAGCGCCAGCGGATCCTCCTTCTCGCCGTAGCCGCGCAGCATCTTCGCCGCACGGGCTACCGGCTCGGCGGCCAGCGGGTGGTCCGGGTGCCGGCCCAGCCAGTACGGCAGCAGGTTGTTGGTGATGCCGGTCAGCGAGGCCACGCTCTCCACGTCGCCGGCGAACCCGCAGTTGCACTGCGGCACCGGCTGACCCGGCTCCAGCACGTCGTGCAACGGGATCTGCACGTGGCCCAGCTCGCCGGCCATGCCGGCCGCGCCGCGGATCACCCGGCCGGACTCCACCACGCCGCCGCCCATCCCGGTGCCGACGATCGCCGACACCGAGGAGCGCTCCGCCGCCGCGGCGCCGAAGTGCCGGTGGTGGGCGTACAGCGCGGCGGCGTTCGCGTCGTTGTTGTAGATCACCGGCAGGCCGATCCGGGCCTGCAGCGCGCCCCGGATGTCGAAGCCGTGCCAGGAGACCTGGTTGAAGTTCGTCGAGCCCTTGGACGAGATCACGCCGTCCGCGCTGGCCGGGCCGGGCGTGTCCAGGCCGACCGCCCGGACCAGGGTGCGCGGCGTGCTGGTCAGCTGGAGGATGCCGTCGAACGCCTCGGCGAGCTGCTCGACCGCGGACTCCGGGCCCTCGTTCACCAGGCTGGCGTTCTCCACCAGGCGGTCGACGAGGAACTGGCCGGTGGCGTCCAGCACGGTGGCGTTGTTGCAGGTGCCGCCGTTGTCGAGGCCGACAACGACCCAGGACGCCGGGGTACGCGCGGGTATGGCCGGGAATGCGGCATCCGTGTGATCCACAACACAAAGCCTACGTCCCGGGCCGCCGGGCCGGAACGGGTGCCCGGCGATTGCGGCTCGGTAGCGCCCCGCGGGTTGTCCGATGCGGTCCGCCGCGCCGGCCGAAGGGCCTGCCATGACTGGATCGCAGCCCTCCCGCCGGACCCTGCTCGCCGGTGGCGCCGCCGCGCTGGCCGCCACCGTGGCCGGCGGTCTCGTGGTGGACGCGGCCGCCGCCGCACCCGCCGCCGCGGCCGGCCCGGCGGGCCTGCTGCCCGCCGACCCGGTGGCGCACCTGGTCCGGCGCGCCACGTTCGGCCCCACGCCGGCGAGCCTCGCCGAGGCGGCGAAACTCGGGGTGTCCGGATGGCTCGACCGGCAGCTGAACCCGGCCACGATCACCGACGCCACCTGCGACGCGCTGCTGACCCGGCTGCCGCTGGCCGGTGCGGACGTCGCCGCCGTCCGGGCCGCCCTGCCGAAGCACTCCTACGAGGCGTTCAACCAGCTCGGCCGGGCCACCGTGGCGCGCGCCGTGTGGAGCAACCGGCAGCTGTTCGAGATGACCGTGCACGTCTGGAACAACCACCTGCACGTCGCCGCCCCGTCCAACGGCGTCTGGGACAGCCGCGCCGACTACGACCGGCAGGTGATCCGCAAACACGCCTTCGGCCGGTACGCCGACATGCTCAAGGCCGCGGCCCGGCACCCGGCGATGCTGACCTACCTGGACAACCGGTCGTCCACCCGGTCGCACCCGAACGAGAACTACGCCCGCGAGCTGATGGAACTGCACACCGTCGGGATGATCTACTCCGAGGCGGACGTCCAGGCGGCGGCGCGGCTGCTCACCGGGCTCACCGTGAACGCCACTGGCACGTACGCCTACCAGAGCACCCGGCACGCCACCGGCCCGGTCGCCGTGCTCGGCTTCAGCCACGCCAACGCCACCGCCGAGGGCGGCGAAGCGGCCGCGCTCGCGTTCCTGGACCACCTGGCCCGGCACCGCGCCACCGCCGAACGGATCGCCACCCGGCTGTGCGTGCGGTTCGTCGCCGACGAGGCCCCGGCCACCCTGGTCGCCACGCTGGCCGACGTGTACCAGCAGCACGACACCGCGATCACCCCGGTGCTGCGGGCGCTGTTCACCTCCGCCGAGTTCGCCGCGTCCGCCGGGCGCAAGGTGCGCACCCCGTTCGAGGACCTGACGGCCACCGTACGGGCGCTCGGCCTGGCCCCGGAGACCTCCGGCGTGAAGGGCCTGGACGCGCTCTACCACATGCTCGTCAACGCGGGGAACGCGCCGCTGCGCTGGGCGCCGCCGAACGGCTACCCGGACGTGGCCGCCGCCTGGGCGTCGCCGTCCGCGTTCCTGATGCGGTGCAACAACCACCTGAACCTGGCAACCGGCTGGTATCCCCGACAACTGGTCCGCCCCGCGAATATGCTGACCGCTCTGGTGCCGGTCCGGCCCGCCACCTACGGGGGCCTCGTCGACGCGCTGAGCAGGCGCCTGCTCGGTGTCACCATGCGCCCCGAGCACGTCGCCGCCGTGCTGACCGTGGCCGGCAAACGCCCGGGCAGCGCCCTCACCAGCACCGACACGTCCGTCACGGGCAGCCTGCCGTACCTGGTCGCGCTCGTACTCGACTCGCCCTACTTCCAGCTGAGGTGACGACCATGACCGCCCGTACCGAATGTGGATGTGCCGAACAACGGAACCTGACCCGGCGCCGCCTGCTCGGCCGCACGGCCGCCGCCGGCGCCGCCGGAGCGCTCGCCGGCCTGGCCGGCGAGGGCCTGGCCACCAACCTGGCGTTCGCCGCCGGCAGCTACACCGGCGACACGCTGGTCGTCCTGTCGCTGCGCGGCGGCTTCGACGGCCTGACCGCGGTCGCCCCGATCGGCGACGCCGACTACTACCGGGCCCGGCCCACCATCGCGCTGCCGAAGAGCCAGGTGATCGCGGGCGACGGCATGTTCGGCCTGCACCCGGCGCTGGCCCCGCTGCTGCCGATGTGGCAGAACGGCAACCTGGCCGCCGTGCACGCCGTCGGCCAGCCCAACCGGACCCGCTCGCACTTCGCCGCGATGGAGGAGATGGAGCGCGCCGCCGCCGGCACCTCGCTGCGGACCGGCTGGCTGGACCGGATGCTCGGCCTGACCGGCGCCACCGGCCCGCTGGGTGCGGTGTCCATGGGCAGCGCCATGCCGGCCCGGCTCCTGGCCGGCCCCGCCGCGGACGTCTCGATGGCCTCGGTGGACGGCTTCATGCTGGCCGGCGAGTCCGCCCGCCGCCCGATGGCCGCCGCGCTGCGCCAGCTCTACCAGGGCGCGCCGGACCTGCTGGCCGCGCCCGCGGTGGCCGCCGACTCGGCGCTCACCGCCACCGCCGCCCTGCGCGGCACCGGCTACACACCGGCCAACGGCACGGTGTACCCGGACACGCCGCTCGGTGCCGCCCTGCGCGACATCGCCCGGCTGATCAAGGCGAACGTCGGGCTGACCGCCGCCGCCGTCGACTCCGGCGACTGGGACATGCACGAAGGGCTCGGCACCGCGGTCAAGGGCCAGCGGATGTACGACAACCTGCACGCCACCGCGACCGCCCTGGCCGCGTTCGCCGCCGACCTGGGCCCGGCCGGCCTGGCGAACGTGACGCTGGTGACGGTGAGCGAGTTCGGGCGCCGGGTGACCGAGAACGGCTCCCGCGGCGTCGACCACGGCCACGGCAACGCGATGCTGCTGCTGGGTGGCGGGGTGCGCGGCGGCCGGGTGTACGGACCGTGGCCCGGGCTGGCACCGGGTGCGCTGATGGACGGCGACCTGGCCGCGGTGACCGACTATCGGGCGGTGATCGGGGAGGTTCTGCAGAAACGGTGCGGGCTCGGGTCGCTGAGCGAGGTGTTCCCGTCGGTGGCGCCGTCGTCGTTCGGGCTGGCGGCGGCCCGCTGAGCAGACCGGTTCCGCGGCGGCGAACCGCCAACCCGGAACCCGGCGGTCTCCGTCGGCGTCGCCCCCGGCCGGGTCCAACGAGTCCTCTACCTACGTGTCGAGTTTCGGCGTGTCCCGCACCCAGAACCTCCACATCCAACCGCCCGCCAAAGGTCGTGCCGAGTTGCGGCGCGGACACCACCCGAAAACCACACGCGCCACCGCCAACCGTGTGGCGTTACGGCGCGGAGCACTTTGTCCTGGGAGACGACCCGCAGGACCGGCCGGGCGCCCGGCGGTCACAGTGGACCACCGGGCGCCGGGACGGTACGGCGGGCATCCGGGCGCGGACCCGGAGGCTGTGCTCAGCGGCTGGCGCCGGCGCGGCGCTTGCTCCAGACGTCGAAGGCGACCGCGGCCAGCAGCACCGCGCCCTTGACCAGCAGGACCGTCTCGCTCTGCGCGCCGATCAGCGACATGCCGTTGTTGATCACGCCCATGATCAGGCCGCCGGTGATGGCGCCGACGACCTTGCCCACGCCGCCCTGGACCGCTGCGCCGCCGATGAAGGCCGCCGCGATCGCGTCCAGCTCGAAGTTGGCGCCGGCGGTCGGGTTGGCCTGGTTGAGCCGGCCGGCGAAGATGACGCCGGCCAGCGCGGCCAGCACGCCCATGTTCACGAAGATCCAGAAGATCACCGACTTGACCTTGACGCCGGAGAGCGTCGCGGCCTGCAGGTTGCCGCCGACCGCGTAGATCTGCCGGCCGAAGACCGCCCGGTTGGTCAGCAGCGAGTACGCCAGCACCAGGAACGCCAGCAGCACCAGGACCCAGGGCAGGTTCTTGAACCGGGCGAGCTGCACGATGACCGCGATGACCAGGAACGAGGCCACGGCGATCTTGCCGATGAACAGCGGCATCGGGTCGACGACCTGGCCGTACTGCTGGCGGGCCGAGCGGGTGCGCCACTGGGTGAAGACGATGCCGGCGACCGCCACCACGCCGACCAGCAGGCTGAACAGGTCGGCGCCGCCGAGCGCGCCGAGGCCGATGTTGCCCAGGTAGCCCTCGGTGAAGCCGTTCGACAGGGTCCGGACCTCGTCGGGGAACGGGCCGATGCCCCGGTTGCCGAGGATGGTCAGGGTCAGCGCGCGGAACAGCAGCATGCCGGCCAGGGTCACGATGAACGCCGGGATGCCGAAGTACGCGATCCAGTAGCCCTGCCAGGCCCCGATCAGGCCACCGACGACCAGGGTGATCAGCAGCGCGAGCGGCCAGGGCACGTCGTGCTCGACCATGAGCACCGCCGCCACCGCGCCGCAGACCGCGACCACCGAGCCGGCCGACAGGTCGATGTGGCCGGCGATGATGATCAGGATCATGCCGATGGCGAGGATCAGGATGTACGAGTTCTGCACGATGATGTTGCTGATGTTCTGTGGCGCCAGCAGGTCACCGCCGGTGAGCACGGTGAACAGCAGGACGATCAGCGCGAACGCGATGTAGATGCCGCTCTGGCGCAGGTTCAGGTTGTAGCGCCGGGGTGAGTCCCCGGTCGGGCCGGCCGGTGCGGCCGGTGTCTCGGCCACCGCGAAGTCGGCGTTGGTGGGTGCGACAGACATCGCGGGTTACTCCGTTCCCTTGGTCATCAGCGTCATCAGGTTCTCCTGGGTGGCCTCGGCGCGGGCCACCTCACCGGTGATCCGGCCCGCCGAGAGCGTGTAGATCCGGTCGCAGATGCCCAGCAGCTCGGGCAGCTCGGAGGAGATGACCAGCACCGCCTTACCCTCGTCCGCGAGCCGGTTGATGATCGTATAGATCTCGTACTTGGCGCCGACGTCGATGCCCCGGGTGGGCTCGTCCAGGATCAGCACGTCCGGATTCGTGAAGATCCACTTGGACAGCACGACCTTCTGCTGGTTCCCGCCGGAGAGCTTGCCGGTGACGCTCAGCACGCTGGGCGCCTTGATGTTCATGCTGTCCCGGAACCCGTTGGCGGTCTTGAACTCCTCGTTCTCGTCCACCCAGCCGCGCTTCGCGAGCTTGCCCAGGGCGGCCGCGGAGATGTTGCGCTTGATGTCCTCGATCAGGTTCAGGCCGTACCGCTTGCGGTCCTCCGTCGCGTACGCGATGCCGTGCTTGATCGCGTCGCGCACCGAGCGCAGGTGGATCTCCTGGCCGTCCTTGATCAGCCGCCCGGAGATGCCGGTGCCGTACGAGCGGCCGAAGACGCTCATCGCCAGCTCGGTACGGCCGGCGCCCATCAGCCCGGCCAGCCCGACGATCTCGCCGCGGCGCAGGGTCAGGTTGGCGTTGCTGACCACCACCCGGCCGTGCTGGGTGGGGCTGTGCACGGTCCAGTCCTCGATCCGCAGCACCTCCTCGCCCACGTGCGAGGAGTGCGGCGGGTAGCGGTGGTCGAGGTCCCGGCCGACCATCCCGGAGATGATCTTGTCTTCGGTGACCTCGTCGGCCTGCAGGTCCATGGTGCTGATCGTGCGGCCGTCGCGCAGGATCGTCACCCGGTCGGCGATGGCCATGACCTCGTTCAGCTTGTGCGAGATGATCACGCAGGTGATGCCCTCGTCCCGCAGCCCACGGAGCAGGCCGAGCAGATGGGACGAGTCCTCGTCGTTGAGCGCCGCGGTCGGCTCGTCCAGGATGAGCAGCTTGACCCTCTTGGAGAGCGCCTTGGCGATCTCGACCAGCTGCTGCTTGCCGACACCCAGATCGAGGATCGGGGTCACCGGGCTCTCGTGCAGGCCGACCCGGCGCAACAGCTCACCGGCGGCGTGGTTGGTGCGGTTCCAGTCGATCAGCCCGCGGGTGGCCTGCTCGTTGCCGAGGAAGATGTTCTCGGCGATGGAGAGCTGCGGGGCCAGCGCCAGCTCCTGGTGGATGATGACGATGCCGCGGTGCTCGCTGTCGCGGATGCCGGAGAACCGGCACTCCTCGCCCTCGAAGGTGATCTCGCCGTCGTAGGAGCCGTGCGGGTAGACCCCGGACAGCACCTTCATCAGCGTGGACTTGCCGGCGCCGTTCTCACCGCAGATCGCGTGGATCTCGCCGCGGGTCACCGACAGGTTGACGTCCTGGAGCGCCTTGACCCCGGGAAACGTCTTGGTGATGTCCTGCATGCGCAGGATGGTGTCGCTCATGCTCATCCCCCAGGGTCGGCACGGAGAAGGACCGGTGCCCGCCGCTGAGGCTCAGCGACGGGCACCGGAGTGGCGTTACTTCAGGTCCGACTCCTGGTAGTAGCCCGAGTCGACGAGCTCCTTCTTGTAGTTGCTCTTGTAGACGATCACCGAGTCCAGCAGCTGGGCCGGGACGACCTTCACGCCGTTGTCGTAGTCCTTGTCGTTGTTCGTCGTCGGCTTCTGGCCCTTGAGCACCGCGTCCGCCATCTGCACCGTGGTGTCCGCCAGCTTGCGGGTGTCCTTGTAGATGGTGGCGAACTGCTCACCGGCGATGATCGACTTGACCGAGGCGGCCTCGGCGTCCTGGCCGGTGACGACCGGGTACGGCTGACCGGCGGTGCCGTAGCCGTTGCTCTTCAGCGCGGAGAGGATGCCGATGCTCAGGCCGTCGTACGGCGAGAGCACGCCGTCGACCTTGGCGCCGCCCTTGTAGGTCGAGGTCAGCAGGTTCTCCATGCGGTCCTGGGCGACGGCCGGCTTCCACCGCAGAATCGCGACCCGCTTGAAGTCGGTCTGGCCGCTCTTGACCACCAGGGTCTTGTTGTCGATGTAGGGCTTCAGCACCGACATCGCGCCGTTGAAGAAGAAGGTGGCGTTGTTGTCGTCCGGCGAGCCGGCGAACAGCTCGATGTTGAACGGACCCTTGGCGTCACCCTTGGTGGTGCCGTCCTCCTTGAGCAGCTTCAGGCCGACGAGCAGCGAGGTCGCCTGCTGCACACCGACCTTGAAGTTGTCGAAGGTGGCGTAGTAGTCCACGTTCGGGCTGTCCCGGATCAGCCGGTCGTAGGCGATGACCGGGATGTTGTTCTCCTTGGCGCTCTGCAGCTGCGTGGTGATCGCCGTGCCGTCGATCGACGCGATGATGAGCAGCTTGGCGCCCCGGGTGATCTGGTTGTCCAGCTGGTTCACCTGGGTCGGGATGTCGTCCTCGGCGTACTGCAGGTCGACCTTGTAGCCCTTGGCCTCGAGCTGCTTCTTCAGGTTGTCGCCGTCACCGATCCACCGCTCGGAGGAACGCGTCGGCATGGTCACGCCGATCAGCGCACCGGCGTTGTCGGCCGCACCGGCACCTTCCTTGTCGGCGGTCTTCTCGGCCGAGCCACAGGCGCCCAGAGCCACCGTCAGCGTCGCGGCCGCAGCCACTGACGCGAACCTCGTCAACTTCATCGTTCTCTCCTTGCGATGGTGAGGGTCCCCAATGACGCGCACGACGGCGCAACTTTCCCGCGCGTACGCTCAGAAGTAAACAATTTCAGACAGTGTTGTTAGGAGTGCGTTACAAACAGCAACGCCCTTGAACTACCTCGGGAACTGTCGGTAGTACGCCTGGTTCCAGCGCACCCGATCGGCGAAATCGTGCGTGGTGGTGTTCTCGTCGATGACCAGGAGTTCGGTCTGCACCATCTGGGCGAAGTCGCGCAGCGGCTCCACCCCCACCGCCTGGGTGAGCACGGTGTGGTGCGGCCCGCCCGCGGTCAGCCAGGACTCCGCCGACGTGGAGAGCGACGGCGCCGGTTTCCAGACCGCCCGGGCGACCGGCAGGTTCGGCAGCGGCTCGTCCGGCGGCGTCACCTCGACGGTGTTGGCGACCAGCCGGAACCGGTCCCCCATGTCCGCCATGCCGATCACCACGGCCGGACCGGCACCGGCGTCGAAGACCAGGCGCACCGGGTCCTCCCGGTTGCCGATGCCCAGCGGATGGATCTCGCAGGACGGTCGTGCGGCGGCGATGCTGGGGCAGACCTCCAGCATGTGCGCGCCCAGGATCTTCGGCTCGCCCGGCCCGAAGTGATACGTGTAGTCCTCCATGAACGAGGTACCCCGGCCGGTCCCCGTACCCATGGCCTTGACCGCCGCGAGCAACGCGGACGTCTTCCAGTCCCCCTCGCCGCCGAAGCCGTAGCCGTCGGCCATCAGCCGCTGCACGGCCAGGCCGGGCAGCTGCCGCAGCCCGCCGAGGTCCTCGAAGTTCGTGGTGAAGGCGCCGAAGCCGCCCTCGGTGAGGAACTGCCGCAGGCCGGCCTCGATCCGCGCGGCGTAGCGCAGCGCATCGTGCCGGGCGCCGTCCTTGCGCAGTTCCGGCGCCAGTTCGTAGGCGTCGGCGTACTCGCCGACCAGCGCGTCCACCGCGGCGTCGTCCGCCGCGTCGACGACCGCGACCAGGTCGTTCACGCCGTACGTGTTGACCGAGACGCCGAACCGCAGCTCCGCCTCGACCTTGTCCCCCTCGGTGACCGCGACGTCGCGCATGTTGTCGCCGAACCGGGCCAGCTTGAGCGTGCGCAGGTGCTGCGCGCCGGTGGCGGCCCGGATCCATCCGTCGATCCGGCGGACCACCTCCGGGTCGGAGGTGTGCCCGGCCACCGTCTTGCGGGCCACGCCGAGCCGGGACTGGATGTAGCCGAACTCCCGGTCGCCGTGCGCGGCCTGGTTCAGGTTCATGAAGTCCATGTCGATGGACGCCCACGGCAGCGACGCGTTGAGCTGGGTGTGCAGGTGCAGCAGCGGCTTGCGCAGCGCGTCCAGGCCGGTGATCCACATCTTGGCCGGGGAGAACGTGTGCATCCAGGCCACCACCCCGATGCAGGCCGGGTCGGCGTTGGCCGCGAGCATCACGTCCCGGATCGCGGCGGAGTCGGTCAGCACCGGCTTGCCGATCAGCTCCGCGCTGAGCCCGCCGGCCGTCAGGGTCTGCTGGATCTGCCCCGACTGGGCGGCGACCTGGTCGAGGGTCTCCGGGCCGTACAGGTGCTGACTGCCGGTCAGGAACCAGATCTGCGGCTTCACTGTGTGGGCTCCTGTCCGTAGACGTTCTGGTAGCGGGCGTAGAGGGAGTCGACGTCCGCCCGGTCGATCGCGACCGGCTCACCGAGCTGGCGCGCAATGTGCACGGTACGGGCGACGTCCTCGCAGAGCACCGCGGCCTTGACGGCGGCGCGGGCGTCCCTGCCGACCGTGAACGGCCCGTGATTGCGCATCAGCACCGCCGGCGAGCGGTGGTGCCGCAGCGTCTCGACGATGCCGCGGCCGATGGAGTCGTCGCCGATCAGCGCGAACGGGCCGACCGGGATCTCGCCGCCGAACTCGTCGGCGATCATGGTGAGGACACATGGGATCGCCTCGCCCCGCGCGGACCACGCGGTGGCGTAGGTGGAGTGGGTGTGCACCACGCCGCCGACCGCCGGCATGTGCCGGTAGACGTAGGCGTGCGCCGCGGTGTCGCTGGACGGCAGCAGCTCGCCGTCGACCAGGTTCGCGTCGAAGTCGGTGACCACCATCTTCTCCGGGGTGATCTCGTCGTAGCTGACCCCGGACGGCTTGATCACCAACAGGTCGGCGCCGGGCACCCGGGCCGAGACATTGCCCGCGGTCCACACCACGAGCGCGTTGCGGGGCAGTTCGGCGTGCAGGTCGGCGACCTGCCGGCGCAGCTGTTCGACGGTGTCCCGGACCGCCCCCAGCAGACTCACGCGGCACCGGTCCCGGCGACCCGGCGCTGGATCGCCCGCAGCGTACGCATCACCTTGTTGCCGCCCCGGCCGAAGTAGTCGTGCAGCTTGGTGTACTCGGCGAACAGTTCGTCGTAGACCGCGGCCGCGTCCGGATCCGGCCGGTACACCGCCTCCCGCTTGCGGCCCATCGCCGCGGCGGCGGACCGCACGTCGGGGTACGCACCGGCGGCGGCCGCCGCATGGATCGCCGAGCCCAGCGCCGGCCCCTGGTCGGACCCGATCACCGACAACGGCATCCGCAGCACGTCCGCGTAGATCTGCATGACCAACGGGTTCTTCATCAGGCCACCGGCCACGACGAACTCCCGCACCGGCACGCCGGCCGCGGTGAACGTCTCCACGATGGTGCGGGTGCCGTACGCAGTCGCCTCGATCAGCGCCCGGTAGACGTCCTCCGGCCGGGTCGCCAGCGTCTCCCCCACCAGCAGCCCGGACAGCTCGTGGTCGACCAGCACGGAACGGTTGCCGCTGTGCCAGTCCAGCGCCAGCAGGCCGTGTTCGCCCGGGCGCTGCCGGGCGGCCAGTTCGGTGAGCCGTTCATGGGTGTGCTCGCCGCCGAGCCGGGCGACGTAGTGGCCGAAGATGTCGCCCACCCCGCTCTGCCCGGCCTCGTAGCCCCACAGGCCGGCGACGATGCCGCCGTCCACCACGCCGCACATCCCGGGTACGTCGCGCACCTCGTCGCCGTTCATCACGTGGCAGGTCGAGGTGCCCATGATGGCGACCATCTGCCCCGGCTCGAGGGCCTGCGCGGCGGCGTTGGTGACGTGCGCGTCGACGTTGCCGACCGCGACCGCGATGCCCTCGGGCAGGCCGGTCCAGGCCGCGGCCTCGGCACGCAACCGCCCGGCGGCGTCGCCCAGTTGCCCGATCGGCTGATCCAGCTTGGTCCGGACGAAGTCGGCGAAGTCCGGGTTCAGTTCGCCGAGGAACTCCGGCGACGGGTACCGGCCGTCCTGGCGGATGCCCTTGTAACCGGCCGTGCAGGCGTTGCGGACGTAGGCGCCGGTGAGCTGCCAGACGATCCAGTCGGCGGCCTCGACCCAGCGCTCCGTCGCGGCGTAGACCTCGGGGTCCTCCTCGAGCACCTGCAACGCCTTGGCGAACTCCCACTCGGAGGAGATCAGCCCGCCGTAGCGGGGCAGCCAGGGCTCGTTGCGCTTGGCCGCGAGGTGGTTGATCCGGTCGGCGTGCGGCTGGGCCGCGTGGTGCTTCCAGAGCTTGACGTACGCGTGCGGCCGGCCGCGGAACTCGTCCAGCTCGCTGAGCGGGGTACCGTCGGCCCGGGTGGGCACCATCGTGCAGGCGGTGAAGTCGGTGCCGATGCCGACCACGTCGGCCGGGTCGACGCCGGCCGCGCGCACCGCTTCCGGTACCGCGTTGCGCAACACCCCGACGTAGTCGCCCGGCACCTGGAGCGCCCAGTCGTGACCCAGGCGGGTGCCGTCCGGCAACGTTTCGGTCAGCACCGCGTGTGGGTACTCGTACACCGCCGAGCCGAGTTCGGCGCCGTCGGCGACGCGGACCACGACCGCGCGGCCGGACAGCGTGCCGAAGTCGACACCGATGACGTACGACGTGGGACTGCCAACACTCATGGGGGATGCACCTTCCGCGACGGACGAGCGGCGTGCGGTCGAGTGTTATCGCTAACATTTGAAGTGTCAACGGCTGGCGGCAACATTGCCGACACGTAGCCGAAACGGCTGGTCCACCCGGCCGTCCGGACTATCGGGGCGGCGCCACACTTTCGCGCTTGACCAGCGACGGAGCGATGACGATGCGGTTGTCCGGGTCGGCCGTGTCGACCATCTGGGCGAGCAGCAGATCAAGGCCCGCCTGGGCCACCGCGTCGAAGGCCGGCCGGACGGTGGTCAGCGGCGGGATGAAGAAGGCCGCCTCGGGTACGTCGTCGAAGCCCACCACGCTCAGGTCGTGCGGCACCCGGCGGCCGCGTTCACTGAGCGCGCGCAGCAGGCCGAGGGCGAGGTGGTCGTTGGCCGTGAAGACCGCCGTGACCTCCGGCATCCGAGCCAGCATCTGACCGGCGGCGTACCCGGCGGCGGCGGACCAGTCGGCCGGCAGCAGCGGTGGCACCTCGGCACCCGCCTCCTCCAGCGCCTGGCGCCAGCCCTCGATCCGGCCGGCCGCGTCGTACCAGTCGGCCGGGCCGGAGACGTGCCACACCGTACGGTGTCCCGCCTGCAGCAGGTGCCGGGTCGCGGCCCGGGCCCCGGCCACCTGATCGACGGTCACCAGCGCGTGCGCCCGCCGCGGATCACCGTCGATGGTCACCAGCGGCACCCCGGTCGCGATCTCCTCGAGCGCCTCGCCGGCCGACGCCACCGGCGCGATCACCACCAGGCCGGCGACCCGCTGGTCCAGGTGCCGGTCCACGGCACCGGCGATCGACTCCCGGTCGAGCCGGCCCACGCTGCCCACGCTCACCGCGAAGCCCGCCTCCGCGGCCGCCTGCTCGAACGCGGCGAGCAGCGAGGAGGGGCCGTACAGCGTGCTGTTGAGCGCGACGATGCCGATCAGCTGGGAACGGCCGGTGACCAGCGCCCGGGCCGCCCGGTTGGGGCGGTAGCCCAGTTCCGCGATGGCGGCGCGCACCCGCAGGCGGGTCTGCTCCTTGACGTTCGGGTGCCCGTTGAGCACTCTCGACACGGTCTGGTGCGACACACCGGCGAGCCGCGCGACGTCCGTCATCGCCGGGCTGCGGGACCCCCTGATGTCCACTCACGCACCTCGTCCTCGTGTTCGGCCTCGAGGAGAGACTAGCGTCGACCGGCCCCGCAACCCGACCCCCTGATGTTAGCGATAACAGCGGCGGCGTCAACATCCGCGCGCAGATCAGCGTGTCCGGCACGTAGGCTCGGCGGTGATGAACGCACCGAGCACCCGCGGCCTCATCGGCGTCGGCGCCCGCGGCGACGACCGCTTCGCCTCGCTGCGCCGGCCCGCCCCGCCGCGCGCCGAACGCTACGAACTGGGCCGCTCGCTGCGCGAACGCGCCCACCGGTCGGACCTGGCCGCCTGGTCGCCGCCACCGGACCGGGCCGACCCGGTACGCCAGATCACCGACGCGCACACCGGGCGGGTGCCGGAACTCGTACCCGTGCGGGTGGGCCGGATGGCCGCCTCGCCGTACGCGTTCCTGCGCGGCTCGGCCGGCGTCATGGCGGACGACTTCGCCGGTCTGCCGGCCACCGGCATCACGCCGGTCATCTGCGGCGACGCCCACCTGGGCAACTTCGGCTTCTACGCCTCCCCGGAACGGGAACTGGTCTTCGACCTCAACGACTTCGACGAGGCGCATCCCGGCCCGTGGGAGTGGGACCTGCGCCGGCTGGTGGTCAGCGTGTACGTGGCGGGCCGGCAGAACGGCTTCCGGGAGACCGCCTGCGGCGACGCCGTCGTGCACTGCGTCGAGGAGTACCGCGAGCAGATCGGCCACCTCGCCGCGCAACCGCTGCTGGCCCGCTCGTTCGACCGGCTGGACGTGGACCGGTTGCGCGCCGCCACCAGCCGCGCCAGTTTCCGCGAGGAGATCGACCGCGCCGCCCGCCGGGCCCGCCGCCGCACCAGCGACCGGGCACTGCCCCGGTTCACCGAGCAGCGCGACGGGTCGGTCCGGTTGATCGAGGAACCGCCGCTGATCACCCGGCCCAGCCCGGCCGACGCCGAGCAACTCGCCGAGGCGCTGGACGGATACCTCAGCACGCTGCCACCGCACTGGGCCCGCATCCTGGCCGGGTACCGGATCGTCGACATCGCACACAAGGTGGTGGGCGTGGGTTCGGTCGGACTGCGCGCCTACGTCGCGCTGTGCGAGGGCAGCAGCCCCGACGACGTGGTGTTCCTGCAACTCAAGCAGGCCCGCCGCTCGGTGATCGCACCGCACCTGCACGGCGACTCGGCCTGGCACCGGCACCAGGGCCAGCGGGTGGTCGAGTACCAGCACGCCCTGCAGACCGTCAGCGACCCGTTGCTCGGCTGGACCACGGTCGGCGACCTGCAGTTCTACGTGCGACAGTTCCGCGACATGAAGGGCGCCATCCTGGTGGAGGACATGAGCGCGGGAGCGCTGGCCGACTACGCCGGCATCTGCGGATACCTGCTGGCCAAGAGCCACGCCCGGACCAGCGGAGCATCGATGATCGCCGGGTACGCGGGCAACAGCGGCAAGCTCGACGAGGCGCTGTGCCGGTTCGCCCGGGCGTACGCCGACCAGGTGGAGAGCGACCACGCCCGGCTGGTGGACGCGGTCCGGCGCGGCGTGCTCCCCGCGGAGCCAGCGTGAGCGACTGCACCGCAGCGAAGCAAGGGCCAGGAGCGCACGCGAAAGGCAGCCCAGCGTGAGCGGGCGGCTCTCCCTGGAGTCCGCGGCGCTGCGGGAGTTCTGGGTGGAACGGCACCTGTGCACGCTCACCACGCTGCGCGCCGACGGCTCACCGCACGTGGTCGCGGTCGGCGCCACCCTGGACCCGGAGTCCGGGCTGGCCCGGGTGATCAGCTCGGGCACCTCGGCGAAGGTGCGGCACGTGCGGGCCGGCGACGGACGGGTGGCGATCTGCCAGGTGGACGGCGCCCGGTGGAGCACGGTGGAAGGGCTCGCGGTGATCCGCGACGACCCGGCCGCGGTGGCCGAGGCGGAACGACGGTACGCCGAGCGCTACCGCGTGCCCCGGCCCAACCCGCAGCGCGTCGTGATCGAGGTGACGATCACCCGGATCCTCGGGTCGAACCGGCTCACTGGAAGCTGACCAGATCCGGCACCGGCTTGAACTTCAGGACGTCCCGCGCCCGGTACCGCTTGATGTCCTCGTCGTAGAACAGCTTGTATCCCATGTGGAACTGCCGCGGCCGGCGCAACCGCTTCCAGGTGGCGTCCTTCTCCGAGCGGGTGCCGAAGCCGTCGATGTGCTGCACCATGGCGAGGCCCGGTCGCTTCTGGACCTTGCCGACGTCCGGGATCATGGACGAGCGGAACTGGTGCAGCACGAACAGCTTCTCCGGCAGCCGGTGCCGGGCGACCAGCCCCGACACGTACTCCGAGACGCTGTTGACCTCGGCGGCACTGACCCGGCCGATGGTGCGCCCCGGCACCTTGCCCGGCGGCATCCGCCACTCCGGATCCAGCGCCAGCCCGACGTGCGGCTGCACCAGGAACCGCTCCAGCCGCCGGGCCTGCGGCAGGAAACTCCCCCGCCCCGGCTGCAGATCCAGGATCACCAGCACCTTGTTGCGGCGCGCCTGGTCGACGTACCGCTGGATCTTGGCCTCTTCGATCATCTGGCTGTAGTCGCCGTCGCTGCCCGGCTTGGCCTGCGCGACGGTCGCGATGAGCTCGTAGGCGACCTGAACCTTGCGGTCGCCGGCGAAGCCGCGGGCCGCCGCGCGCAGCTTGGGCAGCATCCGGTCCGGCGTGCCCTCGCCGAGCACGCCGAGCACGCTGGTGCCGGCAGTGCCGTAGTAGGCGACCACGCGGTAGGCCGGGAACAGCTTCGTGCCGCCCAGCGGCAGTTGGGCCGGGCGGCCCGGCGCGGGTGCGCCGCCGGGCGGGGCCGGTGCGGCCGGTTGGCCGGATCGTGCGGGGCCGGACGGTGCCGGATTCGACCGCGCGCCCGCGCCGGGCGGCTGGGCGGAGGCGGCCGGGTTCGGGGCGGATGCTTGGGGGCGTGGCTGGTCGCTGCATGCGGCCAGCAGGGCGGCCAGTGCCGTGGCGGCGACGACCCGGACATATCGGCTCACATCTACCTCCTTACCGCAACCTCGGCCACGTTACCCACACCGGTGGGTGGAGGACTCGCGCAGGGTGGGCCGGACTCGGGTCGGCGCGCGGTCGTGGTGTGAACACCCGGTTGCCGCGCACCGGAAGGCGGCAGGCCACCGGGCCGCGCGTGACCGGTAGGCGTACCCGATGATCGATGTCAGATGTCGCACAAAGTGGCCTTGACGGTGTTCCCGGTCACGCGGATCGTCGGGAGTGGAGGCGCACCGCACCGCCTCCGCTGGAGTGCGCCGTGACCCTCATGGACGTGGGCAAACTCGTCCTAATCGCCGCCACCCCGACCCTGCTCGGGGCGGCGGTGGTGTATGCGCCGCGCTGGTGTGCGTTCCTTGCGGAGATCTGGCCGGAGCGGGCCGGCCGGACACCCGAGCCGTTCGGACCGCCGATCCAGCAACTCGCCGCGGACCTGCGCCGGCTGCTGCGGCTGCACCGCGACCTGAGTGCGTCGGCGCACCTGGCGATGCGCGCCCATCGGCTGTGGGCGGTGGAGGCCGCGATCGGGGTACGGGCCATCGAGGCCGCGAAGGCGCTCGACGTCCCGCACCGGGAGCCGGACATGCCGGGCGCCCTGACCCGCGGCGAGTTGTCCGGGTTGCTGCGGGACCTGGCCGCCGCCGGGATGGTGTTGCCGGAGAACGTGGGGCCGTTCGTCGGTGACGGCCGGTACTGAACGTGGGGGCGGGCGATCGAGGGTGAACGGCGGCGAGGTGCACCTCGCCGCCGTTCCGGGACCGGTCGGCGGACTTACTGTCGGGGGCGGCTGCCGCCGGCCGGTGGGCTCGCAGGTCCAGCCCAGGCCGGCACCACGCCGGGCCGCCCCGGCTGGACCGCTCCTCCACCGTGACATCCGGGGCGGCCTTGATCCGTGGAACGCGCCGGTGGCGTTGGTCACGACACGTAATGACGTACCCCGGGCGGCATTGTCGTGGGGATGCTGAGGGGGCCATTAAGAATGGCTTAATTCCGTCGGGCCCGCCGAGCGGGAAGCGCTGTCCCGACCGGCGTTGAGAATGGCAGGCGTTCCGACGGAATGGTTACCGTCCGTCAATTTCCGGGATCCGACGTACGTCCTGCCCGGTGGTGGTGAACCAGATCGCATCCGGGTACGTACTGTCTGTGGAACGACCCGTCCCGCCGGGTCCGGCGGCCGGGCCGGACGACGCCCGCAACGGCACCGCCGGGGCGGGTGAAGCGCTCCCACGGGTGGTGGCGCGGGTGCCGAACCCGTGGTTACGCTTCCCGAACACCCGCGCTGGGGGGCGCGGACGGGTGCGGCAACGACGTCGAGAGCGGGGGCGGGATATGCGGCAGCGGCGCCGGCGGATCATCGACCGCCGCCGTGTGTTGCGCCGCCGACCCGCCATTTTCACCGGTTCGGCCGGCCCATTCGGTGTGGTTGCGGCATGAGCTTCGAGGACGACGAGTACTGGGACGGGGAGTACTCCGACTATTCCTCGATGTCGTACACAGACAACGCCGCTGTCGCCGAGGATCGTTACTCCCCGCGTCGGGACATGGTCGAGCCGGTGCTGCCCACCCGTCGCCCGTCCGGCTCCGAGAACCGCCGCCCGGCCCGGCCACCGTCCTGGGACGACGAGCCCGACGAGTCCGGTCACGACGAGCTGGCCGCCCGCCGGCAGCGCCGGGACAGCTATCAGCGTTCGGCCAGCCGCGACAAGCTGATGCAGTCGGCCTTCGACGGCGAACGTCCCGGGTGGCTGGACGATCCGGACTTCGTGCCGCACGATCTGTCGACCGAACTCGCCGACGACGACGTCGTCGACGTCAACCGGCCGGAACTCGGCGCCGACTTCGACGCGCCGGACTACCGGGAACCCGAGGTGACGCGGCCGGCGGCCGGCCCGCGGCGGGCACCGGTCCGCAGCGATCGGTACGACGAACGGCAGCCGTCCCGCGGCGCCGGCCGGGCCACACCGCGCCGGCCCGAGCGCGACGCCCGGCCGGGACGGTCCCGGGACGACGTGGCCGCCTCCGCCCGGGCGCCGCTCGCTGACCCGCCGCCCGCGCCCGACCGACTTCCGCCGGGGCGGGTGCCGCCGGGCCGAGTTTCCCCGGGTCCGGGTCCGGGTCCGGGTCCGGTTCCGCCGGGCCGGGTTTCTCCGGGTCCGGTTCCGCCGGGCCGGGTTCCGCCGGGCCGGGTTCCGCCGGGCCGGGTTCCGGTTCGTCCGCCCGCCGCCGGACGGGCCGCGCCGGCCGGACCCCCCTGGGACGAGCGCGAGGCCGCACAGCGCGACCGGGACCGGGCCGTCTTCCAGCGCGATCGGGATCCGCGGGTGGCCTTCACCGATCTCGACGACGAGCACGCCGTCATCGACGTGGATCCCGACGCCGGGGTGGTCATCGACCTCGACGAGACCGGCGCCGGGGTCATCGACCTGGACCGGGGGCGGCGTAAGCGGCGCGACCGGAAGAACGCCGACGACCCTGGGCGCGCGACCCCCGCGGGTCTGACCCCGCCGGGAGGGCGGTCGGGCGCAGGCTCCCCGGCCGACCGGCCCGGGTCCGACGGGCGGCGGGCTACCGGCCGGGCCTCGGCGGACGGCCGAGCCACGACAGACCGCCGAGGCGTCACGGACGGACGGGGCGTCGCTGGTGGGCGGCCCGGAGTGGACGGACGGCCGGCAGAGGACCGACGGCCCGCAGCGGACGAGTTGGGCGCCTCGGGCCGCGCCGCGGTGGACGGGCGCAACGCTCCCGGGCAGGCCGGCACCGACGGCCGCAACGCTCCCGGGCAGGCCGGCACCGACGGCCGCAACGCTTCCGGGCGGGCCGCCACGGATGGGCGCAGCGCTCCCGGGCGGGCCGGCGCTCCCGGGCGGGCTGCGGCGGACGGGCGCGTTGCCTCCGGGCGGCCGGTGACGGGTGAACCTGGGTTGTCCGGCGAGTCCGAGCCTCGTGAGCGCGGTTTCGACGCCCGGCGGGACCTCGGTCGGGCCGCGATCGTGTGGGATGACGGCGGCGAGGAAGGCCCGATCCGGCCGCCCGGTGGACGCCGCCGCCGGCCGGCCAATCCGGAACCGCGACCGGCCGAGCACGGCTTCGACGCGACTCCCCCACCGCCACCGGCCGCCGCCGGACGGGCACGGGTCCCGGCGCCTCCGCAGGAGGACCGGCCGGTGGACCAAGATCCGCTCGAGGTGTACCGGCCGCCACGCCGGAGTACGGACCGTGTGCCCGCGGCGTTCCACGACGTTCCGGATGCGTCCGGGCCGGGTGGACGCGGACGGACGGCACCGGGTGAGTTCGACCAGCCGGCGCGGTTCCCGGACGACGAACGGCGCGCGGCCCGCTCGGGTGAGGATCGGCGTGGCGAGCTCTCGGGTCGGCCCCGGCCCGACGGGACCCGAAGCGACGAGCAGCCCGACGGAATCCCGGACAGCCCGTGGTCCGACAACGCCCGAGGCGACCAGCGGCCATCCGGGACTCCAGGCGGCCCATGGTCCGACGACCTCCGGAGCGACGGACGGTCTGAGGGTTTCGTGGGCGGGCAGCGGGCCGGTGCGCTTCCCGATGGCGAGCACCGTGGTGGGACGGTCGAGTCCAGCGACGGCCCGCGGGTGATCAGCAAGGCCGCGCCGCCCACCACCCCCCGGGTGATCAGCAAGGCGGCGCCGCCGGCCCCGCCGAAGGTGATCAAGAAGGCTGACCCGCCGGCCGTTCCGCGGGTGGTCGACGCGCCGCCGTCCGCTACGCCGCCTCGGGTGGTCACGCCGGCTCCGCCGCCGATCCCGGCCGGTGGTACCGCCGAGCCCGCACGGCCGGCCGCGGCCGACGGAAGTGCGCGCCCGCCGCTCGACGAGCGCGACGTTGCCCGCCGGCCGGTCGGCGGGAGTGCCGACCAGCCGTCGCACAGCGGGCCGACCGGCGCCGGACGTCAGGAGAGCGGGCCGGCCTCCGCCGGACGTCAGGAAACCAGGCCGGGCGGCGCGGGACAGCCGGCAGCCCGGTCGGGCATGACCGGACGGCCACCCGCGCAGCGACCCGACCCCACCGAACACACCGGCACGGCAGGCCGGCCAGCGGCCGCGTCGGACCTTGCGGGACTGCCCGGCAGCGGACCGGATCACGGCGTGCCGCAGCTCGCTGGGCAGGCTCCCGCCGCCTCGCGCCAAGCCGCGCCCCCGCCGCCGGCCACGCCCTCGCCCCCGCCGCCGGCCATGGCTCCGCCGCCGCGTCCGGAGGAGCTGCGCGCACCCGGCCTGCCTCAGCTACCGGCACAGGGTTCCTCGCCGCGCGCCCCGATGGCGTCGCCGGTGCACCGTCCTCCGCTGCCGGGCCAGATTTCGTCGGCGGCCCGAAACCCCATGGCCGCGCCGGGCGAGATGTCCCCGTGGTCCGCCGGTCGGCCGCCCGGACCTGGGCGAACTCCGCCGGAGGGGATGCCCACGGTTCGCCGGGGCGCGCACCGGCACGCCGGCGACGTCACCGGTCCGGTCGCGGGGAACCCGGCTGCGGACGTCCCGACGCCGCCGCAGGGGTACCCGGTGCTCGGGGCCCAGCCACCGGTCGACGCCTGGCGGGGTCCGCAGGTGCTGGCGCCCCGGGACGCCCGGGCTGTGCCGCCGGTGACCGAGCCGCCGCGCGTCCATCCCCGGGTCGATCCCACGCCGATCAACGGTGGCCGGTGCCGCATCGTGGACGTGCCGGCTCAGGACGAGCCGCTGGGCGGTCCGGAGCCGTCGGCTTTCCGCCCGCCCGCGCCGCAGTCCACGGCAGCGCCGCAGTCCCCGGCAGCGCCGCAGTCCACGGCAGCGCCGCAGTCCCCGGCAGCGCCGCAGTCCACGGCAGCGCCGCTGTCCCCGGCAGCGCAGGAGGCCCGGCCACGACCGGACCGGGCCGCCACTTCGTCGCCGCAGATCCGGCCCACGTCCGCACTGCCACAGGCCGGGCCCGTCTCGGCAGTGCCGGCACCGTTCCCGGCCGCGACGGCACCGCCGCAGATCCCGGTCGCTGCGCCGCCGCGGCAAACGGCAGCCACCACGGTTCCGCGGCACGGCACAGCGCCGGCGGCGCCACGGCCGGCCGAGTCCGCCACTGCACCAGCACAGACGGCACCTCAGCAAAGCCCGGCGACGAGGCAAAATCCCGCGACGACGCACGGCCCGGCGACAATGCAAGGCCCCGCGACGACGCAGGACCGGGCGACGGTGCAAGACCGGGCGACGGCGGCCCCGGACCGGAACGCGACCGCACCGCAACCCTCCGCCGATCCGAAACCGGTAGCCGGGCCGGCCACGGCCGATCCGAAACCGGTAGCCCGACTGGCCACGGCCGGTCCGGACGGCCCGCGCCGCTACGCCGACGCCGATCTGGGTGGAAGCTGGTTCGCCAAGCCGCAGTCCGCTCCGGTCTCCCCCGCACCCGCCCCGGTCGGCGCGGACACGTCCGGCTCCGGAAAGGCCACCGAGACCCGGACCGCCGCCGAAGCCACCATGGACCCGGCCGCCCCGGCGGAAGCCACCGCGGAACCGGACAACGGGCTGGTGCTCGACTTCGACATCACCGGCCTGGTGAACGGCCTCGGCACGATCACCGGCGAACAACCGGCCGTCACCCCGCACCGGGCCACCGCCGGCACCGCCACCGGCGAACAACCGGCCATCGCCCGGCCCGGGACCACGACCGGCGAACAGCCCACCGTCACGGCCCACCAGAGCGCCACCGGTGAACACCCGGCCGTCACCCCCGGCGCGACCACGGCCGCGCCCCCGGCGGAGCAGATCCCGGCGCCGGGCGGTGAGCTGAAGCCGCTCTCCGCCGCCGACCTGGAGGCGATCCGGTGGCGGCTGGACGGCGGCACGCTGCGGGAGGTGGTCGACGACCGGGACGCGCTGCGGGAGCTGGGTGAGCGGCTGGACGAGCCGATCGCCGCGGAGACCGACCATGTCGCCCGGGCGGGGCTGCTGAGCGTACGGGCGGAGGTGTACCGGCTGCTCGGTGAGCTGGGCATGGCGGCGGCGGCGAGCCGGCTCGCGCTGGCGCACGCGGAGACCGCGGGGGACGCCCAGGCTCTGGTGATCTCGCAGGCGGAACTGGCGCACGTGCTGCGGCTGCGCGGCGACTTCGCGGAGGCGGACCGGCTGTTCGAGCAGGCGGCGAGTTCGGAGGCGCCGGAGGTGCTGCGCAGCGTGGTGCACGAGAACGCCGGGCGGTGCTGCTTCGACCAGGGGCGGCACATGGAGGCCCTGGACCATTTCGGGCGGGCGGTACGCCTGGGCCGGCCGGACGACACCGACCTGGCGGAACGCATCGAGGTGTCGCTGGAGGCGGTCTACATCCACGTGCTGCGCGACGGCTGGGGTCCGTACCCCCGGTTGCGCCGCGAGATCATCTCGTCGAGGCGGCCCGATCCGGCGGGCGGCGGGCCGGGGTGACCGCGGGATGGTCGACGTTCTGCCGGGTGGCGACCGCGACCTGGCCCCGGCCGCGGCTCTTCGCCTGGTAGAGGGCACCGTCCGAGGCGGCGAGGAGGTCCTCGGTGGTGGTGGCGTGGTCGGGCAGGACGGCGACGCCGATGCTCAGGCCGGGCGGGCCGCCGGGTAGTTCGGTGGTGGCCGCGATCGCGGCCCGCAGCGCGTCGGTGGTGCGCAGTGCCTGCTGGCGGTCGGCGCGCAGCAGCATCACGAACTCGTCGCCGCCCAGCCGCGCGACCACGTCGTCGTCCCCGGCGACCTCGCGCAGCGCGGCGGCGACCACCCGCAGCGCCTGGTCGCCGATCGCGTGCCCCCAGCTGTCGTTGATCTTCTTGAAGTGGTCGACGTCCACGGTGACCAGCGCGATCGACCGGGCGCCGCGCCGGACCCAGGCGCCGGCGGCACGCAGTTCCTCGTCGAACGAGCGGCGGTTCGCCAGCCCGGTCAGCGGGTCGGCCAGGGCCTGCCGTTCGAGGCGGATGCGCAGCTTCTCGGCGCGTTCCCGCAGCGGCACGACGACGACGGCGGTCATCGTCATGGCCAGCGTGATGGAGGCCAGGTCGGTGCCGGCCCGGTCGGTCTCGAGCAGGGAGAAGACCACCACGCCGTCGCCGGCCACCACGTAGATCAGCGTGTAGATCACCGAGCGGCGGCTGACGAAGTTGGCCGCGTACAGCACCGGCCACAGGTAGAACAGCTGGGCGCCGGTGCTGGCGTCCTCGGTGACCAGGTTGATGCCGGTGATCAGGGTGGTCGCCAGGTACGGCGCGAGCAGCCAGATGGAGTCCGGCAGGGCGCTCGGCCGGAGCCAGCACGTCAGCCCGCCGGCGACCAGCATGGCGCTGGTGAGGCTGATCGCGACGTAGTCGAAGGCACCGAGCCCGCGGGTCATCAATGCGCCGGTCACGAAGACGAACGGGCCGCCGGCCAGCATGAGGTACGCCACCGAACGCGAGGCGCCATGGCGGTCGCGGAGGTGGTACGCCGTGGCGCCCTCGTTCCGGGTCACACCCGTAGATCGGCCCCGGGTGGTTCGCCCTGAGGGTTTCCGGCCGGCCGGCGTTCCCGGCGGCCCACCGTGACGGCGACGCTGGCCACGCTGACCAGCAGCAGGGCGGCAACCTCGCGCGGGCCGAGCCGCTGGTGCAGGACCAGCAGGCCGGCCACCGCGGCGGCGGCCGGTTCCAGGCTCATCAGGATGCCGAACACGCGGGTGGACAGGTGCCGCAACGCGTTGATCTCCAGGCCGTACGAGAAGACCGAGGACAGCAGCGCCACCACGGTCGCGCCGATCAGCAGGTACGGATCGTCCACCACCTGGGCCGCGCCGGTGGCGCCGAACGGCAGCACCGCCAGCGCCGCGACCGCCAGGGCCACCGCGAGCCCGCCGGTGCCGGGGACGAGCCGGCCCAGCCGGGCGCTGCACACGATGTAGCCCGCCCAGCACAGGCCGGCGACCAGCGCGAGCAGCAGCCCGCCGAGCGGCGCGGACCCGTTCGCGTCGAAGCCGAGCAACGCCACTCCGGCGCCGGCCAGCAGCGCCCAGCCGGCGTCGAGCAACCGGCGGGTCTGCACCAGCGCGAGCAGCAGCGGGCCGAGGAACTCGACGGTGACCGCGGTGCCCAGCGGGACGGTCTGCAGGGCCAGGTAGAAGGTCAGGTTCATGCCGGCCATGACCAGGCCGAGCAGCACCGCGGCCCGCCAGGCCGCCGCGGACCAGCCGCGCAGGCGGGGGCGGGTGAAGGCGGCGAGGATCAGCGCGGCGAGCGCGAGGCGCAGCAGGGTGACACCGGCGGCGCCGAGATCGTCGAAGAGGGTACGGGCTACCGCGCTGCCGAGCTGCACCGACGCGATGGCGAGCAGCACCAGCCCGGGTGCGGGCAGGGCCGGGCGGGTCATTCGGTACGCAGCGCGACGACCGGGTCCAGCCGGCCCGCGCGCTGGGCCGGTACCACGCCGAACACGATGCCGACCGTGGCGGAGACGCCGAACGCGAGCGTCAGCGACCACCAGGTGATCGCGGCCGGTACCGGGGACAGCCGGTCCACCAGCAGCGCCGCGCTGATGCCCAGCGCCATGCCGAGCAGTCCGCCGATCGTGGTGAGCAGCACCGCCTCGAGCAGGAACTGCACGCCGATGTCCCGGGGCCGGGCGCCGACCGCCTTCCGCAGGCCGATCTCCCGGGTCCGTTCGCGCACCGAGACGAGCATGATGTTGGAGACGCCGACGCCGCCGACGAGCAGGCTGATTCCGGCGATGGCGGCGAGCACACCGGTGAGCACGCCGAGGATGTCGCCGAGGACGCCGAGGATCTGTTCCTGGGTGACCGCGCTGAAGTCGGTGTCCGGGTGCCGCTCGGCCAGGGCGGCGACGACCGCGGCGCCGAGCGCGTCGATGCGTTCCCGGTCCGGGGCGCGGATGGCCAGGCCGTCGATCCGGTCGGTGCCGAGCAGCCGCTGGGCGGCGGTGACCGGGATGTGCACCTCGCTGTCGCGGTCCACGCCGAGGCTCTGCCCGAGCTGCTCGAACGTGCCGGTGACGCGGAACCGGACGCCGCCGACGGTGATCTGCCGGCCGATCGGGTCGCGTTCGCCGAAGAGCTGGCGGGCCACCGCGGCGCCGAGCACGGCGACCCGGCGGCCGGTGCTGACGTCGGACCGGCTGAAGTAGCTGCCCCGGTCCAGCCGCCGGACGAACACCGTCGGCGTGGTCTCCAGCACGCCCTGCATGCTGGCGAAGCTGGACCGGCTGCCGGCGCGGACGGTCTCGCCGGACTGGATGGTGACCGCGACGCGGGACCGGTCGCCGACCACCCGGGTGACCGCGTCCACGTCGTCGAGCGTCATGGTCGAGGCGGTCGGCGCCGCGCCCGCCTCCAGCCGGCCGGGCACCACGATCAGCAGGTTCGAGCCGAGCCCCTCGACCTGCTGCTCGATCTGCTGCTTGGTGCCGGTGCCGATGGCGACCAGGGCGACCACGGCGGCCACCCCGATCACCACGCCGAGCATGGTGAGCACGCTGCGCAGCCGGTTGGCGCGCAGCGCGTCGACGGCGACCCGCCACGCCTCGGCCAGCCTCACCGCGCCTCCGCGTCGACCGGTGGCGGTGGTGCGGTGGTGACGATGACGCCGTCCCGCATGACGATCTGCCGGCGGGCCCGGTCGGCGACCTCGCGGTCGTGGGTGACCAGCACGACCGCGACGCCGTCGGCGTTCAGCGACTCGAGCAGCGCCAGCACGGACTGCCCGGTGGTGGTGTCGAGGTTGCCGGTGGGCTCGTCGGCCAGCAGCACGGACGGCCCGGTGACCAGGGCCCGGGCGATCGCGACCCGCTGCTGCTCGCCGCCGGACATCTGGTTGGGCCGGTGGTCGACGCGGTGCCCGAGGCCGACGCGTTCCAGCATGGCGGTGGCCCGCGCCCGGCGTTCCCGGCGGCCGACGCCGCGGTACACCAGCGGCAGCGCCACGTTGTCCCGGGCCGTGGTGCGGGACAGCAGGTGGAAGGACTGGAACACGAAGCCGATGGTCTCGTTGCGCAGCCGGGACATCTCGGCCGGGGTGAGCGTGGCGACGTCCCGGCCGCCGATCAGCAGGGTGCCGCCGGTGGGCCGGTCCAGGCCGCCGAGCAGGTGCATCAGCGTCGACTTGCCGGAGCCGGAGGTGCCCACGATGGCCAGGTAGTCGCCGGGCTGCACGGTGAGCGAGACGCCGCGCAGGGCGGCCACCGAGACGCCGTCCAGCTCGTACACGCGCCGTACGTCGGTGGCGACGATCGCGGGCGGCGCCGTCACGGCAGCTCTTGGCCGGACCGGACCTGGTCGGCGCCGGACACCACGATCGGCTGCCCGTCGGCCAGGCCGGTGGTGACCTGCACGACGTCCTCGCCCTGCACGCCCAGTGTCACCGGGACCCGTTCGGCCCGGCCGCCGCGGACCGCCCAGACGGTGGTCCGGCCGTCCGCGCTGATCACCGCGGAGGCGGGCACGGTGACCGCGTCGACGGCCTGGCGGACCTGCAGGCGGACCACCGCGCTCATCCCGGGGCGGGGCGCGGGTGCGGCGCGGCCGTCGTCGTACTTGCCGGCGCCCAGGTCGAGGCGCACCCGGTACGACACGCCGCCGCGCGCCGAGGTGGTGGGCAGCAGGTCGACCGCGCGGACCGTGGCCGCGTACCTGGCGCCGGTGGCCGCGTCCAGCTCGACGGTGGCGCGGCCGCCGTTGGTGACCAGCAGCACGTCGGTCTCGTCCACCTCGGCGGCGAGACCCAGCCGGCCGGTGTCGACGACCGTGAGGATCGGGGTGCCGGCGGCGACCGCCGCGCCCTCCGGCACCGCGACGTCCACGCCGGGCAGCGGGGTGCCGCCGCCGGGAGCGCCGGGCGCCGGCCCGGAACCGGCGGAGATCAGGTCGGTCAATGACGGCGTGCCGGCCGCCGGGGTGCCGCCGAGCTGCACCACGCCGGAGACCGGGGCGCGCAGGGTGAGTGCTTCCACGGCCGCGTCGGCCAGCTGGTACGCCTGCCGGGCCTGGACCCGTTGGGCGGCGGTGAGCGCGTCGACCGCGCGGGACAGCCCGGCGACGCCCTGCCGGACCGACCGGATCGCGGTGCCGGCGGCGGCGGACGCGGCGGCGTACTGCTCGCGGGCGGCGTCGACCTGGGCGAGCAGCGCGGCGCGCAGCGTCTCGTCGGCGACCTGCGCGGCGGCCTCGCGGGCGGCGTCGAACGCGGCGTCGGCCCGGGCGTCGGTGCGGCTCCGTACCGCCGTGAAGTCACCGCCCGCGGAGATGCCGCCGCCGGTGCCGGCCTGCTCCAGGGCCTCCGCGGCGTCGTCCAGGCGCTGCTCGACGGCGGGCGAGTCGATGACCGCGACCACCTGCCCGCGGCGGACCCGGTCGCCGGCGTCCACCCGGAGTTCGTCCAGGGTGCCGGCCGCCGGGGCACTGACCGTGGCCGCGGCCCGGGCGGTCACCGAGCCCGGCGCCTCGACGATCTCACCCACCGTGCCGCGGGCGGCCGCACCGAGGACGACCGTGCTCGGCTCGTCGCCGCACGACGCGGCCGTGACGGCAGGCAGCAGCAGGCAGGCGACGACCAGCGCCGCGGTGCGCGGGGGGACGCGGGACACGACCGCCACTCTATGTCGGTCCTCCGGCACACTGCTCCTCTCGATGGGACCGGGCCCGATATCGGCCGAAGGCCCCAGATACGCCGTACCTGTCGGCTATCCGCCGGTCTGCTGGCCAGGTGGCGACGGCGCCGGCCGGTGCGGGCTGCCACGCTCGAATTGAACCGCCGGCGGGTTCGCCCACGTAATCCCTGCCGCCATGCACCGCACTTCCAAGGGGGACGGCATGCTCCGTGCCGATGAACTGATCGTCGTCCACCATGACGACACGCTGACCCGCTTCACCGACGTGCGGTACACGCTGAGCCGGCGCGGTCTGCGGCTGGTGCTGGCCGGCGGCGAGGAGATCGCGTTCGCGCACCACGACGTGCTGACCACGCACACCCGCCTGGCCGCCGGTCCGGGCGACCGGCGGGCCGCCTACGCGGTGGCCGGGTGAGCGCCGGTCAGGTGCCGGGGCGGCGGCCGAACACCTTGACCGTGGTGCCGATCCGCCCGATGCCGTAGAGCTTCTTGGCGTCGGCGGCGAGCAGGTTCACGCAGCCGTGCGAGCCGCGCCACCCGTCGTGCAGGTAGGTGGTGGTCTGGTGCAGGCCGACCCCGCCGACGAACCGCTGCCAGTACGGCATCCACACCTCGTACGGATTCGACCATTCCTTCTTGGTCCGCTTGTTGATCCGGTACGTGCCGGTGGGGGTGCGGTAGCCCTTCATGCCGGTGCGCGTGACGGTCGGCTTGACCGTCACCTTGCCGCCCTTCATCACCCACACCGTCTGGTTGGTCAGGTCGACGCAGACCGTGGTGCGCGACTTCTTCGCCTTGCACGCGGACGTCTTCGTGGCGGCCAGCCGCTTCGCGACGCCGTGGGTGGTGGGCCCGGCCAGACCGGCGACCGGCCTGATCCCGTACCGCGACTGGAACTTCTTGATCGCGGCGCAGTCCGCGGCGGACTGCCGGCCGTCCACCGTCACCGAGCCGAAGCCGCCCAGCTTCTTCAGGTAGCCCTCGACCTGCTTCTGGTAGCGCCCGGTGGAGCAGGAGGCGGCCGCGGCCCGGGCGACGACCACGGCGGCCGGCGGCGGCGCCGCGGCGGCGGGCGGCGTCAGCACGGCCGCGCCCAGGCCCGCTCCGAGCACGGCCGCGACGGCGGCGGCGACGGCGCGGGCGGAAGTGCGTTCGACTGCCACGTGTCTTCCTCCCCAGGAATGTCTACCGCCATCGAAGCACAGACACCGGCGCGGGGAGGTCGGGCGAACGGCCGGGGCGGGACGGCGCGTCGGCACCTCGTGATCGTCCGGCCCGCCGCCCGCACCGCGTCACTGGGGAACGGGGTGCGCCACCGAGATCGGGTCACCGGGGAGTGGCGAGGTCCTGCACCCAGTACGGCCGGTCGTCGCGGTCGAACGCGAGCCCCACACCCATCTCCCGGAACCGGCAGTCGAGGAGGTTCTCCCGGTGGTCCGCGCTGTGCCACCAGCCGTCCACCACCTCGTGCGCGCTGTCCTGCCCGCGGGCGATGTTCTCGCCGTAGCGCGACCACCGGTACCCGGCGTCGGTCACCCGGTCCCCCGCGTCCCGGCCGTCCGGGGACCGGTGCGCGAAGTAGCCGCGCCGCGCCATGTCGGCCGCGTGCCGGTTGGCCGCCGCGATGAGCCGGCCGTCCGCCGTCACGTCGGCGCACCCGTTCCGGCGGCGGTGCTCGTTCACCAGCGCGAGCACCTGCCGCTGCACCGGCGCGGACGCGCTGCCGGAGACCGGGGCCGGGGACGCCTGCCGGTGCGCGCCGGCCGGCGGGTCGGCCGGCGGGTCGGCCGGCGGGTCGGCCGGCCCGGCCTGGGCGGGGCGCTGCCGGGCCGGCTCCTGCGCGGCGGGCTTCTGCACGGCGGGCCTCTGCGCGGCTGGCCGCCGGACGACCGGCCGGTCAGCGCCGGGCCGCTCCAGTGCCGGTGCGACGGCCGCCGCCACCGGCCCGCCGGACGGCGCCCGATCACCGGCCGCCGAGGCAGAGCCCCCAGCCGGACCGGAACCCCCGGCCGAAGCGGAACCCCCAGCCGAAGCGGAACCCCCGGCCGAAGCGGAACCCCCGGCCGACGTCGCGGCGGCGATACCCCCGGCGAGCAGGACCGCCGACGCCGTCAGGCACACCGCCACCACTGGTCTCCGCATACCGTCCCCTCGGTTCGTGGCGCCGCGGCCGTCCCCGGCACCCGGGCGGACCAACGTGGCAACCGGCGGCCCGGTCACTGACCGCCGTCACCGCGGCCGGCCGCGGGTGGCCCCCGGCACACCCGCCGGGCACCCCGGATGAGCTGGCATTTCGCGCGCGGCGCCGATTCCTCCCCGACAACCCGGCCGGACCGGCAAAACGGACACTTCACTCGTTGGGGGTCATCCCTCCGGACCGTTTTGTCCGGCTGCGCAGCCGTCCCGGCCCGGCGGATCGCGTCGCTACGGTGACGCGGTGCGCAACCGCTACCTGGACCTTCTCCGAGCCGCCGCGATCGTCCGGGTGGTCGTCTACCACCTCTTCGGGTGGCCCTGGCTGTCCCTGCTGCTACCCGCCATGGGCGTCATGTTCGCGCTCGCCGGGTCGCTCACCGCCGCCTCGCTCGACCGGCGCGCCGCCGGCCCGGTGATCACCTCGCGGCTGCGGCGGCTACTGCCCCCGCTCTGGCTGCTCGCCGTGTTCGCGGTGCCGGTCATGCTGGTCACCGGGTGGGCGCAGGAGGAGGGCGAGCATCCGTTCAGCGTGGCGCGGCTGGGGTTCTGGTTGCTGCCGATCGGTGACCCGCCGGGCAGCGACCACGCGGTCGACGTGTGGGAGCCGCTCTGGTACCTGCGGGCGTACCTCTGGTTCGTGGTGCTCTCGCCGTTGCTCTTCGCGGCCTGGAAGCGGATCGGCTGGTTCGCGGTGGCCGCGCCGGTCCTGCTGATCGGCGTCCTGGACCTCACCGGCCTGACGCTGCCGGAGACCGCGGACGCCGCGCTGTGGGACTTCGCCACGTACGGCGCGTGCTGGATCGCCGGCTTCGCCCACCACGACGGCCGGCTCGCCCGGGTCCGCCCGGCCGTGCTGGTGCCGGTGTCCGTGGCGCTCGGGGCCGCGGCGCTGTACTGGCTGTCCGGGCACCCCGGCGAGGACGGCTACGACCTGAACGAGGTGACCGAGTCGCAGGCGCTCTGGTCGCTGGCGTTCGTGCTGCTGGTGCTGCGCTGGCGTCCGCCGATGGGCTGGCTGGCCCGGGTCCGTCCGATGGACCGGCTGGTCACGCTGCTCAACGCGCGGGCGGTGACCGTGTACCTGTGGCACAACATCGCCATCGCGGTGGTGTGGCCGGTCCTGGCCATGGTGGCGCTGGACGACCTGGGCGTGCTCAGCGGTCCGATGGAGCTGGCCGTCGCCCTGGCGCTGACCGGGGTGGCGGTGCTGGCCTTCGGCTGGGCCGAGGATCTGGCGGCCCGCCGCCCGCCGCGGCTGTGGCCCACCACGGAGCCGCCGCCCGGGGCGTCACCGGGTGCGCCACCGGCGCCGGAGGACTGGCGGGCCGCGCACGTGACCTGGCTGGGGTCACCCCGCGACCGCCCCTGACCCGCCGGCCGGCGGAAACGAGCGGGAGCACTGCGAACGTTTTTCGCTAATGGGCCGCATACAGTCGCTAACCTGTGCCAATGGGGCAGCCCGGGCATACCGCGCAGTCCGCGGAGCCTGAGTCCGCGGGCGCCATGTCGCTCGTGTTCCGGGCCGGGTCACTGCTGTGCGCGCTGCCGCTCGACGAGGTGGCCGAGATCATGCGACCGCTGGCCACCCGCCCGCTCGCCGGGACGCCCTCGTTCGTCTCCGGGATGACGATCATGCGCGGGGTGCCGGCGCCGGTGGTCGACGTGGCCTGCCTGCTGGCCGGCGAGCGCGCCGCACCCGAACGGTACGTCGCGGTCCGTACCGAGCGGGGTCCGGTCGCGTTCGCCACCGGTCCGGTGCTCGGGATTCGCGCCACCGCCGCGGACGGCCCGGCGACCCGGCACACCGCACTGCTCGGCGGGGCGGCCGGCACGCTGGTCGCCGGCGTCGGCACGCTCGACGGCGAGCCCCTCCTGCTGCTGCAGAGCATGCGGGTGGTGCCGGACGACGTCTGGGTCGCGGCCGCCGAAGCGGCGGTGGTCCAGTGACCGGCGGCGAGCACCTGGCCCGGTTCCGCACGCTGCTCGCCACCCGGATGGGCTGGACGTTCGCCGACGCCGACCTGCCGCACCTGGGGCAGGAACTCGCCGCCCGGGCCGCGGCGCGGGGGCTGGACGCCGGCGCGTACCTGGACCGGCTCGGCGCGGGCGGGTGGCGCGAGGAGATCAGCACGATCGCCGAGGATCTGACCATCACCGAGACGTACTTCTTCCGGCACGGCGAACAGTTCCGGGCGCTGGCGGACACGGTGCTGCCGGAACGGATCGCCGCCCGGGCCGAGCGGCGGGCGTTGCGGCTGCTGTCGGTGGGCAGTTCGTCCGGCGAGGAGGCGTACACCCTGGCGATCATCGCCCGGACCGCGGCACCCGGGCCGGACTGGATCGTCTCGGTGCTGGGCCTGGACGCCAACCCGGCGATGCTGCGCAAGGCCGCCGGCGCCTGCTACTCCGGCTGGTCGCTGCGGGAGACCCCGGACGAGGTACGGCAACGCTGGTTCCGCCCCCGGGACGGCGGCCACGAGGTGCTCCCGGAGATCCGCGAGCTGGTCCGGTTCCGGCAGTACAACGTCGCCGACGAGGACGCCGCGCTGTGGCGGCCCGACCTGTACGACGTGATCTTCTGCCGCAACCTGCTGATGTACCTCACCCCGGCCACCGCGGCGGCGCTGGTCCGGCGGATGACCCGGGCCCTCGCCCCGGGCGGCTACCTGTTCCTCGGGCACACCGACTCGCTGGGCAGCAGGCCCGACGGCCTGGAACCGCAACACGACCACGGCACGTTCTACTATCGCCGCCCCCCGGCCGCACCGGCGGCGGGACCGGCACCGGCAGCGCCACGGCGGGACCCGGCGCCCGGCCCGCCCGCGGCGCCGCCGGCCGCCGCCGCGGACCGGATCCGCGCGCTGCTGCACGCCGAACGGTTCGCCGACGCGCTCGACCTCGCCGAGGCCGCACTGACCGACCACCCGGCGCGGCCGGACCTGCTGCTGTACGGGGTCCTGCTGGCGCAGGCCGGGCGGCTCGACGACGCCGAGATCACCGCCCGCCGGCTGCTCGACCGGGACGGGCTGGACGCCGACGCCCACCACCTGCTCGCCGTCTGCCTGGAGGGCGGGGCCGCGGTGGACGTCGCGATCGGGCACTACCGGCTGGCCGCCTACCTGGACCCGGCGTTCGCCATGCCCCGGGTCCGGCTCGGGCTGCTCGCCCGGCGCCGCGGCGACCACCGCACCGCGCTGACCGAACTGGACCGCGCGGTGGACCTGCTGCGCGGGGAGAGCGACGACCGGCTGGCGATGTTCGGCGGCGGCTTCGGGCGGATCGCGCTGAGCCACCTGTGCCGCACCGAGATCGACGCCTGCGGGAGCCGCCGATGAGCCCCGACACGGTGAGCATCCGCCGATCCGACCTGCGCGCCGACTTCGACCGCTCGTTCGCCGAACCGGCCCGCCGGTACGACCGGGAGCACGTCGAACTGCTGGCCGTGCGGGCCGGTGACCACCCGTACGCGCTGCGCCTCTCGCAGGCCGCCGGACTCTTCCCGGACCGGCCGGTCACCCCGCTGCCCGGCCCGGCCGCGGCGCTGCTCGGCGTCGCCGGGTTCGGCGGCGGCATCGTGCCGGTGTACGACCTGGCCGCCCTGCTCGGCCACCCGCTGCCGGAGCGCCCGCGCTGGCTGGTGCTGGTCGGCGGTGCCCCGGCGCTGGCGTTCGCCTTCCACCGCCTGGACGGGCATCTGCGGGTGCCCGCCGACACGATCGTCACCGAGACCGGCGACGCCGGCGGCAGCCTGCGCGGCATGGTGCCGCTGCCCGGCGGCACCCGGGCGATCGTCGACCTGCCGGCCGCCCGGGCCGCCGTGCACGCACTGACCGGACACACCGACGCGGACGAGGAGCGATAGACGATGATGGCCGGACGTACCTTCGGCAACAAGCTGGCCGGTGGATTCGGGCTCACCGTGGCGCTGACCCTGCTCATGGGCGCCGCCTCGGTGCTGGCCCTGACCGTCGTGGTGAACAGCAAGGACGACGTGATCACCGCGGCCGCCGACGGCGTGACCGGCGCGGAGCGGCTGCACACCACGGCGGAGCGGCGGATCGGCAACTACCGCGCGTACCTGCTGAACGGCCGGCAGGACTATCTGGACGCCACCCGGGCGGACCGCACCACCTTCCTCGACCAGGTGGCCGAGCTGCGCGGCGCGCTCACCGACCCGACCGCCGTGGCGCTGCTGGACGACGTGTCCCGGTCCGAGGAGCGGCACTCCCAGGTGCTCGACCCGGTGCTGGAACGCCGCCGCGCCATGAAGAACCTCACCACGATCGCCCAGTTGCAGGCCACCGAGGTGGCGCCGTCCCGGCTGGCGCTGCAGAACGCGATCAGCGCGCTGACCGAGCGGACCCGGGCGGACGTCCAGGCCCGGCAGCGCGCGTCGTCGGTCCGGGCCACCCAGGCGATCGTGGTCATCGTGGTGCTCGGCCTGCTGGCCATGCTGAGCGCGGCGCTGATCGCGTACCGGCTGAACCGCGACCTGCGCCGCGAGGTCGGCGCCGCGGTCGGCCACATCCAGAGTTCGTCGGCGGAGCTGGAGGCCGCCGCCGCGCAGCAGGCCACCGGCGGCCGGGACCAGGCGAGCGCGATGAGCGAGATCACCACCACGATCAGCGAGCTGCTCATCACGTCCCGGCAGATCGCGGAGAGCGCCCAGCGCGTCTCGAAGATCGCCGAGGACACCGCGGACGCCGCGGCCACCGGCGACGCCACCATCGACCAGACCCGGCAGTCGATCGCGGCGATCCGTACCCAGGTGGATCTGATCGTGCAGCACATGCTCGCGCTGGGCGAGAAGTCCCAGCAGATCGGCGGCGTGGTCGACCTGGTCTCGGAGCTGGCCGAGCAGACCAACATCCTGGCCATCAACGCGACCATCGAGGCCACCGGCGCGGGCGAGTGGGGCCGCCGGTTCGCCGTGGTGGCCGACGAGATCCGCAAGCTGGCGGACCGGACCGCGGGCTCGGCCAAGGAGATCCGGGCGCTGATCGACGACGTCCGGGGCGCCGTCAACACCACCGTGATGGCCACCGAGATCGGCGCGAAGAGCGTCGACGCCGGGGCCCGGCAGTTCGACGACGCCACCGGCTCGTTCCGGCGGATCGCGCATCTGGTGGCCACCACCAACGACGCCACCCGGGAGATCGAGCTGTCCACCAAGCAGCAGACGACCGCGGTGGAGCAGGTGAACGTGGCCGCGTCGGACACCGCCCGGGTGACCCGGGAGACCGAGGCCAGCGCCACGCAGACCCGCCAGACCGCCGCGCACCTGTCCAAGCTCTCCGGTGACCTCCTGGAACTGGTGGGTACGGGGAAGCACGGATGAGCGGAGATCCGCTGCGGTACTTCCGGATCGAGGCCCGGGAACTGGTCGATCAAATCAGCGCCGGCGTGCTCGACCTCGACCAGCAGCCCGGCCCGGACCTGGTGGCCCGGCTGCTGCGGTTCGCGCACACGCTCAAGGGCGCCGCCCGGGTGGTCAAGCAGCAGGAGATCGCCGACCGGGCACACGAGTTCGAGGAGGTGCTGATCCCGCACCGGACCGAGGACGCGCCGCTGGCCACCGACCAGATGCGCGAACTGCTCCGGCTCAACGACGAGATCGAGGCCCGGGTCGCCGCGCTGGAGCCGGCCCCGGCGCCGGGCGCGGACGTGCCGGCCCCTCCCCCGGCCACCGGGCCGGTCGCCGGGCCGGTCGCCGGGCAGCTGGAGCCGGGCGTGCCGCCGGAGACCGCACCGCCGCCGCGGGCCGCCACCGCGGACGTCGACGACCTGCTGGACGCGATCGGCGAGGCGCATGCCCGGTTCGGGCCGCTGCGCACCGGCGCGCACGCGCTGGACCGGCTGCACCGCACCGCGGAGAACCTCGCCGACCAGTTGCGGTCCGCCCGGGCCGGCGGCGCGGACACCGCCCGGCTGGGCGCGTTGCGGCTGGCCGCCGACCTGAGCGCGCTGGGCCGCCGGCTCACCGACAGCGTGGAGCAGGTGGAACGCGAGCTGGACGAGATCCGCGGCCGGGCCGAACGGCTCCGCCTGGTCGCCGCCTCGACCGTGTTCACCGCGCTGCACCGGGCCGTCCGGGACGCCGCCGACGGGCAGGGCAAGCGGGTGCGGTTCGAGGGCCGCGGCGGCGACCTGCGCCTGGACCCGCACGTGCTGGCGCTGGTCAACGGCGCCTTCCTGCACGTGGTCCGCAACGCGGTGGCGCACGGCATCGAGCCCGCCGCGGACCGCGCGGCGGCCGGCAAACCCGCCGAGGGCACGGTGGTCGTCGAGGTCGAGCGACGCGGGCGCTTCGCGGCCTTCCGGTGTACGGACGACGGCCGCGGTTTCGACGTCGCGGCGATCCGCCGGGCCGCCCGGGCGCGGGGACGGCTGGCACCGGGCGCACCGGAGCCGGACGAGCGGGCGCTGCTGGATCTGCTCCTGCGCGGCGGGATCAGCACGTCCGCCGGGGTCACCGAGGTGTCCGGGCGCGGCATCGGCCTGGACGTCGCCCGGGACGTGGCGGACCAGCTGGACGGGGCGGTCACGCTCGGCTCCGAGGCCGGGCGGGGCGCCACCGTGGAACTGGTCGTCCCGCTGGCACTGCTCAGCGTGCAGGGCCTGGTGCTGGAGGCGGCGGGCACCGTGGCCACCGTGCCGCTGGACGCCGTGCGGACCTGCGTACGCCTGCTGCCGGACCAGGCCGCCACCGCCGCGGCCACCGGCCGGATGGCGCACGAGGGCCGGGCGCTGCCGTTCCTGTCGCTGGCCGGCGTGCTGTACGCCGGCGCGGCCGTGCCGGACAGCGGCCCGCCCGGCGTCGCCGTGGTGCTGGCCGCCGACGGCGAGGCGGTCGCGGTGGGCGTGGACCGGCTCGCCGGCACGTCCACCCTGGTGGTGCGCCCGCTGCCGAAGCTCGCCCCGGCGGCACCGGTGATCGGCGGCGTCGCGATGGACCTGGACGGCAACCCGCGCCTGGTGCTGGACGCCCAGGGTCTGGTGGCGGCGGCCCGGAACGGCCGGCACGTGCAGGCCGGCGCCGTGCCCGCCGCGGTGGAGCGGCTGCCCATCCTGATCATCGACGACTCGCTGACCACCCGGATGCTGGAACGCTCCATTCTCGAGTCGGCCGGCTACCAGGTCGATCTGGCGGCGTCCGGCGAGGAGGGCCTGACGAAGGCGCGGGCCCGCCGGTACGGGCTGTTCCTCACCGACATCGACATGCCCGGCATCGACGGGTTCACCTTCGTCGCGCGGACCCGGGCGGACCCGGCGCTGTCCGGGGTGCCGGCGATCCTGGTCAGCTCCCGGTCCAGCGCCGAGGACCGGCAGCGCGGCGCCGAGGTGGGTGCGGACGCGTACGTGGTGAAGGGCGAGTTCGACCAGGAGGAACTGCTCGCGCACATCCGCCGGCTGGTGCCCTCGTGATCCGGGTCCTGGTGGTGGAGGACTCGGCGACCATGCGGCACCACCTGCGCGCGTCGCTGGCCGCCGATCCGGACCTGGTGGTCGTCGGCGAGGCCCACGACGGCGGGCAGGCGGTCGAGCTGTGCGGCCGGCTGCGCCCGGACGTGGTGACGATGGACATGATGCTGCCGGTGATGACCGGTCTGCAGGCCACCGAGCAGATCATGGCGGAGTTCCCGACGCCGATCCTGGTGGTGTCGTCCGCGGACCGGCGCGAGTTGTTCAGCACCTACAACGCGCTCGCCGCCGGTGCCCTGGACGTGCTGGAGAAGCCGCGCGGCGACGACTCCGACGCGAGCTGGGGGCGGCGGCTGTGCGCCGCGGTGCGGCTGGTGTCCCGGATCCGGGTGATCACCCATCCGCGGGCCCGGCTGGACGGACGCGGACGGGCCGCACCGCCCGCCGCCGCGCCGACGGCGGTGTCCGAGCCGGCCGGGTCCGACGGGAACGAGCTGCGGATGGTCGCGATCGGCGCGTCGACCGGCGGCCCGGGCGCGCTCACCCAGCTGCTGCGGGCGCTGCCGTCCGGCTTCCGGCCGCCGGTGCTGTGCGTGCAGCACATCGCGGCCAGCGAGCCGTTCGCGGTGGCGTTCTCCGACTGGCTGGCCGACCAGACCGGGCACCGGGTCAGCTACGGCCTGGACGGCATGGTGATCAGCTCGCTCGGCGGCCGGGTACTGCTCGCCCCGCCGGACCGGCACATGTACGTGCACAACGGCGTCGTCCGGCTCAGCGACGGACCGCCCCGGCACTCCTGCCGCCCGTCGGTCGACGTGCTGTTCGAGTCGGTGGCCGCGGAGTACCGCGCGGCCGCGGCCGGCTGCGTGCTGACCGGGATGGGCCGGGACGGCGCCGACGGGCTGCTGCGGATGCGGGCCCAGGGCGCGGTCACGTTCGCCCAGGACGAGGCGAGCTGCGTGGTGTACGGCATGCCCCGGGAGGCCGCGCTCAGCGGTGCCGCCGGACACATCCTGCCGCCCGCCCGGATCGCCGCCCGCCTGGCCGAACTCGCCGTGACCAGCGGGGCGCGGCGATGAACCACACCGTGCTGATCGTGGACGACAGCCTGACCGTGCGGATGGATCTGCACGAGGCGTTCACCGCCGACGGCTTCACCTCGGTGCTGTGCGCGACCGGCGCCGAGGCCCGGGCCGCGTTCGCCGCGCGCGACTTCGACGCCGCGGTGCTGGACGTGGTGCTGCCCGACGCGGACGGGGTGGAGCTGCTGCGCGAGCTGCGCGCCGACCCGGACCTGGCGCACATCGCCACCGTGCTGCTGTCCAGCGAGACCGAGGTGGCCGACCGGCTGCACGGCCTGCGCACCGGCGCGGACGAGTACGTGGGCAAGCCGTACGACGCGGGTTACGTGGTGGCCCGGGTCCGGCAGCTGCTCGGGGACCCGTACAGCCCGGACGACCGCACCACCGTGCTGGTGATCGACGACAGCATGACGTTCCGGGAGCGGCTGCGGGAACTGCTGGAGGCCGAGGGGTACGCGGTGCTCACCGCCCCGTCCGGCGAGGAGGGACTGCGCACGGCGGCGGAGCGGCGCCCGGCGGCCGTGGTGGTGGACGGCGTGATGCCCGGCATCGACGGCGCCACGGTGATCCGGCGGATGCGCCTGGACCCGGCGTTGCGCGACACCCCGTGCCTGTTGATGACGGCGGCCGACGACTACGCCACCGAGGTGCAGATGCTGGAGGCGGGCGCCGACGGGTTCGTCCGCAAGCAGCAGGACCTGGCGGTGGTGCTGGCGAAGCTGGCGGCGGTGCTGCGGCAGAGTGCCGAACAGTTGCCGATCGAGGCGACCGGCAGCCCGCACGGTCCCAGCAAGGTGCTCGCGCTCTCCCCGGACCGGCGCCAGCTGGACCGGCTCGGCGACGCGCTGCGCTCCGACGGGTACGACGTGGTGCCGGCCGCCACCGCCTCGGACGCGCTGGAGTTGCTGGCCGCGCAGCCGGTCGACTGCATCGTGCTGGGCCTGGACGGCGTGGCCGACTCCGGGCGGGAGGCGTGCCGGCGGATCAAGGAGGTGCCGCAGGTCGGCGACGTTCCGCTGATCATGACCGGCGGGCACGACGACGCGATGCTGGAGTGCCTGGCCGCCGGCGCCGACGACTACGTGCCGGCCGACGACGGGCCGGAGGCGCTGCGGGTGCACGTGCGTACCCAGATCCGGCGCAAGCAGTCGCAGGACGAGAGCCGCCGCATCCGCGAGGAGCTGATGCGCCGCGAGTTGGAGGCCACCGAGGAACGGGCCGCCCGCCAGCTCGCCGAGACCCGCGCCGCGCTGGTCGAGGAGCTGGAGTGGCGCAACCGGGAGCTGGAGGCGTTCAGCGGTTCGGTGTCGCACGACCTGCGCGGTCCGTTGCAGGTGATCAGCAGCTTCGCCGAGACCATCCTGGACGAGGACGACGAGCCGCTCGGCGACGTTGCCCGGCACCGGGTGCAGCGCATCCACGCCGCCGCGCAGCGGATGGCCGACCTGGTCGAGTCGCTGCTGCTCCTGGCCCGGGCCAGCCGCGGCGAGTTGCGCCGGGAGCCGGTGGACCTCAGCGCCACCGCGCGGGAGGTGGCCACGGAGGTGCTGGCCCGCGAGCCGGACCGCAAGGTCGGCTTCGCCGTGCACGACGGCATGACGGTGGACGCCGACCTGGGCCTGACCCGGGTGATCCTGGAGAACCTGATCAACAACGCGGTCAAGTTCACCCGGCGGGTGGACCTGCCGGTGATCGAGGTCGGCTGCGTGTCGGCGCGGTTCTTCGTCCGGGACAACGGCGCGGGCTTCCCGGCCGGCCAGGCCGGCGAGTTGTTCCGGCCGTTCGCCCGGCTGCACGACGCCGCCGAGTTCCCCGGCACCGGCATCGGCCTGACCACGGTGCACCGGGCGGTGGAGCGCCACGGCGGGGAGATCTGGGCCGAGGGTGAGGACGGCCGCGGCGCGACGTTCTGGTTCACGCTCCCACCCGCCGCGCCGCGCCGCGCCGCCTGAGGATCAGGCCGGGCCGAACCACGGCCGGCAGGGCGGGAAGTTCCGCACGGTCACCTCGCCGGCCTGACCGGACGAGCGCCATCGGTCGGCGGTGAGCCGCAGGTGCCGCAGCAGCACCGCGCCCTCGTGCGCATGGACCAGGCCGACGCCGTTGTCGGCGTAGCCGATCCGCCGGGACACCCCCAGCGACGGGTGGTTGTCGGCCCGGGCCGAACTGATCGCGGCGACCGCACCCAGATGCTCGAACGCCAGGCCGAGCACGGCCATCCGCATGGCCACCCCGATCCCCCGGCCGCGGGCCGCGGGCACCAGCCAGGAGGCGGAGTCGACGGTACGCAGCACCGGGAAGTCGTCGCCCTCCAGCGTCTGCACGCCGACCAGGTCGCCGTCCTGCCGGACCGCCAGGTGCAGCACCCACGACTCCGGCGACCAGGTGCCCAGTGCCCGCCAGTAGCCCTGGTGGAACAACCGCCGGCGGTCCGGCCCCGGCTCCAGCCCGGGCAGCGCGGACAGCCGTGGGTCCGGTTCGTAGTCGTCCGGTTCCCGCGCGGCCAGGACCGGCAGGTCGGACTCGCGGACCGGGGTCAGGTCCACACCTCGGCAGTGCAGCCGCAGGTCGAACAGCGGCCAGTCGGAGTAGCTCACTCCCGCACCCTATGCGGCGGCGGTGGCGGCCCCCGGGTGCCGCCACCGCCGCCGGCGCTCAGGTGTCGGTGCCGAGCGCGGCGACCGGGCTGACCCGGGCCGCCCGGCGGGCCGGCAGCACCCCGGCCAGCGCGGTGAACGTCACCAGCGCGGCGAACACCGCCGCCAGTTGCCAGACCGGCAGGGCCAGCGGCGCGTTCACGCCGAGGGCCTTGATCGACAGCCAGGCGTACGGCACGCCGAGCAGCAGCCCGAGGGTGGCGCCGACGACGCCGTACAGGCTGGACTCCGCGGTGAGCATCGCGCGCAGCCCGCCCCGGGACAGCCCGACCGCGCGCAGCAGGCCGGACTCGCGGACCCGTTCCACCACCGACAGCGCGGTGGTGGTGCCGACGCCGACCACCGCGATGAGCACGGTGAGGCTGATCAGCCCGACCGCGATCAGCAGCACCACGGTGAGCACCTGGTCGAACTCGTCGCGCTGGTCGGCCAGCACCACGACGCCCAGGCCGGTCTGCCCGCCGGTGACCTGCTGGAGCGCCTTCTGGCCCTCGTTGCGGCCCTGTTCGCCGCCCTGCGCGGCGTCGGCGAGCAGACCGGAGTACCGGTTGCCGGTCGCGCCCAGCCGGGTCAGGTCGGCGGCGTTCAGCACCAGGCCGGAGTTCAGCGGCGCGGAGTCCGGCAGCACCCCGACCACGGTGACCGACACCTTCCGGGCGCCGGCGCGGACCTCGGTCCGGTCACCCACGCGCAGCCCGGTGTCGTCCGCGGTGAAGCCGGACAGCACGACCGTGCCGGGTCCGATGTCCCGCCAGGAGCCGGCCGTCACGTCCAGCTTCGCCAGTGCCGGCAGCGCGCTCATGGTCAGGTCGTTGGCGTCCTGCGGAATCGTCGAGTCGCCGACGGTCAGCTCGCTCAGCCGCCGGTACGGCGTCACGTGGGCGAGTTCGGCACGGGCCCGGGCCTGCTCCACCATCGCGGTGCCGAGCCGGGCCTCCGCCGAGGCGGCCAGTTCGAAGTCGGCGGGCACGGCGGAGGCCATCTCCCGCTCGGCCAGCACCCGCACCGACGCGCCGGACACCAGCACCCCGGCGATCAGGCTGACGCCGAGCGCGACCACCACCGACACCGCGGCCGCCCGGCGCGGCGCACCGCCGACCCCGCCGACCGCCAGCCGGCCCACCGGACCGAGCCGGCGCAGCGGCCAGCCGACCAGCCACAGAATCGGCCGGACCAGCACCGGCCCGAGCGCGATCAGGGCGAAGAACGCCAGACCGGCCGAGCCCACGACCGCGAACAGCATGGGCAGCGGGTCGTAGTTCTCGGCGTCCGGTTCGGGCAGGCTGCTCACCACCACGGCGCCGAGGCCCGCCGCACCCGCGACGAACAGCAGGCCGGTGATCCAGCGCAGCACGCCGATGTCGCGCCGGCCGCCGGCCGTGCTGGAGGAGCGCAGCGCCTCCAGCGGCGCGACCCGGGCCGCCGAGACGGCCGGCGCCAGCACCGCGAACACCGTGATCAGCACGGCCAGCGCGACCACGGCGAGCGCGGCCACCACCGGCAGTCCCGGCGACGCCAGCTCCGCACCGGACGCCCGGGCGATCGGCGGCACGGCGTGTCCCACGGCCAGCGCCACGAGCACCCCGACCCCGCCGGCGACCAGTCCGGTGAGCGCACCCTCGACGGCGAGCGACCGGGTGATCGCGCCGCGCCCGGCGCCGACCGCGCGCAGCAGGGCGAGCTGGCGCATCCGCTGGGCGAAGACGATCCGGAACGTCGACGTGGCGACCAGACCCGCGGCCACCACCGCGATCGCGACGAACATCGCCACCATGGCGAACACGTCGTTGATGTCGCTGACCGCGGCCTCGGCCTCCTGCCGGCGGACCTCCGCCCCGCTGTCGACCGTCGCCCGCTCGCCGGACACCGGGCTCACCGGCACCGCGGAGAGGATCGTCGTCACCGCGGACCGCACCTCGTCCGGTGCGGCGCCGGCCGCCAGCCGCACGTCGATCCGGCTCAGGGCGCCCTCGCCGACCAACGCGCTCACCGTGGCCTGCGGCGCATAGGCCGAGGAGCCGTAGTCCTCGCCGGTGTCGACCAGGCCGGTGACGGTCGCCCGGACGGGCTTCTCCGCCTTGCCGTCGTCGGACCAGCGGGTGATCATCGAGAATTTCGTGCCGACCAGCAGACCCATCCGCTCCGCGGTGCGCGTGCTGACCGCGACCTCGCCCGGCGCCGACGGATACCGCCCGGAGAGCACCGTGGCCTGGGCCAGCGGACCGCTGCCCGGATCGGAGCTCAGGTCCAGATACTGCCCACCGACGGTGGCGCCCACCGAGACCCGGCCGACCGCCTCGGCCACCCCCGGCAGCTTGCCGATCTTCTTCAGTTCGCCGGTACCGACGGCGCCGTTCTGCACCACCAGGTCGACCGCCTCGGGCGTGCCGCTGAGCCCGTTCAGCACGCTGCGCTCGATGATCTGCTGGGCCAGCACGGCGGTGAACACCACGAACGAGGCGACCAGCACGGCCAGGCCGGTGAGCAGGAGCCGGGTGGGGCGCCGGGCGACGCCGCTGAGCTGGGTACGCAGGACCGTGTTCATCGGGCCGCCGCCAGGTCGTGCAGGGCCTCGGCCACCGACGTCCGGTCCGGCCGGTCGATCTCGCCGGCCACCCGGCCGTCGGCGAGCAGCACCACCCGGTCGGCGTACGCGGCGGCGACCGGGTCGTGGGTGACCATCACGATGGTCTGGCCCAGTTCCCGAACCGAGGTACGCAGGAACGCCAGCACCTCGGCGCCGGACCGGGAGTCCAGGTTGCCGGTGGGCTCGTCGGCGAACACCACGTCGGGGCGGGCCACCAGCGCCCGGGCCAGCGCCACCCGTTGCTGCTGGCCGCCGGACAGCTCGCTGGGCCGGTGCCCGAGCCGGTCGGCGATGCCGAGCACCCCGGCCAGCCGGTCGAACAGGCCGCGTTCCGCCTTGCGGCCGGCCAGGTCCAGCGGCAGCGTGATGTTCTGCGCCGCGGTGAGCTGCGGGAGCAGGTTGAACGACTGGAACACGAAGCCGATCCGGTCCCGCCGCACCTTGGTGAGCACCCGGTCCGACTGCACGGTCAGGTCGGTGCCGCCCAGCAGGGCCTGTCCGGAGGTGGCCGTGTCCAGCCCGGCCAGGCAGTGCATCAGCGTGGACTTGCCGGAGCCGGACGGGCCCATGATCGCGGTGAACGCGGCGCGGGCGAAGCCGACCGTGACGCCGTCCAGCGCCCGGACCGCGGTGTCGCCGCTGCCGTACACCTTGACCAGGTCCACCGCCGCGACGGCGGCCATCGTGTCGGGAGCGACCGTGGTGGGCGCGGGGAACTGCGATCTCATCGTGTGTCCTCTTCCGTCGGAAACCTGGGGGAATCCTGAAGGTCGGGAAGCACCCGGCGCATCGGTCCGAGGTGAGGGACACCGACCGTCGTGGATCTGTCTTTCGGCCGATGGGAACGTGTTGACCACCGCATACGCTGGGTCACGATGGTGACGCAACGGAACCGGGACCTGCTCGTCCACGCCGGCCAGCTCGGGCTGCTGTTCGTGATGGCGCTGCTCGGGCTGATCGACGTGGCCGGCGGGCTGGTGACCGGCCCGCTGGGGCCGCTGGGCGTGCTGTCCGCGATCGCCACCGCGGTGGTCTGGCTCCCGCGCCACCGGCAGGACTCCACTCGGCTGCCGAAAGTCGCACTGGTCCTGGCGCTCTGCTCGTTGCTGCTGACGTTCGCGGTGGCCGCGGTCGGCGGAACCGACGGCAGTTTCGGCACCGCGGAGGCGCTCGGGCTGCTCGGTGTGCTGTTCGTGGTGTGCCGCCGGGGCCACCCGCACTGGGCGGTCGGATCGGCGGTGGCCACCGTGGCCGCGGTGGGCCTGCTGCCGATGCGCGGCGGATTCACCTACCAGTACATCATCGGCGGTCTGGTGCTCGCCCTCGCCGCCGCCGTTTCGATCGGCGGCGGCGTCTACCTGCGCACCGTCGAGTCCGGCCGGCAGCGGGCGGTGAACCTGGTCCGCGCCGAGCAGCGCGCCGAGTTCGCCCGGGACCTGCACGACTTCATCGCGCACCACGTCACCGGCATCGTGGTGCAGGCGCAGGGCGCGCGGTACATCGCCGAGGAGGACCCCAAGCGGGTGCTACTGGCCCTGGAACAGATCGAGAACGCCGGCGCCGAGACGATGGCGTCGATGCGCCGGATGGTCGGCGTGCTGCGCGACCCGCAGGCGCGACCGGACGCACCGCTGGCCCCGATCGCCGGTGTGCTGGAGATGACCACGCTGGTCGACCAGTTCAGCGCGGCCGGCGGACCGCTGGCGCGGCTGCACATCGACGGCGACGTGCACGGGCTGCCGGTGGAGGTGTCCACCTCGGCGTACCGGGTGGCGATGGAGGCGCTGACCAACATCCGGCAGCACGCCCCGGACGCCCGGGTGGCGGACGTGTGGGTCCGGCGTACCCCGGAATGGTTGTTGGTCCGGGTGGCCAACGACGGCGCGCCACCCCGCACCGCGACGCCGCGCGACCGGCCGGGGTACGGTCTCGTGGGCCTGACCGAGCGGGTCCGCGCGGTCGGCGGACGGATCACCGCGGGGCCGGGCATCGAGGGCGGTTGGGTGGTCGACGCGGCACTGCCGCTCGGCGGATGAGGCGGAGGCATACTCATGGTCGAGGTGACCGGGTGATCCGGGTTCTGATCGCCGATGATCAGGCGATGGTCCGGACCGGCTTCGGCATGATCATCGGCGCGCAGCCGGACATGGAGCTGGTCGGTGAGGCGGCCGACGGCGTCGAGGCGGTGGCGCTGGCCCGCCGGCTGAAGCCGGACGTGGCGCTGTTCGACATCCGGATGCCCAAGATGGACGGTCTGGAGGCGTTGCGGCTGCTGGCCGGACCGGGCGTGGCCGAACCGGTCAGGGTCGTCGTGGTCACCACGTTCGACCTCGACGAGTACGTGCACACCGCGCTGCGCAACGGCGCCGCCGGGTTCCTGCTCAAGGACTCCGGCCCGGCGCTGCTGGTCGAGGCGGTCCGCGCGGCGGTGTCCGGGGACGCCCTGATCAGCCCGTCGATCACGGTCCGGCTGCTGGAACACCTGAGCCCGCCGGCGCCCGGCGGCATCGACGACGGCGGCCTGTCGCCGCGCGAACTGGACGTGGTGAAACTGGCCGCCCGCGGGCTGACCAACGCGGAGATCGCCACGCAGCTGTTCATCTCGGTGGGCACGGTGAAGACCCACCTGGGCAGTGTGCAGACCAAGCTGGGCGCCCGGAACCGGGTGGAGATCGCGGCCTGGGCCTGGGAACGCCGCCTGGTCGGCTGAACCTCAGGCGCGCAGGGCGATCCAGTAGCGGCGGGTGCGGCCCAGTTCGGTGTCGCGGACGTCCTCCAGCACACCGCCGTGGCGCTCGATCGTGCGCCGGGACCCCTCGTTGGTCTCGTGGCAGGTGATCAGCACCCGGTCCAGGCCCCGCTCGCGGGCGTGTCCGAGCACGACGCCCAGCGCGTACCCGGCCAGCCCACGACGCCGGGCCGACGGCCGCACGCCGTACCCGATGTGCCCGCCGGCCCGGAGCAGGAAATCGTTGAGTTCGTGGCGCAGCGAGATCGAGCCGAGGACGGTGTCGCCCTCGGCGATCCACCAGTACGTGCACGGCACCCGTCCCTCGGCCGGCGGCCGCTCCGGGTCCGATTCGGCGGTGATCCGGTCCACCCAGGCGGCGAAGCCGTCGGCCGAGTCCACCTCGTCGTCGGCGCGCAGGCCGGAGCCGTCCTGGTGCACGCCGCGGCCCCAGTCGTCGCGGGCGTCGAGCCACTGCCGGTGCAGGCGGGCGGTGGGGGTGATCAGCTCGGGCATGCCAGGCACGGTAGCCGGGACGGATGCCGCCCGGCGACCGGATTGTCCGCAGTGCGGCACGGGCGGCGGGCGTCAGTCGGCGGCGCTCGCCGCGACCCGGTTCCGGCCGCCGCGCTTGGCGCGATAGAGGTTCGCGTCCGCCGCCTGGAACAGCTCCGCGGCGGTCATCCCGTCGGCGCGCGCCGCGACGCCGATGCTCACCGACACCGGGGCGCCGGGCGCGATCCCGTCGACCTCGGCGCCCGCCACGGCGGCCCGGATCCGCTCGGCCACCTCGACCGCGGCCGGCAGGTCGGCGTAGCAGAAGATGGTGAACTCGTCACCGGCGTACCGGATCGGGACGTCCTGTCCGGTGCGGCAGCAGGCGGCCAGCACGGCGCCGATCCGGCGCAGCAGGGCGTCGCCGGCGGTGTGCGAGTAGGTGTCGTTGACCGCCTTGAACTTGTCCACGTCGAGGATGAGCAGGCTCACCGGCCCGGCCGCCGCGCCGGTGTCCAGCTCCGTCATCAGCTGGTCGAACTGGCGGCGGTTGCCCAGTCCGGTGAGTGGGTCGCGGAGCAGCGCGGCCTGCGTACCGGCCCGTTCCAGCGCGAGTTCCTCGCGGTCGCGGGCGTGGTGCAGCGCCGTCAGTTGCTGCATGCGCTGCCGCCCGAGCAGGCGGTTCTGCACGTCCAGCGCGGCGAGCAGGTCCCGGGCCGCCGGGCCGCCGTCCGCCTGGGCGGCGAGCACGGCCAGTTCGTGCGCGACGATCAGCTCGTCGTCGGCCCAGCCGCCGAGGCCGCACCAGTCCCGGGCGGCGAGCAGTTCGCGGCGGGCGGCCGGGTGGTCGCCGAGCCTGCGGTGCGCGATGCCGAGGGCCAGGTGCACGGCCCAGGCGCCGCCGGCGAGCCGGTGTTCCCGCAGCGGCAGGACGAGCGGGGCGGCGAGCGCCGTCGCCTCGCCGGCCTCACCGAGCTTGGCCCGGGCCAGCGCCAGGACCGCCCGGATCTCCCAGGTGTCCACCGGTCCCGGCGCACCGTCCGGGCCGGTACCCGGGTGCTCCGCCAGCCAGCCCGAGGCGACCGCCACGGCCCGGCGCAACCGGAAGCCGGCCTCCAGACCGTGGCCCAGGTGGTCCAGGCGGAAACCCCAGGTGAGCAGGAGCTCCAGGTAGCGGTGTGCCAGGTAGCTGCCGGGCGACGACGCGTACGCCGCGTGCTCCGCCAGCACCTGCTCGTACGCGGCGGCGGCCACCTCGTACAGCCCGGCCGTGTTCGCCGCCTGGCCGTACGCGGCGAGCGCGGAGGCGTACCGCTCGTTGCGCCGGGACGTGGTCTCGAGCAGCAGCCCGGCGCGCGCCAGGTGCAGGATGCCCTGGGCGGTCCGGTTGCTCTGCACACCCAGCTGGGCCAGGTCGGCCAGCGTCTTGGCCTCGCCCAGCACGTTGCCGGCGGCCCGTTGCCGGTCCAGCAGTCCCAGTCCCACCGCCATCGCGCCGGCGAAGTCGCCGTGGTACTGGTGAGCGAACATCCGGCCCTGGATCAGGAAATCGACGGTCTTCTCGTCGCCGAACGCGCGCGCGATCGCCTGGAACTCGTTCGCGGCGGCGATCGCCTCGGCGAACCGGCCGTTGCCGGCCAGCTCGTGCACGGTCAGTGCGAGCTCGATGAACGGCCCGTACGGCGACACGGGCACCAGCGCTGATCCGTCCGTCATCCCGTCCCTCCGCCGACCCGGCGCTCCGGGCTTCCCTTCGGCGCGGGCGGGCGCGAACTGAGGGCCGGCGCGGGCCGGGTCAGCCGGCCAGGGCGAGCAGGCGCCGGATCTGTGCCTGGCGGGTGCGGGTCAGGTCGGCGGCCAGGTTCAGCGCGGGCGGGTAGCGGCCGCCGGACGTCTCCATCCGGGCGGTCGCCACGCTGTTGTGCAGGTGGCCGAGGAGCAGGCTGAGCGCGGTGCGGTCGAAGGCGGCCCCGGCGGCGGCGCGCAGCTCGGCCAGGTCCGATGCCCGCACCGAGTGCAGGTCACCGTGCCCGGCGTGGGCGCCCGGATCGGGTCCGGGCGACACCGGCCGCTGCCACGCGGTCAGCCACTCGCGCATGGTGGCCGCCTCGGTACGCCACCGTGCCCGCAGGTCGGCGGCGGTCCGGCGTACCGCGGGGTCGGTGGCCCGGGTCGCGGCGAGGGCGACCACCGGCTCGCCCTGGCGGGCGTGTTCCAGGCTCATCTGGAGGAACATCACGTCGGTGTCGTTGTACTCCGGGCGCTCCGGCGCGGCGGCGCAACCGGCGAGGCCGGCCGCGGCGAGCAGGGTGAGCAGGTTCCGGCGTCGCATCCCGTCTCCCGTCGCGGGCCGGGGCGGGTCCGTCCACCGGACGGACCCGCCGGTGTGCGCGCCGGGTCAGGCCCGCTGCCACAGCGCCGGTACGGCCGGCGGCTCCCAGCCGGGCTGCGCGGTGTGCGCCTGCCGGCAGCGGTACGTGGCACCGCCGTAGGTGACCGTGCTGCCCACCGCGTACGTGGTGCCCACGGCCCAGGTCCCGCCGGCCGGCGGCTGGGTCGGCGGCTGGGTGGGCGGGTTGGTCGGCGGGTTGGTGGGCGGATTGCTCGGCGGCGTGGTGCTGCCGCCGCCGATCTGCAGGTCCACACAGGAGTAGAAGGCCATCGCGGTGTCCGCGACGTTCCACCGGGCCAGCAGCGTCTGCCGGCCGGTGAAGCTGCCCAGGTTGACGGTGTGGCTCTTGGTGGCGCCGGGCTGGGCGCCGCCGTCGTTGAACGAGGCGAGCAGGCGGCCGCCGATGAGATACTCCCAGGTGCTGGTCGAGTGCCGGGCGGTCAGCACCCAGTTGAACGTCACCGACCGGCCGACCGAGACGGCCGGCCAGGCGCGGTTGTTGTCGTTGAGGACGGCGAAACGGCTGCCGCCGCCGTTGCACTGCAGCGAGCCCTTGGGCGCCTCGACGCTCTGCGGCTCGTACACGATGTCGCCGCAGTTGGGGACGTCGCCGCGGGCGCAGTTCGCCTGCCGGCTCGGCGGGGACGAGATGTAGCCGTGCGCGGAAGCCGGCGCGACGGCGACGAACAGGGAGGTGACGACCGCGGCGACGGTCAGGATGGGGAGGGTGGCTCGGCGTCTCATGAAGTGCTCCTCTTCATGCCGGCAGGCCGGGCTGGGGGTGGCCCGGCCGGTGCGCCAAACATAAGTTAAAGAGTGTTAACAGTAAAGAGAGCTAATGAAGTTTTTCGATGTCTGTCGAGACAGCGCTCAACTTTCCGCCGGATGCGCCGAAGGGCTGAATGTGCACGACATCCACGAACTGGTCGACCGGCGTGCGGTCACCGCCGTCTTCCAGCCCTTGGTCGACATCGCGACCGGCCGGGTGGTCGGCTACGAGGCGCTGAGCCGCGGCCCCGCCGGTACGCCGTACGAGTCCCCGATGCAGATGTTCGCCGCCGCCCGGGCCGCCGGCCGCGACGGCGAACTGGACTGGGTCTGCCGGGCCGCGGCGTACCGCGCCGCACGGGAGGCCGACCTGGACCCCACGCTGACCCTGTTCGTCAACATGGAGCCGCGGGCCTGGCGCGCGCCCTGCCCGGCCGACCTGATCCCCGCGGTGGAGCACGCCCGGCACCGGCTGCGGGTGGTCACCGAGATGACCGAACGGGCGATCGCCGAGGACCCGGCGGCGCTGCTGTCCGCCACCGCGAACTGCCGCACGGCGGGCTGGGGCGTGGCGCTGGACGACGTCGGCGCCGACCCGATGTCGCTGGCGCTGATGCCGTTCGTGCACCCCGACGTGGTGAAGCTGGACATGCAGTTGCTGCGCCGGCCGGACGACCCGTACACCGCCCGGGTGGTGGCGGCGGTGTCCGCGTACGCGGAGAGCAGCGGCGCGGTGGTGCTGGCCGAGGGCATCGAGACCGCCGAGCACCTGCTCACCGCCCGCACCATGGGCGCCACCGTGGGCCAGGGCTGGCACTACGGCCGGCCGCAGCCGCTGCCCGCCGCCACCCCGCCGTCCGCCCGGCTCCCGCTGCTCGGCACGCCCGCGGTCGCACCGGGCACGCGCACCCCGTTCGCCGTGGTCAGCGAGCGGCGGCCGGTCACCCGGACCACCAAGGCGGCGCTGATGCCGCTCAGCCGGCACCTGGAGGCGCTGGCCGGCGAGGGACCGGAACCGCCGGTGCTGCTGGCGTGCTTCCAGGAGAGCCGGCACTTCACGCCCGCCACCATGCGCCGGTTCGCCCGGATCGCGGAGCACAGCCCGCTGGTCGCCGCGCTCGGGGTGGGCCTGGACGCCGAGCCGATGCCCGGCATCCGCGGCGCCGGCCTGGGCACCGCCGACCCGCTGCGCGGCGAGTGGAACGTCATCGTGGTCGGACCGCACCAGGCCGCGGCGCTGGTCGCGCACGACCTCGGCGACACCGGTCCGGAGCCGGAGCGCCGGTTCGACTTCGCGGTGACCCACGACCGGGCCCTGGTGATCGAGGCGGCCCGGGCGCTGCTGGGGTGGCTGGCGCCGGTCCGCTCCGAGGCACTGGCCGGGCTGGTGCCCGCCTGAGCGGTCCCCCCGGTGGGGGACTTCAGGCGGTCCCCCGCTCCCTAGCATCGAGATCATGGTTACCGGCGAGCAGCACCTGAGCAACGTCGTGCGCTGGTTCCGGTCCCGGCCGCCCGGCCACCAGGATCTGGCGATCGCGGCCGTCGTCGCGGTGCTGTCCTTCACCCCGGGTCTCGCCGACAAGGGAACGGCGGTGGGCTGGGCGACCGCGCAGCGTCCGTTCGGCCCGGTGGCCGCCGGCCTGGTGCTCGCCCACGCGCTGTCGCTGGTGGTGCGCAGCCGCGCGCCCGGGCTGTGCCTGGCGACGGCGTCCGCGGCGTTCTTCGCCTACCAGATCCTCGGGTACCGGCCGACGTTCGCGACCGCCGCGCTGTACCTGGCCCTGTACAGCGCCGGCATGCTGCAGAGCCGGCTGCGGACCGTCACCGTCCTGGCGTGGCTCGCGGCCTACGCCGGCATGACGGGCTGGCTGGTGCACGCCGGGTCGCCGTTCCCACCGCGGGACTACGTGCTGTTCCTCGCGCTCCCGGCGGGCTGCTGGGCGCTCGGCCGGTGGTCGCGCGGCCGGTTGCGGGCCCAGGCCCGCCGGCACGAGCAGCGCGCCGCCGAGGACCTGCACCGGGAACGCGAACACCTCGCCCGGGAACTGCACGACGTCGTCACCCACCACGTGACCGCGATGGTCATGCAGGCCGACGCCGCCCTCTACGTGCCGGCCGGGGACCGGGCCGAGCTCGAGGCCGGGCTCACCGCGATCGGCACCACGGGCCGGCGGGCCCTCGGCGACCTGCGCGAACTGCTCGGCGTGCTGCACCCCGGGCACGACGCCGGGCCGGCGTCCAAGGAACCCACCGTGGGCCGGCTGGCCGACCTCGTGGAGCAGACCAGGGCGGCGGGCCAGCCCGTCGAGTTCGTCGAGGAACCGTCGACGACCGCGGCGGAGGGCCTCACCCGGCTGGCCGTCTACCGGGTGGTGCAGGAAGGGCTGACCAACGCGCTCAAGCACGCACCGGGCCGTCGTACCGTGGTGCACCTGACCGCCCCGGCGGACGGCGGCGTCGTCGTGCGGGTCAGCACGGACGGCGGTCCGGCGCCCGCTCCGGGCCGGCCGGCCGCACCGTCCGGCCGCGGTCTCGACGGGCTCCGGCGGCGGGTCTCGCTGGCCGGCGGCGAATTCACCGCGAGCCGCTCCCCCGGCGGCGGCTTCCTCCTGCACGCCCGCTTCCCGATGCGAACGGACAGCTGATGCCCGAACCGGACCCGACCCGCATCCTGGTCTGCGACGACCAGCCCCTGGTACGCGCCGGCTACCGCACGATCCTGTCCGCGCAACCGGACTTCGACGTCGTCGGTGTGGCCGAGGACGGCGTCGAGGCGGTCCGGCTGGCGCTCGAGCAGCGGCCCGACGTCGTGCTGATGGACATCCGGATGCCCCGCCTGGACGGCATCCAGGCGACCCGGCAACTCGCCGGGCCGGAGTCCGTGCACGCCCCCAAGGTCCTCGTCGTCACGACCTTCAACCTCGACCAGTACGTGTTCGAGGCCCTGCGCGCGGGCGCCAGCGGTTTCCTGCTCAAGGACACTCCGCCGCCGGACCTGATCGCGGCGGTGCGCACCGTCGCGGCCGGCAACGCCCTGCTCGCCCCGGAGGTGACGCGACGGCTGATCGGCCGGTTCGGCGAACGGATCCGGCAGCACGACACGCAACGCGAGGAGACGCTCGCCGCCCTCACCGACCGGGAACGGGAGGTGCTGCACCTGCTCGCCGCCGGGATGTCGAACGCGGAGATCGCGGACGCGCTGTTCATCGGCACCGAGACGGTCAAGACCTACGTGTCGCGCATCCTGGCGAAGCTGCATCTGCGGGACCGCGTGCAGGCCGTCGTGCTGGCCCACCGGATCGGACTCACCGTCCCCGGCGACTGACCGGTCGACCGGCCGGTGGCCGCGGCACCAGACCCAGACGTACGGACGTCACCCTCACGGTCAGCAAGTTGTGCGCCGGACCTTCCCGGGACGACCCCGGCTCATCCGGTGGCGGCCGGCGACGGCGCGAGCGAGGGGGCGCCGGCCGGTGGCAGGTCGCGGACATGTCTTCCGGTGGCGAGGTTCCACAGTCGTACGGACTGGGCGCCGACGGCGAGGAACTTGCCGTCCGGGCTGATCGCCAGGCTGCTGATCTCTCCCGAGTGGCCGGTCAACGGCGGCCGGACCTCGTCCCACGTCGCGGGGTTCCACACGCGCACGGTGCCGGCGGTGGGGATGGCGCCGGCGAACACCTTGCCGCTCGGACCGAAGGCGAAGGCCCGGACGCCGTAGCTGTGCTTCGCGTCCGGTGTGACCGTGTCACCGTTGTTCGTGTTCCACAGTCGCGGCACCTGGTTGTCGCTCGTGGCGACGAGCCACCTGCCGTCCGGGCTGAACCCGACCTGCGCGATCTTCGACTCGTCGTTCGAGGTGAGGGGCTCGCCGACCGCCCGGCCGGTCGCCGGATCCCACCGCCGTACCGTCCGGGCGTCATCGCCGCTGGCGAGCACCTTGCCGTCCGGGCTGAACGCGACGCTGGTGACGTAGCCGGCATGACCGGTCAGCGCTGGGCCGACGGCCTGCGCGGTGGCGGGATTCCACCGGCGTACGGTCCGGTCGGTGCTGCCGCTGGCGAGCACCTTGCCGTCCGGGCTGAACGCGACGCTGGTGACCGGGCCGGGATGACCGGTCGACTGGCTGACGGGTCGCCCGGTGGCCGGGTGCCACAGCCGGAGGTGGCCGTCGGAGCTGCCGCTGGCGAGCACCTCTCCGTCCGGGCTGAACGCGACGCTGGTGACCCGGTCGGCATGGCCGGTCAGCGGCGAGCCGATGGGCGCGCCCGTGCCGGCGTTCCACAGCCGTATCGAGCCGTCGTCGCTGCCGGCCGCAAGGTACCTGCCGTCGGGGCTGAACGCGACACCGCGAATGCCCGGTGCGGGGGTACCGCCGCCGGACCGTTCCGGGTCGTTGCCGGTCCGGAACTGATCGACGGCCCACAGGACCGCGACCATCGCGACGAGCACGGCGGCGCCGGCCACGACGGCCCGGGCCCGCCGGCTCCGGACCGATTCCCGCGGAGGTCCAGGTGCGGGCGCCGTAGCGGGTCCTGAGTCGACGGCGGCCGGTGGTGGGGCCGGTGGTGGTGAGGCCGGCGGTGACGCGGGCTCGGGTCCCGGATCCGGCGCAGCCGCCACCGGGCGGGTTCGGCGGCGGCGGCTCCGGGCGAGGTACAGCTCACCCTGCATCTCGACGACCCGGCTGGGCGTCTGGTGCGGGTTCCGCTCGCGCACCGCGTCGAAGACATAGTCGTAGAGTTCGTCGAGGGAGACCCAGCCGTCCCCGTCGCGGTCCGCGTCGCCGGTGGTCAGCCCTTCGACGAGGGCGGCGGTGAACACGGACGGGCTCGCGCCGGGAGCGTCGGTGAGGTGGTCGCCCTCGAAGGCGTACTCCATCGAACTCGATGCGGTGATCACCGCGCGTCCCCGTCCGCCGCCCGGCCGCCCGACGGCGAAGCTGTCCAGCACGTTGACGTCGCCGGCCGCCCGGACCGTGACGCCCCGGCTGAACGCGCCGCCATAGCAGCAGTCCAGCAGCAACACGATGCTCCGCGACCGGCTGGCCCGCATGCACCGCTGGACGAAGGCCGCCGATATCGCGGTGGAGCCGAGGCGGTTCGGGCGGGTGTTGCGGGTGGCGAAGTGCAGCTCCCCGGACTCGTCTTTCAACCCGTGGCAGGAGAAGTGCAGAAGCAGGACATCGTCGACGCGGCTCTCCGAGAACAGGTCTTCGATCTGCACGCTGACGTCATGCGCCGGGCGGTTGCGCGCCACGTCCACCGCGAAGCCGCCGATCTCCGGGTCGCCCAGGACGCCGGCCAGGGCCTCGGCGTCCGCGGCGGCCGACCGCAGGCGTCGCAGGTCAGGGTGCTCGTACTCGTCGTTGGCGACGATCAACGCCTGGCGCCGGCCGGCCACGCTCAACTCCCGGTGTCGGTGTTCCGTCCGGCAGTGCGGTGCCGGCTCACGAACAGCCCGACGAGCCGCTCCTGATCACGCACCGACGCCTCGGAGAGTTCCAGCACGTCGCCGTCGATCTCGATCCGCACCGTGCGGCGGGTGCCCTCACCGCGACCGACCCACTGTCTGATCACCGCGACGACTCCGGCCAGGGCGGTCGCCGACTCACTCAGCGTCACCAGCAGTCCGCCGGCCGCGGCCACGTCGAAGCCCCGGGCGCCCGGCGGCGGCGGCCCCGCCCGCAGGCCGGTCACGTCCTCGACGTCGAGCTGGAGAAGCTGCCGCCGGAGATGCCCCGCCACCGCGTCGATCCGCTCCGCGTCCGCGCCGTCCTCGACGAGGTGAAGGAGTACGTCTCTAGACACTGCCTGCCCTTCGGTCGAGCCCCGCGGTACTATCGCACGCTCTCCCGGGCCGTACCGAAAGGCGGCCGTCGCCAACCCGACAACGCCGCCGCGCCCATGCTCTAGGCGCGCCGGTCCAGGAACGCGTACACGTCCTGCGCGTCCACGCCCGGGAAGGTGCCCGGCGGCAGCGCGGCGAGCAGATGCGAGTGCACCCGGGCGCTGGGCCAGGCGTGCCCGGCCCAGCGCTCCACCAGGTCGGCCGGCGGCCGGCGGCAGCAGTCCGGGTCCGGACAGCGCGACACGGTACGCCGGGCGGTGTCCCCGCCGCGGAACCAGCGGGCGTGCTCGTACGGCGTGCCGACGGTCACCGAGAACTCCCCGGAGCGGGTCGACTCCACGTGCACCGTGCACCAGTACGTGCCGGTCGCGGTGTCGGTGAACTGGTAGAACGACGAGTACGGGTCGTCGGCCGCGAACACCGTGCGGGACGCCCACCGGCGGCACGCGTGCTGGCCCTCGATCGCGCCGGTCACGTCGGCCGGAAAGCGGACGTTGTCGTTCTCGTACGCCTTGTAGATCGTGCCGCTCTCGTGCACCCGGGTGAAGTGCACCGGGATGCCGAAGTGGTGGGTGGCGAGGTTGGTGAACCGGTGCGCCGCGGTCTCGTACGACACCCCGAACGCGTCCCGGAAGTCGTCGATCGCCAGGGCCCGGTCGGCCTTCGCCTCGCGCAGGAAGCCGACCGCGAACTTCTCCGGCATCAGCAGGGCCGCGGCGAAGTAGTTGGCCTCCACCCGCTGACGCAGGAAGTCGCCGTAGTCGGCCGGGTCCTCGTGGCCCAGCACGAAGTGGCCGAGCGTCTGCAGCACCACGGCGCGCGGGTCGTGGCCCTTGCCGCTGGCCACCTGCGGCAGGTAGATGCGCCGCCGGCGCAGATCGGTGACCGACCGGGTGGAACCGGGCAGGTCCGGCACGTAGTGCAGGGTGAAGCCGAGCTGCGCGGCGATGTCCAGGATGCCGCGCTGGGACAGCGGGCCGGTGGTGTTGCGGACCGACCGCAGCACCCGGGCGGCGGCGGCCTCGATGTCGGCGAAGTAGTTGTCCCGTTCCCGCATCTGCTCGCGGAGCTGGGCGTTCGCCCGGCGGGCCACCTCCGGGGTGGCGCTCTGCTCGGTGCGCAGCCGGTTCAGTTCGCGGTGCAGCCCGATCAGCGCCTCCAGCGCGTCGGACGGCAGCCGGTTGCCGCCCCGCACCACCGGCAGGCCGAGCGCCGCGTACCCCGGCGTCTGCTGGAAGTGCGCCAGCTCGATCTCCAGCCCGGCGCGCCGGCTCGGCGCCTCCGGGCGGAGCAGATCCTGCACGGGTACGCCGAGCGCGGCGGCCAGCGCCTGCAGCACCGACAACTTGGGTTCCCGCTTGCCGTTCTCGATCAGGGACAGCTGCGACGGCGCCCGGCCGACCGCGGCGCTGAGCTGGTCCAGCGTGAGGCCCTTGGCCCGGCGCAGGTGGCGCAGGCGCTGCCCGAGCGTGACGAGGTCGACGGTGGCGTCGGCGGAAGGCGAAGCGGTCACGCGTTTGACGCTAGCAGAATTTCTGCGTTTCTTCTCCTCACATCTGGCTTCAGTAGGGGCTGCGGGCCGCGCAACAGTGAAGTTCTTCCACCGATGGCACGGAAGGCAGGGACATCATGAACGATCAGGCTTCCGACCTCACTCGGGCGTGGGCGGGCGATCCACGCTGGCTGGGCGTGCGCCGCGACTACACCGCGCAGGACGTGGTGCGGCTGCGCGGCTCACTGCAGGAACGGCACACCCTCGCGGAGCGGGGCGCGGCCCGGCTCTGGCAACTGCTGCGCGACGAGGAGTACCTCAACGCGCTGGGTGCGCTCACCGGCGGGCAGGCCGTGCAGATGGTGCGGGCCGGGCTCCGGGCCATCTACCTGTCCGGCTGGCAGGTGGCCGCGGACGCGAATCTGTCCGGGCACACCTACCCGGACCAGAGCCTGTACCCGGCCAACTCGGTGCCGGCGGTGGTGCGCCGGATCAACAACGCGCTGCTGCGCGCCGACCAGATCGACACCGCCGCCGGCACGCAGGAGCGGGACTGGTTCGCCCCGATCGTGGCCGACGCGGAGGCCGGGTTCGGCGGGCCGCTGAACGCGTTCGAGCTGATGAAGGCGATGATCGCGGCCGGCGCCGCGGGCGTGCACTGGGAGGACCAGCTGGCCAGCGAGAAGAAGTGCGGCCACCTGGGCGGCAAGGTGCTGGTGCCGACCGGCCAGCACATCCGCACGCTGAACGCGGCCCGGCTCGCCGCCGACGTCTGCGGCGTGCCGACCCTGGTCATCGCGCGCACCGACGCGCTGGCCGCGGACCTGCTCACCACGGACGTCGACGAGCGGGACCGCCCGTTCCTCACCGGCGACCGTACCGCCGAAGGCTTCTTCCGGGTGCGCAGCGGCCCGGAGGCGGCGATCGCCCGCGGCGTCGCCTACGCCGACTACGCCGACCTGCTCTGGGTCGAGACCGGCAAGCCGGACCTGGAGTTCGCCCGGCAGTTCGCCGAGGCGGTGCACCGGGTGCACCCGGACAAGATGCTGGCCTACAACTGCTCGCCGTCGTTCAACTGGCGGCGCAACCTCGACGACGACACCATCGCCCGGTTCCAGAAGGAGCTCGGCGCGATGGGCTACAAGTTCCAGTTCGTCACGCTGGCCGGCTTCCACGCCCTGAACCACTCCATGTTCGAGCTGGCCAAGGGCTACGCCAGCGACGGCATGAGCGCGTACGTGACGTTGCAGGAGGCCGAGTTCGCGGCCGAGGCGGACGGCTACACCGCGACCCGGCACCAGGCCGAGGTCGGTACCGGCTACTTCGACGCCGTGTCCACCGCCCTGAACCCGGACAGCTCCACCACGGCGCTGTCCGGCTCGACCGAAGCGGAGCAGTTCTGATGGAAACCGTCACGATTACCCCGTCGGCATACCCGGACATCCTCAGCGAGGATGCGATCGCGTTCGTGGTGGCGCTGGACCGCGAGTTCGGCGCGCGCCGGGTCCAGCTGCTGGACCGGCGCCGGCGCCGGCGGGCCACCCGGACCACCGAGCTGGACTTCCTGCCGTCGACCGCGGCCGTCCGCGCGGACACCTCGTGGACCGTGGCGCCGCCGGCCGAGGACCTGATGGACCGCCGGGTGGAGATCACCGGCCCGCCGGAGCGCAAGATGACCGTCAACGCGCTCAATTCCGGCGCCAAGGTGTGGATGGCCGACTTCGAGGACGCCACGTCGCCCACCTGGGACAACGTCGTGGCCGGCCAGCACAACCTGCGCGCCGCGCTGGACGGCACGATCGGCTTCACCAGCGCCGAGGGCCGCCGCTACGAACCGGGTCCGGAGCTGCCCACGATCATGGTGCGCCCGCGCGGCTGGCACCTGCCGGAGTGCCACGTCCGGATCGGCGGCCGGGCCGTGTCGGCGTCGCTGTTCGACTTCGGCATGTACCTCTTCCACTGCGGACGGCGGCAGATCGAGCGCGGCAGCGGACCGTACTTCTACCTGCCGAAGCTGGAGAGCCACCTGGAGGCCCGGCTGTGGAACGACGTGTTCGTGTTCGCCCAGCAGCGGCTGGGCATCCCGCGCGGCACGATCCGGGCCACCGTGCTGATCGAGACCATCACCGCCGCGTTCGAGATGGACGAGATCCTGTACGAGCTGCGGGAACACTCCGCGGGCCTGAACGCCGGCCGGTGGGACTACCTGTTCAGCATGATCAAGAACCGGCCGGACGTGGTGCTGCCGGAGCGCGCGCAACTGACCATGACCGCGCCGTTCATGCGGGCGTACACCGAACTGCTCGTGCAGACCTGCCACCGCCGCGGCGCGCACGCCATCGGCGGCATGGCGGCGGTCATCCCCAGCCGCGACCCGGTCGCCGGGAAGCGGGCGCTGAACCAGGTCCGCCAGGACAAGCGGCGCGAGGTCGGCGACGGCTTCGACGGGTCCTGGGTGGCCCACCCCGGCCTGGTGCCGACCTGCCGCGAGGTCTTCGACCAGTGGCTGGGCTTCGAACCACACCAGATCGTGCGCCGCCGCGACGACGTCCGGGTCACCGCCCAGGACCTGCTCGACGTGCGGGCGCCGGCGGTGGCGGTCACCGAGGCGGCGCTGCGGAGCGCGGTCAGCGTCGCCCTGCGGTACGTCGCCGCGTGGCTGGGCGGACAGGGCGCGGTGGCGCTGGGCGGGCTGATGGAGGACGCGGCGACCGCGGAGATCTGCCGTACCCAGCTGTGGCAGTGGATCTCGCAGGGCACCCCGACCGACTACGGCGTGCCGGTGACCGCCGGGCTGGTCTCCCGGATGCTGCGCGAGGAGGTGGACGTGCTGAGTGCGACCGGTGCGCTGGACGAGGACGCGGCGCGGCGCTTCGGCCGGGCCCGGACCCTGCTCACCGTGCTGCTCACGGAACGGACCTGCCCCGAGTTCCTGACGTTGCCGGCGTACCTGCGCCACCTGTCGGCCGCACCGGCCGCCGCGAGGGAGGCGCCGGTCGCCGCCTGAACCGGCCGCCGGCCCGGGGCCGTGCCGTCCCCCGCCGCGGGGAACGGCACGGCCCGCACGTCGTCCGGATACAGCGCCGGCACCAGCGCACAGGCCACCGCCAGCCCGGCCACCTGGGCGAGCACGAAGGCCGGGACCGAGCCGGGGTCGATGCCGGCCGGCGTGCCGGTGAACACCCGGCCCAGCGTGACGGCCGGGTTGGCGAACCCGGTCGAGGAGCTGAACCAGCAGGCCGCGCCGACGTAGGCGCCGAGCGCACCGGGACCGGCGGCGCCCCGGCCGGTCCGGACCAGCGCGGCGATCAGCAGCAGCAGGCCGGCGGTGGCGACCACCTCGCTGAGCAGCAGGCCGGCGCCGGTGCGCGCGGTCCGCGCCACGGTCACCGCGGGGTCGCCGAACATCAGGTTGCCCAGCACCGCACCGGCCAGCGCGCCGGCGATCTGGACCGCGACGTAGCCGGCGAGACCGGTCACGGTGAGGCCGGCGCCGGTCCGGCGGCCGAGGAACCAGTCGGCCACGGACACGACCGGGTTGAAATGGGCCCGCGACGCCGGCCCGAACGTGTAGATGATCGCGGTCAGCGCGAGCCCGACCGTGATCGAGCACTCCAGCAGCCGCAGCCCCGCGTCGCCGGGCGAGAGGCCGGCCGACATCGCGCTCGCCCCGACCACGGCGACGAGCAGCAGCAGCGTCCCGAGGAACTCACCGAGGAGCTGGCGGCTCAATGGTCGAGGGTCCATGTCGAGCTCCGGTGGCGGGTTCGGACGAGCCGGTCGCCCAAGATCATAGGCAGCCGACCGGCCCACCCGGCAGGGCCGATGGACCCGTCGACGCGACCTTGACAGCGCCCACGCTCTGCGTGCAATCTATGGAAAATGTTCAATCGCCACACTTAAATGTGTGAATGTGTCGCGGGAGCGAGGGATCCGGATGCGGAATCGACCGGGCCGGACCATGGCCGCGCTGACCGTGGCGCTGACGGTGAGCGGACTGCCGACCCTGGCGCCGGCCGCGTACGCCGCACCGGACCACCCGACCGCGGTGGCCGGCAACCCGTTCGTCGACGGCTGGTACGCCGACCCGGACGTCGCGATCTACGACAACGCCTACTGGGTGTTCCCGACCTCCTCGCGCCCCTACGACCAGCAGACCTACCTGGACGCCTTCTCCTCCACCGACCTGGTGACCTGGACCAAGCACCCCAACGTGCTCACCACCGCCAACGTCTCCTGGGCCCGGCGCGCGGTGTGGGCGCCCGCCCCGGTGCAGCGCAACGGGAAGTACTACCTGTACTTCGCGGCCAACGACATCAACGACAACAGCGAACTCGGCGGCATCGGGGTCGCCGTCGCCGACCGGCCGCAGGGCCCCTACATCGACGCCCTCGGCCGGCCGCTGATCAGCCAGTTCGTCAACGGCGCCCAGCCCATCGACCAGGACGTGTTCATCGACGACGACGGCCAGGCGTACATGTACTACGGCGGCCGGGGGCACGCCAACGTGGTGAAGCTGAACAACGACATGGTCAGCCTCGGCCGCTTCGACGACGGCAGCACCTACCGCGAGATCACCCCGTCCGGGTACGTCGAGGGCGCGCAGATGTTCAAACGTCACGGCCGGTACTACCTGATGTGGTCGGAGGGCGGCTGGACCGGACCGGACTACTCCGTCTCGTACGCGGTCGCCGACTCCCCCACCGGGCCGTTCCCCAAGCTGGACAAGGTGCTGGCGCAGGATCCCGCGGTGGCCAAGGGCTCCGGCCACAACGCGGTCATCAACGTGCCCGGCACCGACATCTGGTACATCGTCTACCACCGTCGCCCGCTCGCCGAGACCGACGGCAACCACCGCCAGCTCGCCTACGACCGCATGTACTTCAGCCCGGACGGCACCATCCCCCGCGTCACCATGCGCGTGCAGGACGACTTCGCGGACGGCAACGCGCTCGGCTGGAAGACGTACGGCGGCTCCTGGTCGGTCACCGGCGGCCGGTACCAGACCACCTCCTCGTACGGCGGCAAGGCGCTGCTCGACACGAACTTCACCGACTTCGTCCAGGACACCACCGTCTCGATCAGCTCGGGCCGCGGCGACGCCGGCGTCACGTTCCGGGTGAGCCAGCCCGCGGTGGGCGCGGACAGCTACCGCGGCTACTACGCCGGGGTGCACGCGTCCGGCCGGGTCCTGCTGGGCCGGGCGGCCAACTCCTGGACCCCGCTCGCGTCGGTGCCGATGACGGTGACCCCCGGCACGCGCTACCACCTGCGCGTCGAGGCGGCCGGACCATCGATCAAGGTCTACGTCGGCGACATGTCCACCCCGAAGATCAGCGTGACCGACCCGACCTATCCGACCGGCGCCAACGGCGTGCGGGTGTACGACAGCGCGGCGACGTTCGACGACGTGGCGGTCGCCCGCCGCTGACCCGGAAACAGTGCGGAGCGTTTCCACCCGGTCACTGGTGGGGATGGGATGCTGAGGGTCACGCCCGTCAGCCCCCAGTGCCGGGAGGACACGTCGATGCTGCCGCTCAACGATCAGAACCTGTCGTCGCTCCCCGAGGATCTGCCGGTTCCGCGCTACGATCGCGCCCGGCTGCGCACCGGCATCGTGCACTTCGGCGTCGGCGGCTTCCACCGCGCCCACGAAGCCATGTACCTGGACCGTCTGATGAACGACGGCAAGGCCCTGGACTGGGCGGTGTGCGGCGTCGGGGTGATGCCCGCGGACCGCCGCATGCAGGCGGTCATGGATGCCCAGGACGGGCTGTACACCCTGGTCGTGAAGGCGCCGGACGGCACGCTCGAGGCGCGGGTCGTCGGCTCGATCCGGGAGTACCTGTTCGCGCCGGACGACCCCGAGGCGGTCATCGAGAAGATGGCCTCCCCCGAGGTCCGGATCGTCTCGCTGACCGTCACCGAGGGCGGCTACAACATCAACGCGGTCACCGGCGCGTTCGTCGAGGACCACCCGGACGTCCAGCACGACCTGCGCCCGGGCGCCTCCCCGCGGACCACGTTCGGGCTGATCACCGAGGCGCTGGCCCGGCGGCGCGACCGCGGGCTGCCGCCGTTCACGATCATGAGCTGCGACAACATCCAGGGCAACGGGGACGCCGCCCGGCGCAGCTTCGTGGCGTTCGCCCGGCTGCGCGACGCGGAGCTGGCCGACCACATCGAGACGTCGGTGCGCTTCCCGAACAGCATGGTCGACCGGATCACGCCGGTGACCACGGACGACGACCGCGCGGAGGTGCGCCGCCGGTTCGGCGTCGACGACGCCTGGCCGGTGGTGTGCGAGCCGTTCACCCAGTGGGCGCTGGAGGACAGCTTCGGCGCCGGACGGCCCGCCTTCGAGGACGCCGGCGTGCAGGTGGTGCCGGACGTCGAGCCGTACGAGCTGATGAAGCTGCGGCTGCTCAACGCCAGCCACCAGGCGCTGTGCTACTTCGGCTATCTGGCCGGGTACCGCCTGGTACACGACGTCGCACAGGACCCGCTGTTCGCCCGGTTCCTGCTGGCGTACATGGACCGCGAGGCCACCCCGACGCTGGAACCGGTGCCCGGCATCGACCTGGACGAGTACAAGCACCAGCTGATCGACCGGTTCTCCAACGCCCAGGTGCGCGACACCGTGGCCCGGCTGTGCGCGGAGAGTTCGGACCGCATCCCCAAGTGGCTGCTGCCGGTGATCCGGCACAACCTGCGTACCGGCGGCGAGATCCTGCGGGCCACCGCGGTGGTGGCGAGCTGGGCCCGGTACGCCGAGGGCACCGACGAGCAGGGCCGGCCGATCGAGGTGGTGGACCGCCTGGCCGGCGTGCTGACCGCGGCGGCGGTGCGCCAGCACGAGGATCCGCTGGCGTTCATCCGCAACTCCGACGTGTTCGGCGACCTGGCCGGCGACGAGCGGTTCGCGTCGACGTACCGGTCGGTGTTGTCCTCGCTGCACGCCAAGGGCGCCCGCGTCACGCTGGAGGACCTGGCCGCCGCCGGTTAGGCGGTTCGTCCTCAGCACCGACAACCCGCAGGCGCGCCGCCTCTGCACGCGGATCGGCTTCGCGCCCCGCCTAGCTTCTGCGGAACGAAGCCCGGTACGCGTGCGGGCTGGTGCCCACCACCCGCTTGAACCGTTCCCGGAACGCGGTCGGCGAGCCGAACCCCACCCGGCCGGCGATCCGGTCCACCGGCTGGTCGGTGCCCTCCAGCAGGTGCTGCGCCTGCCGGACACGGGCCCGCAGCAGCCACTGCAGCGGCGTGGTCCCGGTCTGTTCGCGGAACCGCCGGTTCAGCGTCCGCACGCTCATGCCCGCGTGCCCGGCGATCTCCGCCAGGCCCAGGTCCCGCGCGCAGTTCTCCTCCACCCACCGCAGCACCTTCTCCATCGCCGAGCCGCGCGGAATCGGCGGCGGGTCGTGCACGATGAACTGCGCCTGGCCGCCCTCCCGCTCCAACGGCATGACGGACAGCCGGGCGGCGTCGGCGGCCACCACGGACCCGTGGTCCCGCCGGATCAGGTGCAGGCACAGGTCCAGGCCCGCCGCCGCACCGGCCGAGGTGAGGAACTGGCCGTTGTCCACGTACAGCACGTCCGGGTCCACGTCGATGTCCGGGTAGCGGTCGGCCAGCTCCGCGGCGCAGGCCCAGTGGGTGGTGGCCCGCCGGCCGGCCAGCAGGCCGGTGGCCGCCAGGATGAAGGCGCCGGAACAGATCGAGGCGATCCGGGTGCCGCGCGCCGCGGCCCGCCGCAGCGCGTCCAGCACCTCGTCGGGTACGGGCAGCGTCTCGCTCCGGCCGGGCAGCACGATGGTGTCCGCCTCGGCCAGCGCCGCCAGTCCCCACGGCGGCCGCAGCGTGAACATGCCGGCGTCGACGCTCGCCCCGGCGCCGCACACCTTGACCCGGTAGGCGGCACCGCCGTCCGGCAGCCGGGTCCGGGCGAACACCTCGAGCGGCGTGGACAGGTCGAACGGGACGACCCGGTCGAGCGCGAGAACGGCCACGGTGTGCATGCCAGCACCTTAGGCGAGAACCCGTTGGCCATCGTCATTCCGGCCAGCCGCGGCGGCCCCCCGGCCTCCGGGCGATCGGGGCCACGGCGTCACCAGGTGAACTCCCGGCCGCGCGCCGTACCGCCGGGCAGCAGCGAACGCCCGCTGTACTGCCAGGTCAGCACGACCACGTAACGGCCACCACGGGGGGCCTGCAGGTCGGCCGGTCCGCACCGGTGCTTGAGCGCGAAGTCGGTGAACATCAGGCCCTCGCAGGTGTGCGGCCCGGCGACCACCTCGTCGGAGCCGGCGTCGCGGACCGTCAGCGACACGTCGGCCTGCACGCCGGGGGTGGCCTCCACCTCGCCCGACACCCGGATCGCGGCGCCGACCGCGTGACACGGCTGGGCCAGCACCGGATGTCCCACGTCCCACGAGTACTTCTCGCCGCACCGCCACGGCCCGAACGAGACCGAGCCGCGGGCCTCGCCGGGACCGACGGAGACGTCCACCCGGCCCGGTCCGGCCGGTGCCGGGACCGTGGCGGCGGCGGACGGCGTCCCCTCGGTGTCCCGGCCGGTGCGCGCGGTCGTCGCCGGCGTACCCGGACGGCCGGGCGACGGTGCGTCCGGCGCCGGAGCCGCGCCCGTACCGGAGGCCGCGGTGCGCGAGGTCGCGGCACCGGCCGCACCGCCGCCGCGGACCGGAGGGGTGGCCGCGGTGGCCGACGGCGAACCCGCCTGCCGCCCCTGCCAGGCCTGGTAGCCGCCCAGGCCGGTGGCGGTCAGCGTGCCGGTGACCAGCACCGCCAGCAGACCCCGGCGGGCCCACACCCAGCTGCGCGGGCCGTTGTGCGGCCGGCGCCGGAGAGGCCGGGCGATCGAGGGGTGCGGCACCGCCCGTGGCACCGCCCCGACCGGTTCGGCGTCCGGGTCGGGCGCGGGCAGGGCGGGCAGGCCGGCGGTCCGCCGGGACAGGTCCCGCAGGACGTCCCGCAACTCCGCCGACGGGGGCCGGCGGGCCGGGTCCGGGTCCACGCACGACTCGACGACCGCCCACACCTCGTCGGCCAGGCCCTCCGGGCGCACCAGCGTGCCGTCGAGGTGGCCACGCAGCACGGCGATCGGTTCCCCGGCGTACGGGGCCCGGCCGGTGAGGAGTTCGTAGAACACGACGCCGAGCGCGTACACGTCCGCCGCGGGTGACGCGTCGCCGCCGCCGATCGTCTCCGGGGCCATGTAGTGCGGGGTCCCGATGATCGCGTGCGGCGTGGTCAGCCCGGCGGTGTCGAGCACCCGGGCGATCCCGAAGTCGGTGAGCCGCACGTCCGGCCGGGTGGTGCCGTGCAGCAGGATGTTGTCGGGTTTGACGTCCCGGTGCACCACGCCGAGCGCGTGCGCCTCGGCCAGCCCGGCGGCGACCTGCCCGAGCAGCCGCGCCGCCTCGGCCGGCGGCAGCGTGCCGGCGGCCCGGAGCCGGTCGCGCAGGCTGCCGCCCGCCACGAAGTCCATCACCAGGCCCAGGGATTCGCCGGCGCTGAACAGGTCGCGGACGCCGACGATGTTCTCGTGGCGCACCATCATCAGGATGGTGCGCTCCTGCACGAAGCGGGTGACCAGCTTCGGCTGCCGCAGCAGTCCCTCGTGCAGCAGCTTCACCGCGACCTGTTCGCCGGAGGTGCGGTCGATGCCACGCCACACCGTGCCGGTGGCGCCCTGCCCGACCGGGCAGATCAGGACGTACGAGGTGCCGACACAGCGGCCGCTGAGATCGACCGTGGCGGGCTCGTCGGAGCCTGCGCCGTTCAGGGAGAGGGACGGCTGCACGTGTTCGTCGTGTCCTTCCTGGACCGGGATGGCCGGGGTTCTGCGGAGCGACGACGATCGTCGTGGCGGTGCCGCCGATCGGCAACGGAGATGCATCCGATCTGGCAGAACACCGAAACCCGGAGCGCCGGCCGTCACCGCCGGCGCCGGGGTTCGTTGACCCTGGCCGAGGCCGCCGCCGGTTCACCCGGACGGGCGACGGCTACGCGGGCCCGCGGTCGACCAGGCTGAACGCGGTGCCGGCGGACTCGTCGGCGGGCTGCTCGACGAGCGCCTCGAACCGGTCGTCGCTCCACCGGACGACGCCGTGGACCCGGTTGCGCACCCGGTACGTCGGCCGGTTCTCCTTGTCCCGCCCGGCCGTGGGAGCGACCTCGAACAGCGTCGCCACGCCGTCGGCGCAGGCACCGGCCGCCAGCGACGGCAGCCCGTTGCGCGGGGTGCGCACGCCCAGGCAGGACCGCTCCGCCGGCAGGCCGTCGCGCAGCGACCGGATCAGGTACGCGCCGTCCCGCGGGACGAGCACGAACTGGGCGTCGGCGGCGTCGGCCGGCGAGACCGCGACCTTGCCGTCGGCCCGTACCGCGAGGTTCTTGCCGGTGTCCGCCAGATGCAGCAGGGTGCGCTGCTGCCCGGCCAGCACGGCGTCCGGGTTCTGCGCCGGGACGGACGCGTTCACCGGCTGCGGCGACGGGCCGGTGAGCACGCCGGTGGCAGCCGGGGCCCGGTCCGCCCCGGCCTCCCGGTGGGTGAGCAGCGCGCGACCCGCCAGACCGCCGGCCAGCATCGCGGCCAGCAGCGCGGCCAGGCCCAGCCGGGCCGGCCAGTGCCGCAGATCCGGCCGGCGGTTCCGGGACCGGCCCGGCACCCGCCGCGGCGCCGGGACCGGCCGCCGCACCGGCACGTCCGCGGTGCTCCGGTCCGCCGGCTGCACGATCTCGCGCAGGAACGGCGTCTCGTGCGACACCCGGGCCGTGGCCCCGGACGGTGCGCCGGCCAGCAGCAGGTCCAACAGCTCGCGGGCGGTCGGGCGGTCGTGCGGCTGCTTGGCCAGCGCCCGTGCCACCGGCTCCCGCAGCGACATCGGCACGCCGGTCAGGTCCGGCGGCTGGGTCATGATGCGGACCGCGGTGCCCGGGACCGAGTCGGCGCCGAACGGGGTGCGTCCGGTGGCCGCGAAGGCCACCACGGCGCCCCAGGAGAAGATGTCCGCGGCCGGGCTGACCCGGGACCGCGCCTCGGCCTCGAACCGCTCCGGCGCCATGTACGAGATCGTGCCGACCATGTGCCCGGTCACGGTGTGCGGGCTGGTCGCCTCCAGCGCCCGGGCCAGGCCGAAGTCGATCACCTTGATGCCGCCGAGGGTCAGCAGCACGTTGCCCGGCTTGAGGTCGCGGTGGATGACCCCGGAGCCGTGGATCGCGGTCAGCGCGGTCGCCACGCCGACGGCCAGGCTGTGCAGCGCGGTGCCGGTCAGCGGGCCCTGCCGTTGCACCACCGCGTACAGGCTGGGCCCGTCGACGTACTCCACCACCAGGTACGGCGGGTCGTGGTCGGGGTCGGCGTCCAGCACCTCGGCGGTGCAGAACGGCGGCACCTGCCGGGCCCGGTTGACCTCGCTGCGGAACCGGCGGCGGAACCCCTGGTCGTGCGCCAGCTCGGCGCGGACGACCTTGACGGCGACCTGGCGGCCGGCGGCGTCACGGGCCAGGTAGACGGTGCCCATGCCGCCCTGCCCCAGGACGCCGAGCAGGTGGTACGGGCCGACGCGCGCGGTGTCGTCGCGGTCGAGGTGGAGGTCCATGTCAGATCCGGGGCCACGGGAGCGCCACGGGCCATTCTCCCTATGTAGACAGCACGCCGGGGAGCACAGTACTCCGTCTCATCGAAGGACGCCCTCAAGGAAACGGTCCGGTCGTACCGTCCACATCGCCCTGCCCTGCCATACCGGCAGTGGTGCCCGACCGCCCCGTGGCAGCATCGGGAGCCATGGCACACGAGACAGCGTTCGGCGGCTCGGCGGCCACGTTCCTGGGCCCCGCACCGGCCCGGGTGGAGCTCGACGCGGAGCTGCTGGAACGGGTGGACTGCGGCCGGTACGTGCGGGAGAAGGTCCGGTACTCGACCGCGCCCGGGGAACGGGTGACCGCGTACGTCTGCCTGCCCAAGGCGGCCGACCGGCCACTGCCCGCGGTGTTCTGTCACCACCAGCACGCCGGCCGGTTCGACCTGGGCAAGAGCGAGGTGGTGGGGCTGGGCGGTGACCCCGACCAGGCGTACGCGCACGAGCTGGCGGAGCGCGGTTTCGTCACGATCGCACCGGACGCCGTCGGGTTCGAGGAGCGGAACTGGAGCCCGGACGGCGCGTCGAACGTGACCTGGTTCGAACTGTCCACCCGCCTGGTGCAGGGCCGCACGCTGCTGGCGACGTGCCTGCACGAGGTCTCGGTGGCGCTGGACTACCTGGCCACGCGGGACGAGGTGGACCCGCAGCGGATCGGGTTCCTCGGTCACTCGTACGGCGGCCGAATGGCGCTGTGGGCACCCGCGTTCGACCATCGGATCACCGCGTCGGTCTCGCACTGCGGATGCATTCCGTTCCGGGACTCGTACACCCGGGACACCGGCCTGCAGGCCGAGTTCGTGGTGCCCGGTTTCGCCGCGGCGCACGACCTGGAGGACGTCGTCGCCGGCTTCGGCCGGACCTCGTTGCTGATCTCCGCGGGTACGGCCGACCGGTGGAGTCGCGGTGCCGAGCGGCTGTTCGCCGCCGCCCGGCAGTCGCTCGGTGACCGTGCCGAGCTGGCGCGGTACGACGCCGGCCACGTGTTCACCGCAAAGATGCGGGCCCGCGCCTACGCCTTCCTCCGGGACCGGTGCTGACCGCCGCGGTCACCCGGCCGTGCAGGTGACCGCCATGCCGGTGGCGGTTCCGGTGCCCTGGAAGCCGAACTCGGTGGTCTGACCGGCGGCGAGCCGGCCGTTGTGGGTGGCGTTGCCGAACTGGACCGCGCTGCCGGTGCCGCTGCGGGTGGCGTTCCACACGTTGGTGACCGCGGCACCGGACGGCAGCGGTGCGCCGACGGTCCAGGAGCCGATCGCGGCGGTGCCCGCGGTGACCCGGACGGTGGCGACGAAACCGCCGGTCCACTGGTTGAGCGAGACCGCGGCGGCGCAGCCGGCGGTCCCGCCCGGCGGGGGCGTGGAGGGATCGGGTGACGGGTTGCTGGGCGGCGACGGGTTGCTGGGTGACGGGCTGCCCGGCGTGTCGCCGGTGATGCTGCGCGGCACCGCCTGCAGCGCCCGGAACCATTCGGCCGCCATCTTGTTGTAGCCGCCGGCGTTCGGGTGGACGCCGTCGGCCAGGTCGGCGGTGGTCAGAGCGCGGTACATGTCGACCAGGTGGACCCGGCGCCCGGCGGCCACCTTGCTCTGCACCATGCCGGGGATGGCGGCGTTGAACGCCCGGACCCGCGCGTCCTGACCGGAGAACGGCACCAGCGTGGCGACGAACACCTCGGCGTCCGGCGCGGTGCTGGTGATCTTGTCGACCAGGGCGGACAGCCGGTTGGGGGCGTTGGGCAGGTCGCGGTTCTGGGCGATGTCGTTGGTGCCGATGTGCAGCAGCACGGTCCGCGGGGTGGTGGCGCGCAGCCAGGCCACCACGTTGGCGTCGATCTGGTCGATCCGCCAGCCGGAGTGACCCTGGTGGTCGTGGTCGCCGAGGCTGGCCGGCCCGTTGAACTGGGAACCGACGAAGTCGATCAGGTATCGCCCGGCCACGAACTGGCGCCACAGCTCGATCCGGTAGCCGCCGGGCACGTTGAAGCCGTCGGTGATCGAGTCACCCAGCGGCATCACCCGGACGCCGCCGTTGGACTCGGCCCGGGCCGGGGTGCTGAGCGCGGTCGCGCCGGCCAGCAGCACGACGAGGGCGCAGACCACGGCGGCGAGCACCCGCCGCAGTGTCCGGGGCGTCGGCATGTCGCCTCTGGTGGTGTCCACGGATCCTCCCGGGGCCGGCGCGGACTTCATCGATATGGATGAATATATAACACCGTCCCGCCTCTGGGTACGGCCGCCGGCCCGGCGGGACCGGGCGAGCCCGGCCGGACCGGCGTCGCCACCGCCGGGAATGCCCGTGCGGAATCCCGCAACATCACTGTCGGGAGCGGCCCGGCAATCATTGACAGGCGTCAAATTCATCGTCGATGCTGGAGGCCGACGAAATTGACGGGGGCGTCATCATGGTTGGCGGCAGCACGCTCCGGCAACCGGAAGAGTGATCTTTCTTGATGCACCCCACGGACGTTCCGGGGGAATCGCATGAAACGTAAACGCTCTGCCGCACTGCTTTTCACCAAGGTTCTGGCGGTGGGTTTCGCGCTCGCCCTGGCCACCCCGGCGCCGGCGCCGGCCTCCCTGGCCGCGCCGCTGCAGCCGACGGCCCACGACGACTTCCGCGTCACCGCCACGTCGGCCGGCCACGACATCGGCACGTTCGCCCGCTCGGCCACGGTCATCGAGTTCTCCGCGGTGACCAAGGGCGCGGTCTCCGCCCAGGTCACCCTCTCGGTCGGCGGCAAGACGTTCACGGCCAGCAAGAACATCGCGACCGGCGACGCGCGCTGGTCCGGCGGGAATGCCTCGCTGCAGCCGGACGACCGGCTGGCGCTCACCGCGTTCACGAGCGCCCTCGAGTCAAAGTGGATCAAGGCGGCCAACGCCGCGAAGACGCCGATCCCGTTGCACCGGGACCTGACCGCCCGGCTCGCCATGCTGCTCGCCGAGGCGCCGGTCGGCACGAAGATCGGCACTCAGAACGTGCCTCGCCCGGTGGAACAATACGGTAAGCAGAAACGCCCGGACAGTTCCATCGCGGTGGAATCCTGCCTGAAAGAAGGCGCCTTCGCCACCGTTCCGAACAGTCCGGAACGAAGCGCGATGATCGCCGCGTGCCAGGAAAGCAACGAGGACGGAATCCTGTACACCGGCTGCAATGTGAACGCGTGGGTGGTACACGACGCGGACAGCCACTGCTTCCTCGGCGAGACCATCTATGTCGGCCCGGCGTCCTCCGACTGCATGGGCAAGTGCGGTGGCGGCTGCTTCATCATCACCGGCTACACCTACGACTGCGCCGACCACGACCGCTGCGGTCGCGAGCACGGTGGATCGACGAACCCGTGGGACAGCGAGTGCGGCGACGAGTACTGGGAAGCTGATGACGACTTCTTGTGGTCGACCAACCAGTGTGACTAGACACCGGTCCACCATGCGGCCGTTCCTCATCGCCGCGTCGCTCGTCGGGCTGGCGTTGCCGGCCTCCGGTTGCGGGTCCACCGGCACGTCGGTGGACCCACCGCCGAACGCCCTGGCCACGGTGGCGGACACGCCGATCACCGTGGACCAGGTGCGCGCGCTGATCCCCGACGATCCGCTGCCTCCGGTCATGGTCGCGGGCGGCTATTCCGGTCCGTGGCGGGAGGCGCTCGACCTGGCGATCCGCGACGAGCTGCTGGCACACGAGGCCGCCCGCCGCGGCATCGGCGCCACGACCCGGGCCCAGCAGATCGCCACGCTCATCACCCGGGAGCAGCGCGAGACGACGGGCCTCACCGTCGACGGCATCACCGAGGGCGAGGCGCGGGCCTGGTATGCGGAACGCCGCGGGCTCTTCGGGAACGTGGAGAAGGCCGACGTGGCGTGGGCGGAGTTCACCGACGGCGCCCACGCCCGGAAGGTCATGGACCAGGCCGCCGGCACCGATCAGCCGACGTTCCAGCGACTGCTGCGTGCCGGCGGCGCGCCGAAGAGCGGCACCGCCACTGTCGACGATCACGGCAAGGGCGCCGACCCGATGATCGCACGCGCGACCTACGCGATCGGCGAGGTGGGTGGCGTGGGCCTGTCCGCCGACCCGCAGAACGGACGGTGGTGGGTGGTCCGCGTCGAGCGCATCGCGTTCCAGCAGGTGACCTGGGACGAGGCGCTGGCCTACCGGGTGAAGTCGGCACTGGCGGCGTATCGTCAGGACGAACACCTGCGCCGGCTCGCCGACTCGTTGCGGAAGAAGTGGCCGGTCCAGGTGTACGAGGACCGGCTCGCCGGCGTCATCACGACGGAAGAGTTGAGATGAACCCCTGATGGCTGCGCTGGTCGGCGGAGCACTCGCCGTTTTCCTGGCCGCCGCGACCGTGGTGTACCTGCGCGGCCGCGGCGGCACACCCGGCATCGTCGGCCGGGCACTGAGAATGCTGGCGTTCGCGGCCGCCGTGGGGATCGTCGTCGCGCTGCTGCCGTTCACGGTCGAGGACAGCGGCGCCGCGGCGATCTACCTGCTCGGTGTGCCGCTGGTCGCGGCGACCGCCGCCCTCGCCGCGGACCTGACCGGTCACGCGGTGGGCCTGACCACCACGATCGCGGCGCTGGTCACGCTGGCGTGGGGGCTGCTGCTCGGCCTCGGCATCGGCATGTGGTTCGCCATCCCGGCCGTGATCCTGGGATGCGCGGCGATCGCCACGCTGTCGTCACGCGACCCGGCGGTGCCGAGCGGCCGGAAGGCGTAGCCGCGCGCCTCCCGCACCCGGATCGCCTCAGCCGCCGGTGATCGACCAGTGCCACGGTTCGGACGGCAGGTTCACGAAGCCGTACCGGCGGGCGTACGCGGCCATCCACTTGAACGCCGGGCTGTTCGCGGTGAGCGACCGCCCGCCTGAGGTGATGTCGACGGCGAGGCCGATCTCGTGCAGCGACCGGCCGGGGATCGCCGTCGGGACGCGGCACGACGAGGCCGGCGCGGTCCAGATGTCCGGGCAGCCGTTGATCTTGCGCAGCTCGATCTGCCGTTGCTTGGTACGGAACCCGCCACCGGAGAGCACGATGCCGCTGGCCTTGGCGTCGTCGAGCATCCGCCGGAACGCGTAGGCGACGTTCTTGTGCACCCGGACGCCGTACACGGTGGTGGAGTCCGCGTAGACGAACCGGGGGCGGATCTCGGTCACCACGGTGCGGCTGATGGCGGCCGCCTGGCCGGCGTACCCGGCCATCTTCTTGTCGAGTTCGACGAGCTTCTGGTGGCTGGCCACCACCCTGGCGTGGGCGGTCTGCCAGGCGACGATCGCGTTGTCCAGGTTCGTGGTGGCGGTCCGGGCCGTGGTGAGCACCGACTTCAACGCCGTGCCGGTCTGGCCGGCCTGCGCGCGGTAGGTGCCGGCGGTCGCCGACGCGGCCGCGACGGCCTGCTTCGCCGCGGCCACCGCGGCGGCGTTGTGCGGCCGCTGCAGCGACACCACGGTCAGCGTGTTGGTCGCGGTGCCCAGGGCCTCCCGGGCCCCGGCATACCGGGTACGGGCGGCGGCGTCGGCCGTGACGGCCGGCGCCAGCCCGATCTGCGCGGCGGCCTGCGTGGCCCGGCCCTGGGTCACCTGGGCGATGCGGGCCGTGAGGCTGGACCGTTGCGCGGCGAGGGTCTTGCGCAGCTGGACGTACTCCGGGCTGGGCGTGAGGCTGTGGTACATCAGCGAGGACCACGTCTGGGCGACGCGCGGCACCGCGGCCGAGGCCGTACCCGGCGGGCTCGCGACCGTCAGCACGCCGGCCAGCAGCGCCACGATCGGCACGGCGACCGTCCACCGGACCCGGGCACGCTTCGGCTGCTGGTGTCGCGGTTCCCGTCGTGTCGTCATCCGGCTTGCTCCCCCTCGGCCTCGATCGTCTCGACGAGTCTCGTGAGCGGCGGGTGCAGCCCCGGCCCCGTGCCGGTGCGGACCGGTTGCCGTCCGGCCCTAGGTATGCCTAGGAGCCCCGGCACCGCCGCTGACCAGCGAATCTAGGTAGGGCCTTCCGATGTGGCGGCACCCTCGCCGGCCGAGGATTGGTCCATCAGCGGCGGACAAGGAGACAAGCCATGTTGATGCACCCGGACCTGATGCTGAATCTCGTCAACGACCGGCACCGTGAGTTGGTCGCCGAGTCCGACCGGCGGAGCGTGCTCACCATCGCCCGCGCCACCCGCCGGGCCGGCCGAGCCCGGGCCGCCCGGAGCCGGGCCGCCGGTACCCTGGCCCCGTGCGAACGGTCCGCGGCGGTGCCAGCCCGGTGATGGTCGGGCGGGACGGCGAGCTGGGCCGGTTGGCGCAGCTCGCCGCGGCGCGTGAGCCGGCGGTCGCCCTGATCGCGGGCGAGCCGGGGATCGGCAAGACCCGGCTGGTGCACGAGCTGCTGGCGACCGTGCCGGCGGAGACCGTGGTGCTGGTCGGCCAGGCGGAACCGGGCTCGCTGTCCCGGCCGTACGAGGTGCTCCTGGACGCCATCGACGGCCGCCCGGAGGCGGACGAGGAGCAGCTGGCGGCGCTCGCCGATCCGGGGCGCAGCCCGGTCGAGCGCCTGCACACCGGTCTCGCGCTGCTCGCCGACCTGATCGGCGACTCCCCGGCGGTCATCGTCTTCGAGGACCTGCACTGGGCCGACTCGGAGAGCGCGGCGCTGTTCGAGCGGATCGCCGACCAGCGCGGGCCGCGGCTGCTGATCGGGACGTACCGGCCGGACGAGGTGACCCGCCGCCAGCCGGTGGCCGGCCTGCTGGCCCGGATGGAACGCCGGCACGCCGTCACGCACGTACGCCTGGATCGTCTCACCCCCGCGCAGACCGCGGCGCTGCTGGCCGCGGCCACCGGCGCTCCGGCGCCGCTGCGCGCCGCGACCGCGCTGCACCACCGCACCGGCGGTAACCCGTTCTTCCTGGAGGAGCTGCTGCGCGCACTGCCCGGGTACGACGTGGAGGCGCTGGTCGAGCAGCCGCTGCCGTGGAGTCTCGCGGACGTGCTGCGCCGCCAGGTCGACGATCTGGACCCGGTCAGCCACCGCATCGTCGAGGCGGCCTCGGTGCTCGGCCACCGGATCCCGTTCGACCTGCTCGCCGACGTGACCGGCACGGACGAGGAGGACCTCATCGCGGTGCTGCGCCACCTGGTCACCCGCGGCGTGCTGGTCGAGTCGGGCGAGGACGAGTTCGCGTTCCGGCACGCGCTGGTGCGGGAGACGATCGCCGGGCAGATGCTCGGCCGGCAGCGCCGCCGGCTGCACGAGGCGGCGCTGGACGTGCTGCTCAGCGGCGGCGCGGCGGACCCGGCCATGGTGGCGCACCACGCCCGCGGGGCCGGCCGGTACGACGACCTGATCGCCGCGGCCCGCCGCGGTACCGCGCTCTACCTCTCCATCGGCTCGGCCTACCAGGCCCTGCAGCTGGCCGAGATGGGCCTCGACGAGGTCCCCGACGACACCGCCCTGCTCGCCGCGGCCGCCCGGGCCGCGTGGCTGGCCGGCCTGCTGGACGACGCCCTGCGGTACGGCCGGCGCTGGCGGGACCTGGCCGGCACCTCGACCGACCGGGCCGAGTCGCTGTACCTGCTGGTCCGGATCGCCTGGGAGTCCCGCGAGACCGACGAGATGCGCTCGCTCACGCAGGACATGGAGGCGCTGATCGCGCAGCTGCCGCCGGGCGCCGACCAGGCCCGGGCGATGACCGCCATCGCGCAGTCGGCGTACCTGCGCGACGACGCCGATGCCGCGCTGCTCTGGTCCGAGCGCGCGCTGGCGCTGGCGGACCAGTTCGCGCTGCCCGCCGTCCGCCTGGCCGCGCTGGTGGAGAAGGGTTCGACGCTCGCCGACCGCCCGCAGACCGCGGACCAGGGCCGGGAGATCCTGGCCGCGCTGGTGGACGAGGCCGAGAACGCCGGCGAATGGGTGCTGGCCGCCCGCGCCCTGCACAACCTGGTGCAGGGCGAGCCGCCCTCGTCCCCCGCCGAGCACGCCGCCACGCTGGAACGGATGCGGGTCGACGCCGAACGGGCCGGCTTCGAGTCGCTGGCGGTGGCCACGTACTTCCAGGGGCGGGCCCGGCTCGCGCTGCGGGCCGGCGATCTGGACGCCGCGCTCGCCGCACTGGAGGAGGGCCGGGAGCAGGACCGCACCTACCGGCGCCGGGGCCGGTGGGCCGACTATCACGCGGTGTTCCTCGCCGGGCTCCACCTGGAGGCCGGCGAACTGGACCGGGTCGAGCAGCTCATCGCGGACCTGGCGGCGTTGCGGAACAACCCGCCGACCACGATTCCCGGGCTGGCGTTCCACCTGGCCTGCCGCCGCGGCGACCTGCCGCGCGCCGAGGCGGCCCTCGACGAACTGCTCGCGGCGATGGCCCGGGAGACGTGGCGCAGCGGGGAACAGGCGCACGATCTGATCTCCGCCGCGCTGGAGATCGGCCTGCCGGCGCACCGGCTCGGCCAGATGGCCGAGGCGCTGCTCGACGCGGAGGTGTGGGACGCCTACCGCACGCTCGTCGACGCCCAGCTCGCCGAGGCCCAGGGCCGGCACGCCGAGGCGCTGCACGGCTACCGGTCCGTCGCCGACGCCCACATCCTGGACCCGGCGACGCGCGGCACGGTCCACGTGGGCGCCGCCCGCTGCCTGCTCGCCGCCGACCGGCGCGAGGAGGCCACCGCCGAGGCGGAGGCGGCCGCACCGCTGCTGGCCGGGTGGCGCGGCTGGCGGGTGGACCAGCTCGCCGGGGTCCGTACCCGACTGGGCATGGCGCCGGCCGACGCGCCGCCGGCGGTCACCGGCCCGGCCGCGCTGACCCCCCGGGAGCGGGAGGTGGCCGTGCTGATCCGCGACGGGCTGACCAACGCCGAGCTGGCCCGGCGCCTGTACATCTCCCCGAAGACCGCCGCCGTGCACGTCTCGAACATCCTGCGGAAGCTGGGCGTCTCGTCCCGGACCGAGGTGGGTGACCTGGTCGGGCGGCGCTGACCCCCTTCGGAGGAACCCCTGTCAAACGATGATCGACGCCGATACGCTGACTCCCCGTGATGCTCGGCGACGCTTCTGCGGGTGCCCGGTCACCCTGCCGGTCTTCTCCTCGGCGCCGGCCGTACCGGTTCCGGTGACGTCCTCCGTGTCGTCCCGGCCGGCTGAGCCTGCGCGCGGACGGGGACGGGTCGACCAAGGCGCAGGGCACCCGCTTCAACGACGTACGCGACGGCGACCTCACCTCGTTCTGGTCCCCGACCGGCACGACCGGCGAAATCTCGGTCAAGTGGCCGGCACCGGTCAGGCTGTCCCGGATCGAGATCCGGGAGGCGCCCGGGGGCGGCCGGATCCGCGCCTGGCAGGTGCGCAACCACGATGACGACGACGCGATCCTGGCCTCCGGCACCGGCGCCGGGGAGATCACCTTCCGGCCGGTCGCACTGCGGAAGATCACCTTCGTCGTCCTGAGCGCGAACGGCACACCCCGGGTGGCGGAGTACCGGACGTTCGGCTGAGAATCAGTCGTGGGCCGCCGGGATTCCGGAGACCGGCCCGCGGTGGGCCTGCCGCCGCGGGCGGTCCGCGCATGACCGAGCTGCGCGCCGTGCTGTTCGACTGGCGGGGAACGCTGGTCGTGTGCCCGTCGCCGGCCGCCTGGGTCGGCGCCGCGCTGCGCCGGGCCGGCCGGGACGATCACCCGGCCGCGGTGGCCCGGGTGTGGGCGGCGATCGAGCGGGCCGCGGGCGACCCGGACCGTCTCGACGCACCCGGCGTGGACTGCGACGCGGCCGTCCACCGGGACACCTATCTCACCGTCTTCGCCGACGCCGGGCTCGACGACGAGCTGGCCGCCGCGCTGTACGCGGTGGAGTCCGACCCGGCCCACAATCCCTTCGCGGTCGACGCGGCGCCCGTGCTGACCGCGATCGCGGCACACGGGGTACGGATCGCGGTGGTCAGCGACATCCACTTCGACGTGCGGCCGGCCTTCGCCGCCGCCGGGATGGCCGGGGTGGTCGACGTGTTCGCGTTGTCGTTCGAACAGGGCGTGCAGAAACCCGATCCGGCGCTCTTCCGGGCCGCCCTCGCCGGGCTCGGCACCGCGCCGGAGCAGACGCTCATGGTCGGCGACCGGCAGCGGCCGGACGGCGGTGCCGTCGAGATCGGACTGCCGACGCTGCTCCTGCCGCCCCTCACCGACATCCGTACCCGGCGACTCGACCTGGTGGCGCGGCTGCTCGGCGTCCGGTGACCGCCCCCGGGACGCCCCTTGCGAGCACCAAGATGAAAATGGTTATCATGTCGCCGTGCTGACGATCTCCCATCTCCAGGTGCGCTTCGGCCGGCACACCGCGGTCGACGACGTCAGCCTCGGTGTGGGTCCGGCCGAGGCGGTCGGCCTGATCGGTGCCTCCGGTTCCGGCAAGACCATGACCTCACTCGCCGTCCTGGGCCTGCTGCCGTCCGGCGCCCGTACCGGAGGCACGGTCACGGTGGACGGCCGCCCGGTGCTCGGCGCCGCCGCGCCGGCGCCGTCCCGGCTGTGGGGCCGGCGGCTGGCCCTGGTCGGCCAGGACGCCCTCGCCGCCCTGAACCCCCTGGTGACCGTCGGCCGCCAGGTGGCCATCCCGCTGCGGCGGCACCTCGGCCTGACCCGGCGCCCGCTCGCCGCGGCGGTCACCGAGATCCTGGACCGGGTCGGCCTGCCGGCCGAGACCCGCCGGGCGTACCCGGCACAGCTCTCCGGCGGACAACGGCAACGGGTGGCGATCGCGATGGCCACCGCCGGCCGGCCGGCCCTGCTGATCGCCGACGAGCCGACCAGCGCCCTCGACCCCACCACCCAGGCCGGAATCCTCACGCTGCTGGGCCGCCTGCCCGAGCACGGCACCTCGCTGCTGCTGATCAGCCACGACATCGCGGTGGTGAGTCAGATCTGCCACCGGCTCGTGGTGCTGCACCAGGGCCGGACCGTCGAACAGGGCCGGACCGCCGAGGTCCTGTCCGCACCGGCGCATCCACACACCGCCGAACTCGTCGCCGCCGCACGCGCCATGAGCCTCGAGGCGGTGGCGTGACCGGCATCCTGCTCGCCGCCACCGGCCTGACCCGGCGCTACCCGCAACCGCGGCCCGGTCCCCTGGCCCGGCGACCGGTACGCACCGTGCTGGACGACGTCGACCTGACCGTGTCGGCCGGTGACCGCGTCGGCGTCGTCGGCGCATCCGGCGCCGGCAAGTCCACCCTCCTGCGGCTGCTCCTGGCGGTGGAGGCGCCCGACGCCGGTGAGCTGCGCTTCCGCGGCCGGCCGGTCCACCCCGGACCGGCCGGCCGGCTGCGCTGGTTCCGTCGCCAGGTGCAGTACGTCCCGCAGGACCCGTACGGATCGCTGAGCCCGCGCCTGACCGTCGCCGACATCATCCGGGAACCGCTGACCTGTCTCGCCGTCCCGGGCGACCACGACTCCCGGGTGGACGAGGTGCTGACCGCCGTCCGCCTCGACACGGCGCTGCGCACCCGCCGGCCCGGCGAGTTGTCCGGCGGTCAGCGGCAGCGCGTGGCCATCGCCCGGGCCCTCGCGCCCGCACCGGCCGTCCTGGTCGCCGACGAACCGGTCAGCGCCCTCGACCCGCCGGTCCGGGTCGCGGTCCTCGACCTGCTCCGGGACCTCAGCACCGCCACCGGCGCCGCCCTGGTCCTCGTGGCGCACGACCTGCCGGCGGTACGCCGCGCCTGCGCCCGCGCCATGGTGTTGCACGACGGGCGCGTCGCCGAGGCCGGCGGCGTGCGGCAGATCTTCGACGAACCGCGGACGGCGGCGACCCGGGCCCTGCTGGCGGCCGTCCCCCGCCTGCCCGTGGCGGCCGCCCGGTGAGAGCCCTGCGCCGCTGGCTGATCCTCGCCGAGATCGCCGCACTGCCGCCCGTACCCCGGTTGCTGGTGCTCACCCAGCTGGCCTTCAACGTCGGCTTCTATCTCGTCCTGCCGTTCCTCGCCGACCATCTGGCCGACGACCTCGGCATGACCGCCGCCGTGGTCGGGCTGGTGCTCGGCCTGCGCGCCTTCAGCCAGCAGGGACTGTTTCTGATCGGCGGGCTCCTGGCCGACCGGTTCGGCGCCCGGCCCGTCGTGCTCGCCGGTTGTGCGGTACGCATCCTCGGATTCCTCGTCCTCGGCTTCGCCGGCACCCTGCCCGGCGTGCTCGCCGGCGCCTTCCTCACCGGGATCGCCGCCGCGCTGTTCTCCCCCGCGGTGGAATCCGCGCTGGCCAGCGAAGGCGGCCGGCCGCAGCCGGACGGCAGGGTTCCGCGCCGCGAGTGGTTCGCCATGTTCGCCGCCGCCGGCGAGGTCGGCGCGGTGGCCGGCCCGCTGCTGGGCGTACTGCTGCTCGGCGTCGGATTCCGGGCCGCCTGCCTGGCCGCGGCCGTGGTCTTCACGCTGATCCTGCTGATGCACGCCCGCCTGCTGCCGCGTGCACCCGGAGCGCACGCCGCCGACGGTCTCCGCGACGGACTGCGCGAGGTGGCCGGCAATCGGCGGTTCCTGGCGTTCACCGCCGCCAACAGCGCCTGCCTGCTGGCATACCACCAGATGTACCTGGCGCTGCCGCTCGAGCTCAGCCGGGTCGGTGCGGCCGGTGCGCTCGGCTGGCTGTTCGCGCTCGCCTCGGTGCAGGTGGTGCTCGGCCAGGTCCCGATGACCCGGCTGGCCGGGACCGTCCTCGGGGTGCGGGGGTCGCTGGCCGGTGGCTTCGCCGTGACCGCGGCGGCGTTCGCGGTGGTCGCGGCGGCGGCGCCCGGCGCCCGCACGGTCGGACCGGCGGTCGCCCTCGTCGTCCTGCTGACCTTCGGCCAGATGCTCATCACCCCGGTGGCCAACGACGTCGCGGCCCGCCTGGCCGGCGAACGCCGGCTCGGCACCTACTTCGGTGTGCTGTCCGCCGCGGGCGGCGTCGCCGTCCTCCTCGGCAGTGCCGCGACCGGCCGGCTGTTCGACCTGCTGCCGGCCGACGGCGCGACCGCCGCCGTGCCCTGGCTGGCGCTCGCCCTGGTGCCGGCCGCCGCCGCAGCGGCGATGTGGCGGCTCACCGCGACGACGCCCACCGATCAGACCCTTCCCTCCGGTACGAAAGGCCACCCGTGAAACAGCTCCTTGCCGCGACGACGCTCACCGCCCTGATCCTGGGCGGCACGACCGGGTGCTTCGCCGAGCCGGCACCGGCCGACGGCGGCGACCAGCGCCGGTTGCGGGTCGGCCTGGCCTTCGCGCCGAACGCGCGGATGTCACCGTTCACCGACGACGCCTCGCTGGTCACCCAGCTCGGCGTCACCGAAACCCTGGTCAACCTCGACCCCGACGGTACGGTGACGCCCGCCCTGGCCGAACGCTGGACGGTGACGAACCCGTCGACGGTCCGGCTGACGCTGCGCAGCGGCGTCACGTTCCACGACGGCACCGCCCTGACCGCGCAGCACGCCGCCGCCGCACTCCAGCACGCCACCCGGGCCAGGCCGGTGCCCAAGGCGCTCGCGCAGATCCGGCTCACCGCCACCGCGACCGACGACCGCACCGTGGAACTGCGGACGGCCGCGCCGGACCCCGTGCTGCTGCACCGCCTGGCCACCCCGCAACTGGCCATTCTGGCGCCGAGGGCCTACCAGAGCGACCCGGCCGGCCCCGACCCGATCGGCGCCGGCACCGGACCGTTCCGGCTCACCGCGGTGCGGGGCACGTCCGGCGCCACCCTGCAGCGCTTCGACGCCTACTGGGGCGGGGCGGCCCGGGTAGCCGGCGTCGACGTCCGCTTCCTGCCCGACGGCGCCGCCCGCGCCGGTGCCCTCCGCGCGGGCGAGGTGGACGTCATCAACGCGGTCCCGGTCGCCCAGCTGCCCCACCTCGGCGACCACCGTCTCGTCGAGGTACCCCTGCCGCGCACCGTGGGACTGCACCTGAACAGCACCGCCGGGCGCCCGTTCGCCGACCCTCGGCTACGAGCCGCGGTCCGCGCCGCGGCCGACCCGGCAGCGATCGTGGCGAGCGTGTACGAGGGTCGCGTCGACGTCGGCGCCGGCCTGTTCGGACCCGCGTCGGCATGGGCTGCCTCCGGTCGTACCGGCCGGCCGGCGACGGCGGCCGCGGTCCCCGCCGGCACGCGGATCACCCTGGCCACGTACACCGACCGGCCGGAACTGCCGGAGGCGGCGTCCGCACTGACCGCCGCCCTGACCGGACGCGGTTTCGCGGTGCGGACGGTGGTGCGGGAATACACCGCGCTGGAACCGGACCTGCTGGCCGGGCGCTTCGACGCGGTCCTGCTGACCCGCTCCTACCTGCTCGACACCGGTGACCCGATCGCCTTCCTCGCCTCCGACTTCGGCTGCGCCGGCAGCTACAACCTCGCCCGGTTCTGCGACCGCGCCTTCGACACCCGGGTGACCCGGGCCGGCGAACTCACCGAACCGGCGGCCCGGCAGAACGCCGCGCTGCAGCTGGAGGCGGATCTGATCGGCCGCGCCGTCGTCGTGCCGCTGGCCCACGAACGGGCCCGGATCGGCACCACCACCGACGTGACGGACGTGGCCCGGGACCCGTACGAACGCACTCTCGTCACCGCCCGCACGGCGCTGCGGTGACGCACATGCTCGGCACGCTGGGCCGGGCCGGCGCGCTCGCCGGCACCGCCGCCGGCCTGGCCCTGGTCGTCGCCGCGCTGCCCTGGCTGCGTGGCGACGACCCGGCCCGGTCGGTGCTGCGCGCCCGGCTGAGCGAACGCGAGCCGGATCGGGCCGCGCTCGACGCCGTCCGCGCCGAACTCGACCTGCCGGCCCATCCGGCGGCCGGGGCGGCCGACTGGTTGCTCGGCGCCGCGACCGGAGACCTCGGCCGGTCCTGGGTGGACGGCACCCCCGTCCGCGCCACCGTGGCCGCCGCCGCCGGAGCCTCGGTGACCCTGGCCGCGGCGGCCTGCGTGGTCGCGGTCCTCACCGCCCTGCTCCTGGTGGCGCCCGTGGCCTGGAACGCCGCCGGCACCGGCCGGCGGTGGTCGTCCGGTCCCCGGGTGATGGCCGCCGGCACCGCCGCGCTGCCGGAGTTCGTCCTGGCCGCCGTCCTGCTCACGCTGGTCGCCGTCCGGTGGCGACTCGCTCCGGCGGCCGGCTGGTTCGGTCCCTCCTACGTGGTGCTGCCGGCCCTGGCGCTCGGCGTGCCGACCGGCGGGATGCTGGCCAGGCTGGTGGTCACGGCGGTGGACACCACCGCCGCCGAAGCCTGGGTACGCACCTGGCGCACCGCCGGCTGTCCCCGGGCAACCCTGGCCGTCGCCGTCGCCCGCCGGGCCGGAACCGTGGTGGTGCCGCAGGTGGCGATCCTGTTCGTCGGCCTGCTCGGCGGCGCCGTCGCCGTCGAGGAACTGTTCGCCGTCCCCGGCGTCGGCCGCCTCGCTCTGCGCGCGGCCCTCGCCCAGGACCTTCCGGTGGTCCAGGGTTGCGTCCTCCTGCTGATCCTCGCGGGCGCCGTGATGGGTGCGGCCGGAGTCGCGGCGCACCGCGGTCTGCTCGGCCCGGCCGGCGCCGCCGGGCTGGTACCCGCGGCACCGGTCCGCCGCCCCCGGAGGTGGCGCATCCCGCTGGCGGTCGGCACCCTGCTCGCCGGCGCGGTCACCACCGGGCTGCTGCGCGACCCCGACCGCGTGCGCCTCGACCGGCGCCTCGGCGACCCGTCCTGGGCACACCCGCTCGGCACCGATCCCGTCGGTCGCGACGTCCTCGCCCAGTTCGGCAACGGCGCCCTGCTCACCATCGGCACGGCGGCGGCCGTCACCGCGCTCGCCCTGCTCGTCGGCCTCGCCGTCGGACTACGCGGCACCCGCGCCCGGGCCGGCGGCGCCGACGTCCTCAACGCCCTGCCCCCGGTGCTCGTCGGCCTGGTCATCGCGGCGGTCCTTGGACCCGGTCTCCTCCCCGCCGCCACCGCCGCCGCACTCGTCGCGTGGGTGCCCCTCGCCGTGCACACCCGCAACCTCGCCGACGAGACCCGGGCCGGCGGCCACCATCAGGCGGCCGTCCTCGCCGGTGCCGGCACCCGGTGGATCCTGCGCCGGCACCTGGTGCCCGCGGTCGCCGGACCGGTCGTCGTCCACGCGCTCACCCGGATACCGGGAACGGCCCTGGCCATCGCGGCCCTCGGCTTCCTCGGCCTCGGCGCCGGCCACGACACCGCCGAATGGGGTACCCAGCTCGCCGCCGCCGTCGACTACCTGGAACGCGCACCGACCGCGGTGGCGGCACCGGTGGCCGGCCTGACGCTGCTCGGCGTCCTCGCCGCCTACGCGCCGGAGGACGTCCGGTGACGACCCGGCCCCGCCAACCGGAGTCCGTACCACCGGCGCCGGGGAGGGACGCCGGACCGGACCGGGACCGGGCGGTTCACGGCGCGGCCGGCCGGCTGCGCAGGATGACGAACGGCACCACGGCCAGGGCGAGCAGCCCGCCGCCGATGGAGAGGGCGGCGTAACTGGTGGCGGCCATGACGACGCCGCTGGCGATGCCGCCACCGGCACCGGCCAGCGCGATGCACAGGTCGACGTTGCCCTGGATCCGGGCGCGGCGGTCCACCGGAGCCGCGTCGGTGATCATCGCGGTGCCGGAGACGAGGCCGAGGTTCCAGCCGAGGCCGAGCAGGATCAGGGCGAGGCACAGCAGCGGAACGGAGTCCTCCGGCGCGGCGGCGGAGACGAGCCCGGCGGCGAGCAGCGTGACGCCGGCGGCCACGGCGACCGGGACGCGGCCGATGCGGTCGACGAGGACGCCGGTGATCAGGGACGGCAGGTACATGGCGGCGATGTGCAGGGAGATGACCAGGCCGGTGGCGGACAGGTCGTGACCGTGAGCCCGCATGTGCACGGGCGTCATGGTCATCACGGCCACCATGACCAGCTGGGTGAGGACCATGGTGGCGGCACCGGCGGTGATGCCGGCGGACGCCGGACGCGGCGCCGGGGTCCCGGTGCCCGCGGCGGCCGGTGCGGGCTCGGTCCGCAGCAGGCGGGAGACCTGCAGCGGGTCGGGGCGCAGCAGCACGAACAGGATGGTGCCGGCGACGGCGTACGCGACGGTGGCCAGCGCGAACGGGCCGGCCAACGCCGGTAGCCCGACGCTTTCGGCGGCGCGGCCGGTGGCGGCGACGAGGTTGGGGCCGATCACCGCACCCACGGTGGTGGTGACGAGCACCGCGCTGACCGCCCGACCCCGGCGGCTCGGGCCGCTCAGATCCGCTCCGGCGTAGCGCGCCTGCAGGTTCGTGGCGGTGCCGGCACCGTAGACGAGCAGGGAGATCAGCAGCAGGACGACGCTGTCCAGGGCCGCCGCGGCGACGACTCCGGCGCCGCCGATCGCGCCGGCGGCGTACCCGGCGGTCAGGCCGGCGCGGCGTCCCAGGCGCTGCGACAGCCGCCCGACAGTGAGCGCGGCGGCCGCGGACCCGGACGTGTAGACCGCCGCCGGAAGGCCGGACAGCGCACTCGTACCGAGCATCTGCTCGGCGAGCAGGGCCCCGACGGTGACGCCCGCGGCCAGTCCGGCGCCGCTGAACACCTGCGAGGCCATCACCACACCCAGGGTCCGCTGCTGCAGTGCGAGCCGGGCCTCGGGGCTGTCGACGTAGCTGGTGACGGTCATCGGTGCACCGGTTCCTCGCTGTCCGGGAGGTGGCTCGCCCCCAAAGCGGTGCTCCGCGGACCGACCCACCGTAGCCCGCCGACCGGACGGGAAGCGGGTGCGGTGGCCATAGGGTCGACCCATGCCTGTCTCCCCCTACATCGCCAAGATGCGCGCCAAGATCGGGACGGACCTGCTCCTGCTGCCGGGCGTCAGCGCCGTCGTCCGGAACGACCGCGGCCAGGTCCTCCTCGCCCGCCGCAGCGACAACGGTCGCTGGTCCCTGCCGGCCGGCATCATCGATCCCGGCGAACAACCGGCGGACGCGGTCCTCCGCGAGGTGTTCGAGGAAACCGGTGTGCGGGCGGAGATCGAACGCGTCGGCGGTGTCGCCACCCACCCGGTGGTCTACCCGAACGGCGACTCCTGCGAGTACCTCAACGTGTGGTTCCGCTGCCGCGCGGTCGGCGGCGAACCGCGGGTCAACGACGACGAGTCCCTGCAGGTCGGCTGGTTCGACCCGGCCGACCTGCCCGCCGTCGACGACTGGTCGCACCTGCGGATCGACACCACCCGCCGGGCGGACGATCCGACGTGGTATGCGCCGCCGGGCGAACGGCACCCCGCGCTCGGCCGGCCCGACGCCATCTGAGCCGGCGGTCAGGCGCTGCTGCCGGGCTGCACCAGACCCGACTCGTACGCGTACACCACGGCCTGCACGCGGTCCCGCAGTCCGAGCTTGGCCAGGATCCGGCCCATGTGGGTCTTCACGGTCGCCTCGGCGACCTGCAGCCGGCCGCTGATCTCCAGGTTGGACAGTCCCTGCGCCACCAGGAGCAGGACTTCCCGCTCCCGGTCGGTCAGCTCCGGCCGGTCGGGAACGGCCGGATCCCGCGCGACGAGCCGGCCGGCGAAGCGGTCGAGGAGCCGCCGGGTCACCCGGGGGGCCACGACGGCGTCGCCGCCGGCCACCACCCGGATCGCGCTCAGCAGGTCGTCCGGTGGCACGCTCTTGAGCAGGAACCCGCTCGCCCCGGCCTGGAGCGCGGCGAACGCGTCCTCGTCCGTGTCGAACGTGGTCAGCACCAGCACCCGGGGCAGCGGGCCGGCGGCGCAGATCCGCCGGGTGGCGGTCACCCCGTCCAGCACGGGCATCCGCAGGTCCATCACGACGACGTCGGCGGGGGTCGTGCGCAGCAGGCGCAGCGCCTCGGCGCCGTCGCCCGCCTCGCCGACCACGGTGATGTCGTTCTGGTAGTCCAGGACCATCCGGAACCCGGCCCGGACCAGATGCTGGTCGTCGACCAGCACCACCCGGATCACGCCGCCACCGGGCGGGCGGCGGCGCCGTGGAGGGGGATGCCGGCGCGGACCCGCCAGCCGCCGTCCGGGTGGCGGCCGGCCTCGAACGTGCCGCCGTACAGGGCCACGCGCTCGCGCATGCCGACCAGGCCGTGCCCGCCGGAGTCGGTGGGCGGGCGGCCGGTGCCGGAGTCGGTCACCTCGATGTCGATGTGGTCCGGCCGGTAGTCGACGGTCACCGTGGCGACCGGTTCCGGGCCGGCGTGCTTCAACGTGTTCGTCAGCGACTCCTGCACGATCCGGCAGACCGCCAGGGCCACGCCGGCCGGCACGTCGGGCGGTGCGCCGCGCACGGTCAGGCCGGCCGTCACGCCGGCGTCGCGTGCCCGCTGCACCACGGCGGCGACCTGGTCCAGCGCGACCGGGGTGCGGTCGGACGTACCCGCGCCGTCGTCCTCTCCCCGGAGCAGCTCGACGAGTTGCCTGATCTCGGCCAGGGCGTCGCTGCCGGTGGCGCCGATCGTCCGTAACGCCTCGCGCGCCCGGTCCCGGTCGTGCTCCAGCGCGTACGCGGCCCCGTTGGCCTGCAGGATGATGACGGAGAGCGAGTGCGCCACGATGTCGTGCAGCTCCCGGGCGATCCGTGCCCGTTCCTCGGCGACCGCGATCCGCGCCACGTGCCGGCGTTCCCGCTCGGCGCTCAGCCGGCGTTCGGACGCGTTCCGCCGGAGCTGGCCGACGTACCGCACGCTGAGCGCCACGGCCCAGACCACGGACCCGAACACCAGGACCTGGCCGAGACCGCGCTCGAGGTCGTGGTACCTGATCGCCCACCGGTCGGCGCCGGTGTTGGCCTGCAGCGGCCACAGCAGGGTCGCGAACAGCCAGGCGCCCAGCCCGCCCGCCACCGCGCGCCGCAGCGTCGCCGCGTACACGATGACCGCGTACATCGCGGGGACGACCGTGAGCTGCAGCATGCCGCTGTGCAGCTTCGTGCCGCCGACCTCGATCGTCGCGGTCACCGCGGTGAGCACCGCCACGACGGCGAGGACGGTGAACGGGCGCCGCCGCCGCCACATCAGCACCGACCCGGCCAGCACGCCGAACAGCAGGCCGGCCAGCGGGAACCGGTGCCACCACCAGGTGGACAGGGCCGCGACCGAGCAGGACACCGCCAGGTCGGCCGGTAGGCCCCGGCCGCGGGCGGGTGCGGGCTGCGACATGCCGGTCAGCGTAGGGGTCTCATTCACTGCGCAGCTCCTGGACCCGCAGCAACCGGAACAGCAGCGGCAGGCCGGCGGCGGTCACGCACCCGACCATCACGCCCACCGTGGCGGTCATCGCGGCGATCGCCGGCCAGTCGAACGTGATCGGGCCCTCGGTGGCCGCGAGCAGCACGGCCGACAGGCTGCTGCCGATGAGGACCGCCAGCAGCAGCCCGACCACGGCCGGAACCGCGATCTGGTACAGCACCGACGCCGACAGCGTCCGCCGCCGGGTGCCCAGGGCGGCGAGTACGGCCAGCGGCCGGCGACGCTCGCGCAACTGCTCGGTCACGTCGACCAGCATGCTCGCCCCGATGAACAGCAGAAGCAGGACGGCGCAGGCGCGGGCCACCTGCCGTGCACCGCCGAACTGGTCGCCGATCCGCTGGTCGCCGAACAGCTGCAGGGGTGCGGTGGGGGCCAGCCGGGCCATGGTGTTGCGGACCCGCTCGACGGCGTCCGGGTCGGCACGGTCCAGCCGCACCAGGTAGCCGTCGATGCCCACGCCGCCCAGGTCCGGGTCGACCCGCAGCGCGGCGGGGGTCGCCAGGTACGACACCGGACCGATCTCGCCGGCGTACAACGGCACGGTGGGGAGGTCCGCGGGCACCGTCCACCGCACCAGCGGCCGCGTGTCGTCGACGCCGTACACGGGCGAGGTGGTCCCGGGCGGCAGCGCCGGGTTGTCCCAGCCGGCGTAGAAGCCCCGGAAACTGTCCCCGTCGGCGCAGGACGGCAGCGGCGCGTACTGCCGGAGCACGGCGCAGTCGCCCACCCGTACGCTCACCCCGGCCTGGTCGTCCGGGCCCGTGCGCAGGTCGCCGATGCCGGTGACCCGCACTTCCTCGACCCCCGCGGTGCCGGCCAGCGCCGCGGCCCAGCCGGTGCTGTCGGCCCCGTTGCGGTAGACGACCGCCTGGAACTCGTCGGCCGGCGGCTGCGCCCCGCTGGTGGCCGCCACCGACGCGCCGAGCAGGCCCTGGACGGCGATGATGCCGGCGACCGACACCGCGATGGCGGAGACCGAGCGTACGGCGGAGTCGCTGTCCAGTTGCAGACGGCGGATGCCGAGCTGCCACGCGACGCTGCCCCGGCCGAGTGGCCGGACCACCGCCTGCACGATCCAGGGCAGCAGCACGGAGACGCCGGTGAGCAGCAGGATCGCCCCCGCGGCGAGCTGGCCCCGGGTGCCCGGTCCGACGTCGTCGGGCAGCCCGCCGAGCAGGGGGTAGAGCAGCGCCACCCCGGCGCCGGGCGGGATCAGCCGCCACCAGAGCCGGCGGCGGCGGGCGCCGCTCTGCCGCACCACGCCCAGCGGCTCGATCACGACGCGGCGCAACGCGGACAGCGTGACCAGGACCGCGCCGGCCGGCACGAGCAGCAGGACCATGGCGAGCAACGCCGGTGCCGGGCGCAGATCGGCGAGGTACGGGCGGAAGTCGGCCGGCAACACGGCGCCGACCACCCGGCGCAGGCCGAGGAAGACCACGCCGCCGACGACGAGCCCGAGCGTCGCGCCGATCAGCGCGTCCCCGGCCGCGATCCGGCGGGTCATCCGGCTGTCCGCGCCGACCAGCCGGATCGCGGCGAGCTGCCGTTCCCGGCTCGCGCTGCCGAAGCGGACGGCCGTCGTCACGAACACCAGCACCGGCAGCAGCATGACGGCCGACCCGATGATCGCGAGCACCACGATCACCGGGTCCGTCCCGCCGGAACCGCCGCCACCGAACGAGGCGATCCGGGCCGCCCCGTCGTCCGTGCTGAGCGTGTCCGAGCCGAGGTAGAAGTACGCCTCGTCGGGACCGGAGAGCCCCGGCGGCGCGATCGTGCCGGCCACCCGCGCGGACCAGCGCTCGCTCAGCACCGCACCGCCCGGGCCGGCCAGCAGCCCGGCCAGGGCCGGCGAGACGAACAGTTCACCCGCCGCCGGGACCCGGGCCAGCCCGGGCGGCACCGGCGCACGGTCCCCGTCCGGGCGCAGGATCCGGCCCCGTACGACCTCGTCGCGGAAGCGGGTCGCGGTGGTCAGCGCCAGCATGGTGCCCGGTCCGGCCCGTTCGACGGTCGGGCCCATGGCGCGATCGGCCCGGCGTTGCTCGCGGGCCGCACCGGCGGTCGGTGCGGCCGCGAGGACCAGCAGCATTCCCACGCCGAGGCCGACCCCGGCCGCGATCAGGGCGAGCCGCAGCCGGCCGGGGCGCCCGCCGGACACGCTCAGCCGTACACCCAGGGCGAGGTCACCCAGCCAGGTGCTCCGGCCGCGGCCGGAAAGCGGCGCGGCGGCGCTCATCGGGCCTCCTCCGCGACGAGGACCCGCTGCCCCGGTCCCCCGGACGTCTGCCCGGGGCGCGTGCCGGCCACCCCGGCCACCTCCAGCTGGGCGAGCAGCCCGGCCGCCGGCCGCTCCACCCGCGCCCGCCGGACGCCGGGCAGCCGCATCAGCGCCAGCACCGCCCCCGGCAGGACCTGCAGCGATGCGCCGTTCAGGGCCCGGGTGACGCCGAACGACTTGCGCACGTCGTCCGCGACGCGCAGGGGTGACGATGGCACGGGAGGCTCCTGGTGGATCGTGGACGGGGACATCCACGACGCTAGGAACGGCGCCGGCTCCGTGCGTCCACCCTGATGATGGATCGTCGGGTACGACCTGAGTCGTACCTCGGGCGTCGCACGGTGGTCGTATCCTTCCGGCCATGACCGCGGCGTTCGACTCCTTTCGTCGCCGCTGGGCCGCCGTGATGGGCGAGAGCTTCCGGTTGCCGGCGTTCACCCCGTCCACCGCCGCCGGTTTCCGCGGCGCGATCCCGGTCGCCCGGGTCCACGACGTCGCCATCAGCAGCGTGCTCGACGCGTCGGCCTTCAGCACCGCGACGGCCCCGGAGGCCAGCGCCGGGAAGGCCCGCCTGTGGATCGTCCGCCGGGGCACCTGGACGCTGCGCGAGCGCCGGGGCGTCACCCGCACCGTGCGGGCCGGGGAGTTCCTCCTGCACCGTGGCGCACTGGAGCGGTTCGGCTCGGCACCGCACTCCAGTTCCCTGCACCTCGCGATGCCGGCCGGTTCCCTCGCCGCGCCGGTGACCCGCGGCTCGGTGCGGACCCCGGAGATCCGTCTGGTGGCGGCGCACGCCGAGATGGTGCGCGAGACGAGCACCACGCTCGGTCCCGCCGGGTTGCGGGCCGCCCGCGACACCCTGATCGAGTTGATCGAGGCCGTGCCGCGGGGGGTGTTCGACGACGCGGAACCCCTGCTGGCGCCGGCCCTCGCGGAGGCGGCCAAGCGGCTGGCCGACGACCGGCTGGCCGATCCCGACCTCTCGGCCGGGACGCTCGCGCGGGAGTTCAACGTCTCCGTGCGGACGCTCCAGCGCGCGTTCGCCCGCACCGGCGACGGCGTGGCGTCGTACCTGCGGGATCGTCGGCTGGAGCGGGCCCGGCGCGATGTCGCCGCGGGCGGCCTGACCATCACGGAGATCGCGGCCCGGTGGCACTTCGCCGACGGCAGCCACCTGAGTCGCGCGTTCCGGAAACGCTACGGTCACCCGCCCAGCGCCACGCCCCGGTGAGCCCGGTCAGCCGGCGGTGTACCGGTCGGAGAGGACCGGCGGGGTGTCGGCCAGGTCGTGGTAGTAGTAGTCCGCCTGGTCGCGCGAGACGTGCAGTTTCCAGTACTCCTCCGCGATGACGTCCGGCTCCGAGCCGGGGCGTCCCTGACCGATGTTCGCGGCGATCGACACGTGCGCGGCGAAGACCCCGCGGTCGGCCAGCCCGGCGTTCAGGTTCAGGGCATAGCTGCGCAGGGCGGAGACGGCGACGGCGACGTTCGCGATCTGCGGCACGACCATCCGGCTCGACACCGCGCCGGCGGTCAGCAGGATCGTGCCGGAGCCGCGCGCCAGCATGCCGGGCAGGACCTGGCCCACCGCCGCCACGCAGCCGTACAGGTGCAGCTCCACGTGCGGGACGAGCGACTCCACGGTCAGGTCCGCGGCGTCGACGAACGGTGCCTGCGCCAGATCGGAGGGCCTAGGCGTGGGCGAGAACTCCAGCGCCTCGATCGGGCCGAGCTGCTGCTCCGCGTCCGCCAGCGCCCGGCTCAACGCCGCCCGGTCGGTGATGTCCGCCGGGAAGACGCCCACCCGCACGCCGGAGATGCTCCCGGCGATCGACTCGAGCGCGTCGGGGTTCCGGGCGATCAACGCGATGTCGAAGCCCTCGGCGGCGAACCTTCGCGCGACGGCGCGGCCCAGCAGGGCACCCGCGCCGACAATGGCAAGCGTACTCATGGCGAGAAGACTAGGAAGATCAACTGGACCCGGGCTTGGATCGTGACGACAGGTTCCCGGGACATCCGCGACAGCCGGATCCCGCGAGGCGGTGCTGCCCGCGGTGGCCGCGCTGGAGGAGGCGCTGGCGCCGGTAACCGTTCCGCTCCGGGTCGACGGTGGGCACCGACGCCGGCCGCGCCGCCGACGTGCGGCGCGCACCCCGACCCGGCCGTCACCGGCCCCTCGCCGTCGCGCGCGGCGGGCGCGCGACGGGAGAGGTCCGGTGGACGGTCCGGGTCAGCGGACCGACGCCGCCACCGCGACGACCGTCTGCCCGTCGCCGGGCCCTGCCTTGCCGTTCGTCCTGGACACCGCGTGCAGCCTGCCCTCGGCGATCCGCAACCAACCCTGGTCCATGCCGACCACCGAATAGACCGGCATGCCATCCAGCGTCGTCGCCGTGTCCCGCAGGAAGAACATCAGGTCCCGGTGCAACGGGAAGACGGTCTGCTCCGCCGTGGCGAGCCGTCGCTGGTCGATCCGCGTGACCAGGATGGTCCGTGCGGCGGCCCCCTTGATCGTGTTCTTGACCTGGACCTCGTACAGCGCGATCGGCAGGCCCTCGGCCCCGCCCAGCTTGGCCGCGCCGTACAGCTCGCCCTCCGTCAGCCGGCCGTGTACGGCGGTCGCGCTACCGATCGCGACGGCGTCGGCGTCGGCGTCCAGCTCGGCGACGGAGGCATAGACCGGCCCGTCGAATATCGCCGATCGGGGCGCCTCGGCGCGGCTGCCGTCCCCACACGCGGCCAGGGAAAGGGAAGCCGCGAGGAGTGTCGTCAAAATTGTTGTGCGTCTCATGACCCCGCCTCGTCAGTAGATGTTCTGGACACCGATTACGTCGTCGTTCCACGGCGGCGACAACGGGCAGGAGAATTTCTCCGTCCCCTGCTCCATGACCGACGGGCGGCCGGCGCAATTCATTTCGACGTGATCGAGCCCGTATGCGTGCCCGAGTTCATGGACGGCGACGACGCTTTTCTGATACGTGGAGAAGCCATCCATCATGCGATGGTTGAATTCAATTTCCACGGTGCGCGGCCAGTAGCCGTTGGTGCATTCGGAGATCAGCGGTGTCGCGACCTGCGCCCACCAGGACTCCTGGCTGGTGAACGAGAACACGCGGATGTTCGCCCCGGTCTGCTGGACGCGGAACTGCCCCGGTGCCGGCGTGCGGTTCCACCGGTTCGCGGCGTCCACGGCCGCGTACCGGTAGGCCTCGGCCAGCGGCGCGCCGTAGGCGATGTTGATCGTCGGATCACTTCCGACGTACCGGCACCCGATCGGTGGCGGAACCGCGGCGCTCGCCACGCCGGGATTGAGGATTGATAATGCGGTTGTCGTAGCCACGACAACGGCGGACCACAGAATTTTGCGCACAGTGCACCCTTCCCACGTTTCCGCCTTCGGCAGACGTACGCGATTCATGTCGATGACACGGTCGTCCGTTACCTTTGCCGGACAAGATTGCGCATGCGCGACACGCACGGGTCACAATACTGGAGCTCCATTGGCACCCCGTGACTAACGTCAATGGATCGTAACAACAACGCACCACCATGTGTCAATGCAAACCTGCTCGAGGCAGAACGCATGGCGCCGCTTTTGCTGGAATGCGCAGGCCGGTCACCGTGTCGGCGAACGAACGCACGAGGCCGGCGGCGGCCGGTTCCGGGCACCGGTCCAGGAGGGCTCGCCGCCCGCCCCCGGCACCACGGCGGCCTCGTGGTGAAGCTCGGTCAGCGGAGCGGCATGCCGGAGATGGCGCGCGCGATGACCAGGCGCTGGATCTCCGACGTACCCTCGAAGATGGTGTAGATCTTGGCGTCCCGGAACATCCGCTCGACCGGATGGTCGCGCAGATAGCCGGCCCCGCCGAGGATCTGCACCGCCTTCTCGGTGACCGCGACGGCCACCTCGCCGGCCTTCAGCTTGGACATCGAGCCCTCGCCGGCGGTGAACCGGCGGTCGTTGCGGCCCATCCACGCGGCCCGCCACACCAGCAGCCGGGCGGCGTCGATCTCCGTGCGCATGTCCGCGAGGGCGAACGCGACGGCCTGGTTCTCGATGATCGGACGGCCGAACTGGACCCGGGTCTTCGCGTACTCCAGCGCGTATTCGTAGGCGGCGCGGGCGATGCCGATCGCCTGCGCGCCGACCGCCGGGCGGGACAGCTCGAACGTGCGCATCGCGGCCTGCCGGCTGGCCCGCCGGCCGGACCGGGCCCGGGCCAGCCGCTCGTCCAGGGCCTCCCGGCCGCCGAGCAGGCAGCTTCCGGGCACCCGGACGCCGTCCAGGAAGACGTCCGCGGTGTGCGAGGCCCGCAGGCCGAGCTTGCGGAGTTTCCGGGTGGCGGCCAGGCCGGCGGTGCCGGGCGGTACCACGAAGGCGGCCTGGCCGCGGGTGCCGAGCTCCGGGTCGACCGAGGCGGTGACCACGTGCACGTTGGCGATGCCGCCGTTGGTGGCGTACGCCTTCTGTCCGGTCAGGACCCACTCGTCCTTCGCCAGGTCGTACACCGCCCGGGTACGCATCGCGCCGACGTCCGAGCCGGCCTCCGGCTCGGTGGTGCAGAACGCCCCGAGCAGCGGGGCGGCCGCGTCACCGAAGCACTGCGGCACCCACTCGACGAGCTGCTCCGGGGTGCCGGAGCCGTAGATCGCGGCGACCGCGAGCGAGGTGCCGCTGATCGCCATTCCGATGCCGCCGTCGCCCCAGAACAGTTCCTCGTTCGCCAGCGGCAGCGACAGGCCGGTCGGATCGGACCACGCGCCGGCCAGGAACTCGAAACCGTAGAGGCCGATCTTCGCCGCCTCCTGGATCACCGGCCAGGGCGTCTCCTCGCGCTCGTCCCACTCGGCGGCGGCGGGGCGGACCACCCCCTCGGCGAAACCGTGCACCCACTCCCGCAGGTCCTGCTGTTCGGCGTTCAGATCGAGCCAGAACTCCATGATGGACACACCTCCGGCGCGGGCGGGGTCAGGACGAGCCGACCGACTCGCCGGGGCGGGCGGCCTCCGCATCGTCCGGGGACGGCGGCGCCGCGTGCCGGGCGCGGCGCCGGGACCCGGCCGGCACCTCGGCTCCGGACCGGCGCAGGCGGCGGACCGCCAGCACGATCCCGGCGGCCACCAGCAGCAGGCCCAGGACGGCCAGGCCGATCGGCGCGTACACGCCGACCAGGAGCAGCCGTCCCTGGTTGGCGCCGGACGTCTCGGCCGCCTTGCGGACCGTGTCGTCGGTGTACGTGAACACCGCGTCGAGGATCACCACCGACCGGCCGTCGCCGGCCACCAGCGACTTGTTCTGCCGTTCCTCCACCTTGATGAACTGGCCGGTGGTCGGTTCCACCCATACCGTGCGGGTGTTGCCGTAGTGCACCTCGCCCGCGGTGGCACCGCGCAGCAGTTGGCCGAGCAGCACCTTGAGCCGGTCCTCCGGCAGCCGCTGGCGACCGTCGCGGATCTCCTGGACGAACCGGTACGTCTCCAGCCCCTCGATCCGCTCGGTGCCCACGAACCGGGCCGGCCGGGTGGCGAGGATGTCGCGGTCGAAGATGTCGTAGGTCCTACGCTCGGTGCCGAACGGGAACTTGTACATGTGGCCGGAGTACTGCACGGTCTGCCGGTCGCTGCCGGTGTCCAGCCAGTGCTTGTTCCACGGCCGGGCCGCCCCGGTGCGCCGGTCCACCGCCAGCGACGTGCTGTACGCGCTCACCACCGCGTTGGTGTCGGTGCGCACCACCTCCTGGCCGGCCAGCCACACCATGGCGCTGCCGTCGAGCGGCCCCTCCAGGTCGGCGGTGGCCTTCGGGTCCGGCTGCACGGTCACCGTCGAGCGCAGCGTTCCGCTCTCCACCTTCGCGACGCCCTTGGTGATCTGCAGGAAGCGCGCGTCGGGCGCCTCGGCCACCGACTGGGTGAGTTTCATGTCGTACGGCAGCTGAGCGACCCGGGGCTCCACCACGAAAGCCAGGCCACCGGCGAACACCAGCGCGAGTACGCCGAGTCCGATCAGTACGGCGGCGACGACGCGGGACCTCATGGTGCCTCCACGGAATGACTCGGTGGTAACCTGCCGGCTGGCGGAAGGTTACTACTGAGTCACTTGTGAAGCGAGACCTGTTCGGAATCTGTTTGTTCGGCCTTTGTCGACGGTCCCGGACGGCAGCGGAGCACCGCCGTGAAGTTCCACGTCAGCGACTCCCGCAGCCCCGGCACCCGGGCCACCCACCGGGCCCACCACGGGTGGTAGCGCGGCAGCACGTCGACCACCGTGACCGTGCCGGCGCGGCGGGCCGCCCGGGCCCAGCGCATCGCCCGCGCCGCGCTGACCGGGAACAACGTCTCACCGAAGCGGTTCTTCGGCTCGCGGCCGTGACGCCGCAGGTAGCGCCGCCGGGCCCGGTCGCCGCCGAGCAGATGCCAGGGCGCGGTCTCGTGCCCGCCCCACGGCGACAGCCACGGCGTGAACGACACGAAGACCGTGCCGCCCGGGCGGGTCACCCGGACCATCTCGTCGAGCATCGCCTCCGGGTCCGCGACGTGTTCCAGCACGTTGGACGAGTAGCAGACGTCCACCGCGCCGGACCGGACCGGCAGCGCGGTGCCGCTGCCGCGCACCATCCCGGCGACCGCGGCACCGGCCGCGGCGAAGTCCCCGACCGCCGGATCGACGCCGACGTACGCCGCCCCGGCACGCCGGAACTCGGTCGCGAAGTAGCCGGGACCGCCGCCCACGTCGAGCACCCGGGCACCGGCCAGGTCCACATACGACCCGAGCTGGCGCACCGAGTCCACGGCGAGCAGCGAGTAGAACCGGTCCGGGTCGGTCTGCTCGACCAGGAAGGCCCGGAACAGCCGGACCGAACGGGTCAGCGTCGCCCGGTGCGGCACCGCGACCGGCCCGTCCGGCGGTGCCGTCTCGGGTGGCCGGCCGGCCGCGGGCGCGACACCGGCCGCCACGGCACCGGCCGCCGCCAGCAGGGCCACCTGCACCACCGCGCCGTACGCCCACTCCTGCCCGTGGCCGAGCAGGCGCCCGGCGACGGCCACCGCGACGCCGGCCAGGGCACAGCCGAGCACCAGGTAGGGCAGCGCGCCGGGCCGCAGCTGCCGCACGATGAGCGCGGCCAGCAGCAGGGCCGCGCCGGCCGCGCCGCCGAGCGCGACCGCCAGCCCCAGCAGCGGCAGCACGATCCACCAGCCACCACCGGGTACGGCCCGCGGCGGGCGCGGCGCCACCCCGGGCGCCGGGTGGCGGCGCCGCGCCGGCACGAGTGCGGCCAGCCCGGTCAGCAGCACGCACGCCGCACCGGCCGCGAGCCCGCCGCGGTACGGGCCGTCCGGGGTGAACCGCAGCGTGACCGTGCCGCCCGCGCCGGCCGGTACGACGAACGCCTGCTGCCAGCCGTCCACCCGCGCCGGGCGCAGCCGCCGGCCGTCCAGGGTGGCGGCCCAGCCCGCGTTGAGGTTCTCCGGCACCACGAGCAGCGCCGCGGGTCCGGCGCCGACGGTCACCTGCCGCCGGGCCGGTTCCCACCGCTCGACGGCGACCGGGCGGGGGCGTACGGCCGGCGGGGTGGCCGCGGCGCCGTCGCGGACCAGCGCCGCCGACTCCATCACGAATCCGGCCGACGGCACCGTCCGCAGCCGGTGTTCGCCCGCGGCGAGCTGCACGGACTCGCGGGCGAAGTCGTCGCACACGCGGACCCGCAGCGGACGGCCGGCCCGGACGTCGGCGAGCGTGCCGGAGACCGACGTCGGGTAGTCCACGCCGTCGATCACCACGCCGGGCCCGGTGCCGCACGGCGCCGCGAGCGGGGTGCCGCCGGCGGCCGGCGCGAGCCGGCCGCGGAGCGCGGGCACCTCGATCTCGGCGGCCCCGGCCGGGGCCGGCCAGCCCCGGCCGCGCAGGTCGGCGACGACCGGTTCGGTGGTGGTGATCGCGATCTCGATCCGGTCGGTCCGCACCCGGGGGAACCGCACCCATCCGTCCGGGCCGACGTCGGTGACCGTCTCCCCGGCCGGCGTGCGCAGCAGCACCCGGGACGGCCGCGCCGCGGCCGGCGGGGCCGGCGCGACCAGCCGGATCCGGTCCAGCGAACGGGTCCCGGCCCAGGACAGCCGCAGCGTCGGGACGGGGTCGGTCGGTTCGGCCAGCCACGCGGTGGCCGGGTCGCCGTCCACCGCCGCGTGCGCGCCGGCCGTGACGTCGCCGGTGAGCACGGTGGACGCGGACGCGCGCACCGGCCGGGCCAGCGGCAGCGTGCCGCCGGGCCGGGGCAGGGCGGTCAGCCGCAGGTCGTAGGCGGCGTCCCGGGGGGCCACGAAGAAGCGGTCCAGGCCCAGCGGCTCCTCGCCGGCGCGGGCCAGGAACTGGTCGCAGCGGACGCCCCCGGGATCGGGCAGGCAGGCGCCGCGCTGCTGGGGCGCACGGCCGAACGCGTACACCGGCGACGTCCCGGCCGGGACGTCGGCCGGTGCGCGCAGGCCGCGCTGCGCGGCCAGGCCGGCGATGCCGAGTTCGCGCAGCGCGACGCCGCCCTGGTAGCCGTCGCGCAGGGCCAGCACGGTCACCCGGACCGTGGTGGTCAGGCCGGGCAGCGTGGCCAGCCGGTGCGGGCCGGCGGTGGCCGGCACCGCGCGGTCCACCACGCCCTGGTCGGTGGTCACCCGCACCACGCCGACCGGCGCCGCCAGCCGCAGGTCGTCGGCGAAGTCGACGGTCACCCCGGTGATCCGCCGGGGGGTGTCCAGCACGACCTCCAGCCACTGCCCGGCGCCCGGCAGGTAGGGGTCGGAACGCCAGGCGGTCGCCGGGTCGCCGTCCAGGGCCGCGAACGGCAGTGCGGACACCTCGGTCGCGCCCACCGAGTCGGCGAAGCTCGCCCCGCTGGACGCCTCCACCGACCGGATGCCCTGGTAGGCGGCGACCGTCTGGTGCCCGTCCGCGCGGAACGGCAGCAGGTCGCTGCGGACCCGGCCCTGGCGGGTGCGCTCGTCGGCGGAGAGGGTGTGGCTGACGTTGTCGCGCATCCGGCCGATGTTCAGCTCGCGCCGGCGCAGCCCGTCGGTGACGATCCGCGGACCGGCCGCCTCCGGCGCGCCGAGCGGGCCGGCGGCGTCACCGGCCAGCAGCACCGGTTGCCGGCCGTCGATCAGTCGCTGTTCCAGCACCCCGAGCAGCGACTCCGGGCCGCCGCTGAGCACCGGCACGTCGGCCAGCGCGGTCGCCGACACGGCCGGCACCGGACGGTCCACCGCGAAGATCTCGATCGAGGGTACGGACACGCCCGCGTCGACCGGGCTGGGCGCCGCGCCGCCGGGGCCGACCCGCGGGCCGAACGCGGCGGCCGGAACCAGTCCGGGCGAGCCGGCGACCGCACGGCGTACCACCGCGATCGGCGGTGCGCCGGAGGCGAGGCGGTCCAGGTCGTGCCGGAGGAGCAAATAACGGTAGCCGGAGCGGGCGAGCAGGTCGGCGAGCGCCGGTGACCCGCGGCCCTGGGCGAGCACCGCCTCCACCGTGTCCATCAGGCGGATGTTGCCCTCGGAGCCGAGCGGGATCTGGTGCCGGGTGGCCCAGGGCGCACCGGCCAGCGGCTGGATCGGTTCGTCGACCGTGCGGCCCCAGGTGTGCTGGGCGAATCCGGAGCCGGGCACGACCAGCGTGCGGGCCTGCGGGTCCTGCGCGGCGAGCCACGCGGTCGCCTGACTCCAGTGCGCCGGCACGGCCGGCCAGCCGGGCCCGGGACGCAGCAGGAGCAGCCAGGCCGGCGCCGTCGCGGCGACCAGCAGCAGCGCGATCACCGGGGCGGCCGGCAGCCGCACCGGCCGGCGGACCAGGACCCGGCTCGCGGCGTGTGCGAGGCCGAGCACCAGGGGCAGCCGGAGCACCGGCTCGAACTTGTGCACGTTGCGCAGCGGCGCGAGCGGGCCGTCGAGCAGGTCCCGGACGTACGGCGCGAACGGGCTGTCCAGCGCGCCGACGTAACCCATGGTGAGCAGCGTCAGCCCGGTCAGCGCGCCGATCACCAGGAACCGCCGCTCGGGCAGTCCGCGCAGCGCCAGCCCGGTCAGGCCGGCCGCGGCGACCAGGGCGGTCGCGGCCATCAGCGCCGGGTGGTCGACCAGCACCCAGCCGGCCGGCCACCACGGCTGGCCCTGCACGACGTACCCGCCCCACTGGTTGGTGCCGCGGACCGCCTGGAACAGCGAGGTGACCGCGGTGGTCGTGGTGGCGGACTCGATGTAGTCCAGGAACGGCAGGCTGTACCGGCCGAACAGCAGCAGCGGGGCGATCCACCACAGACTGACCGCGACCACGCAGGCGCACCACCAGGCGGCGAGCGCGGCCAGGTGGCGGTCCCAGCGCCGGGTGACCAGCCACAGCCCGGGCAGCACCAGCGCCATCACCACCGCGGCGGCGTTGATCCCGCCCATGCCCAGCACCGCGAGGGCGGACAGCGCGGCGGCCCGGCGGGGCGAGCCGATCCGGCGCGCGGCGACCAGCGGCAGCAGCACCCAGGGCAGCGCGACCACGGGAAGCATCTCCGAGGACAGCGGGCCGATCTCGGTGAGCATCCGCGGCGCCAGGGCGTAGCCGAGCGCGGCGACCACCCGTCCCGGCCCGGTGCCGATCCGCAGCGCCCCGGCCAGCAGCAGGACACCCAGGTACGCGGCGCACAGCAGCAGCGCGCACCAGGCCCGCTGGGTGATCCACGGGGGTACGCCGAGCAGGTCCCCGGCGGTGAAGAACGGTCCCATCGGGAACAGGTAGCCGTACGCCTGCTGCTGCAGTTCGCCGGAGGTGGCCTGCGGGTTCCACAGGTGCAGGGCACGGGCCAGGAAGCCGGCCGGGTTCTCGGCGAGGTCCAGTTTGGTGTCGAAGGTGGTCCGGCCAGGGCGCTGCAGGAAGGCGAGCACGACCAGCAGCAGCGCCCCGGCGGGTGCCAGGTAGCGGCGGCGGGTGCCGGCCGGCGCGGCGGGCGGGGCGGCGGCCGGGGCCCGGTCCCGGACGGCGGCGGTCATCGGCGGCACTTCGGCGGCAGGCAGCTGAACTCGGCCAGCGCGGTGAAGAAGATCTGCCGGATCCCGGACGGCCGTTCGGTCAGCGCCACCCGCCCGCCGGTGGCCGTCGCGATCTCCCGCAGCTCGGCCGGGTCGATCTCCGGGCCGACGCCGATGAACAGGATCGGCACCGGCCGTTTCCGGTCGACCAGGCCACGCAGCTCGCGCAGCAGCTCGGCGCGGGTGATCCCGCTGGCGTTGTCGTCCTTGCCGTCGGTCAGGATCAGCACCATGTTGATCCGGCCCGGGGTCCAGTTGCGGGTCGCGTCCCGGTACGCGGCCAGCGTGGTGTCGTAGAGGCCGGTCGCGCCGTCCGGTTCGACCCGCATCCGGCCCAGCTCGGCCACGATCTCGGCGCGCCGCGGCCCGACCGGCCCGACCGGCACCACCTCCCGGTGGTCGCGGTCGCCGTCGAGGTCGGTGGCGAACGCCCAGATCCCGATCTGGCTCGTGCCCAGCAGCAGCCGCGCCCCGCCCTGCGCGGCCTTCACCGTCGCGGACAGCCGGGTCTCGGTGGAGCCGGGCACCTGCGCGGCCATCGAGCCGGAGACGTCGAACACGGCCAGCATCCGCGCGCTCAGGTGCACACCGCCCCACGCGTTCAGCAGTGCCACGGCGTCCGCCTCGGCGGGCATCCGGCGGGGCGGGTAGACGCCGGTCCGGACCCGGGTGTCCGCCGGGACGCCGGCCGGCGGTGCGCCGAGCGGGGTACGCAGGCCGTGACCGGTGACCGCGGCGGCGCCCTCCGCGGCGAGCAGCGCACGCAGGAAGGCGGTGGCGCCGGCCCGGCCCGGCCCGGTGGTCAGCACCGCGTACGGGTAGTCCGGTCCGGGCACCGTGGCGGGCGGATAGACCGCCACCTGACGACGGCCGGCGGCGGCACCGAGCAGCACCCGCTGCTCCGTGCTGACCACGGCGGACTCGCCGGTGCCGGGCCCGGCCGGCGGGGGCGGCGACTCCCCCGGCGGCGAGACGGTCCGCGGGGCGAGACGGCGCATGATGGCCGCCGCCCCGGCCGCGGTGGTGTCCGGATCGGACGCCCGGGCCAGGCCCCGGATGCCGACCAGCGCGCCGAAGCCGACCGGGCTGGTCGCCGGGTCGGGCAGCACCACCGGCAGCGGCGGCTTCCGGCCGGCGACCAGCACCCGCCAGCCGAAGGCGCGGTCGGCACCGCTCCGGACCGCGCGGCGCTGCCCGGCCAGCCGGGCCGCCGTCCGGGCGTCCAGGGCGAGCACCACCGGGGTGGACGCCACCGAGACGCCCTCGGCCGGGACCTGGAACGCGCCCGCCGCGCGGGCCCGGCGCAGCCACAAAGTGGACTCCGGCAGCCACGCGTCGGGGGCGGTACGGGCCAGGTCGCGCAGCACGTCCGCCGACTCGCGCGCCTCGACCAGCACGTCCAGGCAGCGTTCCCGGGCCGCGAGCCGGCCGGCGATCCGGCGGGCCGGCTCGGCGATGCTCGGCGCCGTCACGACCCGCAGCGTGGTCCGCTCGGCGCACGGCGGCTCCCGCCGGGTGCGCTCGAGGTAGGCCGCGGACCCCCATCCGCCGAGGACCGCGACCAGCGCGACGCTCAGCAGGACCACCGGCCAGAACTCCGGCCGGGCCCGCAGGTCACCGTCGGCCACGCGATTCTCCCTTGTGACGTCACCGTTGCGGATGCTCGTGGGGGTGCCCTACTGTGACGCGACCGCGAATCGTACTCGCAAGTAGGGGTGCCGAGTAGACCATGTCCGAAGCCTGTGGTGGTCGCGTTCTGTTCCTCAACTGGCGGGACACCACGCACCCGGAAGGCGGCGGATCGGAGGTCTACCTGGAGCGGGTGGCGGCCGAGATGGTCGCCCGCGGCTACCGCGCCACGCTGCTGTGCCAGGCACACGGCACGGCGCCGGCCGAGGAGACCACGTCGGACGGCATCCGGATCGTCCGGCGCGGCGGCCGGCACACCGTCTACCTGTTCGCGGCCCTGCTCTACCTGGCCGGGTGGGTCGGGCTCGGACCGCTGGCGCACCGCCGGCACGGGCGGACGGACCTGATCGTCGACGTCTGCAACGGCATGCCGTTCCTCAGCCGGCTGTACGCCCGCTGCCCGGTGATCTCGCTGGTCCACCACGTACACCGGGAGCAGTGGCCGGTGGTGTTCGGCCCACGGGTGGCCCGGATCGGCTGGTGGATCGAGTCCCGGCTGGCCGTACGCGTGTACCGCCGCTGCCGGTACGTCACGGTCAGCGAGTCGACCCGCGGCGAGCTGGTCGGCCTGGGCGTCGACCGCGGCCGGATCACCGTGATCCACAACGGAACGCCGGAGGTGGTCGGGCCGCGGGTGCCGCGTACCCCGCATCCGAGTGTCGTCGTGCTCGGCCGGCTCGTCCCGCACAAGCGGGTGGAGCTGGCGCTGCGGGCGACCGCGCTGCTGGCCACCGAACTGCCCACCCTGGAGCTGGTGGTGGCCGGGCACGGCTGGTGGGCGGAGCGGCTGCGCCGGCTCGCCGCCGACCTGGGCATCGAGCAGCGGGTACGGTTCACCGGCTTCGTGTCCGAGGAACGCAAGCACGAGCTGCTCTGTGGCGCCTGGCTGCTGCTCCTGCCCTCGCTCAAGGAGGGCTGGGGGCTGACCGTGGTGGAGGCCGGCGCGCGGGGCACGCCGTCGGTCGCGTTCCGGTCCGCCGGTGGGGTCGTCGACGCCATGGCCGACGGGGAGACCGGCGTGCTGGTGGAGGACGAGTTCGCGTTCTTCCAGGCGATCCGGTCACTGGTGCTGGACCCGCAGCGGCGTGCCGGGATGGGTGCCGCGGCCGCCGCGTACGCACGGCAGTTCACCTGGGCGATGACCGGCGCGGCGTTCGCCCGGGTGGTGGCCGCCGAACTGCCCGCGGCGCGCCCGGCGCCGGCGGATCAGCGGGTGCCGTAGACCTGGGTCACCGGGTTGATCGTGGTCTGCTCCGCGACGTGGTCGGCGGACGGGCTCAGCGCACCGACCGTCGCGACGACGCCGACGAGTCCGAGGGCGGCGCCGGCAACGGCGGCGACGATGAACGTGGCCAGCTTGGCCATGGCACTGCCTCCCCGGGTTGCTGATTGCGCGGACCGTACCACGACCTCCGCCGGGTGCGCAGCAGCGCGGCGGCGGCGAGCACGACGATCGCCGCGGCGAGCAGATGGGCGAGCAGCGCGGGCCGCCGGCCACCCGCGACGGCCGGCCCGGCGGGCGGGGCCGACGGGTTCTCCCAGAGCCGCAGGTGCGGTCCGTCGTGGACCAGCCGGAGTCCGGTGAGGACACCCGCGGGCGGCTCGCCGGGCCCGCGGCGGACCAGCACCCAGCGGACGCCGAGCGACGCGGCCGGGCGGCCGGCCGCGAGCACCGCACCCGCCGCCACGGCCCGCGGGCTCTCCCCGTCGACCGTCACCGCACCCACCCGCAGGGCGTCGTTCATCAGCACCGGGGCGTCCAGGTAGCGGGGCGCCGGGTCGCGGACCACCACGCCGCGCGTCCAGGCGTACCGCTGGTAGCCCTCGAACGGCAGCGACAGCACCTCGCCCGGCGCGGCCGCGACCCGGGCGGCCACCGCGTCCCAGTCCGCCGGGTAGCGCACCGGCCGCAGCGCGCCCCCGGCACCGACGGCGAGGTCCGGCAGCACCGCGACCGGCAGCAGCACGGCGGCGGCCAGCAGCACCCGGCCGGCCGCCGGCTCGAAGCGCCGGGCGAGCCGGTCGGCGATCCGCTCCGCGCCGAGCGCGAAGCCCAGCGCGACGACCAGCGCGTACGGGATCAGGAACTTCTGGCCGTCGCGCAGCAGCCCGGTGCCCGGCAGGTGGGCGACCAGCCACTCCAGGACCGGCGCGCCGGGCGCGGTGCCGGCCGCGGCCACCAGGAACCCGCCGGCCGCCAGGACGACCAGCCGGTCCGCGCCGCCGGGCCAGCGGCGGCGCAACTCGCCCAGCCCGGCGGCCGCCACCCCGAGCAGCACCAGCGTGACCACCGGCACCAGCGGCGAGGCCCGGCTGGCCGGCACGGTCTGCGCGTTCCAGATGCCGCCGGTGCCGGCCAGCGCCGCCCAGGAACCGGCCCAGTTCTCCGCCCGCGCGGCGAAGGCGGCCACACCGTCCGGGTCGGACCGTCCGTCCGCCGCACCGGTCAGCGCGGCCACCAGCCACGGCGCGTTGAGCCCGGCGGCCAGGGCCAGCGCGGCGGCGGTGACACGGGACCGCAGCGGCAGCAGCACCGCGACCGTGACCAGCGCGATCAGGCCGCCGGTCGGGGTGACCGCGGCGGGCGCGGCGGCGAGCGCCAGCCGCGGCAGCGCACCGGGCCGTCCGGCACGCACGTCCCGCGCCGCCGCCACCAGCCACGGCAGGGCGGCGTACGCCAGCAGCAGCGCCCACTGGCCGAGCAGCAGCCGCTCGGCCAGAAAGGGCGTCCAGCCGAACGCGAGCGCGGCGACCACCCGGGTGCCGGTGCGCCGGGCCGGTACCAGCCGGGCGGCACCGAGCGCGCTCAGGTAGACCACGGCGACCAACGCGACCCGCTGCACCAGCCAGCCGGGCACGGCCACGTTGACCAGCGACACCAGCGCGTCCAGCGGCACCGCGCGGGGCAGCGCGTCGGCGGGCGCGACCATCTCCGGGCTCAGCGGCTGCCGCGGCACGAACACCATGTCGTAGCGCAGCACGTACCCGGGCAGCGCCAGCGGGGCGAGCACCACCGCGGTCACCGCGCCGGCGACCGCGTGCGGGACGAACCGGCGGCGCACCGGCTACCCGGCCGGCTGCGGCGCCAGCGCGCCGATCTCGATCTCGTCGGTGCACAGGTTGGCCGCCGGGTCCCGCACCTGCAGCACCACGTCGTCGCCCTCGACCAGCATCAGCAGGAACACCGCGTTGAGGCCGCGGTGCACGTCGAACGACGAGCCGGCCCGGTCGCCGATCCGGACCGTGGCGGTGGTGTCGCGGTCGCTGAGGTAGCCGATCCGCACCACCTGCCAGTAGTCGACCAGGTCGGCCCGGAGCGGGATGGTCACGGCGCGTCCGCCGGTGACCCGGTAGCCGCAGCCGGCCACCGGGCCGGGGCGGGCCCGCACACCGTCCACCCAGGCCGGCCGGACGTGGCCGGAGTCGTCGAACACGGACAGCTTCCGGGCCCCGGTGACGAACACCGGCCCGTCCTCCAGCGGGCCGAAGAACCGGGACTGCAGGTTCCACGGCGCCGACATCCCGGGGACCACGGCCTCCGGCACCGGCTGATCCATGAACACCGTGCCGGACCCGGCGGCGGCCAGGTCGGCCCGCGCGGTCCGCAGGTAGTCCCGGCCCGCCTTGACCTGCCAGTCGGCGGCGAAGCCGGCGCCGCTGTACACACTGCTCGCGACCAGCAGCACCAGGCCGGCCGCCACCGCCGCCCGGACCGGCCGAGGGCTCGCCGGTACCGGCGCGAGCGCGGGTTCGGCGGGCTCCAGGCGGCGCAGCCCGCACACCGCGACCCCGACACACAGGGCCGCCACCAGCAGCACGTCGCCGAGGTAGCGGGGCACCAGCCCGGCCACACCGCTCAGCCCGGAACCGAGCCGGGTGGCGGCGATCAGGCCGGCCGCCAGTGCCGAGAAGAGCGCCAGCAGGGTCCAGGCGCGGACCGCCACCGCACGGCGCCGCCAGAGCGTCACCGCGACCAGCGCGGCGACCAGGCCCCACGAGACCCAGCGCGCCGACCGGGCCGGGGCGACCACCGCGGCACCGTCGCCCGCGTCCAGCCAGGTCCACGGCCCGCCGACCAGCCCGGGCAGCAGCGACTCGCCGAAGAACTGGCCCAGGAACGTACCCACCTCCCCCGCCGACGCCGGCGCCCGCAGCGACGACGCCGGCGACAGCGACAGGTAGACCGCGAGGAAGACCACCGAGACGGCGGTCAGCACGGCCCAGGCCGGCCACCACCGCCGGAGCGTGGTGACCAGCGCGCGCACCGGGCCGCCCGGCGCGTACAGGCAGAGCGTGACCAGGAAGACCAGCGGCGCGACGAACAGCGCCTTCTCGAAGAACAGCAGCCCGGCGACGAACGCCACGGCCAGCGTCACCAGATGCCGCCGGTCGCCGGAGCGCAGGTAGCGCACCTGGGCGCCGACCGCGACGATCATCGCGAGCTGTATCGGCAGCAGGTTCATCCCGACCGCCCACCACGCGCTGATCTCCAGGGTGAGCGGGTTGAAGAGGAACAGGCACAGGGGTACGAGCAACGGCCAGCCGGCCGGCAGCATCAGCCGCAGCAACCGGTAGAACGCCACCCCGACGGCGAACTGCCCGAGCAGCATCAGCGTGGCGTACGGCCAGTACTCGAGCCCGGTGAACCGCTCGGCGGCGTAGGTGACCAGCCGCCCGGCCGGCATGAAGTGGTTGTTGTAGAGGGCGAACAGGTGCCCCGGGCCGAGCGCGTCGGCCTGGGCCAGAATCGGGAAGTCGTCGATGGTGAGGTAACCACGGACGGTGATCGACGCCCGCCAGAGCACGCTCACGGTGATCAGCAGGGCGGCGACCGCGTCCACCGGGTCGATCCGGCCGCGCCGCTCGGAGCCGGCGCTCACCGGGCCGGCTCCGGCCGGAACAGCACCATGTTCACGTACCGCGGGGTGGGCCGCACCACCCGCCGGGCGAAGCTCTGCGCCACCCGGGCCACCGCGGCCCGCTGATGTCCGATCAGGTCGAAGCCGTCCAGCGGCCGCCACCGGTCGGCCGGCATCACGTACGGCCGGTACCCCCACCCGGCGAGCAGGTCGAGCACCGGCCGGACCGGCTGGATCCGCTCCTCCACCTCGACCAGCAGCAGCGGGCGGTCCCGCCGCACGGTCGTCTCGGCGCCGCGCAGCGCTGGCAGCTCGTGCCCCTCGACGTCCAGCTTCACGAACCGGACGTCGCGCAGGTCCAGCTGATCGACGGTGACCCGGCGCACGGTGACCGGCGCACCGGTGCCGTGCTCCACCGAGGACGTGCCGACCCCGGGACCGCCGGCCGGCAGGAACAGCTCCGCGGTGCCGGCGTGGTCGGACGCCACCGCCTCGACCACCCGGACGTCCGGGTAGGCGGCCGCCACACACCGGGCCAGCTCCGCCGCGGGCTCGACCGCGACCACCCGGTCGGCGATCCGGCGCAGCCCCCGGGTCCACGGCCCGTACCACGCTCCGATGTCGACCGCGGTGCCGCCGCGCGGCGCGTACGAGGCCAGCCGCGCCAGCTCCGGCTCCACCCGGGGGTAGGCGGAGCGGACGGCGGCCGCCACGGCGCGCGCCGGTAGCGCCGCGGCGAACCGCGAACTGAGTTCGGTGGGGAGCGTGCCGGCCATGGTGTCGAACCTTAAGACCCGAAGCTACCTACGGGTAGACCCGAGGTTTCCTCGCTAGTAACCTGCACTCGCCGGAGCCCGGCGGGAAGGCGAGGCGAGATGACCGAGGCGGTGCACGGCGACGGCGTGGACGTCTGCGTGATCGGTGGCTGCGGCCGGGTCGGCCTGCCCCTGGGCATCGCGCTGGCCAGCCGCGGACTGTCCGTCGTGCTCTACGACATCGACGCCGGGGCGGTCGACCGGGTCAACGCCGGCACCCTGCCGTTCGCCGAGGACGGTGCCGCCGCGCCGCTCGCCGAGGCGCTGGCCGCCGGCCGGTTGCGGGCCACCACCGACCCGGCCGGCGCCGGGCTCGCCGACACCCTCGTCGTGGTCGTCGGCACCCCGGTCGACGAGCACCTCAACCCGGACCTGGGCGCGGTTCCCCGGGCGATCGAGCGGTGCGCCGGCCACCTGCGCGACGGCCAGCTCGTGGTCCTGCGCAGCACCGTCTACCCGGGAGTGACGGCGCTGACCGAGAAGCTGCTCGCCGGCCAGGGACTCGCGGTCGACGTGGCGTTCTGCCCGGAACGGATCGCCGAGGGCCGGGCCATGACCGAGCTGTTCACGCTGCCGCAGATCGTCGCGGCCCGGACCCCGCGGGCACTCGACCGGGCCGAGGCGCTGTTCCGCCGGCTGACCGACACCGTCGTGCGCCTCCGGCCCGAGGAGGCCGAGCTGGCGAAGCTGTTCACCAACACCTGGCGGTACATCAAGTTCGCCACCGCCAACCAGTTCTGGATGATGGCCAACGACTTCGGCCTCGACTTCGCCCGGATCCGGCACGCGGTGGCGTTCGACTATCCGCGCGCCGCCGACCTGCCGATGCCCGGCTTCGCGGCCGGCCCGTGCCTGCTCAAGGACACCATGCAGCTGGCCGCGTTCAACCGGAACAACTTCGTCCTCGGCCACTCCGCGATGCTGATCAACGAGGGCCTGCCGCTGTACCTGGTGTCCCGGCTGGAGGACCGGTTCGACCTGGCCCGGATGAGCGTCGGCATCCTCGGCATGGCGTTCAAGGGCGGCAGCGACGACCCGCGCGACAGCCTGGCGTACAAGCTGCGGAAGATCCTGACGCTGAAGGCGCGGGAGACGTTGTGCACCGACCCGTACGTCGCGGACGACCGGCTGCTGCCGCTGGACGACGTGCTCAAGCGCGCCGACCTGCTGGTGATCGCCGCGCCGCACCCCGACTACGCCGACCTCGACACCGACCGGCCACTGGTCGACATGTGGGGGCTGACCGGACAGGGCGTGCTGGTGTGACGCCCCGGGTCTCGGTGGTCATCCCGGTCTACAACGAGGGCGCCGGCGTGGTCCGGCACCTCGAACGCATTCTGCGCGAGGTGCTGCTGCCCGCGGAGATCCTGGTCGTGCACGACATGCCGGAGGACACCACGGTCCCGTTCGCCACCGAGATCGCCCGCCACGACCCTCGGGTGCGGACGGTGCTCAACACGTACGGCCCGGGGCCGGCCAACGCGATCCGTTTCGGCATCGACGCCGCCCGCGCCCCGGTCGCGGTGGTCACCATGGCCGACGGCTGCGACGACCCCCGGCAGGTCGACGACCTGGCCCGGCTGGTCGACCGCGGCGTGGTGGTCGCGGCGGCGTCCCGCTACATGCCCGGCGGCCAGCAGGTCGGCGGGCCACGGTTCAAGCGGATGGCGTCCCGCTGGGCCGGGCGCAGCCTGAGACTGCTGGCCCGGGCCGGCACCCGGGACGCCACCAACAGCTTCAAGGCGTACGACACCGACTTCGTCCGCGCGGTGGGCATCGAGTCCCGCACCGGCTTCGAGATCGGCATCGAGCTGACCGCCAAGGCGACCCGGCTGCGCCGCCCGGTGGCCGAGATCCCCACCATCTGGCTGGACCGCCAGCTCGGCGAGTCGCGCTTCGACGTCGGCCGGTTCCTGCCCAGCTACCTGCGCTGGTACGCCTTCGCGTTCGGCCGGCGGCTGACCGAGGCGGACCTCGCCGCCCGCTGGGCGGCCCGCAAGCCGGATCCGGCGCCGGCCGGACGCGACAGGGAAGGCACTCCGGCGTGACGAAGGTGCTGGTCACCGGTTCGGCGGGCTTCATCGGCGGATACCTGGTGGAGGAACTGCTCGGCCGCGGGCACGAGGTGGTCGGCCTGGACAACCTGTCCAAGTACGGGCCGGTGGCGCACGGCTACGACGACCATCCGCGCTTCACGTTCGTCGAGGGGGACGCCCGCGACCCGGACCTGCTCACCGCGCTGCTCGCCGGCTGCGACCACTTCGTCGCGGGCGCCGCGATGATCGGCGGCATCTCCTACTTCCACACCTACGCGTACGACCTGCTCGCCAGCAACGAGCGGATCATGGCGGCCTCCTGCGACGCGGCGATCGCGGCGCACCGGGACGGCCGGCTCCGCAAGGTCACCTACCTGTCCTCGTCCATGGTGTACGAGTCGACCGACCGGTGGCCGAGCCGCGAGGGTGACGAGCGCCGCGTCCCGCCGCCGCGCTCCTCGTACGGCTTCCAGAAGCTGGCCGTGGAGTACTACGCGCGGGCGGCCTGGGACCAGTACCACCTGCCGTACACCATCGTGCGGCCGTTCAACTGCGTCGGCGTCGGCGAGGGCCGGGCGCTCGGCGAGGCCGAGGTGCTGTCCGGCAACGTCAAGCTCGCCATGTCGCACGTGGTGCCCGACCTGGTGCAGAAGGTGCTCAAGGGACAGGACCCGCTGCACCTGCTGGGCACCGGCGAGCAGGTGCGGCACTACACCTACGGCGGGGACCTGGCGCGCGGCATCGCCACCGCGATGGAACACGACGCCGCCCGCAACGACGACTTCAACCTGTCCACGGCCGAGTCCACCACGGTGCTCGACCTGGCCGCGCTGATCTGGCGCAAGGTCCGCGGCCCGGACGTGCCGTTCCGGTACGTGAGCGACGAACCGTTCGCGCACGACGTGGCGATGCGCGTGCCGGACGTGACCAAGGCCCGCGAGGTGCTCGGTTTCCGCGCGGAGACCACCCTGGACGCGATGCTCGACGAGGTGATTCCGTGGATCACCCGGGCGGTCGCGGACGGCCGCCTGTAGGCAACCCGGTCCCGCTGCCCCAGACGCCGACGCCGCGGACACCGACGCCCCAGACGCCGACGCCCGGCACGCCGGTACCCCGGACACCGACGCCCGGCACGCCGACGCCCCGGACACCGACGCCCGGCACGCCGACGCCGCGGACACCGGTGTCCGCGGCGTCGGTGTCGCGGCGGCGGATCGGCCTGTCCGCGGCGGCGGTCGCGGCGGCCGGCGCGGTCACCAACGCGTTCGGCTACCTGGTGCCGGTGCTCGGCGCCCGCCGGCTCGGGGCCGGCGATCTCGGCGCGCTCGCCACCGTGCTGGCCATCGCCGCCATCGCCGCCGTGCCGGGCACCGGCCTGCAGATCGCGGTGGCGGTGCACCGGGCCCGCCGCCCCGGCGCCCGCACCGGGCCGGCCGGCTGGCTCACCGCCGCGGCGTGCACCGGCACGGTCGCGCTGCTGGCACCGGTCGCCGGCGCGGTCCTGGACCTGCCGCCGGCCGTCGTCCTGCTGCTCGCGGTCTACACCGGCGCCGCCGTGCTCTCCGGCCGGTGGCTCGGCGAACTCCAGGGCGACGAACGGTTCCTGCGCCTCGCCCTCGGCATGGCGGTGCTGGCCGCCGGCCGGTACGCCGGACTGATCGCCGGGTTGCTGCTGGGCGCCGGGCTGACCGGTTCGGTGCTGCTCGGCACCGCGGTGGCGGTGCTGGTCCCGCCCGTCCTGGCCGTGCTGACCCCGGCCCCGGCCACCGCGTCCGGGCACCCCGGCGTCACCGCGCGGCAGGTGGTCACCGCCTGCTCCGCGACGCTCGCCATGCTGGTCGTGTCGTACGCCGACGTGATCCTCGCCCGGGACCTGCTCCCGGCGGCGACCTCCGGCGCGTACGCGGTGGGCACCGTGCTGACCAAGGGCGCGCTGTGGGCACCGCAGGTGGTCACCGTGCTGGCGCTGCCGCGGCTCGCCCAGGGCAGCGGCCGGGCCCTCGCCGTCGCGGCCGGGCTGGTGACCGGTTGCGGGACGGCGCTGGTCGCCGCCTCGTGGCTGGCCGGCGGGCTGGCCTTCCGGCTGGCCGGCGGCGGCGACTACGTCGGACTGGGCCGGTACGCGCCGGTGTTCGCCGCCACCGGAGCCCTCTACGCCCTGCTGTTCGTCCTGGTCAACGCCCAGGTCGCGGCCGGTGCACGGTGGCCGTCCGTGCCGCTGTGGGCGGGGACCGTGGCGCTGGTGGTGCTCACCCGGTGGCTGGTGCCGCACACCCTGCCCGCGATCATGTGGAGCGCGGCCGGCACCGCGGCACTGGCGCTGGCCCTGACCGCCGCCCTGACCGCACGCGGCACCCGGAACGCCCGCCCTCCCGGGGGCGGCCGGTCGCCAGGTGACTCCGGCACCACGATCTGACGGAGACCGCCGCCGCACGAATCTGACGAGACCGCCGCCGCACGAAATCTGACGGGACCGCCGCCGCATAGATTTGCGGGACCGCCGCCGCACGGATCTGCGGGCCCGCCGCCGCATAGATCTGACGGGGACCGCCGCCGCACGGGCCGTCCGGTTCGGCCGGCCTCTCCCCCGACGCTCGTGCGAGCGCGGGGACGCTACAGTCGGGGCATGGTTGAACGCGTTCAAGTCTCCCCGCCGCGGGTGTCCGGCTGGCAGCGGGCCATGGTCGGCCTGGGAGTCCTGTGGACGCTACTTGCTGCCGCGTACCTCTCCTTCCACCTGCTGCATCCGCTCTTCGTCGCGATCTATCTGGCCTTCGTCGTCCTGGCCGCGGCACCGGCCGCGGCCACCATCCCGGCCGCGTTCCGGACCGCCGAGGCGATCGTGGTGCCCCTGCTGGTGGTGGCCGGTCTCCTCACCCTGGCGGCCGGAGGGCTGCTGTTCGTGCCGGCGGCGCTGCCGCTTCTCCTGGCCCTGCTTCCGATGTCGGGCCGGTGGCCCGCGGCCGTCCTGGCCGCCGTCGGCGCGCTGCTCGTCCTCGGCGCGTACCTGCCCTACGCCGACCTGACCAGGAGGCCGGACTGCTTCCAGGTGACCGTGCCGGAGCGCCAGGTCACCCTCACCGCCGGTCTGGCCGAGTCGATCGGGTCCGGCGCCGAATCGGTGAGCGTGGGTTCGCCACGTGCCGGACCCGGCTCCGGCATCCTGGTCGGTCATCGCGAAGCCCTGACCCCGGCCCAGCAGGCGGCACTCGAACAACGCCTGCGGGCCGTCTTCCCGAGGGCGACCGACGTGCGGCACTGCACGTCACGGTGGGAGGACGGGCCGATCCGCCCGGTACCCAGCCCACCTCCGCGGTAGCGGCATCCGGCGGGGCCGGACCGCCGCCCGGCGTCTCACCCGGACCGGCGGGCGCCCGGCGTCTCACCCGGGCCGGCGGCGCGCCCGGCGTCTCACCCGGGCCGGCGGCGCGCCCGGCGGCGGTGCCACCCCCGCACCACGGCGTCCGGGTCGACCGGCGGCAACACCGTGGGCGGACCGTCCAGCAGGCCGGCGCGGGCCTTGCGGAGCTGGCGGTTGAACGCCGCGACGTACTCCCGGACGGCCTGCTCGGACGGCTTGCTGTCGACGATCCGTTCCAGGTCCTCGCGTTCCCGGCGGAGTGCCAGCGTGGGCGGCAACGCCCCGGACGCGTCGTCCTCACGCCGCAGCCAGTCCTTGACCCACCAGTCCTCGTCGTACTCGCTGCCGTAGCCCGGCAGCGGTTTGCCCGCACCCTCCAGGTTGTCGAACTCGCCGCGCTCCTGTGCCTCGCGGAGCTGCCGGTCGATCGACGATTCGTACCACGTCGACATGCCGTCCAGTCTAGTGAGTGATCCGGATCGTCTCGTTGATCGTCACGAACGCGCAGCTCTCGTCGTTGCAGGCGTACAGCTCGCCGGTGGCCAGCGCCACGCCGTTGCGGAAGGGCGGGCCGCCGGCCTGCGCCGGGGCGCGCAGCGTCACCGTCTGCGGCTCGCCGGTGCAGCCGATGGGCACGGAACCGCCGCCCGCCGCCACGGCGCTGCCGGACCGCTGGGTGAGGGTCAGGGAGAGGAAGTCGAACGTGCCGACCGGGCAGACCACGGTGGCGGTGACGTCCACGGCAGCGCCCCGGGCAACCAGGGTGGCGGAGGTGAGGTCCGCGGTGATCGCCGGCGCCGCGGCGGCCGGACCCGCGGTGAGCAGGCCGGACAGCGACAACCCGAGCAGTGCGGTGAGGGTGAGCAGGCGGCGCATGTGATTCTCCTGTCGTCGGCGGGGCCGGTTGCCCCTGCGCCGACGGTAGGTATCGGCGGTTGCACCGGGCCGCCAACTCCGAACTCGGCGCCGAACAGTCGGTGATCCGACTCGCGCCGCCGTACGGTGGCCGGAGGACGTTCGTACCCCTGGAGGTTTGTCATGCCCCACTCCGCCACCCGGTCTCTCGACGGCATCGTCGTCGCCATCACCGGCGCCAGCGCCGGCATCGGAGCGGCCGCCGCCTACGACCTGGTGGGGGCCGGTGCCCGGGTCGCGGTCAGCGCCCGCCGCGAGGACCGGCTCGCCACGATCGTCGCTGATCTCGGTGCCGACCGGGTGGTGCCGGTGGTCGGCGACGTCCGCGACCCGAAGCTGAACGACGCCCTGGTGGCGGCCGCGGTGGACAAGTGGGGCCGGCTCGACACGATGGTCGCCAACGCCGGCATCGGCGCGTACGGCGGCATCCTCGACCTGGACGACGCCGCCTTGACCGAGATGGTGGAGACCAACTACCTCGGCACGGTGTGGAGCGTCCGCTCGGCGGTCCGGCAGTTCCGGGCCCAGGGTGACGGCGGTGATCTGATCATCGTCAGTTCGGTGGCCGGTTTCCGCGGCGGCGCCGACGAGGCGGTCTACGCCGGCACCAAGCACGCCCAGGTGGGTCTCGGCGGCTCGCTCGACCGGGAACTGCGCGCCGAGGGCATCCGGGTCACGCTGGTCTGCCCGGCCGGTACCGCCACCGAGTTCGCGATCGGCGCCGGGCGCACCGAGGGCTCCCCGGAGCTGGACGCCTATCTGCGGCCGGAGGACGTGGCGCACGCGATCCACGCGGTGCTGGAGCAGCCGCGGTCGGTGCGCACCACGGTGTGGCAGCTGTGGTCCATGGAGCAGCAGAGCTGACCGCACCCGGCGGGCGCACGCGGCTAGGCTGGGGTGATGTGCCGGAACATCCGCCAGCTGCACAACTTCGAGCCGCCCGCCACCTCCGACGAGGTGCGGGCCGCCGCCCTGCAGTACGTCCGCAAGGTGGCCGGGACGACCAGTCCCTCCCAGCGCAACCAGGACGCCTTCGACCGGGCCGTCGAGCTGGTCGCCGCGGCCACCGAGGAACTGCTCGCCGCGCTGGTCACCGCCGCCCCGCCCAAGGACCGGGAGATCGAGGCGGCGAAGGCGCGCGAGCGGGCCCGGAAGCGGTACGCCTCCTGACCCGCCCGTGAGCCGCGGTCGTGCTCAGTCGACCTTGTCGGCACCGGCCGCGGGGGCGACCTTGTCGGCACCGGCACCGGCACCGGGACCGGCACCGGCACCGGGCGACCGCCCCGCCCGCCGGTAGGCGAGCAGGCCCATGATCATCCCGGCCAGGCCGAGGGCCACGCCGCCGAGGCCGAACGCGGTGGCGTTGTCGACGCGGGACTGCTCCTCCTCCTCGGTCAGGCCGCGGCCGCCCGCCCGCGCCGGGGTGTCCTCGACCGGCGCGGCGAGCGCCAGCACCGGGGCCGGGCTCTCCGACTCGGTGCCGTCGGCGCTCGGCTCCTCGATCCAGCGCACCACGTTGCCGTCCGAGTACGTCTGCAGCGCCTTGAAGACCACCTGGTTCGCCTTGGGCAGCGGGCCGAGCGAGACGTCGAACGCCTGGAACTGGCCGGGCTTGATCGGGCCGTCACCGGACGCGGTCCAGGTGATCTTGGTGACCGCCTCGCTGATCGACGCGCCGTGCGCCTCGACCGGCGTGGCGAGCTTGGACTTCTCCGCGACCGCGGTCCAGCCCGGCAGCGGGCGCACCGACACCGACGCGAACGGCGTCTCCGCCGGCAGGTTCACCTCGAGCTTCGTGGTGGTGGCCGTGTCGCTCTCGTTCGGCACCTTGAACGTCACCGTCGCGTAGCCGCCCTGGGTGGCGCCGGGCGAGCTGACCGTCACGTGCGCCGACGCGGGCGCCGCCACCACCAGGGTCAGGACGGCGACCGTGCCGCCGATCGCGGCCGAGCGCTGCAACAGGGAACGGATCATTGTGGTCTTGCCTTCCGCTGGGAACCGGGTTCGGACAGTTGGTCGCCGCCCGCCCCGGAAAAGTTCCTACGATTTCGGCAGCCGGACCTCGACCCGCAGACCGGGCTCGGCGTCGGACAGCGTCACCGTGCCGTGGTGCCGCCGCACCAGCTCACGCACGATCGCCAGGCCGAGGCCGGCACCGCCGGCGTCCCGGGCCCGGCCGTCGTCCAGCCGGGTGAACCGGTCGAAGACCCGCTCCCGGTCCGCGGCCGGGATGCCGGGCCCATCGTCGCACACCGTGATCCGCTGATATGCGTCATCCGCGTCGGCCGTCAGTGTCACCGTGCTGGCGGCGTGTCGCACCGCGTTGTCCAGCAGGTTCGCCACCACCCGGCCGAGCGCGTCGGGTTCGCCCTCGGTGGGCAGCGGGAGGGTGGGGGGCGTGTACCGGACCGCCGGGTAGCGGGCCGCGATGTCGGCCAGCAGGCCACCCACGTCGACCGTCTCGACCGGCGCCACCGCCCGGGTGGTGGCGTCGTCCGCGCGGGCCAGCAGGAGCAGGTCGTCGACCAGCCGGCTGAGCCGCTCCACGTCGGTGAGCAGGTCGTCGGCGAGCGCCGGCCAGTCGGTCCGGTCCGGGATGCGCTGGGCCACCTCGAGTTCGGTACGCATGTTGGTCAGCGGGCTGCGCAGCTCGTGCGCCGCGTCCGCGACGAACGCCCGCTGCCGGGCCCGCGCGGCGTCGAGCCGGTGCAGCATCCCGTTCAGCGTGACCGCGAGCTTGTGGATCTCGTCCCGGGAGTCCGGCACCGGCAGCCGGTCCGAACGGGCGCCCCCGGTGATGTCCTCGGCGCCCGACCGCAACGCCTCGACCGGGCGCAGCGCGGCACCCAGGACCCGCCAGGACACCGCGGCGAGCAGCACCACCAGCATCGGGAACGCCACCAGCAGGGTGATCCGCAGCAGGTACACGCCCTGCTCGACGTCGGCGGTGGACCGGGCCACCAGGACCCGTACCGGATCGCCCGGCCGGCCGGCCGGGACGGTCACCACCCGCACCGGGCCGGGCAGCCCGATCCGGTCGCCGTCGATCATCCGGCCCTGGCCCGCCGGGAGGTCGCGCAGCTCGTCCGGGTACAGGATCGGCACCAGCCGGTCGGTGGTGGCCGACACCGCCCGGACCCGCCCCTGCTCGTCGACCACCTGCACCTGCATGCCCGGCGTGGCCGGGATCGGGTCGCTGAGCGCGTCCTGCTCGACCAGGTTGGCCACCGCCCGGGCGGTGTCCAGGGTCTCGGTGTGCACCGTGCGCAGCAGCGCGAAGTTCAGGACGGCCACCAGCACCACGCCGCCGGAGGCGAGCCCGATCGCGAGCGCGGCCACCGACACCAGCAGCAGCCGGGCCCGCAGACTGAGCCGGCGTACCCAGCCCACTAGGCGACCGGCACGGCGGCGAGCCGGTACCCGGCGCCGCGTACCGTCTCCAGCCGCTCCCGGCCGATCTTGCGGCGCAGGTAGCCGACGTACACCTCCACGGCGTTCGGCGCGGTCTCCAGCGCGGCGTCCCACACGTGGTCCAGCAGCTCGATCTTGGAGACCACCTCGCCGGGGCGGCGCATCAGGTATTCCAGCAGCGCGAACTCCCGCGCGGTCAACGGCACCTCGGCGCCGGCCACGGTGACCCGCCGCTCCGCCGGGTCCAGCTCGACGTCGCCGTGGGTCAGCACGGTGGGCCGCTCCCGGCCGCCGCGGCGGAGCAGGGCGCGCAGCCGGGCCAGCAGCACCACGTACGAGAACGGTTTGGTCAGGTAGTCGTCCGCGCCGCAGTCCAGTCCGTCGGCCTGGTCGTACTCGCCGTCCTTGGCCGACAGCATCAGCACCGGCAGCCACACCTGCTCGGCCCGCAGCTGCCGGACCACCCGGTAGCCGGAGAGCCGGGGCAGCATCACGTCCAGGATCATCGCGTCGTACCCGCCGTGCCGGGCCAGCTCCAGGCCCTCCTGGCCGTCGCCCGCCACGTCCACCGCGAAGCCCTCGGCCTGCAGCCCGCGCTGCAGCGCGGCGGCGAGCCGCGCCTCGTCCTCCACCACCAGCAACCGCACTCCCCCACGATGTCACGCCGGCGGCAACCCCTAGGGGACCTTCTCAGCTCGGTCACAGCCCGCCCGGCGCACCATGGGTGGCAGATAACGGGAGGTGGACAACGTGAACGTGTTCAGGTCAAGGCCGGCGTTGCGCTGGTTGGTTCCGACGGCCGCCGCGGTCGTGGTGATCGGCGGTGGGGCGGCGGCGGGCACGATCGTCGCCAGCGCGGACCCGGCACTGCCCGAGCGCAGCGCCGCACAGCTGCTGGTGGATCTGCAGAACGCACAGGTGGACGGCCTGTCCGGCACGGTCGTACAGACCGCGGACCTGGGTCTGCCGTCGCTGGCCGGCATCACCGGCGGGCAGGGCGACGCGGACCTGTCCCGGCTGGTGGCGGGCAGCAACACCGCCCGGGTCTGGTACGCCGGGCAGGACAAGATGCGGGTGGCCCTGGTCGGCACGCTGGGCGAGACGGACATGATCCGCAACGGCTCCGACGTCTGGATCTGGCGCAGCCGCGACAACACGGCGACGCACCGGGTGCTGCCCGCCGACACCGGCGCGAAGAAGAAGGAGGCGGCGCTGCCGACCGGTCTCCCGTCGACCCCGCAGGAGGCGGCGGACCAGGCCCTGGCGGCGATCGACCCGACCACCGCGGTCACCACCACCGGCGCGGCGTCGGTGGCCGGGCGGGACGCGTACGAACTGGTCCTCGCGCCGCGCGACACCGCCTCGCTGATCGGGCAGGTCCGGCTCGCGGTGGACGCCAAGGAGCACATCCCGCTGCGCGTGGACGTGTACGCCAAGGGCGCCAACGACCCGGCCGTCCGGGTGGCGTTCCAGCAGATCAGTTTCACCGTGCCGGACGCCGAACAGTTCGCCTTCAACCCGCCGCCGGGCACCAAGGTGAACACCGAGAAGGCGCCCGCGACGGTGCCGGACCGCGAGCGGGGCCAGAAGCTCGCCCCGAACGACCGTCCGCAGCAGAACGAGCAGATGACGGTGGTCGGCAAGGGCTGGACGTCCGTCCTGGTCGCCAAGACGGACCCGGCCGGCGCCCCGAAGAAGGACGAGCAGGCCGACGGTCAGCAGGCCATGCTCGACGGCATCGTGAAGAGCCTGCCGCGGGTCAGCGGCACCTGGGGCAGCGGGCATCTGCTCTCCAGCACCCTGTTCACCGCCCTGGTGACCGACGACGGCCGGATGCTGGTCGGCGCGGTGGCCCCCGAGAAGCTGTACGAGGCCGCGGCGAAGAAGTAGCCCCGGCGTCTCCCGGCCCCGCCGGCCCGGCCACACGGTCGAGCCGGCGGGGCCGCTCTGTTCTCCGGGCTGCGCGTCTGACGTGATAGTGAAAACAGTTGGGGGCGGCGTCGGCTAGAGGCGCGCGTGCCGAGGGCGGGCCGGCACGGCGGTGCCGGCGTCGGCCACCAGGACCGCCAGGGCCGTGGTGATCGGCACGGAGGCGACCAGCCCGATCGTTCCCACCGCGCTGCGCAGGATCTCCTGGGCCAGGTACTCCCCGGTCAGCAACTCCCCGACCGGATCGCTCCCGGCCGCGATCAGCAGCAGCAACGGCAGGGACGCCCCCGCGTACGCCAGCACGATCGTGTTCACCGCCGAGCCCACGTGCGCCCGCCCCACCCGGATCGCGGAACGGTAGAGCCCCCACCGGGTACGCCCGCCGCCCGCCGCCATCTCGGCCACCGTCACCGCCTGGGTGACGGTCACGTCGTCGAGCACGCCGAGGGCGCCGATCACGATGCCGGCCAGCAGCAGCCCGCGCGGGTCGATGTCGCCCTGGGTGGCCGACAGGTACGACGTGTCGTCGCTGCCCACGCCGCTCAGGTGCAGCAGCGACGTGAACACCGCGCCGAGGATCCCGGTCAGCACCAGGCTGGCCAGCGTGCCGGCGACCGCGACCGAGGTGTGCACGGTGACGCCGTGGGTCAGGTACAGCGCGGCGAACATGATGGCGGACGCGCCCACCACCGCGACCAGCAGCGGCGGCGAGCCGTCCAGGATGGCGGGCAGCACGAAGTACAGCAGGATGCCGAAGCTCACCGCCAGCCCGGCCAGCGAACGCAGGCCGCGCCACCGGCCGAACGCCAGGATCACCGCGACGGCGAGCGCCACCAGCCAGATCAGCGGGGTGGACCGTTGCTGGTCGACCACCGTGTAGGCCGGCCCGCCGGGTACCGCGTCGGGGGCGTACAGCAGCACCAGGTCGTCGCCGACCTCCAGCCGCGGCGCGCCCGGGCCCTGGGGCAGGTCGACGGTCTGGGTGCCGCCGGCGCCGGGGCCGTCGGTGATCCGCACCGTGGCCGAGCCGCACCGTTGCTGCGCGGCGCCGGCCGGGCACGCCTGTTCGGCGACGGCGGTGACGGTACCGAGGGCGCGTTCGCCGCCCCGCCGCTCGGGCGGGGTCTCGACCTGCCCGGGCCAGAGCACGACCAGCGCGATCAGGGTGGCGAGGGCGGCGGGCACGAGGGCCGCGGCGACGATCCGGCGGGTACGGCGGGACGCGGCCGGCCCGGGGCCGTGCGCATGCCCGTGGCCGTGTTGCCCGTCACTCATGGCAGGCGATTATGCCGGGCCCCGCTGGGGCGGCCGGACCAGGGCAGCCAACCACGCCGGGCCCCCGGCAGACGCGGCCGAACCAAGGCACCCAACGACGCCAGGCCCCCGGGAGGCGGCCGGGTCAGGGCAGGATGGCGTCGACGTAGCCGCCGTCGACGCGGACCGCTCCCCCGGTGGTCGCGGATGCCAGCGGGGAACTCAGATAGACCACCAGGTTGGCGATCTCGGCCGGCTCGATGAGGCGCTGCAGCAGGCTCTGCGGGCGGTGCCGGCGCATGAACTCGCGCTGCGCCTCGTCCCACGGCAGGGACTTGTCGACCAGCTCGTAGACGAAGTCCTCGACACCGCCGGTGTGGGTCGGGCCGGCGATCACACTGTTGACCGTGACGCCGGAGCCGGCCGCCTCCTTGGCGAAGCCGCGGGCGACCGCCAGCAGCGCGGTCTTCGACACGCCGTAGTGGATCATCTCGGCCGGAATGACCACCGCGGAGTCGCTGGCGATGTACTGGATCCGGCCCCAGCCGCGCTCGCGCATGCCGGGCAGGTACTGCCGGGTGAGCCGGACCGCGGCCAGCACGTTGACCTCGAAGTAGCGCCGCCACTCGTCGTCGGTGATCTCCAGCGCCGGCCGGGAACCGAAGATGCCCAGGTTGTTGATGAGGATGTCCACGTCGGGGAGCACGTCGCGGACCGCGTCGGCGCCCTCCGGCGTGGCCACGTCGGCGGGGACCGCGACGTAGTCGCCGGCCGGCAGCGCGGCGATCGCCCGGTCGACCGAGTCGCGGCTGCGGCCGTTGATCCCGACCCGCGCGCCGGCCGCGGCCAGACCGGCCGCGATGGCCTGGCCGATGCCCTGGGTGGAGCCGGTCACGAGGGCGGTCCGGCCGGAGAGATCGAGGCGCATGACCGCGATTCTGCCGGACGCCCCGGCTCACCGTGGCGCGGCGGCGCCGATCTCGGTGAAGAACGCGGTGACGTCGGCCACGAACTCGTCCGGCACCTCCAGTGCGGCGAAGTGGCCGCCGCGCCGGTACTCGGTCCAGCGCCGGATGTCGTACGTGCGCTCGGCCAGCGGGCGGACCGACCGGACGATGTCGTGCGGCAGCACCGCCACGCCCACCGGCACCGGGCACGGCAGCATCCCGGGGGTGCTCTCCCGGGCCAGCCGGGCCGCCGGGCCGGCCGTCCGGTTGAGCCAGTGGTGCATCACGTTCGCCAGGATCACGTCGTCGTGCACCGGGGTGGCCGGATCGGTCCATTCGGCGAACCGTTCGGCGATCCAGGCGAGCTGGCCCACCGGCGAGTCGGTGAGCGCGTACGCGAGGGTCTGCGGCCGGGTGGCGTGCAGGATCTGGTAGCCGGGGCGGTTCGCGGCGTACCGGGTGAGGTGTTCCAGCCGGGCCCGGTCCGCGGCACCGAGTCCGTCCGCGGAGCCGGGCGTGGGCAGGTAGGTGAGGTGCACGCCGACCACCTCGGCGGGCCGGTGCGCGGCCAGGGCGCGGGAGATGCCAGCGCCCCAGTCACCGCCCTGCGCGCCGTAGCGCCGGTAGCCCAGCCGGCGCATCAGCTCGGCCCAGGCGCGGGCGACGCGGTGCTGGTCCCAGCCCCGGTCCCGGGTGGGCCCGGAGAAGCCGAAACCGGGGATTGACGGTACGACCAGATGGAAGTGCGCGGACAGCGGCCCGAGCACGCCGAGGAACTCCACCACGGAACCGGGCCAGCCGTGGGTGAGCAGCAGCGGCAGCGCGTCCGGGTGGGCCGAGCGCACGTGCAGGAAGTGCACGCGCTGGCCGTCGATCGTGGTGACGTACTGCGCAAAGGTGTTGATCTGATCCTCGTGGGCCCGCCAGTCGAACGTCTGCCAGCGGAGCGCCAGCTCCCGCACCCAGGGCAGCGGGATGCCGTAGTCCCAGCCGGCGCCGGGCAGTTCGTCGGGCCAGCGGGTGCGGGCGAGGCGCCCGGCGAGGTCGTCGAGGTCGTCCTGCGGCACCCGGACCCGGAACACGTCGATATCGTTCATGCGACTAACGTTAGTGGAGCTAACGTTAGTGCCGCAAATGTTATGCTGCGCACATGACGCGAGTGACGACGCTGCCCAGCTGGCTGTTGAGCCAGACCGCGGCGGCGGCCTACCGGCTGGTCAGCGAAGGGCTGGCGGAGGTCGGTGCGCGCGGCTACCACTACCGGCTGCTGGCCGAGCTGATGGAGTCCGGTCCGGCGTCGCAGGCGGAGCTGGGCCGGCGCACCGGCATTCACCTGAGCGACATGGTGGCCGCGCTCAACGAACTCACCGACGGCGGCTACGTGCGGCGCTCACCCGATCCGGCGGACCGGCGGCGCAACGTCGTGACGATCACGCCGGCCGGCCGGCGCCGGGCCGGGGACCTGGCGCACCGGGTCGGCGAGATTCAGGACGAGCTGCTGGCACCGCTGAACGCGAAGGAGCGCGCCGAGCTGGTACGGCTGCTCGGCGCGCTCCTCGACCATCATCGGCCGGCGGTGGATCAGCCGGGTCTGCGGTAGCCGGCGATCGGACCGATGCGTTCCATCGGCGCCATCCGGACGTGGTCGCCGCTGCTGGGCGCGTGCACCACGGTGTTCCCGCCGACATACATCGCCATGTGGTGCAGGTCGCCGAAGTAGAAGACCAGGTCGCCGGGCTGCAGCTCGGACCGGCTGACCGGCCGGCCCTCGGTCCACTGCACCTTGGTGTAGTGGGTGAGGCGGACGCCGACGCTGCCCCAGGCCACCTTGGTGAGGCCGGAGCAGTCGAAGCTGTTCGGGCCCTCGGCGCCGAAGACGTACGGCTTGCCGATCAGGCTGCAGGCCTTCTTGGCGGCGCGGCCACCCTTGTCGTTGGTGTACGTCACCGGACACGGGCCGGTGCGCAGCTTGCCGGGGGCGGCACCGCTCTCGCCGTACGCGCGGATCCTCAGCTTCTGCAGGTCTTTGATCTTCTTCTCGATGGTCTTCCTGCTCTTCGCCAGCTCGGTGTCGCGGGCGGCCAGCGACTCGGTGAGCAGGTCCAGGTTCCGCTTGTCGGTGGCCAGCCGGTCGCGCAGCTTCGCCACGTCGGCGATCTGCGCGCGCTGGTGCCGGGCGTACTGTTCGAGGAACGTCAGCTTCTCGGTCAGCCCGGTCGGCGAGCCGGACAGGATCATCGCGTCGAGCGCACCCGGCGGCCCCTGCTTGTACGCGTCCGCGGCGAGGCCCTTGACGTTCGCCATCGCCATGTTGACCTCGAGTTCGAGCGGCACCAGGCGCTTGCTGATCGCCCGCACCTGGGCGCGGTTGGCCTTGAGCTTGTTGTGCACGTCGTTGTACTGCTCGATGACCGGTTCGAGCTTGTTCCACTGCTTGTCGATCTGCTCCTCCACGCTCGACGGGGAGGGCGTGGCGAGCGCGGCACCGGCCGTGCCGGTCAGCATGACCCCCGCCGCGGCGACCACACACAGCAGGCGGCGCAGAACCCGATTCACGGTGGCGCGTGTTCCTTCCATCGATCGGACGGTCAAACCGCGGACCACCGTACCGGTGATCATCAGAGGTTTGAAGCCGGTCGCATCGACGAAACCTTACGCACTCAGGGTTTGACGCAGCGTCACCTAGAGCGGCCAGTTGTCGAGGGCCCGGTCGAGCCAGGGCACCACCAGCATCACGGTCGGTAACACCAGCAGAGCGGCGGACGCCACCGCGACGGCGGCCGAGAGAACCACCGGCCGGGCGTGCGGGGCGGCGAGCCGGTCCAGCCGGCGGCGGCGGTCGGCGGACGTGCCGTCGTCGCCGAGGCGTTCCAGCGCACCGCGCACCGCGCCGGCCCCGCAGCGGCGGCGGGCGGCGTCGTCGGCGACCATCTCCAGCAGCAGGTGGACGGCATCCAGCGGCACCCGGGACCGGAGCGGGCCCGGTACCGCCCGGTGGAACGCGGTGAACGACTCGGTCACCACGTCGTGCCGGTGGCGCAGGTGGGCCTGTTCGTGCGCGAGCACCGCGGCGACCTGGACGTCGTCGAGCACCCGCAGCGCGCCGTCGCTGAGCACCACCCGCGGGGACCGGCCGGGCACGCAGTACGCCAGCGGCAGCGCGCCGTCGAGCACCCGCAGCCCGTCGACGTCGAGTTCCCGGTGCTGCTCGGCGCGGTCCAGCAGGTCGACGAGCATCCGGTGCCGGGACCGGCGGGCCCGCGACCGGTAGCTGACCCGGGCCAGCGACACCAGCAGCCGGGCGACGATCAGCGCCGCGACGGCGAGCGCGGCGAGCAGTGCGGTGGTGGCCACCGGGCGGCCCGAGCCGGCCGCGCGGACCACCTCCTCCGGCGCGGCGAGCACCACGCCGAGTGCGCAGAGCACCGCGGTGAGCGTGATCGCCTGCCAGAGCACCACGGCCGCGGCCGGCGCCCGGTCCGGCCAGCGGGCCCGGGCCAGCAGGCCGGGCACCACCAGCGACAGCGTCAGCCCGAGCGCACCGAGCGCGAGCGCGGTCACCGCCGCTTCCGGACCGCCGTGTCCGCCGCCCGCAACGCGGCCCGCAGCGCGTCGGGGCCGAGGCGGCCGACGAAGTGCGCCAGCGCGGCGTCCCGGGTGGCCTCGTCCGGCGCGTCGCTGAGCGCGTCCAGCATGAGCGCGGCGGTCATCTCCTCGCGGGTCTGCGCGGGCGCGTACCGGTACGCCCGGTCGGCGCGCTCCTGCAGCACCACGCCCTTCTTGGCGAGGCGGTCGAGGACGGTCATCACGGTGGTGTACGCCAGGTCGCGGCCCTCGCTGAGGCGCTCGTGCACCTGCCGCACGGTGAGCGGCTCCGGCGCGTCCCACAGCTGCGACATCACGTCGCGTTCGAGGTCTCCCAGGGCCATGTGACCGAGTCTACTGCACGCCGTCGTACTACGCGACGTAGTATCTACTACGAAACGTCGTAGGGGGGCACATGGACGTCCTGGACCTGACCCGGCTGCAGTTCGCGGTGGTGACGATCTACCACTACTTCTTCGTGCCGCTGTCGATCAGCCTGGCCGGCACCGCGGCCGGCCTGCACGTGGCCTGGCTGCGCACCGGCACGCCGAAGTACCGCGACCTCACCCAGTTCGTCGGCCGGCTGCTGATCGTCACGTTCGCGGTGGGCGTGGTCACCGGGCTGGTGCAGGAGTTCCAGTTCGGCCTGGGCTGGAGTGCCTTCGCCCGCTTCTACGGCGACGTCTTCGGGCCCACCCTGGCCATCGAGGGCATGCTCGCGTTCTTCCTCGAGGCCACGTTCCTGGCGCTGTGGTACTTCGGCTGGGACCGGCTGCCCCGCCGGCTGCACGCCGCCACCATCGTGGTGGTCGCGGTGGGCACGCTGCTGAGCGCGTTCATCATCCTGGCCGCCAACTCGTTCATGCAGAACCCGATCGCGTACGAACTCGACCCGGTCACCGGCCGGGCCCGGCTCGGTGACTTCGGCGCGCTGCTGCTCAACGAGGTGAACCTGGCCGCGTTCCCGCACACCATCGCCGGCGCCGTGATGGTCGGCGGCGCGCTGCTGCTCGCCATCGGCGTGTGGCGGCGGGCCGCGGACGCCGCGTTCGGCACGCTGGCGCGGCTGGGCGCCTGGCTCACCCTGGTCGGCGGTGCGCTGACCGCGCTCACCGGCGACCGGCTGGGCAAGGTGATCACCGAGGTCCAGCCGATGAAGATGGCCGCCGCCGAGGCGCTGTACGTCACCACCACCGGCGCGCCGTTCTCGGTGTTCGCGATCGGCGGCGCGGACGGCGGCCGGCCCTGGTTCAGCCTGGAACTGCCGGCCCTGCTGTCCGTGCTGGCCAAGGGCTCCCCCGGTGCCGAGGTGCAGGGCATCGACGACCTGCAGGCGCAGTACACCGCCCAGTACGGCGCCGGCGACTACATCCCGATGGTGCCGGTGGCGTTCTGGTCGTTCCGGCTGATGATCGGCGTCGGCATGCTCGCCGCGCTGGTCGCCGCCGCGTACCTCTGGACCGGCCGCCGCGGCCGTACCCCGCACCGATGGCTGCTGCGCTGGCTGCCGCTGGTACCGCTGCTGCCGGCCGCCGCCAACACGTTCGGCTGGATCTTCACCGAGACCGCCCGCCAGCCCTGGCTGGCGTTCGGACTCACCACCGTGGCCGAGGGCATCTCCCCCGGCCTCACCCGCGCCGAGGTGATCACCTCGCTGACCGGCTTCACGGTGGTCTACGGCGTGCTGGCGGTCGTCTGGTTACGCCTGGTGCGGCACCTGTCCCGGCAGCCCGTGACGCCGGTCCCGGAGCCGGACCGGACGGCACCCGAACCCACCCCGGTCTACTGAGGAGCCCCCGTGGTCATGTTCTGGTTCTCCCTGGTGGTGCTCGCCTGGGTGCTGTTCTTCGTCCTCGAGGGTTTCGACTTCGGCGTCGGCCTGCTCGGCCCGGTGCTGGGCCGCGACGACCACGAGCGCGGCGCCATCGTCCGCACCGTGGGACCGTTCTGGGACGGCAACGAGGTGTGGCTGGTCGCCGCGGTCGGCATCACGTTCGCCGCGTTCCCGGACTGGTACGCGGCCCTGCTGTCCGGCCTCTACCTGCCGCTGGTGGCGCTGTTGCTGCTGCTCGCGGTGCGCGGCGTCGCGCTGGAGTTCCGCGGCAAGGGCGACGGCCACCGGTGGCGGCGACGCTGCGACGCGGCGCTCGCGGCCAGTTCGGCCGGCATCGTGCTGCTGTGGGGCGCGCTGCTCGCGGTGTTCGCCCGCGGACTGGCGCTCGGGCCGGACGGCGAGGTGACCGGCACCGGCCTCGGCCGCAGCCTGGCGCCGCTGGCCACCGCGGAGGCCGGACTGGGCGCGCTGCTCGCCCTGGCCGCCGCGGTCCTGCTCGGCGCCACGTTCCTCACGCTGCGCACCACCGGCCCGGTCCGGCGCCGGGCCCGGCGGACGGCGGTGGCCACCGCGCTGGTGACCGGCGGGGCGCTGCTGGTCACGGCGGCCGCGACCGGGGCACGCGGCGCGGCGGCGGGCACCGCGGTCTGCCTGGGTGTGGCGCTTCTCGCGCGGTGGCGCCGCGAGGTGGCCGCGTTCGCCGGTGCGGCACTCGGCGTCGCCGCCGCGGTCGCCGCCGTGTTCACCGCGGGCGGCGACGTGGTGCTCGCCAGCACGCTGTCCGACGCCTGGTCGCTGACCCGGTCCGGGGCCGTGGCCACCGACTCCACGCTGCGGCTGCTGACCGTCGTGGGGCTGGTCGTGCTGCCCGGCGTCCTCGTCTACCAGGCCTGGTCGTACTGGGTGTTCCGGCGCCGGATCGCCAGCGAGCGGATCCCGTCGTGACGGCGAGCCGGGCGCCGGTCGACCCGCGGCTGCTGCGGCACGCCCGGACCGCCCGGACCGGCGTCGCCGCGCTGGCGGTGATCGGCGCCGGGCAGGCCGGCGCCACCCTGCTGCTGCTGGTCGCGCTGACCCGGGCGGTGACCGGCCCGGCCGGGGACGCGGTGCCGCTGCTGGCCGCCGGGTACCTGCTGCGCGCGGTCCTCACCTGGGCCGAACAGGTGGCCGCGCACCACACCGCGGCCCGGGTCACCGACGAGCTGCGGCGCACCGCCCTGACCGCGGTGCTGCGCCGGGGCCCGGCCTGGGTGGCGCGGTACGGCAGCGGCCGCCTGACCGCCACGCTCACCACCGGCCTGGACGCGCTGCGGCCGTGGTTCGGCGGCTACCTGCCCGCGCTGGTCCTGGGCGTGGCGCTGCCGCCGCTGGTGCTGCTCGCGATGGCCGCGGTCGACCCGGCGTCGGCCGTGGTCGCGCTGCTCACCCTGCCGCTGGTCCCGGTGCTCGGCGCGCTGATCGGCTGGGCCACCCAGGCCCGGGCCCGGCAGCGCTGGGCGGCCGACGCCCGCCTGGCCGGTCACTTCCTGGACGTGGTGCGCGGGCTGGCCACCCTGCGGGTGTACGGGCGCGCGGAACGCCAGATCGGCGTGGTGGCCGCGATGACCGACCGGCACCGCGCCGCCACCATGCGGGTGCTGCGGACCGCGTTCCTCTCCTCGACCGCGCTGGACCTGGTGGGCACGCTGTCGGTCGGGCTGATCGCGGTCGAGGCCGGGCTCCGGGTGGCGGCCGGTGACCTGGCGCTGGCGCCGGCCCTGCTGGTGATCCTGCTGGCGCCGGAGGCGTACCGGCCGTTGCGGGAGATGGCCGCCCGCTACCACGCGGCCACCGACGCGACCGCGGTGATCGGCGACATCGACGAGGTGTGGTCGGGCGCGGAGCCCGGCCCCGCGGCGGACCCGTCGGCCGCGGTCGGGGTCACCGCCACCGGCCTGCGGGTACGCCATCCCGGCGCGGTCGCGGACGCGCTGGCGCTGGACGCGCTCACCGTGTCCGGCGGGGAACTGGTCGCGTTGCGGGGGGTGTCGGGAGCCGGCAAGACCACCGCGCTGCGCGCCCTCGCCGGACTCCAGCCGCTGGACGCCGGCCGCCTCCGGGTCTCCGGTCCCCCGCCGGTCTACCTGCCGCAGCGGCCCACCCTGCCGCACGCCCGTACGGTCCGCGACGCGCTGGCCGCTCCCGGTGGGTCACCGCCGCCCGGCCCCGAGGCGGTGGCCGCGCTGCGCGCCGTGGGCCTGGACGGCGAGCTTGATCCGGACGCGGCGCTCGGCGAGCACGGCCACGGCGTGTCCGCCGGGCAGCGGCAACGACTGGCCCTGGCCGCGGTGCTGCGCCGGGCCCAGGACGCACCCGTGACGCTGCTGCTCGACGAGCCCACCGCGCACCTGGACGTGGCCGCCGAGCGGCGGGTGCTGGCGGAACTGCGCGCGGCCGCGGACCGGGGCTGCGCGGTGCTGGTCGTGGCACACCGCCCGGCGCTGCTCGCCGCCGCCGACCGGGTCGTCACGGTCACCCCGCCGCGGGCCGGGGGCGGCTCACCGGCCCGGACCGACCCCGCCCCGGACCGGCCCGAGAAGGCCGCCGCCGGGGCCACGGCGCCGCTGCTGCGGCACCCGGCCGTCGCGGTCGCCCTGGGCGCCGCCGCCTGGCTGGCCGGGATCGTGCTCACCGGCGCCGCCACCTGGCTGCTGGTCCGGGCCGCCACGCTGCCGCCGGTGCTGACCCTGTCCACCGCGGTCGTCCTGGTCCGCGGCAGCGCCGTCGCCCGCCCGCTGCTGCGCTACCTGGAACGTCTGGTCGCGCACGAGGTCGCGTTCGCCCGGCTCGGGGCGCTGCGGTCCCGGGTCTACGCCGGCCTGATCCCCCGGGTGCCGGGACCGCACCGGCACCGGCGCGGCGACCTGCTCACCCGCCTGGTGGACGACGTGGACGCCGAGGTCGACGGCCTGCTCCGGGGCCGGCTGCCGGCGCTGGCCGCGGTGCTCGCGGTGCTCGTGGCCGCCGGGGCCGCCATGCTGACCGCGCCGGCGGTGACGGTGCCGTTGCTGGCCGGGCTCGCGGTCTCCGGGGTGCTGGCCCCGGCGGTGGCGGCGCGGCTGGCGGCCCGGCGGGAGACGGCGACCGGCACGGCCCGCGCCGAGGTGCGGGACGCCGTGGTCGAGACGGTGGACGGCGTCGAGGACCTGACCGGGCCGGACGCCCTGGCGGTGCCGGAGCGGCGCAGCCGGGCCCTGGCCCGGCTGGAGGCCCGGGCGGCCCGGGCGGCCGGGCTGGCCGGCGCGCTCGGTCATCTGGGGTGGGGTGTCGCGGTCACCGGGACGGCGCTGGCGCTCGGCGGCACGCCGGGCCTGTCCGCGGAGTGGGCGGCCGTGCTGCTGCTCGGTGTGGTGGCGCTGACCGACCCGGTCGCCGCGCTGCCGGACGCGGCCCTGGCCCGGCAGCGCGCCGCCGCCGCCCGCATCCGGCTGGCCGCCGTCGCCCCCAGCTCGGCCGGAAACCGGAACCTCGGCTCGGCCGGAATCCGGGACGCCGGGCCTGCGCCGGAACGGCCGGTCCGCGCCGGTGGTCGGGGCGCCGGCGTCACCGTCCGGGGCCTGGTCGCGGGATGGGACCCGGACCGGACGCCGGCCCTCGACGGGCTCGACCTCGACCTGCCCGCCGGCTCCCGCACCGCGATCCAGGGGCGCTCCGGCAGCGGCAAGTCCACCCTGGCCGCCGTGCTCGCCCGCCTGCTCGCCGCGCGCGCCGGCACGGTCCGGATCGACGGGCGCGACCTGGCGACGCTGCCCGAGTCGGCGGTGCGCCGGTTGATCGGGCTGGTCGGCGACGACACCGGGCACCTGTTCGCGTCGACCGTCCGGGAGAACCTGCGCCTGGCCGCGCCCGCCGCCACCGACGCCGACCTGATCGCCGTGCTGCACCGGGTCGGGCTGGCGGACTGGCTGGACCGGCGGCCGGCCGGGCTGGACACCTGGCTGGGCACCGGCGGCGCCACCGTCTCCGGCGGCGAGGCGCGGCGGCTGGCCACCGCCCGGGCGCTGCTCGCCGACCCGGCGCTGCTGATCCTGGACGAGCCCACCGAGGGCCTGGACGCGGCCGGCGCCGAGGCGCTGATGGCCGACCTGCTGGACGCGGCCGGCGGCCGTACCGTGCTGGTCCTGACCCATCGCACCGAGGGCCTGGACCGGGTGGACGCGCGTCACGACCTGGCCGGCCTCCGGCCGCGCCCGTCGCCGGCGGCCGGGCGCCGAACCGGTCAGCCCATGCTGCCGATCCGGTCCGGCTCGATCGTCATGATCACCCGGACCTGGTCCCGCCCGCCCCACCACGGGTACGGGCCACCGGTGTAGCGCCGGGACAGCTTCTCGATGTGCTCCGCGCCGCCGTCCGCGGTGACGCCGACGACCCGCCCGCGGACGGTGAAGTAGCGCGACGGGTCGGCGGCGTCGGCGACGGTCACCGCCACCCGCGGGTCGCGGTCGACGTTGCGGACCTTCTGGTACCCCTGCACCGTGTTGATCAGGAGGTTCCGGCCGTCCGTGTCGACCCAGGTCTGGGTGAGCTGCGGCGAGCCGTCCGGCATGGTGGTGGCGACGTAGCAGATGCTCGGCCGGTCCAGCAGCGTGCGCAGTTCGTCGGGCAGGTCCACGGGGTTCTTCTCTCCGTCGGGTGTCCTGCTGTGCCCCACGCCGCCGGTTTCAATCCACCCGGTCAGTCACCGCGTTCGGCGTCCAGCGCCTTCCGGCTGGCCGCGGCGTTCGCCTTCTGGATGGCGTCCACCAGCTCGTCCTTCGTCATCCGGGACCGGCCGGTCACGTCCAGCCGTTTCGCCACCTCGAGCAGGTGCTTCTTGCTGGCGTTGGCGTCCACCCCGCCGGCGGTGGGCCGGTCGGTGTCCACCCCGCCCTCGGCCTGGGCGTCGCTGGGGCCGCGTTGCTCCTTGGCCTCCCAGTGGTCGCCGACCTTCTCGAACGAGTGCTTCAGCGACGCGAACGCGGTCCGGTGCGCGCGTTCGCCGTCGCCGTACTGCTCGACCGCGGAGTCGAGCGTCTCGGCGTAGGTGTCCTGGGCCTTCTGCGGCGAGCGCTTGATCGTGCTCGGCAGGTTCTCGCGTGCGGGCATGCCCCTCCGGTGCCCGCCGGCCGGGCCGGTCAATCCTCGGTGAGCAGCTGGAGCACGGCCTCCTCGGTGTCGTCCGCGCCGACGTCGGCGACCTTGCCCTCCTCGTACCGGTCGATGACGCGCGGATCGACGTACGACGCGCGGGCCACCGTGGGGGTGTTGCCGAGCAGCCCGGCCACCTCCTTCATCGCCTTCGACACGGCCCGCTTGCGCCCGGTCCTCGTCGGCTGCGGACCGGCCGCGGCCAGCTCCTCGGCCGCCTTCACGGTGCCGTGCCAGGTGCGGAAGTCCTTCGCGGTCATCTGCTCGCCGCTGATCTCCCGCAGGTACTCGTTGATGTCGTCGGCGCGCACGTCCCGCCAGCGTTTCGCGGCCGGGTCCCAGTAGCCGAACAGCCGGTCCCGGCCCCGGCGCCGCCGCTTGAGGTCACGCAGCACCTGGCACACCTCGCCGTCGCCGACCGGGTTGGCGTGCTCCACGCCGGACTTGCCGGTGAACTCCAGCACCACGCAGCCGCCACGGGTGCGGACGTGCTCCGGGCGCAGCGTGGACAGCCCGTACGACGGATCGGAGTCACGTTGCGCGTACTGGTCGCTGCCGACCCGGAACATGCCCATGTCGAGCAGCCGGGCCACCGCGGCCAGCACCCGCGAGCGGGACAGCCCCCGGCCGGACAGGTCGCCGCAGAGCCGCTCGCGCATCTCCGGCAGCTTCTCGGCGACCTCCAGCGCGTGGTCGAACTTCGCCTCGTCCCGGGTGGTGCGCCAGACCCGGTGGTACAGGTACTGCTTGCGGCCGGCCGCGTCGTACCCGGTGGCCTGGATGTGTCCCCGCTCGTCCGGGCAGATCCACACGTCGGTCCAGGCCGGCGGGATGACCAGCGCCGTGATCCGTTCGACCTGACCGGCGTCGGTGAGCGGGGAGGAGTCGACGTCGAGGTAGCGGAAACCCTTGCCGGCGCGCCGCCGCCCGTACCCCGGCCGGGTGAGATCGCTACGCCGTAACCGCATGGCGATCCGCCTCCCCGGCCTCGGCGAGGACCTCGCCGACGCCGATCCTCAGCAGGGCCGGGTGCACCTCCGGGCCGGGTGCGTCGCCGCGGTCGGCGCGGGTGCCGTGCCAGATCGCGCGATGGTACGGACGGTCCGCCGGCGGTCCCCAGCGCCGCGGCGGCATCGGCCCGAACAGCACCACCGACGGCGTCCGGTACGCGGTGGCCAGGTGCGCGACCCCGGTGTCGCCGCTGACCACCAGCCGGGCGTGCGCGATCAGCCCGGCCAGCTCGGCGAGCGTGGTGGGCAGCAGCGGCACGCCGGCGTCCCGGGCCACCTCAGCCGCCGGGTCCGTCTCGGTGCCGGTGACCACCACCCGGTGCCCGCGGGCGGCGAGGCGGCGGGCCACCTCGGCATGATGCGGCCAGCGCCGCGACGGTGACTTGGCGCCCGGATGCACGACGGTCACGCCGCGCGGCACTCCGGTGTCCGGCACGGCCAGGTCCAGGTCGCGCTCGTCGGCGGGCAGACCGTAATGGCGTAGCAGGCGGCACCAGCGATGCACTTCGTGTTCCTCCTCGGCCCAGGGCGGACCGTCGGGATGCCCCGCCTCGGCGCTGGCAAACGCCCACAGCTTCGCCGGTTGGGTGGCGCGCAGCAGCCGGTGCGACTGCGGGCCGCGGCCGTGCAGGTTGACCGCCACCTCGGGCGGCGCCACGCCGGGCGGGCCGCCGGTGAGCCCGTCGGTGGGTACCACCCGGTCGACGCCGCCGATCAGGTCGATCAGCGGCGTCAGCCAGGTGGGTGCGGCCAGCGCGAGGGTCCGGTCCGGGAAGGCGGCCCGGACCGCCCGCAGGGCCGGGACGGCGGTCGCCAGATCGCCGACGCCGAGGGCGCGCAGGACCAGGATCACGGGTACGACGTCTCCGTCTCGGCCGCGATCACCATCTCCCGCACCGCCGAGCCGGCCGGCTGGCCGAGCGCGAACAGGATCGCGTTCGCCACGTTGGCCGGGTCGTTCAGGATCGCGTCCGGGCCGGGCTTGTACTGCTCGTCGCGGTCGTCGAAGAACTTCGTCCGCATGCCGCCCGGGATGATCAGCGTGACGCCGACCTGACCGGCCAGCTCGGCGGCGAGCGCCCGGGTGAAGCCGACCACGCCGAACTTCGCGGCGCAGTACGCGGTGGCGTCCCCGACCGCCTTGATGCCCAGCGTGGACGCGACCGTGACGGCGGTGCCGTGCGACTCCGTCAGCGCCGGAAGGGCGGCCCGGATCACTGCGGCCGTGGCGAGCAGGTCGATCGTGACGATCCGGTCCCAGGTCTCGCCGGGGACGTCGGCCAGCGCGCCGGGCACGTCCATGCCGGCCGCGGTGACCACGCCGGTGAGCCCGCCGGCCATCTCGACGACCCGGCGGGTGGCGGCCTCGGCGGCGCGGGTGTCGGCGAGGTCGCACTCGACCCACGGGATGCCCTCCGCGGGCGGCTGCCGGTCGATGACGTACGGCCGCCCGCCCGCCTTCACCACCGCGTCCACGACGGCGGCCCCGAGGCCGCTCGATCCGCCGGTGACAAGCACGGTCATCAGGTTCGTGTCGGTCATTGCGCTCCTTCATTCTGCAGGGCACCGCGTGCCGCGGCGATCGTGCGGGTGGTGGAACGGCCGTCCAGGTAGGGCACGATGACGGTCTGACCGCCCCAGCGCCGGACCAGGTCGGACTCCGGCAGATCGGGGCCGCCGTCGGCGTAGTCGCCGCCCTTGACCCAGATGTCCGGGCGCAGCCAGGACAGCACCGACTCCGGTGTCGGTTCGTCGAAGACCACGACGGCGTCCACACAGTCCAGGGCGGCCAGCAGCCGGCTCCGGTCCTGCTGCCCGGTGAGCGGACGGTCCGGGCCCTTCAGTGCGGACACCGACGCGTCGGAGTTGAGGCAGACGATCAGGCAGTCGCCCAGCTTGCGGGCGGCCTGCAGGGTGGCCAGATGTCCGATGTGGAGCAGGTCGAAGCAGCCGCCGGTGGCGACCACGGTGCCGCCCCGGGCACGCACCTCGGCGAGCAGCCGGCCGGCCTCCTCGGCGCCGATCCGCTGCCGGGGCACGGCCGGCGCCTCGGCCGGCGCCAGAGCGGCGGAGACGCCACCGGCCGCGACGTACGCGCTGGCCTCGGCGACCGCCTCCTGCACCGCCTCGGACACCAGCGCGCCGGACGCCAGGGCGAGCGCGGCGGAGGCGGCGAACCGGTCCCCCGCGCCGCAGGTGTCCCCGCCGGCCCGCGCCGGGGCCGGCACCACCAGCGGCGTCGGCCCGGAGTGGCAGAGCACCGCGCCGTCCGCGCCCACGGTGACCGCCACCGCGCCGGCCCGCCAGCGCTGCCGCAGCAGGTGACCGGCGCGCTGGGCGGTGGCCAGGGCGGACCCGCCGCCCGCGTCGCCGGTGAGCTTGCGGACCTCGGCGGCGTTCGGGGTGACCAGTCGCACGCCGGGCACCGGGGCCGGCCCGTTCGGGTGCGGGTCCCACACCACCGGCGCCTTGGCCTGCTCGATCGCCGCGCGCAGCCGCGGGTGCCGGGCCACGCCGCGGCCGTAGTCGCTGACCAGGATCGCGGACGCCGCCCGCAGCACCTCCAGCGCGGCCTCCGGCGCGTCGCCCGGTGCCTGCGGCTCGGTGCCGCCGCGGTCCAGGCGCAGCAACACCTGCCCCTGGGCGCGCAGCCGGATCTTCTCCGGGGTGGCGCCGGGCAGCGGCAACGGATACACCGCGACGCCGGCCGCGGTCAGCAGTTCGCTGAGCCGGGCGCCGCCTGCGTCGTCGGCGAGCGCGGTGACCAGCGCGACGTCGTAGCCGCGGCCGGCCGCGAGCAGCGCGGCCAGGCCGGCACCGCCGGGCCGGTCGGTCGCGGTCTCCTCGTCGAGCACCGGGGCCGGCGCGTCCGGGGCGATCCGCCGGACCGCGCCCTCCACGTCGCGGTCCAGCAGCGAGTCGCCGACCACGACCAGCAGTGGGCGGCTCATGACGGCACCCCCGCTCCGTTCAGCCGGGAGTGGCCGTTCATCAGGGCGCGCGGTGTGTCCGGCACCGCCGGTGCTTTTCCCAGGACGGCCGGCAGGGTGCGGTCGACGTACTCGCACATCACGTGCACCGAGATCAGGTGCAGTTCCTGGACCACCTGGCTGTCCTCGGACGGGCAGCGCAACGCCTCGTCGCAGGCGTCGCCGACCGGGCTGGCACCCGGCCCGACCATGGCCCAGGTCCGCAGGCCGGCCTCCCGGGCGGCGTGCACCGCCTGCAGCAGGTTGGCGCTGCGGCCGCTGGTGGACAGGACCAGCAGGATGTCGTCCGGGCGGCCGTGCGCACGGACCTGGCGGGCGAAGACCTCGTCGTACCCGTAGTCGTTGCTGATCGCGGTCACCGCCGAGGTGTCCGCGGTGAGCGCGACCGCGGACAGCGGCATCCGCTCGTCGCGCAGCCGGCCGACCAGTTCCGCGGCGAGGTGCTGTGCCTCGGCCGCGCTGCCGCCGTTGCCCGCGACCAGCAGGCGTCCGCCCTGGCCCAGGTGCCAGGCGAGTTGACCGCCCCAGCGGGCCAGGATGCCGGCGGAGGCGCGGAACGGGATCAGCGCGGCGGCCAGGCCGGCCAGGTGCGAGTCCAGGGGGGAGAGTGCCCGTTCGGTCATCAGGCCACCACCTCTCGTGCGTCGTCGGTCTCGGCGGCCCGGGTCAGGCCGGCGACGGCCGCGTACACCGCGGCCAGTTGGGTGGCGACCCGGCGCCACGAGTACGAATGCCCGGCCCGGTCGGCCGCGGCGGCGGCGTAGGAGTAGCGCCGCACGTCGTCGGTGAGCAGCCGGCGCAGCGTCCTGCCCAGGGTCCGGGGGTCGCGCGGCGGCACCAGGTCACCGGTGACGCCGTCGACGACGGTGTCGACCAGCCCGCCGACCGCCGTGCCGACCACCGGCACGCCGCAGGCCATGGCCTCCAGCGGGGTGAGGCCGAACGGCTCGTACCAGGGTGCGGCGGCGAGCACGTCGGCGGAGCGGTACCAGCGCGGCATGTCCGCCGCCGGCACCGCACCGGCCAGGTGCACCCGGTCCCCCACGCCGCAGCGCTCGGCGAGGTCGTGCAGCCGCCGGGCGTACGGCTCGTCGTCGGGCTGGCCGCCGACGATGACGCACTCCGCACCGGGCACCGCCGGCATGGCCCGGATCAGGTCCTCGAAGCCCTTGCGCTCGACCAGCCGGCCGACCGAGAGGATGCGCGGCCGCCCGGTACCGGGCACCGCCGGGCCGTCCGGCCGGAACCGCTCGGTGTTCACGCCGGAGGGCACCAGCGCCATCGAGGTACGCGGCACGCCCAGCGCGAGCAGCTCCCGGATCTCGTCCTGGCACTGCACCACGACCCGGTCCACGACGGCGCCGAGCTGCCGTTCGTACGGGATCCGCCGCCGCGGGCTGGGATCCGCGGCACCCTGGTGGCGCCGCTTCACCGAGCCGAGCGCGTGGTAGGTGAGCAGCACCGGCACCGGGCAGGCCCGGGACGCGGTGACCGTGGCCAGGCCACTCATCCAGAAGTGGGCGTGCGCCACGTCCGGCCGCCAGCCGTCGCGCCAGTCCGCGGCCATCCACTCGCCGAACGCGCCCATGTACGGCAGCAGCTCGTCCTTGGGCAGCGTCACCGGCGGACCGGCCGGCACGTGCACCACGTGGTAGCCGCCGAGCGGCACCACGGTGGGCAGGTCGGCGTGGTCCCGGCGGGTGTAGACGCGCACCTCGTGGCCCTGCGCCGCGAGCGCGGCGGACAGTTCGGCGACGTGGGCGTTCTGGCCGCCGGCGTCCGCACCGCCGAGCGCGGCCAGCGGACTGGCGTGCTCGGAAATCATCGCGATGCGCATGTCTCCTCCTCCAACAGGCGGTCCCAGTCCGCGAGGAAGCGGTCCAGACCGAAGCGGGCCAGGGCGACCTGGCGGGCCCGGTCGCCGAGGCGGCGGGCGTGGTCGGGCTCCTCGATCAGCCACCGGGCGGCGTCGGTGAGCGTGTCGACGCGGGTGGAGAGCACCCCCGCGTCCGTCGGTACGGCGGCGATCGCCTCCGTGGTCGCCAGCGCGATCACCGGCATGCCCATCTGCATGGCCTCGATCAGGCTCAGCCCCAGCGACGTCCAGCGGCACAGATGCAGGTACGCCCGCCGCCGCGCCACCGCGGCGTGCATCTCGGCCTGCGGCGGGTCGTCGTACGCGGTGATCCCGGGTTCCGCGTCCAGCGCGGCCACGCCCATCCCGAAGACGTCCAGGGGGGCCACCGCCGCGAACCGGCCGAACAGGTCGGTTCCGGTGACCCGGCCCCGGCGTACCGGCTCGTTGGTCACCACGGCGAGCCGGTCCAGCTCGCCGGTCCACCGCGCGGCCGGTTCCACGATGCCGTGCTCGATCACCGTGGTCCGGGTGCCGCCGGTGTCCCAGAACAACTCGTTGAAGTGCGTGACGTGCGCGATCACCAGGTCGTCCCGGTCGGCCATCGGGTGGCGGGAGTTCGGCACGTCGCCCTTGGGGGTGTTGTGCTCGACGTAGATCCGCGGCGCGGACAGGTGCGCGACCCGGTCCCGTTCCTCCGGCCGCTGCAGCACCACGACGTCCACGTCGTCGTCGGTGAGCGCGGCGACGTCCACCTCCTCGGCCGACGGCGGCCAGTCGAAGGTACGGGCGCGGCCGCGTCCCCAGGCGTCGCGCTCGGCGTTGACCGGGATCAGATAGCGGTGTTTGCCCCGGACGAACGACGTCGTCCAGGAGCCGTGTACGTGCCAGAGCAGGATGTTCACGCAGCCACCTCGATCACGGGAGAGCCGGCGCCGAGCAGCGCGACGGCGTCCAGCACGTCGGCGGGCCCGATCCGGGACAGACAGGGATGACCGGCCACCGGGCAGCGGGTCGCCCGGGTGTCGCGGCAGGCGGCCGCGGCGTCGCCCAGCCGGACGTGCGGCACGCGGTACGGTCCCCACTGCCCGAACGGGACGGTGGGGGCGAACAGGCTGACCACCGGCGTGCCGACGGCCGCGGCCAGGTGTGCGGGACCGGTGTTGGCGACCACCGCGGCGGACGCGCCGGCCAGGATCGCGGCCAGCTCGGCCATCGTGGTGGGGCCGACGTCCTCGGCGTCCGGGCCGGCCACGTAGGCGGCCAGCGCCCGCTCGTCCGGGCCGCCGGTGACCCGGACCCGGTGCCCGGCGGCGGCCAGCGCCGCGACGATGTCCCGCATGGTCGCCGGCGGGCAGGACCGGGCCGGCACCGAGGCACCCGGGTGCACCACCAGGTGGTCACCGCGGACCGGCGCGGGCACGTTGACCCGCAGGGCGCCGTCGTCGCCGGCCGGCAGCGGAAACCCGGCGGCGGCGGCGACCGAGCGGGCCCGTTCGGCCTCCGGCAGGCCGGTCGGCACCCGGTGCCGCACGTCCAGCAGCGAACCCGGATAGTCGTCGCTGATCGCGGTGATCCGGCCCACCCCGGCGGTACGCAGCAGCAACGCCAGCGGCAGCGCCGACTGGTGGAACGAGGTGAACACCACGGCCTCGTCGGCACCGGCCGCGGCCAGCCGGGCGGTGAGCGCGCGGAGGTCCGCCGGGTCGACCGGGCCGGGTTCCGGGTCGATCCAGGGCAGCCGCCAGACGATCAGCTCGTCGACGCCGGGCAGCAGTTCGGCGGCGGCCCGGCCGCGCGGCCCGCAGAGCAGCACCACCCGCTCGGCGCCGGCCGCCACGGCCCGGATCGCCGGCCCGGTGAGCAGCACGTCGCCGGCCGAGTCGGAGCGCACCACCAGCACCGTGCCGGCCGGCCGGGGCCGCGGCGCCGCGGTCACCAGCGCGTCCCGGTGCAGGATCAGGTCGGCCGCGGCGGTCAGGTCGGCGGCCCCGGCCGGCGCCGCGGCGACCTCGGCGGGCAGCGTGACCGCGGTGGGCACCAGAATGCCGGCGGCACCGGCGGCACCGGCGGCGGCCACGTCCCGGCCGATGTCGCCGACCATCACGCACCGCTCCGGCGTGGTGCCGAGCGCCGCCGCGGCGGCGTGCACCAGACCCGGCGCCGGCTTGCGGCAGCGGCATCCGGCGGTGTCGTCGTGCGGGCAGATCTGCCAGGTGTCGAACGGCCCGAGCAGGTCCTCCACCCGGGCGTTGACCGCGGCCAGTTGCCCGGCGGTGAACCGGCCCCGGGCCAGGCCGGACTGGTTGGTCACCACGCCCAGGCGCAGGCCCGCGGCGCGCAGCCGGTCCAGCGCGGCCCGCGCACCCGGCATCGGCCGCACCCGGTCCGGGTCACCGTTGTACGGCACGTCCACGATCAGCGTGCCGTCGCGGTCGAACAGGACCGCGTCGTAGAGACCCGTCACCGCCGCGCCTCCGGGGCCGGCCCGGCACCGGTCGGGCGGTCGTCCCGATCCGGCCCGGCACCGCGGAGCGGGCGGTCGGCGTGGGCCGGGCGGCCGGGCACCCGGTAGGTGGCGTCCAGCGGCTCGAACATCGGCCGGGCGCCGCGCCAGCGGACCCAGCCGCGCAGCCAGTGGGCGGTGGCGACCGGTGGAATGACCGCGCTGGTGGCGAGCATGGTGACGACCTCGTGCCGGTCCCGCGGCCCGGGTGCGATCCGGGCCGCGGCGAACTCCGCCGTGCCCGCCGCCCACACCGCCGCCGTCCCGGCCGCCGCGGCCGTCCACCAGCCGCGGCCCCCGGTCCCGGCAGCCCGGCGGTGCCGGCCGGTCGCCACGGCGAGCGCCGCGCATCCGGTGGCCGCCACCGCCGCCGCGGTGAGTGCCGCGTGCCGGTGCCGGCGCCCCGGCGGAATGCCCAGCGTGTCGCGCCAGCGCCGGCCGTACAGGTGCCGCAGCAGCGCGTCGTCGGCGTTGCCGCGCTGGGTCCGTACGCTCACCCAGCGGCCCTCCGGCCGCACCGGGTGGGTCACCGTGCGGGTGCCGCGGGTCAGCGCCCAGCCGGCCCGCCGGACCCGGTGCGCCAGCTCGGCGTCCTCCCGGAAGGCGCGGGGCAGCCGCTCGTCGAAGCCGCCGGTACGGTCCAGCGCGGCCCGCCGGTAGGCCATGTCCGCGGTGATCCACTCCCCGTCCGTCAGGGCCGCGGTGACCCGTTCCCAGTCGGTCGGCCGCCGGTCCGCGGGCAGCGGCACCCGCAGGTTGCCCTGCACGCCGCCGACGTGCGCCGGCGCACCGGTCAGGTCGGCGGCCAGCCGGACCAGCCAGTCCGGATCGGGCACCACGTCGTCGTCGAGGAACGCCACCCACTCGTGCCGGGCGGCGTGCCAGCCCAGGTTCCGGGCGGCGGCCGGGCCGGCGGCCCGGCCGGTCAGCACCTTGGCGTCGAACCCGGGCGGCAGCACCAGCCCGGCCGCTCGGTCGGCCCGGTCGTCGACGACCAGATACTCCACGGTCAGTGGCGCCGGTTCGGCCGTCGCCAGCGCGGTCAGCAGGACGCCCAGGCTGGGCCTACCGAGCGTGGGGACGACGACGGTGACACCGGCCATCACCGGCCGCCGCCGAAGGTGCCGGTCCGGTGCACCGCGAACGGGCCGATGGCCAGCAGGTCCACCGGTGCCGATCCGAACAGTTCCATCGCCTCGCGCGGCGTGTCCACCATCGGCCGGCCGGCCGTGTTCAGCGACGTGTTGACCACCACGGGCAGTCCGGTGAGCCGTTCGAACTCGGCGAGCATCTCCGCCACCAGCGGTTCCGTCTCGGTGTGCACGGTCTGCACCCGGGCCGTACCGTCCACATGGGTCACCCCCGGGATCCGGTCCTTCCACTCCGGCCGCACCTCGTGCACGAAGAGCATGTACGGGCTCGGGTAGACGCCGGAGAAGATGTCCGCGAACCGTTCGGCACGCACCATGGGCGCGATCGGCCGGAACTGCTCCCGTCCCTTGACGTTGTTCATCCGGGTCTGGGTGTCCCGGTCACCCGGGTGCGCCAGCAGCGACCGGTGCCCGAGCGCGCGCGGGCCGTACTCGCTACGGCCCTGGTACCAGGCGACGATGCCGTTGCCGGCCAGCACCCGGGCGGCCTCGTGGGCGATCGAGTCGGGCCGGGTGTACGGCAGCGCCGCCCGCCGCAGTTCCGCCTCCAGTTCCTCGTCGCTCCACCCGCGGCCGAGCGCGGCCGTGGTGAACGGTTCGGCCCGGCCGGCGACCGCCAGGGCGGCGCCGAGCGCGGTGCCCGAGTCGCCGGCGGCGGGCTGCACCCAGACCCGTTCGAAGGGCCCCTCGGCGGCGATCCGGGCGTTCGCCACGCAGTTGAGCGCGGTGCCTCCGGCCATGGTGAGCGTCTTCGGCCCGCCGGCCGCCTGGTACGTCCACCGGGCCAGGTCCAGCAGCACCTCCTCCAGCCGCACCTGCACGCTGGACGCCAGGTCGGCGTGCGCCTCGGTCATCTCGCCGTCCGCGGTGCGCGCCTTGGCCAGCGCGGACCAGTCGACCCGCTCGACGGTGAAGCCGCCGTCGTCGTTGGCGTGCACCAGTTCCCGCAGCAGGTGCAGGAACTTCGGCTTGCCGTACGAGGCGAGCGCCATCACCTTGTACTCGTCGCTGGAGTGCAGGAACCCGAGATGCCGGGTGAGGTCCTCGTACAGCAGCCCGAGCGAGTGCGGCAGTTCCTGGCCGGCGAGCGTGCTCAGCCGGCCGTCGCGGTAGACGCCGGCGAGGTGGCTGGCGACCTCGCCGCGCCCGTCCAGCACCAGCACGGCGCTGTCCTCGGGCACCGACAGACCGGCCGAGGCGGCGTGCGCGACGTGGTGCGGCACGAACCGCACCCGCTCGGGATCCAGGCCGGGCAGAGCCGCGGCGAGGAACTGCGGCGCCCGCCGGGCGTAGTCCACCCGGAGGTGGTCCCACGGGTCGTCGAGACCGAGGCCGGCGGCGTCGCGGGTCAGGCCCGGATCGAAGGAGTACGCGACCGCGTCGAGGTCACCCGGGCGCAGGCCGGCGTACTCGAGACACCAGGCGGCGGACAGTTCGGGCAGCTCCCAGGCGGAGAACGGAACCGGTCGCTTGCCATGCTTGCGACGGCTGAACCGCTCCTCCTCGGCAGCCGCGACAACCCGACCGTCGACGACCAGCGCCGCGGACGGATCGTGGAAGATCGCATTGATACCCAGAACTCGCATGGCGGGCCGGATACCCGTGGATTTCCCGGTTACTCGCATGATCATCGACTTCTGGAAAAAAGATCCCCGGCTTCTCGGCGGACGGTGCGAACTGCACTGATACCCCCGGTCCGGGATCAGATCGTTGCCCCGGAGAACGTTTGTATTCGATGCACCGGGGGATGCTCCCGCCATGCATGAGGCGGAGCACCTGATCGGTGGAACCTGGGGTCCGGGGGCCACCTCCCGGCACCTGACCGTGTCGAGCCCAGTGACCGGCGAACCCGTCACCCGGATCGCGATCGCCGCGGAGGCGGACGTGACCGCCGCGGTCAAGGCCGCGCGGGACGCCGCACCGGGCTGGGCGCGTACCGCTCCCGCGGCCCGGGCGGCGGCGCTGCACGCCGCGGCGAACGCGGTCGAGTCCGCCGTGGACCGGCTGGCCGAGGTGATGTCGGCGGAGATGGGCAAGCCGGTGGACGGCGCCCGGGAGTCGGTCGCGGCCGGCGTCGGCACCCTCCGGCAGTACGCCGAACTGGGTCCCACCCACCGCGGCCGCACGCTGGCCGGCAACGACGAGGCGATCGACCTGATGGCGTACGGTCCCCGCGGCGTGGTCGCGGTGATCACCCCGTGGAACGACCCGGTGGCGGTGTCCGCGGGTCTGCTCGGCGCCGCCCTGGTCACCGGCAACACCGTCGTCCACAAACCGAGCGAACGTACTCCCGCCACCGGTGCCGAACTCGCCCGGCTGCTCGCGCCACACTTCCCGGACGGGGTCTTCTCGCTGCTCAGCGGCGACGGCAGCACCGGCGCGGCGCTCGCGTCCGCCGAGGTGGACGTGGTCGCCCAGGTCGGTTCCACGGCCACCGGCCGGTCCATCGCGGCGGCCTGCGCCCGGACCGGCGCGAAGGCGCTGCTGGAGAACGGCGGCAGCGACCCGGTGATCGTCGACGCCGGGGTGGACCCGGCGTGGGCGGCCGGGCAGGTGGCGCTCGGCGCGTTCGTCAACTCCGGCCAGATCTGCGTGGCGGTGGAGCGGGTGTACGTGCACCGCGACGTCGCCCCCGCGTTCCTGGACGCGCTGGTCACCGAGGCCGAAGCATGGCAGCCGCGGATCGGGCCGCTGGTCGACCGGCGGCTGCGCGACTCGGTGCACGCCCAGGTCACCGCGGCGGTGGCGGCCGGCGCCCGGGTGCTGCACGGCGGCGAGACACCGGCCGGCCCGGGCGCGTACTACCCGCCCACCGTGCTGGCAGACTGCACCGCGGACATGGCGGTGCTGCGCGAGGAGACGTTCGGCCCGGTGGCGCCGGTGCAGGTGGTGGACTCGTTCGCCGAGGCGCTGTCCCGGGCGGCAGAATCCCCGTACGGCCTGGCCGCGACGGTGCTGACCCGGTCGATGAGCCACGCCCAGCAGGCCTGGCGCGAACTGCCGGTCGGCACCGTGAAGGTCAACGCGGTCTTCGGCGGCGCGCCCGGCGGGGCCGCCCATCCCCGCCGCTCGAGCGGTCAAGGCTTCGGTTACGGCCCCGAACTCCTGGACGAGCTGACCGTCACCAAGGCGGTCCACATCGAAGCCCCACCCGCCGGCTGGTGACCCGCACCAGCGCGATGTCGGATCTAACCGGCCGACGACAGCGTGACCAGGGCCCGTTCCACCTCGTCCGGCAGGCGGCGCCGTTCGCGTAGCGCCCACGGCAGCATCCGGGCCGCATCCCACACCCCGCCCCGATCCGCGCGCCAGGCGGCGGCCACCGTCCCGGCCACCACCCCCGCGGGCCGGCGCAGCAACGCGGTCAGCACCCGGTTGCGGGCCTCGATCCGGCGCCGGGCCCGGTCGTCCCGGCCGGACGGCAGGGGCAGGTGCCGCACGGTCAGTTCGGGCGCGTAGGTGAGCAGCCCACCGGCGGCCGCGAGGTCCATGGCGAGCAGCGCCTCCTCGCCGTACACGTGCAGTCTGGGCGGGAAACCCCCGGCGGCGAGGAAGGCGTCCCGCCGGACCACCGCGGCGCAGGCCAGGAAGCCCAGCACGGACGGGCCGGGCGCGTCCTCCGGCACGCCCAGCGGCGCGGCCGCCATCGCCGTGGAGATCGGGTCGGGCCGCGCCTCCGGTCCGACCAGGACCTGCGCGGTGAGCAGCACGACCCGGTCATGGGTACGCATCAGCTTGGCGGCGTGCGCCAGCGAGCCGGGCGCCCAGTACGAGTCGTCGTCGGCGAACGCGACGTACGGGGTGCGGGCCCGGTCGACGCCGGTATTGCGGGCCGCCGCGCCCCGGTTCTGTCCTAGCCGCACCACGTCGACCTGCGGGAACGTGGCCTCGATCAGGTCCGGGCTGCCGTCGTCGGAACCGTTGTCCACCAGGATCACCGGGGCCGCGTGCCGGGGCAGCGTCTCGAGCAGCCGGTCCCGGCGGTTGCGGGTGGCGACGACGACGGTGACTTCGTCGGTTTCGCGCGGCGCCATGTCCGAAGTGGTCATGGCGCAGCGCTTACCCCGATGGCCCGTGTTGAAAAGCTCACGTCAGGTGAGCTTGTCCTTCAGTTCCTTGGCGAAGAAGTCGAGGAAGCCGTCCGGGTCGGGTCCGGCGTTCTGCAGCACGATGTGGTCGAAACCGGCGTCGACGTACTTCTGGACGGCCTCGGCGTACGGCTCCGGGTCGGGTCCGACGGCGAACTGCTTACGGATGTCGTCCGCGGTGACCGTGGCGGAGGCGGCCTCGAAGTTGGCCGGGTTGGGCAGTTCGCTCATCACCTTCCAGCCGGTCACCGCCCAGCGGGTGGTCTTCAGCGCCTCCTGGACGCCGGCCTCCTCGGTGGCGGCCCAGGCCATCGGCACCTCGGCGTACCGGGGGCCGGAGCCGCCCGCTCCGGTGAACGTCTCGACGAGGTCGGCGCGGGGTTCGGTGGCGAACAGGCCGGTGCCGAGTTCGGCGGCGAGTTCCGCCGCCTGCCGGCCGCCGGCGGCGACCGCGATCACCGGGAGCCGGTCCGGCAGGTCGAACACGCGGGCGTCCTCGAGCTGCAGGTGTTTGCCCTGGTACGACTGGTAGCCACCCTGCCAGAGCAGGTTGATGATCTCCAGTGCCTCGCGCAGCCGTTCGTGGCGCCCGTGCACGCTGGGGAAGCCCTGGCCCACCACGTGTTCGTTGAGGCGTTCGCCGGCGCCGATGCCGAGCGTGAACCGGTTGTCCGACATGATCGCCAGGGTGGCCGCGGCCTGCGCGATGATCGCCGGGTGGTACCGGACGCTGGGGCAGGTGACGCCGGTGGCGAGCCCGATCCGGTCGGTCTTCGCGGCGATCGCGCCGAGCACGGTCCAGGCGAACGGCGAGTGGCCCTGCACGTCCAGCCACGGGTGGTAGTGGTCGCTGATCTCGACGAAGTCGAATCCGGCCTGTTCCGCCCGGACGGCCTGGCGGATGAGTTCCTTGGGGCCGAATCCCTCGGCCGACAACTTGTATCCGATGCGCATGGTGGTTGGCGTTCCCGCGGGCCCACAACGCAAACGTGGGGGCCGGCCGGCCCCCACGTCAGGTTGCGTTGCGTCAGCTGGTGGCGCTCTGCGCCGCCTGCTTCGTCTGGTCCTTGGCGTCCTGCGCGGACGACTGGGCCTGCTGCTTGGTCGTCTGTGCGGCGTCCTGCGCCGTCTCCTTGACCTGGCTGACGGCCTGCTGGACGGTGCCGGACATGTCGTCCTTCATCTCGCTCGCCACGTCCTTGACCTTGTCGGTCAGGTCGCCGGCGTTGTCCTTGATCTGCTGCCCGGCGCGGCGTTCCGCGTCGGTCACCGGGATCAGGGTGGCGGCGAGCATGCCGACGCCGAACGCGATGATGCCGGCGGCGAGGGGGTTGCCCTGGGTCTGCTGGCTGACCGTCTGCGGCGTGCTGCGGACCGTGTCGGCCACGCTGTGTGCGGCGGAGCCGGCCTTGTCGCCCAGCGCCGACGCCTTGTCCTGCACGGTGCCGGCGGCGGAGGACGCCTTGTCCTGCACCGTGCCGACGGCCGACGAGGCGGTGTCGCGGACCGACGAGGCGGTGTCGGCGGTGGCGTGTCGTGCGTGTTCCGAACTGCCCATGACCTTCTCCTTCGCCGCGGTCCAGCGGCGCTTGGCTACCTGCTTCGGGCTCGTCTTCTCGGCCAGCAGGTCGACGTCGCGCGTCAGCGAGGCGCGCGTGCGCTCGATGTCCTGCCTCAGCCGGTCGGGTTCTTCAGCCATTTCGCGTCCTCCTTGAGCGTGTCGACGGTGCGGTGGGGCGTCGGGTCGACGGTCTTGAGCTTCTTGCGACCGTTGACGAACAGGACGGCGGCGATGGCACCCCAGATGACCGCCACGATCAGCGCGGCCCAGCCGAGGTCCATGACGTTGCCCAGCGCGAAGACCAGCGCGAAGCTCAGCAGCACCACGGTGAGGTGTCCGGCGAAGCCGGCGCCGCCGAGCATGCCGGCGGCCTTGCCGGCCTTGGCGGCCTCGTCCTTCAGCTCCACCTTGGCCAGTTCGACCTCCTGGCGGAACAGCTGCGACAGGTCGTTGCTGATGTTGCCGATCAGTTCACCGACCGAGGTCTCGGCGACCTCGTCGGTCCGGTTCTGAGCCGGGTACGGCGTGGTCATCGGGTGCCGCCCGGGTACTCACGGCCGGTCGGCGGGTCCAGCAGGTAGTCCTCCTCCACGGCGACGGGCGTGCCGGTGCCGGTGGAGGCGTACTCGGTGGACGTGGTGGTGTAGCCGGTGCCGGTCGTGGCCGGGTCGGTGTAGCCGGTGCCGGTCGAGTAACCGGTGGCGTAGCCGTTGTCCGGCGTGTTCGACACGAACGAGTCACTGGCCGGCTTGGCGGAGCCGGTGGCGCCGGCGTCATCTGCCTTGGCCACGCCCTTGCCCAGCCGGGCGACCACGAATCCGGCGGCCAGTGCGGTGGCGAGGAATGCGCCGGGGCGGCGCCGGGCGAAGTCCTGGACCTCGCGCAGTACGCCTTCCGGGCCGTGCTGGTCGAGGTAGTCGGCCATCTGCCGGCCGCCGTCGGCGACCCGCGACACGACCGCCGCGGCGGGCGAGTCCTGCCGGTCGCCGCGCATCTCCTCGAGGTGGTCGGCCATCTGCCGGATGCTGCCCACGAGCTTGTCGTTCTGCGAACGGGCCTGCTCCTGGACCTTGCTGCGGACCTCGCCGGCCACGTTGCGGACCTGGGTCTTGGCCTCGGAGCCGACGCGCTGCGCCTGCTCGACCGCGGTGTCCTTGACCTGGCCCGCCGCCTGGCCGGCGGCCTGGCCGGTCTGCCCGGCGACCTCCTTGGCCTGTCCGGCGACCTGCTTGGCCTTCGACTGGTCCTCGCCGCTCGACGTCGTGGCCGGGTACGTCTCGGTGGTGGCCGGGTACGTGGTGCCGGTGGCATACTCCGATGTCGAAGTCGTCGCCGGGTAGGTCGACGCGGCCGGGTACGCCGGGTCGATCGAGGCGGCCGGCACGTCGACGCCGGGGGTTGCGTCCGGTGCGCGGGCGCCGGAAGACACGTCACTCATGGTGTTCCTCCATTGGGGGTTCGTCGGTGTGCCCTCACCCCTCAGCTACCCGCTATGCCCCCGGCCATGCGCGATTGCCCTCGGACAATTATGTAGATCTTCCCTGCATACAACGGCTTTCCGGGGGTATCCAGCCCCGCTCTTCTCCTATTCGATCGATCGACTTAACATGCCTTCATGGATGAGGCACGATACGACCACCACCGCCTGCGGCAATGGCTCACCGGCCGGGCCGCCGGGTTCACCCGCCGCGACCTGATACGTCTGACCGCCGCCCTCGGCGCGGGCAGCGCCGTCTCGACGATCGGCGCGCCGGGCCGGGCCGCCGCCGGACCGGCCGGCCCGATCGTCAAGCCGCTGCCGGCCGACCTGTTCACCGTGCACGGCACGAACGCCGAGATGCGCTGGTCGGCGATGCGGCAGCAGGGCCACCTGGTGCCGGTGGACCGGTTCTTCGTCCGCAACCACACCCGGACGCCGATCCTCGATCCGGACGCCTGGCGGCTCACCGTGACCGGCACCGGCCTGCGCGGCGGCCCGGCCGAATTCTCCCTCGGCGACCTGCGCCGGTTGCCCGCCGTGGCGGTCACCGAGGCGGTCGAGTGTGCCGGCAACGGCCGCGGCTTCTTCACCACCCAGCAGGGCCAGACCGTCTCGGGTACGCCGTGGGGCCTCGGCGCGATCGGCGTCGCCCGGTGGCGCGGCGTCCGGCTGTCCACCGTGCTGCGCCGCGCCGGACTGTCCGCACGGGCGGTCGACGTGCTCCCGGTCGGGCTGGACGACACCTTCGTCAGCGGCGGGGTCGATCTCGGCCCGGTGCGCCGCCCGTTGCCGGTGCGCAAGGCGCTCGACGACGTGCTGCTGGCGTACGAGATGAACGGCGAACCGTTGCCGGCCGACCACGGCTTCCCGGTGCGGCTGATCGTCCCGGGCTGGATCGGCATCGCGTCGATCAAGTGGGTGGGCCGGATCGAGGTCTCCGACACGCCGCTGTTCACACCCTGGAACACCCAGTTCTACCGGCTGTTCGGCGAGGGCTTCCCGGCCGACGGCGCGCCGTTCGACCGGCAGGTGGTGAAGAGCGCGTTCGAGCTGGACCCGAACGCCGCCCTGCCGGCCGGCCGGACCCGGACGCTCACCGGCCGGTCCTGGTCGGCGCACGGGCCGATCCGCCGGGTGGAGGTCAGCACGGACGGCGGCCGGCACTGGCGCCGGGCCCGGCCGGTCGGCCCGGACGCGGGATGGCAGCGCTGGGAGATCGACTGGCGCCCGGCCGCACCGGGCCGCCACGAACTGCTGGCCCGGGCCACCGACGTCCGCGGGCACACCCAGCCGGACACCGCCGTGCACAACACGCTCGGCTACCTGTTCGACGCGGTGGTCCGCCACCCGGTGGTCGTCGAGGCTTGACCTGGAGCGCGCTCCGGGTCCTAGCGTTCCGGGCATGCAGACAGTGGAACTGGGCCGGACCGGCCGGCAGGTGAGCCGGCTGGCTCTCGGCGCGATGCAGATGGGCAACGAGACACCCGAGGCGGAGTCGATCCGGATTCTCGACCGGTACGTCGAGATCGGCGGCTCGTTCATCGACACCGCCGACTGTTACGAGTGGTGGGCGTCGCCGGGCAGCCGCGGCGGCGAGAGCGAGGAGTTGCTGGGCCGGTGGCTGCGGGGGAGCCACCGGCGCGACGACGTCTTCCTCGCCACCAAGGGCAGCGCCCTGCCGCAGCCGTCGCCGCGGCTGTGGCAGGGCGACGGCTCCCCCGACTGGGACCTGGCCCGGCGCACGTTCGCCGGCGCCGGTGCCGGCACGCTCCGGGCGGCGCTCGACGGCAGCCTCCGCCGCCTGGGCACCGACCACGTCGACCTGTACTACGTGCACGTCGACGACCGGAGCACGCCGCTGGAGGAGACGCTGGAGGCACTGGACTCGTTCGTCCGCGCCGGCAAGGTCCGGTACCTCGGCTGGTCCAACGTGCGTACCTGGCGGCTGGAACGGATCCGGCAGCTGTGCGCCCGAAACGGCTGGGCGGCACCGGTGGCGGTCCAGCAGCAGCACACCTACCTGCGCCCGAAGGCCGGGCTGGACCACACCTCGATCGTGGACGCCGAGCAGCTCGACTACCTGCGCGAGCACGACGACCTCACGCTGGTGGCGTACTCGCCGATCCTCAAGGGCGTGTACGACAGCGCGGAGAAGCGCGCCGCGCACTGGATGATGGAGTCGTACGCGGGGCCGGACGCCGACGCCCGGCTCGCGGCGGTGACCTCGACCGCGGCGGAACTCGGCATCACCCCGAACCAGCTGGTGCTCGCCTGGCACCTGCACGCCGCCGACCCGGTGGTGGTGCCGCTGATCGGCCCGCGTACCCCGGAGCAGTTCGAGAATGTGCTGCCGGCGCTGGACGTGAAGCTCACCGGCGAGCAGCTCGACCGGCTGAACGCGGCCGGCGCCTGATCAGCCGCCGTGCCACCGGCGCCACAGGGCGGCGTACGGGCCGTCCGCGGCGAGCAGGTCGTCGTGGGTGCCGAGTTCGATGATCCGGCCGTCGTCCATCACCGCGACCCGGTCCGCGTCGTGGGCGGTCTGCAGCCGATGGGCGACGGCGATGACGGTCCGGTCGTGCAGCACCGCGCCCAGCGCGCGCTCCGCGGTCCGGGCCGTCGTCGGGTCGAGCAGCGCGGTCGCCTCGTCCAGGATCACGGTGTGCGGGTCGGCCAGCACCACGCGGGCGAGCGCGAGCTGCTGGGCCTGCGCGCCGTCGAGCTGCCGGCCGGCCAGGTCGGCGTCCAGGTCGTCGGCCCAGTCCGCGCCGACCGTGGCCAGGGCCTTGCGGAGCCGGTCGTCCGAGGCCGGGATCATCAGGTTCTCCCGCAGTGACTCGCGGAAGACGTGGTGTTCCTGGGTGACCAGGACGACCTGCCGGCGCAGCAGGTCGGGCGGCAGGTCGGCGACCGGCACGCCGCCGACCGTCACGCTGCCGGTGCGCGGCCGGTCCACCCCGGCCAGCAGCCGGCCCAGTGTCGACTTGCCGGCCCCGGACAGGCCCACGACGGCGAGCCGCTCCCCCGGCCGCACGGTGAGGTCGACGCCGTGCAGCACGTCGCGGCCCTCGTCGTACGCGTACCGGACATCGCGGACCTCGATCCGGTCGTCGGCCGGCGGCCGGGCGGCGACCGTGCCCTCCCCCGGCACCGCCGCCAGTCCTTCCACCCGGGCGAACGAGGCGCCGCTGCTCTGCAACTGCTCGATCCAGATCAGGATGGCGTCCAGCGACCCGACCAGTTGCCGCAGGTACAGCACCGCGGCGCTGACCGCGCCCAGGGTCAGCTCGCCGCGGAAGTAGAGCGCGCCGCCGAGCAGCAGCACCACCACGACCGGCACGTTGTACGACGCCTCCACCGGCGGGAAGAAGAAGCTGCGCAACCGCAGGGTGGCGAGCCGGCTGGCCCGGGTCCGGTCCATCGCGGCGCGCCCGGCGGCGAGGCGGCGCTCGCGCAACCGCAGGGCCTCGACGGTACGGGCACCGGACGTGGTCGCGGCGATCTCCTCGGCGAGCGCGGAGCTGGCCGCCCCCTCGGCCAGGTACGCGTCCCGGGCCCGCCCCAGGTACCACCGGGTGACGAACCCGATGCCGGAGAGCCCGAGCAGCCCGCAGCCGCCGAGCAGCGGGTCGATCGCCACCACCGCCCCCACCAGGAAGACCACCTGCACGGCCGCGATGAAGACCTCCGGCAGCACATCGCGCAGCGTGGTCGCGACCGCGCTCACGTCGGTCGTCCCGCGCGCCGTGAGGTCGCCGGACGGCACCCGCTCGACCACCGCGGCCGGCAGGTCCAGCGCCCGGTCCAGGAACTGCTCGCGGATCCGGGCGGCGGTCCGCTCGCCGAAGCGGTATCCGACCGCCAGCGCGTACCGGGTCAGCAGCGTCTGGGCCAGCGCGCAGAGCAGCACGCCGAGCGCCAGCCGGTCGACCTGGTCCACGCCGCCCCCGCCGGTCACCGTGTCGATGATCCGGCCGAGCAGCCACGGCCCGCCCAGGCCGGCCACCGCGGCCAGCGAGTTGAGCAGCAGCAGTGCCGCCACGGTCCGGCGGTCGGCGGCGATCAGCCGCAGCGCCGCCCGCCGGACCTGCCGGGTGTCCGCCACCGGTAGCGCGGTCATGCCTCGTCTCCGGCCATCCGGGTGACCAGGGCGCGGTAACCGGGATGGGCCACGAGCAGCTCGCGGTGGGTACCGGTGGCCGCGACCCGTTCGTCCACCAGGTAGTGCACGACGTCGGCGCGGTCCAGCAGCACCGGGGAGGTGGTGGCGATCAGGGTGCCCCGCCCGGCCCGCGCGGCGGCCAGCCGTTCCGCGATCGCGGCCTCGGTGTGCGCGTCCACCGCGGACGTCGGCTCGACCGCGAGCAGCATCTCCGGGTCGGCCAGCACGGCCCGGGCCAGCCGGAGCCGCTGCCGCTGCCCGCCGGACAGGTTGCGCCCGCCCCACTCCACCGGCCGGTCCAGGTCACCGCCGGCCACGTCGTGGGCGACCGCGATGTGCACGGCCCGCCGGACCGCCCCCTCGTCCGGCGCGGCGGCGCCCGCGACCACCTCCCGCAGCGGGCCGGCGAACAGGTCGGCGTCGTGGTCGGCGACCAGCACCCGGTCCCGCACGGCGGGCCGGGCCATGCCGTCCAGCCGCCGGCCGCCCCAGGTCGCCGGGGTGTCGCCGTAGCGGCCCAGCCGGTCGAGGACCGCGGCGGCCTCGGCGGTGCGCGCCCCGGCCAGCGCGGTGAACCGGCCCGGCGCCACGGTCACCCCGGACACCGGGTCGTGCAGCGCGGCCGGGCGGTCCGGCGGCGCGGCGCCCTCGACCGGGTCCTCGGGCAGTCGCAGGAACGTGATCACCCGGCGGGCGGCGACCATGCCACGGGCCAGGCCGGTGCCCACCTCGATGAAGATCAGCACCGGGATGGCCAGGACCGCGACGTACCCGTACACCGCCACCAGGTCGCCGGCCGAGATGTCGCCGGTGACCGCGAGCCGGGCCGCCAGCCACACCACCACGGCCAGGAACACCGCCGGCAGACCGCTGCCGAGCGCCCCGATCCAGCTGGTCACCGTGCCCACCCGGTAACCGGACTCGCGCAGCTCCGCGGAGTCCCGCCGGAACCGGGCCGCGTGCGTGTCCTTGCCGCCCAGTCCGTTGAGGACGCGCAGCCCGCCGAGGATGTCGACGAGCCGGGCGGCGAGCGCGCCCTCCTGTTCCCGGTAGTCGCCGCCGGTCGCCTGCAGCCGGCCCAGCATCGGCCCGACGAGCAGCGCGATCACCGGGACCCCGGCCAGCACCACCACGGCGAGCAGCGGGGAGGTGCGGAACAACAGGACCGCCACCACGATGTACGCCACCACGGCGCCGATGCCGGGCCCGGCCGCCGTCATCGCCCGGGCGATCACCCAGACGTCGCCGATGCCGATGGTGACCACCTCGCCGGCGGTGACCCGGCGGGGCAGCGCCGCACCCAGCCGGGCGGCGTGCGTGGTGACCAGGTCCGCGGTGCGCATGCCGGCGTCCAGGCGCAGCTTGGTCATGGTCCGGTGCCGCAGGATGCCGAGCGTGGCGTTGGTCAGGCCCATGGCGAACACCGCCGCGCTCCAGGCGATCAGCGGCCCGGCCTGCTGCGGCTGCAGGCCGCGGTCGACCGCCTGGGAGAGCAGGTACGGCGTGAGCGCGAGGCTGACCATCCAGGTCGACCCGTACAGCCCGGCCAGGGCGAACCGCCGTTTCTGGCGCATCACCAGCCACCACAGGAAGTGCGCGGGCCCCCGTACGTCCACAGGCTCCATCATGGCCGATGTGCCGGAGCACCCGCGCGCCGGCTGTTAGCGTCGGCGCCATGCAACGCGTCATCGGTGGCCGGACCTTCGACTTCGCGCGGCGGGTCGCGGTGATGGCCATCGTGAACCGGACGCCCGACTCGTTCCACGACCGCGGGCGGACGTTCGCGCTGGAGCGGGCCGTCGAGGCGGTACGGGCGGCGGCCGACGCGGGCGCGGACTGGATCGACGTCGGCGGGGTGCCGTTCGCGCCCGGCCCGGAGGTCTCCGTGGCGGAGGAACTGGACCGGGTGCTCCCGGTGGTGCACGCGGCGCGCGACCTGGCCGTGGTCTCGGTGGACACGTACCGGCCGGCGGTGGCCCGCGCGGCGGTCGCGGCCGGTGCCGGGGTGGTCAACGACACGTCGGGACTGCGCGACCCGGCGATGGCGGACGCGATCGCCGGGTCGGACGCGATGCTGGTGATCACGCACAGCCTGGCCGCGCCGCGCACCCCGTACCCCCGGCCCACCTACGCGGACGTGACCAGCGAGGTGGCGGACTTCCTGCAGCAGCGGGTGCAGCTGGCGCTGTCCCGGGGGGTGCGCCCGGACCAGATCATCGTCGATCCGGGACACGACCTGAACAAGAACACGTACCACTCGCTGGAGCTGACCCGGCGGCTCGACGAGATCGCCCGGATCGGCTATCCGATGCTGGCCGCGGTCAGCAACAAGGACTTCATCGGCGAGACGCTGGACGCGCCGCAGCCCGAGCGGCTGGCCGGCACGCTCGCCGCGGTGGTCTTCTGCGTGCTGCGCGGCGCCCGGATCGTCCGGGTGCACGACGTGCGGGCGGTGGTGGACGCGGTCCGGATGACCGAGGCGATGCTCGGCCTGCGCCCGCCGGTCGTCGCCCGGCACAATCGCTAGCCGTCGTCGCGGCTCTGCTCGAGCAGGGTGAGGCCGTCGAGTAGCTCCGTGGTCCACGGCGCCGGCGGGACCGCGTCCGGGCCGATCACCCGCATCGCGCCCAGCACGGTGAGCAGCATGCCGGTCGCCAGGAACTCCCGGGCCCGCTCCGGTTCCACCCCGGTCAGCTCGCGGATCACCTGGTACAGCCGGCCGAAGCAGTCGCGTACCACCGGCCCGATGGCCGGGTCGGCGCCGGCCGCGAAGCCGTGCAGCAGCACGGTGATCAGCTCCCGCTCGGCGAGCAGCCGGTCGTACGCCTCGCCCAGGCTGGGCAGGTCCGGCTGGACCGCGGCGGCGTCCCGGAACTGCTGCTCGATCCGGTCCCGCGCGTGGTCCAGCGCGGCGATGAACAGCTGCTGCTTGGTGCCGAACAGGCGGATCACGTAGGGCTGGGACACCCCGGCCAGCCGGGCCACCCGGTCGGTCGTGGTGCCCGCGTACCCACCGGCGCTGAAGGCCGTCACCGCGGCGGCGACCAGCTGCTGGTGCCGCTCCTCCGCGGTCAGCCGGGTCCTCGTCACATTGACAGGTTATCAGTTGATAACTAACGTCGGGCTGAGCTTAGTTATCAGTGAATAACAACTAGGAGTTCGCATGACCGCGCTCGCACCCGAACGCGCCGCCCCGGCGGACCGGCCGAAGACCCGCCCGCTGGCTGCGGTGCTGGCCGCGGTGGGCATCCCGATGTTCATGGTCACGCTGGACAACCTGGTGGTGACCACGGCGCTCCCGGCCATCCGGGCCGACCTCGGCGCCTCGATCAGCGACCTGCAGTGGTTCGTCAACGCCTACACGCTGCCGTTCGCGGCGTTCCTGCTGACCGCCGCGGCGATCGGCGACCGGCTGGGCCGCCGCGCCGTCTTCATCGCCGGCATCGTGGTCTTCACGGCCGCCTCGGCCGCCGCGGCCATGGCGGCCGAGGCGTGGATGCTCACCGCCGCGCGCGCCGTGCAGGGCCTGGCCGGCGCCGCGGTGGCGCCGCTGTCGCTCACCCTGCTGGCCGCCGCCGTGCCGGACCGGTTGCGCAACGCGGCCGTCGGGGTGTGGGGCGGCATCAGCGGCCTCGGCGTGGCGGTCGGCCCGGTGGTCGGCGGCGCCGTCGTGGAGGGCCTGGACTGGTCCTGGATCTTCTGGCTGAACGTGCCGGTCGGCGTCCTCGCGGTGATCCTGGCCGGCACCGTGCTCGGCGAGTCCCGCGGCGGCGCGCCCCGGCTCGACCCGCTCGGCCTGCTACTGAGCGCGGCCGGCATGCTCCTGCTGGTCTGGGGCGTGGTGGACGGCCCGGACCACGGCTGGACGTCCAGCCGGGTGCTGTCCATGCTGACCGCCGGCACGCTGCTGCTCGGCGCGTTCCTGGCCTGGCAGCACCGCAACCCCACCCCGATGCTGCCGCTGCGGCTGTTCCGGTCCCGCGCCTTCAGCCTGGTGAACCTGGTGACCCTGACGTTCTCCGCGGGCGCCTTCGGCGCGGTGTTCCTGCTGGCCCAGTTCTTCCAGGTGGTGCAGGGCCTGAGCCCGCTCGACGCCGGAATCCGCACGCTGCCGTGGACCATGGCGCCGATGGTGATCGCGCCGCTGGCCGGACTGTTCGCCGACCGGGTGGGCCTGCGTACGCTGATCGTTGCCGGACAGGTGTTTCTGGCGGCCGGCGTGTTCTGGATCGCGGCGGCCAGCACCACCGGCGTGGCCTACTCCGACCTGGTGGTGGCGTTCGCCCTGGCCGGCATCGGGATGGGCCTGACCTTCGCGCCGATCAGCACGATGTCCCTGGGCAGCGTCCGGCCGGAGGACCGCGGCGTGGCGTCCGGCGCCAACAACACCATCCGGGAGCTCGGCGTCGCGGTCGGCGTCGCCGTCCTGGCCTCCGTCTTCAGCTCGTACGGCGACTACCGCACCGCCCAGTCCTCCTTGGCAGCCCAGTCCTCCTTGGCAGCCCAGTCCTTCGTGGACGGCCTGGTGCCGGCGGTCATGGTCGGCGCCGCCGTCATCGCGGTCGGCGCGCTGGTCGCCCTGGCCCTACCGCAACGGCCGGTGGCACCCCGCTGACCCTCGGGGGCCGGGGGCCGGGCCTGCGGGCCCGGCCCCCGGTGGCATCTCAGTCGCCGATCCGGATCCAGACGTCGTCGACCGCGCCGTGGAACTGGTCGTTGTCCGCGCCGACGCCCTTGCCGCCGATGCTCAACGGCTGGGCGGTGACGACCGACAGGGTCGCGGGAACGGCGACGCTGCGCTTGAGCTGCCCGTCGACCAGGATGGACAGGACCGTCCCGGAACGACGGCACTCCACCGCGTGCCACTGCCGGTCGGTCAGCGATTCCGGGCTGCGGGCCAGGTAGACGGTCGTCGAGGACCGGTCGCTCATCGCGCAGCTGGGCCTGCCGGACAGCCCGTCCACCTGCAGCTTGTACTGGCCGCCGGTGGTGGAATAGCCCTTCTGCACCACGTTCTCGCCGTCCCCGGCCTCCTCCGGCGCCATCCGGATGCCGGCGCCGAAGCGGATCGGCCGGGTGCCCGGGTTGAGGTCGGCGGTGTCCGCGGCCTGCAGCACCAGGCGCGGGCAGGCGGCGCCGACGCAGTTCTCCGGGAACGCCACGGCCTGACCGGTGCCGTGCGCCGTCATCCGCACCTCGCCGCCGTTGCGGGTGACCGCGCGCAGCAGGTGCCCGTTGCCCGAGCCGTCGTCGAACGTACCGTCGGCGATCGTGGTGTCGAAGTTGTAGGACGCCACATCGTCCGAGGCCGGCGTGGGCGCCGTCGCCTCGGGCTGGTTGACCGCGAACGCCGCGTACCGCTTGCGGGAGACCCCGCCGATGGTGGTGAAGTCGCCGACCGCGCTGACCGTGCTGAGCGCCGGGCTGGCCGCCAGCGCGCGCACTCCGACCACGCCGTTGGCCTGCGGTGCCCAGTTCAGCAGGCTGCCCTGGCCGTCCACCGCGGCCAGCTTGACCCGCGGCACCGAGCCGTCCGTACAGGCACCCTGGGCACCGTTGTTCGTGGTGGTGCAGGCGTTGTCGAAGTGTCCGCCGACGTAGGTGATGCCGTCCAGCGTGACGATCGCCTGGGCGTCGCCGTCGAACACCCGGGTCCAGCGGGTCGCCCCGGCCGTGGTGTACGCGATCGCCCGGCCGCCCTGACCGCCGAGCGCGGCGTAGACCCCGCTCGCGTCCACGGTCACCGCGAACACCTGCGACACCGGCTTGGGCAGGAACGACCGGTCCAGCACGCCGGTCACGCCGTCCACCGCGGTGAGCCGCAGCGTGGAGCTGATGTTGTTGGTGCGGTGGAAGCTGCCGCCGAGGTACACCCGGGACCCGGACACCGCCAGCGCGTTGACCGCGTCGTCGGTGGTCGGCGCCCAGGCGTTCAGCGCGCCGCCGGGCAACGTGAACGCGGCCAGGTTGGCCCGGGCCGCGCCGCCCACCGCGGTGATCCTGCCCCCCAGGTAGAGCCGGCCGTTGCCGACCGCCAGCGCGTTGGGCTGCCCGGAGATCGCATGCTTGAGCGGGGTGAGCGCACCGGAACCGGCGTCCAGCCCGGCGAGCGAGTCACGCTTGACCCCGGACACCGCGGTGAAGTCGCCGGCCGCGTAGACCACGCCGGCGTCCACCGCCAGCGCCCGCACGTTGGCGTCCGCGGCCGGGGCCCAGGGCAGCAGGGCGCCGGTGCGCGCGTTCACCGCGGCGAGCCGCTGCCGTGCCACGGTCTTGCCGTTGACCACCGCGGCGGTGAAGTTGCCGCCCAGGTAGACGGTGTCGCCGCGGTAGGCGACCGCGTACACCGGGCCGTTGAACGACGGCGCGACGAGCGGATCGGCGGACACCACTCCGGCCAGCGCCGCTCCCCCGGCGGCGACCACGGCAGCGGCCGTACCACCCACCAGAAGACGGCGTACGACCGACTTTGTACCAGTTCGAGTCTTGAGCACGAGGCACGGTAACTTGCCCGATTCGCGGGGTTGGCGCGCACCGGTCCGGCGATCGGGTGGCGATTCCGCCCGAATGGGCCACGACCGGGCGGGTGCGGCGGGCCGTCCTTACAGGTCAGGCGACTACACGCGGCGGAGCGCCGGACCGGGGCGGCGGGGCGGGGCGGGAGCGCCGAACCGGTACGCCCCGGCCGAAACCCCCGGATCGAGGGACAGGCCGGACGCGAGCGCGTGGCCCGCCAGGACGGCAAGCCCTCGCCGAGAACGACGAAGCCGGCGCGATCCGCGCCCGTGGGACGACCGAAAAATCCGCCAACCGCCCATATCGGGTACGCCCATTCGGTCACCGCCGAGCAGGTGGCGCACCGCCCGGAAACCGGCCCCACCCGGCGAACGGGAACCTCGGCTGACGAGATCCGAATCCACCGAACGGAACACCAGCCTGTGACGATCCGGCTCGGCGTGGCACCGAGGGCGATCGATATCGGAAGATGCTAGAACTATTCACGTTTGCGCGGGAGAGTTCGTCCGGACGGCCCAACGCTCAGGGTTGATCGGCTATGGAATACTTCCGGGAATTGCCACCGAAAGTTACGTGGCGCAAGCTCGGATCGGGAGGGGAGGACCCGTGACCGTGGACGGCAGGCGCGTGACCATCGCCGCGATCGCCCGAGAGGCCGGCGTGTCCGTGCCCACGGTGTCGCGCGTGCTCAACGGCCGGACGGACGTGTCTCCGCAGACCCGCGAGCGGGTCGAGGAGCTGCTCAGCCAGCACGGTTACCGGCGCCGGGCATCCCGTCAGCGGCCCGGCCGGGCGGCCCTGATCGACCTCGTCTTCAACGACCTGGACAGCCCGTGGGCGGTCGAGCTGATCCGCGGCGTGGAGGACGTCACGCACGCCTCCGGGGTCGGCACCGTGGTCTCGGCCGTGCACCGCCGCACCACCTCGACCCGGCAGTGGCTGCAGAACCTGCGGGCCCGCGCCTCGGACGGCGTCATCTTCGTGACCTCCGACGTGACCGGGCCGGTGCACACCGAGCTGCAGCGGCTCAGCATCCCGGTGGTGGTGGTCGACCCGGCCGGCGGCGCGGTGGCCGACGTGCCCACCATCGGCGCGACCAACTGGGCCGGCGGCCGCAGCGCCACCGAGCACCTGGTGTCTCTCGGGCACCGCCGGATCGGGCTCATCTCCGGGCCGAAGGAACTGCTCTGCAGCCGGGCCCGGCTGGACGGCTACCGCGCCGCGCTGGACGCGGCCGGCGTCGCCGTGGACGAGCGCCTGGTGGTGCAGGGCGACTTCCTGCACGAGTCCGGGTACGCCGGGTGCAGCACGCTGCTCGACCTGCCGGACCCGCCGACCGCGATCTTCGCCTCCAGCGACACCATGGCCCTCGGTGCGTACGAGGCGGCCCGCCGGCGCGGCATGCGGGTGCCCGACGATCTGAGCGTGGTGGGCTTCGACGACCTGCCGGAGTCGCGCTGGTCGTCGCCGCCGCTCACCACGGTCCGGCAGCCGCTGGTGGAGATGGGGGCGCTGGCCGCCCGGACCGCGCTGCGGATGGCCCGTGGCGAGGCGATCGAGATGCCGCGCGTCGAGCTGGCCACCGAGCTGGTGGTGCGGGACAGCACCGCCGCCCTCGCCTAGAGCTGGTTCTCCAGCTTCCCGATACCGGCCGTGGTGGCCGCGGACGGGACCCGCCCCTTGGCGCCGGCGTCGCCGTACAGGCTCCACCGCAGGAACTCGGTCGTGGTGCCGGTGATCGTCTCGAAGTCGGCGTCCGTGATGACGTGGCCGCCGCCCTCGATGGTCAGCATCGCCCGGGACCACGGCACCGCCTCGAACACGGTGTGCCCGGCCTCGTACGTCACCGTGTTGTCGTCGCTGCCGTGCACGAACAGCATCCCGGCCGGCGGTCCGGCGAACGGCGTACCCAGGAAGTCCGTGGCCGCGATCAGCACGCCCGCCTTGAGCCGCTCGTCGCGGTGCGCGCTGAACAGCCCGGCCGTGGTGATCCCGCCGCCGGAGTGACCGGCCGCGCCGACCCGGGCCGGGTCGATGATCGCGGCCAGCGGATCGGCGCCGAGCGCCAGCATCCGGTCCAGCACCAGCCGCGCGTCCAGCGGCTGGTTGACGATGTCGCCCTGGTCGAACGGCTGGGCGCCGTACGAGGTGCGGGGGTACTTCACCGCGGCCACCACGAAACCGGCCTGCGCCCACCGGGACAGCAGCGCGGCGAAGTCGTCCGGTGCGGAGGTGAGGCCGTGGCTGAACAGCACCAGCGGGAAGCGGCCGGCGACCGGTGCGGCCCCGTCCACCGGGCTGGGGGTGCTCGGCACCTCGCCGGTCGCCGGGTACCACACCCGGGTGGGCAGCGGCCGGTCCGCGCCGCGGTCGAACGTGAAGTCGCGCCGTCCCACCGCGTACGCCTGCGCGGGCGCGGTCCCGGCCGCCGGCGCGTACCGCGTCACGTCCCGCGGCGCCAGCGACGACGACGCCGTGGACCCGAGGATCGGCACCGCGGACTGTCCGGGGCTCGCCGACGGACCGGGGCTCGGCGTGGCCTCGTCCGTGCACGCCACCAGCCCGCCGCCACCCGCCGCGGCGGCCACCAGCCCGAGCAGCACCGTACGTCTTCGCATTCGACCATTGTCCGGGGGTTTGCTGTGCGCACCCTGCGAACCGCCCGAGCGAAAGATCACACGTCGGCCGCTCACGCTGGGGAAATGCCCACCAGACCGGTACGGATCGGGCCGCCGCCGCGGCCTCAGGCGCGGTTCCTCTGCGCCGCCAGCACCTTCTCCAGCGCGGCCGCCACGGTGCGGGTCTCGGCGGCGCTCATCCGCGAGGTGAAGTGCCGTTCGATGCCGGCGAGGTAGACCGGGGCGGCGGCGCGCAGCCGGGCCCGGCCGGCGTCGGTGATGGCCGCGTACGCCGAGCGCCGGTCGTCCGGGTTGCCTTCGCGGGTCACCAGTCCGTCGGCGGCGAGCTGGTCCACCACCCGGCTCACCCGCGAGCGGCTCACCACGGCGGCCGCGCCCAGCTCACCCATGCTGAGCCGGCGGTCCGGTGCGGAGTTCAGCTCCAGCAGGACGTCGTACCAGGTCAGCGGCAACCCGCAGGCGGTCTGCAGTTCCCGGTCGAGCACCGGCACCAACGCCGCGTGCACCCGGAGCAGCCCGGCCCAGGCCGCGGTGTCGGTGTCGCTCATCACCGCAGGGTAGCCAACTCTTGTGCGCGCGCACGCATCGGCGTAGGAATGTGCGTGCGCACGCACTTTCATCGAGATCCAGATCGGGAGACCGCCATGAGCACCCTGCTGCACATCTCCGCCTCACCCCGGGGCGAGGCGTCCGAGTCCCGCGCCGTCGCGGCGACGTTCCTGGACGCCTACCGGGACGCCCACCCGCACGCCGAGGTGCGGACGTTCGACCTGTGGGACGGCACGCTGCCCCCGTTCGGGCCCGACGCCGCGGCGGCCAAGATGGCGGTCTTCGCCGGCCAGGAACCCCGGGGCGCGGCCGCCGAGGCGTGGGCCGACGCGATCGCCACGTTCCGCCGGTTCGACGCCGCCGACCGCTACCTGTTCAGCGTGCCGATGTGGAACGCCGGCGTGCCGTACATCCTGAAGCAGTTCATCGATGTGGTGAGCCAGCCCGGGCTGGTGTTCGGCTTCGACCCGGTGGCGGGCTACACCGGCCTGCTGCGCGGCAAGAAGGCCGCGGTCATCTACACCAGTGCGGTGTACGGCGACGGGCGCGGGCACGCGTTCGGCGCCGACTTCCAGGCGCCCTACCTCCGGGAGTGGCTGCGATGGGCCGGGGTCGCCGACGTCAGCGAGGTGCACCTCCGGCCGAACCTGGCGACCGCGGACGCGGACACCGCCCGGCGGTACGCCCACGACCGCGCGCGCGAGCTGGGCAAGCGGTTCGAGTGACGCGCCGGAGCGCTCCGCTTCCTGACCGGCCCGCTCAGCCCCGGCCCGGGCCGAGCGGCAGGCCGTCGCCGAGCAGTTCCAGCGCGCGGTCCAGGCGCTTCAGGTCCATCGGGTCGAGCATCGAGGCGATCCCGTCCGGCAACGCCGCCAGCGCGGCTCCGATCACCGCGCCGGCCAGCACCCGCGCGCCGAAGTCGTCGGGCGGCAGGCCGGCGCGTTCGGCGACCACGCCGGCCACCAGGTCGACCGAGTCGGCGTACTGCTGCATCGCCCGCGCCCGCAGCTCGGGGACGGCCAGGTAGACCCGCTGGCGGGCCCGTTCCCGTTCCCACTCCTGCGGCGAGACCTTGCGGAACACGTCGCGGAGGGCGGACCGGATGGCCTCGATCGGCGGCAGGTCCGCGGGTTGCGCCCGCACCGCCTCGATCACCAGCGGGTCGTAGTCGTCGGCGAGCACGACGTCTTCCTTGGTCGGGAAGTACCGGAAGAACGTACTCGGCGAGATGTCCGCCGCCTCGGCGATCTGGTCGACTGTGGTGGCCGCGTACCCCTGCTCGTCGAACAACCGCATGGCGTGCTCGCGGATGGCGGCCCGGGTCCGGGCCTTCTTTCGCTCGCGCAATCCGGTGGGCAGGGTGGTCATACCGCCGATTCTGCCAGGGCCGCCGGGCCGGACACGGCGGGCGGCCGGGCCGGCACCAGCAGCACGGTGAGCAGTCCGCCCAGGACCGCCACCCCCGCCGCGGCCAGCAGGGACACGTCCATGCCGTGGGTGAACGCGGTCCGCACCGAGTCGAGCAGGCCGGGCGCGCCGAGCCGGTCCGCGACCGCGATGCCGCCGGCCGCGCTGTCCCGCACGGCGTCGGCGTCGGCGCCGGGCAGCGCCTGCACGTCGACCCGGTCGCGGTAGCCGACGTTCAGCACGGTGCCGAGTACGGCCACCCCGATCGCGCTGCCGACCTGGCGCAACGCCTGGATGAGGCCGGAGCCGACGCCGCTGCGTTCCGCCGACAGGGCGCCGAGTGCCGCGTCCATGGACGGCGGCAGGGTCAGGCCCAGGCCGGCACCGGCCACCGTGATCCAGGCGGCGACGTAGCCGTACCCGGAATCCGCCGCAGTGGCCGCGCCCGCGACCAGGCCGGCGGCCAGGACCGCGAAGCCGCCGGTCAGCACCGCCCGGGAGCCGAGCCGGGGCACCAGCCTCCCGGCCAGCCGGGCACCGACCATCAGGCCGCCGATGACCGGCAGCAGCCGCAGCCCGGTGCCGAGCGCGTCCGCGCCCTGCACCGCCTGGAAGTACTGCGGCAGCGTGAACAGCAGGCCGAACATCGCGAAGCTGGCGGCGGTGGCGGCGAGCGTGCCGCCGGTGAATGCCGCGGACCGGAACAGGTGCAGGTCCACCAGGGGCATCCGGGTGCGCCGTTGCCACGCCACGAACACGGCCAGGATGAGCGGGCCGGCGGCCACGAGCACCAGCGGGCGTACGTCGGTCCAGCCCCGGTCACCGGCGTCGACGATGCCGTAGGTGAACGTGACCAGACCGACCGCGGACAGCGCCACGCCGGGCAGGTCGAACCGGCGGGTGGTGTCGCCGTGCGACTCGGGCAGCCACAGCACCACCGCGACCACGGCCACCACGACCAGCGGCACGTTGATCAGGAACACCGCGCCCCACCAGAAGTTGTCCAGCAACCAGCCGCCCACCAACGGCCCCAGCGGAACGCCGAGCGCACTCGCGGTGACCCAGATGGTGAGCGCCCGCGGGCGTTCCGCCGGGCTGAACAGCACGGTCAGCACGGCGGCGCCGAGCGGCATGAGGACGGCGGCGCCCAGCCCGAGGGCGGCACGGGCCGCGATCAGCTGCCCGGTCGAGGTGGCGTAGGCGCAGGCCGCGGACGCGACGCCGAACAGCACCAGCGCGCCGAGCAGCATCCGCTTGCGCCCGAACCGGTCGCCCAGCATGCCGCCCGGCAGCAGGAAAGCCGCCAGCACCAGCAGATAGGCGTTGGTGAACCACTGCAGGTCGCTGGTGCCGGCGTCCAGATCCCCGGCGAGGGTGGGCAGCGCGACGCTGAGGATCGTGCCGTCGAGTCCGACGGTGAGCGTGCTGAGGGCGAGCGCGCCGAGCGCCCACCATCGCGAAGTGGAAGCAGCCATGAAATGAGAGTAACTGTCAAAAGCAAGAAGCTTTCAAGATGTGCGGTACGGCATGAGCGGGCGATGACCGATGACGTTCGGTTGAGTCCGGCGGCGCGCGCATCGATATCCACGGAATCCGTGCGGCGCCGTGTCACGATCAGTCGGAACGAGCTCGACGGGGCGCGAAGGGGGCACCACGGCATGAAGAAGGTTCTCGGCTGGGTCGTGCTCGCCCTGGTCATCTTCTACATCGGCACCAACCCGGGCCCGGCCGCGGACATCGCGGAGGGCGTCGGGGACGGCATCGCCGACATGTTCCGCAACATCGGGGTCTTCTTCTCCGAACTCGCGTCCTAGCCGTCGCCGTGACCGGGCCGCGGGTGGTGTGCGTGGGCCTCGCCACCGTCGACCTGGTGTACCGGGTGGATCGCCTCCCCGGCGTCGACGAGAAGGCTCAGGCCCGATCCGCGGACTACGCGGCGGGCGGGCCGGCCACCAACGCCGCGGTCACCGCCGCCGCGCTCGGCGCCGACGTCACGCTGATCTCGGCGGTCGGCGCCCACCCCCTCGGCGACCTGATCCGGGCCGACCTCGCCACCTGCGGCGTCACGCTGACGGATCTGACGCCCGGGGCACCGGACCCGCCGCCGGTCTCGGCCGTCACCGTGCTGGCGGCCACCGGCCAGCGAACCATCGTCAGCCGCAACGCCGCGGACACGGACGCCGGCGTACCCGCCGGCCTGGCCGCCCTGGCGGCGGAGGCCGACGCCGTCCTGGTGGACGGCCACCACCCGGCGCCCGCCGAGGCCGCGGCGCGCGCCGCCCGCCGGCTGGTCGTCGACGCGGGCAGCTGGCGTCCGGTGTTCGAGCGGATCGTCCCGCACGCGGACGTGGTGGCGTGCAGCGCCGCGTTCCGGCATCCCGACGCCGGCGCACCGGGCCCGGCGGCCACCGTGTCCGTGCTCCGGGCCCTCGGTGCGCGGCACGTGGCCGTCACCCGCGGACCCGAGCCGGTGCTGTGGTGGTCCGGCCGGCACACCGGTGCGGTACCGGTACCGCCGGTCCGGGCCGTCGACACGGCCGGCGCCGGGGACGCCTTCCACGGCGCACTCGCCGTGGCGGTGGCCCGCGACCCGGACCTCACCGACCTCCCCGCCGCCCTCCGCTTCGCGATCGACGTGGCCGGCGTCCGCGTGACCCACCCCGGCCCCCGCCACTGGCTGACCGCCCTACCCCCGCGCCGCACGGGGAGCTGATCGTGGAGTTGTGATGCCCGATTCGCCGGCACACCACAACTCCACGGTCGACGGGGACCGGTTAGAGGGTGCGGGAGAGACGGTCGGCCAGGAGCTTGGCGAAGCGGGCCGGGTTGTCCAGGTCGCCGCCCTCGGCCAGGAGCGCGGTGCCGTACAGCAGTTCGGCGGTCTCGGTCAGGGCCGGGTCGTCGGCGTGCTGTTCGTGTGCCGTGCGCAGGCCGGTGACCAGAGGATGCGTCGGGTTCAGCTCCAGGATCCGCTTGACCCGGGGCACCTCCTGGCCCATCGCCCGGTACATCTTCTCCAGCGTCGGCGTCATGTCGTCGGTGTCGCCGACCAGGCACGCCGGTGACGTGGTCAGGCGGTGCGACAGCCGGACCTCCTTGACCTGCTCCGCCAACGCCGACTTGAGGAACCCGAGCAGCGGGTCGAAGCCCTCGGTCGGCTTCTCCTCGTCGTCGTTCTTCGGCAGGTCCACCGAGCCCCGGGCGATGGACTGCAGCTTCCGGCCGTCGTACTCCGGGACCGCCTCCACCCAGATCTCGTCGACCGGGTCGGTGAGCAGCAGCACCTCGTACCCCTGCGCGGTGAAGGCCTCCATGTGCGGGGAGTTCTCCACCTGCGCCCGGCTCTCGCCGGTCAGGTAGTAGATCTCCTCCTGCCCCTCCTTCATCCGCTCCACATAGCCGGCCAGCGTGGTCGGCTCGGTGCCGGCAGTGGAGGCGAACGTGGCGATGTCCAGGATGGCCTTCTGGTTGTCGGAGTCGCCGAGCAGACCCTCCTTGACCGCGCGGCCGAACTCACGCCAGAACGTGGCGTACTTCTCCGGCGCCGCGGTCATCATGTCCCTGATCGTGGACAGCACCTTCTTGACCAGCCGCCGCCGGATCATCTGGATGTGCCGGTCCTGCTGCAGGATCTCCCGGGAGATGTTCAGCGACAGGTCGGCCGCGTCCACCACGCCCTTGACGAACCGCAGGTAGTCGGGCATCAGCTCACGGCTGTCGTCGGCGATGAACACCCGCTTCACGTACAGCTGCAGGCCCGCGCGGCCGTCGCGCTGGAACAGGTCGTGCGGGGCGCGGGACGGAATGAACAGCAGCGCCTCGTACTCGAACGTACCCTCGGCCTTGAGATTGATGATCTCCAGCGGGTCGGTCCAGTCGTGACTGATGTGGCGGTAGAACTCCTTGTACTCGTCGTCGGAGACCTCGGCGCGGGGGCGGGCCCAGAGCGCCTTCATCGAGTTGAGCGTCTCCTCGCCCATCCGGATCGGGAACGAGATGAAGTCGGAGTACCGCTTGACGATGCTCTTGATCTTCCACTCGTCGGTGTAGTCGTAGAGCGCGTCCTCCTCGTCCGCCGGTCGCAGGTGGACGGTCACCGCGGTGCCCACCGGGGCGTCGGCCTCGGTGTCGATCGTGTACGAGCCCTCGCCCGCCGACTCCCACCGGGTGCCGTGGTCGGTGCCGGCCTTCCGGCTCACCAACGTCACCCGGTCCGCCACCATGAACGTCGAGTAGAACCCGACGCCGAACTGCCCGATCAGCTCCTTGGCGTCGTTACTCTCGCGCACCTGCCGGAGCAACTCGGCGGTGCCCGACTTGGCGATCGTGCCGATCAGCTCGACCACCTCGTCCCGGGTCATGCCGATGCCGTTGTCCCGCACGGTCAGCGTCCGGGCCTCCTTGTCGACCTCCAGATCGATGTGCAGATCCGAGGTGTCCGCCTCGAGGCCGTCGGCGAGCGCCGCCAGGCGCAGCTTGTCCAGGGCGTCCGAGGAGTTCGAGATGAGTTCACGCAGGAAGATGTCCTTGTTGGAATAGATCGAATGGACCATCAGCTGCAGCAACTGCCGCGCCTCGGCCTGAAACTCCAACGTCTCCGCGCTCATCGCACCCTGCCTTCCGTACCACTGGACAATGCCTCCGCGATGGTATGACCCCATGTTCCGCCGACGTCGTGCCTACCCCCTGTCGTCATGGCGACCGATTGCGGCGCCGCACGGCGGACCGGGGTCACGGTGGAGGTGCGGCAGTCGCCGCACTTCCCGAGGGAGATGATCGACATGTTGCAGCCATGGCCGTTGGTACGGCGCAACGACAAGGGACACCCGGTACCCAGCCTCCAGTACCTGCTCCGCGAGCGCGGGCACAGCGTCGCCGTGGACGGCGAGTTCGGCCCGCTGACCGAGGCCGCCGTCCGGGCGTTCCAGCAGCAGCGGAACCTGGCCGTGGACGGGATCGTCGGCCCGCAGACCTGGGCCGCCCTGATCGTCACGGTCCGCCGCAACGACGAGGGCGAGGCCGTACGCGCGGTCCAGGAGGAGTTCCAGAGCCGGAACCAGTCCGGCGATCCGAACCAGGGGCCGCAGGTGGACGGCATCTTCGGCCCGGTCACCGAGCGCGCGGTGCGGGCTTTCCAGGAGGCGGTACGCGCGGGTACGCCGTCGATGGCGGTCGACGGCATCGTCGGGCCGATGACCTGGCAGGCGCTGATCAGCGGCATGATCTCGCACTGAGCGGAGCCCCTTTTGGCGGGGTCGCCTCGCAGGTCATTGAACGGGAAGCCGGTGAACCGCCTATCCGCGGCCGCCGCCCGGGCGACCGCGGAGGTGGTCACTCCGATTTCAGTCGCCACGGCCCCAGTCGCCACGGCCTCGATCGCCACGGCCCCGGTCGGGGTGGCCCCGGTCGGGGTGGCCCCGGTCGGCGTGGCCCCGGTCGCCACGATCGGCGCGGTCCCGGTCGGCTCGGTCAGCACTGGCCCAGTCGGTCCGGGCGGCACTGGCCCAGTCGCCACGATCGGGGCGGTCCCGGTCGTGGCTCCGGCTGCCGTCCCGGTCGGGATGCGGCCCCTGGTCGGTGGCGTCCGCAGCGCCGCTCACGACGCTCGGCCGGGACGCTGCGCCGCCCGCGCCGCTCGGCCGGGACGCCGCGTCGCTCACACCGCTCGGCCGGGACATGCCGCCGAACATCGCCGGACCGGACGGCGTACCCGGAATCTCCGGGCCGGCCGTTGGCGCCGGGCCGGCCGTTGGCGCCGGACCGGCCGTTGGCGCCGGACCGGCCGTTGGCGCCGGGCTGGCCGGCGGCTCCGGGTCCGCGGACGGCGGGCCGCCGTTCCACGGAGGCGGGAGGAGGGTGGGCAGCCCGTCCAGCCCGCCGATGAGGGAACTCGGATCGATGTCCGGGATGCCGAGCCCGCCGCCGATGGTCGGCTCCGGCTCGGACGTGGCCGGAGGCAGGGCGACCGGCGGGGTCGGCACCGGGGGCGCCTCGGGCGTGATGGGTGCCTGCCCCGGGTCGGTGTCCGAACCGCCCCCGCCGACCGGGGTCGGATCCGGAGCGGTGGGCGTCGGTTCCGGAACGGTCGGCGTGGGCTCCGGGAACGTCGGCGTCGGCTCCGGGAACGTCGGCGACGGCGTCGGCTCCGGGACGGCCTGAGTGGGCTCCGGCAGCGACGGCTCCGGATCAGTCGGCGTGGGCTCCGGAACGGTCGGCGTGGGCTCCGGGAACGTCGGCGTCGGCTCCGGGACGGTCGGTGTGACCACCGGCTCCGAGGTGTCCGCCGGTTCCGCCGTGGGCCGGGTGACGCCGGGCGCGGGCGGCGCGGGGCGGGGCGCTCCGGGCCTGGTCGCCGGCGGCCGGGTCACCGCGGGCCGGGGGCTGACGGTGTACATGCCCGACGGGCCGGCCCCGGCCGGGACGACCACGACGACCCCGGGACCGGCGGCGGGCAGCGGCACGCCGTTCGCGTCCAGTGCGCCGGGCCTGGGGGTGCGGGTCGGTGCCGGGTGGTCGCCTGATGTGGTGCTCAGCGGTGTGACCTGCGGAGGCGGCAGCGGCGTACCGGCGGGCGGCTCCGGATTCGGGGGCGCCGTGGCGACCGGCTGCCCGCCCAGGGACGTGGCGGCCTGGGCCTCCCGCGCCGGTGGGCCGATCACGGCGACGGGGTCGTCTCCGCCGCCGAGGCTGATCATCCAGACCCCGACGGCCAGTAGCGAACCCATGCCACCCAGGTATTGCTTGTCGCGTTTCGTGAACCGGCCCATGGACTCTTCTCACCTCGACGATTTGTCCCGTTCTGGGGATAATCGGGCATCGTCGTGCCAAGAAGTGGCCGTTTGCCGAAAAACCGCGCGAACGAACGCGTGTCCGTGTCGCCGCGCCGGTCAGCCGGCCGCTGGGCAGCCCGGTCCGGCCGCCCGACCCTGGACGAGGCGGTAACCCGAGATGTCACCGCGAAGGTACGGCCGGAGGTCGGCGATCCGCTTCGGCGGCGCGTCGTGCGCCGCCACGTACGCGAGGACGGCCTGGTCGACGGCGCGGCAGGTGGCGACGCCGGCGACGGTCTGCGCCCGGTCCGTCAGGGCATCGGTATTGAACGCAGCGTAAGAAGTACCAACAACACCCAACGTGACGGTCGCCGCCACCATGACCTCGCTCAAGTTCACCTCGCGACCCTACGTCACGTAACACAGAGTATCTAGGGCTCCGGCGATATGACGTCCCGTAATTGTTAGTCGGGCTGCATGTCGGGACCGGGGCGCCGATCGTTGGCCGTCATGATGAGACGACGGACGATCCTGATCGGTGGGGCGGCGACGGTCGCGGTGGCGGCGTCGGCGGCGGGTGGCTACCGGCGGGCGTACGGCGGCCCGGAACCCGTGCAGCCGGACGCACCGCCGGGCGACGAACGGCTCGAGCAGCGACAGTCGGCGGCCCGGGGCCGGGTGGTCGACTTCTACACCGCCGTACCCGAGGGGCACGGTGACGGCCGCGGCCTGCCGGTCTGCCTCGTCCTGCACGGCGGGTCCAAGACCGCGCGCGACTTCGCGGGGGTCGGGCTGGGCCGCTTCCTGACCGATGCGGTACGCCGGGGCGCACCGCCGTTCGTGCTGGCCGGGGCGACCGGCGACCGGCTGTCCTGGCGGCCGTCCGGCGCCGACGACCCGCAACGCATGGTCCGCGAGGACGTTCCGGCGTGGTGCCGGCAGCGGGGCTTCGACGTGTCCCGGACGGTGGCCTGGGGCTGGTCCATGGGCGGATACGGTTCGCTGCTGCTGGCCGCCGCGTTTCCGGGCTGGTTGCGGGCGGTGGCGGCCTTCTCCCCCGCGGTCTCGCCGGGCGACGACGTGTTCGCCGCGGCGGCGACGTTGCGCCGGCTGCCGATCGGGTTGTGGTGCGGGGAGCAGGACGGGATGCACGACGACGTGCGTGCGCTGGCCCGCGCCGTGCCGCCGGTGGCGGGCTCGTTCGGCGCGGGCCGGCACAACTTCGGTTACTGGTCGCGGTGCATCCCGGCGGCGTTCGACTTCCTCGCCCGCGAACTCGCCCGCTGACCGCCGAGGGCCCGGGCGGTCAACGGAACCGGCGGGCCGGGTTCGGCGGCACGGCGCCGAGGAAAGCGGTCAGACCGGCAACGCGACACCGAGGCACGGTCAGACCGGCAACGCGACGCCAAGGCACGGTCAGACCGGCAACGCGACGCCGAGGCCACGGCCAGACCGGCGTCCCGGCGCCGTGCCGAGGTGCCGAGGTGCCGATCGAGCCGGGGCTGGACTCGATGGTGGGCGCGCGGTCAGCTCGTCGGCGTACCCCCGTCGTCGCCGTTGCCGTTCGGGTCGCGCCGGGCCCGGCGGGCCGCGTCGGCCGCCGCACCCGCCGCCGTTCCGGCCCAGGCCGCCGCCCGGCCGGCCTGGGTGCCGGCCCAGTCGCCCAGGTCCGCGGCGCCGCCGGTGACCCGGCGGGCCAGCGAGACCAGCGGGTCCGGGGAGTTCTGGTACGACTCCCGGTAGTGCGCCGCCGCGGCCTTCACGTCGCCGGTCACCGAGGCGCTGCCGTCGTCGTCACGGCGCGGGTAGTCGCCGCCGAGGATCCGGGCGTACTCCCCCGAGTCGACCCACCGCCGCAGCTCCGCGGCCCGCGCGACCGGCACCGGGTGGCTGCTCCACGCGGTCATGCCGATCTTGTGGATGCTGTCCCGCAGGTCGCCGCCGCCCTCGTACTCGGCGGCCTGTTCCAGGAACGCGGCGGTGTCGATCTGGCTCAGGTCTCCCCCGCCGGCCATCTTCATCAGCAGCCGCAGGGCGGCGGCCGGGTCCTGGCCGGCGAGCAGCCCGGCCCGGTCCGCGGACAGCTCCGCCTTGCGCCACCACTCGTACATCGCCGCGATGATCGCCCGCAACGCGATCGCGCCGATCGGCAGCCAGCTGACGTTGGTGGCCCAGCGGGTCAGGATCATCATCATCGTCTTGTACACGGCGTGCCCGCTGCGGACGTGGCCCAGTTCGTGGCCGAGCAGCGTCCGCAGCTCGTCGTCCTCCAGTTTCTCCACCGCGCCCGTGCTGATCACGATGAACGGCTTGTCCATGCCGATCGCCCGGCCGTGGATGACCGGGTCCTGGCTGATGTACAGCTCGGGCAGTTCCGCCACGTCCAGGGCGGTGGCCGCCTCGGCGTAACGCTGGTAGACCCGCGGGTACTGCCGGTGGTCCACCCGGATGGAGCCGGCCAGGTACGACAGGCGGAACCCCCGCTCGTTCCACATGCCGAAGAAGCCGCGCACCACGTCGTCGAAACCGCGCAGCTCGCGCAGCGCGGTGAGGGCGCCCCGGTCCGCGGGATGCTCCCAGGCACGCGAGCTGATGTCGGTCAGCGTGAGGCGCTGGCGCGCCGGCCGGTTCTCGTCGTCGATCGTCATCGTGCTGGTTCCCCTCCGGGGCTCGATCGGTGTTCGGGTGATCTTTTCGAAGTGCGAGCGTCGCCGGTCGGACGGGGCGGGCGCATCGGCTGACCGCCCGAGTTCCGGCCGCCCGGGTCCGACTTTCGGCCGAGCCGCCCCATCCGGGCCGCCTCATCCGCGCCGCCCGGGTGAGAGCCGCTCGGGTGAGAGCCGGCCAGTGAGAGCGGGCCAGTGAGAGCGGGCCAGTGAAAGCCGGCCAGTGAAAGCCGGCCAGTGAAAGCCGGCCAGTGAAAGAGCCGGCCGTCCGGCGCGGTCGCCGGTGGTCAGCGGTCGGTGCGGCGGCCGGTCAGGCCCGGCAACAGGGACAGTCCGGCCAGCAGGGAGCCGCCCACCATCGACACGTACGCCACGAAGATCGCCAGGCCGTCCGCCCCGACGGCCGCGGCCACCAGCACCAGCGTGAAGAACGCGGCCACCACGCCACCGACGGTGAGCACCCACGCAGCCGCCTTCTGCGCGGCGGTCCAGCGGGCCGAGGACGACACGATGACCAGGCCGGCCAGCGGGCTGATCACCGGCAGCACGAACGTACCGGCCAGGAGCAGGACCACCGCGGTGACGTCGCCGGTCGACGGAGCGGCGGGCGGCGGCGCGGGCGCCGGCAGGTGCCGGGGCGGCTGGGGCAGGCGCAGGTGCATCGGCATCCGGCCACGGCGTACCGCGGCGACGAGCGCCTCGGGCGGGCCCAGGCGCCCGACGATCTGTTCCGGGTCGGAGAGCGGGTCCGACCGGGAGGTACGCCGCATCGCGATGTAGTCCGCCACCGTCGTCATCAGTTCGTCGCGCAGTTCCGGCGTCAGCTCGTCGCTCTCGGCCCAGAGCGCGGCCAGGTAGTCCAGCACGACGACGTCTCCGTGGGCCACCGGCGCGGTGTCCCGGTGTGGTGCAGCGGTCATGGTTTCTCCAGCTGGGTCCGTGGCAGTGCGGCCAGGATGGCGGCCCGCGCCGGGTGCACACATCCGCCCGCGGACCGGGATCGACCACCGGCGCTCCGCCTTTCGGCCGAGCCCCGCCGCCGCCGCAACCGCTACCCGCACCGGCAGGATGGGGACATGCGCATCGTGTCCCTGCTGCCCTCCGCCACCGAGATCGTCTACGCGCTCGGGCTGGGCGACGACCTGGTCGGCGTGACGTTCGAGTGTGACGAACCGCCGTCGGCCCGGACCGAGAAGACGATCGTGGTGGGCGGCCGGGACACCCGCGACCTGACGCCGGGCGAGATCGACGGGTACGTCAAGGCGCAGCTCGCCGCGGGCGCCGACCTGTACACGCTGCACGCGGGCGCGCTCGCCGGGCTGGCCCCGGACCTGATCCTCACCCAGGACCTGTGCCGGGTCTGCGCGCTGCCCTCGGATCAGGTCTCGGACGCGCTGGACCACCTGGGCTGCCGGGCGGACGTCCTGACGCTGGACCCGTACACCTTGGCGGAGGTGCTCGACACCGCCCGGGCGGTGGGCGCGGCCGCGGGCGTGCCGGACCGGGCCGCCGCGCTGGTCACGGCGCTGCGAGACCGGCTGGACCGGATCGCCGCGGCAGTGGCCGGGCGGCCCCGGCCACGGGTGGCAGTGGTGGAGTGGGTGGACCCGCCGTTCACCGCCGGGCACTGGGTACCCGACCTGGTGGAGGCGGCCGGCGGGACCGCGGTGGCGGCCCGGCCCGGCGCGCGCAGCGTCGAGACGTCCTGGGCGGAGCTGACCGGCGCGGCGCCCGACGTGGTGCTGGTCACCCCGTGCGGATTCCACCTGGACGGCGCCGCGGAGCAGGCCGCCCGGATAGCGCCCCGGTTCCCCGGCGCGGCGGTGTGGGCGATCGACGGCGACGGCCTGATCGTGCGGCCCGGTCCGCGCCTGGTCGACGGCGTGGCGGCGATCGCCGCGATCCTGCACCCGGACGCGGTACCGGCCGCACCGCCCGGAGCCGTCGCCCGCGTCGCGTGAGACCGCCCCGAAATCGGTCACCCGGCCTGTGCCGGGCTGGCGTGCAGCGGCCGGTCCGGTGCGACGGCCCGCCGGCGCGGCACCACCACCCGGTCCACCGACCGGCGGCGGGTCTGCTCGGCCCGCCACAGCCACCCGATGTCCAGCCCGAACGACCAGGTCAGCGACGCCACCACGGCGGCCATCGCGACCAGCGCCACCGGGTGCGGGAGGATCTGCGCGGTGGCCACGACCAGCACCACGCCCTGGGTGGCGGCGACCACCTTGCGGGAGAAGCGCGGTGCGGTCGGTGCGGTCAGCCAGGGCAGCGCCCACGCGGCGGCGGCGAACGCGTACCGGAAACCGCCGACCGCGATCGTCCACCAGCCGAACTGCGCGGCCACGCAGATGCTCAGCACCAGGACGAGGATCGAGTCGACCTCCATGTCGAAGCGGGCGCCCAGCGGCGAGGACGAACCGGTGCGCCGGGCCACCTGACCGTCCACCCCGTCCAGGGCCAGCGCCACGCCGACCAGGGTGACCAGCACGACCAGATCGGTGGGCCGCTGGTAGCCGGACACCACCATCGCGGTCACCCCGCCGACCATCAGCGCGCGGGCGAAGGTGACCAGATTGGCCGGGCCGAGCCGGTCCATTCGGGCACGATGCAGGCCGCGGGCGAGCAGGCCGCAGAGCACGACGCCGTACGCGGCACCGGCCAGCCAGCCGGCCACGGTCAGGCCCACGGTCCCGGCCAACGCCGCCAGCAGGAGGAACTGGACGGCCAGGCCGATCACGGGTCCACGGCTCGGCGCCGCTGTGACCGTACCCATGCTGATTGTCACCATGCCTCCAGATGGCAAGATCGGTTCCCGCGTATGGTTGCCGCTGTCCCCCATGAACACGCTTGGTCGGCGCGTTCGGTTCAGACGGTCGAGGAGTTCATCCATGGCCCCAGACGCATCGGCGTTCTGGATTGCGTACCCGGGCCGCGGCGAGATACGCCCGGTTCGTCTATCCGAACCCGGCGACGGCGACGTGACGGTGCGCACCCTGTACTCCGGGGTGAGCCGCGGCACCGAGACGCTGGTGTTCCGCGGCGGCGTGCCGGAGAGCCAGCACCAACTCATGCGGGCGCCGTTCCAGGACGGCGACTTCCCGGCCCCGGTGAAGTACGGCTACCTCAACGTGGGCGTGGTCGAACAGGGCCCGCCGGCACTGACCGGGCGCACCGTGTTCAGCCTGTTCCCGCACCAGACCCGGTACGTGGTCCCGGCGGACGCGGTCACCGTGGTGCCGGACTCGGTGCCCGCCGCCCGGGCGGTGCTGGCCGGCACGGTGGAGACCGCGGTGAACGCGGTCTGGGACGCGGCCCCGCAGATCGGCGACCGGATCGCCGTGGTCGGCGGCGGCATGGTGGGCTGCTCGGTGGCCGGCGTGCTGGCCCGCCTGCCCGGTGCCCGGGTGCAGCTGGTGGACGCCGATCCGGCGCGGGCCGCGGTGGCCGAGGCACTCGGGGTCGGGTTCGCGCTGCCCGCCGACGCGGCCGGGGACTGCGACCTGGTGATCCACGCCAGCGCGACCCCGGAAGGGCTCACCCGCTCGCTGGAACTTCTCACCAGCGAGGGTACGGTCGTCGAGCTGAGCTGGTACGGCGACCGCCAGGTCAGCGTGCCACTCGGCGAGTTCTTCCACTCCCGGCGGCTGACCGTGAAGAGCAGTCAGGTGGGCGGCATCCCGCCGGGCCGCCGGCGCACCTACGCCGACCGGCTGGCGCTGGCGCTGGACCTGCTGGCCGACCCGGCGTTCGACGCGCTGATCACCGGCGGGTGCGCGTTCGCGGAACTGCCGGAGGTGCTTCCGCGCCTGGCCGACGGCTCCCTGCCGGCCCTGTGTCACCTGGTCACCTACGACAACTCAGGAGTGTGATTTCTTGTTCAGCGTCACCGTCCGGGACCACATCATGATCGCCCACAGTTTCTCCGGGGACGTGTTCGGACCGGCGCAGAAACTGCACGGTGCCACGTTCGTGGTGGACGCCACCTTCCGCCGGCCGGAGCTGGACGCGGACAACATCGTGGTGGACATCGGCCGGGCCGGCGAGGAACTGCACGACGTGTGCGGCGCGCTGAGCTACCGCAACCTCGACGACGAACCGGCCTTCACCGGGGTGAACACGTCCACCGAGTTCCTCGCCAAGGTCATCGCGGACCGGCTGGCGGACCGGATCGCGGCCGGCGCGCTCGGCGACGGCGCCCGCGGCCTCACCGGCCTGTCCGTCACGCTGCACGAGTCGCACATCGCCTGGGCCGGCTACGAGCGGTCGCTGTGACCGCTGCCGTCCACGTCGTCCTGCCCGGCGGGGTGGACGACCCGGCGGCACCCAGCGGCGGTAACACCTACGACCGGGCGGTGTGTGACCGGCTGACGCGCACCGCCGACGTGCACGAGATCGCGGTGCCCGGCGACTGGCCGCGGCCCGGCACGGCGGCGCGGGACGCCCTCACCGGCGCCCTGGCCGGGCTCGCCGACGGCGCCACCGTGCTGCTGGACGGGCTGGTGGCGGGCGGCGTACCGGAGATCCTGGAACCGGAGGCCGGACGGCTGCGCCTGATCGTCCTCGTGCATCTGCCGTTGGGCGACGAGACCGGCCTGGCGCCGGCCGAGGCGGCCGAGCTGGCCGCGCGGGAACGGCGGGTGCTGCACGCGGCCGCGGGCGTGGTGGCGACCAGCCGGGCCGCCGCCCGCCGCGTCGCCGCCCTGCACGACCTGCCGGTCGAGCGGATCGCCGTGGCGCCGCCCGGGGTCGATCCGGCCCCGCCGGCCACGCCGAGCGAGGCGGGCAACCGGCTGCTCTGCGTGGCCGCGGTGACCCCCCGGAAGGGTCACGATGTGCTGATCCGCGCGCTGTCCGGCCTCGGCGACCTGGACTGGAGCTGCGTCTGTGTCGGTGCCACCGACCGGGCCGGCTTCCTGCCCGCGCCGGTGCCGCCCGGCGTCGAGTTCACCGGTCCGCGCACCTGTGCCGAGCTGGACGCCAGCTACGCCGGGGCGGATCTGCTGGTGCTGCCGTCCCGGGCGGAGACGTACGGCATGGTGGTCACCGAGGCCCTGGCCCGCGGTGTCCCGGTGCTGGGCACCCGGGTGGACGGCGTGCCGGAGGCGCTCGGCGCCGCGCCGGACGGCACCGTGCCGGGGGAACTGGTCCCGCCCGGCGACCCGGACGCGCTGGCCGCGGCGCTGCGCCGCTGGCTGACCGACCCGGCGCTGCGCCGGCGCCGGCGCGCCGCGGCCCGGGCCCGCCGCGACACCCTGTCCGGCTGGGACGCCACCGCCCGACTGATCGGCGACGTGCTGCAGAGAGGTACCACATGACCGGAGAGTTCAGCTCGACGTGGCTGGCGCTGCGCGAGCCGGCCGACGCCGCCGCCCGCGCCACCGCCCTGGTGGACACGCTGCGCGCCGACCTGCGGCCGCCGCTGGTGATCCGTGACCTGGGCTGCGGCACCGGCTCGCTGGGCCGGTGGCTGGCGCCGCGACTGCCCGGCCCGCAGCACTGGATCCTGCACGACCACGACCCGGCGCTGCTCGCCCACGCCGCCGCCCACCTGCCGCGCCGCGCGGACCATCCGGCCGACTCGGGCGCGGCGGCCGGTGAGGTGACCGTGGAGACGCGGCAGGGTGACGTGACCGCGCTGACCGCCGCGGATCTGGCCGGCACCTCGCTGGTCACCTGCTCCGCGCTGCTCGACCTGTTCACCGCGGAGGAGATCGACGCGCTGGCCGACGCGTGCGCGAAGGCCCGGTGCGCCGCCCTGTTCACGCTGTCGGTGGCCGGCCAGGTGACGTTCGAGCCGGCCGATCCGCGCGACGGCGAGGTGGCCGCCGCGTTCAACGACCATCAGCGGCGGCGGGTCGGCGAGCGGCGCCTGCTCGGCCCGGACGCCGGTGACGCGGCCGCCGCGGCGTTCGCCGCCCGGGGCGCCACGGTGACCGTCGCGCCCACCCCGTGGCGTCTGGGATCCGACAATGTCGAGCTGATCGGCGAATGGCTCCGCGGCTGGCTGTCCGCGGCCGCCGAGGAGCGCCCTGACCTGGGCATCGGCGACTATGCGCGGGACCGGATCGCGGCCGCGGACGCCGGCCGGCTGCGCGCCACGGTCGCACATGTGGATCTTCTTGCCCGGTTCGATTGAACCCTTGGGCCCCGATGCGGCGTACAGGACCCTGAGGGCTACCGAGGGGATAGGCAACGTGACGCGATCGGTGTGGGCATGGGTACGAGTGAGCGGGGGCGCGGCGATCATCGCGTTCCTGGCGTGGCGACTCGGAACCGGTGCCTTCGTGGAGGGGCTGCGCGTCATCGACGGCGCCACACTGGCGACGGCATTCGGGATCGGCGTGGCCACCACCGTGTTCAGTGCCTGGCGCTGGTGCCTGGTGGCCCGGGGCATGGGGCTGCGGCTGCCGTTGCCGGCCGCGGTCGCGGACTACTACAAGGCGTTGTTCCTGAACGCGGCCCTGCCCGGCGGGGTGCTGGGCGACGTGGACCGGGCGGTGCAGCACGGCCGGGACACCGGTGACGTCGGCCGCGGCGTCCGCGCCGTGGTGCTGGAGCGCACCGCGGGCCAGATCGTGGCGGTCACGGTGGGGATCGCGGTGCTGGTCACCGTACCCTCGCCGGTGTTGTCGCGGCTGCGCGAGCACGGACCGGGCGCGGCTCTCGCGGCCCTGACCGTCGCGGGCGCCGGCGTGGTGGTCCTGCTGGCCTGCCGCCGGTTCCGGCACGGCACCTCGCGGGTCGCCCGGGCGGCCCGCACCGGGCTCACCGAGATCCGCACCGGGCTGCTCGCCAAGCGCAGCTGGCCCGGCGTGGTGCTGGCGTCGTCGGTGGTGCTGGCCGGGCACCTGGCCACGTTCCTGGTGGCCGCGCGGGCCGCCGGGTCGGACGCGTCCCTGCTGCGCCTCGCCCCGCTGATGCTGCTGGCGCTGCTGGCCATGGCGGTGCCGCTCAACATCGGCGGCTGGGGTCCGCGCGAGGGCGCGATGGCGTGGGCGTTCGCCGCGGCCGGGCTCAGCGCGACCCAGGGCCTGACCATCGCGGTGGTGTACGGCCTGCTGGCGTTCGTGGCCGCGCTGCCCGGTGCCGTCGTGCTGCTGGCCCGGGCCGCCCAGCGGACCACCCAGCGAGCCGTGCCGCAGCCGGTGGCACCGGCGTCGGCGGCCGGAAAGGTCGTGGTGGTCCTCCTCCCGCCGGCGGCGCCCGAGCCCGTCCTGCCGGGCCGCGTGCTCGTCCCGTCCGGTGCCTGAGGGCTCAGGCGGCGCCGAACCGGTCGGACAGCGCGTAGCGCAGCAGCACCACGTCGTCGATCTGCCGCACCTCGGCCAGCGTGGCCCGGTGCTTGCGGTTCCACGGGAAGTTGCCGTCGGAGACGAACCGGGGCGCCCGCGAGTCGCCGACGAAGAACGGCGCCACCACCAGCTGGAGTTCGTCGGCGAGCCCTTCGGCCAGGAACTGGGTGTGCATGCTGCCGCCGCCCTCGACCATCAGCCGGCAGACGCCGCGCCGGTACAGGTCGGCGGTCACCCGGTGCAGGTCCACCGGCTCGCCGCCGTCCACCACGGTGGCCAGGCCGCCGACCCGGTCCCGGGCGGCGTCCAGGTACGAGGTGGCGCAGTAGACCAGCTTGTCGACGTCGCCCAGCGTGAAGAAGTGGGCGTCCGGGTCCAGCTCGCACCGGCCGGTCACGGTCACCTTGACCGGGGTGGGTGAGGCACCGCGGGCCACCCGCTCGGCCCGGCGGGCGTCCGAGCGGACCAGCAGGCGGGGGTTGTCCTGGCGTACCGTCGCGGCGCCCACCAGGATCGCGTCGCACCCGGCGCGGACGGCGTCGACCCGGTCGAAGTCGGCGGCGGTGGACAGCAGCAGCCTTTCTTCGGCCGTATCGTCCACGTATCCGTCGATGGACATACCACAACTGAGCAGCACGTACGGACGCTCAACCATCGATGAAGCCTCCCGCCGAGCGACAGAAGTCACCCTGGTCGAACATGATCTGTCAAAGATAATCGGGAGTTGCGTTACTGCCACATTGCCGGGGTCACCGGTAGGTGACGCCGAGGGGCACGAGCGCGAGGAGGGCCGGATGAGCAACACACCGAAGGCAAAGGTACGCACGCAGGTGACGGTGCCGATGCGCTTCGCCGACGGGTACGCCACCACGGCCCGGGTCTTCACGTTCGACGGTCTGGTCGACGGCAAGGAGCACCTGGCGCTCGGACTGGGCGACTGGCAGCGGGCCCTGACCCGGGCCGCGGCGGGCGGCCGGGCTCCCCTGGTGCGCCCGCACAGCGAATGCCTGACCGGCGACGTGTTCGGCAGCCAGCGGTGTGACTGCGGCCCGCAGTTGCGCGAGGCGGCGGAACGCATCGCGGACGCCGGTGGCCTGCTGCTGTACCTGCGCCAGGAGGGCCGCGGCATCGGCCTGTACGCCAAGCTGGACGCGTACGCGCTGCAGGACGCCGGGCTGGACACCTACGAGGCGAACGTGGCGCTCGGGCGGGGCGAGGACGAACGGGACTACACCGCGGCGGCGCAGATGCTGCTGGCCCTGGGCGTGGAACGGGTGCGGCTGCTCAGCAACAACCCGGACAAGGCGCAGCAACTCGACCGGGCCGGGGTGACCATCGCCGAGCGCATCCCGACCGGGGTGCACCTGTCCGCGGCCAACGTGCGGTATCTGGCCACCAAGGCCACCCACACGGCGCACACCATCGAGCTGCCACTGGCCGAGTAGCGCCGGCGGCGCGCGTCGCCGCCTTGGGTGGCCTGCCGTCTTGGGTGGCGGGTCGTCTTCGCTCAGCGCAGCAGGCGGCGGGCGTGTGGGCGCTCGGCCTCGGCGAGCCGGACGCAGCCGGAGCGGACGGTGCGCCATTGGGTGACCTGTCCGCCCGGGCCGGTGAAGGCGCCCCGGGCCAGCGCGTCGTCGATCCGCCGGCGCACCTCGTCGGCCCGGTTCGGCGCGGTGGCGAACAAGATCCGAATACGCAGTTCGTCGCCCTGCCGGTCGGCCGCGGTGTGGTGCGCGGCCAGCGGGCACGGCGGCGGATGCTCCCCGGGCCCGCACAGCGCCGCGGTGACGGCCCCGCCCGGCGCCCGCTCGTCGCCGTCCGGGGCGAGGACCAGAACGGCTTCATGCGCGTACGCCTGCCTCATGAGCCGAATCTAGCCGTGCCGGACCGCATCGGCCGGGTGCTGCGCCACCTGGACGCCGGCCCGGCCACGCTGGTGACCAGCTCGTACACCGGCGCGACCGCGATCCGGGCCGCCGCCGAGGCTCCGTACGCGTTCGCCCGGCTGTCGCAGCGGCTGGCCGAGCCGGGCCGGATGGCCGCCCTGCGCGCGATGGCCGCCGCCGACGTCTCGGCGTGCGAGGCCCGCACGCCCGAGGTGGGGGGGTTGTCCACAGGGCGCGGCAGGATGTCGGTGCGGGTCTCTAGTATCGCGGGGTGACTTCCGCCGGTTCCCGCTTCGCCACCGCGAAGGACGTGCTCAACCAGATCTTCGGCTACCCCGACTTCCGCGGGCAGCAGCAGGACATCATCGAGCACGTCGTCGAGGGCGGCGACGCCCTGGTGCTGATGCCCACCGGCGGCGGCAAGTCGCTGTGCTACCAGATTCCGTCGCTGGTCCGGGACGGCGTCGGCGTGGTGATCTCCCCGCTCATCGCGCTCATGCAGGACCAGGTGGACGCGCTGCGCACGCTCGGCGTACGGGCCGGCTTCCTGAACTCCACGCAGGACTTCGACCAGCGCCGGGCGACCGAGGCGGCCTTCGTGTCCGGCGACCTCGACCTGCTGTACGTGGCACCCGAGGGCCTCAGCACACCCGGCACCCAGCGGTTGCTGGAGCGGGGGCGGATCGCCCTGTTCGCCATCGACGAGGCGCACTGTGTGTCGCAGTGGGGCCACGACTTCCGCCCCGACTACCTCGGCCTGTCGGTGCTGCACGAACGCTGGCCGGACGTACCGCGCATCGCGCTCACCGCGACCGCCACCAGCGCGACCCGCGAGGAGATCGCCACCCGGCTGCAGCTCACCACGGCCCGCCACTTCACCGCGAGCTTCGACCGGCCCAACATCCAGTACCGCATCGTCGCCAAGAACGAACCCCGCCGCCAGCTGCTCGAACTGCTGCGCTCCGAGCACGCGGGCGACGCCGGCATCGTCTACTGCCTGTCCCGCGCCTCGGTGGAGAAGACCGCCGAGTTCCTCAGCGACCAGGGGATCGCCGCCCTGCCCTACCACGCCGGCCTGGACGCGGGCACCCGTGCCGCGAACCAGTCCCGGTTCCTGCGCGAGGACGGCCTCGTCATGGTCGCCACGATCGCGTTCGGGATGGGCATCGACAAGCCGGACGTCCGCTTCGTCGCCCACCTCGACCTGCCCAAGTCGGTCGAGGGCTACTACCAGGAGACCGGGCGCGCCGGCCGCGACGGCCTGCCGTCCACCGCCTGGCTGGCCTACGGGCTGCAGGACGTGGTGCAGCAACGCAAGATGATCGAGAGTTCCGACGGCGACACCACGTTCCGGCGCAACGCCTCCGCCCACCTCGACGCCATGCTGGCGCTGTGCGAGACCGTCGCGTGCCGGCGCGAGCAGCTGCTCGCCTACTTCGGCCAGTCCGCCGCCACGACCGGCGGCTGCGGCAACTGCGACACCTGCCTCAACCCGCCGGAGTCCTGGGACGGCACGGTCGCCGCGCAGAAGCTGCTCTCCACGGTGCTGCGGCTGCAGCGGGAACGCGGGCAGAAGTTCGGTGCCGGCCAGTCCATCGACATCCTGCTCGGCAAGACCACCGACAAGGTCACCCAGTTCCGGCACGACCAGCTCAGCGTCTTCGGCATCGGCACCGAGCTGCGCGAGGCGGAGTGGCGCGGCGTGGTGCGGCAGTTGCTGGCCGCGGGCCTGTTGGCGGTCGAGGGCGACTACGGCACGCTGGTCCTCACCGACGGCAGCGCCGACGTACTGCGCGGCAACCGGCCGGTGATGATGCGGCGCGAACCCGAACGGGTACGCCCGGCCCGCGCCACCCGCTCCGCCGCGCCGGCCGCCGAACTGCCCCCCGGCGCCGAGCCGGTGTTCGAACGGCTGCGCGCCTGGCGGGCGTCGGTGGCCAAGGAGCAGAAGCTGCCCGCGTACGTCATCTTCCACGACGCGACGCTGCGCGCCATCGCGACGCTGCAGCCGACGACGCTGGAGCAGTTGGGCACGGTGAGCGGGGTCGGGCAGAACAAGCTGGCCAAGTTCGGGCAGCAGGTGCTGGACGCCCTGGCCGGGGAGTGAGCAGCCAGAACGTTCGGCGAAGTCTTCTTTCGGGGCAGGCTCGGTCGGTCGGGTGGATTGCGCCGGCCGGCTCGGGTCGGGCGGGCTGCGCCGGGTGGTCCGCCTCGCCGGGTGGCTGATCAGTGGTGGCGGGACCGTTCGGCGATCGCGTCGAAGGTCTCCCGGAGTGACGGTCCGCGCGGCCGGTCGACCGGTTCCAGGTAGCTGTTCAGCAGGCCGAGCACCGCCATGCCGACCAGATTGCCCGGAGGTCCCCCGGCGACCACGTCCGCCTGTGGATCGCCCAGGTGCCGGACCGCGAAGCCCTCGGTGACCGCGGCGAGCATGTCGGCCAGCTGGTCCATGGTCACGCCGGTCCGCAGCCGGAACCCCCACACCTTGAACGTGGACTCGTAGATCCGTTTCCACGGCTCCAGCGCACCCGCATAGTTGTTGGCGATCGCATCATGGATCCCGTCGTTGCGGTGCGCCGTCGCCGCCATGATCAGCTGGAGCCGGAACAGCGGCATCCGGCAGATCGCCTCCAACTCGTGGTAGGTGGCCCGGTCGACCGCGTCCGCGAAGCTGCCGTCGTCGGTCAGCCAGTCGCCCCGGGTCTCGCGCGCCGCCCCGTACTGCGGGTCGTAGTTCATCGCGTGGAAGACGAACGCCAGCAGGTCGGTGATGTAGTCGTCGTGGGAGGCCCAGGTGGACCGGTAGGGCCCGTCCCCCTTCAGCCGCAGGAACGGCGGCGCGATCATCTCCGTCTCCCGGATCAGTGCGCGCTCGGTCAGGAAACGGATCCCGGACCAGTACGGCTTCCGCTCCCCCAACGCCCGTTCGTCACCTGGGCGCGACACCCCGGCCCGCTCACCGGCGGCCGAGTCCGCGGCCGGCTCCTGGCTGCCGAGGTTCCGCTCGATGAGAGTGGTACCCGCCTTGAGGTAGGACGCCACCTTCAACGAGTTGGCCAGGCGCTCACGCGTCTGCTCCCGTTTACCCTTCACCCGGGTCACAATCTCCCGGAAGTCCTGGTCATACGGGTAGGGCAGGTCCCGCTTGGTCATCGCCATCCGACCATTGTCACCATCCGCAGCCATCGGCGCGCGGGGCGTCACCCACTCGGAGAGGTCAACGGCGGGTGCACGGTGGACCGGATGTGTCCATCCAGGACCAATCGAACCGGCGGCTCCCTGCTCCTCCACCGCGTCACCGCCCGCCGAGTTCGGAATTGACCCGCCGAGCTGTCAGATCTTGAACGGCGCACCGGAACAGCGCCTCACCGGTCCGCCCGGCATCGCCGCACGCAGCGTCGTCACGGCGCCGCTACGAGGTCGCTGAGGGTCATCGCGGCGGGCAGTGGCGCGACGGTCCCGGCGGCCGGTTCGGCTCGCACGGGGTGCCGAAACCGGCCAGTTGCGGGGGCCGCGTCGGGACTGGAGCCGGGCGGCCCTCAGAAGGGCGCCAACATTCGAGATCTGCATCCACGGCGAAGGTGAAAAGCCGCGAAATTCCCGCAGTCGGAAAACGCCGGGTCAGCGCTGCGCCCGGGGACTGACGGGATTGCTCCAGTGGAGCGCTCCAGTGGTACAACAACGTCGTTATGAGCGGCTGATAACTACATTGCTGTTCCACTGAGGGCAGGGGAGTGCCCCAAACGCGGCATATCGGTGGATGGAGGCGAGGGCGGGCGGGACAGCCTGGGCGGCAACCTGGAGGTCTCGTTCCACTCCTCGGGCCGGGAGTGCCGCCGGGCGGTTCCGATGCAGAATTGGATCACTGGCGGGACCGTCGAGTGCTGGGAAGGCCGCCCGGCGCAGCCCGTGCGTGGCGGTCAGTGGCGTGATCACCGGCAGGTCATCAACGCGATCTGCTGGGTAAAACGTACCGGCTCGCCGTGGCGTGACCTGCCCGAACGCTACGGGCCATGGAAACCCGCTCATCAACGGTTCACCCGGTGGGCGGCCGACGGCACCTGGGCTCGACTGAAAGCCCAGGTCATCGCGCTGGCGGAACTCGACGCCGACATCGACTGGACGCTCAGGTCGACGCCACCATCGTGCGCACCCACCAGCACGCCGCCGGAGCCGCTAAAAGGGGCTGACCGTCGCCGAAACGCAGGCACGGGAAAGTATCGGCCGGTCCCGCCGCGGACTGACCACCAAGATCACACCCTCGCCGACGGCCGCGGCCGATCGTTGGCCACACTCATCACGCCTGGCCAAGCCGCCGACACCCGACAAATGATCCCGCTGCTCGAGCACCTCCGCGTCGCCCGGCCCAGCGGAACCGGGCGGCCCCGTACCCGGCCTACGTCGGTGACCGGTGACAAGGCGTACTCGTCTCGAGCGAACCGCCAGGCCTGCGCGGTAAGCGGATCCGCGCGACGATCCCGGAACCCCACGACCAGATCGCCAACCGAAAACGCCCCGGTTCACGCGGTGGCCGGCCACCGGCGCTCGACCCGGCCGGCTACCGCCGCCGCAACCAGATCGAACGCGGGCTTCAACCAGCGCAAACACTGGCGCGGCCTGGCCACCAGTTTCGACAAACCCGACATGAATTTCCAAGCCACTCTCGACCTGGTTGAAATGCTGGACTGGCTACGCGCCGTTCCCGATGGCCATGATCTGCGCGACAGATGCTAGCGGCGACGGCCGGTCACACCGCTCCCGCCCGCGCCCTCGGTCACCGCGACGTCGACGAGCCCGGCCGCCGACATCGCCGCCGCGATCGGGCCGGTTACGCGGCTGCCGGTGGTCGGCGCGTCCGCGCCGTACAGCACGAGTAGTCGGCCGCCGGGCCGCAGCGCCCGGAACAGGCCGGCTACCGCGGGACCGTCCGGGTCGGTCCAGAAGATGTTGACGTTGATCGAGTACGCCGCGTCGATCGTCTCGTCCGGGACTTCGAGGTCTGGGAGCGACGCCTGCCGCACGGTGAGGCGGCCGGCCGTGATGTGCCCGGCGTTGCGGCGGGAGGTGCGTGCGACCGCCGCCGGTGACCGGTCCACGGCGAGCAGACGGCCGGTGGTGAGGCGGGCGCAGACCAGCTCAGCGGCCACGCCCGGCCCACATCCGACCTCCAGGAGCGTCTCCGCCGGGCCGGGATCGAGCAGGTCCACGCCCCACCGGATGCGTTCCGGCACGGGCAAGGTCAGTCCTGCGGCTGGGCGATGTTGATCATCCAGGGGATGCCGAAACGGTCGATGAACTGGCCGAACTCGTCGCCCCACATCTGCTTCTCCAGGGGAACCGTGATGTTGCCACCCACGGTCAGCTTTTCCCACGCCTCGTGCAGGCCGTCGCCCGCGTCGCCGGTCAGGCTCACCGAGATGGCGCTGCCGGGCTGGTAGTCCGTGTCGGGTGCACTGTCGGCGCCCATCAGGGTCAGGCCGGCCTCGGTCTCCAGCTGGGAGTGCATGACCTTGTCGGCGAGGTCTGGCCCGGGCGCGCCGAAGTCGCCGAACGTGTTGACCGTGAGCTCTCCGCCGAGCGCCGACCGGTAGAACTCCATGGCCTCGCGGGCGTTGCCGTTGAAGGCCAGGTACGGGTTGAGTCGTGACGTCATGACAGGCACGTTAGACCTGGCCGGGGACATTTTCCGGGAGGACGGGTCACCCGGAAGTTGCTAAGTTCCGGGTGTGGTCGTCCGGGTCGCCGGCTTCGCCGGGGAGTACGCGGCGCTCGCCGCCTGGACCGGTCAGTCCGAGGACGAGGTACGGGCGGGCGAGCACTACCACGGCGGCTCGCACCTGGTCGCCTGGGACGGCGACCGGATCGTCGGCGTGGCCCACCGGTGGCACGACCGGGACGGACGGCAACGGCTGCAGTTCCGCAAGTGCCGCACCGGCACGCACGGACCGCTCGCCCGGGCGGTGGACGGTGCGTGCACGGTCAGCATCGGAACGCGGGACGCCCCCGCGCTGGCCGGGCTGGGGTTCGTGGAGACCGGGCGGTGGCGGGAGTACGCGATCCCGGTGGCCCCGGCGCCATCGCGACGGATCGGCGGACCGGACCGGCGGACCGGCGGACGCGACCCCGGAACGCACGACCCGGACCGCGGATCGGCGGAGGGGACCTGCGGATCGTGACGGCGGACCGGGTCGGGCTGGATCGGCTGGCCCGCATCGACGCCGACCTGCGGGGCCGCGAGGTCGACCTGGAGTGGTTCCGGCGGGAGACAGTGGACTCGCCGTACTTCGATCCGCTCACCTACCGGGTCGCGTTCGACGGGGAGCGGGCGGTCGGCATGGCCCGGGTGTGGCTCGGCCCCCGGCCCCGGCCGCATCTGGGCGCGATCGGGGTGCTGCCGGCCCACCGGCGGCGGGGCATCGGCCGCGCGCTGCTGGCGGCGGCGGTGGCACCGCTGGCGGCCCGAGGTGTGCCGGCGGTGACGGCCGTCGCGGATTCCACGGACGCCGCGTCCGACGCGCTGTTCAAGGCAGCCGGCGCCGACGTGGTCGACGGCTGGACCGAGCTGCACCGAACGGCCTGATCAGCAAGGCCGACGCCCCCGCAGACGGACGGCCGGCCCAACCGGCAGATTCAGAAAGCCCTACCGCGGGGCGAGACTGCGATCGCAAGTTCTTGCGACCGATGATTCGATCGTCAAAGTTGGCACCCTCCACCCCGCCGCACATCGACGCCTACCGCTTTACCGGGCTGAAACCGGATGGTAATTTCCGCAAGGAGTTTCATCCGTCCCCCGTGGAGGCTCGCATGCGCATCCGCCGGATTGTCGCCGCCGCGACGACCACCGCAGCACTGCTCTCGCTCGGCAACGTCCCGGCCGAGGCCTCCCCCGCCGGCCCGGGCAGCCGCGACGTCATCGTCCACCTCTTCCAGTGGCCGTGGGCGTCGGTCGCGAACGAGTGCACCACGGTGCTCGGCCCGAAGGGCTTCGGCGGCGTGCAGGTGTCCCCGCCGCAGGAGCACGTCGTCCTGCCCGGCCGGGGTCACCCGTGGTGGCAGGACTACCAGCCGGTCAGCTACCAGTTGACCAGCCGCCGTGGCGACCGGGCGGGATTCGCCGCCATGGTGCGCACCTGTCATGCGGCCGGCGTGAAGATCTACGTCGACGCGGTGGTCAATCACATGGCCGGCGGGGCCTCCACCGGGGCGGGCAGCGCGGGCTCAGGCTACTCGCAGTATGCCTATCCGGCGGTGCCGTACGGCAGCGGGGACTTCCATCATTGCGGGCGCAACGGCAACGACGACATCGCGAACTGGGGCGACCGGTGGGAGATCCAGAACTGCGAGCTGGTCGATCTGTCCGACCTCAGGACCGAGTCATCGTACGTACGGGGCAAGCTCACCGCGTACCTCGATGATCTGGTCTCGCTCGGGGTGGACGGCTTCCGGGTGGACGCGGCCAAGCACCTGCCGGCCGCCGATCTGGCGGCGATCGTCGACCCGGTGGGCGGCGAGCCGTACGTGTTCAGCGAGACGATCGAGGGCGGGGCCGGCGAACCGACGCCGGAGGAGTACGCGGGCGTCGGCGACGTCACCGAGTTCCGCTACGGCGACGTGGTGGGCAGCGCGTTCCGGGACGGCAACCTGGCCGGGCTGAACACCCTGGCGGACGCCATGCGGCTGGATTCCGGCGACGCGGTGGCGTTCATCGACAACCATGACACCCAGCGCAACGGGCGGGCGAAGCTGACCTACCGGGACGGCTCGCCGTACGCGCTGGCCGAGGCGTTCCTGCTGGCGCACCCGTACGGCGTACCGCAGGTGATGTCGAGTTTCGCCTTCACCGACCCGGAGGCGGGCCCGCCGGCCGCGTCCGACGGCACCACCTCCGCGGTGGCCTGCGGCAGCGGCTGGGTGTGCGAGCACCGCTGGCGCACCACCGCGAACATGGTGGCGCTGCGCAACACCGCGGCCGGCGCGCCGGTCACGCACTGGTGGACCAACGGCTCCCAGCAGATCGCGTTCGGCCGGGGCAGCGCCGCCTACGTGGCGTTCAACCGCTCCGGTACGCCGCTGTCCCGCACGTTCCAGACCAGCCTGCCGGCCGGGACGTACTGCGACGTGATGAACGGCGACCCGGACGGCGGCTCGTGCACCGGCCCGGTGTACCGGGTGGACGCGGCCGGCCAGGTCACCGCCACGGTGCCGGCCGGCGGCGCGCTGGCCCTGCACACCGGTGCGCGGACCGGCGCGCCGGGCCCAGGTGGGTGCACCACGGTCGCCACCGGGTTCGCGGTCGACGCCACCACGGTCTGGGGCGAGAACGTCTTCGTGGTCGGCGACACCGCGGCGCTGGGCAACTGGAACCCGGCGAACGCGGTGGCGTTGTCGTCCGCCACGTACCCGGTCTGGCGGGGCACCGTCGCGCTGCCGGCGGGCACCGCGGTGCAGTACAAGTACCTCAGGAAGAACGGCTCCGCGGTGGTCTGGGAGAGCGACCCGAACCGCACCCGGACCACCGCGTCCGCGGCGCCGTGCTCGGCCGCCTGGACGGACACCTGGCGCTGACCCGGCAGCGGGCCCGCGGACCCGATCGTTCAGGTCCGCGGGCGAGCCGCCGATGGAATGCGCATGGAGCCGGTGCGTCGCGGTGTGGCCGGGCGGAGACGCCTGGTCGGCTTCGTGCTGGTCCTGCTCGTGCTGGTGACCGGCGGCGCCGTCTCGGTCGGTGCCGCGGTGGCCGTCGACCGCAGCCGGCGGCAACTCGCCACGCAGGTCATGGACTACCACCTGCGGACCATCGCCGAGGAGATCACCGACGAGGTCAGCCACTACGGTGACGCGCTCACCGACCTGGCCGCCGGGGTCAGCGCCCAGGAGCACCTGACCAGCGAGGACTTCGAGGGCATGACGGCGGCGATGGACGGCAGCCGGCTGCCCGGGGCGAGCGGTGTGTCGTTCGTCGTGCCAGCCTACGACCACGAGGTGGCCGCGGTGCAGGCCAAGTGGCGGGCGCGGGGCGCGAGCCGGCTCAGCCTCTACCGCAACGGTACGGACACCGAGCACGCCTTCGTCGTCTTCCAGCGCTCGTTCGACACCGCCCTGCCGTTCGGCGGGCGCGATCTGAGCCAGACCCCGGAGACCGCCGAGGCGCTGCGGGTGGCCCGGCGCAGCGCCGCCTTCGCGGTCGGCCCGGCGCACGTGCAGCCGGTCGACCGGCCGGGGACCGCGGACCGGCAGGACATCACGTTCACCCTGGCGGCGCCGGTGTTCGGGCGTCCCGGTACGGCCGACGCCCGGACCGTGCACGGATGGATCACCATGGGCATGCGGGGCGACGACTTCCTGCGCCGGACGCTGCAGGCGGAGGCCCGCGACGCCCTGCGGGTGCACCTGGTCGACCCGGCCGGTCACCGCACGCTGACCATCGCCTCGGTGGCCGGCGGCACCCCGATGGACGACCCCGCGCTGCACCGGGAGAAGACCATCGAGGTGGGCCAGCACACCTGGCGGCTCCGGATGACGCCCACGACCGCCCTGCTCAGCGCGTCGGATCAGCGGATGGCTCAGCTGACCGTGGCGGTCGGCACCGGGTTCACGCTGCTGGTGGCGTTGCTGGTGGGCATGTTGACGATCGGCCGCAACCGGGCCATGGACCGGGTCGACCAGGCCACCGCGGCGCTGCGGCAGGACATCGAACGCCGCCAGGCCGTCGAGGAGCGCCTGCGCCAGCGGGAGAACGAGCTGCGCCGGCTGGCGTTCCAGGACCCGCTCACCGGGCTGGCGAACCGCAGCCTGTTCCACGAACGGGTAACCCGGGCGCTGGACACCCACGCCCGCAGCGCCGGCACGTTCGCGGTGTTCTTCATCGACCTGGACGGCTTCAAGGCGGTCAACGACCGGTACGGCCACAGCGCCGGCGACGCCGTCCTGCTCGCCGTGGCGGAGCGGCTGCGCGGCTGCCTGCGCGACTCGGACACGGTGGCCCGCTTCGGCGGCGACGAGTTCGCCATCCTGCTGGAACAGCTGGCCGCGCCGGAGGAGGTGCACCTCACCGCCACCCGCATCGTCGAGGCCGTCCAGGCACCGGTCGACCTGGGCGCGCGGGAGGCGCGGGTGACGGCCAGCGTGGGGGTCGCCCTGAACCGGGCCGGCGACAACGCGGACGACATCCTGCGGGAGGCGGACCTGGCCATGTACACCGCGAAGTCCACCGGGAAGAGCCGGCACGTGCTGGCCGGCGCCTGACCGCCGTACCCCCGGGTTGTGCTTTCCGCACGGTCGTGCTCTTCTTGGCGGGTGGGTAAGGGCGAGGAGACGCGGGCCGCGGTGCTGGACCGGGCCGTGGACGTGGCGCGCCGGCTCGGGTTGAACGGGCTGACCATCGGCTCGCTGGCGGAGCAGGCGGAGCTGTCCAAGAGCGGCCTGTTCGGGCACTTCCGCTCGAAGGAGGCGCTGCAGCTGCAGGTCCTCGCGCACGCCCGGACCGGCTTCGAGGTGGCCGTCGCCCGGCCCGCCCTGCGCACGCCGCGCGGCGAACCCCGGCTCCGCAAGCTGTTCGATCTGTGGATGGACTGGGACGCGCTGCCCGGCGGCTGCCCGTTCGTGGCGGCGTCGACCGAGTTCGACGACCGGCCGGGAGCGGTGCGCGAGCGCCTGGTGCGCGACCAGCGCGACATGATCGACATGATCGCCACGGTCTTCCGGACCGGCGTCGCCGAGGGGCACTTCCGCGACGACGCGGACGCCGACCAGTTCGCCCAGGACATGTACGGCGTCATCCTGTCCCGCCACCACTACCTCCGGCTGCTCGACGACGAGCGGGCCGACCAGCGCGCCCGGCACGCCTTCGAGGCGCTGCTCCACGCGGTGCGCCGCATCCCTTCCGACTGAAAGAGGCATCCACCATGACCACCAGGACCGGTCCGTCCCCGCAGAAAAGCACGAACGTTCGTGTCTTCCAGGTGCCCCGGCCGGTGCGGATGGCGTTCGCCGTGCTGAACCGCGCCTCCCCCGCCCTCGCCGCCCGGTGGGCCGAGCAGATCTGGTTCACCACGCCCCGCCGGGCGGCCCCGGCCCGGGCGGTGCCGGTGCCCGGCGGCAGCGCCTTCACCGTGGACACCGGCGGTCACCGGGTGGTGGGTCAGGCCTGGGGCACCGGGCCGGCGGTCTACCTGCTGCACGGCTGGGGCGGCGAGGCCAGCCAGCTCGCCGGGTTCGTGCCGCCGCTGGTCGAGCGCGGACACCGGGTGGTCGCGTTCGACGCCCCCAGCCACGGCCGGTCCGCCCCGGGCGCGTACGGGCCGCGGTCGTCCACCATCCCGGAGTTCGCGGCCGCGCTGACCGCCGTGGTGGACGCCTGCGGGCCGGCCCACGCGGTGATCGCGCACTCCATGGGCGGCGCCGCCACCGCGGTCGCCCTCTGCGACGGCCTGCGCGCCGACCGGGTCGCGCTGCTCGCCCCGATGGCCGGCACGACCGCGTACGGGCGCCGCCTCGCCGGCCTGCTCGGCCTCGGCGAACCGGCCTACCGGCGGCTGGTCGCCCGGGCCGAGCGCCGCGTCGGCGCACCGATGCACCACTTCGACGTGCCCGCGCTGGGCCGCGCGGTGGCGATGCCGAGCACCCTGGTGGTGCACGACCGCGACGACGCGTTCACCCCGGTCGGCGACGGCCTGGCGATCGCCGCGGCCTGGCCCTCCGCGCGGCTGCATCTGACCACCGGGCTGGGCCACCGGCGGCTGCTGCGTGACCCCGGCGTGGTGGCCGAGGTGGTCGGCTTCGTCGCCGGTGGACGGCTAAGGTGAGGCCGGTCGATGTCCGCCTGCTCCGGAGGCTGCCGTGCGAATCCGGTCCGCCCCGCGCGCCTGCGTCGCCGTCGCCTCGGCCGGCGCGCTCCTCGGCGCCACGCCGGTGCCCGCGGTCGCCACCGGGGACCGGCCGCACGGCAAGATCGTGCAGATGCTCCACCACATGACGTTACGGGAGAAGGTCGGCCAGCTGTTCGTGGTCGAGGTGTACGGCCAGGACGCCGGCACCGTGTCCCCCGGCAACCGCGCCCGGTACGGCGTGGACACCCCGGCCGAGGTGATCGACAAGTACCGGCCCGGCGGGGTGATCTACTTCGACGCCCGGCGCGGCCCGGACAACCTGCGTGATCCGCGGCAGATCGCCACCCTGTCCAACGGGCTGCAGGCCGCCGCGATGCGCCGGCGGCGGCCGATCCCGCTGCTCATCTCCACCGACCAGGAGGGCGGGTCGGTGGTCTTCCGGCTGACCGCCCCGGCGACCGCGATGCCCGGCGGCATGGCGCTCGGCGCGGGACGCTCGGCGGCCGACGCCCGCCGCTCGGCCGAGGTGATCGGCACCGAGCTGGCCGCCGTGGGGATCAACCAGAACTACGCCCCGGTCGCCGACGTCAACGTCAACTCCGCCAACCCGGTGATCGGCGTACGCTCGGCCGGCGCCGACCCGGCCCTGGTGTCCGATGTGGTCGGCGCACAGGTCGACGGCTACCACGACGGCGGGGTGGCGGCCGTGGCCAAACACTTCCCGGGACACGGCGACACCGCGGTGGACAGCCACTTCGGCCTGCCCGAGGTGACGCACACCCGCGCGGAACTCGACGCGGTGGACCTGCCGCCGTTCCGGGCCGCGATCGCCCGGGGCGTCGACACGATCATGACCGCGCACGTCGTCCTGCGGTCGGTCGACCCCAGCGGCACACCGGCCACGATGTCCCGGCCCGTCCTCACCGGGCTGCTCCGGGAACACCTCGGCTACCGCGGCCTGATCGTCACGGACGCGCTGGACATGGGCGGCGCCTCCGGCACGTACCCGCCGGAGGTCGCGCCGGTCGAGGCGCTCCGGGCCGGCGCCGACCAGCTCGTGCTGGCCCCCCGGATGGACCTGGCGTACGCCGCCGTGCTGGACGCCGTCCGCACCGGCCAGATCTCCCGGCGGCGCCTCGACGCGTCGGTCGCCCGGATCCTGCGGCTGAAGATGAGCCGGGGCCTGTTCGCGGACCCGTACGTCGACGTCGAGCGCGCGGACCGGGTGGTCGGCGCGCCGGAGCACCGCCGCGACGAGCAGCGCATCACGGACCGCACCACCACGCTGGTCCGCAACGACGCCGGCCTGCTGCCGCTGACCGGCCGGCCGGGCACCGTCCTGGTCACCGGCTGGGGCGCCACCACGACCGGCGGGCTCGGCACCGCCATCGCCCGGCGCGGTCCGGTGGTGACGATCCGGGAGACCGGCAGCACACCCACCCCGGCCGCCGTCGACCAGGCGGTGGCCGACGCCCGGCAGCGCGACCTGGTGGTGGTGTCCACGATGAACGCGGACGCGGTCGACGCCGCCACCGGACGGCCCACCGCGGCGGCCGCCGCCCAGCAGGCGCTGGTCCGGGCGCTGCTGGCGACCGGGACGCCGGTGGTGGTCGCGGGCGTGCGCAACCCGTACGACGTCGCGTACCTGCCCGGGGCGCCGACCTACCTGGCCACCTACGGCTACACCGCCGCGTCGATGGAGTCGCTGACCCGGATCCTGTTCGGCGAGATCGGGCCGGTGGGGCGGCTGCCGGTGGCGATCCCCCGGGCGGACGGTCCGGGCGTGCTCTACCCGTTCGGGCACGGGCTGGGCTTCCCCGGCTGACCGCGGCCGGCGGGTCACCCGATGCGGTAGCCGACGCCCGGGGTGGTGGTGATGACCGGCGGCAGGCCGATCTTGCGGCGCAACCGCCCCACGGTCACCGTGACGGTGTTGGTGAACGGATCGGCGTTCTCGTCCCAGACCCGCTCCAGCAGCTCCTCCGCGCTCAGGTGGCCGGGGCTGGCCAGCAGCAGCGCCTCGAGCAACGCGAACTCCTTGACGGACAGGTCCAGCGGGCGGCCGTCCCGGGTGGCGGTCCGGCGGGCCGGGTCGAGTTCGATGCCGGCCGCGCGCAGCGTCCGGGCCCGGGTCGCGGGGCGGCGGCGGGCCAGCGACCGGATCCGCAGCACCAGCTCCGGGAAGTGGAACGGCTTGGCCAGGTAGTCGTCGGCGCCGAGGGTGAGGCCGCTGACCCGGTCGCCGGGCGTGCCGGCCGCGGTGAGCATGAGCACCATCGGGCGGTCCTCGCGCTCGGTGATCATGCGGCACAGCGTGTCGCCGGAGATGCCCGGCAGGTCCCGGTCGAGGACCACCACGTCGTACCGGTTGAGGTCGAGCTTCGCGGCGGCGGCCAGGCCGTCGTACCCGAGGTCCACGGCCATGCCCTGGTCCCGCAGGCCCTCGGCGACGATCTCGGCGAGCGACCGGGCGTCCTCCACCACGAGGACCCTCATGCCGGGACGTCCGGGAACCAGACCGTGACCCGCAGCCCGCCGTCCGGCCGGGCGTGCAGGTCGAGACGGCCGCCGTGCGCCTCGGCGACCGCCGCCACGATCGACAGGCCGAGGCCGAGACCCGGTCCGGCGGCGGTGCGGTCGGCCAGCCGGCCGAACGGCTCGGCCAGCCGGGTCAGGTGCGCCGGGTCGATCCGCCCGCCGCCGTTCTCCACCACGAGGTACGCCGCCGCGTCCGCGGTACCCGTGCGGATCCGGATCCACCCGCCGTCGTCGTTGTGCCGGACGGCGTTGTCGACCAGGTTGTCCACCAGCCGGGCCAGCAGCGTCCGGCGGCCCCGGACCGAGGCCCGCGTGTCCGGGGCGATCTCGAGCGTGAGCTGTCCCGCCGCGGCGGCGGCCCGGTGCCGGGACACCGCGTCCGACACCAGCGCGCCGAGCGGCACCGGACCCTCCCCGGCCAGGACGCCGTGCTGCGCGCGGGCCAGCACCAGCAGATCCTCCAGGAGGCGGTCGACGTGGTCGAGTTCGGTCCGGACCCGATCGGCCAGTGCCCGGGTCTGCGGCGGCACCGGCTCCGGCTTGGCCATCGCCACGTCCAGCGCCGCGCGGATGGTGGCCAGCGGGGTACGCAGTTCGTGCGAGGCGTTGGCGACGAACCGGCGCTGGGCGGCGAACGCCGCCTCCAGGCGGCCGAGCAGCCCGTCGACGGTGTCCGCCAGAGCCTTGACCTCGTCGGCCGGACCGGCGACGGCGAGCCGCTCGTGCAGATTGTCCGCGGTGATCCGCCGGGTCGCCGCGGTGATGGTGCGCAGCGGTCGCAGCACCCGGCGCGCCGCCACGTCGCCCAGCAGCACCGCCACGGCGGCCATCACCAGCAGCGCGATCAGCGAACCGGCCAGCAGCTGCCGGGCCTGGATCGCGTGCACCTCGGCCAGCTGCGCCTGGAGCAGGCGGACCTGATCCGCCGCCCCGCCCGGTGCCGCGGCGGGCTGCGTCACCTGGGTCCGGGCGAGCAGGTTGGTGAGCACCAGCAGGCCGGCGCCGGAGATCAGGAAGAGGCCGGCGTACAGCACGGTGAAGCGCTGCCGTACGGTCCGCCACGGTCGAAGCATCCGTCCAGGATGCCGGTCGCCGCCTAACAGCGGTGTGACATCGCGCGTTCCGGCCGTGTTACCCGCCGCTGCGTAGAACCGTCGGCATGCCTCGTATCGTTTCCGGCCGGACGGTCGCCCTGGCGTCCGCCGTCCTCGTCACCGTCCTGCTCGGCCTGCTCGCCGCGTACGCCGGCCGTCCCTCGTGCTCCGTCGGGGACGTGCCGACGACCTGTCCGACCGACCCGGTGGGCCCGCACGGGCAGCCGGTGAGTGACCAGTTCTCCTTCACCCACCGGCCGCTGTCCACCGACGGCAGCATCACCGTCCGGGTGACCGAGTTGACGGGCATCATCACGCACCCGCCGCCGGACCACAACACGATCGTGCCGGGCGTGGTGCCCTGGGCGAAGGCCGGCCTCATGATCAAGGACGGCACCCGGACGGGTTCGTCGTACGTCGCGCTCGTGGTGACCGGCGCGCACGGCGTGCGGCTGCAGTCCGACTACGTCCACGACGTCGCCGGCCGGCCCGGCCGGGTGTCCCCGGACGCACCCCGCTGGCTGCGTCTCACCCGCTCCGGGAACACCGTCACCGGGTACGAGTCCGCGGACGGCCGGCGGTGGACCCGGGTGGGCGCCGCGCGCGTCGCCGGCCTGCCGCCGACCGCCGAGGCCGGCCTGTTCGCCACCTCGCCCGGCGACCTGACGCTACGCCGGGTGGCGCTCGGCGGGCGGATCACCGAGTCCCGCTTCACCCAGGCCACCGGCACCTTCGACGCGGTCGAGGTGACCGGCGGCCCCCCGGTGCCGTGGCGGCAGACCGTCGTCGGCGAGACCGGCGGCAGCGACTGGGAGAAGCGCCATCGCCCGGCCGGCACGGTCCGCTCCGGCGGCACGGTCACGGTCACCGGCTCCGGCGACGTCGGGCCGCTCGGCTCGGTCGGCAGCCGGCAGCTCGAGGACCTCCTGCCCGGGTTGCCCGTCGCCCTGCTGATCGTGCTGCTGGTGGCGGTGCGGCACCCCACCCTGGCGCGGGCACCCGGGATGGCCGCGGCCGCGTTCGGCACCGGACTGCTGGCCGCCGGCGGCACCGTGCTCCTCGGCGCCGCGGCCGTGGACCCGGTGCCGCTCCCCACCGCGGTACGGGTGGTGGCCGGTGTCGCAGCCCTGTTCGCCGGCGCGGCCGGGTGCGCGGTCGCCCTCCGGGTGCTGGTCCGCCGAGCCTGGATCGCCGGGCTGCTGGCGGCGCTGGCCGTGGTCGTGCCGTACGCGCTCGCGGCCGTGCCGTTGCTGCCCGACCCGGCGGCGCAGTGGCTGCTGCGGGTCACCCCGGCCGCCGGCTTCGCGGTGGTGCAGACCGTGACCCGGTATCCGCAGGTGTTGTCGCACTACGCACCGTCCGGCGGGTACCTCCCGCTGTCCTGGTGGGCCGGGCTGGCGGTGCTCGGCGGGTACGTGGTTGTGCTCCTCGGCTGCGCCCGCGGCACCCGCCGGCGCGGTGGCCTATCGTCGGACCGTGACGGGTGAGTTGTTGTTGGTCGCGCTGGTCGAGATGGCGCCCGGCGCCGTCGAGGCCGGCCGGCGGTACGAGGATGCGGTCCTGGACCTGCTGGACCGGCACGGCGGCGCGGTCGAGCGGCGCCTGCAGAGCACCGACGGGACCAGCGAGGTGCACGTGATCCGGTTCCGGGACCGGGCCGGATACGAGTCCTTCATGGTGGACCCGGACCGGCTCGCCCTGCGGGAGCGCGCCGGGGACGCCGCGCCCACCACCCGCGTGCTCGAGGTCCGCGACCGGTAGGGTCCGCACCGATGAGCGAGGCGTTCCGGGACCACGGCTGGGTGGCGCTGACCGCCCTGCTGCTCGTCCCGGCGCTCGGCGGCCTGCCGGCCCGGCTGGCGGCACACCGGCGGATGCGGCGCGGCGTGCCGCCGGGGCCCGCCTGGCGGCACAGTCTCGCCGAGGTCGCGATGGTGGCCGGCACCGTGCCGTGGCTGGTCATGGCGTTCACGCCGCAGCCGGCGGCGGGTGGGGTGACCGCGGTGCCGCTGCGCGACCTGGCCGTGCAGCTGGCCGGCGACCCGGGCACCGTGCTCGCCCAGGTGACCGGCAACCTGCTGGTCTTCGCCGCGTTCGGGTTCGCCGCCCCGGTCCGGTTCCGGTCGCTGCGCCCGCCGCTGGTCGGCGTGCTCGCGTGTGCCGGGTCGCTGGCCGTCGAGATCGGACAGTACGCGCTGGACATCGGCCGGGTGTCGTCGGCCGACGACGTGCTGCTCAACACGCTCGGCGCGATGGCCGCCGCGGGCCTGTCCCGGCGCTGGTGGTCGCCCGCGTCCGGCGACCGGTCCGGCGTATCGCGGCCGGCCGTCCGCCCGGTGGCCGGACGTCAGTCCCCGACCGGGAGCACCTCCGAGTCGCCGTCGCCCCAGGAGACCTCCAGCGCCACCACCGCCGTGCCCATCACCGACAGCACGGTGACGTCGACGGAGTGACCGGCCGCCACGTCGGCGCCGCCGGTGAACCGGACCAGCCAGGCCGCGTCGGCGGGGAGTCCGGCGACGCGCACGCCGGTGGCCTTCGCCCGGCCGATGTTCCGGAGCCGGTAGGCGATCTTCCCGACCCGGGTCAGCGTCCAGCGGACCGGCGGCGGCTCCTCGGCGGTGCCGGACGGTGCGATCCCGGCCTCGGCCGCGGCGGCCTGGCGTTCGGACGCCTCGGCCTGGCGTTCCGCGGCGTCCGCGGAGCGGGCCGCCTCGGTGGCGGACCGGTCGGCCGCCCGGGCCGACCGGGCCGCGACGGACAGACCCGCCACCGCGACGACCAGTGCCAGCGCCGCCAGGCCGGAGGACACCCAGTCCTTCGGCTCCATCACGGCACCCCAGGCCAAGGGATTCATGTTGCCGACGGTAGCGGCACGGTGCGGAGGTCCACCACGGACACCCGGTCGGATCGACGCAACATGCATTGTCTGTGCCGATTTTTCCTGGCCATACCACGGTGGCAACTGTCCATGATCACTCATTGTCATCACCGGTCGCGGGCCGTACGCTTCGCGGTTGATAACACAAAGTGACGTGGCGGCGTCCGCACAACGGTGATAGCCGATCAACGTCCCGGTGCTTGTGGGGAAGGCGATGACCGGGCCGAACATGGTTGCGCCACGGAAGGATCCGTGGACGGTGACGATGCACGCCGAACCGGCGGGCACCCGGGAGGACCACCCGCTCGGCACCGGGGTGGTCATCGACGACTGGCGGGTGCTGACCTGCTGGTCGGTGGTCGCGGACCGGCACGCCTCGGGGCGAGGAGTCTGGGTGGCGTTCCCCAAGGCCGGAGTGTCCCGGTCGGCCCGCCGGCGGGTGGTGTCGGTCCGGGCCGACGAGGGCAGCGGCGTCGCCGTCCTGGTGCTGGACGAACCGGTGCCGTCCGGCGTACGGGCCGCACCGCTGCTCTGCCCGGACCCCGGTGACCTGGCCGGCGAACGGTGGTGGGCATTCGGTTTCCCGGCGGACGCCCCGCTGGGCAGCGACGCGCAGGGGACCGTGGGTGCCGCGCTCGCGTACGGATGGGTGCGTCTGGAGGTCGAGTCCCGCACCCGGCTCGGCGCCGGGTTCCTCGGTGCCGGCGTGTGGTCCAGCCGCTTCGAGGCCGTGGTCGGCGTGGTCGGGCGGGTACCGCAGAGCGGCGACGCCGCGGCCCTGACGCTGGTGCAGGCGAGCCAGGACCTGCCCGAGGAGAAGCTGCAGGCGCTGGCGAGCTGGTCGGTCATCGACGCCGGCGAGTCCGCGCTGGCCGCGTGGGGCTGGTCGCTGGACGCCGATGTGGAGGCCGGCCGGCACTGGCGTCCCCGGGCCCGCGGCGTGGCGGTGGACAGCGAGGCCGGGTACCGGTTCCGGGGACGCCGGGCCGCGCTCTCCGCCGTGGTCGGCTGGCTGGAACGCGGCATCCTCGACGACCGGATCCTGATCGTGACCGGCTCACCGGGCGTGGGCAAGTCGGCGGTCCTCGGCCGGGTGGTCACCACGGCCGACGCCGGCATCCGGTCATCCCTGCCGGACGACGACGACGCGGTCAAGGCCGAGGTCGGCACGGTCAGCTGCGCGGTGCACGTGAAGGGCAAGACCGCCCTGGACGTCGCGGCCGAGATCGCCCGGGCCGCCGCGGTACGCCTGCCGGACCAGGTGGCCGATCTCGCGCCCGCGCTGTGCCGGCGCCTCGGCGACCGGGACGCGCCGCGCTTCAACCTGATCCTGGACGCGCTCGACGAGGCGGTCAGCCCGCAGCAGGCCCGGCTGATCGTCGACGACATCGTGCTGCCGATCGCGCGGCGGTGCGGGCGGGCCGGCGCCCAGGTGATCGTCGGCACCCGGCGCACCGACGACGGCGGTGACCTGCTGCGGTCGTTCGGCCCCGACCGTCTCGTCGTGGACCTGGACAGCGAGGACTTCTTCGAGGTCGAGGACCTGGCCGCCTACGCGCTGGCCACGGTCCAGCTGGTCGGCGCGGAGCGGGCCGGCAACCCGTACCGCGATCCGGCCGTGGCCGGCCCGGTGGCCATGCGGATCGCCGAGCTGGCCGACCGCAACTTCCTGGTCGCCGGCCTCATCGCCCGCCGGCACGGCCTGTACGACACCCGCCCGGTCCGGCCGAACGAACTCGCCTTCTCCGCCGACGTGGACGCCGCCCTGGACGACTACATCCAGCGCCTGCCGCCGGTGGGCCGTACCCCGGCGAAGCTGGCGCTGACCGCGCTCGCCTACGCCCACTCCCCCGGGCTGTCCCTGCCGATGTGGCAGATCATGCACCGGGCCCTCGGCGCCGTGGCCGAGATCCGGGACCTGGAGGAGTTCGCCCGCTCGTCGGCCGCGAACTTCCTGATCGAGTCGAGTTCGGACGCCGCGGCACCCGAGTTCCGGCTGTTCCACCAGGCCCTCAACGACGCGCTGCTGCGCGAGCGGCACCGGTACGAGCTGGCCCCGACCGACCAGCGCAGCATCAGCTACCACCTGATCCGGCACGGCCGGGCGGTCGGCTGGGGCGACGTGGACCGCTACCTGCTGCGCTCGCTGCCGGAACACGCCGCCGCCGGCGGCCTCATCGACGAGCTGCTGATCGACGACCGGTACCTGCTCTACGCCGACCTGCCGCGCCTGGCGCCGCCGGCCAACTTCGCCCGTACCATCCTGGGCCAGCAGCGGGCCCGGCTGTTGCGGCTCACCCCGCAGGCGGCCTCCGCCGATCCGGCCGAGCGAGCCGCCCAGTACAACGTCACCGCGGCGCTGGAGGACCTGGACGCCCGGATCGTGGTCGACCCGCGGGCGCCGTACCGCACCGCCTGGTCGTCGGTGCAGCGACGGCAGGAGTGGGCGGTCTTCGAGGGGCACACCAGCGCGGCGCACGCCGTCTGCGCGGTACGGTCCGGCACCGGGCGGGTGCTGATCGCCAGCGGCGGGACCGACGGCACGGTCCGGCTGTGGGACCCCAGCACCGGGCAGCAGGACGGCGTCCTGCTGGCCGGCGGACCGGTCTCCGTGCTGTGCCCGGTCGCCGTGGCCGGGCGGCCGATGGTGGCGTCGGCCGGGCCGGACGGGACGGTCGTGCTCTGGGATCCGGACACCGGACAGCACCGGCACACCCTGCACCTCGCGCCCGGCCGGATCCGCACCATGTCGGCGCTGGACCGCCCCGGCGCGACCCGGATCGCGATCGGGCTGGCGGACGGCTCGGTCCGGCTGTGGGATCCGGCGCGCCACGACGCCGAACTGCTGCCGGGGCACGCCGACGAGGTCGACGTGGTGGCCGGGGACGGCGACCGGCTCGGGGCCGGCGGCACCGACGGCCGGATCCGCTGCCACGTGCCGGGCGGCACCATCGGGTGGACGGTGGCCGGGCACCGCGGCGCGGTCACCGCGATGTGCTGGCTGACTCTGGGCGGGCGGCGGCTGCTGGCCTCGGCCGGCGCCGACGGGGACGTCCGGCTGTGGAACGCCGACTCCGGCATCGGCCGGCTGTTCGTCGAGGGACAGCCGCGCCCGGTGACGTCGTTGTGCCCGATCCAGATCCGCGGGATGAGCCTGCTCGCCACGGCGAGCGACGACGGCACCGTACAGCTGTGGAATCTGGGCACCGGGAAGGCGTGGCCCGGGGTGTTCGGTCACGGCGCACCGGTCCGGGACCTGTGCACCGTGCCGTTCCACGACCGGGTGCTGCTGGTGTCGGTGGGCGACAGCACGGTGCGCTGCTGGGACCCGGAGACCGCGGAACGCTGGTCCGAGGTGCCGGGCCGGTCCGCGGACGTGACCGCGTTCGCCGCCTTCTCGGACGGCAGCCGGGCGCTGGTGGCCTGCGGCCGGGGCGACGGCGTCATCCAGTTGCGCAACGCGGCCACCGGCGAGGACGCGCGCATCCTCACCGGCCACACCGGACCGGTCACCACGCTGAGCGCGGTCTTCGCCATGGGCGACGTGCTGCTCGCGTCCGGCGCCGCCGACGGCAGCGTCCGGGTGTGGGCGCACCGCTCACCCACCCCGACGATGACCCGCCAGGACAAGACCGGCTGGTCGACCGCGCTCAGCACCGCGTACGCCAACCGCCGGGTGTACGTCGCTTCGGCCGGCGAGCACGGCACCATCCAGCTGTGGGACCCGTACACCGGCCGGGAACGGATGGACCGCCTCGGGCAGCAGAACCGGTTCTTCCGGCGCCGGCCCCACGGCCACCACGGGAGCGTCGCGGCGCTGTGCACCCTGACCACCCCGGGCGGCTGCCGGATCGTCTCGGCCGGTCAGGACGGCACGGTACGGGTGTGGGACCTGGAGACCCGGCGCCCGCACCTGGAGTTCCGCAACCACAAGGGCCAGGTCCGGGCGCTCTGCACGGTCACCGTGCGGGGCGAGGAACTCGTCGCCTCGGCCGGCGACGACCAGGTGGTCCGGATCTGGGACAGCCGGACCGGCCGGCAGCGGCATGCGCTGCAGGGGCACACCGGGCGGATCAGCGGGCTCTGCACCGTGCCCGTCGACCGGCGTACGCTGCTCGCCTCGACCAGCCAGGACGGCACCGCCCGGCTGTGGGACCCGGCCACCGGCACGCTGGAGCTGACCATCCCGGTGCACCACGAGGCAACCGCCTGCATCGCGGCCGCGGGCCTGCTGATCGTCGGGCTCAGCGCCGGGATCCTGGCGCTGAGCCTCAACCTCTGACCGGGGCGACGTCCGCCGGCTCAGGTCCAGCGGATCGACCGGACCGGGAACGGCCTCGGTTCCGTCGTACCCTCGAAGGTCCGGCCGGCGAAGTCCGGCAACTCGTAGTGGGTGGCACGGCAACCTGCGAAGGTCTGGTACCAGTCGAGCAGGAGCGGCCCCCACGCGGGTACGGCCCACTCGTAGTCGACGTCGCCCGCGTCGGCGGTGCACGGCGCCGGGGCCGACACCAGGTATCTGCCGTCCCCGGCCAGGTACATCACCTCGATGGTCGCGTCGGCCGCGGCGGTCACCGGCGCACACGCCGCCGGGCCACCGGCACGCGAGAGGCCGATCATGCAGCGGTGCGGTTCCGCCGCCCGGGCGGGCGGCGGAACGGTCAGTGCGCCCACCGCGGCGGCGGTGATCAGGGCCAGAGCCCGGGTGTACGTCTGCACGGTCGTTCCTTTCCGATCGGCGGGGTGGCGGCGCGGTGTGCGCCGCCACCCGAGCGGTCAGGACCAGCGGATCGAGCTGGCCTCGTCGTCCATCCAGCCCATGTCGGCGCGTCCGGTGTCGTACGCCATCGAGATGCCGGTGAAGTGGCTGTGCTCGAAATGCTGGGCCCGGCAGCCGGAGAAGGTCTGGTAGGACCCGACCTGGTCGTTCCAGTACGAGCCCAGCTCGGCCACGTGCCAGTCGACGTCCGCCAGGCTGGACGTGCATCCCCAGGCCGCCGTGACCACCCATTCGTTGTCGTCGAAGTCGCTGTCCTCGAACTCGATGCCGATCAGCACGTCCGCCAGCGAGTTGCTCCGGCCCGCGCCGCGCGCGTTGCTGTCCTCCACCCGGGCGCGGAAGCGGGCGTCCTTGAGCGCCGTACCGGCGTCCGCAGGCGCGTCGGCGATCCGGCCGCCGGTCGCGCGGGCGATGGCCTCGGTGAAGCTGCCGAAGCACACCGGCGCGGGCCGCTCGGCCGACACGTCCAGCACGCAGTGGCCGGACGTCCCGGCCCCCGGCACCGGTGCGGCGGCCGCCTGGGCCGGCGCGACGGCGGGCGCCAGCGCCAGTCCCAGCGCGGTGGCCGACGTGAGCATGAGCGTTCGGATCCTCATGGGTCCTCCTCGGTTCTGCTGACGCCGGGTCGGGCGACCCGGCCCCTGCACCGTCGCGCGCCGATCTGGTCGGCGACCTTGCGGCCACCTTGCGGACCGGACAGGATCGACGATGGGCGATGGGAGGGGGACGTGGAGTTCCTTCTGCTCGGGGAGGTCCAGGTATGGGCCGGTGGCCGCGCCCTGGACGTCGGCACCCCCCGGCAGCAGGCCGTGCTGGCCGCTCTGGCGGTGGACGCGGCCCGGCCGGTGACCATCGAGGCGCTGGTGGACCGGGTCTGGGACACCGAACCGCCGGCCGAGGCGCGCAATGTGGTCTACTCCCACGTCAGCCGGATCCGCCGGATGCTGCGCCAGGGCGCCCGCGACGCCGGCGGGGCGGCGCCACGGATCACCCGGCGGCCGGCCGGCTACCTGTTCGACGTCGACCCCGACCGGGTGGACCTCCACCGCTTCGCGCGCCTGGCCGACCGCGGCCTCGACCCCCGGTGCGCCGACCCGGACCGGGTGCGCCTGCTGGGCTCGGCGCTGGAGCTGTGGCGGGGCCCGCCGCTGGGCGGGGTGCCGGGCGCCTGGGCGGACCGGATCCGGAACGGCTGGCAGCGTCGGCGGCTGGCCGTGGTGGTGGCGTGGGCCCTGGCCCAGTCCCGACTCGGCCGTCCCGAACCGGTGATCGCCGACCTGTCCGATCTGGTGGCCGAGTATCCGCTGGCCGAACCGCTGGAAGAGGCGTTGATGCGGGCCCTGCACGCCGCGGGGCGCACCGCCGAGGCGGTCGAGCGCTATGCCGCCCTCCGCCGTCGCCTGGCCGATCAGCTCGGCGTGGATCCCGGCAGCGAGGTGCGCACCCTGCACCAGGCCCTGCTGCGGGGAACGCTGCCGGCCGCGGCCCCGGCCGTGCCGGTGGACGGCCCGGTACCCGCTCAGCTGCCCCCGGACGTACCCGTCTTCGCCGGCCGGGACCGCGAACTCCGCCGCCTCGACGCGCTCGCCGGCGCCGGTGGTCCCGGACCCGCGACCGTCACGGTCACCGGCACGGCGGGGGTCGGCAAGACCGCTCTCGCCGTGCACTGGGCGCACCGGGTACGCCACCGGTTTCCCGACGGCCAGCTGTACGTGAACCTGCGCGGGTTCGACCCGACCGGCACACCGATGACTCCCGCGGAAGCGGTACGGAGTTTCCTGGACGCCCTGGACGTGCCGCCGGAACGGCTCCCGGCCAGCTTCGAGGCACAGGTCGGTCGGTACCGGAGCCTGCTCGCGCCGCGGCGCGTCCTGGTGCTGTTGGACAACGGGCGCGACGCCGAGCAGGTCCGGCCACTGCTTCCCGGCGCGCCCGGCTGCGCCGTCGTGGTGACCAGCCGGGACCAGTTGACCGCGCTCGTCGCCGAGGGTGCCCAGCCGGTCCCGCTCGACCTGCTCGGCCCGGCCGAGTCGACCGAACTGCTGGCCCGCCGGATCGGCGCGGAGCGGGTGGCCGCCGCGCCCGCCGCCGTCGCGGAGATCGTCGTGTGGTGTGCCCGGTTGCCGCTCGCCCTCAGCGTGGTCGCCGCCCGCGCCGCCCTGCACCCCGACTTCCCGTTGGCCGCCCTCGCCGGGGAACTCGCGGGCACCGGGCCGGTGGCCGGCTCCGGCCGGGGCCCGGCCCGGCCGATGTTGACGTCGTTCGTGGGCGCCGGCCCGGCGGCCGACCCGCGAGCCGCGTTCTCCTGGTCGTACCGCCAGCTCACCCCGCCGGCGGCGGCCCTGTTCCGGCTGCTCGGCCTGCACCCGGGACCGGACGTGACGGTGTCCGCGACGGCCAGCCTGACCGGCCGGCCGGTGGCCGAGGTACGACCGTGGCTGGCCGAACTCGCGCGGGCCCATCTGGTCGACGAGCGCGTCCCGGGCCGGTACGGTTTCCACGATCTGCTCCGCGCGTACGCCGCCGAACTCGCCGGTGAGCGGGACGGCCGGGCGGAGCGACACGCCGCCACCCGGCGCATGCTGGCGCACTACGTGCACAGCGCGGACGCCGCCGACGCGCTGATCGACCCGCACCGGGACGCTCCTCCCGAACCGCCGCCGGTGCCGGCGGGTGTGGTCGTGGAGCGGCCGGTGAGCCGCGAGCACAGCCTCACCTGGCTCACCGCGGAGCGGGCGGTTCTGCTCGCCCTGCTGCACCAGGGCGCCGGTTCGGATTCCGAGACCTGGCACCTGGCCTGGGCGCTGCGGCGCTTCCTCGCGTACCAGTGCCACTGGCAGGACGAGGTGGACGCGCTCACCGTGGCCCTGGCCGCGGCCCGGCGCACCGGCGACCCCGGCCGGGAGGGCTTCGCCCACCTGTATCTGGGCGCCACCCATGTCCACTTCGCCGACTACCGGAGGGCCGGTGCGCACCTGCGGTCCGCGCTCGACCGGTACCGTGCGGCCGGCGATCCGCTCGGTCAGGCACACGCGCACCACCTGTTCGCCTGGATGCTGGAGCAGCGGGGACGGGCCCGGGAGGCGCTCACCCATGCCGAGGCGGAACTGGCCCTGTACCGCGCCGCCGGGCACCTGGTCGGCCAGGCCCGCGCCCTCAACGCCGTCGGCTGGTTCCACAGCCGCCTCGGCGACCACCGGGCCGCGATCGAGTACTGCGAGCTGGCGCTCAGCCTGCAGGAGGAACTCGGCGACCAGTTCAACCTGGCCGGCACGCTGGACAGCCTCGGACACGCCCATCACCGCCTGGGCCGGCACGCACAGGCGTTCGCCCACTACCGCGCCGCCGTCACGCTCTACCGGTCCCTGCAGCACCGCTATCACGAGGCACAGGTGCTGAACTCGCTCGGTGACGCCTGCCTCGCGGCCGGGGACGCACCGTCCGCCGCCGACGCCTGGCGGGCCGCCTACCACCTGTTCTCCGGCCTCAGGCGCGCCGACGCCGAGGAGGTACGCGAGAAGCTGGCCCGGCTGGCGTCGGCGGAGGTGCGCGCTTGACCCGGCTTGCCGGGCCGGGCACCGTACAGAGAAACCCCCACATTGGAGGATGCCGTGGCGCAGGATCCGATCTCCGACGAAGACCTCGACGACCTGGCCGGCGCGCTGGACGGCCTGGAGCAGCTCACCGCCGCGCAGCGCAGACTGCTCGCCGCGGTGGTGTGGGCCGCCGCCGACACGGTGCGTCCCAGCGCAGCGACCGAGCACCGCTCGTTCCAGGAACAGTTCCGGGCCGCCTACACCCCGGGGGTGGCCGAGCTTCTCATCGAGCGGGCCGGCCACATCACCCGCGGATGACCCGGCGCGGCTACCCGGCCGCCTCGATCGCGGCCCGGCCGGCCTCCAGCCGGGCGACCGGCACCCGGAACGGCGAGCAGGACACGTAGTCCAGGCCGACGTAGTGGAAGAAGTGCACCGACTCCGGATCGCCGCCGTGCTCGCCGCACACGCCGAGCTTGAGACCCGGGCGGGCGGCCCGGCCCTCGTCGGTGGCGATGCGGACCAGCCGGCCGACGCCGTCGCGGTCCAGCGACTCGAACGGGGAGATGCCGAAGATGCCGAGTTCGAGGTAGCGCCAGAAGAACGCGCCCTCCACGTCGTCGCGGGAGAAACCCCAGCCCATCTGGGTGAGGTCGTTGGTGCCGAAGGAGAAGAAGTCGGCGGCCTCGGCGATCTGGCCGGCGGTCAGCGCGGCCCGCGGCACCTCGATCATCGTGCCGATCAGGACCCGGACGCCGGAGTCGCCGACCACCTCGGCGAGAATCTTCTCGGCCTCGGCGCGGACCGTCTCCAGCTCCTGCACGGCGCCGACGAGCGGGACCATGATCTCCGGCTTCGGGTTGCCACCCTCCCGGGCCAGCGCGACCGCGGCCTCGGCGATGGCGCGTACCTGCATCGCGAACAGGCCGGGCACGACCAGGCCGAGGCGTACCCCGCGCAGCCCCAGCATGGGGTTCTGCTCGTGCATCCGGCGTACCGCGGTGAGCATCTCGGCGTCCCGCCCCGGGTCCTCGCCGCGTTCCCGGGCCACCGCGACGTGCACCGCCAGGTCCTCCAGCGACGGCAGGAACTCGTGCAGCGGCGGGTCGATCAGCCGGATGGTGACCGGCAGGCCGTTCATCTCCCGGAACAGCGACAGGAAGTCGGCGCGCTGCAACGGCTGCAGCGCGGCCAGCGCCGCGTCCCGGTCGGCGGCGGTGCGGGCCAGGATGAGCCGCTCGACCAGTTCCCGCCGGTCGCCGAGGAACATGTGCTCGGTGCGGCACAGGCCGACGCCCTCGGCGCCGAAGCGGCGGGCCCGGGCCGCGTCGGTGCCGGTGTCGGCATTGGTACGGACCCGCAGCCGGCGCCGTTCGTCGGCGTGCGTGACGATCCGGTGCACCGCGGACACCAGGGGCTCGTTCGCCAGGGCCGGGTCGAGGTCGCCCTCGAAGTACTGCACCACCTCGGACGGCCGGACCGGCACCTCACCGAGGTACACCCGGCCGGTGGTGCCGTCGACGGACACCACGTCGCCCTCCCGGACCACCCGCCCGCCGACGGTGAACGAGGTCCCGCCGACCTCGAGCGCGTCGGCGCCGCAGACGCACGTCTTGCCCATGCCGCGGGCCACCACGGCGGCGTGACTGGTCTTGCCGCCGCGGGAGGTGAGGATGCCCTGGGCGGCGATCATGCCGGGCAGGTCGTCGGGGTTGGTCTCCCGGCGGACCAGGATGACCGCGCGGCCCTCGGCGGCGAGCGCGACCGCCCGGGCCGCGGTGAACACCACCTCGCCGACGGCCGCGCCGGGTGCGGCGCCGACGCCGCGGGTCAGCACCTCCGGCCGGCCGGCCAGGTCGAAGCGCGGGAACATCAGCTGCGCCAGCTGGCTGCCGGTGACCCGGTGCAGCGCCTCGTCGAGGTCGATCACGCCCTCGTCGACGAGATGGGCGGCGATGGTGAACGCGGCCGCGGCGGTGCGCTTGCCGACCCGGGTCTGCAGCATCCACAGCTTGCCGCGTTCGATGGTGAACTCGATGTCGCACAGGTCCCGGTAGTGACCCTCCAGGGTGGCCATGATGCCGAGCAGTTCGTCGTACGAGTGCTTGTCGAGGCGTTCCAGTTCCTGCAGCGGCACCGTGTTGCGGATTCCGGCGACCACGTCCTCGCCCTGGGCGTCGGCGAGGTAGTCGCCGTACACCCCGCTGGCGCCGGTCGCCGGGTCGCGGGTGAACGCCACGCCGGTGCCCGAGTCGGGGCCGAGGTTGCCGAAGACCATCGCCACCACGTTGACCGCGGTGCCGAGGTCGGCCGGGATGCGCTCCTGGCGGCGGTAGAGCACCGCCCGGTCGGCGTTCCAGGAGCGGAACACCGCCTCGATCGCCCGGTCCAGCTGCTCCCGCGGGTCCTGCGGGAACTCCTGGCCGGTGTGCTTGGCGAACACCTCCTTGTACACCCCGACCAGGGCACGGAGGTCGGCCGCGTCGAGCTGGACGTCGTCGGTGACGCCCTTGGCGACCTTGGCGTCCTGCAACGCGTCCTCGAATTCGTCGCCCGGCACGTCGCAGACGGTCTTGCCGAACATCTGGATCAGCCGCCGGTACGAGTCCCAGGCGAACCGGTCGTTGCCGCCGGCCTGCCGGCTCAGCCCGGCCACCGACGCGTCGTTGAGCCCGACGTTGAGCACCGTCTCCATCATGCCCGGCATGGAGAACCGGGCCCCGGAACGCACCGACACCAGCAGCGGGTCGGCCGGGTCACCGAGCCGGCGGCCGATGGCCCGCTCCAGCGTCCCCAGGTGCGCGACGATCTCCCGGTCCAGGCCGGCGGGGCGGGACCCGGTCGCCAGGTAGCGCCGGCAGGCGTCGGTGGTGATGGTGAATCCGGGCGGCACGGGCAGTCCGAGGTTCGTCATTTCCGCGAGGTTGGCACCCTTGCCGCCGAGCAGGTCCTTCAGTTCCTTGCGGCCTTCGGTGAAGTCGTAGACGAACTTGGCGTCAGTGCCGGTGCCCTCCATGACGATCGCCTCCCAGGTTACGAATACCCGGCGCGGACGCGTTTCCCACCCGGAAACCGAAGGCTAGGCGAAACTTTCGCCGATGGATACTCGCCGGTGGGATTCTCCACAGCCGGCCGGTCCGTGCTGCTCGGGGAGCGCTCCCATCGCGCAGGAATGCGCAGGAACGCATTCGCTATGGTGCAGAAATGGCGACCATTGTGGAGACCGCGGAGACATCCGAGCTGTTGTCGGAATTGACGACCATGGTGGGCCGGGAGGATCCGTACCCGCGGTACGACCGGCTGCGGCAGATCTCGCCGCTGGTGCGCGCGGACGACGGCGCCATCGTCGTCACCCGGTACGCCGACTGCGCCACCGTGGCCCGCGACGGCCGGCTCGGGCACACCTCACCGGACATGCTGGCGTTCGTCGGCCTGCCGGACTGGGCCGAACACCCGGCGCTGCGGCTGCTGTTCACCAGCATGCTGGCCGCCAACCCGCCCGCGCACACCCGGCTGCGCCGCCTGGTCAGCTCCGCGTTCACCGCGCGCCGGGTGCAGGCGCTGGAGCCCGCGATCGAGGCGATGGTCGCCGACCTGCTGGACCGGATGGACGGCGAGACCGATTTCGTGTCGGCGTTCGCGTTCCCGCTGCCGGTCAACGTGATCGGCGAACTGCTCGGCGTGCCGGCCGCCGACCGGGCCCAGTTCCAGCCCTTGATCCGGGACTGGACCCAGGTCCTCGAGGTGATCGACCCCGAGGTGCTGGCCCGGGCCGACCCGGCGGCGAGCACGGTACGCGCCTACCTCGCCGACCTGATCGCCGAGCGGCGCCGCCGGCCCGGCACCGACCTGATCAGCTCGCTGGTCGCCGGTGGGACCGAACAGCTGACCGAGGACGAGCTGGTCACCATGGCCGGGCTACTCTTCGCGGCCGGTTTCGAGACCACCACGAACCTGCTGGTCAACGGTCTGGTGGCGCTGCTGGGGCACCCGAAACAGGTGCCGGCGGTGCAGGCCGACCCGGCCGGCGCGGTGGAGGAACTGCTGCGTTTCGACACGCCGGTGCAGCTGATCTCCCGGCTGGCGTACGAGGACGTGCAGATCGCCGGGGTCACCATCGGGGCCGGCGAACGGCTGGTGGCGTACCTCGGGGCCGGCAACCGGGATCCGGAGCGGTTCATCGCCCCGCACCGGCTGGACCTGTTCCGCGCCGACAACGCGCCGCTGTCGTTCGGCGGCGGCATCCACTACTGCCTGGGTGCGCCGCTGGCCCGGCTGGAGGCGAAGATCGCCTTCCCGGCGCTGTTCCGCCGGTTCCCGAACCTGGTGGCGGCCGGAGAACCGGAACGGCGCGACAGCCTCACCATCCGCGGGCTCACCCGGATGCCGGTCCGCACCTAGGTGTTTCGGAGTGGGGGCCGGACGTAAGACGCCGCTGCGAATTCCACGGGGGAAGAACTCGCAACGGCGTTGTCGGAAGGTTAGACCACCGGTGCGGAGGCTGTCTATCCCACCCGGTTCAGGACCGTCCCGACGAGCTTCTTCCAGTCCGAGTCGAATGCCGGGCCGGAGCTGGCGGTGCCCAGCCGGTACACCGCGTACGCGTCCACGAACAGCACGTTCTGCTTGGTCAGCACGGCCACCGCGGCGTCGGCGGTGCCCGGGTGCTTCGGCTCGTACTGCTTGTGCCGGGTGACCACGAAGCCGGTCCAGCCGCCCTCGGTGAGGTCGGTGGTGGAGGTCGTCTCGGTATACGCCGGTTCGTTGCGGTCCGCGGTCTGCGTGGCCGGCTGGTTCACGTCGGCCGGGCACCCGTCGGCGACGGCACGCAGCGCGGCGAGCCCGGCCTTGGCGGCGGTGGCGTCGGGGTAGACGAGCGCGGCCTGATGCAGGCTCTGCGCGCCCTTGGTGCCCTCGTCGACCAGCGGCACCACGACCACCTCGGCGCCCGGCGGCACCGGCGGCACGGTGGCGGCGCCGCCGCAGAAGGCGACCAGCCGCTCCGGGTCGGCGGAGTTGGCGGGCGGCTTCCAGGTGGGCCCGATGTCGGCCGCCTGCAGCAGCGCGTCACGCATGGTGGTGACGTCGATGGTCCCGCCGTCCGGCGGTTCCGGCGCGTCGTCCGAGGAACATCCGGCGGCGAGCACCACGGCGCACAGCGCGGCGCCGACGGTCCGGCCGACCTTACCGATCACGAGCATCCGGCAATCTAAGCACGCGCCGCCGACCTGCGACGATCGCCTCTGCGTGGGGTGGGCTTCGCGGAGCGGTGTGGTTGCCGGGAGCGGGAGATCTCGGCGGGTCGACTCAGATCCTGGCGGCTCATGTGGGGCAAGTCCGCGAGCCGGGACAAGACCGCTTTCCGGGCAAAGCCGCTCAAGCGATCCACCTCTCTGCTCGCGCTGTGCCGCAATTCCGCACGATACGCAGGCATCGACGGCCCGGCGAACTCGTGCAGCTATGGCTCTATCACCACCGCTCAGCGCGCCGGGGCCGGGTACCCCCACTCGGCCAGCGGCTCCCCCAGCACCCGCTCCACGTCCGCGAGCTGCACCGCGGTCAGCTCCGCGCGGTAGGCGTCCTCGCGACCCCCGTGGATCACGTGCCGGCGGAACCCGCGCTCGAACGCCGGCGACCAGTCCAGCCCGAGGAACTCGCAGACCCGGGTGATCTCCTTGCGCGGCTCGGCGACCAGGTCCTCGTACCGCAGGTCCAGCCACTGCCCGGCCGGGTGCGCGGCCCGGGCCGCGGCGAACGCGTCCATCAGCATGGCCCAGCCCAGCGCGGCCAGCACCGGGAACGACCGCCCGGCGGCCTCCCACTGCTCGCGCAGCGGCGCGGGCAGCGCGCCGAGATACCAGTTCTCCGGGCCCTGCCAGCCGTCCCACCAGCCCATCTGCAGCCACGAGCTGACCACGGCCCGGCCGTCCCGGACCACGTTGACCACCTTCAGGTCCGGGTACACGGCCCCGAGCAGCCCGGTCCGCGGCCAGCCGGTGACGTGCTGCACCATCAGGTCGCAGCGCTGGGCGGCGCGGCGGGTGTCGAAGAACGCGCGCAGCCGCCGCTCCACCACCGGGGTCAGGTCACCGGCCAGCAGGTCCCGGCAGGGACGCGACCAGCCGGCCAGCACGTGCCGGTCGAGCAACTGGTACGCCTCGCTGGGCGCCACCCGCACCCGGCCGGCCTCCAGCAGCCGGCGGCTGTGCCGCAGCGACGTCATGCCGGACGGCCGCGGCCCGCCGGCCCGGTACAGCCGCCCGTTGTACCGGCCGGTCAGATTCAGCTTGGACAGCTTGTCGTCGACGCCGGAGACGAACCCGACCGCCGGGTGCCGGCACAGCAGCTCCTGCACCAGGGTGGAGCCGCACCGGCCGGTTCCGGTCACGACCGCGAGCGTCACCGTCTTCTCCTTCCGAGCGGGTACCCGAGCCGCAGCAGCAGCGGGGCGGTGAGCGCGGTGACCGTCGCGTGCGCCCGGCCCGGCAGGGCGGTGCGCCACTCGTCGTCGGGGGTCACGTCGACGCCGCCGGTGCGGTGCCGGACCGGGTTGCCGGCCACCGAGTGGGTCGCCTCGAGCCGGACCGTGCCACGGTCGTCGAACGGCAGCGGCGTCGCCGGATCGGCCCCGGCGAAGTCCGCTATCCGGCGGATCGTCCCGGCCGGGTCGGCGACGAAGTCCTCGTACCGCACCCGCAGGTAGGCGCCGCGGCCCCAGAGCCGGATGGTGGCGGTGTTCCAGACCGACCAGAGCAGCGCCGCCTTCCACACCGGGTGCCGGGTCATCAGCCGGTCGTCGCCGTCCAGGGAGCGGCGGCGGCGCCAGGAGAAGGCGGCCGCGCGGGGGTCGCGCACCACGTGCAGCACGCGCAGGTCGATGCCGGGCAGGCCGGCGAGCAGGAGACCGTACGGCGGCAGCTTGGACGAGTCGACCACGACCGCGTCGCCGGTGTGCGCGGCCAGGGCGGCGTAGAGCGCGCCGATCGTCGCGTCGTCGGGGTGCGCCTCGACCCGGAGCCGGTTGCGCATCCGCAGCCGGGTGCGCAGGCCGGCGGCAACCGCGGCCGGGTCGGCAGGCGGCAGGTCGGCGAGGATCCGGCTCCACACCGGGCAGTCCGGCAGGGCCGCCCCGCAGCCGCACGGCCGGCCCTCGACCAGGCCGCGCTGCCACAGGTAGCGCAGCTCACCGGCGGCGAAGAACCCGTCCAGCTGGCCCAGCACGGTGGTGATCAGGGTGCTGCCGCTGCGCCCGCTGCCGGCCAGATACAGCACCCTCATGACACGGCCACCGGCGCACCGGCCGCGGCGTACGCGGCGCGCAGGCCGTCGAGATGGTCGGCCGGTCCGAAGTCGCGGGAGACCTTGGCGCGCCCGGCGCGGCCCATCGCATGGGCCCGGTCCGGATCGGCGAGCGTACGTGCCAGAGCCCCGGCCAGCGCCGCCGCGTCCCCGGCCGGCACGGTCAGGCCGTCCACGTCCGACGTGATCAGCTCCGGCAGGCCGCCCAGGTCGGTGCCGACCACCGGCACGCCGCAGCCGAAGGCCTCCAGCACGGCCAGGGGCTGGTTCTCGTACCAGACCGACGGGACGGCGGCCACCGCGGACGCGCGGACCAGGTCGTGCAGCCGGTCCTTGGGCAGCCGGCCGTGGAACCGGACCCGGCCGGGCGCGACCCGGTCCGCCAGGTCCTCCAGCGCGGCGCGGGACGGCCCGTCGCCGGCCACGTCGACCGGAACGCCGGCGGGCAGCAGGGCGGCCGCCTGGATCAGGGTGTGCACGCCCTTCTCCGGGGCCAGCCGGCCGGCGTACACCACGCCGCCGCCGGGGGCCTGCTTGGTGGCCAGGTGGTCGACGTCGACCGGGTGCCGCAGCACGCGCAGCCGGTCCGGGTAGACGCCGGCCCGGGTCAGCACGCCGGCCAGGAAGCGGCTGGGCGCGAGCAGGGCACCGACGCCGTCGTACGCGCCGAGCCGGCGGTGCAGCCACGACTCCGCGGCAAGCAGCGTGCTGGCCGAGCGGGAACCGTCCTTGCAAGAGCGCCGGGCGGCCTGCCACGGGCCGCCGGTCACGCAGGCGTCGCAGGGCCGGCCGTGGTCGAGCATCTGGTAACTGGGACACGCCAGTTTGTAGTCGTGCAGCGTCATCACGCACGGCACGGACGCGTCGCGGGCGGCGGCCACCACCGACGGCGACAGCTGGTGGTAGACGTTGTGCAGGTGGACCACGTCGGGACGGAAGTCGGCGAGCACCCGCCGCAGACCGGCCCGGGCCGAGGTGGACCAGAGCATCCGGCCGGCGGCGGCGACCCGGCCGCGCAGTCCGGGCGGGGCCGGTTCCAGGTCCACCCGGGACGGGAAGTCGGCCGCGTACCGCAGACCGGACTCGTTCTCGTCGTGCGCCATGCCGAAGAACGCGACCTCGTCACCGGCGCGCTGTTGCAGGCCGGCGACGTCGAACAGGTAGCCCTCCGCACCGCCGCGGCGGTAGAGGAACTTGTTGACGTGCAGGACGCGCATCGAGATATCCACAGGTGTGTCGGGTGGCGAGGGCCGCTCACGCTAGCATTTGGCCGCCCGTCGGGGAGCTTCGAGGAGGATCAGTGGCCCAGCAGGAGCCGTCCGCGCTGCGGTACACCGCGCGCCGGATCGCGCGGCACGTCCGCTGGGCGCGCAGCGAAGGGCTGGGTCGGCTGATCGCCGAGGACCGGCTGAACCCGGTCGACCGGGTCCGCACCGCCGCGGCGAAACGGCGCTGGCGGCGCCGGCACGGCGGGCAGCCCGGCACGGCCCGGCCGGTCTATCTGGTCGGCCTGCAGCGCTCCGGCACGAACATGCTGGTCCGGGGGCTGGACGCGGCGCCCGAGGTGGAGGCCCGCAACGAGAACGACCGCACCGTCTTCCACCGGTTCCGGTTGCGCGGCGACGACGTGCTGGTCGACACGGTCCACCGCAGCCGGCACGCGATCGTGCTGGTCAAGCCGCTGTGCGACAGCCACCGGGTGGACCGGTTGCTGGCGCTGCCGACCCGGGTGCCGGGCCGCGCCCTGTGGATGTGGCGCGACGTCGACGACCGGGCCCGCTCCGAGGTGGCCAAGTTCGGCCCGGCCAACCTGCGGGCCCTGCGGGCGGTCGCGGACGGCACCATCGGCGCCGGCTGGCAGGGCGGCGGCCTCGACGACGAGGCCCGCGCGCTGGTCGCGTCGTTCGACTACGACCGGATGCACCCGCACACCGCGGCGGCGCTGTTCTGGTACGTCCGCAACGACCTGTTCTTCCGGCTCGGCCTGGACCGGCGCGACGACGTGCTGCTGGTGTCGTACTCCGACATGGTCCTCGACCCGGCCGGGCAGGCCGGGTGCGTCTGCGCCTTCCTGGACCTGCCCTACCGGCCGGAGTTCGCGGCCGACGTGACCGCCGCTCCGGCCCGCGAGCGGCTGCCGATCGATGCGCGCGTGCGCGCGCTCTGTGACGACCTGACCGCTCGCCTGCAGCGTGCCGGTGCGGAGGTGGCGGATCGTGGATAGCCCGATTTTCCTGGTGGGTTGTCAGCGCTCCGGGACCACCATGCTGCGCCTGGTGCTCGACTCGCACTCGCGGATCAGCTGCGGCCCGGAGACCCGGTTCCTGCCGGACCTGCGGCGGATCGTCGACGAGCGGCGGGACTGGCCCCGGCTGGCCCGGTTCGGGTTCCCCCGCGAGGACTGGCTGCGCCGGATCGGCGACTTCTTCGGCGGCGTGCACGCGGACTACGCGGCGGGCCGGGGCAAGGCGCGGTGGGCCGACAAGACCCCGTTGTACGCCCTCAGCCTGGACTTCGTCACCGAGGTCTTCCCGGACGCGCAGATCGTGCACGTCATCCGGGACGGCCGGGACGTGGTGGTCTCGCACCGCAAGCGCTTCGGTTACTGGTCGGCGGTCAAGTGCGTGGTGAAATGGCCGCGCTACATCCGCACCGCGCGGGCGTTCGGCGCCACGCTGCCGTCCGGGCGCTACCACGAGCTGCGCTACGAGGAGGCGGTCGGCGACCCGGACAAGACGCTGAAGGCACTGTTCGAGTTCCTCGGCGAGCCGTGGGAGGAGGGCGTGCTGGAGTACGCCGACCGCCCGCACGACGTGGCCGGCAAGTACACCGTGGAGGCGGACCGGCGGCGCGCGGCGGCCGGCACCGACGCCGCCATCTACGCGTCCCGGGTCGGCACGTACCGCCGGGAACTGGACCCGTTCCTGCGGATCCTGGTGCGGATCTTCTCCGGCCCGATGCTCAAGGAACTGGGGTACCGATGAGGCGACTGCTCGCGCTGCCGGTCGCCGCGCTGCTGGTGCTGGCCGGGTGCACGTCCACCCCGGAGCCCCGGCCGCGGCCGACCGCCGCCCCGCCGTCGGCCCCGGCCCCGGACCGCGGCACACCGGCGGCGGCCGGCCGGACCGTGTTCGGCGCGCACTGGGACTGGAACCGCTACCAGCAGTTCGAGCCGTACCTGCGCAAGCTCGCCGGGTCGTCGACGTACCACGAGCTGAGCTGGTGCGACGTGGAGAAGACCCAGGGCCGGCCGGACTGGGCGGCGCTGGACGAGATCGCCCGGCGCAGCCGGGACCTGGGCATCACGCTGCACCTGAAGATCCGCACCGGGGTGTGCTGGGCCACCGGCGGCACCGCGCGGCACACCCGCGGGCAGGCCAACAAGACCGAGTCGGCGATGCCGAAGGACCTGGCCGCCTACCGCACATTCGTGGGTGACCTGGTCACCCGCTACCGGCCGTACGGCGTCACCCGGTACGCGGTGGAGAACGAGGTGAACGCGCCGCAGTACTGGGCCGGCACGCCGCAGCAGTTCGAGGACCTGGTCCGCGCCGCGGCCGAGGCGATCCACGCGGCCGACCCGGCCGCGCGGGTCACCGACTCCGGGATCAGCAGCGTGGCGCTGGGCATGGGGGTGGCGAACCGGCTGCTGCTCGCCGGCCGGGCGGATCAGGCGGTGGCCGCCTACCGCGGCTACTTCGCCCGCCGGATCGGCACCCGCGGCCGGCAGATCCCGGACGTCGCCGACGAGGCCGGACTGCGCGCCGCGCTCGCCCATCCGGTCAACGCGCGCAACCTGGACTACCTGGCCGCCACCGAACGGCTGCTGGACGCCGGCGTGGTGCAGGTCCGCCAGCTGCACTTCTACGAGCACCCGGACGGGATCGCGCCGCTGCTGGAGTACCTGACCGACCAGACCCCGGCGGGCGTGCCGATCGAGGCGTGGGAGGTGGGCCGGTTCGAGAAGTCCGCCGACGCCGACCCGGCCGTGGTCGCCGACGAGATGACCAAGGTGGTCAGCCGCCTGGCCGCCGCCGGTCTCACCGAGATCGTCTGGCTGCCGCTGGCCTACAACCCGGGCAACCGGGCCGGCGCCGAGGTGCGCGCCGGGCTGCTCGAGCCGGACGGCCGGGAACGCCAGGCCGGGGTGGCCCTGGCCGGGCTGGCCGACGCGGCCCGGGGTGCCACCGCCGCCCCGGTCGATCAGGACGGACTGCAGGGCGTGGCGTTCGGCCGCCGCGACGGCACCCGGATGGTGGTGTGGTCGGCCACCCGCCCGGTGCCGGTGCAGCGCGCCCGCACGCTCGGCGACGGACAGCCGGCACCGGCGGCCGGGGCCGACCCGGTGCTGGTGGAGTCGGACCAGCCGCTCGACAAAGCGTTGGACTCGCTCGGCGGTTGATCCGACAGGTGCCTCTGGTGAGCCGGTCCACCGGCTCCTAGCCTCAGCCCATGAAACGACTGTCCTGGATGACCGCCGTGGTCGCGGCCGGTGCGCTGCTCGCCACGAGCGCGCCCGCGCTGGCCGCGGAACCGCCGACCATCGTGGTGGCCGACGGCGTGACGCAGCCGGTGTTCGGCTACGCCGACGCCATCCGCGAACGGCTCTTCATCGACTCCACGTTCGACAGCGACGGCGACGGGTTGCGCGACATCATCGCGTTCGACGTGATCCGCCCCCGGGCCACCGCGAACGGCCTCAAGGTGCCGGTGGTGATGGACGCCAGCCCGTACTACACCACGGTGTGCCGCGGCAACGAGGGCGAGTGCAAGGCCGACCTGGACGGCGACGGCCTGCTGGACAAGTGGCCGCTGTTCTACGACAACTACTTCGTGCCCCGCGGGTACGCGGTGATCCTGCTCGACATGGCCGGCACCGGCGGTTCCACCGGCTGCCCCACCACCAACGCCAACTCCGACAACCTGAGCGCCAAGCAGGCGATCAACTGGTTGAACGGGCGCGCCACCGCCCGCGACGCGGCCGGGCACACCGTGGTCGCCGACTGGGACAACGGCCGGTCCGCGATGGTCGGCAAGTCGTACGACGGTTCACTGGCGCTGGCCACCGCGGTCACCGGGGTCCCGGGACTGACCACGGTGGTGCCGATCAGCCCGCCGTCGGAGTACTACGACTACGTGCGCAGCAACGGCGTGGTGACCCGGGGCAACGACTACCCGTCGTACCTGGCGAACGTGGTGACCAACCCGGACCGCCGGGAGTACTGCGCCGGGGTGCGGGCCGGCCTGGCCGCGAACGACGGCGACGAGACCGGTGACTACACCGCGTTCTGGAACGAGCGCAGCTACGTCAAGAAGGTGCCGAACCAGACCGCCAGCGTGCTCTTCTACCACGGCCTGAACGACGACAACGTCCGCCCGGACCACTTCAGCAAGTACTGGGCGGCGCTCGCCGAGCACGACATCCCGCGCAAGGCGTGGCTGTCCCAGGAGGGCCACGTCGACCCGTTCGACGTGCGGCGCGACGTGTGGGTGGACACCCTGCACCGCTGGTTCGACTTCTGGCTGCACGGCGTCCCGAACGGCATCATGGACGAGCCGCGGATCGACCTGGAACGGGCCGCCGACGTGTGGGAGACGTACCCGGACTGGCCGGTGCCCGGCGCGCAGCCCACCGAGGTGTTCTTCCGGCCCGGCGGCGACCTGGGCCTGGTGCCGGCCGCGGCGACGGCCACCGAGGCGGTGCAGGACAACCCCACCCAGAGCCAGGCCACCATGGTGCAGAACCCGGACACCGTGCAGCCGAACCGGCTGGCGTACCTCTCCGAGCCGCTGACCGCGCCGCTGCACGTCTCCGGCACCCCGCGCCTGCAGGTGCGGGCCTCGGCCGACCAGGCCGACACCAACCTGGGCGTGATCCTGGTCGACTACGGCACCGCCGAGCGGGTCGACCACCGGGCGTCCGGCGAGGGCATCGTCACGCTGGACAGCCAGGACTGCTGGGGCGAGTCCAGCCCCACCGACGACGGCTGCTACCGGCAGACCGCCAAGCGGGTACGCACCGCCGACCTGGAGATCGTCACCAAGGGCATCCACGACGCCGCGAACCGGCAGTCGCTGCGGGTGGCCGAGCCGCTGGTGCCCGGCCGGGCCTACAACTACGACTTCCCGCTGTTGCCCGAGGACTACGTGTTCCCGGCGGGGCACCGGATCGGCGTGATCCTGGTCGGCAGCTACCCGCAGTACTCCAGCCAGGCCGACCCGAACCGCGCCCGGATCACCTTCCAGCTGCGGTCCAGCCGCCTGCAGCTGCCCGTCGTCGGCGGCACCGCGGCCGCCCACGCGGCCGGGCTCTGACACCGGTGGCCGCGCGCCGGACGGCGCGCGGCCACCGCACGGCGGTTATGATCGGCCCGGAGGTGCGGCGGTGCGACCGGATCGGTGAGTCTTCGCGTACCTGACGAGACCCACCGACCGAGAGGAACCCATGCCCGGCGCCGTCGCCCGCGAGTCCCGCACCATTCTCCTGACGGACCCGGAGATCTCCGCGATCCCCGTGCACGACGACGGCGAGCCGCTCGTCGACCTGCGCGGGTACCCGGAGTTCCGGCTGGATCCGCGGGCCGCGGACGAGTCGGGTTCGTACGCCCACCTGCGCGAGGGCGTGGTGGACCGGCTCGCCGCCGCGCAGCGGTCGCTGCCCACCGGCCTGCGGCTGCTGATCGTCGAGGGGTACCGGCCCTACCAGCGGCAGCTGGAGATCTTCACCGGATACCAGGACGAACTGCGCGGCCGGTATCCGGACTGGCCGGCCGACCACCTCCGGCGCGAGACCAGCAAGTTCGTCTCGCCCGTGGAGGTGGCCCCGCACAGCACCGGCGGCGCGGTCGACCTGACCCTGTGCGACGACGACGGCGCCGAACTCGACATGGGCACGGTCATCGACGCCACGCCGGTGGACAGCGAGAACGCGTGCTACACGGCGGCCACGAACATCCCGGCCGAGGCCCGGCGCAACCGCGGCATCCTGATCGAGGCGCTCGGCTCGGCCGGCCTGGTGAACTACCCGACGGAGTGGTGGCACTGGTCGTACGGCGAGCTGTACTGGGCGCTGACCACGTCCGCCCCGGCCACCCGCTACGGGCCACGCTGATCTCGGCGTCCGCCGCACCGCCGCCCGCCGGGCGCCGGCCCCAGGTGCCGATCCCCTGAGGCCGGCGACACCGATCGGCTAGCGGTTCACCCGGCACGGCATCGTGACGGTCTTCGTGGGGTCGCTCTCCGAGGTGGCGGTCAGCTTGACGAACCCGCTCTGCGCGGCGCCGGCGTTCGCGGCCACCGCCACGTCCACCGTGGTGGAGCCGCCGAACCGGACCGCGGACAGCGCGTTCGGCAGTTCCACCCGCCAGCCGATGCCGGCCACGTCGGCGGAGAGCCGGTAGACGTCCGACGTCAGGTACGACGCGACGTTCTCCGGGTGGGCCTGGCCGCCGGCCGAGTACGTGCCCGTGTTGGTCAGCCGGAACGTGCACGTCACGCCGCGGCCGGTGGGCTTACCGCCGGACGTCACGTGACCCTGCTCCAGTGCCACCCCGTGGGTGCTGGGCCCGCCGTCGGAATCCAGCGACCGCACCGCCACCGTGTACGACAGCACCCCGGTCTGGTCCCGGCGCACGTTCAGCACGTAGAAGTGCAGCCGGTTGGCCTCGTCGACGTACTCGTACTCGCTGCCCGACCGGGTGCCGGCGTGGAACAGCGCGTCGGACAGCTGGCGGTAGTCGCCCATGGTGACCATGGCCGGGGTGCCGTCCGGCCGGTAGAAGTCGATCATGTTGATGTCCTGCGGGTTCGCGTCGACCACCCACTGGAACGGCGCCCGGTCCTGGTTCTTGGTCTTGCTGAGCAGCACGCCGGCGTCCGGGGTGAACGAGTCCGCGCCCATCCGGTCCACCACCTCGACGGTGTAGTTCTCGAAGCCGCCGCCGTCGCAGAGCACCTCGGTGGACGGGTCGCAGGACGGGGAGCGGTCGGCGTTCATGGCGATGTTCAGCCCGGCCAGGTCCTGCGGGCCCGGCTTCACCCCGCGGGCGGTCACCCGGGCCACCACCAGGCCGGAGGAGGACAGCGCCTCGCGGGACAGCCGGAGCACGTTGGTCTCGTCGACCAGGCCGATCTTCAGCTTGTCCCGAAGGGTGTGCAGCGAGCCCATCGAGCCGCCCTGGACGGCCGGGATCTGCCAGCGGGTGTGCGGCCCGCCGGGACCGTTGAAGGACCCGCGGGACATCATCGACCAGGGACCGGTGTACGCCCGGCGCAGCGGCACGCCGTACGGGTTGTTGTAGTTGTCGCCGATGCTCAGCAGGTGGCTCAGCTCGTGCGCGTACACGCCCATGCCGGAACTCTCCGCCTGGGTCGACGAACCGCCGCCGGCGTTCGGCCAGATCGTCGCGGCCGACGCCCACGAGGTCCACTCCACGTACCGGGTGCGCGCGTGGTTGGGCCGGGTCTCGTCCGGCGGCCCGAACGGCTCGGTCACGTCGTTCTTGGTCTGGAACCGCATCTCGCCGAACTCCTGCCAGGTGGACGACTCGTCCTGGCCGGCGGAGAGGATGAAGACCAGTTCGTACGAGTCCGCCACCTCGTCGCCGACGTCGGCGCGCCAGGCGCCCAGCCCGTCGGTGCGCAGGTTGCGGTTGCAGGTCTCCCCGGTCGGGCACATGCCCGGGTTCATGTCGTTGGTGATGCCGTACTGGTAGGACTTCGCCGGCATGGTGTACGCCCCGAACGCGGTGAGGTCCACCCCGTACCGGCCGCCGGAGTCCTGCATCCAGTACTCGTGCAGCGTGTGGCCCTGGTTCAGCGCGTTCGGCGTGTTCAGCAGGTCCCGGTAGTAGGCCGGCACCTGCTCACGGGGCACCCCGGCGGCGGCCGGCTGCGGGTTGCCGAAGATCGTCGAGCGGGCCGGCCGGGTCACCACGAACGGCTGGTCCGGATAGTCCAGAGTGACCAGTGCGATGTCGAAGTTGCGGACCGAGCCGCGCACCGCGGGATCGGACCAGTCGGTGCCGGGCGGGGCGACGTAGTCGGCCCACGTCATGGTGTCGGGGTTCTCCCAGTTCTGCGGGTCCACCACCCGGAACGGGCCGGTGCCCGGATCGGCGGGCGCGGCGGTGGCGGGTGTGCTGGCCAGCGAGGCGACCAGGACGGCGGCGACCGCGGCGGCGATCGTGCCGCGGCGGGTGCGCGAATCCGTGAGCTGCATGCTTCCGCAACCTAGGGGCGGCACGGGCCGGCCGATACCTGCAGATGTCGGCACGTGCCGGGGTGTGATGCGACACCTGACGAAGTCGTGCCTTGAACCGTTACCGGGAATCGATCAGGATCGAGGCGGAGGTGCACTGTTGCACGGGGATCTGCAGCGCGTCGTCGACGCCGTCGCCGGACGGGTCGGCCGGGCGGCGCTGATCGAGGACCGGCACCAGCGGGTGATCGCGTACAGCGCGCACACCGAGCCGCTGGACGCGGTGCGCCGGACGTCCATCCTGAGCCGGCACACCACGCCGGAGGTGGCGGCCTGGTTCCGGGCGGCCGGCGTCCACCGGACCCGCGCTCCGATGCGGACCCCCGCCGCGCCCGAACTCGACCTGCTCCCCCGCGTCTGCCTGCCGCTGCTGCACGCCGACATGCTGCTCGGATTCCTCTGGTTCGTGGACGCGGACGGCTCGATGTCCGATGCGGACATCCGCGACGCCGAGACCGCCGCCGCGGACGTGTCCCGGCTGCTGCACCGCGCCGACCTGCTCGGCGACCTGGCGTCGGAGCGCGAGGCCGAGGCCGCCCGGACGCTGCTGGCGGAGCCGCCGGAGCACCGTGCCCGGGCGGCCGCCGAGCTGCTCGCCGACGGCGTGGTCGCGGACGACGGGCCGGTCACCGCGCTGGTCGTGCAGCCGGTCGGTGAGCGGGCCACGGCCGACCCGGTCCGGGCCGCGCTGGAGCACGCGCTGGTGCTGACCCGCCGCTGGTACGGCACCCGGTCCGCGCTGCACCTGGTCCGGCGCGACCACGGCACGCTGCTGCTGTGCGGCGGTGAGGCGGCGCACCGGCCGGCCGCGTCGGTGGCCCGCCACCTGACCGCGGGGCTGCGCGCCGCCGTCGGCCGGGTGCCCGGCGTGGCCCGGACGGTGGTGGGCCTGGGTGAGACGTACCCCCGGCTGGCGGACGCCGCGTGCTCGTACCGGCAGGCGGTGCGGACGGCCCGGATCGCGGCCCGGCTGCCGGCGCTCGGCGACGTCGCGTCGTGGGCGTCGCTCGGCGTGTGGCGGCTGCTCAGCATGGTCGACGAGCAGCAGGTGGACGTGCCGGAGGTGCATCCGGGTCTGCTGCGGCTGCTGAACGCGGACGGCGGCCGGGTGCTGGCGCAGACCCTGGAGACGTACCTGGATCTGGCCGGGAACGCGCACGCGACCGCGGAACGCCTGCGCCTGCACCGCACCACGTTGTACTACCGGTTGCAGCGGGTGGAGCAGCTGGCCGGGACCAACCTCAAGGACGGCAACGAGCGCCTCACCCTGCACCTGGCGCTGAAGCTGGCCCAGCTGTCCGGCGTCGGCTGACCCGGCTCAGCCGGCCGCGGCCCGTGCCGGGTGGGCCGCGGCGATCACCTGGGTGAGCGCGGCGTGCAGGCGGTGCAGGTCCTCGATCGGCAGGCCGAGCCGCTCGACCACGGCGGGCGGGATCTGCTCGGCCCGCCGCCGGAGCGCGCGCCCGGTCGCGGTGAGCGTGACGGCCAGGCTGCGCTCGTCCGCCGGGTTGCGTTCGCGGCGCAGGTAGCCGATCGCCTCGAGCCGTTTCAGCAGCGGGGACAGCGTGCCGGGGTCGAGCTGCAGGAGGGCGCTGAGATCCCGCACGGACAGCGGCGCGTGCTGCCACAGGGCCAGCATCACCAGGTACTGCGGGTGGGTCAGGCCCATCGGCTCCAGCAGCGGACGGTAGACCGCCACGACGCTGCGGGCCGCCACCGACAGCGCGAAGCAGACCTGCTGCTCCAGGGCAAGCGGGTCGGTGTCGTTCGGCTCACGCACAGCGGCATCTCCTCGGGTCCGCTGCTATCGTAGCCGATGATTGGTGTACCAATGGTTGGTGTGCCAAGTATCTGCGGGAGGAGCACGCGATGGCGAGGGACGGCTGGTTCCGCCGCAGGTTCGACGACTTCTGGTTCCGGTCCCTGATCGGGCCGGCGGCAGTGGACAACGCGGTGCAGGGGTGCGACGCCGAGGCCCGGGAGCAGTGGAAGCGGGACCTGGAGAACCGCAAGCGCCACACCCGCGAACAGCGCGAACGCCGCCGCGCCGAGCGCGAGGCCCGGCGCGGCTCCGGCATGTTCTGACCGGGCTCAGTTCGCGGCGACGGACCCGAGCCCGAACCGCGCGTAGAGGTCGCCCGGCTCGCCGGCCAGCGTCGACTTGATGAATCCGCTCCACTCGTCGGCGACCACCTCGAACCGGTTCTCCTCGAGCCCGTCCAGGGCGGCCCGCACGACGGCGGCCGGGTCGCCCTTGGGACCGTCGTAGCCGGCCGACATGTCGGTGTCGACCGCACCCGCGTGCACCGCGGTCACCTGGGTGCGCTGCGCGGCCAGTTCCAGCCGCACGCCGTTGGTCAGGTTCCAGGCGGCGGCCTTGGCCGCGCCGTACGCCTCGTGTCCGGGATAGTTGAACCACGACATGGCGGACAGCATGGTCAGGATCGCGCCGCCGGCCAGCCGGGGCGCGAACGCCCGGATCGTGTGCAGCGTGCCCCAGAAGTGGGTGTCCATCTCCCGGCGGATCTCGGCGAGGTCGCCGGTGACCAGGTTCGTGTTGGTGTCCACGCCGGCGTTGGTGACCAGCAGGTTGACGTCGGTGGCGACGGCCGCCGCGGCGGCGATCGAGTCCGGGTCGGTGACGTCGAGCCGGAGCACCTCGGCGCCCGGGACGTCGACGAGTTCCGGCCGGCGCGCGGTGGCGTACACCTTGGCGGCGCCGCGGTCGAGCAACTGACGGGTGAAGTGGCGGCCGAGGCCGCGATTGGCCCCGGTGACCAGGGCGACTGCTCCGGAGATCTGCATGCCGGCAACGGTAGAACGTGACGTTGGCGTCAAAGGCAAGTCCTGCGACCGGAGTCACACCGGGCGCTTCCCTGCGCGGCCCGGACGGGGTTAAATCGAGGACAACCGATATGGGAGCGCTCCCACGCCGTCCTCACGTGGCCCGCGGCTCCCGGACAGGAGCGCATCGTGCCCTCCCCGCGTACCGTCCTCGCCGCGCTGCTCCTCGGCGCCGGCCTGCTCGTGGTGCCGGCCCCCACCGGCGCCGCCGCGGCACCCGCCTACAGCTACGGCGAGGCGCTGCAGAAGTCGCTGTTCTTCTACGAGGCCCAGGTGGCCGGCCGCAAACCGGAGTGGAACCGGGTGTCCTGGCGGGGTGACTCGGCACTGCGCGACGGCGCCGACGCCGGCCTGGACCTGACCGGTGGCTGGTTCGACGCCGGCGACCACGTCAAGTTCGGCCTGCCGATGGCGTTCACCACCACCATGCTGGCCTGGGGCGCGGTGGAGAACCGCGCCGCGTACGCCGACTCCGGGCAGCTCACCCACCTGCTCAACAACCTGCGCGTACCGAACGACTACTTCATCAAGGCGCACCCCGCGCCGAACGTGCTGTACGGCCAGGTGGGCAAGGGCGACGACGACCACAAGTGGTGGGGACCGGCTGAGGTCATGCCGATGGCCCGCCCGGCGTACAAGATCGATGCGAGCTGCGGGGGCACCGAGCTGGCGGCGGAGACGGCGGCCGCGATGGCGGCCAGCTCGATGGTGTTCCGGCCGACCGATCCGGGGTACGCGGACACGCTGCTCACCCACGCCCGGCAGCTGTACTCGTTCGCCGACACGGTGCGCCGCAGCTACCACGAGTGCATCACCGACGTGACGTCGTTCTACCGCTCCTGGAGCGGGTACGCCGACGAGCTGGTCTGGGGTGCGGTCTGGCTGCACCGCGCCACCGGCGAGGCGTCCTATCTGACCAAGGCCGAGGCGGGTTACGACGCGCAGGGCAACGAGAACCAGACCAGCACCAAGATGTACAAGTGGACGATCTCCTGGGACAACAAGCAGTACGGCAACTACGTGCTGCTGGCCCGGCTGACCGGCAAGCAGAAGTACCTGGACGACGCCAACCGCTGGCTGGACTGGTTCACCGTGGGCGTGAACGGCGAGAAGGTCCGCACCTCCCCCGGCGGCATGGTGGTGGTGGACACCTGGGGCGCGCTGCGCTACGCGGCCAACACCGCGTTCGTGGCGCTGGTGCACAGCGACCACCTGACCGACGCGGTCCGCAAGACCCGGTACCACGACTTCGCGGTCAAGCAGATCGACTACGCGCTCGGCGACAACCCGCGCCGGTCCAGCTACGTGATCGGCTTCGGCGCGAACCCGCCGAAGAACCCGCACCACCGGACGGCGCACGGCTCCTGGTGGGACAGCCAGCAGGTACCCGAGCAGACCCGGCACGTGCTCTACGGTGCGCTGGTCGGCGGTCCGTCCGCGCCGAACGACGCGTACACCGACAGCCGCGCCGACTACGTGATGAACGAGGTGGCCACCGACTACAACGCCGGCTTCACCTCCGCGGTCGCCCGCCTGTACGGCGAGTACGGCGGCGCACCGCAGGCCACCTTCCCGCAGCCGGAGCAGCCGGACATCGCCGAGCTGTCGGTGGAGACCACGGTGATGCAGAACGAGACGCGCTCCACCGGCGTCAAGGTGATGCTCTACAACAAGTCGGCGTTCCCCGCCCGGGCACTGACCGCGGCCAAGTTCCGGTACTACTTCACCCGCGACTCGGACGCGGCGCTGGCCGTCAGCTCGCCGTACACCCAGGGCTGCCCGAAGCCGACCACGGCACAGCAGCACGCCGGCGACGTCTGGTACGTCGAGGTGGACTGCACCGGGTACACCATCGCGCCGGCCGGGCAGTCGGCGCACCGGATGGAGGTCCAGCTCAAGATCGGCGTGGTCGAGGGCGGCACCTGGGATCCCTCGGACGACCCGTCGTACCGGGCGGCGGCCGGGCCGAACCAGGGTGTGCCGCTGTATGAGGGCGACACGCTGGTCTGGGGCGCGCCGCCGGCCTGAGACACGGCGGAAGCACGGCCCGGCCGGACGGGGGACGCCGGCCGGGGCCGTGCTTCCGGGGTCCGGGCCTGACGGCCACGGACCGGAGCAGGGCCGGCGCCGGCGGCCGGGAACCCGGCCGCCGGCGCTGCGTGCGCCTACTCGGACACGACGCGGACCCGGCGGGGCCGCCGTACCCGGAGCGCGAACGCCCCGGCCACCAGCAGCGCCAGGCCGACGCCGGCGAGCATCCAGACGTTGGTACCGGTGACCGGCAGACCGCCGGACGCCGAGCCGGAGTCACCCGCACCGGTGCCACCGGCGGTGTCCGGCGCGGCCGGGCCGGTGGTGGTCGGCGTCGGCGTCGGCGTCGCGCTCGGCACCGGCGCCGGCTTGTCCCGGTCGGCGATCCAGGCGAGGATCTCCTCCGGCGTGCCGACCTTCTCGGTGAAGGCGATCAGCTGACCGCGCTCCTGACCCAGCCGGCTCGGGTGCAGCAGCGTGTTGTTGGCCAGTCCGGCCAGGCCGACGATCCACGGTTCGGTGCCGCAGAGGCCGTGTCCGGCGTACCGCGCGGCCACGTCCACGAACGTGGCGCCGGCCGCCGCGGCCTGCGCCTCCAGCACCCGGTTGATGCCGGCCACGGCGGTGTTGCCGGCGTCGCGCAGCGTCTTCGGCAGCGGCAGCGCGCACTGGGCGACGTCCTCGAACGGCAACGGGTACCCGACGACGGCGATCCGCGCCTTCGGGGCATTCGTCTTCACCGCGGCCAACGTCTTGCCCAGGTCTTCCGGGAACGTGGTGGTCAGCGCGGCCTCGGCCGCGGCCAGCTTGGTGGCGCACGCCTGCGCCTGGCTCGTGTCGGCGCAGGTCTTCAACGCGTCGACCAGGTTCAGGTCGTTGGCCCCGACGGTGAGGCTCACCAGGTCGGTCCCCGCGTCGAGCGCCTTCACCGGGTTGGTCGCGTCGGGCGTCCTCACCAGGTCGGCGAGCACGTCGGCCGAGGAGGCGCCGCTGCAGGCCTTCTGGGTCAGCTTCACCGCGGTGGGCTCGGTGGCGGCCCAGAGGGCCGGATACGCGTACTCGGTGACCCGGCACTCACCGGTCTCCGGCCCGGACCCGACGCCGGACGCGTACGAGTCGCCGAGTGCCACGTAGTCCACGGTGGCCGACGGTGCGGCGGCGGCCGGACCGGTGGTCGCCAGACCGGTTCCCACCACCACGACGGCGACCGCCAGCGATCTGATCAGAACGGCGGCTGACTGGGGCGCTCTCAACGAAGACTCTCCTCGGGCGACGGTGCGGACGCGCCGGTGGCGGCCGGCGCATCGGCTTTGTACCAACACCGCGCCGCGACGCACCGTGCGGCACCGACCGCGGAGAGTCCCGAATGCGGCGTCCTGGCTGGTCGGGGCGGTGCCCGGCGTCCGCGCCGGCCGAATCCTCAGCCCCCTTACCTGCCGGTTAGTGCCCCTAAGTACGCAGCATGGTGGGGATATCCCTCCTAGCCTATGGGAATTATATGTGTCCTGGGTCACAAGCCGGTGACGCGGCGTCGGCCGCGACGTTACGTTGCTGGCATGAACCGGAGCACCCGTCTCATCCGACGGCGCTTCGTCGACTTCCTCCGGGTGTGCACCTGCGCCTGTTGAGTCGTCCGACGCAGCGCAGAATCCCACGCACCCCATGCGGGCCGGCGCCGGCCCGTCCGCCGCCTCCATCGACGTAGCGGCCGTCCCACCCGCCGAGGCACCCGGCGACCCACCGCCGGTCGTGCCGCCGTGCCCGCTCCCACGGAGGATCTGATGACCCTGACCACCGGTCCGCTACCGGCTCCGCACCCCGGAGCCCCGCTCGACGTCACCGAGTTCCGCCGCCTGCTGCGCCACCAGGCCAGCACGGTGACCGTGGTGACCGCACCGGGCGACCGCCCGGCCGGCTTCACCGCCACCTCGTTCACCTCGGTGTCCCTGCACCCGCCGATCGTGTCTTTCTGCCTGAACCGGGACTCCTCCAGCTGGCCCACCGTGGCCCGCGCCGACCACGTGGCCGTGCACCTGCTCGCCGACGGCCAGCAGGACCTGGCCCGGCGGTTCGCCACCAGCGGGATCGACCGGTTCGCCGGCCCGACCGCGTGGCGGCCCGGACCGCACGACGTGCCGCTGCTCGACGGCACGCTGGCCTGGCTGCTGTGCCGGGTGATCGACCGGGTGGCCACCGGCGACCACGCGGTGGTGCTGGCCGAGCCGGAATTCGGCCGGCACGACGACGGCGTCCCGCTGCTCTACCACGACGGCCGCTACGCCCGCCTCGCCGCATGAGCGGTGAGGCAACGGTCCGGACCCGCCGTTCCGCGGAGCAGGACCCGGCACCGAACGGGCCGTCCGCACCGGACCTGCTGGCGCTCGATCCCGCTGCGCAGGATCTGCTGTTCCGGTCCGCGCGGACCGCGAACACGTTCACCGACGAGCCGGTCACGCCGGAGCAGATCAGGGCCGTGCACGAGCTGATCCGGTACGGGCCGACCGCGTTCAACTCCCAGCCACTGCGGATCGTGCTGATCCGCTCGGCGGCCGCCCGGGAGCGGCTGCTGCCCCACCTGTCCGCCGGCAACCGCGCCAAGACCGGCGCGGCACCGCTGGTCGCGATCCTGGCCGCGGACACCCGGTTCCACGAGCACCTGCCCCGGCTGAACCCGGACCGGCCGCACGTCCGCGACTACTTCACCGGCCCGGCGCACGACGCGGCGCGGCTGGACCAGGCCCGGTTCAACGCGGCCGTCCAGATCGGTTACTTCATCGTCGGCGTCCGGGCCGCCGGGCTGGCCGCCGGGCCGATGGCCGGCTTCCGTCCGGCCGGGGTGGACGCCGAGTTCTTCCCGGACGGTCGGCTGCGGTCCCTGCTGCTGGTCAACCTCGGCCGGCCCGGCCCGGACGCCTGGGCCGACCGCCTGCCCCGGCTCAGCGCCGACGACGTCGTCCACATGCTCTAGCCAGGACCATCGACGGAACCCCTTGAGTGCGGACCCGTCCGAGGCGCATCCTCGGGATCACGGACGCCGCACCGGGGAGGAACCATGGCAGGGTCGCACCGACGCTCGGAGACGGCATGACGACGGTCGGCGTCGTCCGGGAGGCCGGCGCCGGGGAGCGCCGGGTCGCGCTCACCCCGGACGGGGCCGGGCGCCTGCGGGCGCTCGGCCTCGACGTCCTGGTGGAGGCGGGAGCCGGCGCGGCGGCCTGGTTCGGCGACGAGGGGTACGCCGCCGCCGGCGCCACCGTGACCGACCGGGCCCGGGTGCTGGCGGACGCCGACATCCTGGTCTGCATCCATCCGCCACCGGACGCCGGGGCGCTGCCCGAGGGCCGGATGCTCGCCGGTCTCCTGTCGCCGCTCACCGACGCGCCGCTGGTCCGCCGGCTCGCCGAGGCGAAGGTGACCGCGGTCAGCCTCGACCTGCTCCCCCGCACACTGAGCCGTGCGCAGGCGATGGACGCGCTGAGTTCCCAGGCGAACGTGGCCGGCTACAAGGCCGTGCTGGTCGCCGCGGAGGCGTACGGCGGGTTCTTCCCGATGCTGATGACCGCGGCCGGCACCACCCGGCCGGCGCAGGTGCTGGTACTCGGCGCGGGCGTCGCCGGGCTGCAGGCGATCGCCACCGCCCGGCGGCTGGGCGCGATGATCACCGGGTACGACGTCCGGGCGGCCGCGCGGGCCGACATCGCGTCCACCGGCGCCGCCGTCCTCGACCTACCCGGACCGGAGGCCACCGGCGCCGGTGGCTACGCCCGCCGGCTCACCGACGCCGAGGCCCGTGCGCAACAGCAGGCCCTGGACGCGGCGGTCGCCCGCTTCGACGTGGTGATCACCACCGCCCAGGTGCCGGGCGCGCGCCCGCCGGAACTGGTGTCCACGGCGGCCGTCCGGGCGTTGCGGCCCGGCTCGGTGGTGGTGGACCTGGCGGCCGGCCCGCTCGGCGGCAACGTCGCCGGATCGGTGCCCGACCAGACGGTGGTCACCGCGCACGGCGTCACCCTGATCGGGGCGGCGCACCTGCCGGCCACCGTGCCACAGGCCGCCTCCACCGCGTACTCCCGCAATGTCTGTGCCCTGCTGCCCGCGCTGCTGCGCGACGGTGTGATCACCGTCGACCCGGCCGACGACATCCAGGCCGGCGTGGTCGTCACGCACGACGGCCAGATCGTCCAGCCGGCCGTCCGGACCGCCCTCGACAACCGGGAGGCCGGATCGTGAGCCCTCTGCTGCTGGCCGACCTGACCGTCTTCGTACTGAGCCTGCTGGTCGGCTTCGAGGTGATCAGCAAGGTGCCGGCCACCCTGCACACCCCGCTGATGTCCGGCGCGAACGCGGTGCACGGCGTGGTCCTGGTGGGCGTGATGCTGCTCGCCGCCACCACGACCACCCTGACCGGGTACGTGCTGCTGTTCGTCGCCGCCGCGTTCGCGGCCATGAACGTCACCGGCGGCTACCTGGTCACCGACCGCATGCTGGCGATGTTCCGCACCCGGACGGAGCTCCGCAAGTGACGGCCTTCGACACCTGGGTGCACCTGGTGTACCTGGCCTGCGCCACCTGCTTCGTGATCGGGCTGCACCTGATGAACGCGCCCGCCACCGCCCGCCGCGGCAACCGGCTGTCCGCCGCCGGGATGGCCGCCGCCGTCGCCACCACCGCCGTGGTGCTGGTGGTGCACCGGCAGATCACCGCGGTCGCCGCCGCCGTGCTGGCCGTGGGCGTCCTGGCCGGGACGGTGGCCGGCCTGGTCACCGCGCGCCGGGTCCGGATGACCGCCATGCCGCAACTGGTCAGCCTGTTCAACGCGGTCGGTGGCGGCGCCGCGGCCCTGATCGCGCTGGGCGAGGTGGTGCGGCACGGCGACCTGACCGGCCGGCTGCCGGTGCAGATCACCGTCACCGCGGTGCTGGACGTGCTGATCGGCGGCGTCACGTTCACCGGGTCCCTGGTGGCGTCCGGCAAGCTGGCCGGGCTGGTGCCGGGCCGTCCGATCGCGGTACCCGGCGGCCGCCTGCTCGTCGTGCTGCTCGGTGCCGCCACCGCCGGGCTGGCCGCGCTGGTGGTGGCCGGCCGGGCGGAGATCGCCGCGCTGACCGGCATCGCGGCGGCGGCCCTGATCGTCGGCGTGCTGATGACCCTGCCGATCGGCGGCGCCGACATGCCGGTGGTCATCTCGCTGCTCAACGCGTTCACCGGGACCGCGGTGGCGATGGCCGGGTTCGTCCTGGAGAGCAGTTTGCTGATCATCGCGGGGGCACTGGTGGGTGCGGCCGGCGCGATCCTCACCAAGCTGATGGCGGACGCCATGAACCGGCCGATCGGCGCCATCGTCGCGGGCGGCTTCGGCACCGGCGACGACACACCCGGCGCGGCGGTGTCCGGCGACGGCACGGTACGCGAGATCACCGTGGACGACGCGGCCATCCAGCTCGCGTACGCCGGCAAGGTGGTGATCGTGCCCGGCTACGGGCTGGCCGCGGCGCAGGCGCAACACGAGGTGGTGGCGCTGGCGCAGGCACTGACCGAGCGGGGCGTCGAGGTCGGCTACGGCATCCACCCGGTGGCCGGCCGGATGCCCGGCCACATGAACGTGCTGCTCGCCGAGGCCAACGCCCCGTACCCCGAGCTGAAGGACCTGGAGGAGATCAACCCCGAGTTCGCGCGTACGGACGTCGTCCTGGTCGTCGGCGCCAACGACGTGACGAACCCGGCGGCCCGGCGCCCCGGAAACCCGGTGTCCGGCATGCCGATTTTGGACGTGGACCGGGCCCGCAGCGTGATCGTGGTGAAGCGGTCGCTGGGCCACGGCTACGCCGGAATCGACAACGAGCTGTACACCGACCCGAAGACCGCCATGCTGTTCGCCGACGCCAAGGCCGGCCTGGCGGCGCTGATCGCCGGGTTGCACGCGTACGCCGGGTAGCGGCCGGCGAGACACCCGACCGGGCGCACCGGACCGGCGTTCCTCGCGGGCCTTCCTCGCGGGCGGCCGAACTCGCGGTCAGCTGAACGGGTATGGCCCGAAGCGGCCCCACGCCACCACCGCGGCCAGGATCAGCAGCACCGCGTTGACCGCGATCAACGGGTACTCCTTGCGGCGGGCGTGCACCACCGCCGCACCGATCATCACCAGAATCAGGCCGAGGGCGGCCAGCGGCACCAGCACCGGGGCGATGTCCAGCAACGCCGGCAGGATCAGGCCGATCCCGGCCAGCACCTCCAGCGCGCCGATCAGCTTGACCGTCCCGGCGCTGAACTCCGGCGCCCAGCCCATCCCGGACGCGGCCAGCTGCTCCCGGGACCGGAGCAGTTTCATGGCGCCGGAAGCGACGAAGGCGACCGCCAGCACGGCGGCGATGATCCACAACACGGTGTCCACGGCGTCTCCTACGCTCGACTGACTTCAACCCTTAACTGAAGGTACGCCGGGACGAGTGTGCAGTCATGGATCACCCGCCGCGACCACGCCGGGTGGAGAGCCGCGGCTGGGCACGTCCCGCGCGCACCGTCCCTCCACTGCCCGGGCGTGCCATCGTGACGGTGGAAAGGAGCACGCAATGCGCGAACAACTCGACGAGGTCAACCGATCACGTCGCGTGCCGGTTGAGGTTCGGCTGCACCCCGCAACGGCAGTTTCTCGGTATCGAGGCGGGCGGTCGTCGGGTTTCGTTCGGCGAGCACGTCTTCTACCGTTTCCGGGACAGCCGGATCGAACAGGTGTGGTCAGCTCACCGAACCGTCCAGCGCGTGACGTGATCAGCGGTGCGGAATCCGCACCGTCGCGGACCCGGGGCCTGCGGCTCCGCGACGGCCGTGTGCGGGGTCATCGCGCGGGACTGGCCCGGCGCCCGCCGCGCCACCGGGTGGCGTACGGCAGGACAAAGAGGTAGAGCCCGGTGAACAGGAGCAGCGCCAGCGGGAACAGTGGCAGATAGGAGACCCAGACGACCGGGTCTTCCTGGGCCAGCGCGACCGAGGTGACCACGACCGTCAGCGTGAAGATGATGGCCAGCCAGCGGTGGATCTGCCGGACCCATTTGTTGCCGTTCATCGGAATCTCTCCCTCGGGGACGAGCAGTCGGGGCGGGTGCCTTGACGACGGTCACGCTATGTGCGGTGCGCCGGGGGGCGCTTCTTGATTCCTGACCATTCGCCGATCCGGCAGGACTGTGTTCCTGGCCGCGGTGGCACCTGGCTGGGCTGTTGCACATGCCGTAGCGGCATGTGGTGGGGTCGGGGCACCACAGCACGAAAGGCTCTGTCTGCGATGTACCCCTCCCACACGCCTCCCCGGCAGGTCAAGATCGGTGATGCCGCGGCGTTCGCCGGGATCACCCCACGCGCCATCCGCCACTACCACGAGATCGGTCTGCTGCCGGAGCCCGAGCGCGGCGGGGACGGCCGCCGCCGCTACGGCTATGACGACATGATCCGCCTGCTGTGGATCCGCAGGATGGCTGATGCCGGTATCAGCCTGGACGACATGCGGGCCGCCTTCGGCGAAGCCCGGGACGAAGCGGGAGACGAAGCCCCGGACCAGGCCCCGGACATCGAGTCGGTCCTGAGCAGGCTGGAGGAAACCTTGGCGGCGCAGGAGGCCGCCATCAAACGCCGGCGCGCGGCTGTCCAGCGCCTGCGGGCGGTGGGCAGCCCGCTGGGGCTGCTCTCCGAACTGGTCACGGACCGGCTCAGCCACCTGCCCCCGGGCGCGTTGCGGCCCTCCGATCTGGACGCCCTGCTGGTCACAGAACGGATCTTCGGGCCGCTGGGCGCCGCCATCCAGGCCGGCAGGTTCATCGTGCTGGCCACCCACCCCGACCTGCGGGCCGAGGACGACCGTCTGGAGGCGGCCGAGGCCGCCCTCGACGACGGCGTCGAACCCGACGACCCCCGCGTCGACGAGCTCGCCGTCCAGCGATGCGCTCACGCGATGGCCCTGAATCAGGCCATCGAGGCAGCTGGTCTCGACGCGGCCGAGGAGAAGATCTTCGAGATCTACGACGCCGACCTGAAAGCGGAGGGCACAGAGATGAGTGCCGCCACCGCGATCACCAAGATGCCGTACGACTTCTCTCCCGCCCGGATGCGCTGCGTGGAACTCGCCGGACGGCTCGTCGGCGAGGCCCTTGCCGACGCCCACTCCGCGGGCAGCTGATCGATTCACCGGATCGGGTTCGGCGCTTCAGGCGTCCCACCGGGCCAGCCAGGTGAGCATCGCCCGGGTTGTCTCGTCCGGCATCTCCTGCTGGATCCAGTGACCGCAGTCCAGACTGACCACGTCCACCTGGGGCACGTAATCCGTCAGGCCGGCGGACCGCTGGATCGCGTCCCGGGCGCCGTAGATCATCAGAGCGGGCCGGCGGACGATCGGGTCCACGTCCGCCAGCAGGTGCCAGTTGCGGTCGAGGTTCCGGTACCAGTTCACGCCTCCGGTGAATCCCGACGAGGTGAACGCGGAGACGAAGACGGCCAGTTCGCGGTCGCTCATCACGGGCTCGCCGAGGGGGGTTTCCGCCCTGGCGAGATTGATCAGTGCCATGCCCGGCTGAGGCTCCGCGGGCGGCACGTTCTTCCGGTACAGGTTGCGAAGGAAACGGGCGGGGTCCTCGTCGAACACGGCGTCCGCGACGCCCGGCCGGCGGTTGAAGTGGACGAAGTAGAAGTCGTCGCCGAACACCTCCGCCATGACCTCGATCCAGGGTCGTGCTCCGCGTTCCTGGTACGGCAGGCTCAGGTTGATCACCTTGTTGACGCGCTTCGGATGCAGCAGGGTCAGTCCCCAGACGACCATGGCGCCCCAGTCATGACCGACGAAGGTGGCGTCCGCGTACCCGTAGTGATCGAGCAGGGCGACGAGATCGCCGGACAGGTGTTCCAGGTCGTAGTCCGTCACCTCGGCCGGGCGGGACGAATGGCCGTAACCCCGCTGGTTCGGGACGATGACGTGGTAACCCGCCGCGGCGAGGGCGGGCACCTGATGACGCCAGGAGAAGGCGTGTTCCGGCCAGCCGTGACAGAGCACGATGGGCCTTCCCCGATGGTGTCGGCCCGCCTCGAAGACCTCCAGTTCCACCCCGTTGACGGAAATGAGGGTGGGCTCGGGAAAATCGGCTGAATCGAACATTGCTTTCCTATCCATCTTTTCGGCGTGCGGGCCGACACGGCCGTGGGTAGCCGGGCCCGTCGGTGAGCTGATGCCGCCATCCTGCCGACCGAAACCGGTCACCTCGTGACCGGTTTTCTGTGACAGTGTTGCCGGCGTGCGAACCGACCGGCTGGTGGCCGTTCTCCTGCTGCTGCAGCAGCGTGAGCAGGTGACCGCGGCGGAGGTCGCCCGGGAGCTGGAGGTCTCCGAGCGCACCGCCCGCCGCGACCTGGACGCGCTGGCCATGGCCGGGGTGCCGGTGTACTCCCTGCAGGGCCGGGGCGGCGGCTGGCGCCTCATCGGCGGCGCCCGCACCGACCTGTCCGGGTTGACCGCGGGTGAGGCCCGCGCCCTGTTCCTGGTGGCCGGTCCGGCCTCGGCCGCGACGCCGGCCGTGAAGACGGCGCTGCGCAAGCTCGTCCACGCCCTGCCGGAGCCCTTCCGGGTGCAGGCCGAGGCGGCGGCGTCGGCGCTGGTCCGGGACCCGCAACGATGGGGGGCGAGTCGGGTCGAGCACCCGGTGCCACGCTTCCTCGACGACCTCCAGGACGCGGTGATCCGGGGCGTCCAGGTGCGGCTCGGCTACGTCGACGGCAACGGCGCCGAAACCGGCAGAACCGTCCACCCGCTCGGCATCGTCGCCAAGGGCCCGTCGTGGTATCTCGTCGCCCACACCGAGGCCGGCCGGCGGACCTTCCGGATCGACCGCGTGTCGTCCGCCGACCCGACCGGCGAACCCGTGCACCGGCCCCGCGACTTCGACCTCGCCGAGAGCTGGCGGGAGATCGCCGACGAGGTCGAACGCCGGCGGACGCCCCTCGAGATCCAGGCGCTATGCGTGCGCCACGCGCTGAGCCGGCTCCGGATGGTGCTCGGCGACCGGCTCGTGGTGGGCGGCGCCACCAGCGACGGCCGCGCCGAGGTCGTGATCCGCGGCTACAACGAGTACGCGCTCGCCGGCGAGCTTGCCGGGCTGGTCGAGTGGCTCGAGGTGACCGGCCCGCCGGGTGTGCGCGACCGGCTGGCCTCGATCGGCGCCGCGCTGGTCGAACGGTACGGCTGACGCCGGCCCGGACCGGAGCGGTTCACCGGCGGTCCGGCCCGCTCAGCCGGTCCCGCAGGGCGGCCACCACCGTCGCGGTGTCCGCGGTGCCGCCGAGGTCGCGGGTCCGCGTCTCCGGCGCCGCCAGGCAGGACTCGATCGCCGCCAGGACGTCCGCCGCGGCCCGTTCGTGCCCCAGATGGTCGAGCATCATGGCGGCCGACCAGACCGCGCCGACCGGGTTCGCCACGCCCTGCCCGGCGATGTCCGGTGCCGAGCCGTGCACCGGCTCGAACATCGACGGGTACGCGCCGGTCGGGTCCAGGTTGGCCGACGGCGCGATGCCGATGCTGCCGGCGACGGCGGCGGCCAGGTCGCTGAGGATGTCGCCGAACAGGTTGGACGCCACGATCACGTCGAACCGCTGCGGCTGCAGCACCAGCTTCGCGGCGAGCGCGTCGATGTGTTCGGCGTCGCAACGGACGTCGGGGAACCCGGCCGCGCGCTCGGCCAGCACCTCGTCCCAGAACACCAGCGTGTGCACGATGCCGTTGGACTTGGTCGCCGAGGTCAGGTACGACCGGCGCCGGCGGGCCAGGGTGAAGGCGTAGTCGGCGATCCGGGTCACGCCGGCGCGGGTGAACACCGCCTCCTGCACGGCGAGTTCGTCCGGGAAGCCGCGGTTGAGCCGGCCGCCGATCTCGCTGTACTCCCCCTCGACGTTCTCCCGCACCACGACGAAGTCGACCTCGCCGGGCCGGGCGTCGCGCAGCGGGCTGGCGACGCCCGGGAAGACCCGGATCGGGCGGAGATTGACGTACTGGCGGAAGGCCCGGCGGATGGGGATCAGCAGACCCCAGAGCGAGACATGGTCGGGTACGCCGGGCCAGCCGACCGCACCGAGCAGGATCGCGTTGTACGGGCGCAGCCGCGCGATGCCGTCCGGGGGCATCATCGCGCCGTCCCGGGCGTACCGCTCGCAGGACCAGTCGAACTCGTCGTAGTCCAGGGCGATGCCGTGCCGGGTGGTGACCGTGTCGAGCACCGCGCGGGCGGCGGCGGTCACCTCACGGCCGATGCCGTCGCCGGGTATCACCGCGATCCGCTGCACGGCCGTCATCCGATCCCCACGGCGGCCACCATCAGCGGCAGGAGCAGCAGGATGAGGATCGCGCCGAGGACGTCGAACGAGATGCCGGAGCGGATCATCGTGGTGATCGGTACCACGCCGGAGCCGTAGACCACCGCGTTCTGCGGGGTGGACACCGGCAGCATGAACCCGAACGACGCGGCGAACGTGGCGGCCAGGGCCGGCACGAACGGGTCGTTCCCGGTGGCGATCGCGATCGGGATGATGATCGGGACGACCACCGCGGCGGACGCGGTGTTGCTGGTGGTCTCGGAGATGACGATGGCCAGCACCACGGCGAACGCGGTGACCGCGAACATGCTGGACAGTCCGAGCGCGTCGGCGCTGCTGTTGCCGATCCGCTCGGCCAGGCCGGTGTCCTCGAGCAGCGAGCCGAAGATGATGCCGGTGCCGAACAGCACGATCGTGCCCCAGTCGATCCGGGCGGCGTCGCTCCAGTTCAGCGTGAACTCGCGTTGCCGCCAGTCGGTGGGCAGCAGGAACAGCAGGGACGCGCCGAAGACGGCCACGATGCCCTCGTTGAGCCGGCCGCTGACCGTCTCGTACACGGCCGAGTCGTTGCCGGCGATCAGCGCCACGATGCCCGGCACGATCCACAGCGTGACCGTGACGCCGAACGCGATCAGCGTGTTGCGCTCGGCCCGGGACAGCGGCCCGAGCTGGGCCCGCTCGGCGACCACATAGGACTCGACGCCCTCGATCTGCCGGATCTCCGGCTTGTTGAGCAGCAGCAGCACGAGCGCGAGGATCACGAACATGCCGAGGCAGATCGGGGCCGCGACGGCCATCCACTGGGCGAACGAGATGCGTTCCCCGGTGGCCTCCTCGATCAGCCCGCGGCCGATCAGGTTGGGCGGCGTGCCGACCGGGGTGAGCAGCCCGCCGACGCTGGCGCCGTACGCCAGCATGAGCATCAGCGCGGCACCGACGCGCAACCGGGTCGGGTCGAAGCCGGGTCGGACCACCCCGCGGTCCTGCATCAGCTTGGCGATCACCGAGAGGATGCCGAGCGCGGTGGGCAGCAGCATGGCGACCGTGGCGGTGTTCGACACGAACGCGGACAGCAGGCAGGTGATGGCGCCGAACGCGATGATCACCCGCGGTGTGGTGCGGCCGACGCCGGGCAGCGACAGCACCCGGAACGCGAAGCGCCGGGCCAGCCCGTGCTTGAGCATGGCCTGCGCCAGGATGAACGCGCCGATGAACGTGAACACGGTGGACGATCCGAACGGCGCCAGCACGTCGGCGGCCGGGGCGACGCCCATCATGACCACGAGGGCGACGCCGATCAGGCCGCCGATCGGGATGGGCACCGGCTCGGTGACCCACAGGACGATGACGCCGAGCAGCAGCCCGGCCAGGGTCTGCTGGCTGGGCGGCAGGTCGAGCGGCAGGGCCAGGAAGATCAGCGCGACGAGCGGCGCCAGGAAGAGCCCGACGGTACGGCGGTTGCGCTCGAAGCGTTCCTCGGCCGGTGACAGCTGTTGTTCGCCGAGGCTGCGGTAGGTGGCGCCGCCGAGCAGCGCGCCGTCGATGTCGGTCCGGGTCTCGGTGGCTTCGTCGGGTGCGGACACGGTGACCTCCCGCTGCGTCGCGTGGGCCCATCGAGTGATCTCGATCATCCGATGCTAGACCGGTCGCCACCCGCCGCGCACTACCCGAATCGCGATCGCCGGGCGCAGCAGCCGGGCCGGCGGGTCGACCAGATTGAGGACCCGCAGGAACGCGGCGCCCAGCACCGGGTCGCGCCGGGCGGCGGCGTGCAGCCGGTGCACGTACGCGTTGATGAACCTGATCTTCGGGGTGCGCCGGCCCTGGACCGCCGGGAAGCGCAGGTCGGTCCCGACCGCGATGTCCCACGGCCCGTCGATGATCCGGGCGGCGCCCCGGAAGAACCGCCGCCACAGGTCGGTCCGGCCGGTGCGCAGCAGGTCCCGGAGCAGCACGGCTTCCGCGGTGGCGACCGTGATGCCCTGGCCGTACACCGGATTGAAGCTGCACAGCGCGTCGCCGACGACCAGGTGGCCGGCCGGGAAGCGGCGCAGCCGTTCGTACCGGCGGCGGACGCTGGCCGGGAACCGCATCCGCACCGGCGGGCCGATCGGGGTGGCGTCGTGGACCAGTTCGGTGATCTCCGGTACCCCCAGCGACTCGGCGAACCGCAGGTATCCGTCGGGGTCCAGGGGTGGTTCGTCGCCGAGCACGCCGCACAGCGCGACCGCGAACGTGTCGTCCTCCTGGGCGGCGACCACTCCGGTCCGGGGCCGCTCCGGCACCGCGTTGGTGAGCGCCCCCAGCCGCCCGCCGAGGTGGTGCGGCTCGCGCCGGTAGAGGCGGGTGGCGTAGGTGATGTCGATCCTCACGCGCCGTTCCGGCGGCGCCGGGTACCCCAGCGCGGTGAGCCAGGCCGGGGTCCGCGAGGACCGCCCGCAGGCGTCCACCACCAGGTCCGCGTCGATCGGGTACGGCGCGCCGTCGCGCGGGGTGACCTGGACGCCGACCACCCGGGTCCGGTCGTCGGTGGTGCACAGCTCGGACGCCGCGGCGCCGCACCGGAACCGCACGTTGGACAGCCGCCGCACACGCTCCCGGACCACGTGCTCCAGCAGCGGGCGGCTGACCCCGACCCCGATCAGGCCGGAGTGCGCGCGGCGCATCCGGTAGCCGTCGTTGAGCCAGTGCACCTGGTGGTTGATGTCGACCTGCGGCGCGCCGCGCGCACCGAGTTCGTCGCTGAGCCCGTCGAACAGGCTGTCCAGGTCCTGACGGCCGCGGGCCAGCACGACGTGCAACTGCCGGGACTGCGGCACGCCCCGGCGCGGGCCGGGCCGCTCCGGCAGCTGGTCGCGATCGACGACCGTGACCGTGTCGTACACCTCGCTGAGCACCTTGGCGGTGGCCAGCCCGGCCAGGCTGGCACCGAGCACCACTGCGTTACGGACAGACTCCATCAGGCAACGCTAAGTGATGGGAGCGCTCCAATGCTCGTCGTATCGTGCGGTCTTCGGCGCCGGTCAGGCGGAGTCGCGGACCACCAGTTCGGTGGGGAGCAGGACCGCGGCCGGGTCCTCACCGTCCACCCGGGCCAGGAGCAGCCGCACCATCTCCGCGCTGAGCCGCATCCACGGCTGCCGGATCGTGGTGAGCGACGGCGTCGTGGTGGTGGCCACCTTGGAGTCGTCGAAACCGCCGACCGCGACGTCCTGCGGCACCCGCCGCCCGGCCCGGTGCAGCGCGGCGACCGCGCCGGCCGCCATCAGATCCGAGCAGACGAAGATCGCGTCCAGGTCCGGCGCCTGGTCCAGCAGCTTCGCGGTCGCCGCCTCGCCGGAGGCCTGGGTGTAGTCGCCGGACACCACCAGCGCCGGATCGGCGGCCCCGAGCACGTCGCGGTAGCCGTCCAGACGATCCACGCCGCCGGAGGTGTCCAGCGGGCCGGTGACGATGCCGATCCGCCGGTGGCCCCGGGAGCGCAGGTACTCGACCATCTGCCGCGCGCCGTCGCGGTCGTCCGCGGCCGCGTAGCTGACGTCGCGTTCGTGGCCGAGCGGGCGACCGCAGACCACCACCGGCAGGCCGCGTTCCTTCAGGTCGCCGAGCAGCGGGCTGCCCAGGTGGTTGGAGATCAGCAGTGCGCCGTCGACGTGACCGGCGGTGACCCAGCGGCCGATCCGGACCCGGTCGGCGTCGGTGGCCGCGACCGTGAGCAGCAGCGTGATGTCGTGGTCGGCGAGGACCTGGGTGCAGCCGCGCAGCAGGTTGTTGAAGTTCGGGTCCTCGAAGAGGCGGTCCTGCGGCTCGGAGAGGATGAACGCCACCGAGCCGGCCCGCTGGGTGACCAGGCTGCGGGCGTGCTGGTTCACCACGTACCCGGTCTTGCGGATGGCGCGCTCGACCGCCTCCCGGGCGGACCGGCTGACGTTGTGCCCGCCGTTGAGGAAGCGCGAGACCGTGCCCCGGGACACCCCGGCCACCGCGGCGACGTCGTCCATGGTGGGCCGCGCGGGTGAGATGCGGCTGCCGCGGGCGCGGTGGGGCTCGGTCACGGTCACATTCTGTCCGGTGCCCGCCGGGCGGCGCAGCCGGGAGGCGTCATCCCTTGACCGCGCCGGACATCAGGTCGACGCGCCAGAACCGCTGCAGGCTGAGGAACAGCGCGATCAGCGGCAGCACGGACAGCAGCACACCGGTGATCACCACGCGGTACAAAGCCGGCACGGTCTGACCCTGGTTGAGCAGCGTGAACAGGCCCACGGTGACCGGGAACCTGCGGTCCGAGGAGAGCATCACGAACGGCAGCAGGAAGTTGTTCCAGATCGCGACGAACTGGAACAGGAACACGATGACCAGGCCGGGCGCCATCATCGGCAGCGCCACCCGGCGGAAGATGGCCCACTCGCCGGCGCCGTCGGTGCGGGCCGCCTCGACCACCGTGTCCGGCACCGCCGCGGCGGCGTAGATCCGGGCCAGGTAGATGCCGTACGGGCTGATGATGCTGGGCAGCAGCACGGCCCAGTAGGTGTCGGTGAGGCCGGCCTCGGCGAGCAGCAGGTACTGCGGGATCGCCAGCGTCACCCCGGGCACCAGCACCCCGGCCAGCAGGATGGTGAACAGCGCGTCGCGCCCGGCGAAGCGGAACTTGGCCAGCGTGTAGCCGGACAGCCCGGAGACCAGCGCGGACAGCGCGCCGCCGACGCCCGCGTACAGCACCGTGTTGAGCAGCCAGCGCCAGTACAGGCCGCCGCCGTACCCGGACAGGTCCGTCAGGTTGGCCACCAGGTCCCCGCCGGGGGCGAAGGTGAACGTGGTGAACAGCGACGAACCGCTCTTGGTGGCGGCGACCAGCACCCAGAGCACCGGTAAGAGGCAGTAGACCGCGCCCAGGACCAGCACCGCGGTCGGCAGCCAGGCGGTGCGGGCTCGCCTCACTGCTGCTCACCGCCGAACGAGCGGCGCCCGGCCAGCCGCAGGAAGCCGACCGACAGGACCAGGGTGACCAGCGCGATCAGCACCGAACTGGCGGCGGCGGAGTAGAGGTCGTTCTGCGCGAACGCGTCCCGGTAGACCTTCATCAACGGCGTCCAGGTGGAGGAGATCGAGTTGGTCAGCGAACGCACGGTCAGCGGCTCGGTGAACACCTGCAGCGTGGCGATGAGCGAGAACACCGTGGTCATGATCAGCGCCGGCACCAGCAGCGGAATCTTGATGCGCCAGGCCAGCTGCCATTCGCCGCACCCGTCCAGGCGGGCCGACTCGTACAGCTCCGGCGGGACGGCGCGCAGCGCGGTGTAGAGCACGATCATGTTGAAGCCGACGCCGCCCCAGACCCCGATGTTGACGATCGCGAACAGCACCGAGTCGCCGCTCAGCGGGTCGGCGGCGGGCAGCCCGAACCGGCCGGCCAGGTCGGTGAACGGGCTCACCGCGGGCAGGTACAGGAAGCCCCACAGCATGCTGGCGATGACGCCCGGGACCGCGTACGGCAGGAAGATGGCCAGCCGGGCGAACCGTCGCAGCCGGACCCGGGGCCGGTCCAGCAGCAGCGCGAACAGCAGCGCGAGACCGAGCATGGTGGGCAGTAGCAGCGCGCCGTAGGCGAGCACCCGGACCGCGCTGCTCCACAGTTCCGGATCGGACAGTGCGGCGCGGTAGTTGGCCAGGCCGGCGAAGATCTCGGTACGGGAGCCGCGCCCCAGACCGAGGCCGCTGACCTTGACCCGGCGGAGGCTCAGGTACACCGCGTATCCGATCGGCAGCAGCAGGAACAGGGTGAAGAGCAGCACGGCCGGTGCGAGGAAGAGGTACGGCACCCCGCGGGACGCCGTACCTCTGCGCGACCGGCCGCGGACGGCCGATGTCATCGGTTCTCTCCTCAGCTGGTGACCGTGAAGCCGTTCTTCCGCATGTCGGCCACGGTGGCGGTCTGCATGGTGTCGAGCGCCCCGGCGAACGGTGTCCGCCCGGTGATCGCCTTGCCGAAGGCGTCCTTGTAGACGTCGTAGGTGACGTTGACGTTCGGGCCCCAGGTGAAGCCGCCGGCGGTGTCCGCGATGGCCTTGGCGGTGGCGTAGAAGTCCTTCTGCTGACCGAAGAAGGCCGGCGGCTGCTGCAGCAGCCTGCTGGACTGGGCGTCGCGGGCGGCCGGGTAGATGCCGCTCTGACCGATCAGCAGGTCGGTGGCGGCCGGGTCAGGACGCCGGGCGCCCACACCGCGCTGGGCCAGGCGAGCAGCGTGCCGTCGTTGAGGGCCTTGTTCCACTCCGGGGTGTACATCGGCCGGTTGTCGATGACGCCGTCGCGTACCAGGCCGTGCCAGTAGTCGGCGACCTTGCGGGTGGCCGGGTCGTTGACGGTGACCTTCCAGGACTCGCCGTCGACCGCCCACCACGACGCGCCGGCCTGCTGCGCCAGGCCGGCGAACCAGCCCGGGTCGTTGGCCGAGAACGTGGTCAGGAACTTCTTCGGGTCCTTCCGCCGGAGGGTACGGGCGGTCTGCGCGAACTCGTCCCAGGTCTGCGGCACGGTCAGGCCGTACCGGCTGAACAGGTCGGCGCGGTAGTAGAGCATCATCGGGCCGGAGTCCTGGGGGATCGCGTACACCGCGTCGGTGCCGAGCGTGACCTGCTGCCAGACGCCGTCGGCGAACTTGTCGCGCACCGGGCGCGCCGGCTCCGCGATGTCGGCCAGGACGTCGTTGCTGACCAGCGTGGGCAGCGCCTGGTACTCGACCTGGGCCAGGTCGGGCGGGTTGCCGGCCCGGGCCGCGGTGAGCAGCTTGGTGACGATGTCGCCGCCCCCGGCCTGCTTGCTCAGCGTGACGTGGATGTCCGGGTTGGCGGCGTTCCAGGCGTCGACCGTCTTCTCGATGTTCGGCGCCCAGGACCAGAACGACAGTTCGGCCTTGCCGGTGGAATCGGCCGCGGTGCCGCCGCCGCCGGAGTCGCCGGTGCAGGCGGTGGTGAGTCCGGCGGCGAGCAGGGCCGCGAGGAGACCGGCGCCGAGTTTCGAACGCTGCATGGGGAGTCCTCTGCCGTATCGACTGTGAGCGCTCCCAGCCTCGTGGTCCACTTTGGTCGTGTCAAGGCCGCGTTTTTCGCCGAACACAGCAGCTCAGTCCTGTGTAATCATCCATGGATGACGTTGTGAGCGCTTACAGTTCGGAGTCCACATGGCGCTGATCCCCGGCCTTGACGCGATCGCCTACGGCGGCGACTACAACCCCGAACAGTGGCCCGAGCAGGTGTGGAAAGAAGACGTCGAGCTGATGCGCGAGGCCGGGGTCAACCTGGTCAGCGTCGGCGTGTTCGCCTGGTCGATGCTGGAGCCGTCCCCCGGCCGGTACGACTTCGGCTGGCTGGACCGCAACCTCGACCTGCTGCACCGGGCCGGCATCGCGGTCGACCTGGCCACCCCGACCGCCGCGCCACCACCGTGGTTCCTGCACCGGCACCCGGACGCGGCCCCGGTCACCCACGACGGCACCCGGCTGGGCGGCGCCGCCCGGCAGAGCTTCTGCCCCAGCTCCCCGGCGTACGCACGGGCCGCGGCCGGGATCACCGAACAGCTCGCGCGCCGCTACGCCGGCCACCCCGCGGTGGTGCTCTGGCACGCCCACAACGAGTACGGCCAGGCCAACGCGACCTGCTGGTGCCCGGTGTCCGCGGCGGCGTTCCGGGACTGGCTGCGCGGGCGGTACCGCGACCTGGACGCGCTCAACGCGGCCTGGGGCACCGCGTTCTGGAGCCAGCGGTACGGCGACTGGGCCGAGATCCAGCCCCCGGTCCTCGCGCCCACCGCGGTGAACCCGGCCCAGCAGCTCGACTACGCCCGCTTCTCCTCGGACGCGCACCTGGCGAACTTCCGCCGCGAGCGGGACCTCCTGCACCGGCTCGCCCCGGGCGTGCCGGTGACCACCAACTTCATGCTGGCCAACTGCAAGAACATCGACTACTGGCGCTGGGCCGGCGAGGTCGACCTGGTCGCCAACGACCACTACCTGCAGGCCGAGCGCGCCGACAACCACATCGAGCTGGCCCTGTGCGCCGACCTCACCCGATCGGTGGCCGGCGGGCGGCCCTGGCTGCTGATGGAACACTCCACGTCCGCGGTCAGCTGGCAGCCCCGCAACGTCGCCAAGGAACCCGGCGAGCTACGCCGCAACAGCGTCGCGCACCTGGCCCGGGGCGCCGACGGGGTGATGTTCTTCCAGTGGCGGGCGTCGCGGTCCGGCGCGGAGAAGTTCCACTCCGCGATGCTGCCGCACGGCGGCACCGGGACCCGGATCTGGCGCGAGGTGGTGGAGCTGGGCGCCGAACTCGGCCGGCTGGGCGTCCTGCGCGGCACCACGGTCACCGCGGACGTGGCCCTGCTCTGGGACTGGGAGTCCTGGTGGGGCCTCGAACTGGACTGGCGGCCGTCGCGGGAGCTGGCGTTCCGGGAGCGGCAGGAGGCGTTCTACGAGGCACTGTGGCGTGACCACCGCACCGTCGACTTCGTTCACCCGGAGGCCCCGCTGGCGTCGTACCCGCTGGTCGTGGCGCCGGCCAGCTACCTGCTGACCGCGACGGCCGCGGAGCACCTGCACCGGTACGTCGACGGCGGCGGGACGCTGCTGGTGTCGTACTTCTCCGGCATCGTCGACGAGCACGACGCGGTGCACCCCGGCGGGCATCCCGGCGCGCTGCGCGACCTGCTGGGCCTCACCGTGGACGAGTTCCTGCCGCTGCCGGCCGGCGCCCGGGTGCGGCTGGACGACGGTCGCACCGGGGACGTGTGGAGCGAGCGCCTCGTGCTCCGCGGGGCGCAGGCGCTGGCGGACTACGCCGACGGCCCGGCGGCCGGACAGCCGGCGATCACCCGGCACTCCTCCGGCCGGGGCCGGGCATACTACGTATCCACCCGCCTGACCGGTGCGGACCTGGCCGCGCTGACCGGTACGGCGGCACGGGAGGCCGGGTTGCCCGCGCCGGTGGACCTGCCGGACACCATGGAACTGGTGCGCCGCCGCGGGGACGCCGGCACGTTCCTGATCGCGGTCAACCACGGCGACACGGACGCCACGGTCCCCGGTTCCGGCGTCGAACTGATCAGCGGCGCACCGGTCGCGGGCGGGTTCCGGGTGTCCGCCGGCGGGGTGCGCGTCCTGCACGAGTCGTGACCGCCCGCTACGGATCAGGGAGTCCACCATGCACCGTCGACCGGTCCTCGTCCTGTTCACCGCCGCCGCCGTCGCCCTGTCCGCAGCCGCGCCGGCCGCCGCTTTGGACGTACCCCTGGCGAATCCGGGTTTCGAGTCCGGAGCCGACCAGGAACCCGCCGGCTGGACCGAGACCGGCGCCCGGACGGCCGGGTTCACCGAGGCCGGCGGGCATACCGGAACGACCCACCTGACCCACTACGCCGGCACCGCGTACCGGATCACCACCAGCCAGACCGTGACCGGCCTCGCCCGCGGCAACCACACGCTCAGCGTGCGGGTCCGGTCCGCGGGCAACCAGCCGGACGCGTACGTCGGGCTGCGCGACTGCGGCGGCGCCGACCAGCGGGCGGCCGTTCCCCGCACCGGCGCGGAATGGGTCCGGCTCGCGGTCACCGCCCGGGTCGGCGCCGGCGGCCGGTGCACCGTGACGCTGCACTCCGACGCCGAGGCCGGCCAGTGGACCAACTTCGACGACGTGCGGCTCGCGGCGACCGGGAGCGCACCCGGCACCCCGCTCGCGATCACCGGAGCCGACGTCTCCCACGTCAGCAAGAACGAGGCCTACGGCGCGGTGTACCGCGGCCCCGGCGGCGCCCGCCGCGACCCGTTCCGGCTGCTCGCCGCGAACCACGTGGACCACATCCGGCTCAAGGTGTGGGTCGACCCGCCGGACGGCTACTCCGACCTGGACGACGTACTGGCCAAGGCGCGCCGCGCCCACGCCGCCGGGCAGGAACTGCTGATCGACTTCCACTACTCCGACGCCTGGGCCGACCCCGGCAAGCAGAACAAGCCGGCCGCCTGGGCCGGGCTGGACTTCGCCGGACTACGGCAGGCCCTGTACGACCACACGTACGCCACCCTGCACGCGCTGCGCCGCCAGGGCACGCCCGCGGACCTGGCGCAGATCGGCAACGAGATCAACGGCGGCCTGCTCTGGCCGGACGGACGCTGGGACAACTGGGACGGGCTGGCCGCCCTGCTGACCGCCGGCAGCACCGCGGTCAAGGCGGCGTCGCCCCGTACCCGGGTGGTCCTGCACCTGGCCGAAGGCGGCGACAACGCGGGCCACCGGTGGTGGTTCGACCAGGCCACCACCCGCGGCGTGCCGTTCGACGTCATCGCGGTCTCGCACTACGTCTACTGGCACGGGTCGCTGGGCGCGTTGCAGGCCAACCTGATCGACCTGTCCACCCGGTACGGCCGGCCGGTGCTGGTGGCCGAGACCGCGTACGGCTTCACCACCGCCGAGAACGACCACCAGGCGAACATCTTCAACGCCGGCCTGGCCGAGGCCGGCGGACATCCGGCGACACCACGCGGGCAGGCCGACGCGCTGCGGGACATCCTGACCGTGGTGGCCGGGGTGCCGGGGGCGCTGGGGGTCTTCTACTGGGAGCCGACCTGGACCGCGGTGCCAGGTGCCGGTTGGGATCCGGCCGACCCGGCGTCCGGGGACGGGTGGGAGAACCAGGCGCTGTTCGACTACCGCGGGTATGCGCTGCCCGCGCTGGCGGTCTTCCGGCGATTCTGAGCACGGCGGCCCGTGCTGCCGGGACCGATTCCTTTGCGGCCCGGCCGGGGTCTACCCATCATGACCACGACGACGAGCGACCCGAACCGCGCACGGTGGGCGGCGCTGGCCCGGGACGAACCGCAGACCCCGGCCTGGGAGACACTGGCCACCGACCCGGACGGCGTAGCGACGGTGCGGGTGGAGACGCCGGCCGGACTGTGGCTGCGTCCGCCGGACGCCCCGGCCGGGCCGGTGATCATGGCAATCCACGGCGGCGGTTTCGTCAGCGGGTCGGCGGCGACTCATCGCCGGATGTTCGGTCACCTGGCACGGGCCGCCGGGGTGGAGACGTTCGCCGTCGAGTACGGCCTGGTGCCGGAGCACGTGTTCCCCGGTCAGCTCGACACCGTGACGGCGGCCTACCGGTGGCTGCTCGGCCGCGGAGCCGGTCCGATCGCCGTGGCCGGCGACTCCTGTGGTGCGACGCTGGCGATCGGCCTCGCGGTACGCCTCAGGGCGGAGGATCTGCCGATGCCGGCGTCCTTGTTGCTGCTGTCGGCATGGACCGATCTCGAGGCCGACGGCACCTCGTACGACACGGGCAGCGATCCGTTCTTCACCCGGGAACTGGTCCGTGGGCTGGCGGCCGACTACCTGGCCGGGGCGGACCCGCACGACCCGCTGGCGGCGCCGATCCACGCCGATCCGCGCGGGTTGCCGCCGGCGTACCTTCAGGTCGGTGCGGAGGAGGCGCTGCTGGACGACAGCAGACGGCTGGCTCGGCGGATGCGGGCCGCCGGTGTCGAGGTCCGGCTCGACGAGTTCCCCGGCCAGGTCCACACCTTCCAGATGGCGGCCGGTCGCACGAGCGTGGCCGATGAGGCGGTCCGGGAGGCGGGATCATGGCTGCGGTCGACACTGGTCCGGTGAGCGATTTCGAGCGGGGGGCGGCCCATCTGCGCGGCGAGTTGCTGGCGCACAGTTACCGGATGCTCGGGTCCTGGCACGAGGCCGAGGACGCGGTCCAGGAGACCTACCTGCGCGGCTGGCGCGCCTGGGACGCCTTCGAGCAGCGGTCGTCGGTGCGGACGTGGCTGCACCGCATCGCGACCAACGTGTGCCTCAACGTGGCCCGGGATCGGGGCCGGCGCGCCCTGCCGTCGGGCCTCGGCGCGCCCACCGGCGACGGGGACGGGCCACCGGACGTGCTACCGCCGCAGACGTGGATCGAGCCGTTCCCCGGGGACCGCGCCGACCTGCGGCTGGCATTGGTCGCCGCGATGCAGACGCTGCCGCCCGTCCAGCGGGCCGTGTTCCTGCTCCGCGACGTGCTGGCGTTCCCCGCCGCCGAGGTGGCCGAGATCATGGACATGTCGGTCGGCGCCGTGAAGAGCAGCCTGCAACGCGCCCGGACCCGGCTGGCCGAGGTCGATCAGGGTCCGGACGACGTCGTCGAGCCCCGTTCCCCGCAGGCGCGGCGGCTGCTCGACGCGTACGTGACCGCGTTCGAGACGGCGGACGTCGAAGCCCTGATGGCGGTCGTCCGGGTGGATGTCACGCTGGAACTGCTGCCGAACCGGCAGTGGTTCGCCGGCGTGGCTGATTGTTCCCCGGTATTCGCCATGGCGGTCGGCCGCCCCGGCGACTGGCGGATGGACCGCGTGATCGTCAACGGCCAGCCCGGGGTCACCGCCCATCTGTACGGGCAACCGTATGGCATCGCGGTGCTCGACGTCCGCCACGACGGCATCGCCGGGGTGACCGTCTTCGGCGACCCGGCGCTCGCGGATGGGTGGGTGGGCGTGGACAGGTAGCCGGTTACTCGTCGCGGGCGGCGTGTGCTCCGACCGGTACCGCCTCGGTGTCGGAGCCCTGCCGCTGCGCCGGGACGGCGGGCCGCTCCGCGTTCTCGTCGTCGTCGTCCTGAGCGGGTTCCGGACCCTGCACCGGCCCCTGCGCGGCGACCAGTTCCCGCGGCGGGGCCGGCTCCTCGTCCGCCTCCTGGCCGGGCAGGTCCGCCGCCACCTGGGGCTGGTCCACCCACAGCGCACGCATCTGGCCCTGCATGAAGGCGGTGAGCCGGGCACGGTACTCGTGGTCGAACCGCTCGAGCGCCTCGATCTGCTGCTGCAGGCCCTCCCGCTTGGTGCCGAGGCTGCCGACCACGTCGTCGTACCGCTGCTGGGCCTGCAGCCGCAGGTGCTCCGCGTTGGCCCGGGCCTCGGCCGCGATGGCCTCGGCCTGGGCGCGGGCGTCGGCGACGATCTTGTCGGCGTTGCGCCGTGCGTCCTCCGCCCGGGCGCGTTCCTCCCGGGCGGCCTGCTCCGCCGCGGCCCGCGCCTCGAACAGCACCTTGTCGGCCTCGCGGCGGACGTCGTGCGCGTGCACCTGCGCGTCCCGGGCGATCTGCTCGGCCGCCGCGAGGGCGTCGGTACGGATCTTGTCGGCCTGCTGGTGTGCGGTGGCGACGTGCTCCTCGGCGGTGCGCTGCGCCAGGGTCAGGACGTGCAGGGCCTGGTTCGGCAGACCGCCGGCGTTCGGCATGACCATTGCGTGCTCCGACGTCTCACTTTCCGGGGTGGTCCCTGCAAACATCACTTTGACGCGATCCTTCATCCGATTGTCGGTCACGGGAGACCTCCGTCGAGACCCGTAAGCGGCCGGGCCACCAAGCCATGATCGCGGCATGCTACCAACCCGATACGGCGGAAAGCGAGACTCAATCGGATTGTCCGGTGGCCCCGATGATGCCCCGCCGAACCGGCATTTTCGCAGGTGAAGCCCTATTTTCCGGCAAGCGCGACACGCCGGGCGGCGGCTGCGGCGTCGCGGGTTTCCAGCGGCGTCTCGAGCAACGCGGCGAATCCCAGCTCGGCGGCGCCCACCAGCGTGCTGTCGTCGCCCAGCCCGGCGGTACGCAGCCGCACCCGCTCCCGGGAGACCGGGAGCACGTTCGTGGCGATCCGGCGGCCGACCTGCTCGGCGGACCCGCGGTAGACGTCGCGGAGCATGCCGCCGAAGACCACCATGCCGGGGTTGAACAGGTTGATCAGGTTCGCCACGCCGATGCCGAGCCAGTCCCCGATCCGCTCCACCGCCCGCCGCGCCGCCGGCTCGCCCGCCGCCGCGGCGTCCACCACGGCCCGCACCGCCTCCCGGCCGGTCAGCTCCGGCGGACGGCCGGCCGCGTCCAGCAGGGCCCGCTCCCCCACCTCGGCCTCCAGGCAGCCGTGCGACCCGCACAGACACAGCCGCCCGTCGTACGGGTTGACCACCATGTGGCCCAGCTCGGCGCCGTACCCGCCGTCGCCCCGGACCAGCTCGCCGCCGGCGATGACGCCGCCGCCCACGCCGACGTCGCCGTGCAGGTAGATCAGGTCGCGGACCCCGCTGCCGGCCCCGCGCAGGTGTTCGGCCAGCGCCCCCAGGTGTGCCTCGTTGCCGACCCGCACCGGCAGGCCGAGCGCCAGTTCGCGACCCAGGGCCGTACCGAACGACTGGTCGACCCAGCCCAGGTCGGGGCCGTACCGCACGGTGCCGTCGGCCGGGCGGATCAGGCCGCAGTACGACGCACCGAGCCCGGCGCACAGCGCGTCGGCGGGGGCCGCGCGGTGCAGCGCGCGGCCCAGGTCGCCCAGCACCGCGACCACCGTGTCCAGGTCGGGCCCGCTGCGCGGGCGGACCGCCTCGCGCCGGTCCAGCACCGCGCCGCCGAGGGCCACCCGGGCGGCCACCAGCCGGTCCACCGCGACGTCGAACGCCAGCACGTAGATCCGCTCACGCGCCGGGCGGACCACCAGCGACGGCCGGCCGGCCCCGCGGGTTCCGGCGGGTGGGTCCTCGTGCACCAGGCCGGCCGAGCGCAGGTCCGCGATCAGCGCCAGCACGGTGCTGCGGTTGACGCCCATCCGGTCGGCCAGTGCGGTGCGGGACGTCGGGCCGGCCAGGTGCACGTGCCGCAGCAGCGCACCCAGGTTGCGGCGGCGCGGGTCCTCCGGGACGCGGCCGGGGTCGTGGGCCATGCGACTCCTCGCCGGACGAGACACCTCCGGTGCGTCCCACCGCCGCACCGGGTCGATGCCGCAATGCTGCGCGACCGGCGGCGGGACCTCAAGTCCCGGGGCGGCCACCGACCGCCCGGCTCACCCGCCGGCGACCACGACCTCGGTGCCGGCCCGCCGGATCGCGTCCACCCCGGCCGCGTCCGCGCTGGTGTCGGTCACCAGCAGGGCCACGTCGGTGATCGGGCAGATCCCGGCCAGGCAGACCTTGCCCACCTTGGAGCCGTCGGCCACCACGATCACCCGGTCGGCGCGGCGGATCATCGTGGCGTTCGTGTTCGCCTCGATCTCGTCGTGCGTGGTGAGGCCGCCGCGGGCGCTGATGCCGTCCACGCCGACCACCGCCACCGCCATGTTCAGCCCGGCCAGGGCCTGGTCGGCGATCGGCCCGACCAGCTCGTACGACTGGGTACGGGAGACGCCGCCGGTCATGATCAGCTTCAGCCGCGGCCGGAGCGCCAGTTCGGCGGCGATGTTGAGGGCGTTGGTGACCACGGTCAGGTCGACCCGCTCGGCCAGCAGCCGGGCCAGCAGGTGCGTGGTGGTGCCGCCGGTGAGCCCGAGCGTGAGCGGGCCCTTGGGCAGCAGCTCGGCGACCTTCTGGGCGACCAGCGCCTTCTGCTCGCGGTGCTGGCCGACCCGGTAGCGCACCGGCAGCTCGTAGGCCACGTCGACCGCGACCGCACCGCCGTGGGTACGGGAGAGCAGCCGTTGATCTTCCAGGGTCTGCAGGTCGCGCCGGATGGTGGCGGGCGAGACCGCGAACTCGTCGGCAAGGTGACCGGCATCCACCGAACCGTGGCTGGCGACCCGCTCCAGGATCGCCGACACCCGGTCGGCCCGGCGTAACGAACTCGGTGGCATGGCTTCTCACAAGATCGATCGATGCGCTTGATCAAACGCGCAGTCACTGTAGTTCGTTTTCAAGCGATAGGCCAGTTTTCCTTGCGCGTTCGCGACACAACCGCGAACAATCCCGCCATGACAGTGATCGCCTTCCTCGGCGCGGGCAGCGTCGTCTTCACCCGTGAGCTGCTCGCCGACATCCTTTCGTTCGACGAGTTGCGGGGCGTCACGCTCGCCCTGCACGACATCGACGACGAGCGGCTGGAGACGGCCGCCGCCATCGCCCGGCGTACCGCCGAGCAACTCGGCGCCGATCCGGTGATCCGTACCAGCCTGGAGCGGCGGACCGTGCTGGACGGCGCGGACTTCGTGATCAACGCGATCCAGGTGGGCATGCACGAGGCCACCGTGCGCGACTTCCGGATACCGGCGAAGTACGGCCTGCGCCAGACCATCGGCGACACGCTCGGCGTCGGCGGCATCTTCCGGGCGCTGCGCACGTTCCCGGTGCTGGCCGGCATCGCCGCGGACATGCGCGAGCTGTGCCCGGACGCCTGGCTGCTCAACTACACGAATCCGATGGCGATGAACGTCGGCTATCTGGCGGCGATCGCGCCGGACCTCAACGTGGTCGGCCTGTGCCATTCGGTGTACTGGACCGTGCACGACCTCAGTGCCCTGCTCGGCGTGCCGGTCGACGAGGTGGACTACACCGGTGCCGGCGTGAACCACCAGTCCTGGCTGCTGCGTCTCGAACACCGGGGCGAGTCGCTGTACCCGCGGCTGGACGCGCTGCTGGAGTTCGACCCGCAGCTGCGCCGCCGGGTGCGGATGGACATGTACCGGCGGCTCGGCTACTTCCCCACCGAGACCAGCGAGCACTCCAGCGAGTACGTGCCGTGGTACCTGCACGACGACGCGGAGATCGAGCGGCTGCGCATCCCGGTCGGCGACTACCTGCGGATCAGCGCGGAGAACGTCGCCGAGTACCACGCCACCCGTGCCTCCGTGCTGGCCGGCGAGCCGCTGGACGTGAGCCGGGACGCCACCGAGTACGCGCCGCAGATCATCCACAGCGTCACCACCGGCACCATGCGCCGGATCCACGCCAACGTGGCCAACGCCGGGCTGATCACGAACCTGCCGCAGGGGTACGCCGTGGAGGTGCCGTGCGTGGTGGACCGGCTCGGCGTGCGGCCGGAGCGGGTGGGCGACCTGCCGGTGCAGTGCGCGGCGCTGAACCGCGCGTTCGTGAGCGTCGGCGAGCTGACCGTGCGGGCGGCCGTCACGGGCGATCCGCGGATGATCCGGCAGGCCGCCATGGTGGACCCGAACACGGCCGCCACGCTGGGCGTGGAGGCCATCTGGGCACTGTGCGACGAACTCGTCGAGGCACACGGCGAGCTGCTTCCCGAGTCGCTCCGCGCGCCGGTCTCGGCCTGAACGCGCATCGTGGAATGCTCGTTTGGTGACGACATCTTGTTAAGCGAAAACAAACGAGCATAATCCTCGAACATGAACGACACGTCCGCGGAAATCAGCAGCCAGCCCACCGTCTGGCACCGGGCCCTCGCCCACACCGACGAGGCCCGGCGGGCACTCACCGCGCCCGGCGAACGCGTGCTGGTGCTCGGGTGCGGCACCTCCTGGTTCGTCGCCCAGAGCATCGCCGAACTGCGCGAGAGCGCCGGCCTCGGCGAGACCGACGCGGTCTGCGCCTCCGAGTACGTTCCCCGGCGGCGGTACGACCGCATCATCGCGATCACCCGGTCCGGCACCTCCACCGAAGTCCTGGAGGCGCTGCGGCAGGCACCCACCGGCACCCGCCGGGTGGCCATCACCGCCGTCCCCGGCATGCCGGTCGACGCGCTCACCGACGAGCGGCTGCTGCTGGACTTCGCCGACGAGACCAGCGTGGTGCAGACCCGCTTCCCCACCACCGTGCTGGTGGCGGCCCGGGCGGCGTACGGCGCCGACCTGTCCACACTGCTCGCGGACGGCGCCGCGGCGCTGACCGCACCGCTGCCGGCCGACCCGGCGACCATCGAACACCTGGTGTTCCTCGGCACCGGCTGGACCGTCGGGCTGGCCCACGAGGCGGCACTGAAGGTGCGCGAGGCGGCGCAGGCGTACTCCGAGTCGTACCCGGCGATGGATTTCCGGCACGGGCCGGTCGCCGTCGCCGGACCGCGCAGCCTGGTCTTCTCGTTCGGCGCCGTACCCGCCGATCTGGACGAGGTGGCCCGCTCCGCCGGCGCCACCACCTACCGCGACGAGCGGGATCCCCTCGCTCAGCTGGTCCTGGCCCAGCGCTTCGCCATCGCCCTGGCCGCCCACCGCGGCCTCGATCCCGACCATCCCCGCCTGCTCACCCGCTCGGTGGTCCTCACCGACGCGGCCTGACGGACCGCCCGACCAGTCCACCCCCCTCCGGCAGAGATCGAGGTTCCGCAGATGACCACCTTCTGGCACGGCCGCCGCCGGCGGCTGCTGGCCGCCACCGGCGCGGCCCTGCTCCTGACCGCCTGCACCGGCGGCGGCAGCGACGACGACGGCAAGGACGCGGCGCAGGGTTACGATCCGGCCGCCCCGGTGACGCTGACCTGGTGGACCGGTCAGACCTCGGACGCGCAGCAGGTCGCCGAGAAGCTGGCGACCGAATACCAGACCGCGCACCCGAACGTCACGATCAAGGTGTCCACCGGCGCACCGACCACCGACGAACTGCTCACCAAGCTGTCCGCCGGCTTCGCCGGAAAAAGCTACCCCGACATCTCGTACGCGTACGGCAACTGGGCCGGCGACCTCGGCGCCAGCGGGCGTACCCAGGATCTGACCGCGTTCGTCAACGATCCGTCGTTCGGCTGGTCCGAGATCCCGGAGGCGGCCCGGACCGTCGCCACCGTGGACGGCAAGGTGATCGGCGTGCCGGCGCTGGTGGACAACCTGGCCCTGATCTACAACACCAAGCTGTTCGACGACGCCGGCCTCCCCCACCCCACCGACCAGTGGAGCTGGGACGACTTCCGGGCCGCCGCGAAGAAGCTGACCGACGCGAAGACCGGCACCTACGGGACCGCGTACTCGGTCTCCGGCAGCGAGGACACCACCTGGCACCTGTGGCCGCTGCTCTGGCAGAACGGCGGCGAGATCCTGGACGGCACCAAGCCGGCGTTCAACTCCGAGGCCGGGGTCAAGGCCCTGGAGACGCTGCGGGCCATGGCGGTCGACGACAAGTCGATGTACCTGGACCAGACCGACGAGAAGTACGGCCCGCTGTTCAACAGCGGACACGTCGGCATGATGATCTCCGGACCGTGGTCGCTGCTGGACATCAAGGAGGCCGGCCTGAAGTACGGCGTCACCGCGCTGCCCGGCGTGAACGGCGACCACCAGACCGTGTCCGGACCCGACCTGTGGGTGCTCTTCGACCACGACGACGCCAACCGCGCCGGTGCCGCCCGGGACTTCATCAAGTGGCTGACCAGCGCCGAGATCGACGCCAAGTGGAACCTGGCGCTGGGCAACCTGCCGCTGCGCTCGTCCGAGAAGGACACCCCCCAGTTCGCCGCGTACGTCAAGGAGTACCCGGGCGGACAGAAGTTCTTCGACAACCTGGCCAACGCCAAGAAGGCCCGGCCCACGGTCGCCGGCTACGAGGTGATGAGCCGCAACGTCGGCGACGCCGTCGCCAAGGTGCTGCAGGGTGCCGCCCAGCCCAAGGACGCCCTCGACGAGGCGGCCCGCAAGTCGGCCGGCGTCCTGGAGGACTGATGGCGATCACGTTCGCCGCGTCGCCCCGCGCCGGGTCGCCGCGCTCCGTCCCGCCCGCGGCGCGCGGTCGCCGCGGGCGGGCGCTGCGGCGCAACCTGACCGGATGGGCGTTCGCCGGGCCGGCCACCCTGCTCGTGGTGGGCCTGTCACTGTTCCCCGCGGTGTGGGCGTTCTTCATCTCGCGCACCAAGTGGAACGGCATCGCGCCGGCCACCGACGTCGGCTGGCGCAACTACCAGCGGATCGCCGAGGACCCGGGCATGGCCGCGGCGGCGCAGCACACGCTGGTGCTCACCGCCCTGTTCGTACCCGCGTCGATCCTGCTCGGCATGCTCATCGCGATCGCGCTGAACAAGCGGATCCGGCTGATCGGCTTCTACCGCACCTGCATCTTCGTGCCGTACGTGGCCTCCGCCGCGGCCACCGGCATCCTGGCCAGCTTCGTGTTCAACCCGCAGTTCGGCGCCGCCAACGAGGCGCTGCGCCGGCTCGGGTTGCCGGCCCAGCAGTTCCTGGAGAGCCCGGTCCAGGCCCTGCTCGTGGTCTGCGTCATCGCGCTCTGGGGCGAGGTCGGCTTCTGCGCCGTCATCTACCTGGCCGCGCTGCAGGACATCCCGCGCGAACTGGTCGAGGCGGCCCGGGTCGACGGTGCCAGCGGCTGGCGGGTGTTCCTCCACGTGATCCTGCCGCAGCTGCGCCCGGTCACCGTGTTCACCGCGGTCTGGCAGACCATCACCGCGATGCAACTGTTCGACCTGATCTACACCACCACCCGCGGCGGCCCGATGAACAGCACCCAGACGGTCGTCTACTACGTGTACGAACTCGCGTTCCAGACCCAGCGGCTCGGCTACGGCGCCGCGGTGGCGTACCTGCTGTTCGCGTTCACCATGCTGCTCACCGTCACGGTCATCTGGTACAGCCGGCGACGCGGATCGGAGGCCTTCTGATGCGACGGCGCCTGCCCTTCAGCCCCTGGCACCTGCTGCTCATGCCGCTGGCGCTGATCTTCGTCCTGCCCCTGGTGCAGATGGTGCTCACCTCGTTCATGACGACCAGCGAGATCAACCAGTTCCCGCCCAAACTGATCCCGACCAGCCTGCACCTGGAGGGCTACCGGGCGCTGCTGACCGAGTCGCGCATCCTGCTCTGGTTCGGCAACACCGTGCTGGTGTCCGCGATCGCGGTCCTGTCCCACCTGATCCTGTGCTCGCTGGCCGGATACGGCTTCGCCCGGCTCAAGTTCGCCGGCAGCGGGCTGGCGTTCCTGGCCATCGTGGCCACCGTGATGATCCCGATCCAGCTGCTGATGATCCCGACGTATCTGATGTTCGCCCGCGCCGGCATCGTGGACACCCTCGCCGCCGCGTTCGTACCCTGGCTGGCGTCCGCCTTCGGGATCTTCCTGATGCGGCAGTTCTTCCTGTCCCTGCCGGTGGAACTCGAGGAGGCGGCCCGCCTCGACGGCTGCGGGACGCTGCGCACCTTCGTGAAAGTGGTGCTGCCGCTGGCCCGGCCGGCGCTGGCCACCCTGGCCGTGTTCACCCTGCTGTCCAGTTGGAACGACCTGCTCTGGCCCCTGGTGGCGATCACCGACGACACCCGGTTCACGCTGCAGGTCGGGCTGGCCAGTTTCCAGGGCACCCGGCGTACCGAATGGTCCCAGCTGATGGCGGGCAACGTGATCGCGACGTTGCCGTTGATCGTGGCCTTCCTGGTGGCGCAGAGGCGGTTCATCGCGACGATGACGTTCACCGGGCTCAAGGGCTGAGTTCCCGACGATGACGGCCGAAGCCATGACGATGCGCCGCATCCGGACGGATGCGGCGCTGTCGCCCTAGCTGATCTTCTTGCGATAGATCGCCGTCGCGGAGGCGTAGGCGACCACCAGGATGCCGGCGCACCAGCCGAGAGCGATCCAGATGTCGTTGCCGACGGGTTGCTGTGCGAACAGCAGGCGGATGGCGTCCACGATGGACGTCACCGGCTGGTTCTCGGCGAACCAGGCGACCGGGGCGGGCATCGAGTCGGTGGGGACGAAGGCCGAGCTGATGAACGGCAGGAAGATCAGCGGATAGCTGAAGGCGCTCGCGCCGTCCACGGTCTTGGCGGACAGTCCCGCGATCACGGCGATCCAGGTCAGCGCCACGGTGAACAGGATCAGGATGCCGCTGACGGCCAGCCAGTCGGCCACCGAGGCGCCGGTACGGAACCCCATGATCAGCGCGACGCCGGTGACGATGGCGATCGAGGCCATGTTGGCGACGAGCGAGGTGAGGACATGCGCCCAGAGCACGGAGGGCCGCGGGATCGGCATCGACTGGAAACGCTCGAAGATGCCGCCCTGCATGTCGAGGAACAGGCGGTACGCCGTGTAGGCGATACCGGACGCGATCGTGATGAGCAGGATGCCGGGGAGCATGTAGTTGATGTAGGACTCGCCGGATCCGGTGTTGATGGCGCCGCCCAGCACGTACACGAACAGCAGCATGAGTGCGACCGGGGTGACCGCCGTGGTGATGATGGTGTCCGGGCTGCGGAGAATGTGACGCAGGGAGCGGCCGGTGAGGGTTCTGGTGTCGCTGAGCACGTGGGTGGTCATCGGGGTTCCCTTCCTGCGGACGTCGTGGCTTCGCCTGCGGTGTCACCGGCGTCGTTGACGAGGGCGAGGAAGACGTCCTCGAGGGTCGGTTGCTTCTCGACGTACTCGACCTTGACGGACGGGAGAAGCTTCTTCAGCTCGGCCAGGGTGCCGTTCTGAATGATCGTGCCCTTGTGCAGGATCGCGATCCGGTCGGCGAGTTGCTCGGCTTCGTCGAGGTACTGCGTGGTCAGCAGAATGGTCGTGCCCTGCTCGGCAAGCTGCTTCACCGTCTGCCACACCTCGATCCGGGCCTGCGGATCGAGCCCGGTGGTCGGCTCGTCGAGGAAGACGACCGGCGGGTTGCCGACCAGGCTCATCGCGATGTCGAGCCGCCGGCGCATGCCGCCCGAGTACGTCGCCGCCCGGCGGCTCCCGGCATCGGTGAGCGAGAAGCGGGCGAGCATCTCGTCGGCGATTGTGCCCGGATTCCTCAGGTGGCGCAGCTTCGCGACCAGTACCAGGTTCTCCCGGCCGGTCAGCACTTCGTCGACCGCGGCGAACTGGCCGGTGAGGCTGATCGACCTGCGTACGTCGCCCGGGGCCGAGAAGACGTCGAAGCCGTGCACGGACGCGGTGCCGGTGTTCGCCTTCAGCAACGTCGACAGGATCCGCACCAGCGTGGTCTTTCCGGCGCCGTTCGAGCCGAGCAGAGCGAAGATGCTTCCGGCTGCCACGTCGAAGTCGACGCCCCGCAGCACCTGCAGGTCCTGGTAGGACTTCGTGATGCCCCGCACCCTGATCGCAGGGTCGCGCGTCGTGCTGGTCATGCGCCCTTCTCCTCGCCGTCGTCGCCGGCGGCGACGGCGACCGCCTTCCGGAGGCGCTCGCGTTCCTTGTCCATCCACTGCTTGCCGGAGTACGCGCGGAGAAACGTCTCGGCGAACTCGACCGGGTCGTCGCCGACGATCGCACGGACCGGCGTGCCGTCGGCGACCGCCCGTTCCCAGAGGTCGGCGAAGTCGCCGAGCATCGTGATGAGCGTGTCGCCGTCGACGATCCCGCCCTGGTACATGAAGTACCGCTGAAGCGCCTTGGCCGCGCTGCGATAGGGCTCCGGCAGGGCCTCGACCCGGGCCGAGTGGTGCTTGTACTGCTTCTTCTGCTCGAGCGACCCGACGAGCGTCTCGATCCATTTCGCGGCCATGCTCATGCTCCTTCGCCGTGCTGGTTGTCGGTGTTCCGAAGTTCCTCGATGCGTTCGGCGAGGACGCTCCACGTCCTCCAGAACTCGGCGAGTTGGTCCCGCCCCTTGGCGTTCAGCGTGAACACCTTGCGCGGGGGGCCTTTTTCGGAGGGAACCTTCTCCACGTCCACGAACCCGCGCTGCTCGACGCGGACGAGTACCGCGTAGATGGTGCCTTCCACGATGTCCGAGAAACCGCGGTCGCGCAGCGACGCGGTGATCTCGTAGCCGTACGCGGATCTGCGGGCCAGGATCGCCAGGACGATGCCTTCGAGAGTGCCCTTCAGCATCTCTGTCATCTGATTGCCCACTGCCTCATCCCCTCGGTACTCAGCGTCGCTAGCTACCGGTAGACAGTAACACTAGGTACCGGTAGCTAGCAACACTGAATACCGGAGACGGGATGACCGAAAGACTGCCCGTTCGGCGGCGCCCGAATGGCATAGATGTCCGACGATGACCGGATGGCGGGAGAGCGATTACACGAGGGCGAGCAGCCGACCGGCGCGTCCCCGGTCGAGGCGAGGCGTCAGCCGGCCGTCCCCGCCGTCGCCACCGGCAATGCCGCGCTGGCCAGGCTCGCCGCGGACGGCGGCAACCCGATCGCGGCGGCGTTGCTCTCCAGCCTCGGCCCACTCCTGCCCAACAGTGTGCTCGCCCAGGCCGCGCAGCAGGGCGCCCTGGCCGCGCTGAGCCCGGCCGGGCTGCCCGCCGGTGAGTACACCGTCATCGTGGTGGGTTCGCCGGGGCCCGGTGAGGTGAAGGTGCGGCATGCCTTCCAATTCGCGGACGCTGCGGCGCGCGTGGGTGGCACCTCACCGGTGTGGCTGGTCGAGCGGACCGGTTACGAGTTGGCCGGGGTGGGCACGAGCGGGATCGAGTCGCGGGCCAAGGGTGCCCCGATCTACTGGATCACCCCGGGCACCTCGATGGCCGCGCTGCTGCGGCAGTTCCCGCCGAAGTCCATCGTCGGCCTGCACGTCTTCAGCCACGGTGTGCCCGAGCAGCTCGCCCTGCGGTACGACTGGCCCGGCAAGGAGGACTACGGCCTGTCCATCAGCGAGGCCCGCACGCTGACACCGGAGGCGTTCCACCCGCAGGCCGCCATCACGTTCGACTCCTGCAACACGGCCACCGTGCTGAGCCCGGGCTTGCGCGAGTCCGGACGGGGCCTCGCCGGTGAGGTGGCCGACGCCACCGAGCGGCCCGTCACCGCGTGGACCGGACGCACCTCGTACCGGCTGGTCAACAAGGGCACCGGTGATGTGGTCGGTTCACAGATCAAGCCCGGCGGCCTCAATTCCATCGACCTGACCGAGGTGCTCAGCCAGGCCCGCGGCCGGACGCCGGAGAAGGTCCTGACCGCGCCCGCCCGGTCCGCCGGGGACTGGACGAGCGTGTTCCGGATGACCGCCCGGCTACCGGAGACGAGGAAGTTCCCGGTGCCGGAGAACGGCTCGGTCACCGTGACGATCGAGGCGTCCAGCGAATACCCGGCGATGCAGGGCGCCGAGATCAGCGTCATCCTGCACCGCGTCGTCGACTGGGGACGCGACGAGGACCATCAGGCGCCGCAGGGCGTGGTCGTCGGGAAAGCGAGTGAGACCAGCTGGCCGGGCCTGCCGGCCGGGGAGTACTACCTGGAGCTGTTCCACCTCAGCGGCCTGGAAGTGGAAGGCAGCATCTCCGTGACCATCCAATGACCGGTACCGGAGGTGGGTCAGGGTAGGTCGTGGGGGGTTGCCTGGGCGGCGGTGCCGCCGGCGGCGCGGGTGCTCAGCGAACCCGCCGCGGCCGCCCACCGCACGGCGTCCTCGGTCGGCCGGCCGCCCAGCCTGGCAGCGAGGAAACCGGCGTTGAAGCTGTCCCCCGCCCCGGTGGTGTCGACCACCTGCACCGCCAGGCCCGGCGCCGCGCACGTGCCGCCCGGCCACCAGGCGCGGGCACCGGCCGCGCCGTTCTTCAGGACCACCGTGGTGCCGGCCCCGACCAGGGTGGCGGCGGCCTCGTCCAGGTCGGGTACGCCGGTGACCGCGCGCAACTCGGCCGCGTTGGGCAGGAACACGTCGGTGTGCGCCAGGATGCCGGCGATCGACTCCCACTTCTCCGCCGGGTCCCAGTTGGTGTCCAGGGACGTGGTGACGCCCCGGGCACGGGCTCGGGCGAACACGTCGGGGAGGCCGGCGGCGAGGCCGGGCTGCAGGTACAGCGATGCCACGTGCAGGTGCCGGGTCTCGGCCAGCAGGGCGTCGGTGACGTCGGCGGGCCGGAGCGTCGGGATGGTGCCGGGCAGGGTGAGGATCGCGCGGTCGTCGTCGTCCGGGGTGAGGATGACACTGAGGCCGGTGGGCACGCCGTTCGCCGGGCGGGCCAGGACGACGTCGACGTCGCGTTCGCCGAGGTGCTGCCGGGTGACGGCGCCGAAGACGTCGTCACCGAGGGCGGTGAGCAGTCTGGTCCGCAGGCCGAGCCGGGCGCAGCCGGCGGCGGTGATCGCGGCCGAGCCGCCGAGGACCAGGTCCGCCGCGGCGAGCAGCTGCTCGGCCTGACCGAAACGCGGGCGTACGTCACCGCGCAGCACCAGGTCCGGATTGGCGTCACCGACGACCAGGACGTCCATTTTGCGGCTCCTCAAGAAATGTCCAAACGAACAACACGGAGTGCGCACATGGGCTGAACACCGGCCTGAGGGCGCGCCGGAAGCACGATACGCGCACAAACGGCTGTTGACACGTGTTCGTTCGAACAGTTGAATCGCAGGCAACGATCCAGCCCAGCCGGTAATCCCCCAGTCCGGCAGTCAGGTCGCCAGGGTGCTCTTCCGCACCCGAGGCGGGGCAGATCCACGAGAGCCTGTGGAGGTCTCCACCGTGGTCAGCCGTAGCCGTATGTTCGCCGCCGCCGTTGCTCTGGCCGGTGTGACGCTCGCCGTCATCACCGCGCCGCACGCGGGGGCGCTCGTCTCGGCCAAGCGCGCCGGCGTCACGCTGCCGCCGGCGAACGCGCAGTTCGACTACCAGATCGGCGGCGATTACACCCCGCCGAAGGGCGTGCGGGTGGTGAGCCGGGACCGTCAGGACCCGCCGGTAGCCAACCTGTACAACATCTGTTACGTCAACGCTTTCCAGTCCCAGCCGATCGCGTCGGAACTCGCGTACTGGCGCAAGAACAACCTGGTGCTCAAGGACGCGTCCGGCGCCGAGGTGGTGGACGGCGGGTGGGACGAGGTCCTGCTCGACCTGCGTACCGACGCCAAGCGCAAGGCCGTCGCCGCCAAGGTCAACGAGTGGATCACCGGCTGCAGGAAGTCCGGATTCCAGGCCGTGGAGCCGGACAACCTGGATTCGTTCAGCCGCTCCGAGGGCCTGCTCACCCCGGCCCACGCGATCGAGTTCGTGAAGCTGCTGGCCAAGCACGCGCACAGCGAGGGCCTGGCGATCGCGCAGAAGAACACCATCGGCAGCGAGGAGGACGGCAGCATCGGCAGCGCCGGCAAGGCCGCCGGGCTGGACTTCGCCGTCGCCGAGCAGTGCGGCGAGTACAACGAGTGCCAGGACTACCGCGACCTGTACGGCAACAACGTCATCGTCATCGAGTACACGACCCGTGGCTACCGCACGGCGTGCAACACGGTCGGCGCCCACGTCTCGGTGGTACGCCGAGACACCGATGTCACCCCGGGCGGTCCGTACCAGGCCTGCTGACCCCGATGATCGTCACGGTGACGCCGAACCCGGCGCTCGACCTCACGTACACGGTGGATGCGCTGGTGCCGCACGGCACCCACCGGGTCACCACGGTCACGGAACGGGCCGGCGGCAAAGGGCTCAACGTGGCCGCCGTCCTGCAGGCGCTCGGCGAGCCGGTGCTGGCCACCGGCCTGCTGGGCGGCGGCACCGGCACCCGGGTCGCCGGCCTGCTGGCGGCGGCCGGGGTGGCCGAGGCGTTCGTGCCGATCCGGGCCGAGACCCGGCGGACCGTGGCGGTCGCCGACCGGGCGGACGCCACCGGTTTCTGGGAACCCGGGCCGTGCGTCACGGACACCGAGTGGGCGGCGTTCGTGGACCGGTTCCGGGACCTGCTCGGCGACGCCGACGTGGTGGCCCTGTGCGGCTCGCTGCCGCCCGGGGCCCCGGCCGACGGGTACGCCACCCTGATCCGGCTCGCCGCCGCCCGGCAGGTGCCGACGGTGCTGGACACCAGCGGCGACGCGCTGCGGTACGGCCTGGCCGCCGGGCCGGACCTGGTCAAGCCGAACGCCGCCGAACTCGCCGCGCTGCTCGGCTCGGCCGACGCGGACCCGGCCCGCCTGCTCGACCCCGGCGCCCGGGCCACCGGAAACGGCCGGTCCGCCCGCAATGATCGGCCCGTCGAAGACGACCGGCTCGACCGCGGCGCCCGCGCCGCCGTCGTGTCGCACGGGCCGGACGGTCTGGTCGGCCTCACCGCCGGCGGGGCCTGGCGGGCGCGGCCGCCGGAGCGGCTCACCGGCAACCCCACCGGAGCCGGCGACGCCTGCGTGGCCGCGCTGGCCCGCGGGCTGCGCGACGCCACGGCCTGGCCGGACCTGCTCGCCGACGCGGTCGCGCTGTCCGGAGCGGCCGTCGCGGCGCCCGTCGCCGGCAGCTTCGATCCGCCCACCTACCGGCGCCTGCGCGGCACCGTGACCGTCACCGCCGCCTGAAGAGGGAGTTTCGCATGTTCAGTCCGACCGGCGCGATGGTCGCCGAGGCCCGTGCCGCCGGCGGTGCGGTAGGCGCCTTCAACCTCATCACCGTCGAGCACGCCGAGGCCATCGTCACCGGGGCCGAGGCCGCGGGGCTGCCGGTGGTCCTGCAGATCAGCGAGAACGCGGTGCGGTTCCACCACGGCCGGCTGGCGCCGATCGCGGCGGCCGCGCGCAGCATCGCCGAGTCGGCCACCGTGCCGGTCGGTCTCCACCTCGACCATGTGACCAGCGACGAGTTGTTCGACCAGGCCGCGGCGCACGGGTTCGGCTCGGCCATGTACGACGCCTCGACGCGGCCGTACCAGGAGAACGTGGCGGCCACCGCGGCGGCCGTGCGGCGGGCTCACGCGCACGGGCTGTGGGTGGAGAGCGAGCTGGGTGAGATCGGCGGCAAGGACGGTGCGCACGCGCCGGGGGTACGTACCGATCCGGAGGAGGCCGCGGCGTACGTGGCCGCCACCGGGGTGGACGCGCTGGCCGTCGCGGTCGGCTCGTCGCACGCCATGCAGGCCCGTACCGCGCGGCTCGACCACCGGCTCATCGCCCGGTTGCACGTCGCCGTGCCGGTGCCGCTGGTGCTGCACGGTTCTTCCGGCGTACCGGACGACGAACTGGTCCGCGCAGTGCACGCCGGAATGGCCAAGGTGAACATCGGCACGGCGCTGAACAGCGCGTTCACCGGCGCGGTGCGGTCCACCCTGGGAGACGACGCCACGTTGGTCGATCCGCGGCGCTACCTGGCCACCGCCCGCTCGGCGATGGCCGACACGGTGGCCGGCTCGCTGCGGCTGCTGGCCCCGCACGTCACCGCCGCCACCTGACCGCCGGAGGGGGACGCCATGTCGGAGGTGACGCTCGCGCTGGTCGGGGCGGGGCTGCGCGGGCAGACGTACGCCCGGCTCGCGGTGGACGCCGGCGGCGCCCGGGTGGTCGCCGTCGCCGAACCCGATCGGGTACGCCGGGCCGCGGCGGCCGCGGAGTTCGGCGTACCCGATGACCGGGTCTTCGCGGACTGGGCCGGCCTCGCCGCGGCGCCCCGGCTGGCCGATGCCGCGATCGTCGCCACCCAGGACCGGATGCACCACGACCCGGCCGTGCGCCTGGCCGCCCTCGGGTACCACCTGCTGCTGGAGAAGCCGATGGCGCCCACCGAACCGGAGGCGGCGGCCATCGCCGACGCGGCCCGGAGGCACGGGGTGCTGCTGGCGGTGTGCCACGTGCTGCGGTACACGCCGTACACCCGGCTGCTGCGGCGGCTGCTCGCCGAGGACCGGATCGGCCGGCTGATCAGCGTCCAGCACCTGGAGCCGGTCGGCTGGTGGCACCACGCCCACTCGTTCGTCCGGGGCAACTGGCGCCGGGCCGACGAGTCCGGGCCGATGCTGCTCACCAAGAGCTGCCATGACATCGACTGGCTGGTGCACCTGTTCGGGCAGTCGCCGTCCCGGGTGGCGTCGTTCGGCAGCCGCACCCACTTCCGTCCCGAGGCGCGCCCCGCCGGGGCCACGGACCGGTGCCTCGACTGCCCGGTCGAGCCGTCCTGCCCGTACTCGGCCCCGCGGCTCTACCTGGGCGCGCTCGCCGACCCGGACCAGCACTTCTGGCCGCTCGGCGCGGTCACCGCGGAGGCCACCGAGGCGGCCGTCCGGGCGGCGTTGCGGACCGGGCCGTACGGCCGCTGCGTGTACGCCGCCGACAACGACGTGGTCGACCATCAGGTGGTCGCGATGGAGTTCCCGGACGGCGCTACCTGCGCGTTCACCATGACGGCGTTCACCGGAATGGCGGACCGGCAGACCCGGCTGTTCGGCAGCCACGGATACCTCGAGGGGGACGGGCGGACGGTGCGCCACGTCGACTTCCGGACCGGCGCGGAGCGGGTCTTCGACGCCGCGGACGAGGGCGGTCCGTCGGCCGCCGGCGGGCACGGCGGTGGGGATGCCGGCCTCGTCGCGGCGTTCGTCGCCGCGGTCGCCGCCGGCGACGCGGCGCTGCTGTCGTCCGGCGGCGCCGAGAGCCTGGCCACCCACCGGGTGGTGTGGGCCGCCGAGCAGGCCCGGGTACGCGGTGCGGTGGTCCACCTCGGCCCGGACGGCGCCGTCGTCACGCCGTAGCCGGTCAGGGCGTGTACAGCTCGGCGATCTTGGCGATGGTGCCGTCGTCCAGCGTGATCCACACCGGGACGCCCTCGCCGACGTTCCGGGTGAACTCGGCCAGCGACGCCCGGCACGTCGCACCGCCGGTCATCGTGCCGATGCACTCCTCGCCGTGACCGATGGTCCGCAGGTCGACGTCGGCCGCGATGGGCAGCGTCACCTTCGTCTTGTTGCCCTCGATGACCACTTCCTGGCTGCACCGCTGCTCAATCGGCGAGATCTTCATCGCCTTGCAGTAGTCGGGGCCGTGCATGAAGACGATGGGCTCGACCACCGCGGAACGGTTCCGGAAGTCCAGCTTCACCACCCGGACCGAGGTGCTCGCGTCGCCGGTCAGCTCGACGAACCCCGGCGCCGCGGACGCGGACGGCGACGGCGACGTGGTGGCCGCCGCGCTGACGGTCGGCTGCGGGGTGGCCGCCCGGCCGTCGCCGGACGTCCCGCAGGCGGCCACGGGAAGCAGGAGCACGGCGCAGAGCAGCCGGCGCGACATGGTCACAGGGTCTGCCGTTCGATGTGGCCCTCGGGCAGGCGGTTGCCGGCTCCGTCGTACGCGCCCAGGTCGGTCCAGTCGCTGTCGTCGCGGACGTCGGCCGGGTCGAACCAGAAGATCGTGATGGCCGGGTTGTGGCTCCACCGGGCGAGCTGGGCCCCGACCACCCGGTCCAGCTCACGCACGGTGATCTTCGCCGGGGCGCCGACGTAGTAGCCGAACGCGGGCTGCTGGGAATCGTCCGAGAGGGTCTGCTGGCCGGCCATGGGATGGAAGCCCGGCGCGATGGCCGAACCCTTGTACTCGCTGATCGTGAGATCCTCGATGATCACGTTGCCGGGCATGCGGGTGCCGATGGCGAAGCCGAAGTCGCTGCTGTCGTTCACCATCGGGCCGGTCACCCCGAAGATCACGTACGGGTCGCCGGAGGCGTCCTTGAGGCCGGTTTCGATCACGTCGCCGAGGGGGCCCTTCATCCCGTTGGCCGACTCCAGCTTCGGCTTGGGCTTCGCCGCCGCCGGACTGGCCGGCGCGGAGGCCGCCGCCGGCTGCCAGGACGGCCGCTCGCCGGACCGGGCGCATCCGGCCGCCAGCAGCGCGACCGCGACGGCCACGCACCACGTCCGCTTCGATCTCACGGACGGCACCCTAGCGGCTCGGCACCAGCCCGGCATGTCCCGCGACCCGGGTGCGGGCGCCCGGGCAGACCCACCTGCCCCCGGTCACCCGGCGACCGGGCGGGTCTCCAGGTCCGCCTCGACCTCGCGGTTCCAGTCCCGCTTGGTGGCCTGCCAGCCGTCCTCGTCCTGGCCGGTCCGCCAGTACCCGGAGATGGACAGCCGGTCCCGCGGCATGCCGCGGTCGATCTGCAGCAGGCGGCGCAGCTGCTTCACGAAGCCGGCCTCGCCGTGCACGAACGCCTGTCCGGAGCCGGGCGGCGGCTCCCACGCGGTGACCGCACCGACCAGCGCGGCGCCGACCCGGCCGTCGCCGCGGTGCAGCCAGCTGACCCGGACCCGGCCGTCGGAGTGCAGCGGCTGCTCCTCGGCCGGGCCAGCGACCTCCACGAACACGTCCGCCCGGGCACCGGCCGGCAACCGCTCGAGGGCGGCCGCGATGGCCGGCAACGCGCTCTCGTCGCCGGCCAGCAGGTGCCAGTCGGCGTGCGGGTCCGGCGCGTACCCGCCGCCCGGTCCCAGGAACCGGATCCGGTCGCCCGGCCGGGCCCGCCCGGCCCACGGCCCGGCCAGCCCGGCGTCGCCGTGGTGCACCACGTCGATGGTCAGCTCCCCGCGGGCGGCGTCCCACCGGCGGACCGTGTACGTGCGGGTCCGCGGCCACTGGTCACGCGGCAGCTCGGCCCGGATCCGCTGCAGGTCGAACGGCTCCGGGTAGTCCACGCCGGCGGGCGGGAACAGCAGCTTGACGTAGTGGTCGGTGTACTCGCCGGCCGGGAACCCGGCCAGTTCCGGGCCGGTCAGCACGATCCGGACCATGCCGGGCGTGATCCGTTCCACGCGGTGCACGTGGGCGAGGGTGGCGCGGGGTCGGTCGCGTCCGGGACGTTCCGGCATCACTGGTCCTCTCGCGGGCGGGCGCTTCCCCGGACACCGTACGTCGTCAGGGAAACCCCGTGGCGCGCCGCCGAGACGCGACCGACCGCCGGCCCGGTCAGCGGCCGAAGCCGCCGTGGCCGCGCCCGAAGGCGCCACCCGGGCCGCCCGGGCCGCCCGGCAGGACGTTCGCCTCGGCGGCCTTGAGGATCGCGGCCGCCTCCTCGGCGGTGAGCTTGCCGGCGGCCACCGCCTCGTCCAGGCGGGTCTTCAGCGCGGCGGTCCGTTCGGTCTTCGCCTCGGCCTGGCGGGCCGCGTGCACCTTCTCCAGTGCGGCCGCGACCTTGGCCTGGTCGACGCCCAGTTCCTTGGCGAGGGCCGCGGCCAGCTCCTGCTGATGCTGGGTCCGCGCGGCTGCCCGGTCGGTCTCCCCCGACGGTGCGGCCGAGCCCGACGGCGCCGGGGCGGGCGCCTCGGCCAGCGCGGGAGCGGCGAGCGCCAGCCCCAGCGCGCCGGCCGCACCGGCCGTCGCGAGCCCGGCGAGGACGGTCGTGCGCTTGGTCGGTCGTGCCATCAGAACCTCCGGTTGGTGACGGGTCGTTGCCTGGCTGACAGTGAGCTGTGGACCTGTCAGGAACCTGTGGCGACCCTCCGGATCCCCTGCGAGTCGGCTCAGGCGGGTGCGCCCACACGTGACGTCCGGCCCGCGACCGGCCGGCGGCGACGCTGCGGCACACTCCGCACATCCGGTTCTTCGACGGCGACCGCCGGGGCTGGGTGAAGTGCAGGTGGACGGCGCCGCTCTGCACGCCGAGCCGCGCATGGTGGAGACCGTGCGCCGGCCGGACGCGGCGGCGTCGACGCTCGCCGTGTTCGCCGTGGAGCACTGCGGGCCGGGAGCGCACCGGGGACCGGCCCGCACCATCCTAGGTGGACGGCCGGATCCGGTCTTGAGAAACCACCGCGGTTCCGCCTAGTCTCAGAGGGTCATGAATTTGAAACGTTTAAATTCATGACGGTTTATCGATGGCTTCTCACCCACCGAGGAGAAGAGCATGGCCCATCGCCTCCGTCTCTTCGCGGCCGCATTGCTGGCCACGACCGCCGCCCCGCTCCCATCGACCGCCACGGCGGCCGCGCCGACGCCCCGAATTGAAACGTTTGCCAACGCGCACTGGATCTGGTTCCCGGACTCCGACCCGGTCGCCTCCGCGCCGGCCGCCACCCGCTACCTGCAGCGCACCTTCACCGCGCCGGCCGGCCCCTACCCGTCCGCCGAGCTGCTCGTCACCGGCGACGACACGATCGACGTCTGGCTCAACGGCACCTGGCTCGCCGGATCCCCGCGCGCCGCCCACTCCTGGCGGACGGCCCTGCACGTCGACCTCGCCGCCGCCCTCCGGCCCGGCTCGAACACGCTCACCTTTGCCGCCCGCAACGCCGCCACCGGGCCGGCCGGCGTCCTCGGGCGGGTGCGGGTGGTCGGCTCCGGCGGCGGCGTGGACCTGGTCACCGACGGGAGCTGGCAGGCGGCCGACACGGTGCCGCAGTCCTGGGTCGGCGCCCGCGACCTCGGCCCGTACGGCAGCGGGCCGTGGCGTACCGACGTGGCCGTGCCGCCGGTGGGGGCGTCGCCGGTCACCGTCGGCGGGCTCACCACCGAACGCCGCACCGACCCGGTCGGCGTCGACACGGCGAAACCCCGGTTCGGCTGGCGGCTGAGCACCGCCGCGAAGGGCCAGCTGCAGGGCCGCTACCAGGTCACCGTCGGCACCACGCCGGGCGCGGCGGACGTCTGGGACAGCGGCACGGTGGCGTCCCAGCAGTCCGTGGACGTCGGGTACGGCGGACCGGCGCTCGCCGCCGACCGCACCTACCACTGGCGGGTGCGGGTGTGGGACGGCCAGGGCCGCCCGAGCCCGTGGAGCGCGCCGGCGCGCTTCGACACCGCGCCCGCCGGATGGGACGCGGACTTCATCGGCGCACCCGGCACCGCGAGCCTCACCGGCGCGTCCTGGATCTGGTACCCGGAGGGTGACCCGGCCGTGGAGGCGCCCGCGGCGGAACGGTTCTTCCGGCGTACCTTCGACCTCGCCGCACCGGGGGCCACCACACTCGTGGTGACCGGCGACGACACGGCCGACGTCTGGCTCAACGGGACCAGGGTGGTGACGTCGCGGCGGGTCGCCGACTCGTGGCAGCGGGCCACCACGATCGACGTGACCGCGCACCTGCGTACCGGTGTGAACGTCCTCGCGGTCGCGGCGCGGAACACGTCGGCGAGCCCGGCCGGCGTTCTCGCCACCCTGCGCGGCGCCGTCACGCTCGGCACCGACGCCGCCTGGACGGCCGCGCAGACGGCGCCCGACGGGTGGCAGCGGCCGGGGTTCGACGACGGCGCCTGGCCGGCCGCGCGGGTCGCCGCCGCCCATCCGGGTGGACCGTGGGGCGACCGGGTGGTCGTGCCGAACCCGGCGCCGGTGCTCGGCAAGACGTTCACCGTGGCCAAGCCGGTGGCCCGGGCCCGGCTCTTCGCCACCGCCCTCGGCCTGCACGAGACGTACCTCAACGGCGCGAAGGTGAGCGAGGAGCGGCTCGCGCCCGGATGGACCGACTACACCAAACGGCTCCAGTACCGCGGGTACGACGTCACCGCCGCCCTCCGGCAGGGTGACAACACGCTCTCCGCGCTGGTCGGCAACGGGTGGTACTCGGGCAGCCTCGGCATGGCCGGCAGCCGCCGGTACGGGACCTCGCCCTGGTACTCCGCGCAGCTCGTCGTCGAGTACGCCGACGGGACCCGCGCGGAGATCCGTACCGATGGATCGTGGTCCGCGACGACCAGCCCGGTCGTCGCCGACGACCTGTACCACGGCGAGGATCAGGACGCCCGCATCGCGGGCGGCACCGGCCGGCCGGTGACGGTCCGGACCGGCGCCCGGCCGAACCTGGTCGCCCAGGTCGATCCCGGCGTCACGGTGCAGCAGGAACTGCGCCCGGTGCGGCTCACCCAGCCGAAGCCGGGCGTGTGGATCGCCGACCTGGGCCAGAACTTCGCCGGCTGGAACCGGCTGCGGGTCAACGGCCCGGCCGGCACCACGGTGACCCTGCGCCACGGCGAACTGCTGAACGCGGACGGCACGCTGTACACCGCGAACCTGCGGGCCGCGCAGCAGACCGACACGTTCACCCTGGCCGGCCGCGGCACCGAGACGTTCGAACCGCACTTCACCGTGCACGGGTACCGGTACGTCGAACTCACCGGCTTCCCGGGCACCCCGACCGCGGACAGCCTCACCGGGCTCGCGGCCTGGACCACCGGCGCCGAGACGGGCACGTTCACCACGTCGGACCCGCTGGTGAACCAGTTGCAGCACAACATCCTCTGGGGTGCCCGCTCCAACATGCTGTCCATACCCACCGACTGCCCGCAGCGTGACGAGCGCCTCGGCTGGACCGGCGACATCGCGGCGTTTGGTGCCACCGCGACGTTCAACTTCGACACCCACGGCCTGCTGGCCAAGTTCGCCGACGACCTGGTCGACGGCCAGCGCGCCGACGGCGCGTTCCCGGACGTCGCACCGGACGTGTTCGGCTGGGCCGGCAAGGCCGGCTGGGGCGACGCCGGCGTGATCGTGCCGTACGTGCTGTGGCAGCGCTACGGCGACCTGTCCGCCGCGGACCGGCACTTCGACGCGATGGCGAAGTGGGTCGACTACCTGCGCGGCACGGCCGGTGCCGACCTGATCCGCGACCAGGACACGTACGGCGACTGGCTGCACGTCGACGATCCCACCCCGAACGACGTCACCAGCACCGCGTTCTTCGGCTGGTCGGCGCGGCTGGTGTCGCGGATGGCCGCGGCGACCGGGCGTACCGCGCAGGCGACCGCGTACGGCGACCTGGCCGACCGGATCGGGGCCGCGTTCACCGCCCGGTTCGTCCGGGCGGACGGCACGGTCGCGACCAACAGCCAGACCGGGTACGTCCTCGCGCTGGCGTTCGGCCTGGTCCCCGGGAACCGCGAGCAGGCGGTCGCCGACCGGCTGGCCGCCAAGGTGGCGTCCCGCAACGGGCACCTGTCGGTGGGCTTCATGGGCGTGGAGAACCTGCTGCCGGTGCTGGCCGAGCACGGGCACCTGGACACCGCGTATCAGATCCTGCAGCAGCCCGACTATCCCGGCTGGGGCTACATGAACTCCCGCGGCGCCACCACCATCTGGGAACGCTGGGACGGCATCCGGACCGACGGCAGCCTGCAGGACGTGGGCATGAACTCGTTCAACCACTACGGTCTCGGCTCGGTCGGCGACTGGCTGTACCGCACGGTCGGCGGCCTCGGCCCGGCGGCACCCGGCTACCAGCGACTGCTGATCGCGCCGAAGCCCGGCGGCTCGCTCACGTCCGCGACCACGTCGCTGACCACGGGGTACGGGCCCACCCGCACCGAATGGCGGAGGGCCGGCCCGGCACTGACCCTGACCGTGGTGGTGCCGCCCAACACCACCGCCACGGTCCAGGTGCCGGCGTCCTCGGCGGGCGCGGTCACCGCACCGGCCGAGGCGGTGCCGCAGGGCTACACCGGCGGCGTGGCGTCGTACGCGCTGCCCTCCGGGTCGTACACCTTCACGGTGGGCTGACCCGCCCGGACCGTGGCCGGCTCACCCGGCCACGGTCAGGCCCAGCCGGCGCAGCACCCTCGCCACCCGGTCGTGCTCCTCGGCCAGGAACGCCGCGAACGGCTCGCCGGCGAGGTAGGCGCCGGTCCAGCCGAACCGGTCCCGGGCCGCCGCCCAGGAGGCGGAACCGGCCAGCGCCGTCGCGATCGACCGGATCGCGGCGGCGTCGGCGGCGGTGAGTCCGGGCGGGGCGACCAGGCCACGCCAGTTGTTGAACACCACGTCGAGGCCGGCCCCGCGTACCGTCGGGGCCGGCACCTGGTCCACCGGCTGCGTACTGGTGACGGCCAGGGCGCGCAGCGTGCCGGAGGTGATCTGGTCGGCGTACTCGCTGAGGCCGGACATCGCGAACGCCACCTCGCGGCTCAGGATCGCGGCGAGCAGGTCGCCCCCGCCGTCGTGCCGGCGGTACGCCACCCGGGCCGGTGCCAGCCCGGCCGCCTCGGCCAGCAGCATGGTGGCCAGATGGTCCGGGCCGCCGACGGACGAGCCGCCGCCGGCCGCGACCCCGGCCGGATCGGCCCGCCAGGCCGCGATCAGGTCGTCGAGCGAGCGGTACGCCGAGTCCCGGCGCACCACCAGCACCGCCGGTTCCTGCACCAGCCGGGCGATCGCGGTGATGTCCCGCAGGCCGGCCGGTACCGCGGCGGCGATCTCCGCGCCGACCAGACCCAGGCCCATCAGCATGAGCAGACGGCCGTTGCCCCGTTCCAGGGCCAGCCGGCGCAACCCCACCACTCCCCCGGCGCCGGGCAGGTTGAAGACCTCCACGCCGCGGGCGATCCCGTCGGCGTCCAGCGCGCCGGCCAGTACCCGGGCGGTGATGTCGTACCCGCTGCCGGGCGGATTGGGCACCATGATGCGCAGATCGTCGGCCGGCTCGGCGCAGCCGGCCAGGCCCAGCGCCAGGGCGCCGGCGAGGAACGCGCGCCGCTGCATGCGGACAGTCTGGCGCAGCGCGGCGGATCGGCGCAGGATGCAGTCTCATGAGACAGCGGCTCTCCCTCGCCGGTCAGCTCCTGCTGGCCCAGCTCGCCGTCGTCCTGCTGGTCGTGGTCGCGGTGGCGGCCGTGTCGATCGCCGAGGCGGACGCGTCGTTCCGCCGGGTCGAGGGTGAGCGGCTGCGTTCGGTGGGCGAGAACGCGGCGATCAACCGCACGGTCCGGCTGGGGCTGGGCAACCCGCTCGGCCGGGAGGCGCTGGAGACGGTGGCGGAGAGTGCCCGGGCGGTGTCCGGGGCGTCGTACGTGGTGGTGACGGACGCGGCCGGCACCGTGCTGACCGGCCCGGAGGCGGGCCGGGCCGCGCCGATGGGCGGCAGCTCGGCGCTGTCCGGGCGGTCCTGGGTCGGCGTGGTGGAGACGGACGGCAAGGCGCTGGTGGCGCACGTGCCGGTGCTGGACGAGCAGGACGGCCGCTTCCTCGGGCTGATCATCGTGGGGCGGGCGTACCCGACGCTGGCCGACCAGCTCGGCAGCGCGCTGGCCAACCTGCTCACCTATCTGGTGCTGGGCGCGGCGCTCGGCGTCGGCGGTTCGCTGCTGCTGGCCCGGCGGGTGAAGCGGCAGACGCTGGGCATGGAACCGCGGGAGATCAGCGGCCTGGTGGAGCACCGCGAGGCGATGCTGCACGGCATCCGGGAGGGCGTCATCGGCACCGATTCGGCACACCGGGTGACGCTCGTCAACGACGAGGCGATCCGGCTGCTCGGGCTGCGCCCGGACGCGGTCGGCCGGTCGCTGCTGGACCAGGGTCTGGAACCGCCGCTGCTGGACGTGCTCACCGGCCGGTCGGCGGGCGCGGACCAGGTGGTGCTCAGCGACGACCGGGTGGTGGTGCTGAACCGGCAGCCGGTGGTGATGCGCGGCCGGGCCGTCGGATCGGTGACCACCCTGCGGGACCGGACCGAGCTGACCTCGCTGCGGCGGGAACTGACCGTCAGCCGGCACACCACCGACACGCTGCGGGCGCAGGCGCACGAGTTCGTGAACCGGCTGCACACCATCGCCGGCCTGGTCGAGCTGGGCGAGCACGACGAGGTGGTCCGCTACATCACCCGCACCAGCGAACTGCATGAAAGCCTGAACCGGGAGGTCACCCGGGTGGTCCGGGACCCGTCGCTGGCGGCCCTGCTGATCGCGAAGGCCAGCCTGGCCGCCGAGCAGGGGGTGTCGCTCACCCTCGCCGAGGGCACCGACCTGCCGCCGGTGGACGACCGGCTGGCCGCCGACCTGGTCACCGTCGTGGGCAACCTGGTGGACAACGCGTTCGACGCGGCCGGTCCGGGCGGGCGGATCGAGGTCACGGTCCGCGCCTACCCCGGCGAGGTACGGGTGACCGTGACCGACTCCGGGCCCGGTGTCGAGCCGGCCCTCGCCGAGCGGGTGTTCCAGCAGGGGTACAGCACCAAGACGGAGGCGGCCGGGCACCACGGCCTGGGCCTGGCGATGATCCGGCTGATCTGCGTGCACCGCGGCGGCGGGGTCAGCGTGGACGGCTCCACGTTCACCGCCCGCCTGCCGTACGCGATGGAGGCGGTCGCGTGATCCGGGTGCTGGTGGTGGACGACGACTTCATGGTGGCGAAGGTGCACCGCGGCTTCGTGGACCGGGTCGCGGGCTTCACCACGGTCGGTGTCGCGCACACCGGTACGGACGCCCTGGCCCGGGTGGCGGAACTGCGGCCGGACCTGGTGTTGCTGGACATCTACCTGCCCGACCTGTCCGGCCTGGAGGTGCTGCGCCGGTTACGGGCCGCCGGCGGAGGTGGCCCGGACGTACTGGCGGTGACCGCGGCCCGGGACGTGGAGACGGTCCGGTCGGCGCTGCGCGGCGGGGTGGTGCACTACGTGCTCAAGCCGTTCGGCTTCGACGTGCTGCGCGACCGGCTGGAACGGTACGCCGCCGCGTACCGGCGCCTGGCCGCCACCGCGGACGACGTCGCGCAGTCCGATGTGGACGCCGTGTTCGTGGCGCTGCGGACCGGCGCCGCGGCGCTGCCGAAGGGGCTGACCGCGGACACCTCCCGGTTGATCGCGAACGCGATGCGGGACACCGACGGCGACCTGTCGGCCGAGGAGTGCGCCGAGCGGATCGGGCTGTCCCGGGTCAGCACGCGGCGTTACCTCGAGCACTTCGTCGCCGCGGGCAAGGCGGAGGTGCGCCTGCGGTACGGCTCGGCGGGCCGCCCGCAGCGCCGGTACCGCTGGAAGTCCTGACGGCGGCCCCGGCCGGCCGCTGATCCGGCGCACCGGAGCGGCGACACCCCGGACGAACGTGGTGGGTGTGACCGCGCCGGTGGCACGCGGATCAGCGTTCGGCTACGCCCGCCGCCCGTAGCAGCTCGGGAAGGCGACTCATCGCGACGGCGGCCGAGCGGGGCGGGCGGGCTGGTAGGCAGGACCGCTGCCCATGTCCTGATACGCCTGGCGACCGGGCGAAATCGAGACGGTGAAGGCCGAGGTGGCCGCCGACGGGTTCCACGGCTGGCCGTAACCCTGGACGGAGTTGCCGTGGCTGACGTAACTCTGTCCCGACGTCACGTTCCCCTGGTTCCCGGTCGCCTGCGAGTTCTGCGCCCCGACGATCCGGTCCGTCGGGCTCTGGCTGCCGCGGAGGTACGTGCGCTGAACATCCTGGGACGTGTACTGACCACTGCTGATGGAGTTGCGCACGGCTTCGGTCTCGTTGCGGTAGGTGAAGCCGCGCTGCCCCGGCACACCTCCGGTACGGAAGTCGAGGCCCGACGCGTCCTGCGTCATGTACTCCGTCATCCCCTCGACGGTGCCCGGCGTGAGACGGCTGCCGGGCGCCTGGAGACTCGGGTGTTCGATCCGATGGAGGTCCTCGTGCGCCAGCGTGAACACGTTGTGGTTGTTCGGGTTCAGGTAGACGTCACGATCACCGACCGGGCCGGGGGTGGTGATCGCCTCGACGTGCTGAGCCTGCGCGAACGCCTGCGCGGGAGCCCCGGCGCCGTTGGCCGCCACCTGGGAGACGAAGCCGCTGTAATCCGGGCGGTGGACATGGCTGTCATCGGACAGCACGGACCGATGCTGGTCGGTGTACATCCCGGACTGGGTGAGGTAGTTGCCGACGATGTTCTGGGCGCGCCGGTTGTTGTCCGCCGCCGTCGGCTCCACCACCATCTCCGGCTCCGGGGACGGAGTCGACGCGGTCGGCCGCCTGCTCGAGAGCTTGATCGCGTTGGAGGTAGCGTTGCTGATCTGGATCGTGGTCCGTCCTGGATCCTTCGCCTGCATGGCCGCCACGATTTCCCGGCGCCAGTTGTCGTTGACGGCGAACGGCATCAGCACCGTGGTCTTGGCGCTGTCCCTGCTGCTGTGTACGTATTCGACCTGGATGCTGCGCTGCTCGTCGTAGGGCAGGTACAGATGCCCTTTGTTCCGTGCCATGGCACTCCCTTCGAGGTTACCCATAGGACGGACAGCTTTCTGCAGCGGTTCACGGATTGCCCGGTGGGCCGATTCACGCCAGATCGACGCCGTATTCGGCGAGGCGTTGCCGGACCCGGCGCAGGTCCCACCGCGCGCCCAGCCGCCGATAGAGCCGGGCCGCCTCGTCGCCGGCCTCGGCCGCCTCGTGCGGCCGCCGCCGCGCGGCCAGCAGCACGGCGGCCTCCTCGCAGGCGGCGGCCAGTTCCGGTGTCCGTCCCACCCGGCGGTAGTGCGCCGCCGCCTGCAGGGCGGGCGCCGGGTCGCCGGAGAGCAGCGCGTAGCAGCGGGCGTCGGCGGCCCACGCCCGGGCCGGCGTGACCTCCTTCTCCGCCTCGGCGCGGCAGATGGCCGCGGCCTCGCGGGCCACGTCCGCGGAGTCGGTGGCGAGGGCCAGCCGCACCACGTCCGGCAGCCACTGGTGACGCAGCATCATCGCGGCGTACCCGGGGTCCAGCAACGGCGCCAGCAGTTCCAGCGCCCGGTCCGGACGGCCCTTGCGTTCCGCGTCGAGCGCGCGGGCGACGAGCAGGAAGTCGACGTTCTCCCGTTCCGCCTCGGTGGCCGGCAGCATGTCGGCCGCGTCCAGGTGGGCGCCGGCCAGGGTGGCGTCGTCCCGGCGGCCGGCGATCAGGGCGGCCACGCCGTGCCGCAGCATGGCGCCCGCTCCGGCCTCCCGCATGCCCAGGAACGTGATGCTGGGTGCGTCCTCGGTGACCGCGCTCAGCTCCGCGGCGGCGTCGTCCCAGCGGCCCTCCCAGTAGTGGTGCACCGCGGCCGTGACCTGCAGGCTGGACGGCAGCCGGTGCCGGATCGCGAACCGGGCCGCCTCGTGCAGCGTCCGTCCGGCCTGGTCCAGACGGTCCAGGTTCTGCAGCGTGAAGACGCGGTTGTCCAGCAGGGAGAGGTACATGCCGGGGAAGCCGGGATGGTTCCGCACCAGATCGAGGGCCTGGTCGGCGAAGCTCAGGGCCCGCTCGTGGTCGCGGCGCACGGAGTTGGTACGCCAGATGGTCTGCAGCGCGAACGCGGCCTCGTACCGCAGGCCGGCGGCCATCGCCTCGGCGTGCACCCGGCGGGCGTTGCGGTCGGCGGCGTCCAGGTCGGTGAGGTCGCCGCGGCGGATGTCGGCCAGCATGACCCGGTGCCGGATGCCCCACAGCTCCGGTACGTCCGGGTCCAGCGCCGCCGCGCCCAGCACCTCCACGGCACACGCCACGTCACCGTCCCGCAGGTGCATCATGGCGAGCAGCTGACGCATCTCGGCGCGGTGGGCCGGCTGGGCGGCGACCGCGATCGCCTCGGTCGCCTCGGCGTGCGGGCGGCGCCCGTACCGGAACTCCAGTTTCACCAGCGCGACGAGCAGCGTCTCGCGCTGCGCGGCGGTCGCGACGTGCGCACCCAGGACGTGCCGGAGCAGCTCCCCGGCGATCTCCGGGGTACGCCGGGCCACCGTGGCGTGGTGGGTCACCAGCCACTCCACCACCCAACCGTCCACCACCGGCGTCTCCGCGACCAGCTGCTTCGCGACCCGGGTCGCCGGGCTGCCGCCCCGGGCCAGCACCTCGGCGGTGTGCCGGTGCAGGGTGCCGCGGACCGCTCGGGGAATGCTCTCGTAGAGTGCCTGCCGCAGGATCGGGTGCCGGAACGCCAGGTCGCTGCCCGCGTCGACGAGCACGTTGACGCTGAGCGCCTCCTCCAGGTTGGACATCAGCTCCAGCGGCGAACGCCCGGTGACCGCGACGACGTCGTCCACCGCGAACTCGGTGCCCAGCATCGCGGCCAGGCGCAGCATGTCCTGGGTCTCCGGGCTGAGGAAGTCCACCGTGGCGCGGACCACCGACAGCACCGATCCCGGTGTCTCCACCGGGACCGAGGCGTCGACGTCGGCCTGACCGTCGACCACCTGCACCACGCCGCGGCGCAGCAGGGTCGCGGTCATCTCGATGGCGCACATCGGGTTGCCGCCGGCCCGCGGCACGATGCGCTGCAGGTGCGGGCCGATCGGCGCGCCGACGAGCGTACGGACCAGCTCCGCGACGTCGTCCGGCGGCAGCGGCGCCAGTTGCAGGACGTGTCCCTCCGCGGCCTGCACGCCGCGGCGCATCTGGGCCAGTTCGCGGCCGTTCGGCTCCGGGCGGGCGGCGGAGACGAGCAGCAGCGGCATCTGCCGGGACGCCTCGACCAGCCGCTCCCAGAGCAGCAGGCTCGCGTTGTCGGCCCACTGCAGGTCGTCCAGGACGAGGATCAGCGGCGCGTCCGCACAGAGCGCGCGGACGTGGGAGAAGACGCGGTCGGCCGGGGGCGTCGGGCCGGTGTCGTCCAGGTGCGGCCCGGTGGCCGGCTTGAACGCCTGCTCCACGCCCAGCGCGCGCATCACGACCTGCAGCGGTACGTGCCGGTCGAACTCGTCCGCGACGGCCCAGGCGAGCTGGCAGCCGAGCCCGGTCACCTCGCGGAACGCCGCGGTGAGCAGCGCCGTCTTGCCGATGCCCGGTTCGCCCTCGATCCACACCGTGGAGCCCTGCCCGCCGGTGGCCGACGCGACCAGCGCGCGCAACCGCTCCAGTTCGGCGGCGCGGCCGTACAGGTGGGGTGCCGAGCCGTCCCGGATCGCGCGGGCCACGTGGGTGGGTACCACCGCCCGGGCCGGCCGCCGCGGCGACGCCGGTGCCGGGGCGGCCAGGATCTCCCGGTGCGCGGCGATCAGCGCCGGCCCCGGCTCCACCCCCAGCTCGGCGTCCAGGGTGCGCCGGGCCGCCCGGAACACCTCGAGTGCCTCGGTGCTCCGGCCGGTCCGGTGCAGGGCCAGCATCAGCAGCTCGTGCAGCGGTTCGTGCAGCGGATGCGCCTCGACCAGCGCGGTCAGTTCGGCGACCAGGCCGTCGTCACCGAGTTCCATGGCGATCCGGGCGCGCCGTTCCACCGCGGCCAGTCGCCGGGCGGCCAGATGGGTGCGTTCCGCCGCCAGCATGTGTCCCGCGATGCCGTCCAGCGCGTCGCCCTGCCAGAGACCCAGCGCCCGGTCCAGCCGGGCCGCGGCGCCGGCCAGGTCCCCGTCGTCCTGCCGCGCGGCCGCCTCGGCGCAGAGGTCCTGGAACAGCTCACTGTCCAGAGCGTCCGGCGCCAGTCGCAGGGTGTAGCCGGACGGGCCGGAGCTGAGCACGTCGTCCGCCGCCCGGCGGGCCCGCCCGGGCGCCAGGCTCCGGCGCAGGCCGGACACGTAGGTGTAGATGTTGCCGGCCGCGGTGGCCGGCGGCGACGGGCCCCACACCGCGTCGATGATGGCGTCGCGGGTGACCAGCCGGTTCGCGTTCACCGCGAGGACCGCGAAGACCGCGCGCTGCCGGGCCGCGCCGAGGTGCACCTGACGGTCGCCGACCCAGGCGCGCACCGGGCCCAGCAGGGCCACCCGGAGCCGGTCGGCGGCGGCCGGCCGGCCGGCCGCGGTCCGCGGGCGTACGGGCTCGACCGTGCCGGTCCGGCCCCGGTCAGCGGCCAACAGACACCGATTCCTCGGCGAGCAGCGAACGGGACATGCGGGGCGAGGTCGGGTCGCCGGGCAGGTGCGGGCGCAGCCAGGCGAGCAGGATGCGGAACCGGTCCAGCCAGTGTTCGGGCAGGCGGCGTTCGCTGAGGACGGTGCGTACCGTCTCGGCGGCCGCCGCGTAGTCCCGCTGCCGGCCCTGGGCGGCCGCCACGATCCAGCGCATCTCCGCCTCGAGTTCGGGGTCGGTGGTCCGGGCCGCCACCCAGCACCCCTCCGCGGTGGCGTTGCGCTCCTGGCGGAACAGCAGCCGGGCCAGCCACGCGGTGACCACGAGCCGGCACTCGTCGTCGACCGTGTGCTGACCGCGGGCGAGATGCAGCACCGCGATCGCCGGCTCGGGCGCGCGGGCGGCCAGGTCCTCGACGTGCGTGGTCAACCAGCGGCTGGCCCAGTTGTCCAGCGGCACGGGCCCGGCCAGCAACTGCCCGGCCACCCGCTCCGGTGGCGCGCCGGTGACCGCGAGGCGTTCCGCGAACGAGCGGTGCACCATGATCCGCAGTGCCGTCGGGGTGCCGTCGCGCAGGACCCGGCCCACGATCCGGTGCCGGAACCGCAGCCCGGTGCCGGAGCCGCCGAGCACACCGGCCGCGCGGGCCACGGCCAGCGCCCGGCGTACCTCCGCCTCCGGTTGTTCGGTGACGGCCGTGACGTCGCTGACGGTGCACTCGGGCTCGTCGCCGGACCCGGCGTGTTCGGCGCAGAGGAACGCGACCGCCCGCAGCGCCTGCCGGGTGTCGTCCGGGAACGGATCCAGGTGCGCGGTCACCGCGGCGACCACGGCCGGCGGCGGCGTCGTGCCGTCCCCGGCGGGCCGGGCGGCGAGCGTGAGGTGCCGCAGGTAGTACGGGTTGCCGCCGGCGTCACGCAGCACGTCGTGCAGCTCGGGCGGCTCGGCGAGGCCGGCCGACAGGGCCCGGACCAGGGCGGTCGACTCGGCCGGATCCAGCCGGGGCAGGACGATCGTCTCGGCCGGCAGCGAGCCGGGGTCGCCGAGGCGGTCGCCGGACGGCGGGGCGCCGGCCCCGATCAGCAGCAGCGGCAGGTCGGCGGTCAGCCGGTGCAGGCCGGCCCAGGCGCGCAGGGTGGCGTCGTCCGCGCACTCCAGGTCGTCCACGACGAGGACCAGCGGGGTGGCGGTGGCCGCGTCCCGGATCACCTCGATCGCCCGCGCCACCGCGCCCGGCAGGTCGCCGGAGAGCGCGTCGCCGGCCGCGGCGAACATCCGCTGGGCCAGGTGCCGGGTCGGATCGCCGGACAGCGCGGACTCCACGCATTCCAGCAGGACCCCGAAGGGGGTACGGCGGGCGAGTTCGTCACCGACCGCGCGGCCGATCCGGCACCCGTCCGGGGGTACGTCCCGCAGCGCCGCGTCCAGCAGCGCGGTCTTGCCCATCCCGGCGGTGCCGACGATCCGGAGGGCACCGCCCCGGCCGGCCGCCGCGCCGGCGATCGCCTCGCGCAGCCGGCGCAGTTCGGCGACCCGGCCGACGAACCGCGGGCCGGTTCCGCTCGGCGCCGGGACGGGCACCGGCGGTCCCAGCCGGTCGCGCAGGGTCACCGCATCGCGACGCAGGCCCTTGCCCTCCAGCGCTGTCATCAGCATCTCCTGCAGGTCTGCCCGGTGCGGGTGCGCCTGCACCAGGGGACGCAGGGTCCGGATCGCCTCGTTGTGCCGGTCCAGGTCGATCAGGAGAGTGGCCTGGCGCTCCGCGGTGGCCAGCGCCAGCTCCGCCAGCCGGACCCGCTGGGCCGCCGCGTACGGCCCGGGCACGCCGGCGAGCGCGTCGCCGTGCCACAGCCGGAGCGCCGCGGTCAGCGCCGCCAGCTCGGCCGGGTGGTCACCGGCCGAGCGGTGCCGCCGGCTCTCCTCACGGAGCGCCTCGAAGCGGAACACGTCCACCTGGGTCTCCGCCACGTGCAGGCAGTAGCCGCCGCCACCGGAGCTGAGCACCTGCCCGCTGCGCCACCGGCCGCGCCCCGGCTCCAGGAGGTGACGCAGGCCGGAGACGTACGTGTAGACGTTGCCGGTGGCACTGGCCGGTGGGTCGTCGCCCCAGACCGCCGCGAGCACGTGCTCCCGGGAGACCGGGCGGCCCGCGTTCAGCGCGAGCACGGTCAGCACCGCGGTGCGGCGGGCCGAGCCCAGATCCAGCTCGTCGCCGGCCCGCCAGGCCCGCACCGGGCCGAGCAGGCGGAGGTCGATGTCCTCAGGCTGCGCCGTCATCAGTGGTCCACCCCATGGTCGTGGAAGCGCTCCCGAGCACGAATGGCCGGAACGTACGGTTTCGTCTCCATGGCAGACCAACGTCCTCGTCGTGTGTTGCCCCGTTCCGTAACCAGTTCTAGGACAGACGCGCAAGGGGTGCAAACAGTTCGCGCAGTACGCACCCGTGTGTCCTCGGGATCCGTTCCCTCTTGTGCCATGGCGGGGCAAACCCGGTGCCCGCGCGGGCACCGTGGCTCCGGAATCCTTCCGGGGGCGTGGCCGGTGAGGTGAACTCGGCGTGAGGCGGCAGCCCGGTCCGGCACCGGCCCGCCGCCGAGGAGGAGCGGGTCGATGAACACGGAAGCATCCCCTCCCTATTTCGCCGGTGAACTCTTCCTGACTCTGGCCGCCGAGGGCCGGTTGGTCATCGAGGCGGTCCGGGCGGACGAGACCATCGCGGAGCTGGAGAGCACCCTGGCCGTGATCCGCCGCCGCCTGCGCATCATGGCGGTCTGGGAGGCCGCGCCGGACCGCCGGCTGGACGACGTGCCGGAGGAGATGGCGCCGGACGTGGTCCAGGCGCTCTTCGGCGAGCAGCTCGCCCCCGGCCGGCTGGAGGCCGCGGCGATCGAGATACCGAAATACATCGAGGCGCTGCGCCGGGCCAGGCGCCCGGCGCTGCCCGGCGAACGCCCTGAAGAGAACCCGAAGGTTTTCTGAAGATGCCCCTCGGACACTGGCCCGGTCGCGACAAGCAACCGGAGGTTCCGTGGACAAGGTTCGAGTGGCGCTGCAGGCGACGGACCCGCTCAGCCGGGCCGGGCTGGCCGGCCTGTTGCAGAGCCGTCCCGAGCTGACCCTGCTCGGCGCCGACCAGCGCACGGTCGACGTCCTGGTCGTCTCGGTGCAGCGGCTCAGCGCGGGGGCGGTGGCGGCACTGCGCCGCGCGGCGACCGAGACCGGCGCGCCGATCGTGCTGATCACCGAGGAGATCACCGAGGCGGAACTGCTGACCGCGGTGGACTGCCGGGTCGTCGCGATCCTGCCCCGGGCGGCGGTGACCGGCGAACGCCTCGCCCACAGCGTGACGGCCGCGGCCGGCGGCGGCGCCATCATGCCGCCCCACCTGGTCGGGGAGCTGCTCAAGCACATCGAACGGCTGCAGCGCACGATGTCCGGCCCGTACAGCGCGAACCGCTCCGGGCTGACCGCGCGGGAGATCGACGTGCTGCGGTTGATGGCCGAAGGACTGGACACCCATGAGATCGCCACCAAGCTCTGCTACTCCCAGCGCACCGTGAAGAACGTGGTCTACGGCATGACGCAGCGGCTCCAGCTGCGCAACCGCTCACACGCGGTGGCGTACGCGATCCGCGCCGGCATCATCTGAGCACCAGGACCCTCTGCTCACCTACGCCCCGCGTCCCGGTACGCCGCCCCGGCGGCGGTGGGCGTGGAGTCCTCGCGGTACAGCCCGTACGGCTCGGTGTCCCCGGCGGCCGGCAGCGCGAACCAGGCGTACCGCTCGACGTACGAGGTCTGCTCCAGGGCGTCCGTCGCGTCGCGGATGAACCTGGTGACCTCCTCCGCGGTCGGGTACCGCGGCGGCTCGACCCGGAAGTCGATCAGGCCGAACTCGGTGACCCAGATGGGCAGGCCGTAGTGCTCGTGCACGGCCCTGACGTAATCCATGAAGTGGGTCACCGCGGCCTCGCTGAAGTCCTGGCCGTACCAGTGCAGCGTGATGAAGTCGACCCGCAGCCCGCGTTCCCGGGCGCCGGTCATGAACTGGTTCAGCCACTTGTCCGGATGGTGCGCGTTGCCCGCCACGGCCGGACTGCCCAGGCGCATCCCGGTCTCCTGCAGCCTCGGCCACAGGTCCAGCGCCTGGTCCACGGACATGTTGGCCTGCTTGAGCATGTCGGGCTCGTTGAAGCCGAGCAGCGTGGTGCCCGAGCGCCGGGCCGCGGCCAGCTCGGCGTCGGTGACGAAGTCGGCGCCCCACACCATCGGCACGAAATCGGCCGCGGCCGGGACGTCGTGGTTCGACGTGGACCAGTCGTAGTACCAGCCGGCGCCGACGTCACGCATACTGTCGTCCAGCCGCGGGAACGCCCACGCGCTGACGCCCTTCTTGCCGGCCGGGGCCGGCACCGCGGGCGGATCGACCGGGCCGGGGGGCGGGCCTTCCGGCAGCGTCCACGCCTGGTGGGGCGTCCCGGCACAGCCCCGGATCTGCAGGCGGGTGCCGGCGGCGGAGCCGCCGTGCGCGTCCAGACACTTGCCGGAACCGGCGTTGATCAGCCAGCCGTTGGTGGACCACCACCGCTGGGCGTCCGTGCCGTTGCAGTCGAACAGCTGCACCGGGGTGCCGTCCGCGTGCGACGCGCCGGCCACGTCCAGGCACTTGCCCAGGGCCCGGATCTGCCCCTGGTCCCCGTCCACCGCCCAGTTCTGCGCGTCGTTGCCGTTGCAGTCGGCGATCTGCACCGGGGTGCCGTTCGCGGTCTGGGCCCAGGTCACGTCGACACACATGCCGCCGACTCCGCGGATGGGCGCACCGGTGCCGGCCCGGGCCGTGGGCATCGCGGCCAGGCCGGCGGCGCCCACGGCGACCAGGGAGGCCACGATCGCGATACCGCGAGCGCGCTTGCTCCGGCGAATGTCCTGCCACGTCATGAACGGTTCCCGTTTCGTCGGCCCGGCGGCGCGGGCGCCGGGTCTGCGTCTACAACGGATGCCGCACCGGGCCGGTTCACGGGCCGCCGGGCGGGACCGAAAAGACCACAACGACCACCGCGACCGTAACGATGACCGCCGCCGGCCCCGCGATGCAGCATTCCCGAAACGAACTCGCAACACTGAGGAGCGGTCGTGACCGGAACTGTTGCACGGCGCCCGGGCCGGGTGCCGGCCGCCGTGGTGTCGGCGGCGCTGCTGGCGGCCGCCGTGGCCGGATGTGAGAAGGACACCGCCGCCGGCCGGAACGCGGGCGGCGAGGTGCGGTATCCGACGAAGACCGTGCAGCTCATGGTGCCGGCGGCGCCCGGCGGTGGCTGGGACCTGACCGCGCGCACGATGCAGAAGGCGATGACCGACGGCAAGCTGGTCGAGCAGCCGGTCGAGGTCTACAACGTGACCGGCGCGGCCGGCACGGTGGGCCTGGCCCAACTGGTCTCGAAGAACTCCGGCGACCCGCACCACCTGATGGTGATGGGGCTGGTCATGGTCGGTGGCGTGGTGGCCAACAAGTCGCCGGTGAAGCTCGACCAGGTCACCCCGATCGCCACGCTGACCGCGGAGCAGGAGGTGATCGTGGTGCCGGCCGCCTCGAAGTACCGCACGCTGAAACAGCTGATGGACGACGCCAAGGCCGACCCGGCGTCGGTCAACTGGGGCGGCGGTTCGGCCGGCGGCACCGACCAGATCCTGGTCGGACTGCTCGCCAAGGCGGCCGGCGCGGACCCGAAGGCGATGAAGTACGTGGCGTACTCCGGCGGCGGCGAGTCGAAGGCCGCGCTGCTCTCCGGCGACCTCACCGCGGCCGTGTCCGGGCAGAGCGAGTTCGCCGACCTGGTCGCGTCCGGCAAGGTGCGCGCGCTCGCAGTCTCCGGCGCCACCGGCATCGACGTCGGCGGCGGCTCCCCGGCACCCACCATCAAACAGCAGGGGTACGACGTCGAGCTGATGAACTGGCGCGGCGTGGTGGCGCCGCCCGGGCTGGACGAGCCGACCCGGCAGGCGGTGACCGGCCTGGTCGACCGGTTGCACTCCTCGGACGCCTGGCGGGCGGTGCTGCAGCAGCAGGGCTGGGAGGACTTCTACCGAAGCGGGGACGACGCCGCCGCGTACTTCGCCGCGGAGAACCAGCGGATCACCGCGGTGCTCACCGACATCGGGCTCGGCTAGATGTCCACCGCGACCGAACCGGTACGGCGCCCGGGACCGGTGATCCTGGGCGCCGTCCTGCTCACCGCCGGGATCGCGCTGCTGTGGACCGCGATCCGGGCCTCCGGCGGCGACCTGGGCCTGGCCGGGCCGAGGCTGGCGCCGGTGCTGGTCACGGCCGCGTGGGTGGTCGTCGCCGCCGCGTACCTGGTGATCCAGCTGCGGCCGGCCACCGAGCAACCGGAGCCGATCCGGGTGTCCACCCCGGCCGGGGTGGCGGCCTGCCTGGCCGGCTTCGCCGTCGCGCTGGAGTACGCCGGGTTCGTCGTCTCCGCGGCCGTGTTCGTGGTCGCCGTGGCCCGCGTGCTCGGCAGCCGCCACCTGGTCCGCGACCTGGTGGTCGCGGTGGTGCTGCCGCTCGCCGTCTACCTGTGCTTCACCCGCCTGCTCGACATCTTCCTGCCGGCCGGGGTGCTGCCGCTGTGAACGTGTTCGGTGACCTGCTCGGCGGCTTCGGCACCGTGCTCAGCCCGGAGTACCTGCTGTACGCCGCCATCGGCGTCACGCTCGGCACGTTCGTCGGCGTGCTCCCGGGCATCGGACCGGCGCTGACCATCGCGCTGCTGCTGCCGGTCACGTTCAGCCTGGACGACCCGATCGGCACGTTCATCATGTTCGCCGGCATCTACTACGGCGCCATGTACGGCGGCTCCACCACGTCCATCCTGCTGAACACGCCGGGCGAGTCGGCGTCCGTGGCCACCGCGATCGAGGGTCATCAGATGGCCCGCCGGGGCCGCGCGAAAGCCGCCCTGGCCACGGCCGCGGTCGGCTCGTTCGTCGCCGGCACCATCTCCACGCTGCTGCTGAGCCTGTTCGCCCAGCCGGTGGCGCGGCTGGCCACCACGTTCCGCGCGGCCGACTACTTCGCGCTGGCGCTGCTCGCCATGGTGGCGGTCACCGCACTGGTCGGGCGGTCGCTGGTACGCGGGCTGATGTCCCTGGTCTTCGGCCTGTTCCTGGCGTTGGTGGGCATCGACGGGCTGACCGGGCAGGCGCGCTTCACGTTCGGCACCATGGAGCTGCTCGAGGGCGTCGACGTGGTCGTGGTGATCGTCGGGCTGTTCGCCATCGGCGAGACGCTGTACGTGGCCGCCCGGCTGGGGCACCTGCCCGAACACGTCCGGCCGCTGGAACCCGGCTCGGCCCGGGACGGCTGGATGACCCGCGACGACTGGCGCCGGTCGTGGCGGCCGTGGCTGCGCGGGACCGCGGTCGGGTTCCCGTTCGGCGCGCTGCCGTCCGGCGGTGCGGACGTACCGACGTTCCTGTCCTACACCTACGAGAAGCACCGGGCGAAGAACCGCGACGAGTTCGGCAAGGGCGCCATCGAGGGCGTGGCCGGTCCGGAGGCGGCGAACAACGCGGCGTTCTCCGGCGTGCTCGTACCCCTGCTGACCCTCGGCATCCCCACCTCCGCGACCGCCGCGGTGATGCTGGCCGCGTTCCAGATCTTCAACCTGCAGCCCGGCCCGCAGCTGTTCGACAACTCGCCGGAGCTGGTCTGGGCGCTGATCGCCTCGCTGTACGTCGGCAACGTGCTGCTGCTGGTGCTGAACCTCCCGCTGATCCGGGTGTGGGTCAAGGTCCTGCAGATCCCCCGACCCGTGCTGTACGCGGGCATCCTGGTGTTCGCCACGCTCGGCGTGTACGCCGCCACCGGCAGCGTCAACCAGGTCTTCCTGGCGTACGCCATCGGGGTGGTCGGGTTCGGCATGCGGCACTTCGACTTCCCGATCGCGCCGGTCATCCTGGGCCTGATCCTCGGGCCGATGCTGGAGTTGCAGTTCCGGCGGGCCCTGCTGGTGTCCAACGGCGACCTGACCACGTTCGTGAGCCGGCCGCTGACCGCGGGCCTGCTGGCGCTCGCGGTGCTGGCGCTGGCGGTGCCGTACCTGCCGCGGGTGGTGGCCCGGCTGCGCGGCCGGCGGCCGGAGGAGGAGCCGCGGAAGCTGGTGTTCGCCGAGGACGACTGACCGCGCCGCCCCCGGGACACCGGCCCGGACCCCGCCTAGGAGAACTCGAACCAGCTCACGTTCACGAACTCCTGCGGCTGGCCGCTGGTGAACGTCAGGTGCACGTCGTGCACCCCGGTCACCGGCGCCATGCTGCCCGGCACGGTCTGCCAGGACTGCCAGCCGCCGGTGCTCGCCACCGCGATCGCGCCCACCGGCGTCGACCCCGGATCGCCGATCCGGACCTCGATCAGGCCGGACACGCCCCCGGCGGCGCCGGACGCCACGCGCATCCGGAACTGCGTCGCCGCCTCCCCGCCGAAGTCCACTTTTCCGTACGACGCCCGGTCGCCGTGCGCGATGTACCCGATGTTCTTGCCGCCCTCGGCGCAGTCCTCGGTCTTGATGCCGCTCTGCGCGGTGAAGCTGTCCGCCGCGATGCGGCCCTTGCCGCCCCGCGCACCGCCGGCCGCGACGACCGCGCCGGCCGCCAGCGCCTCGGGAGGAGCCGGCGGCGCCTGGGACGGCCCACCGGCGGGCGCCGGCACCGGGCCGTCACCGAACGGCGCCAGGGTGATCCGCATCTGCGTCGGAGCCGTGTTCCGGACGAACGGCGCCTGGTCCGCCACGTCGTCGAACGGGAACCCGTAGGCCAGGCCGTCGCCGCTGTGCGCGTGCAGGATGCGCGAGTAGTGGTTGGTGACGGGATGCTGGTAGTGCGCCGCCCGGTCGGCCACCGGCTGGTCGGCCTGGCCCAGCACCGACCGGTTGAACCCGGCGGCCAGCACCGCCGCCACCGGACCGCTGCGCCCGTCGTTCGGGGCGTCCAGCGCGCCGTTGCATTTCAGCACGTCGATGGTCGAGGGGCGGTCGAACGCCCGGACCCCGCCGTCGAACGTCAGCTTCCCGTCCACCACGCGCCCGGTGAACGACCCGGCCACGGTCTTCACCCGCAGGTCGGTGGTGGCGTAGCGTTCCCAGATCTCGCCGATGTAGCCGTCGAAGTAGTCGGCCCGGAAACGCTTCGTCTCGATGCCGTAACTCGGTGCCAGGATGCGCAGCCGGTCGCCGACCACCAGTCCCTTGAAGTCGGGCTGGCGCTCCATCTCCGCGAAGATGGCGTCCCGGCCGCCGGCCGTCGGCACCCCGGCGACGGCCTGGCCGTCGCCGCCCTCGACCCGGATGGACATCGGGATGCTGAACATGTCGACCATGGTGGTGTTGAGGTTCACCGTCGTGCCGTCGTAGGTGAACTCGCAGCAGTCGTGCAGCACCGCGAAGTTCGGGTCGCTCTCCACCCAGGCCACCGGATACTGCAGTGCCGCCTTGCCGGCGCCGTCGGTCACCACCCGGAACGTCAGCTTGCCGTCGATGGCGAAGTAGATCCGGCCGGACTCCATCGTCGGCAGCACGAACGACGTGCTGCCGGACCCGGCCAGCGGTACGCCGATGTCCACCGACCCGTCCGCGCCGCCGGCCGCGGACGACACCGGGGTGAAGACGCCGCTCTCCTTCACGAAGCCCTGCTGTCCCCCGGCGGTGCCCAGCACGTACATCGTGATGGCCTGGTTCTCGAACCGGCCGGTGTTGTTCTCGACGACCAGCGGGAGACCGTCGCCCGCGTCGGCCCTGGCGTAGAAGGCGGAGGCGATCAGCGGGACACCGGCCGCCGTTCCGGCGGCCGCCAGACTGAGAAACGTCCGTCGAGTGGGCATGCGGGCTCCCAGAATGAGGTGGTGGTCAGGATGGGTACGGCCGGGCACGCGGCCGGTCAGCGCGGTGGCGGCGTCGGCCCGTCCGAGCGGGAGAGGTAGACCGAGACGACGGGTGAGTCGCCGGACAGGCTGACCGAGAGGAAGACGAGCGACGAGAGGTCCACCGGCACGTTCCCGGTCACCTCCTGCACCCGCCCGTCGGCGGTCCAGTCGGCCACCGGCCACACCTGGCCGTCGGCACTCACCGCGTACAACCGGTACGGCGTGCCGCCCCGGAGGCCGTCGACGGAGGCGCGGACCTGCACTCCGCCGGTCTGCTGCGTGGCGACGACGGACATCGACACTCCGGTCGCGCTGTCCTCGGCGGTGGCCGCCGCGGTCATGACCGGTCCGCCGCCGCTGCCGGCTCCGCGCACCAGTGCCCCGACGGCGAGGCCGCCGACCACCAGGGCCAGGGCCAGCAGAACTCCGAGCCGGGCGACCCCCTTGACGCGTCGGCGCCGGACCGGAGGCCGCCGGTCCGGTGCCGACGGTCCCGGTCGTGACGTCTCCGCCCGTCCCGGACGTACCCCTCGCCCGCCGCCCGGGCGGTCCGAGCCGGTACGGCTCGTCCCGCCGGGCGCGCGGTCCCGCTTCACCGGTGCCGACGACCGGCCCGGCTGGCCGGTCCGGTCGTCGTCCATCAGCAGCGCCAGCGCGGCCACCGTCTCCACCGTCTCCTCGGCCTGTGCGCGGCACTGCGCGCACGCCTCGAGATGACGTTCGATGCGGTCACCCTGCGCGTAGTCCAACGAGTCGAGGTAGTACAACCCGAGCAGGTCGGCGACGTGCGGCCCGTCTGAAAGGTCCTCAGCCACCTGTACCAACCCTCGATCTTCGGCCCGTCGTCACCCCAACGACGGATGGACCGGCCCTTCGGTTCACGGTTTCCGCGACTTTGGGGAAAGGATTTCGCGACCCGGTGCCCCGGCCGGCCGGCACGGGCTCACCGTACCCCTCGCGGGGTAGCCTTACGCTGCCCCACCTGCGCGGCCGCCCCCGGCGCCGGGGTGGAGGGCGGAGACACCGACGGCGGTCGGTACGGCGAGACCGGGGTTCCCGCCGAATGGGCGAACCGGTTCTGGTGGTAGGCCTGCTGGCTGCTCGGCTGCTGGCTGCTCGGCTGCTGGCTGCTCGGCTGCTGGCTGCTCGGCTGCTGGCTGCTCGGCTGCTGGCTGCTCGGCTGCTGATTGCCGAACTGCGCGGAGGCCACGGACGGGCCGTAGGGCTGCCATTGCCCACCCCCGGCCGGCCCGGGCGGCGCGTAACCCTGCTGCTGGACCGGCACGAACTCGTAGACCTGCTGCTGACTCGGCACGAACTGCTGGTCCTGCCCGTAACCCGCCTGCTGGCCGGGCACGAACTGGTGAGGCTGCACAGTCGAACGGAAGGGGTTGGACAGGTCCGGCACCGCCGCCGGCTGCACGTTCGGCTGTTGCTGAGTCACGGTCGGCTGCTGCTGAGCCCAGTAATAGCCGGAGGCAGCGGAGTGGATGGCGGGATCGTAATCCAGCGTCGCCATCGGGCCGTACTCCTGGCCGGGGGTGTAGCCGGCGAAGGTCGCAGCGAACTGCCCGTTGCCCTGCGCCTGGACGTAGGAATGGGACTCCGGCGTCACCGTCGGATAGTTCTCCTGGCCCGGGGTGTAGCCGGCGAAGGTCCCGGCGAACTGCCCGTGGCCCTGCACCTCGCCGTACCCGGACGCCCACGTCGGTGATTCGGTCGCCCGTTGCTCGGCCACCGTCAGGAGTTCCCGGGTCCGGTTCATGTGGCCCGGTTCCTGCCCGTACAGCTTCTGGACGTAATCGTTGTCCTTCATCAGCAGAGCCACGGCGACCGCTACCCGGCCCTCCCGCTCCGGCTGAGGTAGGGCGCCGGCCGGGATCCAGGCCGCCGGCGGCAGGTCGCCCGGCCGCCAGCCGGTTCCCGGACCGGGTGCCGGCCGGCCCGCGGCGAACGTGGCATTCGTACCGGGTGCCGCCTGAGCCTCCGCCCAACCACCGGATCCGGCCGGACCTTGTCGACCGGCCGCATACCCGCCACCGTTCGCCGGCCCGTTCTGCCACTGCTGTTCGCGTTCCTGGACGCCGCCCTCGTCGTACCCGGACTTCCGGCTCCGGTTCCCGGTGAACGGGCGTGCCATCCGGCCGGGCACGATGCGACTGAGGTACTGCGCGGCGAGACGGAAGCCGAGGGCGACGGCGGCGCGCCGCCACTTGGCTCCGGGCTCTCCCCGCTTCTCCAGCACCGTCCGGAGCGCCGTCTGCGTGACCTCCCGCTTCGCCCGGCGAAGCAGGTTGAACTCGTTCGCGTGGCGAGTGCCCCCGGCACCCTTGCCGTTGCTCCGCTGCTGCCGGTTGGCGCGGATGCGGTAGTCCAGGTCCTTGAGCAGCGTCCGATTCGCTCGGAGGAGATCGCGTGCGGTGACGCCATAGGCGGACGCCATGGATTCCGGTGGCGAATCTGGAGCCACAGTGGCACCTCCGATCGTTCACGGCATTGGTCGATCACCCAACGGGCGGCGGACCCGGCCGGTTCACGACGGGCGGCCGCGATGTCCGATCCACTGAACCGGTGCGGGTCGTGCTCCGTCGTGCGGGTGACCGTTTCATCGAGGAGGACCCGCCATGACCGACGTGCTGCACCCGACCACGGACCCGGCTGCCGGCCCACCGCCCCCGCCCGGCTCACCGACCCAGCCCGGACCACCGCCCCCGCCCGGACCACCGTCGCCGAACGGCCCGGAGTCCGAGGCGGAGGCGCAGCCGTCGTTCATCCTGTATCTCGACGGTCCGGTCTATGGCGAGACCTTGGAGCGGCTGGCATTCTGGGTGCACAACCTCCTGATCCCGGTGTACGGCCGGGAGGTCACCTCGAACGCGCCGTGGTGCGCGCAGTGGTGGAAGCATCCGGAGGCGCTCGCCCAGCTGCACGGGCTCTCCATGGCCTGGCAGGAGCTGACCGGGCCGAAGAGCCCGCTCACCGGCCCGGCGACCTGGCACCGGGACTACCTGGGCCCGGTGATGGCGTCGCTGCGCGACCCCGCCGGGCCGTTCGCCGGGTGCAAGGCCACGGCGCACCGCGACAAGCAGCCGCCACCCATCACGCCGCTCGCTCCCTGACCCGGAGAACCGCGACCGGGCCGGTTCACCCACACCCGGACCTTCAGACCAGGCCCGGCAGGTGGTCGAACCGGCCGGTCGCGGACGGACCGACCCGGCGGCGCTGCGGGGTACGGCGCCATTCCAGCCAGGTCCGGCGGATCGCGTCGAGCGTCTCCCCGTCCCGCGCCACGTGCCGCGAGTCCACCGTGCCGTCCGCGCTCACCTCGTCCGCCGCCAGTTCCCGCAGCACGACCCGGCCCCGGCGGCGGCCCTCCCCCGGCGGGCGCAGATCGAGAAGCTTGAAGTGGGTACCCGGCAGGAACAGCACCCGGCTGTCCACCGCCACGTCGTCGTCCGGCTCGCACAGGTCGGTACGGCGGGCGGTCAACGACCAGAGCAGCACGTCGGTGTCGCCCGGCAGCGCGGTGCACGGCGCGGCGAGAGCGTGCAGGAATCCCCAGTCCGCGATCACCTCCCGGGTGCCGTACATCTCCCAGTGCCGCGGTGACGGCGACAGCGCGAACGTGGTGACGCCGCGGTGCACCGGCAGCCGCTCCAACGCGGCCTCGACGTACGTGGCGAGTTCCCCCGGTGAGCCGTCGGCGCCGCGGCGCAGGCCCACGTCGACGTGTGCGCCGTTCGGCGACAGGTACCAGGCCAGCGCGGTCGCCTCCACGAACTCCTCTTCGCTGGCGACCCACCCGTTGAGCCCCGGAGTGATGCGGTCCGCCACGGCGGCGAGGTCCGCCGCCGGATCGAAGTCGGCGACCAGCGCACGCAGCCGGCCCGCGGACCCACCGGCGACGTCCGGTTGCGGCGGGTCGACGGGGAGCGGCGGCGGGTCGACGGGAAGCGGCGGCGGGCCGGCGGGGAGCGGCGGCCCGGCGACCGGGGGTTCCGGAGGCGGGACCGGCTGCGGAGGCGACGGCGCAACCAGATCCGGGCCGGCCGGGACGGGCTCGACCACGACCGGCTCAACCACGACCGGCTGAACCGGGACGGGCTCGACCACGACCGGCTCAACCGGGACGGATTCGGCCGGGACGGGCGCGGCCGGGACGGGCTCGACCGGGACGGGCTCGACCGGGACGGGCTCGACCGGGACGGGCTCGACCGGGACGGGCTCGACCGGGACGGGCTCAACTACGACCGACTCGGCCGGCGCAGGCTGGTCCGGGACGGGCTCGACTACGACCGACTCGGCCGGCGCAGGCTGGTCCGGCGCAGGCTCGACCACGACCGACTCGACCGGCGCGGGTTGAGGCGGCGCGGGTTGAGGCGGCGCGGGTTGGGTGGCGGGTTCCGGAGACGGCCGCACCGGTGTCCTAGGCGTCGTCGGCAGCGGCGTCGGCTCGTTCCACCGGACCTCCGGCGGCGCGGGCGGCACCGGCTGGTCGAACAGGGCGTCCGGCGGCTCCTGGACGAGTTCCGACGCCGCGCGCAGCTCGCTCCGCACGTCCACCGCGGTCAGCCGCTCCGCCAGCCGCAGCGCGGCCTCCCGCAGCGCGGCCTCCCGCAGCGCCGGCCCGGCCGCGGGCGCGGTGTCGTCGACGATGACCGCGCACCGGTCCGGCTCGGCGGCCACGGCGCGGATCGTGTCGGCGTGCGCCGGCTGTTGCGCGGGGCGGACCCAGAGCCCGGCCTCGACCACCTCCACGATCACGTCGGACTCGTACCGGAAGATCCGGGGTTCGATCTCCTCGGACGTGCCGGGTGGCGGACGGTGGCTGAGTATCACGGGCGGCTTGGGCAGGGAGAACGGCAGGACCCGCGGCGCGAAGCCCAGTTCCCGGGCGAACGTCGGCCAGCCGGTCGAACCGTCCGCCCGGACGGTGTAGGTGGCGTCCAGATAGGGCGACGTCAGCGGCAGGCCGGCGTAACAGACGACGTTGACGTCCAGCGCGTCGGCGAGGGCCTGTCCGAGCCGGTCGCCGTCGGGCAGCTCGACCGGCCCGTATCCGGCGAACCGCAACCGCATCCGGTCGGTGTCCGGCAGGGTCGCGCAGAACCGGACCACGTCCTCGGGACGCACCGCCGCACCACCGGGGCAGCCGAGGATCACGCCGATGGTGCCGGGGTCGCACGGTGACGCCCGGTGGAGCAGGTCGCGGTGCCGGTCGAGCAGCGCGGCGTCCCGGCCGTCCCGGATCCACACCCCGCCGGGCAGCGGTTCGGCGGCCACCGTGTCCCGCAGGGTGCGGCTCGCGGCGACGGCCGCGTCCCACGGCGGCGTGGGGTACCGCCGGCCGGCCGGCACCGGCGCCTTGCCGGGCACGAACCGGAGCCAGCCGCCGTCCGGGTCGGACCCGACGAACAGGTGGCCAGCCCCGGTCCGGACGAGCCGGCCGTCCGGTGCGTACACGGTGCACCGCAACCGCTGTGCCAGCCAGTGCGCGACCAGCGGCGCGGTGCCGTCGGACTCGCCGGCCGGCAGGAGCCGCAGGCCGCGCCGGCGCCGCCGCGGCCAGGTCTCGGTCAGCGCCTGCCACCGCGCGAACGGCACCCGGGCCGGCAGGTCGAGCACCACGATGTCGTTGTCGTCGTCCTGCGGCACCGACAGCGCGAGCTGCTGCGCCTCCTCCGTCACCGGCTCGTTCAGGTGCAGGACCAGCGCGCTGCCGATCCGCCGCTCGGAGATCGTGTTGCCGGGGCCGCCCTGGTCCGGTCTGGTGAGGGCCTCGGTCACGCCTTCCCCCTTCCGCTCGGTGTGCCGGTCAGCCGTCCGCCCGCCACCAGTTGCGGGCGGTGGTCCGGTCACAGGCCCGGCCGACGATGCCCGCGCCCGCAGCGACCCGCGGTCCCGTCACGTCGAGGCACGTGGCGGGTTCGCCGACCAGCCTGCCACCGTCGGCCAGGAACCGCTGGGACCGGGCTCCGCTGCAGCGGGCCAGCCGTGCCGGCTGGCCGGCGCCGGTCACCTCCATGCACCGGTCGCCGATCCGGAGGGAGGAGCCGGGCCCGGGCCGCCACTGCTGGGCCGGGGATCCGTCGCAGCCGAGCAGCGTCAGCGTGGCGCCGTCGCGGTCGGCGACGGCGGCCAGGCACAGGGTCGGGTCGTCGGACGTGATCCGGGGGCCGGACACCACCTCGCCGGACGGTCCGGACGCCGCCGTGAGGGTCCGGCCGGGCCAGCCGCGGACCACCGTGACGCCGGTGCCGGCGAGCAGCACCGCGCCGCCCAGCGCGGCGATCGCGAACCGGTGCGCCCGGCGCGGCTTCGGCGCGCGGTCGGCGTCGGTCTGGTAGCTCTGTTGCACCCAGCGTTGCGCCGGCGTCGGCTCGGTCTGCTCTGCACGTCGCCGCACCGCGGACACCCTCCTTCATTTGTCGACCGCCGGTCCGGCGGTGCCTGCCCACCGGGGTCGATGGTGCGACCCGGTCAGCGTTGTCCGATGTCGGCGACGTCGGCGTATCCGGACGGGCCGCCGGTCCGGCTCCGGTACGACGGCTTGCGGGTGAGCCGGGCGGCGGCCCGCTTGGTGATGGCCTCCACCTCGGCCTTCGCCGCCGCCGAGATGGGCCCGGCGTTCGGCTCCTTGTACCAGGGCCGCAGGCGGATCAGCGCCGGGCGGACACCGGTGGCCAGCAACAGGGCCGTACCCTTCGGCAGGGCGCGGATCTTGTCGGCGGGCAGGATCTGTTCCTGCCGGTACGAGTACGACCGCGACGACCCGTCCCGGCTGCGGGACCAGCTCGGCGTCTTGGTGTCGTGCTGGCCGACCAGGCGGGCGATCTTGTCGACGAAGTCGGCGTCGTCCAGGCCGGCGCCCAGCAGCTTGACGGTCGCGGCGCTCCACATGGCGTCCATGCCCGGTTCGCCCCAGACCCGCACGCCCTGCCGGTAGCTCTGCAGCAGCGTCACCACGTTGATGCCGCGCGACCCGAAGTGGCTGTACAGGTCGGGCAGGTCGGAGATGCGGCAGACGTTCGCCGCCTCGTCCAGCACCGCGGTCATCGGCGGGTCCAGGCGCCCACCCATCCGTTCGGCCGCGACCACGCCCGCGCGCATGGTGGCGTCGGCCAGGCCGGCGATCACCCCGGCCGCGGAACCGCCGCCGTCCTTCGACAGCAGATACAGGGTGTCCCGGCTGAGGGCGTGCTCGTCGGGCCGGAACTCCGGCAGGTTCGGGTCGGGGCTGACCCAGGCGACGATCTCCGGGTCCAGCAGGCAGGCGACACACTGGCGGGCGGTCTCGTAGATGCCGTCGCGGGTCTCCACCGCGCCGCGTACGGTGCCTTGCAGCTGTTCCGCCATCGCCGGCATGCCGACCTCGCGGAGCACGTCGACCGGCGTCCGGTCGGCCGGGTCGGCGAGCCATCCCAGCAGGTCCGTGACGCTCGCGCCGCTGCGGGCGGCGGCGAGGAACAGCGCGGTGAGCGTGTTCTGCGCGGCCGAGATCCAGAAGTCCTTCTTGGAGGAGTCGTCGTTGACCGAGCTGACGAAGTGGCCGGCGAGGCGGCGGGCGCCCTCGATGGTGTCGCAGTCGGCCAGCATGTCCCACCACATCTCGCGGGGCGAGTGGGCGATGCCCTGCGGGTCGAAGGTCCAGACCCGGCCGACCTTGGTGCGCGCCAGGCGGGTGACGGTGAAGACGTCCGACTTGTTCGAGGTGAGCAGCACCGGCCCGCGGGCGCGCAGGATGCGCGGGATGGCGATGCCGGTGGACTTGCCGGCCCGGGGCGCCATCAGGTCCAGTTCCACGTCCTCGAAGGAGGAGCGCAGCTCGGGCCCGGAGGGTTCGAGGTCGCCGAGCAGATTCCCGGTGTCGTCCGGGTGGAGGTGCTTGACGCCCTTGAGCGTCGGTCGCAGGCTGCGGGCCCGTTCCGCGATGCCCTTCGGGGCCATGCTCTCCAGTTCCCGGACCTTGGCGAGCCCCTTCGTCCGCTTCGCGTTGGTGATCGTCCGGAACACCTTCCGGGCGACCTGCACCAGCGGGAGCGCGACGATCAGCAGCATCACGACGGTACCGCCGTAGACCGCGTACGGCGAGGCGCCCGGCCACACCGAGCCGGTGTCCCCGGTGGCGACCGCGAAGTAGGTGCCGGCGGAGAACGGTGGCAGCTCCCAGCCGTGCCCGCTCACTCCGGCGCCGAGCGTGCCGCCGAACCACAGCACGGCGAACACCACGAGGTTGACCGCGGCCAGTCCCGGGATCAGCCAGGGCACGACCTCGCCGCTGCCGGCGCTCTTCGCGTTCATCCGATCCCCGTTCCCGGCTGGGCGAACCGGATGTCTCCGGCCGCGATCGCCGCCTCCTCGGCGGCCCGGGCGGCCGCCTGCTCCTCCGCGTAGCCGTTCTGCACCCAGCGGGTGTTGGTGTCGTGCAGATGGCGTTCGGTGTCGGTGATGGACACCCGGATCGGGATGCCGGGGCGACCGCCGACCTTGATCAGGAACCGGCCGCGGCCGGGCGGCTCCTCGTGGTCCCCGCTCTGCGCCCAGCCGGGCGGCGAGGACCAGGACGAGACGAGTTCGATCTCGCGCCGGGAGAGGCCGACGACCTTGCCCAGGTCCTCCATCTCGGCCCGGGGCAGCCCGGCGCAGGCCACCATGCCGGCCCGCTCCACGAAGCCGCGGGCCTTCGCCTTGTCCGCCTCGGTGCCGAGCGCCTCGGCGTCCTTCAGGGTGTGTGTGATCTTGGCGTCGCCGAGGCCCAGGGACCGGTTGAGGCGGGTCAGGGCGTCGATCCGGTCGACGATGCCGGAGGCGGCCCGCAGCGGCCGCCAGAGTTCGTCGAGCACGGTGAAGAACCAGCGCCGCGGTGCCAGACCGGCGTCGGCGAGGGCGTGCGAGGCGGCGACCGTACCGAGGCCGTCCGACCAGGCCGCCAGCATCGCGGCGGCGGTCAGCTGGCTGTCCGACTCGCCGATCCGGGAGATGTCGATGCACACGGCGCTGGCGTTCGGGTCGATGTGGGTCGACGTCTGCGAGGCGAAGGTGTCGCCCAGCGGCCCGTCCAGGATGCCGAGCAACGAGCGGTGCAGCGGGTCCACCTGGTCCCGGTAGCGGGACTCCTGGCCACGGTCGAGGGTGATCTGCCGGACCGCCGGCGGCCCTTCCTCCAGGACCCGCAGCAGGTCCGGCAACAGGAAACTCTGGCCGACCGGGGTGCGGTCCCGCAGGTGCCGCAGGCACGCGGAGAGCACCGACTGCTCGTGGTCGCTGATCGGCGCGCCCCGCACGATGGTGAGCAGCGCGGCGACCATGTTCAGCACCCGGCCGTGGGTCTCGGCCGAGAGCAGCCGGCCGGCCTCGCCGCCGATCCGGGCCGCGGCGGCGCCCATCGCGCCGGGATCCAGGACGTTCAGGCCGCCCATTCCCCGGGCGATGGAGATGACCTGCCCGCCCAGCGCCCGCACGGTGTCGGCGTAGTCCGGCTTCAGGTCGCCGAGGACCAGCGGGATGACGCCCTGGGCGGAGAGCCCGATGAGCATCCGGTTGATCAGGGTGGACTTGCCCAGACCCGGCATGCCGAGCATGAACAGCGACGGGTTGGAGATGTAGCGGGCCCGGGTGAACCAGGACAGCGGGTCGCCGCACACCGTGGCGCCGGTGCCGATGTGCTGGCCCAGCGGCACGCCGACCATCGGGGCGCCGGAACCGGACGCGAACGGCCACAGCCCGCACGCCTGCACCGTGGTGGCGCGCCACAGCGCCGGCGGGTCCATCGGGGCGACCCGCCCACCGCCCGGCATCGGGGCTCCGCGGTGCGGGACGGCGTCCGCCCGGTTCAATTTGGCCGCGCGTTCCCGGCGCCGCTTCTCCATCAGTTCGGCCCGGGCGCGCCGCTTGTTCTCCTTCTTGATCGCCCGCGGGCTCCGGTCGCCGACCTCGTCGGGCTCGCGGTCCTGCAGTTCCGGCGGCGGCACGACCACGCCGTTGAGGGCGTTCGCCGGGCCGGCCGCCCCGCGCTGGTAGTGCGCGCCCAGGTCCAGTACGCGCAGCCGGGTGCCGCCGCGGGTCACAGTGCCTCCTGAATGTCGTGCGGGACCATGGTCTGTTCCCACGGCAGGATGCCGACCGGCAGCGCGCAGGAGAACGCGGCGGCCTGCATCCGGTCGGCCGGGCGCATCGCGAGCCGGGTGGCGCCCAGCAGGTTGCGGATGGTCACGTTGGCGTCGGCGATCGCCTCCATGCTGTCCACGGTGATCGTCACCACCATGGAGAACTCCACCAGGCCGGCGCCCGCCGCCTCCTCGGACGCGGTCTGCTCGGCCGCGGCCACCTCGGACGCCGCCCGGGCGCGCACCATGCCGCGGGTGGAGGTGGCCATGAACTGGGCACTGCGGCGGTCCGACTCCACGATGCGCGCCGAGGTGGCCGGATCGATCGGACGGTAGAAGATCGCCACGCGCTTCCGGCGGATGCTCGGCGCCGGGTCGAGCAGGCTCCGCAGCACGTTCGAGCGGACCGTGCCGCGCGGCGCCAGGGTCAGCAGCCAGCTCCGGGACACGCCGGAGTCGTGCTGGTACGCGTTCACCGTCTCCCGGGTCGCGGCCGGGCCGGCGTCGGCCCAGGACAGGCCGGTGCCGCCGTGCTGGGCCCGCACGTCGAGCACGTCCGCCGCGACCGCCGGGTCGTACGCCACCCGGACCACGTCGGCGATCCGCTCCGCCGACAGCGGTTCCGCCGATCCGCCGCCGGCCTCGATCAGGCCGTCCAGCAGACCCTGGATGCGCAGCGCCAGGTCGGCCAGGATCTCGTCGTGCTTGCCGCGCTGGCCGCCCGGCGTGCCGTAGGTGAGCGTGATGTAGGTGTTCATCTCCGACGACGCGGCGGGATACCGGGCCACCACCTCCTCCATCACGGCGCGGGCCGCGGCGGGCGCGTCCGGCGCGATCCGGGGCAGGATCTCGGTGGCCAGCCGGGTACCCGGGTCCGGCGCGGTCTCCACGATCACCGCGGCGCCGCGCAGACCCGGCTCGTGGGCGAGCCGGGACAGCCACTCGCCCCACATCGCCACCCAGATGTCGGTCTGTTCCGCGTCCACCAGGGAACCGCCGTCCGGCTCACAGCTGATCACCACGGTGTAGAGCTGGCGGTACCGGTGGTACAGCACGCCGAACGCGCGGTCGTACGGGTCGCGCCCCTCCAGCATGGTGACCTTGCTGAGCATCCCGGGCGGGCGGAACCGGCCGCCCGGGCGGGCGGACAGCGGACCGGACACGTACACGTGCTGCCCGGCGGTCTTGCGCCGGAACCAGCCCACCCGCAGGGCGAGCAGGTTGTAGACGTTGCGCCCGTCCTGGGTCCGGAACGCCAGCGGTCCCACCGCGATGACGATCGGGGTGCCGACCACCAGCGCCGCCTGCAGCGACATCAACGAGGCGAGCAGGACGACGACGAGTCCACCGAAGATCCCCACCGTGCCGATCAGGCCGAACGAACCCAGTCCGGCCTTGCGCGGGCGGCGCCAGTTGCCGTACGTCCGGGTCCGGATCGCTTCCGTGGTCATGATCGTCGTACCTCTCGTTCGTGCTGGCTAACGCTGTTGGCTGTCGCCCTGGCCGGGCAGGGCGCTGGACACCGCGTTCACGCCGTGCTGGGCCGCCGCCGACCCCACGGCCGCCGCGCCCCAGGCGGCGACCCCGGCGACGCCGGCCGCACCACGTGCCGCGCCGGACACCAGGGTCCGGCCCACGGACCGGCCGCTGCCGCCACCGCCGGACGGCCCGCCACCACCGCCGCCGCCACCGCCACCGCTGCCGCCACCGGTCGACGCCGCGCCGGAGGCACCGCCGCCGCTCCGGCTGCCGCCACCACCGCCGCCGGAGGAACCCCGGGAGGCGTAGCCGAGGGCGCCCGACGCGACGGCGCCGGTGGCCTTCGCCGCGCCGCCGGCCGCGGCACCGGCCATCGCACCGGTGGGGTTGGACGAACCCAGCTCACTGAGCGCCGGGACGACGAGCCGGAGCAGAGCCGGCAACGCCACCGCGGACAGCAGCAGCACGCCACAGCCGGCGATCTTCATGTGTACGGCCTCGGCGCCCGCCTGCGAGTTGAGCATCACGGCGCCGGAGTACATCACCAGGCCGGTCGCGGGTTTGAAGGCGAGCCAGGCGACCATCCAGGCGATGTGCCGCTTCCACCACGAGCCGCCCCACTCGGTCATCGACGCCGCGGCGGCCAGCGGCAGGGTTCCGGCGAGCAGCACCATCAGGCCGAGCCGGATGTACAGCAGCAGGATGTGGATGATGCCGGCCAGGATCAGCAGCAGCCCGATGATGATCAGGAGGAAGGCGGTGAGCGAGTCGGTCCCGCAGGAGGCGATCGTCTTGAGCTGTTCCTCGAGCCCGGCCTTGTACAGGTGGGTGCTGTAGTGGTCGGCGAGTTCGGCCAGCTTGATGATCACGTAGGAGAAGCCGCTGGACACCAGGATGACCTTCAGCATGCCCTTGAGTGCCGTGGTGCCGGCCTGCCCACGGCGTTCCAGGGCCATCCGCGCGGCGGCGACCAGGATGGAGGCCACCGCGATGGCGACCACCAGCCAGTTGATCTGCAGGCCGATGTCGCCGAGCAGGCTGGCGTCGTACTTTCCGGAGCTGTTCGTCGGAAAGGACGGGATCTTGCCGGCCAGGTCGGCGAAGAGGCTGACCGCGGCCTTCATGATGGCGGACGCGATGTCGTTGAGCATGCCCTCGATGCCGCCGTCGAGGAACTTCGCCAGTCCGCCGAACGCCCCTCCGTAGATGGCGTCACCGGTGGAACAGCTCGCCACCTCAGGCCTCCCACATCACGAAGCCGCCGGTGCCGACCAGCGCCAGGGGCGTGTGCAGGTCGCCGCTGGACATCGGCTGCACCTTCCAGTCGGCGCCGTCCCACGCCACCGTGTAATCCGTTGCGGCGTACAGCTTCCCCTGCTTCAGCAGGAGCCGGACGGTGGCCTTGTCCAGTTGGTACGACACCATGCTGAACCCGGCCAGGGAGGTTTCGCTGGACGCCGCCGGTTCGTCCGGGAGGGACGACCGCATCGCCACGAACACCTCCCGGCCGGCACCCGGCATCAGCTGCTGCTCGGCCACCTCGCGCCAGTCCGGGCCGCTCATGTGTCGCGGAATGACGTGGGCCGCCATGACCGCGCCCATCGGGGTGTGCGCGAAGCACCACATCAGCGGCCCGCTCGTCTTCAACGGGCCGGCCGACGCGGACAGCGGAACCTTCGCGCCGTTCAGCGGCCGCCAGGTGATGTCGGCCGGCGGCCGCACCGGGATGCTGCGGTCGGTGTCATCGGTGCGGCAGCCGTCGGGGCGGGCGCCGTCCTGCTTCGCCGCGCCGATGACCGCGGCCGGCGCGGCCCGCCGCTCGCCGTCGTCCCCCCAGCTGGCGGCGACCGCGAAAACTCCCCCGACACAGAACAGCACCGTGACGAACGCCGCCGACAGCAGCCATCCGCGTTGCTGCCAGTACGGCTGGTCGTCGACGTCGCCGGACTCCATGCGTACGAACTTCACGAGCTGCGGTCCTCACTCGACAGGGGATCTGGCCGGCCGGCTGACATCGGGCTCAGGCGAAGACGAATCTGATGATCGGACCGGCGGTGGCCACCAGGATGCAGCCGCCCAGCACCATGCCGAGACGGCTCATGTGTTCCGAGCTTTCGCCGCGCTTGTGCGAGACGGCCATCATCGTGCCGGTCACCAGAACGCCGCACACACCGGCCGCGGTGCCGGCCCAGCCGATCAGGCTGAGCCCGAGGACGACCGCCTTCTCCAGCTCCGGCGGCGCCTTGCCACCCTTGTCCGGCTGCGGCACCCCGGCGGGCAGCCGGGTCGCGACGTACGTGTAGAGGCCGAGCAGATTCAACATTTGATTCTCCCTGTACCGAAGGGCCTAATTGCCGAGGAATTCCCAGATCTCAAGGAACTGGACGAGTGGTCCGGCGGTGAGTCCCAACATGCATGCCGAGCCCACATAGACCAGTCCGCGCCAGTGCTCGCTGAACTCGCCGGGTTCACCGCGCCGGAGCTGCAGGGCCATGTTGATGCCGGTGATGATCAGACCGGCCACCGAGGCCGCGGTAACCGCCCAGGCAAGGATGTTCAGCAGGTACTTCAGTGGATCCTCGCTGCTGCCCATCGCCGGCTGGTACGCGGTCAGCGTCGGCTTGGAGATACGGATCTCTTTGTTGCTCTTGCCGCAGTCGATCTTGAACCCTTCGGTGACCCCGGTCACGGTGCAGGGCCCATCTTTTCCGGTCTGATCGGCGTCGGTCCACGTGCTCTGGCCGAGCTTTCCGAAGATCTCGTAGTCGATCAGGATCTGGTCGTCGTCGCCCTGCACCGGGACGGTCAACTCCCATTCCTGCGCCGTGTTCTTCCGGCCCGAGCAGTGCCGTTGATCCCCACCCTGCGAGTTCTCGAACAACGTCGATCCGCTCTTCAGGCAGATCTCCATGTCGAATCCACCCTTGTTGTGGAACTTCAGGGTCTTCCGGCCCGCGGGGCACTGCGCCGTCCAGCCGTCGCCGCTCCGCGCGCAACCCGGAACCGGCGCGGCCAGCGGCGGAGAACTCACCGCGGCGGAGGCCGGAGCGGCGAGGCCCACGCCCAGCAGCGCCAGCACACCGAGGACGACTGCGGCGACCCGGTACGAACGCCGGCCCGGCACGATCTGGGTCACGTCCTGCTCCTTCCGTCTCAAGCTCTCCAAGGGACCGGCCGCACCTGTCCCGACCACCGACCAACGGGTGGCCGGGCATCGCGGTTCACAACTTTCCCGGTGCGTTCCGGCGGTTTGCCCGAACCGACATCCGGGCGCGCTCAGCAGGTCAGCTTGTCGCCCGGTTCGACCGCCAGCACCCCGGTGAACTCCCGGTAGAAGCCGACCCGTTTCTGCACCTTCTCCGCGCCGGCGCCGTTGCACTCGAGGCCGCCGTTGATGGAGCGGATCGTCTCGCCGAAGCCGGCGCCGGTGGTGATGGCGTCGTGCGGCGTCATGGTGCCCGCCCCGGTCTGCGTCATCCAGAACCAGAAGGCGGTCTGCCAGGCCACCGACGAGTCGGTCATCACCTTGTCCGGTTCGTTCAGCAGATCGATGCCGAGCGCGTCACCGGCCGCCTTGTAGTTGTAGTTCCAGCTGAGCTGGATCGGGCCGCGGCCGTGGTACGCGGTCTGCCCGGCCGGGCATCCGTAGGACTGCGCGGGGTCGCAGTAGTTGCCCCACACGCTCTGGTCGATCTCCTCGACGTACTGCAGCTTGCCGGACTCCTGCGCCACGTTGCCCAGGAACGCGGCGATCTCCCGCTTCCGGGTGGACTCGTCGCCGGTGGTGCCGAAGCCGGGGAACTTCGTCATCGCCTCGGTCAGGCCGGCGTACGTGTACAGCGAATGCCGGCCCGGGAACATCTGCTCGAACTGCGCCTCGCTCAGCGTCGCCGAACCGGGCTGCGGTCCGGAACTGGACGCGGACGGCGACGCGGACGACGACGACCGGGGCGGCGGCGGCTTGTCCGTCGCGTACTTGGCCATGACGCTGCGTACCTGATACGGATAGGTGCCGATGGCCGGCAGCGGCATGCCGCCGAGTTCCTCCAGCGCGTCCAGGCCGATGTTGTACGCGAACAGCGTCAGGGTCAGCAGGTCGCCGACGATCTTCCCGCCGTCCCGCAACGCCTTGACGTCCTTGGACAGCGCGCAGAGGTGCCGGGACTGGGCGAAGATCGAGTCCTCGACGTCGAGCGCCGACACCTTGCCGTTCTCGTCGTCGTCCTTGCCGTGCTTCTGGAACACCTCCGGAGGCAGCTGGGAGATGCCCTCCCGGCCGTCCGGGCCGACCTTGGTGGCGTCGAACCCGGACTCCACCTCGATCTGCGCGGCCAGGACCGCCGGGGTGATCAGGTCACACTCCTTGGCCGCGTCCTCGATGGCGTACGCCACCTTCTGTTCGGCCACCTCGTCGTGGGCCAGGTAACCCTTGCCGTCGCCGCCCATCAGGTTGTTCACCAGGTCGCCCGGGTCACCGGAGACCAGGTTCCCGGACGGGTCGATCCCGGCCGGGCTCCCGGCGCTCCCGTTGGTCAGCAGCATCATGCCGAGCAGGCAGATCAGGGCCAGCGCCATCGCCGGGAAGAACCCGATGGCGCCGACCACGACCATCGCGATCTGCATCGGGTTGCGGTCCCGCGCGGCCTGGTTGGCCTGTTTGGCTCCGCGTGCCGCGCCCGCGGCCGCCCGGAGCTTGCTCACGGCCGCGGCAGCGGGTACGCCCGCCCCGCGGCGCGCCGGATCCGGCGGGTCATCGGACGGCGCCCTGCTGGACGGCGCGGGCCAGCTGTCCCAGCTTGACGACCTGGCGGGGCGGGCGGTCCACCTTCTTGCCGAGCCGCCACTGCGGAACCCACGGGATCCGGTACACCGGCGCGACCGCCCGCAGCATCCGGAGCCGGCTCACCAGCGGCCGGGGCAGCCGGCCGGGGGCGTCCGCCACCAGCACCAGCGCCGCCAGCCGCATGCCGGCCGGATGGCGGCCCTCCCGGATGGCGTTCAGCGCCCGGGAGGCGGCACGCAACCCCTGTGCGTGGGTGCGCGCCACCAGAATGATCGAGGCCGGCTCGTCCCGGGCCGGGTCCGGCCACCGGCAGCCCAGGTCCACACCGCCCAGCACGGCGGCGAGGGTGGTGGTCCCCGCCCCGCCGTGCGCCGCCACCCAGCAGACTCCACCGGCGGACAGCCCCTCGACCGGCGCGGCCCGCCGCTGGCGCGGCTGGTGCGGCTGCCACTGCGGCTCGTCGCCGGGCCCACCCGGTCCGGCCGGCTGCGGCATCGCCGGCGCGCCCGCGGGGGCCGGCGCCGGGACCGGGCCGGCGTGCCCTCCGGGCGCCGCGACCTGCCGGACGGCGGTCGCTTCGTCCGCGGTGTCCGTGCCCGGCCACGGTTCGGAGGATGGCACCGAGGTGGCTTGCATGCGCGTTCCCCGTCCCTTTCCTGAGTCGCAGCTTTCGGCGTGCTGTCAGCCCGCCACAACGGACGCCGGGCGGCGCCGGTTCACCGCCGGGGGGTCAGCGTCCGTCGTCCGTCCAATGCCCGCCGTCGTCGTCCCACGGATCGCCGCCGCCGCCGCCCGTGCCGCTGCTCGGCCCGGGCGGCGGCGCACCGGTGAAGGCCGGGGTGGGCACCTCCAGCCGCGAATCGATCAGCCCGACCTCGCTGTCGTCCAGGTCGGCGGGTTCCTCGCCAGGACTCAGCATCCGGCGGATCCGGACCGCCAGCAGGATGCCGGCGGCGATCATCAGCACCGCGGTGACCACCAGGATGGTCGTCCGGGACCCCGACTGCGTCGTCTCCCCCGACGTCGGCACCCGTTCGGTCGCGGCCTGGTCGGCGGTCTCCTTCTCCTCCTCCGCGGCGGGCGGCGGCGCCTCGTCCTCCTCGGCCAGCACCTTGGTGACCGAGGTGGCCGGGTCGATGAACCCGTAGCCGAACTGCGCGTTCGGCGGCTCGCCGTCGCCCATCTTCTCCGCCGTCACCTTGATCCGGTGGGTCACCTGCTGGGCGGTCAGGTCCGGGTACGCCGACTTCACCAGTGCCGCCTGGGCCGCCACGAACGCCACGGCGTAGTGGGTGCCGGTGCCGTTGACCGTGCCGGTCCCGGTGGGGCTGAGCCCCGCCACGTTCACGGCGGGCGCGACCACGTCGACCGCGCCGCTGCGGTACGGGGCGGCGGGCCGGTCGTCCACACCGATGCCGGCGACCCGCAGCACGCCCTCACCGAACGCGGTCTCCGGGCTGGCCGGCGCGGACGCCGGCGGTGCGGCCAGGACCACCACCACGTTGCGGGCGACCGCCGCGGAGACGGCCTTGGCCACCCGGGCGTCCGCGGTGTTCACGTACCCGCCGAGCGCCAGCACGGTGGCACCGGCGGCGACCGCGCCCTCGATGGCCCGCACCTGGACCTCGGGGGTGGCCTGCGGCTGCGCGGTCACCACCCGGACCGGCATGACGTTGGCGTCCGGGGCGACGCCCATCGGCCCGGCGCCCTTCACCTGCTGGGCGGCGATGATGCCGGCCATCGTGGTTCCGGTGCCCAGGCAGTCGGTGTCGCCGCGGGACGTGCCGTCCACCACGTTCAGGCCGACCGAGACGTGCCCGGTCAACTGCGGCAGGCTGGCGTTCACGCCGGAGTCGACGACCGCCACCAGCTGGCCCTTGCCCCGGCTCTCCTTCCAGGCGTGGTCGGCGGCGACGCGCAGCCGCGCCCAGTCCGTCTTGGTGCTCGACCCGGCCCGGGACGCGCAGCCCGCGCCCGGCGCCGCGCTCCCCTTCGGCGCCGCGCTGGGCAGCACGCCCGGACGCAGGCTGGGTGCCAGACCGGGCGCCGGCGCTCCCGGGATGTACGGTGCCGCCTGCGGCGACCCGCTGGTGGGCGGGCGGACCGTGTCCGGCTTACCGGAGTTCGGCTTGCTGCCCTTCTTGGCCGGCTTCTTACCCTTCGGCTTGCCCGGCGCCTTGTCCGGCAGCACGCCGTACTGGATACCGCCGCCGACCGCGTCCCACGGCATCACCAGCATCCAGCCGGGCCGCAGCCGGCCCGGATCGGTCAGCACCTTGTTGTCCGGCTGCTTCCGGCCGGTGTTCAGGTTGTAGACCTCCACCGAGCGGGCGCCGCTGCCGAGGAAGCGGGTCGCGATCTCGGTGAGGTTCTCCGGCTTGCCGGCGTACCCGGAGGTCACGGTGTAGTACTTGACATACTCCTCGGCAGCCGACGCGGACGCCGGCGACAGGCCGAGCGTCGCCAGTCCCGCGGCCAGGGCGAGCAGCGCCCCGAATGCGCTCCGGCCGAGTCGAGGCATCGGTATTCCCTCCAGGTAGTCGCGTGCGGATGAACACCCGACGCCGTTCCGTACATCCGGGCGGACGACGGCTTGGACACCGTCACGGTTCACGACGGGGACGAGCTGGTGCCCGAATTGCCCTCGCGGATGGCCCCTTCGGCCAGGAATCCGCGCTCCTCCAGGGCGGCCCGGAGCGCGCGCAGGGCGTAGAAGGTGCGGGACTTCACGGTCCCGGCCGGCACGTTGAGGATCTCCGCCGCCTCCGGCACCGAGCGTTCCCGGAAGTACATCTCCACCAGCACCGTGCGCAGCCGCTCCGGAAGGCTGGACAGCGCCGCGCGTACCTCGCGGTTGTCCAGCAGACGGTCGATGTCGTCCTGGGCGTCGCCGTGGGCCTCGATGCGCTCGTCGAAGTACTCCGGCGGGCGGGCCTGCGCGGCGCGTACCTGGTCGATGGTGATCCGCCGGGCGACCGTGAACAGCCAGGCCCGGTTCCACCGTCCCTCGGCGTTGCGGGCCTCCGGGTTCCGCCAGGCGCGCAGCAGCGTCTCCTGCAGGATGTCCTCGGCCCAGTGCACGTCGCCCTTGGTCAGCCGGGTGATGTAGGCGAGCAGCACCGGACGGTGCACGTTCTGCAGGTGCCGCAACGCGGCGTCGGGAGTCTCGCCGGATCCGGCCGGCCGGGGCTCGGCACCGGCGGGTTCCGGCTCTGCCACCGCCGGCCGCGCCGTGCCCGCCCGCCCGTCGGGCGCGTGCGGCTCCACCCCGCCCTGCCGCGGGAAGTCACTGAACATCTGTCGGTCCATCCGTCCGAACGAACACCGGGCCACCGCAACAAGGACCAGGCCAGCCAGAGTGCCGAACGTCCCTCCTCCAGGGACGAATAGCAGCGTTTTGCGGCACGGCGAATCGTTGCACCGCTCGATGCATCGGCGCTCGGCGAGAGACCGGGTTCGGCCCGAACGCACCTTCGATCGGTACGTTCGCTTGCCCGGCGGCAATTCGATCTTCGCGGCGGCGGTACCGGCCGCGGCGGCGTCGGTGCTCGTCGATCCGGGGTTGCCGGGCGGACGCGCAGAAACGCGCGAACAAACGGGAAACCGGCGGGACACGGACGGGATCGATGTGCTGATAACGGTAGGGCCCGGAGCGCGCCGCCGCCAGATCATCCGGCGCAGGGCTGAGCGGTCGGGGCACAGAGTTGACCTTTTGGGGCGCGGTTGGGCCGAACGGTGAACCACCCGCCGCGCCGGAACCGGCGTCAGGCAGAATTCCGTCGTGACCCGAACACCAGGCGACGCCGGCCCTCCGGAGGCGTCGGTCTCCACCGAGTACTTCACCGGGCTGTACCTCGCCAAGGACGACCCGTGGGACCTCGCCACCAAGTGGCACGACCAGCGCAAGTACGCGGTGACCGTGGCCAGCCTGCCGCGGGAGCGGTACCGCTCGTGCTACGAGCCCGGCTGCTCGATCGGCCTGCTGACCGCCATGCTGGCGCCCCGGTGCGACGAGATCCTCGCGGTCGACTGCGTCGACGCGGCCGTCGACCAGGCCCGGGACGCCGTCCGGGAGTTTCCCCACGTGCGGGTCGAACTGGCGACGCTACCCGCCGACCTGCCCGACGCCCGGTACGACCTCATCGTGGTGGGTGATCTGCTCTATTATCTTTCCGCCGACGATCTGGCCGCATCGCTCGACGGACTGGTGGAACGGCTGGAACCGGACGGCGACATCGCGGCCGTGCACTTCCGGGACCGCCGGCACGGCGGAAACTACGACGGATTCAATGCGCACGCCGCGCTGGTCGAGCGGGCCGACCTGGAACGGCATGTCCACCACGAGGACGAATGGTTCGTCCTCGACATCCTCCGCCGGGTCCGGTGACCGCCGCCCTCCGGCGAAACCGATTCGCGAATAGCGATTACCGTCGCCGGAAGCGCAGCAGTTCGCGCACGATGAGCACGCCGACCAGCGCGGGCAGGACACCGAGGAAACCGGCGGCGTACCCGATCCAGGCCAGCCACGGCCGGTGCGCCGCACCGGCCCGGGCGAGCTCCCTGTCGGTGCGGTAGGTGCCCAGGTCACCGACCCGGACGTCGGTGCCGACGTCGGCCGACGTGAACACCGCCCCGACGGTGACCCGGTCGGTGGCCCCGTCGTCCCAGACGATCGTGGCGGTGCAGCTGTCCCAGTACCCGAACCCCCGGTTGGAGACCGGCCCGTGCCGCTCGCACCCGGTGACCCGCGCCTGACCGGTGCGTTCCGCGTCGGCGAAGTCGTCACCGGCGAGCCGGCGCAGCGTGACGGCCGTGCCGAACAGCACGGCGGCGAGCAGCAGTACGGCGATCAGGAAGGCCGCCGACCGGAGCGCACCGCCGGAGCGGCGCTCGACCACGGCCGCGGCCGGATCGGCGGCCTCGGCGGCGCGCTCCGCGGACTCCCGGTCCAGCGCGGCTTCCTCGGCCCGGATCTCCTCGCGGCGCCGGGCGATCCGGTCCTCGTGCGGTTCCATGGTGGCGTCTCCGTCAGAGCGGAAGGTCGATGGGACTCGGCGACGGGTTGTCACCGGACAGCGTAGAGCCTGTCGATCCGCTGTTCTGCGCGCCGTTGGTCTGGCTGGCACTCCGCGCGGTTTCCACCACGACCTTGTCGACCGGGCCGTACACCGAGACGTGCCCCTGGCCCAGCACGCCGTACGCCTCCCGGAAGCCGGTCAGGCCGGAGCGGGCCGGTCCCGCGGCCTCCAACCGGAACGCCTCCAGCCGCAGCACGTTGCGGTTGGCCTGGCCGATCTGCTCCAGCAGGCCACCCATCTGCCGGGTGAACACGCCCATCTCCCGGATCGCCGCGAACAACCGCTTGAGGATGCCGAGGATCTTGGTGCTGGTCTTGGCGACCAGGATCGCCACCTCGGCGGCCACCTTCGGGATGAGCACCACGGTGAGGGCCTGCAGCGCCTTCGAGATGCAGGCGCCGACGACCTCGGCGACGATGTCGCGGATCGTGTTGCGCACGACGCCGACCATCGCGCCGACGATCGTGGTCGCCTTGGCCATGCCGTCGGCGATCTTGCCGAGGGCCTGCACCGACTCCGCGTGTCCGCGGGCCCGCCGCCGGTACGCCTCGGCGGACTGCGCGGCCCACGCGGCGGTGCTGCGGTTGACCTCGTCGGCGAAGAAGTCCGTGGCGTCGTAGATCCGCTGCTCGATGTTGTACCAGGTCTTCGCGTGGCCCTCGATCGCCTTGGGGTCACCCATCAGCTTGTCGAGCGGCTCGCGCAGGAAGCTGACGTGTTCCATCAACCAGCCGACGCCGGCCGCGAACACCGCCTGCAGCGGATCCATCACGGCGCCGATCAACGACAGGCCGGTGGCCACCGCGTTGCCCCCGGCGCCCAGCCAGTCCCGGTGCGCCATACTGTCCACCAGGCCGCTCGCGGACTCGAAGATGCCGGCGCCTTCGTACCCCTTGGTGGCGCTCTCCGGCGCGATCAGGCCGGGCCGGCCGACGAACGCGTCGCTGGTCACGAGCCGGCCTGGCGGATCTGCAACGCCGCTGCCCGGTCGGTGGTGTCGGCGTCCGCCGCGACCGCGCGGAGCAGGTCGGCCAGGTGGGCGGTGGCGTCGGCACCCTGGCGCAGCTCCCGCAGGGCCCAGTCCTGGGCCGGATTGATCAGGGGTACGAACAGCCGGCCGCACCATTCGCCATACACCTCGTCGTGCAGGTCGAGGTAGCCGGCGGCGGACGCGGCCTCACCGCACATCGCGGCGGCGTCGTCCACCATCCGGGCGTGGCCGCGCAGCGCCTGGGTGTCGATCCGGACGTCCGGCTGGGTCATCGCGGGCTCCGCTCGTCGTCCGGGGGCTCGGGGAACTGCTCGGCGTAGGCGCCCGCGATGAACACCGCGGTGTCGGAGTCGGCACCGTACAGGCCGCCGACCAGCTCGGCCATCCGTTGCGCCATGACCGCCTGCGCGCGGCGGCTGGTCGCCACGATGATCTCCGCCAGTTCGCCGGGCGGCAGCCGCATGGCCCGTTCGCCGAGGCGCAGGCCGGACAGCCCGCCCGAGTGGTCGACGGTCACCGCCGCCTCGCCGCCGGGCGACTCGGCCGTCGCCGTCGTCTCCTGCATCCGGCGGCTCAGCTCCGTGGTCAGCGCGGTCTGCTGCCCGACGCGGCGTTCCCAGTCGGTGATCAGCTCTTCCGGATCCAGCGGCACGGCCTCCCCCTCGGCTCGGCCGCCGAGTGTAGACGACATCGATTCCGCCCGAGGGCCCGTTGTCCACAGGGGAACGCCCGACCGTGTCGATCTCGGTTAATCTGCGTCGACAGCCCGGCCGAGGAGGAGGGAGGGCCCCGGACATGTCCCACTTCGACGAGGCACAGGCCGCGGTCGAGGCCGCCCTCGCGGCCGGCGCCCGCTATGCCGACGCCCGGGTGCTGCACCGGCGCACCGAGTCGATGCAGGCCCGCGACGGCGACGTCGAGCGGCTGGAGCGCGGCGAGAGCGCCGGTGTCGGGGTCCGCGCGCTGGTCGGCTCCGGCTGGGGGTTCCAGGCCGTCGGCGAGCTGTCCACCGCGGCCGCCCGCCGGGCCGGGAGCGCGGCGGCGGCCATCGCCCGGGCGTCCGCGACCCTCGGCGGCCCGCCGGTCGACCTGATCACCACGCCGCCCCGGGTCGGCTCGTGGGCCAGCGGCTGCGCGGTCGACCCGGCGACCGTGCCGCTGTCCACCAAGGGCGACCTGCTGGCCGGCGTCACCGCGGCGTCCCGGGCCGGCGGCGCGGACGTGGCCGAGGCGACCTATCAGACCTGGGACACCCGGAGCTGGTTCGTCTCCTCCGAGGGCCACCGCATCGACCAGCACATCCGCGAGTGCGGCGCGGGCATGTCGGCCACCGCGGTCGGTGACTCCCAGACCCAGCGCCGGTCCTACCCGTCCGCGTTCGGGCGGTACGGCACCCGCGGCTGGGACCTCGTCACCGAGCTCGACCTGCCGGCCCACGCGGAACGGATCGCCGAGGAGGCCCGTGCGCTGCTCACCGCGCCGCTCTGCCCGGCCGGCGAGACCACGCTCATCCTCGGCGGGGAACAGATGTCCCTGCAGATCCACGAGTCGGTCGGGCACGCCATCGAGCTGGACCGGATCCTGGGCTGGGAGGCCGCGTTCGCCGGCACGTCCTGGCTGGAGCTGGGCCGGCTGGGGTCGCTGCGCTTCGGCGCGCCGCTGATGAACATCACCATCGACCCGACCATCCCCGGTGCGGTCGGCTCGTTCGGCTACGACGACGAGGGGTCGCCGGCCATCGCCCGGGACGCGGTGCGCGACGGCATCTGGGTGGGTGTGCTCGCCGGACGCGACTCCGCGCGGGCGGCCGGCCTGGACTACGCCGGCAACGTGCGGGCGGACGGCTTCGCCCGGCTGCCGATGGTCCGGATGAGCAACGTGGGCCTGGAGCCCGGCCCGCACACGCTGGAGGAGATCATCGCGGCGACCGACGACGGGATCCTGATGGAGACGAACCGGTCGTACTCGATCGACGACCGGCGGCTGAACTTCCAGTTCGGCACGGAGATCGGATACGAGGTGAAGAACGGCCGGCTGGGCCGGATGCTGCGCAACCCCACGTACACCGGCATCTCACCGCGGTTCTGGGCGTCGATGGACATGCTGTCCTCCGAGATCGTCCCGTACGGTCTGCCGATCTGCGGCAAGGGCCAGCCGCTCCAGCTCGCCCGGCCGGGCCACCCGGCCGCGCCGGCCCGGTTCCGCAACGTCCGGGTCGGAGTGCGCGGATGAGGCCGGCCGACGTCGCCGCCCGCACCCTCGACCTGGTCCGCGCCGCGGCCGGACCGGCGGCCGAGGCCGAGGTCGCGGTGGACCGCCGGCGGACCGCGCTGACCCGGTTCGCCGCGTCGGCCGTGCACCAGAACGTCGCCGACGACACCACCACGGTCCGCCTGCAACTGCATCTCGGCGGCCGCACCACGATCGTGCAGGGCACCGCGACCGGCGCCGCCGGGCTGCGGGCGCTGGTCGACGACGCGGTCGCCACCGCCGCCGCGGCCCCGGTCGACGCCACCTGGCCGGGTCTGGCCCGGCCGGGCCCGCCGTCCGGCGGCCGCACCGCCCGGCGGTCCGCCGAGGACGACGACCCGGTGGCGCGCGCCGGGCAGGTCCGCGCGTTCGTCGCCGCGCTGGACGGACTGCCCGGCGCCGGCTTCTGCAGCACCCGGCACCACACCGCGGCGTACGCGAACACCGCCGGCCGGTTCGTGGCCGGCACCGACACCCAGGCCACGCTGGACGGCGTCGCCCGCTGCGGCACGGCCGAGGGGGTGGCCCGCGCGTCGTCGTCCAGTCTGGCCGGCCTGGACGGCGCGCGGCTCGGCGCCCGGGCCGCGGCCAAGGCGCGGGCCGGCACCGACCCGGTCGACCTGGCCCCCGGCCGATACCAGGTGGTGCTGGAGCCGACCGCGGTGGCCGACGTGCTGTGGCTGCTCGGCTACTTCGGCTTCGACGGGCGGGCCTACACCCGGGGTTCCTCGTTCGCCGAGCCGGGTGCCCGCCAGTTCGACCCGGCGATCACCATCGTCGACGACCCGGTCGGCCCGGACTCGCTCGGCCTTCCGTTCGACGTCGAAGGCACCGGGCGGCGCCGGCTCGACCTGGTCACCGCCGGGGTGACCCGGGGCGTGGTGCACAACCGGCGCACCGCCCGCAGCGCGGGCGCGGACGCCACCGGGCACGCCGACACCGACATCCCGCTCAGCGGCGGCGTCGCCACGGCACACCTGCACCTGCTGCCGGCCGGCCCGCGGTGCGCCGCCGTACCCGAGGTGGACGGGCCGGCCGCCGACGCCGCGGTCGCCGACCTGGTCGGCGCGGTCACCGACGGCCTGCTGGTGACCGACCACTTCTACACCAGAGCGCTCGATCCGCGCGCCGTCGTGGTCACCGGGCTGACCCGCAACGGCCTGTGGCGGATCGAGGGCGGCCGGGTCACCGCGCCGGTCCGCAACCTCCGATTCACCCAGTCCTACCTGCGGGCGCTGGCGCCCGGCGCGGTGCTCGGTGTCGGCCGGCACGCGGTGGACGTACCGGCCGGCCTGACCGCGGTGGTGCGCGCACCGGCCCTGCACCTGGCCGAGTGGAACTACACCGGCGGCTCCGACGGGTGACGCTTGTCCATTGATGTTCGACTATGGAAGCCTGTGTTCCAGGTCACCATCATCGAGCGTTCGAGGTGGACATGACGAAACATCCGCGCGTCGCCACGGTCCTGATCCTGCTGCTGTCCGCCGTGGTCGTCGCGGTGACCGGGCGTGCCGCCGGCGCCGGAACCCCGGCCGGCTACCCCGAGTTCCCCTACCCGCCGACCGGCTACGACGAGCCGCACCGCGGCCAGTTCCACTTCAGCTCGCGGGCCGGCTGGCTCAACGACCCCAACGGCTCCTTCTGGTACCGCGGCGTCTACCACCTCTTCTACCAGCACAACCCGCACGGGCTGGCCTGGGACACCATGCACTGGGGACACGCCACCAGCACCGACCTGGTGCACTGGACCCAGAAGCCGGTCGCGCTGGAGCCCGGGGTGCACGCCGGCGACCTGTGGTCCGGCAACGGCGTGGTCGACACCGCCAACGTCTCCGGGCTCAAGACCGGCGCGGACGACCCGATCCTGGTCTTCTCCGGCACCAACGGCGCCACCGTGCACTACAGCACGGACGGCGCCCGGACCTTCCGCAGCTACGCCGGCGGCCGCAAGGTCGCCGTGCCCGCCGGCACCAGCCGCGACCCGAAGGTGTTCTGGCACGCACCGACCCGGCGCTGGGTCATGGTGCTGTGGTCCGACGGCGGCGGCAACGGCGCCGACTTCTACACCTCCCCGGACCTGCTGACCTGGACCCACCGCAGCCGGTTCGCGGCCGACTGGTTCTTCGAGTGTCCCGACATGTTCGAGCTGCCGGTCGACGGCGACCCCGCCCGGCGCACCTGGGTGCTGACCGACGCCGGCGGCGAGTACGTGCTCGGCGACTTCGACGGCGCCACGTTCACCCCGCGCTCGGCCGTGCACCGGACGGACCACGGCGCGAACCATCCCGGCGGCACGTTCTACGCCGCGCAGACGTTCCTCGGCGACCCGCACGGACGGGTGGTGCAGACCGCCTGGCAGCCCGGCAACCGCGGCACCACCTGGACCGGCAACCTGACGTTCCCGGCCGAACTCGGGCTCCGCACGTTCGCCGAAGGAGTCCGGCTCACCCGCAACCCGGTCGCCGAGATCTCCTCGCTCTACGGCGCCGGCGCCACGTTCGCGAACCGCACCGTCAGCCCGTCCGACCCGCTGCGCCCGGGCACCGGCGACACCTACCAGATCACCGCCGAATTCGACACCACCACGGCCACCGCGGCGCGGTTCGGCCTCAAACTGCACACCAGAGCCGACGGTACGTACGACCGCGCGGTCACCTACGACACGGCGGCCCACACGCTGTACGGTGCACCGCTCCCCCCGGTCGACGGCCGGGTCCGGATGCGGGTGCTGGTCGATCGTGGCCAGCTGGAGGTGTTCGGCGCCGACGGCAAGCTGTCGGTCAGCGACAACGTGGCCTTCGACTCGTCGCCCGGCAGCCAGGGCATCGAGGTGTTCGCCGAGGGCGGATCGGTACGCCTCGTCTCGCTCCGGCTCGACCGGCTGCGGACCGCGTGGGGCACCGGTGAGCCCACCCTCGACACCAACCTCGGCGGCACGTTCACCGACGCCGGCGGCGCCTGGACCGACGTCACCGACGGCAAGCAGGGCCAGGCCACCGGCGACGCGTTCTACCTCAACTCGGCCACCGGCGCCTCCTTCACCTACTCCGGCGACCTCCGGATCGACCGCGGCGATGCGGCCGGGCTCACGTTCCGGGCCAGCGCGGACGGCAGCCGGCACTACACCGCCACGCTGGACACCGGCGGCGTGGTCAAACTGTGGCGCCCCGGCCGGGTCATCGCCAGCCACGCCACCCCGATCACCCCCGGCCACACCCACCACCTCGAGGTGCGCGCCGAGGGCAGCCGGCTGCGGGTGTACCTCGACCACGCGACCACCCCCGTCATCGACGCGACCGACACCACGTACGCCTCCGGCCGCTTCGGCGCCAACGTCTTCCACGGCACGGCGGTGATCGACAACCTGACCGTGAACGCGACCGGCCTCACCACGAACCTGGCCGGGCCGTGGCGACCGGTCGGCGGCACCTGGACCGCACCGGGCACCGGCGTGCACGCCCGGGGGCCCGGCGACACCTTCTATCTGAGCACCACCAGCGGCACCGACTTCACCTACGCCGGCGACGTGACCGCGCTCAACGGCGTCGCGGCGGCACTGACGTTCCGGGCGAACGCGGACGCGACCCGGCACTACACCGCGAACATCGACACCACCGGCGTGGTCAAACTGTGGCGGCCGGGGCGCGACATCGCCACGTACCCGACGCCGATCGTGCCCGGCCGCCCGTACCGCCTGCAGGTGGTGGCGCGGGGCCCGGACCTCCGGGTGCACCTGGACGGCGCCGAGGTGATCCGGGCGACCGACGATGCGTACCCGAGCGGGTTGTTCGGCCTGAACGCCTACGCCGGCACGGCGACCTTCCAGAACGTGACGGTCCAATGACCCCGGAACGTCGCTGCTGTCCATGATCGACGGACGGGAAGCGGGCGGGCGCGCGGTGCCGGGCGCCTGGACTGGCGGGTCGCCTGTTCCGGCCGCGGGGCGTCCACCAGGACCTACCACGACCGCCCCGGACGGCCCGCCGACGCAAGCTCCCCCGTCGTGAACGGCGGCTCGGCGGGCGGTTCGGCCCGCGGGCCGCGCGCCGTGGCCAGCAGCATCCGGGGGCTGAGCAGGCGGCCGGCCGGCGCGGACAGGCTGAACACCCGGACGAGTTCGGCGGCGACCGACGGGCGGTCCAGCGCGGTCCGGAACAGGCGGTTCTGGTAGCGCCAGAGGATCCGGTCGGCGGGCGACGGAGTCGCGCCGCGGACGTCGGGGAAGCGGACGTCGGAGCCGGCGGCGTGGTTCCAGCCCTCGTCGGCGGCGGCGCACACGGCCCGCTGCACGGTGGCCGCCAGGCCGGGGCCGAGGCCGTGCCGGTCGAGTTCGCGGCGCAGCACGGCGGCCTGCTTGGCGGCGACGGACATGCCGTGGCCGTACACCGGGTTGTAGGCGGCCACCGCGTCGCCGAGCACGATCAGGCCGCGCGGCCACCGGGCGGCACGGTCGAAGCGGCGGCGGCGGTTCGCGGTGCTGTTCGTGACGCGCACGCCGCCGAGGGGTTCGGCGTCCGCGATCAGGTCGCCCACGACGGGGTGGCGCATGCCGCGGGCGAACGCGACGAACCGCTCCTGTCCGGCCGGTGGTTCGCCGCCGCGGGTGCCGGACAGCGTGACCAGCCACCGGCCGCCCTCGATCGGCATGAGCGCCGCGGTCTGCCCGGGTCCGGGACGGGACGGGTCGGCCTGGACGTTGACGATCGGGAAGTCCCGCGCCGCCCCCGGCGGGGCCCGGAACACCCGGGTGGCGTAGCGCAGCCCGGAGTCCACGTCGTCCTGCGGTACCGGCGCGGCACCGAGTTCGGCCAGCCAGTGCGGCATCCGGGAGCCGCGGCCGGTGGCGTCGACGACCAGGTCGGCGGGGCGTACGTCGTCGGCGCCGTCCCGGCTGGTCCGCACGCCCGTGACGTGGCCGGCGTCCCCGGTCAGGCCGGTGGCCCGGGTGCCGTCGAGCAGGTGCACGTTCGGCAGGGCGCGGACCCGTTCCCGGACCACGTGGTCCAGCAGGGCCCGGCTGCAGCTGATCACGTACTCTCCGGTCTCCCACCGCCGGAGCCAGCCCTGCGGGAGCAGCATCACGTAGCCGTCCGGCAGGCCGAGGCGGTGTGCGCCGGCGGCCTGCCAGGCCGCCGTGGTGCCGGGCAGCAGCGACTCGACGATCCGGGCTCCGCTGGACATCAGCACGTGGGCGTGGTGGCCCTGGGGCAGGCCGCGGCGGTCCGCCGGCCCGGCGGGCAGGTCGTCCCGTTCGACGACGGTGACGCCGCCGATCTCGGGGTGGGTGGCGAGGGCGGCGGCGGCGAGCATGCCCGCCAGTCCCCCGCCGAGGACGACGGCCTGGTTGACGCGGTGCATGGGGTCTCCCTCCGCGGTGCGGGGTCAGAGCGGTTCGATCTTCTCGGCGAGTTCCGCGGAGATCCGCAGCAGTTCGCGCAACGCCTCGCCGGAGTGGGCCTCCATCCACGGCGCGGGCGCGGTGAGGCACACGGCGCCGGCCAGGTGGCGGTACCGGCGCAGCGGCACGGTCACGGTCTGCCAGCCGGCGACCGGGGACGGGCCGAAGCAGTAGCCGTTCGCCCGGATGGTGGCGACGGCCGGGTCGGCGGTGCGGGCGTCGACGAGGCCGGCCAGCATGACCCGCCCGGGTGCGTCGACCGACAGCGGCGCGCAGAACAGGATGTCGGAGGTGAGCTGGCGTTCCGCGTCGCCGAGCAGTTCGTCGTGCTTGGGGGCGAAGTAGGCGAGGCAGTACCGCATCGGGGTGTCCAGCATCAGCGGGACGTACAGCAGCACGGTCTGCCCGGTCGCCTTCTGCAGGGCGGCGAGCAGCAGCCGGGTACGCCGGGACAGCGCCAGCATCGATCCCGCGCCCTTCTGCACCGGCAGCGTCGGTGCCGGCGGTTCGGCGGTAGCCGCTTCCCCGGCGCGGCTGACCAGGGAGTAGCGGCCGCGGTCGGTCTTCGACACGGTGCCGACGCGGATCGCCGACTGGAGGATCCGGTGTGCCGTGGACGGCTCCAGCCCGGCCTGCGCGGCGACGTCGCGCAGGCGGTGCGGCCCCGGTCCCAGTGCGGCCAGCGCGTCGAGCAGCAGGAAGGCGCGATCATTGGCGGTACGGGCGGAGTGGGCTACGATCGTCACGCTTTTCTCCCCGTCGTCGAGAATTCGATCGGGCCGCCCCGGCACACCTTTCCTGTGCCATTCCGGCATGCCGGGGCGCAATTCCTTCCTGCACTTTAGGTAAAGAAAGTTGTCGATGACAGTAGCGCTACCAATGCGCGTCGTGCCAGCCTTTCGGACATCTCGTGATCATCACCGCAGGTAACGATTCCTAGAACATTCCGTTGGGTACGCTCGACGGCTCGGGAACCGGCTGCTCGACATCCCAGTGCTCGACGATTCTGCCGTTTTCCAGCCGCCACAGGTCGACCACCGCCAGGCCCGGCCCGTCGTCCGCGGCCAGCGTCATGTGGTGGTGCACGGCAACGTGGTCGCCGTCCGCGAGGACGAGCTTGATGTGCGAGGTGCCGCCGAAGAACGCGGCCTCCGCCAGGTGATCCAGGTAGGCCCGCCGGCCGGACGGCGCGCCCGGACTGTGCTGGACGAAGTCCTCGCCGACGACCTCCGCCAGTCCGGTCAGGTCACGGTGCGTGAAGAACTGTTCGTAGCAGCGCAGGATAATCTCCTTGTTGCGGGTCGCGCGGTCGGTTGCGGAATCGGTGGCGGTCATCGGGGTTCTCCTTTCGGTCACCACGTCACCGGCAGTTGCCGGAGGCCGTGGAAATCCATGGACTCCTTGATCTGCGGCTCTCCCGGAACCGTGGTCAGGCGCAGTCCGGGGAGCCGGTGGAACAGCCGCGACAACGCCGACTCCAGCGTCACCCGGGCCAGCAGGTGACCGATGCACTGATGCGCGCCGAAGCCGAACGCGACGTGCCGGCCGGCGTCGGCGCGGCGCAGGTCGAGCCGGTCGGGACGGTCGAACCGGCCGGGATCGCGGTTGGCCGCGGGCAGGCTCAGCACCAGCCCCTCGCCGGCCCGGACGACCTGACCGCCGACGGTCACGTCGGCCGTGGCGACCCGCGCCACGCCGAGCTGGATGATGCTGTGAAATCGCAGCAGCTCGTCCACGGCGGTGCGGTCCAGGGTGCCGCCGGCCGCCAGCCGGGCCCGTTCCGCCTCGTCGCCCAGCAGGCTGTACGCGCTCAGCGCCAGCTGACTCGCCGTGGTGTCGTGCCCGGCGCCGAGCAGCAGCGCCAGGTTGTACACGGCGTCCGGCTCGGACAGTTCCCCGGCCGCCACCGGCCCGGACATCAGCCGGCTGATCAGGTCGTCCCGCGGCCGGGCGGCGCGCTCCCGGACCAGGCCGTGCAGCAACGACGCGATCGCGGTGCCGGCCGCCCGCTTCGCCGGCTCCGGCCGGGCGCCGTCGGTGAGCACCTCGGTGAGGTGCTCGAACTCGTCGTGCAGCCGGTACGGGACGCCGAGCACCCGGCAGATCACCCGGGACGACACCGGCAGGGCGTACCCGCTGACCAGATCCGCCGGTGCTCGGCCGCGGCCGAGCGCGGTGGCGCACTCGTCGGCGATGGCGTCGACGGCCGGGCCCAGCCGCCGGACCGCGGCGGGCGCGAACTCCGCCGCGAGCAGCCGCCGCAGCCGGCCGTGTTCCGGGTCGTCCAGCCCGATGAACGTCCGGTTCAGTGGCGGCGTCTCCACCGCGGCGCCGAACCGCGGATAACCGTCCCGGGTGGAGTCCGAACTCAGCCGCGGATCGCGGAGCAGCCGGCGGACGTCGTCGTACCGGGTGACCAGCCACGCGGGGCAGCCGCTCGGCAGCACGATCCGGGTGGCCGGGGCCTCGGCGCGCCACCGGGCGTACTCCGGCGGCGGGTGCAGCGGTTCGGCGCGGGCCGCCGGATACGGCCTCAACACGGCACCACCGGCGGGTCGACCGGCCCGGCCGGCATCGCGTCCCGGGTCAGTTCGACGTCCCGGCCGGTACGCAGCAGCGCGACGTCGCTGCCGGGCGGCCCGACCAGTTGCAGCCCGACCGGGTGCCCGGCCGCGGTCCGGCCGCACGGCACGGTCAGCGCCGGGCAGCCGGCCATGGTGGCCAGCGTGGTCAGCGGCCACATCGCGGCGATGCCGGGCAGCAGGTCGGCTCCGGGGAACGGGTCCGGCCGCTCCGGCACCGGCCACGGCGGGCAGCCGAAGGTCGGCAGGATCAGCACGTCGTACCCGGTGAACATGGTCCCGATCCGGGCGGCGAAGCCGGCCCGGACCCGCTCGGCCCGCGCCACCTCGTCCGCGGTGACGGCCCGCCCGGCCGCCACCTCGGCGCGCACCGCCGGACCGAGCCGGTCGCCGTGCCGGTCGACCCGGGGACCGTGCCGGACCGCGGCACGATGCGCCAGCAACGTCAGGCAGGCCCGGTGCGCGTCGGCCACCGGCGGCGCGTACCCCTCGATCCGGTAGCCCAGCCCGGCCAGCCGCTGCACCGCGCGGGTGCAGATCGCCGCGATCTCCGGATCGGTCGGCACGGCACCGCCCAGGTCGGTGCTGAACGCCACCCGCCGCAGCGGTGCCGGCGGGCCGGAGGGCGCCTGCCCGGCGGGCCGCATGGCCCGCAGCAGCAGTTCCGCGTCGGCCACGTCGCGGGCGATCGGACCGTGCACGGTCAGGCCGGGCACCGGATCCCCGGCCGGCGGATCGCCGGCCGGGACCAGCCCGGGCGTCGGGCGCAGGCCGACCACGCCGCAGAACGCCGCCGGGATCCGGATCGAACCGGCGGTGTCCTCGCCGTGCGCGCACCACGCGGTGCCGGTGGCCACCGAGACGGCCGCTCCCCCGCTGGACGCGCCGCACGAGACCGCCGGGTCCCACGGGTTGCGGGTCCGCCCGAACAGGGTGTTCGCGGTGTCCGCGCCGGCCAGCAACTCCGGCACGTTGGTCTTGCCGACCACCAGCGCACCGGCCCGCTCGAGGCGCCGCACCAGCGGATCGGAGCGGCGCGCCACGGCGTCGCGGTACGGCGCCGAACCGTGGGTGGTGGGCAGCCCGGCCACGTCCACGACGTCCTTGACGGTGATCGGCAGCCCGGCGAGCGGCCCGGCCGGGGTACGCCGGCCGAGCGCCTCGCGGGCCCGGTCCAGCGCGACCGTGGTCACTGCGTTGACGTCCGGTTCCACCCGCCGCATCCGGTCGCCCGCCGCGTCCAGCGCGTCCCGGGCGGTGGCGCCGCCGCGGGCCAGGACGCCGACCAGGTCGCGGGCGGACAGGCCGGTCAGCCCGGTCATGCCGTCGGCCAGCTCGCCCGGGCGGCCAGCTTGTCGAACTGCCGCACCTCGGTGTGGAAGCCGTCCGCGCGGCGGTGCGCCGACACGTACACCGGGGCGTCCAGCTCGACGAACCGGAAGAACTGCAACGACAGGGCCAGCGGCAGGTGGTGCGGGTCGCCCGACTCGGCCACCACGGCCTGCCGCATCGCCTCGGTGAGCAGCATGCCGGGCGCGTGGTCGGTCGGGTTGTCGAAGAAGTTGGGGTGTTCCGGGTCGATGCGTACCCGGTAGAGCCCCGGCCCGGTGCCCGGGGCGATGACCACGTCCCGCTCCAGGGCGCGCCCGGCCCGGACCGGCTCCAGGCTGGGCGGCAGGTCCGCGCGGGACGGCGCGACCTCCTCCGGATCGCGGCCGCGGACCTTGAGGTACCGGTCGCCGGGCGGCACGACGGCCCGCCCGGAGCCCTCGGCGATCAGGTCGCCGCCGCGGTACAGCCGCAGGCCGAGCGTGGTCTGCATGATGCTCTGCCGGCCGGGTTCCTGCCGTGCGGTGGTGAGGACCGCGGTCACCTCGGTGGGGTCCGCGGTCACCTTCAGCCCGGAGCGGGCCACGGTGAACTCGACCGAGCGCATGATCTGCATGGTGGCGAGCGGGACGTCGTCCACCACGTGCGCGATCAGCAGCGCCGCCTGCCGGAACGTCTCCAGCACCAGCAGCGGGTCGTGCAGGTCGTGGTCGAGCAGCGTGTAGAAGCCGCCGAGGCGGGACCAGGCGGCGCCGGCGGTCAGCTCGGAGCCGTCCGCGTGCCAGTCGGTGATCAGGACCGTGGTGGTGTCGCCGCGGTCGACCAGGGCCCGGGGTACGAGCCTGTCGAACCTGATCTCGGCGGCGGTGCTGGGCTGCGTCAGTTCCATGACGTCTCCTCGGTGAGAGCGGACAGGGCGACGGCGGCGCTGGTCGGCGGGAACGGCGGAAGCTCGACGTCGGTGGTGGCCGCGGCGACCTCGAAGGCGGCGCCCGCCGACGGGGCACAGAGATAGGCGGCCCCGGCCGGGGCGAGTTCCACGGCGACGGTGCGGCCGGACACGGTGCGCCGGACGGTCACGCTCCGGTCGGCCGGGTTGAAGGCGAACAGTCCCATGGGTACGCCGTCCGCGTCCTCGTGCACGAAGACCACGCCCGGGTCGCTGTCCGGGTGCGCGTACCGCGGTGGCGGCAGCAGCCGGGGCAGCGTCTTCTGCACCACGGTGGTGGGCACCAGCACGTCGCCGATCTCGGACCAGCCGGGCCGGGCCCGTTCGGCGAGCACGAGCACCGTCCCGCCGCCGTCCCGGTGCCGGCGCAGCAGTGCGAGCAGGGCGGCGTCCGGTTCCTGCGCGCCCAGCGGCACCAGCCACACGTCGGCCGCGTGGTGATGCTCCGCGGACTGCTCGGTCAGCACGTCGACGCGGTACTGGTGACCGGTCATCAGCGCCACCGCGGCGTCGATCCCGGCCTGCAGGACCGCGGCGGCCGGGCCGTCCGCCTCGGTCCACGCGGCCGTGCCGGCCAGCACGTCCGGCACCAGCAGCGCGAGGTCCGCGCCGAACCGGGCACCGTGCGGCACCGACGGCTGCCGGACCAGGTCCCGCAGCGCGTGCAGGGCAAGCAGGTTGGCGCCGGTGCGGCCGTTCTCGTGCAGCGGCGCTCCCGGGCAGTACGGCGGCCCGTAGTCCGCCGGATCGCGCCCCTCCGAGCGCAGCCCGGCCGGGTCGAGGTCGATCTCCGGGCCCCAGTGCGCGGTCGCGCAGGCGGTGTAGACGCTGCACGAGCGGGAACCCAGACCGAGCGCGAGCAGGGCGTGGAACAACGCGGTGGTGGGCCGGGCGAACGACTCGTCGGTCCAGGTGAACCCCCAGTTGTCCTCGACGTTGCTGGACCGCCGGGCCCGTACGCCGAACCAGTGCGCGGCGAACGCGGACTCCGACCGGGCCGCGTTGCCCACCCAGCTGGTGTAGCCCTCGTCCAGTCCGAGCCCGGCGAGGCCGGCGGTGCGCAGCAGCCAGGAGGCGGCGCCGCCGGACGCGGTGAGGTCGGGCAGCGGCAGGTTGACCGTGGCGATCGCCCGGGTCGCCGGGGACAGTGCGTCGGCCAGGTCCCGGTACTGCTCGCGCAGCACCGCGCCGCCGTGCCGGGCCCACGCCGCGCGGACCGCGATCGGCCACTGCCGCGGTGCGGTGCGGGCGGCCTCGGCGAGCGCCGGTTCGGTGCGGCGCAGCGCCTCGGTGAAGGCCCGGACCGCCGGGGCCGAGAAGTCGTGGGCGGTGCACGGCTGGTTGGCGTCGCTGTAGACGCCCTCGTTGCCCAGTTGCACGGCGACCACCGGCCCGCGCGGTGCCAGGTTCGGCATCAGCACCTGCTCGTCGACCGCCCGCAGCCAGCGGCGCACCTGTCCGGCGTACCCCGCGCCGAACGTGCTGGGCAGGGCGAGCGCCTGCGAGGTGACCGGTCGCCCGGCCACGTCCAGGACCGCGGGCAGGGCCGGGTCGACGCTCGGGCTGACCCGGTCCGGCAGCCCGCCGAGCTGCACCTCACCGTGCACGAACGGACCCGGCTTGAGGACCGCCCGCAGTCCGTGCCCGGCGATCAGCCAGAGCAGTCGCAGCAGGTCGCGCTGCGGGTCGGTGGCACCGGCGAAGTCGTAGCCGTCGCCGGTCTCGTGGAAGCGCCACGGTACGTAGCAGGTGACCACGTCGACACCGGCGCGGGCCAGCGCGGCCAGGTTGGCGTCCCAGTGCTCGGGCAGCGCCCGGTAGTACGGGTACTCGCCGTACACGACGGGCCGGTCCAGGCCGAACGGGAACGGGGTGCGGCTCATGCGGCGGCCCCCGGCTTGACGACGACCTTCATCCCGGCGTACGCGGCGCCGGACCCGACGCCCAGCGCGGTCAGCGCCGCGTCGATCCGGTCCAGGCCGAAGTGGTGCGACACCAGTCCCTCCAGGGGCAGCCGGTGGGCGGTCCGCACGGCGCGGGCGAACAGCAGGCTGTTGTAGTCGCCCGCACCGACGATCCGCAGGCCGCGCTGGAGCAGTTCCAGCGGGCGTACCGTGGCGGTGGCCCGCTCGTCGAAGCCCATCACCACCACCCGGCCGAGGTCGGCGGCCAGCGCGCAGCCCTCGGCGAGCAGCGAACCGACCGTGTCGACGACCACGTCGGCGCTGCGCGGGGCGGCGTCGCCCGGTTCCCCGACGGCCACCGCGCACCCCGGCACGCCGTGCAGGAACGCCTCGGCGGCGTCGCGCCGGAACGGATCGGTCTCCAGCAGCCGGACCGGCGCGCCGTAGTGGTCGGCGAGCAGCGCGACCAGCGTGCCGATCGGGCCGCCGCCGAGGACCGCGACCCGGTCACCGGGCCGCAGGCCGGCCGCCTCCAGGTTGTTCATCACGCAGGCCAGCGGCTCGGCGAGCACGGCACGGTCGTACGGCATGTCGTCCGGCATCCGGTGCAGGAACCGCTCCTCCAGGCGCATGTACTCGGCGAACGCGCCGTCCCGGTCGATGCCGATCTCGGTGCCGGCCTTGTTCACGCAGAAGTTCAGCGTGCCGTTGCGGCACGGGTCGCACAGTCCGCAGTAGAGGGTCGGGTTGACGATCACCCGGTCGCCCGGTTTCACGGTGCTCACCCCGGCACCGGTCTCCACCACCTCCCCCACCGCCTCGTGCCCCATGACGACGCCCGGTTCGGCCGGGAACTTGCCCAGCAGCACGCCGCGGTCGGTGCCGCAGATGCCGGTCTGCTCCACCCGCAGCACCACGTCGTCCGGCGCGGAACAGGCCGGGCGGGGACGGTCGACCAGCTGCAGGGTGCGATCACCGCCCAGTACGAGAGCTTTCATCGGTCTCCTCCGGTTGTCGGCTGGTGCGTGAGGTCCCAGCGGATGGCGTCCAGCAGCGCCTCGTGCAGTTCCGGCGTGGACGCGGCGATGCAGGAGCGCTGGCTGGCCGGATCGACCGCCAGCAGGGGCATCGGGTCGAGCGACGCGCCGTACGCGTCGGTGACCGTCACCCCGGCGCGGCGGGCCAGGTAGACGCTCGCCGCGATGTCGTACGGGAACAGGTGCAGGATGTTGCCGCGCCCGGCGCGGCGGAAGTCCGCCTCGGTGCCGGGGTGGTCGCGCAGGATGCGGTTGCCGATGTCGACGTACGCGTCGAGCTGGCCGGTGACGATCCGGGTGATCGAGAACGAGGCGCTGCTGAACACGAACACCCCGCCGGTGTTGGCGGACGCGTCGACCAGGTGCCCGTAGGCGTCGGTCATCAGCCGCATCGGATGCCCGTTGAGTTCGAGGGACCAGAACATCCGGGTCAGGTCGCGGTTGCCGCTCAGCCGGGGCAGCCGTCCCGGATAGCCGTGGTACCGGACCGGCTCGGGCAGGGTGTCGTCGGCGTACATCCAGGCGCCGCTGTACAGCTCCAGCACGTGCGCCGCGGTCACGTCCCCGACCGTGGGCGGGGCGCCGCCGAACGGTGCGGCGGCGATCGACACCGTGCCCATCTCGAACCCCGCGGAGGTGGGCCGGGTGCCGTCGATCGGGTCCACCACCAGCACCGTCCGCGGGTCCGGGCCGGTGGTCCGCAGGCCGTGGTCCTCGGTGTAGACGGCGACCGGCGTACCGGCGTGCGCGGTGAGGTGGTCCCAGAGCGCCCGCTCGGCCACCCGGTCCACGTCGAACTGGGCGTCCCCGCCCGGCGAGTCGCCGTGCACCGACCGCTCGGCGCCGGCCAGGCGGTGCCGCACGACCACGTCCCGGACCGCCTGCGCGGCGCCCAGCAGCAGGTCCCTCACCGGGTCACCGCCGCCAGCACCGCGTCCAGCCGGTCGCAGATCTCGTCCGCCTGGTCCAGCGTCAGGATCAGCGGCGGCCGGATCTTGACCACGTTGCCGTGGCCGTACCGGGAGGTCCGCAGGATCAGGCCGTGGTCCAGGCCGCGGCGGGCGATCTCGTTGGTCAGCGCCACGGCGGGCGCACCGGCGGCGTCGACGATCTCGACCCCGATCATCAGCCCGACGCCCCGGACGTCACCGATGCAGTCGTGCCTGCGCTGCAGGTCGGCGAGCCGGTCCAGGATGTGCCGGCCGGTGGTCCGCACGTTGGCCAGGAACTCCGGCCGGCCGACGATGTCCAGGGTGGCGTTGGCGGCGGCCGCGGCCAGCAGGTTGGCGCCGTAGGTGAACGAATGGTGATGCGCCGGCAGCCCGGCCAGGCGGTCGTTGGTGAGGATCGCCGCGACCTGGGCGCCGCTGCCCCCGAGGCCCTTGCCGACGGTGATCGCGTCCGGCCGGACGCCGAAGTGGTCGGCGGCGAACATCCGCCCGGTGCGGCCGATCCCGGTCTGGATCTCGTCCAGGATCAGGGCGATCCCGTGCCGGTCGCAGAATTCCCGCATCCGGTTCAGATAGCCGTCCGGCGCGACGATGTTGCCGCCGTTTCCGGAAATCGGCTCCAGCACCACGGCGGCGACCTGACCACCACTCGCGTATTCCAGGAAGTCGTCCAGCCGGTCCACGCACATCAGCGCACAGGTGTCCCGGTGCTGGCCGTAGAAACACCGGAAACAGTACGGGTCGGGAACCTGCACCGAGCCCGGAAAAAGAATGGGAAAGGGCGCTTTCCGGAATGCGTTCCCGGACATCGACGTCATCATCATGGTCTGGCCCAGATGACTGCGGAACAACGTGATCACCTCGCGCCGCCCGGTGGCGACCTGGGCCATCTTGATCGCGCCCTCGTTGGCCTCCGATCCGCCGCCCACCTTGAGGTGCACCTTCGTCAGGTTCTCCGGGGAGCACGCGACCAGCCCGCGGATCAGGTCGTCGACCGGTTCACTGCGGAACGACGAGGTCAGGTGGACCAGCGACTCGGCCTGCTTCTGCACGGCCTCGACGACCGCCGGGTGGGAATACCCGAGGCTCAGGTTGAACGTGGCCGAGGCGCAGTCGAGGTAGGTGTTTCCCGCGTCGTCGTACAGGTATATTCCTTCGCCGCGTACCATTCTGGTGTCGCTGACCGGGTAATAGGTCATGTCGGCTACCGGGGCTCGCATCAGCACCTCTTATCGACGTCGGTCGACTGATGCCTCGATCGTGGTTAGCCCGGTACCCAGGGTCAACATTTCCCGCCATTCGCAACGCGGCGTCCCGCCCGCGCGAAAATCGTTCCGCAATGCGAAATGATCTACGGAGAGTCACGGTACGGAGAAGTCCACCTAATCAGTCCCGCGCGGGTCCCGCCCGCGGCCAATTCGGCATCGCACCGGCAGCGCCCCACCACCCGCGGTGCGGTTGCCCGGCGGCAGATCTTGGAAGCCCGGGACGGCGGAGTGGCGCGCGTGGCGCCGACATGCCGGACCGGCGGCGGCGTTGTTCGGGATTTCGGTGCGGGGCGGCGCACTCCGCGCGGGGCGGCGCACTCCGCACGGGGCAGCGCACTCCGCGCGGGGCAGCGCACTCCGCGCGGGGCAGCGCACTCCGCTCGGGGCAGCGCACTCCGCTCGGGGCAGCGCACTTCGCTCGGGGCGGCGCACTCCGCTCGGGGCGGGCGTGGTGTGGCTGGCGGTGAGTGCGTGTGGTTTTCGGGTGCGGAGCGCGCCACTTCTACACACGCCAGCCGGGGCGGCGAGGGCTGTGTGGCGCTGCGGTGCGCACCGAACCGCACCTCAGCACACCACGCCCGGGACCGCTGGCCGTGCGGAATCACGGCACGCAACCGACCGCAGTTCCGCACACCGTGGGCCGGCGCAATCCGCTCGGGGCGGGCGTGGTGCGGCTAGCCGTGAGCGCGTGTGGTTTTCGGGTGCGGAGCGCGCCACTTCTACACACGCCAGCCGGGGCGGCGGGGGCCGTGAGGCGTTGCGGTGCGCACCTCAGCACACCACGCCTAGGGCGGTGCCAAAGGGGCCAACGGGGCACTCCATCGGAGGCGGAGGGTTAAGACCACCGCTCAGCCGTCAAGCCCGCCGAGCCCATCGTCCGCAGGTTCCCGCAGGCCCACGCAGTCGTGCACCCAGAACGGTGCCGAGTAGACGAACGTGCCGGTCATCCACGGCCGGTACGCGGACAGCCGCACCACCTGGAACGCGGCGTCCGGAATCCGCAACGAGGGCTTGCGGAAGCCGCACCCGGCAGCGGCCGTGAACCCGAGACGGCCGTAGTAGCCCGGGTCGCCCTCGAGGAACACCAGCGGAACACCACGCGCCTCGAGCAGCTCAAGGCCGTGCCGGACCAGCGCCGCCCCGACGCCCCGCCGCTGCCGGTCGGGAAGGACCGCGAGCGGGCTGAGTACCTGCACGTCGACCAGCCGCCGGGGTGCGTCCAGCAGGCTCCGGGTGAACAGCACGTGCCCGACGACCCGGCCGCCGTCCGCCGCCACCACGGACAGCGCGGCGGGATCGTCCGCACGGAGCGCGCCGACCAGCGCGGCCACCGTGGCGCCGTGGTCGCCGAACGCACGCCGGTGCACGTCCAGCACCGCCTCCCGGTCGTCGACGCTCTCCGCACGCAGGTCCATGCCGGCGAACCGTAGTGATCCGATCCACCGCGCACCAATGAAATTCAGCTGCTTCACACGACCGGGCTGTGGAGCAGGTGGCCGATCAACGGGCGGCGATCCGCGTCGCCGGCCGTTGTCCTACGACGAGGTTCAGCAGTTCATTGCTGCCGACGCGCGGCCGGGGAAGGTCCGGGGTCAGGGCCGCAAGGGTGCTCTGACGGCGCTGCAGGACGCGGCGGTACTCAAGACGGTCTACGCGTTCGGCACCCGGCGCGCGGAGCCGTCGAAGGTGGACCTGGTGGATCTGCGGCGCAACCGTAAGGTCAGCCGGCATTTCTCGCCGGGTCGGCACCCGGCGTTGTGGGTGAGCGAACGGGTCGGGCAGCTGTCGCCGCGCTCGATCAGTGAGGCGTTCGTGCTGGCTCGGCGGGCCGCCGGGTTGGATGAGGGCCTGCACCACTCTGCCGGAACGCGACATCCGGCTCGCGCGATGAGGTGCCGACGGCGATAGAGACGAAGGAGGGCCCTCATCGGCGCCACGTTCAGGCGACGACCGTCCGGCCTGATCAGACCGGCGCGATGAGCGCCCGGATACTCACCGCCTCGGCTGGGAACCGAGCAAGAGCGCGCGCCAGGGCGGTCGGTAGATGCAACAGGGTTATGACCGCCTGCAATTGAAGATTATGCATCGATCAGTATCCCGCTCTCAAGTAAGTCACGCTCGGCGGGAATTCGCAGCTCAGCTACCGTTGGGGAATCGTAGCCTGCCGCGAAATTCTCATCGTTCATGCCGACGCCCGGAACGATTCTCTCGGAGGAGGTGTCGAGCAGTTCGATCGCGTCCACAACCAATAGGCGATTCTTCAATTCGCCTGACACGGTCACACGTCGACCATGGAGAGTTTCCTGGTGGAGTCGAGAGCCGGCCAGAGGCACCGCAAGTGTTGCGGAAACCGGAGTGCCGTTGGATGTGACAACCGAACCGTCGTCGGCGACCAGCACCGTACGTTGTCCGATCCGCAACAGCACACCCCCAGCCCTGCCTGGTTGCCCCTCGTCCACGACGAGGGGCAACCAGGGAGGATCACCAGCCGTTGAAATACGATTCGGAAACACGATTCAGCATAGCTGCGCCTCGGCGGATCGCGTCGACACCGCGGCAGGGGCTACCCTCGGACCCGGCCTGCCGGCGTCGACCATCAGCATCCACCGGGTTGTCGTGCATGGCGGAATTCCATACTGGACCGTGTCGCACCGAAGGTACCTGATCGGGATGTCGTACGTCTGCGAGATGAACGTCCGGCGCTGCGCACACGTATGCGCGGAGTGCAGGTAGCAGCCATCCCACTGAACCCACGGAGCAAACGACTCCGCGTCGGCCACCGTAGGGTGTTCCACATTCGCGGCCGCGGCTACCGGCACCGTTACCGGCGCTAGCGAAATGCCGAGGGTTCGGGGCTTTAGCCCGACGCCGAGGGTGCGGGCGTCGCTAGCGGTGGGCTGCAGGTTCTGCTTGGCGCCCGGGCAGAGCGGGGCCTGCGCCGCCTCGGTGGGGCGTACCGACGCCGCACCGGAGCCACCCTCGACGTCCGCACCCAGCCGAAGCACTCACTGCACTACTCAACCACCAGCGCAAACACCCCGCGACGCAACCACCCCTTGAAACCGCCGTGCTTGTAACGACGTTGGTGTACCGCTGGAACGCCCCCCGCGGCAGCCGGCGTCCGTCGCCCGTGCCGGTGACGGCGCGAAGTCAGGCCGGCCGGCCGGCAGGTCAGGCCGGCTGCTCCGTGGTCACGACCGGGCCGGCGTCCGGCTCCACCGGGTCCGGCTCGTCGGGTGCCGGCTCCTCCGTAACGTCGCTGAGCTGCTCGCGCAGGTAGTTCCAGATCACCGCGATCAGCGCCGCGACCGGCACCGCCAGCAGGCTGCCGACGATCCCGGCCAGGCTGCCGCCCAGCGTGACCGCGAGCAGGACCACCGCCGCGTGCAGGCCGAGGCCGCGGCTCTGCACGATGGGCTGGAACACGTTGCCCTCGAGCTGTTGGACCACGACGATGATGGCCAGCACGATCAGCGCGTCCGTCCAGCCGTTCGACACCAGCGCGATCAGCACCGCGACGAATCCGGCGAACAGCGCGCCGATGATCGGCACGAACGCGGACACGAACGTCAGCACGGCCAGCGGGAGCACCAGGGGCACGCCGACGATCCACAGGCCGAGGCCGATGAACAGGGCGTCGAGCAGGCCGACGAGGGCCTGGGACCGGACGAACGCGCCGAGGGTGTCCCAGCCGCGCTCCGCCACGGTGGGCACGTCCACGGCGAGGCGGCCGGGGAGCTGGCGGGCGAACCACGGGAGGAACCGCGGGCCGTCCTTCAGGAAGAAGAACATCAGAAACAGCGCGAGTACGGTGGTGACCAGGCCGTTGACCACGGTGCCCACCCCGGTCACGGTGGCGGTGAGGATCGTACCCACGCTGTCCTGGACCCGGGCGATGCCGGCGTCGAACGCACTGGTCACCTGGTCGTCGCCGATGTTCAGCGGCGGCCCGGAGGCCCATTCCCGCAGCTGCTGGATGCCCTCGACCACGCCGGTGGCGAGTTCGCCGGACTGCGACGCCACCGGCACCGCGATCAGCACCACGGTGCCGGCCGCGATCAGCAGGAACGTCAGGGTGACCACGGACGCGGCCAGGGCGGGACGCCAGCCGTGCCGGCGCAGGAACCGGGCGGCCGGCCAGGTGAGCGTGGTGAGCAGCAAGGCCACCACGAGCGGCCAGATCACCGACCACATCCGGCCCAGGATCCAGAGCATCACCCAGGCCAGCAGCAGCACCAGCAGCATCTGGAACGAGATCAGCGCCGAGGCGCGCAGGGCGGCCCGGGTCTTTCTGGAACTCAGCGTGGCAGCAGGCATGCGCTCACCTTAGAGATCCCACTGCCCGGACCGCATCGCGAACGGGCCCGCGGGGCGCGTGTCACGGTGTCGGGACGTAGTCCTCGAGCAGGGCCGGGGTGAGGCCGGCCTTCTTGATCGCCTTCAGCGCGCCGAGGAAGTCCTTCACGAAGTCCTTCCGGAAGTGCATCAGGATGATGTCCCCACGCTGGACACGGTGCCCCTCCTGGTAGCGCACTTTGCCCTTGTGCACGGTCTGCTTCCACATGAAGGCGGCACGCATGCCGCAGTCCTTGGCGGCGCGCAGGGTGGTGGCGTCCTTGGTGCCGTACGGCGGACGGAACAGCACCGGCCGGCGCCCGTACCACTGGGCGAGCCGGTCCGCCGAGCCGCAGATCTCGTGCCGCTGCCGCTGGTAGGACTTCCCCCGCAACTCGGTGTGGGTGATCGTGTGCGCCTCCACCACGGCACCGTGTTTCTGCAGGCGGGCGAAGTACGGGACGTCGTCGCTGATGGCGTCGACGGTGAGGAACAGGGTGACCGGCACCCGCGCGGCGGCCAGCAGTTTCACCGCTTCCGGCGACTTGATGTGCCCGTCGTCGATGGTCAGGAACGCGACCGGCTGCTGCACCGGCAGCCGGGACAGGTAGGGCACGGTCCGGCCGGCGGGCAGGCTGATCGGCTCGGGTGCGGGCGCGGGCGGGAAACGCGGTACGTCGTCGAGCGACCAGCCGACCGGGCGCACGGCCACCGGCGGGGTGGTGGCCGGGGCGTGGGACGCCGCGGCGGACCGGCCGGGGGGCGGCACCGGGGCGGCGGTCGTCCGGTCGGTGTGACAGGCACCCACCGGCAGCACGCAGACGGCGGCGACGGCGACCAGGGTTCGGCGCAACGGCGTCAAGATCATTCGGCGCACGGTAGGCAGGGCGCGCAACACCGACAGAGGGTGCGGATACGTCCACGAGGAGCTATCTGGAAACTTTGTTTTATAAGAGGTAACCTGCTCGGTACATCGATTTTCGTCAATCGCCTCCCCCAGGATCCCCCGACTGACCGAAGGAGTTGATCGATGTGCTGACATCGTTGTCACGACCCGTCCGCACCGTCCTCGTCACCGCCGTCGCCCTCACCCTGGGCGCGCCCCTCTCCGGCAGTCCCGTCCGGGCCGCCGTCCCCGAACCCGGCCGGTTCGACCGGGCCGCCGTCCCCGAACCCGGCCGGTTCGACCGGGCCGCCGTCCCCGAACCCGGCCGGTTCGACCGGGCCGCCGTCCCCGCCGCCGGTCCGCTCGACCGGGCCGGGCTGTCCGCCGCCGACCAGGCCCGGATGCACCGGCAGCGACCGCTCGTGGCGGCGGCCACCCAGCTCCGCTGGGAGATCGAACGCCACCGGCACCCCGGGTACGCGGGCATCACGCTCGCCGACGGTCACGTGGCACTGTGGTGGAAGGGCCCGGTCCCCGCCGCGATGGCCACCGTGGTGGCCCGGGCGTCCGGCATCGCGCCGATCCGCCTGCGGCCGGCCGCACACACCCTCGCCGAACTCCGGGCCGCCGCCGCGCGGATTCGGAGCGGGCGCGGCGGCACCGCGGTGCACAGCATCAAGCTGGGCCCGGACGGCAGCGGCCTGGTCGCCGGCGTCCGGCCGGACGGCCGGACGCCGGCCGTCACCGCCCTCGCCGACGCCGGGGTGCCGGTCCGGGTGGTGGCCGAGGAACCCCTGCGGCCGGTCAGCCGGGACGACGACCAGGCACCGTGGAAGGGCGGCGCGACGATCGTGAACACGAACCAGTCGACCGCCTGCACCGCGGGCTTCGGGGTGCGCTCGGGCGGCACCAGCTACCTGCTGACCGCGGCGCACTGCGGACAGTCCGGCCACCGGATCCAGGACGCCCGCGGCGAGTTCATCGGCACCGTGGGACCGCGCCACCAGGACCACGACGTGGCACTCGTACCCACCACCGGCGTCGACGGACTGGTCTACGTGGGCGGCCCGGCCGACAACGCCATGACGGCGGTGGAGGGCTGGGGGTGGACGTTCGTCGGCGAGTATCTCTGCCAGTCCGGCGTCACCAGTTCCCGGCAGGTCGGCGGGCCGGTCTGCAACCTCAAGGTGCTGTTCTTCTACGCCGACCGGGAGGACCTCGTCGAGGCCGAGCAGACCAACGGCCAGACCGCGGCCCGGCCCGGCGACAGCGGCGGACCGGTCTACGCCGTCTCCGGCAGTGGGCGGCTGATCGCCAAGGGCACCACCACCCGCGTCGCCGGTGCCCGGCTCGGCTTCCAGGACTTCGGCACGGCGTGGCGGGACTTCGGCGTCACGCCGGCGACCCGGTAGGGCTCAGTCGGCCGTCAGCCCGCGGTGCACCCAGGCGGCCAGGTCGGCCTCCGCCAGCTCGGCCACCCGCTTCTGATACCGCCGCAGGTCGTCGGCGTCCAGCAGGTCCCGCCACTGTCCGGTGGAGCCGCGGTGGAAGAAGCGGTCCGGGTCGCGCCAGATGGCCAGGTCCGGTGCGTACTGCCGGGCCCGGCCGCGCATGTAGTCGAAGGTGGCGGCCCGGACCAGTTCGGGCCACCGCTCCTCCGCCACCTCGATGTGCAGGCGCGCGGCGAGCGCACGCATCTGCCCGGGCAGGTCGGTGCGCAGGTCGTCGTAGTGCAGCAGCACCACGTTGGCCCGGTGCCGCTCGGCCCAGAACTGCGACAGGTGCCGGAGCATCGGGGCCAGGCCGATGAGGACGTCGTCGTCGTCGACCCAGGCCCAGAACCGGTCGCGCAGCGACTCCGGTGCCGCCGGCAGGTCCCCGCCCGGCGGCACCGGGCCGACCGCCTCGGCACGCATGGCCATCACCTTGTCCATGTCCGCGTTGGCGGTGTGGTGGTCCCAGGAGATGGCGGCGTCGCGCGGGTCCCGGCCCACGCAGAGGTAGGTGACCCGCTCGTCGAACGGCAGGCCGTCGAGCGGGGTGTGGGTCTTGATGAACCGCCGGTGCCGCTGCCGCCGCAGAGCGCCCAGAATGTCGTCCTGGCGCCGGGTCAGCATGTCCGGCCAGAGCGACATCTGGTCCAGCGGGGCGGGGAAGTCCACGGACTGGAAGATCAGGAGCGCACAGATCATCTGCGTCCAGGTGGTGCCGCACTTGGGTGGCGTGGAGATCACGATGTCGCCGTCGCGGAACTCCACCTCCCTCCAGCGGGCGCTGTCCATGAGCAGGTTCTGGTAGCGCGCCGTCGGCTGCCTCACGCCATCCCCTCCGCTGATCGGCGGAACTCGATGGGCCGAGGGTAGGACGGAATTGCCACCTGGTCAGTCAACTTGGTGGCAGACGCACCCCGGGACGACGTTTTTTCAGAAGGCGCGGGTTCGCCGCGGCGGCCCCGCCCTCCACTTGGCTCTGTGTAGTGGATGGGTTACCTTCCGAATTCATCGATAAGGCGCGATGAACGCCCGCGTGCAACTCCCCGAGGAGCGCAGATGGCCAGCGCCGCACCGGTCTCGGTCACCGCCGAGACACAGCCCGGCAAGAGCCCGCCGCTCCTGGCCCGCGGACGGCTCCTGCTCTTCATCGCCCTGATCAGCTGCTTCACCGCCTGGGGCATCGCGCAGGACCTGACCACCCCGATGGTGGCGGGCTTCCAGCGCATCTTCGACATGAGCACCTTCCAGGCGTCGCTGGTGCAGCTGGCGTACTTCGGCGCGTACTTCCTGCTGGCCCTGCCGGCCGCGTTCCTCAACCAGCGCTTCGGCTACAAGACCGGCATCCTCACCGGACTGCTGCTGGCCGCGGCCGGCGCGTTCGCGTTCTACCCGGCCAGCAAGATCATGACGTACGAGGCGTTCCTGCTGGCGCTGTTCGCGATCGCGGCCGGCTGCTCGATCCTGGAGACCTCCGCCAATCCGTACGTCCTCTCGCTCGGCCCGGAACAGACCGCGACCCGGCGGCTCAACTTCGCCCAGGCGTTCAACCCCGTCGGTACGAACATCGGCGTGCTGCTCGCCTCCACCCTGATCCTGCCCAAGCTGTCCGATCCGGTGGACATCGCAACGCTGTCCCCGGCGCAGCTGCAGACGATCCGGGCCGGCGAACTCGGCGCCGTCATGGGCCCGTACCTCGGTCTGGCGTTCCTGTTGATTTTCATCGCGATCGCCATCGCCAGCCAGAAGGCGCCGCCGATCGTCGAGGAGTTCCCCGACGCCGGTCCGCACGCCGGCGGCACCGCCGGGCTGTTCCGGGTGCTGTGGCACACCAAGCGGTACCGCTACGGGGTGATCGCCCAGTTCTTCAACGTCGCGGCGCAGGTGTGCGCGTGGACCTTCCTGATCCAGTACGTGCAGCAGGCGCTCGGCGGCAGCCTGGAGAAGGGCGGCTTCTACCTCCAGCTCAGCCTGCTGGTCTTCCTCGGCTCGCGCTTCCTGATGACCTGGGTGATCGGGCGCGTGCGCGCCACCACGGTCCTCGCCATCCTCGCCTTCCTCGCCGTCGGGCTCTGCGTCTTCGCGATGGTGAGCCCCAACCTGGCCGGAGTCATCGCGGTGGTCGCCCTCTCGTTCTGTCTGTCGCTGATGTTCCCGACGATCTACGGCGTGGCGCTCAAGGGCCTGGGCCCGGCGACGAAGTTCGGCGCCGCGGGCCTGGTCATGGCGATCGTGGGCGGCGCGATCCTGCCGCTGGTGCAGGGCGCGCTGGTGGACGCCACGAGCGCGGCCATCTCGTTCATCGTCCCGGCGGTCTGCTTCGCCGTCGTCGGGCTCTACGCGCTGTACGACCTCCGGGCCGGGTCCGGCACGCCCGCCGGGAGCCCGGCATGACCGCCCGGCGCCTCGCCGCCGCGGCCACCGCGGTCCTGACGCTGGCCGCCGGCGCCTGCGGTTCCGCGGAACCCACCAGCACGGCGACCGAGACCAGGCAGCTGGAGGTGGTGTCCTGGTGGACGTCCGGCTCCGAGGCGGCCGCGCTGGAGACGCTGCTCGCCGCGTTCCGCCGCACCGCCCCCGACGCCGAGGTGGTCAACGGCGCGGTCACCGGCGGCGCCGGATCGCAGGCCGTGGTGGAACTCGCCCGTCGCCTGCAGAACGGCGACCCACCCGACGTCTGGCAGACCTTCAACGGCAAATCCGTCCAGGGGTACGCCGAACGCGGCGCCGTCCGGGACCTCACCTCGGTCTTCGACGGCCGCAACCTGCGCGCGACGATGCACCCCACCGTCCTGGCGTCCCTGCAGCGCGACGGCAAGCCGTACGGGGTACCGACCGGCGCCCACCGCAGCAACGTGCTGTGGTTCAACACCGAGGTGCTCCGCAGGGCCGGCGTCACCCCGCCCGCGGCCGGCTACCCGCTCGCCACCTTCCTGGCCGACCTGGCGAAGGTGAAGGCGTCCGGCGCCACCGCCCTCTGCCTCGGCGGCAGGGACCCGTTCACCACCGTCGAACTGTTCGAGAACATCCTGCTCGGCTCGCTCGGCACCGACGGCTGGCAGCGGATGGTCGCGGACGAGCTGGACTGGCGCGGCCGGCCGGTGGACACCGCGCTCGCCACGTTCGGCACGGTACTCACCTACGCCGACCCGGAGGCGGGCGGGCAGACCTGGGACGCGGCCGCGAAACGGCTGGCCACCGGCGGATGCGGGTACCTGTCCATGAACGACTCGGTGTACGGCGAGCTGATCGCCGGTGGCGCCACCGAGGGCACCGGCTTCGGAGCCGTGCCGTTCCCGGGCACCCAGGACGGTTTCCTCGCGGTCGTCGACGTCTTCGTCGCCGCCACCAGGGCCGGCAACGCCCGCAACGCGCTGACGTTCCTCGGCGACATCGGCGACCCGGCCACCCAGCTGGCGTTCAACCAGGCGAAGGGCTCGGTGCCGGTCTGGCGCAACGTCGACGTCAGTACGCTGCCGCCGTACCAGCGCAACGCCTCGGCCAGCTTCTGGGCGTCCCCGGTGCTGCTGTCGGTGGCCCACGGCGAGGCGATGAGCCCGCGCTTCCAGGAGGGCTTCTACGACGCGGTCGCGACATACGTGCGTACCCGTGATCCCGACGCCTTCGCCGACAACCTGGTGGAGGCCGTCTCCCGGGAGAAGATCCCGCCCCGCTGACCGTCCTCCCGGCGGAGCGGAGCGCCCGCGCACCCTCGGCCGGCCGCGCGGTGACCCGGACGGGCGAGGCCCGTAACCGGGTCGCCGCGACCGGCGTTGTCCATGCGCTGGTGGCGTCACCGTCGAGGATGCGAGGTAGGCATGAGTCGGCACCTCCCGAACGTCTGTCGCGGGACGGCGATGACGAGACCGGCTCGATGAGTGACGACGGACCGTCCGCGCCGGTGCGCCGGCGGTCGCCGCCGGGCCGGGCGGCCGCCGCTGTCGCCGGAGTCGCCGTCCTGGGCCTGGCGGCCTACTTCTTCCACGTCGGTGCGGACCGGGCCGACAAGCTGGGCAGCGCGATCGGTGCCGTGATCGCGCTGGCCGCCCTGCTCGTCCCGCTTCTTCTTCCTGCCCGGGGGCACGCCGTGGCCGAGAACGACACCGCGCGCGAGGCAACCGAACCGGGCGGCACCGGCCGGCACGGCTCGTCGGGCACCGTGGCGTACCCGTTCAGCCGAATCGGCGGGACCGAGTCCCGCGCCGGGGTGGTCGCGATCGTGGCGATCGTCCTCATCGGAATGGTCGCCGGCACCGTGGCCTTCGCCATCTGGACCTCTTCATCGAAGGCCGGCGAGACACCGGTCCCGGCACCTTCCGCGTCCACCCCGCCGTCCTCCTCCCCGCCCACCCCGTCCACCAGCGCCCGGGCCCGCACTCAGGTGACGACGCCACCGGAGTACCGGGGGCCGGGATCGGGGAACGGCAACCGCTTCGTTGCGGACGACGGGCCGCGCCGGCGCCAGGGCACCCTCTCCCCGCCGCCCGAGCGCACGCCCGTCCCGACGGCGCCCGCGACCACCACACCGCCGCCCCCGGAGTACGCCAGGGTGGTCTGCCCGACCGCCGAGCCGACGGTGTACTCCTGCCACGGGGGCATGCTCCTGAGCGGGCCGGCGGGTGGCGACGAGCCCCGGTCGGCGTACATGGAGGAATGGCGGGTCCGTGACTCCCGTTCGGACCTGTGGCGCGACACCGACGGCCTCGCCGCGCGCAACGGCGCGGACCTGGCCGTGGTGGACGCGCACTCCGGCCTGTCGGAACGGAAGTGCCAGCGGGTCACGGCATGGCGCGAGCGGGTGTCCTTCCGGGAGCTGGCGAAGGGAGATCAGCTCTGCGTGCGCACCGGCGGCAACGGACGGTACGCCGGCATCGTCGTGCGCGGTCTGCCCGGTGCCGCCGAGCTTCCGGTCAGCCTTGCCGGATACACCTGGAAGTGACCGGCGAGGTCCAGAACCTGCGGTACGCCACCAGCAGGATGACCGCGAAGGCGCACCACAGCACCAGGTTCAGGACCGCCGCGCGGGCGGCGTCGGCGACGGCCAGCGCGGCGATCAGGGCCCCGGTGGGGAAATAGCTTCTCCACGGCACGGGCGCCCAGGTCAGGACGCAGGCGAGGGCGAAGAAGGCGAGCAGGCGACGGGTACGGACGAAGGCGCGGAAGCGGGACATGGGTGTCCTCCCGGTGCTGAGGCGCTCAGGTGCTGAGGTCCGCGGCCGAGCGGGGAGCCGGACGGGTCGCACCGGCGTCGACGGAGAGTTCCGAGAGGTTCAGGGCGAGCCGGTGCCGCACGGTCGCGGACCGGCCGGCCAGGCTGAGCGCCGCGTTGCGGAGCCGGCGGGCCACCGGATTGCGGACGGTGGCCGCACGGGTGAGCCGGTCCGTCATGGCGACGACGCCGGCCGCCACCGGCCGCCGCCGAGCCTGGTACGCGTCCAGGTCCACCGTTCCGGGCGGCGCCGTGACCGCGTCGGCCAGCAGCCGGGCCAGCACCATGGCGTCCTGGATCCCGGTGTTCATGCCCTGGCCGCCGGCCGGGCTGTGCACGTGTGCCGCGTCTCCGGCGAGGAACACCGATCCGCGCCGGTAGCGGTCGGCCAGCCGGTGGTGGACCCGGAACCGGGAACTCCAGAGCACCTCGGTCACCGTGGCGGGAGCCCGGCGCGGGCCCCGGGCGTCCAGCAGGTTCTGCAGGTCGGCGAGGCCCGGCTGCTCGGGTGCGTCGTCGAGGGTGGCCACGACGCGGTACCGGTCCCCGGGCAGGGGTGCCACCACGACGAGGCCGGCCGGCGAGAAGAACAGGCTCACCGTGTCGCGCGGAAGCGACCAGGCCATCCGCACGTCGGCCAGCACGAACGACTGCCCGTAGCGGTCGCCGGTGAAGCCGATGCCGGTCCGGTCCCGTACCGCGCTGTGCATGCCGTCGCAGCCGGCCACGTACCGGGCGTGGACCCGGTGCGTGGTGCCACCGGGCCCGGCGACGGTCGCGACGACGCCGTCGTCGTCGTTCTCGATGCCGGTCAGCCGGTGCCGCCGGTGCACCGTCCCGCCGTCGGCGGTGAGGCGTTCGCCGAGGATCTGCTCGGTGATGTTCTGCGGCAGCATCAGGGTGTACGGGAACCGGGTGGGCAGACCGTCGAACGGCACGTGCAACAGGGTCCGGTCGCGGTCGCGGATGGTGAACCGGGGTACGACGACACCACGCCGGCACAGTTCGCCGGTCACCCCGAGGTCGTCGAGAACCTCGAGGGTACGGGCGTGGATGACGGCGGCCCGGGAGGTGTTGCCGCCCTGGCCGGTGGCGTCGATGAGCACGTGGTCGATGCCCCGGGCGGCCAGCGCGCAGGCCAGCGTCAGCCCGGTCGGCCCGGCGCCGACGATCACCACGTCGGTCCGGCTCGGCGGGGCGGGGGGTCGGATCTGGTCGGTCGTCACGGTGTTCTCCCGGTCGGGTCGGCGGCGGATGGGCGGTACCTGGGGCCCATCGACGAGCCTGGCGGCGCCCGGGCCGGCCGACATCGGGGTGCGACCCTCAGCCGTACCCTGGTCCGCGGGCCCGCCGGAGGGCATGCTCTGCGGGGAGGGGGCTTACCGGTGGCGGAGCACGGTCGCAGCCTGGTCGGGCGGGGCGCCGAACTGGACACGTTCGACACGGCGCTGAGCGCGCTCGCGTCCGGCCGGCCGGCCGTCGTGCTGCTGGCCGGCGAGCCGGGCATCGGCAAGAGCCGGCTGCTGGCCGAGCTGGGCGCGCGAGCCGCCGCGAGCGGCCTGCTCGTGCTCCGCGCGAGCGCCTCCGAGTTCGAGCAGGACCTGCCGTTCTGGTTGTTCGTCGACGCGCTCGACGAGTACCTCCGCGCGGCCGGTCCGGACCGCCTGGCCGGCCTGGACGACGACCTCGGCGCCGACCTCGCCGAGGTGCTGCCGTCCTGGCCGGCGGCGCCCGGCACCGCACCGGCGCGCGGCGATCCGCGGTACCGGACCCATCGGGCCGTGCGCCGGCTGCTGGAGGTGCTCGCCGCCGCCGGCCCCGTGACGCTGCTGCTGGACGATCTGCACTGGGCGGACTCCGGCTCGGCGGAGCTGATCTGCGCGCTGCTGCGCCGGCCGCCGGTGGCCCCGGTGCTGATCGGGCTGGCCACGCGCCCTCGGCAGACCGGAGGCCGGCTGGCCGCCGGGCTGGAGCGGGCACGGGCCGCGGGCCTGGTGACCCGGTTGGAGCTCGGCCCGTTGAGCCTGCCGGAGGCGCACCGGCTGCTGGGTGCCGACGTGGACGGCGCGGACGCCGCGGCGCTGCACGCGGAGAGCGGCGGCAACCCGTTCTACCTGGGACAGCTGGCCCGGACCCGGCGCGATCCGGCGGCGGCCGCCGCGGCCCGGCCACCCGGCGACGAGGTGCCGCCGACGGTGACGACCGCGATGTCGGACGAACTCGCGCTGCTCGACCGGGACACCCGCCGCGTCCTGGAGGGCGCCGCGGTGGCCGGCGATCCGTTCGTCCTCGAGTCGGTCGTCGCGGCCGCCGAGCTGTCCGAGGCGGCCGTGGCCGAGGCGCTCGACCTGCTGCAGTCCCGGGATCTGGTCCGGCCGACCGAGGCGCCGCGCCGTTTCCGGTTCCGGCATCCGCTGGTGCGCCGCGCCGTCCACGACGCGGCACCCCGGGCCTGGCGGGTCGGTGCGCACGAGCGCGTCGCCGGGGCACTGGCGGCCGGCGGTGTCCCGCCGGCCGGGCGCGCCTACCACGTCGCGCAGAGTGCCCGCCGGGGCGATCCGGCCGCGATCGCGCTGCTGCGGGAGGCGGGTGACGCGGTGGTCCGGCGGGCGCCCGGCGAGGCGGCCCGCTGGTACCGCGCCGCGGTGGATCTGCTGCCCGATGACGGCAGCGGGTCCGTCCCGGCCGGCGGCGTCGGGCCGCGGCCCGACGCCGCCGCGCTGTGGACCGCGCTGGGTCGCGCGCTGGGGGCGGCCGGCCACCTCGCCGAGGCCCGTTCGGCGCTGGTGCGGGCCATCGAGATCCGGCCCGCGGAGGTTCCGGTGATCGCCGACTGCGCGCGCATCGAGCATGCTCTCGGCCACTACGACGCCGCACATCGGCGGCTCCGGGAGGCGCTCGACCGGGCCGGCGAGGCCGATCCGGCCGTGTCGGTGCGGCTGATGAACGCGATCGCCCAGGATCACGTGTTCCGCCTCGAGTACGGGCCGGCGGTCGAGTGGTCACGGCGGGCCGGTGCCGCCGCCGAACGCCTGGGCGACCGCCGCATGCTCGCGGAGGCCGCCGCGGGGCTCGCCCTGGGCGCTGCGCTCACCGGGGCTCAGGCCGACGCGGCGCCGGCGTGCACCGCTGCCGCCGCGCTGATCGACGCCCTGAGCGACGACGAGATCGGGCACTCGCCGATCCCGATGGCCGCCCGGCTCGCCGCCGGTGAGCTGTTCGCCGGTCAGCTCCGGGCCGCCGGCCGCCACGCCGACCGGGCCATGGGCGTCGCGCAGAACCTCGGCTCCCCGCACCACGTGCCCGTGCTCTACTGGGCCGGCACGGTCTGGACCGCGCTGGGCCGGCTGTCCGACGCCGCCACCGTGGTCGACGAGGCCGTGGACGTCGCCCGCATCCACGGGAACCCGTCCATGGCGGGCTGGGCCCTGCTCGCCCGCTCCACCCTGGCGGCGGCCCGCGGCGACGACGCCACCGCCCGCGGCGCGGCGGAGGCCTGCGTCGAGGCTCTGGGCACGCCGACCGCGCTGCCGGCCGTGTGGGCCCGGGTCGCGCTCGCCGCCGCCCTGGTGGCGGCGGGCGATCCGGCGCCGGCCGAGCAGCTCCTGGTCACCGAGCTGGGCGGCGACGGGTTGCCGCTGGTCCCCGGTCCGACCCGGCCCGCCGCCTTCGAGCTGCTGACCCGCTGCCGGATCGCCCTGGGCCGGGTGCCCGACGCGGCGGACGCGGCCGCGCGGGCCCGGGCGTACGCGCAGGACTCCGGGTCGGTCGCCGCCCGGGTGGTGGCCGACCGCGCCGCGGCCGCGGTCGCCCTGCACACGGCGCGTCCCCGGGACGCCGCCGAGCTGGCGCTGGCCGCCGCGCGGACGGCCGAGGCCATCGGCGCCGTCCTGGAAGCCGCGGGCGCCCGGCAGCTCGCCGCGCGTGCGCTCGCCGAGGCCGGCGATCCGGAGCAGGCGGTCCGGCAGCTGCAGCAGGTCTGTGCGGTGTACGACCGGTGCGGAGCCCCGCGGCGCCTCGCCGAGGCCGAACGCCGGCTCCGCCGGCTCGGTCACCGGCGGGTCCACCACCGGACCGCACGCGGGGACGGTAGCCGTACCGGTCTGGCCGCCCTGACCGAGCGGGAGCGGCAGGTCGCGCGGCTGGTGACGGATCGGCGCACCAACGCGGAGATCGCCGCGGAGCTGTACCTGAGCACCAAGACGGTGGAGGCGCACATCCGGAGCGTGTTCCACAAACTGGCCGTCAACTCCAGGGTGGAGATCGCCCGGGCGATCGAGCGCCACGACCGCCCGGGGGCCTGATCCCGTCCGTCCCGGGGGTCAGGGACTGGTACAGGCGACGGCCGGTGCCGACGGCGAGCCGGTGGCGATGAAGCCGAACGTCGTCGAGCCGCGCGGACCGAGCGAACCGTTCCAGCCGACGTTCCGTACGGCTGCGGTGGATTCGCCGGCTACGAGCGTGCCGTTCCACACCTGGCCGATCCGGTGACCGCCGGGCAGCGCCCAGCGCGCCGTCCAGCCACTGATCGCGGCCGGGCCGGCGGTGACGGTCACCTGGCCCTCGAAGCCTCCGGACCAGGAGTTGACGGTCCGGTAGGTCGCCGAGCAGGCCCCGGCCGGCGGCTCCGGAGCGGGCGGCTCAGAGGGGGGCGGCGCAGAGGTGGGCGGCTGGGAAGCGGGTGGCTCGGAAGTGGGCGGCGTGCCCTCCCGGTACTGCGCCGCCACCTGCGCCATGTCGGTCCCGGTCCCCCGCATGAACGGCTGGTTGACCCAGGTCCGAAAGGCGGCCTGTGCGGTGGACGACGACGTGCCGGACCAACGCTCCTCCTTGTCCTGATCGAAGTAGAGGACGCTCTTCAGATCCGGGTACCGGCCCGACTGCAGGCTGGCGGACGTGTCGCTGATCCACTGTGCCTTGTTTCCGCCGTCCTCGCTGGAGGCGGTCTCGGCGATCATCACCGGGCGGCGCGGCGCGATGGCACGGGCCTTCTGGTAGGCGCCCGCGAACATGGTGTCGAAGCTGGTCCAGTAATTGCCGGCCGGGTCCCAGGACGGGGCCACACCCCAGTTGTAGCCGTCGATGGCGACCCAGTCGACGTACCCGTCGCCCGGATAGGACCGGGCGGGGTCGTTGTAGGGCGCGTCCGGGGTGGAGCCGTTGTTGAAGCACCAGATCCACTGCACGTTGGTCGCGCCCGCCGCGACGACGAGGTCGTGGACGTGCCGGTAGGCGCGGACGTACAGGGACGGGTCGCTGTTGTTGTTGACGATGCCCCACGGGTACCAGTTGCCGTTGAACTCGTGGCCCCAGCGCACCATGAGCGGACCGCCGACCGCGGCGAACTCGGCGCCGCGGGCCCGGATGTAGCTGTCCCACCGGCCCCCGACGATGTCCTGGAGGTGGATCTGGTTGGGGTCGCTGACGCTCAGCGCCGTGTTCCACGGTTCCCAGGTGAAGTGCGGGACGATGCCCTGGCTCCACAACGTCCGGGCCGCGGCCGAGTTGAAGGCGTTGCCGGTGGCCCAGCTGTCGAACCACTGGACGCTCGCCGGCGTCACGCCGTAGCGGCCGGCCGTGCCGGCGGGGACGTCGGTCGGGCTGCTCTCGCGGAAGATCCCCAGATACTTCGTCGACGGGTCCGCGGCGGCGGCGGACGAGGAGGACGCGGTGCCGACCACGACCGCGCCGAGCAGCAGGGTGGCGGCGGCGATCATGCACCGGCTGGTTTTCCATCGGCGACTCATACTGTCTCCCGGTCTGGACGAGGTGGGTGTGCCGACCCGCAGCCGTGGCCGCAACGTTTCGGAAAGTCGAACGATCGCGTCGTGTCCAGCTGACGGGATCGGCGAGGGTGAGCGACGTGGCTTCGATCGTTTTCGATGTCCGAACAGGCATTCCTGCAGCTGAAGAGTTCCCTTGCATCATGGGTTACCGATTGATACTCGTCAATAGTCGTTCGTTCGAAAGAAACATGCGCGGACGGCGCCCGGTGAGTCCATCGACGAAGGTCACATAAGCTGCGATCGTGACGACCACCGATTCCCGGACCCCGGAAGTGAACCGTCAGGGTGGACTGACCGTGGCCCGGATCGCCCACCTGGCCGGCGTCTCACCCCCCACCGTCTCGAAGGTGCTCAACGGACGGGCCGGGGTCGCCGCCGCGACGCGACAACGGATCGAACACGTCATCCAGGAACACGGATACCAGCGCCAGGAGCAGACCGAGCCGGCGACGCCGGTCATCGAGGTGGTGTTCCAGGTGCTGGACAGCCCGTGGGCCCTGGAGATCATTCACGGCATCTCCCAGGTGGCGCGGTCGCGCGGACTCGCCGTCGCGGTCAGCGAGATGCACGGACAACTCGTCCCCGACGAGGCGTGGACGCGCGACGTGCTGGCCCGCCGGCCCACCGGCGTCGTCGCGGTCTCCGCCAACCTGACCCGGCAGCAGACCGGGCAACTGGCCAGCCGGGCGATCCCCCTGGTGGTGCTCGATCCGTCCGGCGAGCCGACCCACGACACGCCGTCGGTCGGTGCCACCAACTGGAACGGCGGCCTGGTCGCCGGCCGGCACCTGATCGACCTGGGCCACCGGCGCATCGGCATGATCAACGGGCCGGCCGAGCTGCTGTGCTGCCGGGCCCGGCTGGACGGATACCGCGCCGCCCTGGACGCGGCGGGTATCGCACCGGACCCGGACCTGATCCGCACCGCGCCGCTCTACATGCACCACGGTCTCGCCGAGGCCGCGGCCCTGCTGGCGCTCCCCGACCCACCCACCGCGATCTTCACCGCGAACGACCTGCAGGCGCTGGGGGCGTACGAGGCGGCCCGCGGCGCCGGCCTGCGCGTGCCCGAGGATCTGAGCGTGGTCGGCTTCGACGACCTGCCGCTCGGGCAGTGGGTGGGCCCGCAGCTGACCACGGTCCGGCAGCCGTTGCGGAAGATGGGGATGACCGCCGCGGACCTCGTGCTGTGCCTGGCGGACGGCCGCCGCCCGGAACAGGACCGGATCGAGCTGTCCACCTCCCTGGTGATCCGGGAGAGCACGGCCGCACCCGCGCCGCGGCGGTGACACCACCGGCGGCCCGGTCCGCCGCCGGCTAATTCGCTGCGCACGCCGGCCGGCCGCGGGTACGGTGCGGCCGTGCCGTCCACGTATCCCCCGCTGAACCTGGCCGTCCGTACCCCGCGACTGACCCTCGCCGCGGCCACCGACGACCTTCTGGAGCGCCTCGTGCCGGTGGTCCGGGCCGGCGTGGTCACCGACGGCGAGCCGGCGCCGTTCGACGACCCGATGTCGCTCTACGCCGACAGTCCCGACCGGGAGTGGCGCTGGATGCGGGCCATCTGGGCGGGCCGGTCCCGGGTCGATGCCTCGTTCTGGCGGTTGTACTTCGTGATCTGCGTCGACGGCGAGCCGGTCGGCATGCAGGACCTGATCGGCGTCGACTTCGCCGCGGTCGGGACCGTGACGTCGTTCTCCTGGGTGGCTCCGGAGGCCCGCGGCCGCGGCGTGGGCCGGGAGGCCCGCGCCGCGATCCTCCAGCTCGCGTTCGACGGCCTCGACGCACGCGAGGCGGCCAGCGAGGCGTTCGCCGACAACCACGCGTCGAACCGGGTGTCCGAGGCACTCGGGTACACCCGCAACGGCACCGCCTGGGCCACCCGCCGCGGCGTGGCCGGGCCCCTGCTGCGCTGGCGGCTGACCCGGGACGAATGGGCACCCCGGCGGCGCGCCGACATCGAGCTGTCCGGCGTCGCGGAGTGCCGGCCGGTACTCGGCCGGTGAGGCTCCGGCACGCCGCCGGACGCCACGCGGCCCGGCCGGCCGTACACTGACACCCGTCTATCCGGGGGTACCGCGGTGCAACCTGAACTCTGGCTCGGCCTGTCGATCGTCTTCGCCGGCCTCTGGTCCGGTCTGCTGCTCACGCTCACCACCATCCTGCACCCCATGTTCGCCACCCGGGACGGCGCCGGCTTCGCCGCCGACCTCCGCCGCTTCCTGCCCGTGGCCCGCCGGTCCCCGACCAACTACGTCCTGGTGGTCGGACTCGTGGTGGCGCCCGCGGTCGCCGTCGCCGGACTGTGGGACGAACGGGGCGACGCGGCCTTCGCCCTGACCGGCGCCGGGCTCGCCCTGACCGTCGCCGGCCCGCTGCTGATCTCCCGGTTCCTCTCCGAACCCACCTACGACGTGATCCTCGGCTGGGACCCGCAGGCCGTCCCGGCGAACTGGACCGACGTCCGGCGCCGCTACTTCGCGCTCAACTGGGTCCGCGCCGTCCTCACCTGGACCGCGTTCGCCCTCTTCCTGGCCGCGGCCGGGACCCGCCTGCGCTGAGCCGGCAGCCCTGACCCGGCGGCGGGACGCCCGTTCATCGCCGGGAGCGGCGCCCGACCCGCTCAGGTCTCGGCGAGCGCGTCCACCGGCGTCGCCCGGACCGCCCGCCGGGCGGGCAGCACCGAAGCGGCGACGCCGGCGACCACGGCCACGACGGCGACCCCCAGGGTCTGCGGCGCCGACATGGCGAACCGGACCGGCTCGAAGTTCAGTTCCCCGCTGACCGCGTGGGTGCCCACCCAGCCGAAGAACGCTCCGGCGGCGATGCCGACGACCGCGCCGACCAGGCTGAGCACGGCCGCCTCGACGGCGAGCATCCGGCGCAGCTGCCGGCGTTGCAGCCCCAGGGCACGCAGCAGCGCGGACTCGCGGGTACGTTCGAGCACCGACAGGCCGAGGGTGTTACCGACGCCGACGAGCGCGATCAGGACCGCCACCGCGAGCAGCATGGTGGTCAGCGCCAGCAACCGGTCCAGGACCGTGTGGTAGACGGCCTTCGCGGACAGCCCGCCGCCGACCTCCGCGCCGGTGAGCGGCTCCGCGACGGTACGCAGCTGCGACCGCAGTTCGGTGATGTCGGCACCCGGTCGCGCCCGCGCCCACACCGTGCCGACCGGTGCACCGCCGTCGAGGGCCGCGAGCACCCGGGGTGCGACGATCAGCGCGTCGGCCGGAGCCAGGTGGTCGGACCGGATCGGCAGCGTGACCGACCCGGACCGGCCGGTGACGGTGACCCGGCCGCCGTTCCGGATGCCGGCGTCGGACAGCAGGTACGGGTCGGCGAGAACCACCCCGGCGGTGATCGGCCGGCGCGGCACCGACACCATGGCCATCGCCTCGGCGCCGGGACCGAGCGCCCGCACGGACATCGGTTTCCCGCCGCCCCGGACGGTGACCCGGGTGGACCGTACCCCTTCGGCGGCGGCGATCCCGGCGACCGCGGCGACGTCGTCGACGGTGCGGGCCGGCAGCGGTCCGTCGAACATCGACACGGTGACGTCGACCGGGAAGCGGACGTCCAGGTTGCGGTCCGCCGTCGCCTTCATGCTGGCGGCGCCGACCTGCAGGGCGACGACCAGCCCGACGGCGAGGATCAGCGCGGCACCGGTCGCGGCCGCACGGCCGGGATTGCGTACCGCGTTGTCAGCGGCCAGCCGCGCCGTCGGGCCGGTACGGCGCAGCGGCGCACCCAGGCCACGGAGCAGCGCCGGCAGGTACCACCCGGCGGCGGAGAGCAGCCCGACGGCGCAGGCCAACGACCCGGCGAGGTAGTACAGCAGCGCGAAGGCGGGGCCGGTGAGGCCCACGCCGATCGCAGTCAGCCCTCCGACGACCAGGACCAGGGACCCGGTACGGCGGACGAGCGAGGTGCGCCGCCCGGCCGCCTGGTCGGGGACGGTGCGCAGCGCGTCCAGCGGTGCGATCGTGGCCGCCCGCCGCGCCGGCACCAGCACCGACCCCACGGCGATCGCGACCCCCACCACGGCGACGGCGGTCACCTGCCCGGCCGGCACGCTGAGCGGCCCGCCCGACACGACCGCGACCACGGCCGACAGCGCCACACCGAGCCCGACGCCGAGCAGCGACCCGAGGACGCCGATCGCGGTCGCCTCGGCCAGCAATGCACGCCGGATCTGGACGCGCTGACCGCCGACCGCCCGGAGCAGCCCGATCTGCCGGCGCCGCTGCGCGACCAGGATCAGGAAGGTATTGACGATCATGATGCCGCCGACCAGCAGCGCGACCGTGCCGAACACCAGCAGCAGAAGCTGGAAGATGACCACGCCCTGGGTCTTCTCCGCCATCTTGCGCTGGATGAACGCCGCGGACGTCTCCACGTCCACCCGGTTGCCGCCGGTCACCGCCGTGACCCGTTCGGCGAGCCGGTCCGGCGGAACCGTGCCGTCGCCGACGACGAGGATCTCGGTCTGCCGCGACGTGCGGATCGAGGTGGCGGCGGAGTAGTACGACGGTGCGACGAAGGAAAACTGCACCAGCCCGGAGAGCAGCTGGTTGCCCTCGTGGGTGAGGCCGGTGACGGTCAGCGTCGCCGAGGAGTTGCCGTCGTTGATCGTGATCCGGTCGCCGACGTCCAGGTTGAGCTGCCGCGCGGTGGCGGTGGTCAGGACGATCTCGTCGGGCGACCCGGGCCAGCGCCCCTCGGTGAGGTCGGTCCAGCGCAGCTCCGGGTTGGCCGGGAGCGACTGTTGCTGCACCCACTCGGAGGAGCCGGTCACCCGCCCGTGGGACAGGAAGCTGAGGTCGGCCGAGGCGACCCCGGCCACGTCGGTGATCCGGGCGACCAGGTCCGCGTGCCGGGCCGGGTCGCCGGTGCCCACGGTGACCACGACGTCGGTCTCGGCGGTCCGGGCGATGACGCTCCGCTCGAACGCCGCCGTTTCCCCCGCCAGGACGGTCACGGACGCGGTCAGGTAACCGACGCTGATCATGATCGCGACGACCACGGCGATCACCCGGCGCGGGTTGCGGCGCAACTCGGCGAATGCGTTACGGGCCATCGGGAAGCGGGTCCGGCGGCCGGTGGTCATGCGGCGAGCCTCCGCATCGCACCCAGGACCAGGTCCGCGGTCGGATCGTGCAGCTCGTCCACGATCAGACCGTCGCCGAGCAGCAACGCCCGGTCGGCGTACGACGCGGCGATCGGGTCGTGCGTCACCATCACGATCGTCTGGCCCAGGTCGCGGCAGGAGCGGCGCAGGAAGTCCAGCAGCGTCGCCGCGGTCCGGGAGTCGAGGGCGCCGGTCGGCTCGTCGGCGAAGACCACCTCCGGCCCGGTCACCAGGGCCCGCGCGATCGCCACCCGCTGCTGCTGCCCACCCGACAACTCGGCGGGGCGGTGGTCCAGGCGGTCACCGAGACCCAGCGAGTCCACCACGCTCGCGAGCCGGGCGGGATCCGCCGGGCGGCCCGCCAGATCCAGCGGCAGCAGGATGTTCTGCGCCGCCGTCAACGTCGGAAGCAGGTTGAACGACTGGAACACGAACCCGACGCGGTCCCGCCGGACCCGGGTCAGTTGGCGGTCGTCGAGGGCGGACAGGTCCTGATCACCGATGTACGCGTGGCCGCCGGTGGGCCGGTCCAGCCCGGCGAGGCAGTGCATGAACGTGGACTTGCCGGAGCCGGACGGGCCCATCACCGCGGTGAACGTCCCGCGCCCGAAGGCGGCCGTGACACCACGCAGCGCGGGTACGGCCGTGTCGCCGGTGCCGTACGTCTTGGTGAGGTCCCGGGCGGCGGCCGCGGCTGCCGTGTCCGGCCGCCGTGGGTGGTCCACGGCGGAGCTGTGCGCGGTCATGATTTCCCCGTCTGTCGCTGCGGATGCGTTGTGCCCCAACGTATGCAGCCACGGGTGGAACCAGATCGGCCCACGGTCCGGTCCTCGGCACCGCGCCTGCGACCGTAGTGGCAGACGCGGCCGGGGCTACCGCCGGTCCGGTGTGGCCAGACCGGCCTCGAACGCGAACAGCACCAGGGCGACCCGGTCGCGGCACTGCAGTTTCGACAACAGGTTGCCGATGTGGGTCTTCACCGTGCCCTCCGCCATGTGCAGCCGGGCCGCGATCTCGGCGTTGGTGGCGCCGGACGCGATCGCGTCGAGCACCTCGGCCTCCCGGGGCGTGATCAGCCCGAGGCGTTCGTCGTCGGGGGCGGGCCCGCCCGGCAGCCGGTCGACGAAGTGGGCGATCAGCCGCCGGGTCGCGGACGGCGCGACGACCGAGCCGCCGGCCGCGACGCCGCGTACCGCCGCCAGCAGGTCCTCCTGCCGGGCGTCCTTGAGCAGGAACCCGGCCGCGCCGACGCGCAGGGCCGCGAAGACGTACTCGTCCAGATCGAACGTGGTCAGGATGAGCACCCGCGCCGGGTGCCCGAGCCGGGACAGCCGCCTGGTCGCCTCGACGCCGTCCATGACCGGCATCCGGACGTCCATCAACACCACGTCGGCGCTGGCCCCGCGCAGCTTCGCGACGGCCTCCCGGCCGTCGCCGGCCTCGCCCACCACGGTCAGGTCGTCCTGCGCCTCGATCATCATCCGCAGCCCGTCGCGGACCAGCCGCTGGTCGTCGACGAGGAAAATGCCGACCGTCACCTGCCCGGTCCCGCCGTCGCGCGGTGCGCCGGCAGGACCGCGTGCACCTCGAACCCGCCGCCCTCGCGCGGCCCGGCGGTCAGGGTGCCGTCGTGCAGCTGGACCCGCTCCCGCATCGCCGCCAGGCCGGTGCCCCGGCCGTCGGTGGCCGAGGCCGCGCCGTACCCGTCGTCCCGGACCACGAGATCGATCGCCCGCTCCCCGATGTCCAGCCGGACGTCCGCCGCGGCGCCCGGTCCGGCGTGCCGGAGCACGTTGGTCAGGCTTTCCTGGACCACCCGGTACAGCGTCATCCCGGCCACCGGACCGACCTGCCGCCGGTTGCCGTGGACCTGCAGCCGGACCCGGCCGTCGAGCCGGGACACCAGCTCGTCGAGGTCGCCGATCCCGGGCGCCGGCCGGTAACTGGCACCCGCCCGGCCGGCCGCCGCCGGTCCACCGCCGCGCAGCATGGCGACCAGTTCCCGCAGATCGTCGAGGGACTCCCGGGCCGTCTCGGCGATCGTCTCCAGAACCTCCGGGGCACGCTGCGGATGCCGCGCGGTGAGCGCCCGTCCGCCCTCGGCGTGCACCGCGATGACCGACAGCGAGTGCGCGATGATGTCGTGGACCTCCCGGGCCACCGCGGTGCGTGCCTGGGCCGCCGCGGCCTCGAGGGCCCGCTCGTGCTCGGCGAGTTCCAGCCGTCGCCGCTCGGCCCGTTCCCGCTCCCGCTGTGCCTCCCGCTCGTCACGGTCACGGCCACGCCGGCCGGCGACGAACACGGTGAGGACCATCCCGGCGGTCGCCGTGACGGACGTCGCCCAGCCCGCGACGGTCGCCTCCTCCGGCCGGTCGGTCAGCCAGCGGGCCGGCCCCAGCACGGCGCCGGCCAGCGCGATCACCAGCCCGGCCCGCGCGTCGGCCGTCGTCGACCAGCGGGCCAGGCTGTGCACCAGGATCGGCACGGCCACCACCGACACGGTCGGGCTGTCCTGCGTGACAACGTGGACGAGCGCCGCGACGGTCAGCGTCGCGAGCGCGACCCTGGGGTACGCCCGGCGGATCACCAGCGGAGCGCACATGGCGAGCACGACGGCCATGATCCCCGGTCTCGGGTACGCGAAGAACAGGCTCACCGCCGCCACACCCACGGCGAGCCCGGCATCCTGGAGCAGCGTGGGGCGTTCGGGAGTATGCATGACGCCCACCAGGGTAAACACTCCGGTACGACCTGCCATCCGACCACAGTCGGAGTTCGGCACCCCCCGCCGATCCGCCGCGCCGGGCGCTCCGACGGGGTCACAAGGGTGACAGTACGGACGACATCGGGGGTCCGCGGCCGACCATGACGGTATGGCGGAGACGACCATCGCGCACCGGGAACGTCGTCGGTTCATGACCCGGCTCGGCCGGTCGACAACCGTGACGGCCGTCGCCGCCATGATCGTCGGCGACTGGGACACGTTCCCGTCCTGGCTGTCACCCGTCGTCAACGGCCTGCTGATCTTCGTGGTGATCTACTATTCCGCGCTTCCGGTGCCGGCCGCGGGCGCGTCGACGATGCCGACCTTGTGGTCAGTGGTCCTCACCGCCATGCTCTCGTTCGCGGCGGGCGCGCTGGTGGTGGTCGCGCTGGAGGACGGCACCCTGACCTACGTGCTCGCCGGGGTCGCGATGCTCGAAGTCTGGATGGTGAGCGCACGCTACGCCGGCGACAGCGGTTGACCCCGCGGCATCCACTCGGTGGTTGGTTCCTGCTTCGCCGGCCCGGCCGGCCAGGGCCAGCGACAGCAGGCTGGCGGCGACCGACAGGACGTCGCCGGTGAGCTGGAGGTAGTCGTGCATCCGGATTCCCTTCACGGTGGTGGGTGGCATCAGGTTCGCGGTCGTTCGGGGGGTCCGGCCACCGGTCCGGACCCGCCCGGACCGGTGAATCCGGCTATCTGGTGTTCCAGCCTGGGCGGGCCCGCGCCTACCGTGGTCCGGTGCTCGCTCCGGACCCCGACCACGTGCGCACTCCCGACCAGTTCGTGGCGGCGCTGAACGCGCTGCGCGGGAAGCGGTCCTACAAGGCGCTCGTCCGGGCGCACCCGGCGCTGCGGCAGAGCACGCTGGGCGACCTCCTCACCGGGAGGTCCACGCCGACCCGGGAGACGGTCACCGCATTCCTCACCGCGTGCGGCCTCGACCAGCCGGCGCAGCGGCCCTGGCTGGCGGCGCAGGACCGGACCGCGGCGGCTCGTCCGGGCCGTCCGGCGGGGGCGGTCCGGGTGCGTACGGCGGTGGCCCGGCGGCTCGGCGTACACCCGTCGATCCAGACGTCGGCCGGCGCCGACGCGCTGCCCGACTACGTGCCCAGGGACTTCGATGCCGAGCTGCGGCGGATGCTCCGGCCGGGCGCGTTCGTGCTGTTGCGGGGCGGTTCGTCGACCGGGAAGACGCGGGCGCTGTTCGAGGCGGTGCGGGAGGCGCTGCCGGAGTGGTGGCTGTTGCACGGCGACCGCGACGGCGACGGCGAGCCCGGGCCGCGGACCGTGCTGTGGCTCGACGAGCTGCAGCGGTGCCCGGTGCCGCCCGGCCGGATGCGCTCGGTGCTGGCGACCGGGGCGATCGTGGTCGCGACGCTGTGGCCGGACGAGTACAACTGCCGGACCGCCCCGCGCACCCCCGGCCACCCCGACCCGTACGCCGCGGAGCGTGAACTGCTCGGCCTGGCGCAGGTCATCGACGTACCCGATGAGTTCTCCCCGGCCGAGCGCCGACTCGCCGAGATCCTCGCGGCCGGCGACCGGCGACTGCGGATCGCCCTGGACAGCACCGACGCCGGGGTGACCCAGGTGCTCGCCGCCGGGCCCGAACTGGTCCGGCGCTGGGCGAACGCCGACAACACCGACCCGCGACAGTACGCCGGCCGGGCGATCGTCACGGCCGCGCTGGACGCCCGGCGCGTCGGGGCGCGTACCCCGGTGACGCGCGACTACCTGGCCGCCGCCGCGCCCGCCTATCTGACCGCCGCGCAACGAGCGGCCGCCCCGCCGGACTGGCTCGACCGCGCCCTCGACTACGCCACCACCCGCCTGCACGGCGCGGCCGCCTGCCTCACCCCGATGGGCGCCGGCATGGCCGTCACCGCCGGCTACCGGACCGCCGACTACCTGCACCAGCACGCCCGGCTCCGGCGGCGCACCGAGCCGCTGCCGGACGCGGCGTGGCAGGCGCTCGTCGACCGTCATCCGGACGACACGTTCGATCTGGCGGACAGCGCCGTCCGCCGGGGCCGGCCGGACATCGCGCGGCTGCTGCGCGGCCGGGTCCCGCCCGCGGAACGGCTGCGCCACTACCTCGACCGGGAGTGCCACCGCACCATGGTCAGCGCCGTGATCCGCGACGGCGTCGGCGACGCCGACGAACAGGTCAACGCGCTGCTGGCGGCCGGCAGACACTGGGCCGAACTGCGCGAGCGCTCCGACGCCGGCCGCCCCGGTGCAGCCCGCCACCTAATCGACGGGCTGACCCGCGACGGCGATCTCGACGCGCTGCATGCCGAGATGCACGCGGGCACGCCACTGGCCGCCGACCGCCTGGCCGCGCTCGGCCGGTCGGCCGCCGTCCTGCCCGGATGAGGTCGGATCGGCCACCCGCCGGCCCGGCCGGGCGCCGTCGCCGCACCGGCACCGGGGTGCCGCCACGTCCGCCGCCGCGGATCATGACTCCGGAGTGACGGCGCGGCCGACCGTACGGCGCGCGTCGCGCCAGGCGACGAGCGCCGCACGCAGCTCACCCCGGGCCGGTAACCGGTAGTCACCGGTCGCCAGGGGAACCCTCTAGAGGGCGCTCCAGCTGTCCGGCCGGGAGCCGTCGAGGTCGGTGAAACCGTACTCCCGGGAGAGTTCCGCGGAGCTGACCGACCGCTGGTTCCAGCGTGCCCGGCGATCGCCGCCACCGCCCGTCCGACGAACCGGGGTGACGCCTCCGGGCCGCCCTTCAGGAGTTCGGCGCCCCAGATGTCATTCACCAGCACGTCGAGGCCGCCGTGCTCGGTGCGGAGGCGCTCGGCCAGCGCCCGGACCTGATCCGGCTCCAGGTGGTCGACCTGAACGGCGATGCCGCGTCCGGCGCCTCGCGTCGCACCCGCCACCAGGGCGACGCGGCCCCACGGTGCCGCTGCATCCACCGACCGGCGCATCACCGGACCATGTCACGGCACCGGTCCGTTGTCAGCCGCGGTGGAGCAGGGCGTCCACGTCGATCGGGGCCGGCGCCGGGGCGGTCCGGAACACCTCGACGCGCTCGCCGCCGGCCTTCTTCGCCTGGTACATGGCGAGGTCGGCGTGGTGGATGAGCGCGGTGGTGCCGTCGGTGTTCCGGTCCTGCAGGGCGACGCCGATCGAGCTTCCCACCCGTACCGTGTGGCCTTCGATCTGGTAGGGGTCGGCGATCTTGATGCGGAGCCGGTCGGCGATCGCCACCGCCTGCTGGTCGTCGGTCAGGCCGGCGCACAGCACCAGGAACTCGTCGCCGCCGAACCGGCAGACCACGTCGCCGCGGCGGGCGCTGTCGGCCAGGCGGTTCGCCACCGCGGTCAGCAGGGCGTCGCCGGCCGCGTGGCCGTAGGCGTCGTTGATCGGCTTGAAGCCGTCCAGGTCGATGAAGAGGACCGCGACCTTCTCCTCGGCCGGGCGCCGCTCGGTCAGGGCCCGGTCGACGCGCTCGATGAACAGCATCCGGTTCGGCAGGCCGGTCAGGGCGTCGTGCTGCCGCTCGTACGCCAGCCGCGCGGACCGGGTGAGCGCCGTGACGCCGAAGACCATCATGCACACCATGGCCAGGACGAACGCGCCGAAGATCTGCCAGGCGAGCCGCCGGGTGGGCTGGATGGGTTCCAGCAGGACCCGCTCCGGCGCCACGAAGATCACCCGCCAGCCGGTGCCGGGGACGCCGGCCGCCGCATAGTAGTCCTCGCCGACCCTGCCGGCGTCGGCGTTGCGCACCGCGGCGGCGAGGCGGTCCTCCGGCAGCGGCGCGCCGATCTTCTCCGCACCGGTGCGGGCGATCAGCAACCCGTTGGCGTCGACGATGTAGGCGTGGCCCTCGCGCAGTCCGAGGGAACTGGACAGGTAACTCGCGGCGAACGCGTTGATCGTCTCCAGCGGCACCGAGCCGATCCAGACCCGGGTTCCGCCGGCGGCCTGGTACGGCACGCCGAAGAGAAGCATCTGACCGTTCGGCCCGTTCCGGAGGTTGTCGAAGACCATGGTCGACCGGTCCAGGGCCAGCTTGAAGACCGTCGCCACCAGCGCCTGGCCGGACGCACGGCGCAGCATTTCCGGCCGACCCGCCACGATCGTGCCGTCGGCCGTCAACACGGTGCTGAACGTCATCGTGGCGTCGGCCTCGAGCGCCGCCTGCACCGAGCGGGAGTCGCCGCCGAACAGCTGCTCGGCGGTGGCCTTGTTCTGCGCGTGGCTGGCGGTGAACGCGCCGCTGGTCAGTTCGCCGGCCACCGCCGCGCGCTGGGCGAACTCGTCCCGCAGCCGGTCGCCGGCCGCCCGGTCGGTATAGACCAGATAGCACGCGACCAGGCCGATCAGGACCAGCGCCGAAACCGTGCTCAGGGCCAGCGTGGTGTTCCCGCGGATCCTCACGATCGTCTGTTCGGCGGGGCGGGGCGTGAGCTGAGGGCATCGGCGGCGCCGGTCGGTCCGGGATCGGTGAGGCGGATGTGGCGACTCCGCGGGACGGCCCGCCCGATCCGGCGCGGGCGGGACCGCGCCGGTGGGAATGTCGTCGGATGGCGGCTGAACATCGATGCCTGACGATATAATGCGGTCATCCACTCATCACAACGGGGGCTCAGCATGCGTTCCATCGAGGCTGCCGTCCGCGCGGGCGCCGCCGTCGCCACCGCCGTCGTCACCGCGCTGGCCGGGGCGGGCCCGGCGACCGCGGCACCCGGCCAGCCGGCCACCCAGCCGGTGCACGACTACGCCGAGGCGATCCGCGAACGGATCTGGGTGCAGACCAGCGTGGACAGCGACGCCGACGGCCGGCCGGACCGGGTCGAGGTCCGGATCATCCGCCCGCGTGACTCGGCCAAGGGCCTCAAGGTGCCGGTCATCTTCCAGGGCAGCCCGTACTTCGGCGGGGTCCGGGACGTGCTGAACCACGACGACATCGATCGCACCGGCGAGGGCGACCGCACCGGGCGCCGCGGCGGCACCCGCTCCACCCGGGCCGACAGCGTCGTGTTCAGCAGCTACCTGGACAACTACTTCGTGCCCCGCGGCTACGCCTACGTGGAGGCGGACAGCCTCGGTTCCGGCGGCTCGGACGGCTGCCCGACGTCCGGCGGGCGGAGCGAGACGCTCGGCATGAAGGCCGTCGTGGACTGGCTGAACGGACGCGCACCGGCCTACGACCGGGTCGGCGCACCGGTGTACGCCGACTGGTCCACCGGGCGTACCGGAATGATCGGGGTGTCCTACAACGGCACGCTGCCCAACGCGGTCGCCGCCACCGGGGTGCGCGGGCTGGAGACGATCGTCCCGATCGCGTCGATCTCCAACTGGTACGACTACTACCGGGCCAACGGCGGCGTGGTGGCACCGGGCGGCTTCCTCGGCGAGGACGCCGACGTGCTGGCCGAGTTCGTGCTGACCCGGCGGAGCCCCGCGGCCTGCGCGGACGTGCTCGCCGAGCTGGGGCGCGAGCAGGACCGGGTCACCGGTGACTACGGCCGCTTCTGGAACGAGCGGAACTACCTCAACGACGCCGACCGGGTCCGGGCCAGCGTGTTCCTGGTACACGGCCTGCACGACGAGAACGTCCGCACCCTGCAGGCCGGCCAGTGGTGGGACGCGCTGACCGAGCGGGGCGTACCCCGCAAGATCTGGTGGCATCAGGGCGCGCACTCCGACCCGTTCAACCTCCGGCGGGCGGAATGGCTGGACACCCTGCACAAGTGGTTCGACCACTGGCTCTACCGGATCGACAACGGCGTGATGGGTGAACCGATGGCGGACGTCGAGGTCGCGCCGAACACCTGGCAGACCTCGGACACCTGGCCGGTGCCGGGCGCCGAGCCGACCGCGCTGACGCTGGACGGGCCGTCCGCGGACGGACGGCCCGGGACGCTGCAGCCGGGACCGGAGGCCGCCGGCGGACGGCAGGCGTTCGTCGACGACCCCGAACGGTCCGCCGAGGAACTGGCCGCCGACGAGCTGTCCGCCGACCCGCACCGGCTCGCGTACCTGAGCGAACCGCTGGAGCAGCCGGTCCGCCTGTCCGGGACGCCACGGATCACCGTCCGGGCGGATCTGGACGGGAAGTCGCCGTACCTGACCGCGCTGCTGGTCGACTACGGCACCGCCGAGCGCTTCACCGGCTTCCAGGGGCTGCCCGGCCAGGACTGCATCGGCCCCGGGACGCCGACCGACCCGGGATGCTTCTGGCGGACCGGGTACGCCACCGAGGAGACGCCGTACGAGGTGGTCACCCGGGGCTGGATCGACGTACGCAACCGGGTGTCGCCGGCCCGGAGCGTGCCGATCGAACCCGGCCGGCCGTACTCCTTCTCCTGGGATCTGCAGACCGACGACCACGTCTTCGCACCGGGTCACCGGATCGGCGTGGTGCTGATCTCCACCGACCGGGAGCACACGCTGCGCTACCCGGCGGGCACCGAGGTCGGCGTCCGGCTCGGCGTGTCCAAGGTGGTGCTGCCGCTCGTCCGGTGAGGACGGCTGGGATCATGCCGGGATGCAGACGCGGCTTCTCTTCGTCCGGCACGGCGAATCGGTGCACGCGGCCGACGGCGTGGTCGGCGGCCCGGAGTCCTGCCGGGGCCTGACCGACACCGGCCGCGCCCAGGCCCGCCGCCTGGCCGACCGGCTGGCCGGGGAGATCGGTACGGCCGGCCCGGTCGCGGTGTACTCGTCGGTGCTGCGGCGGGCCGCCGAGACCGCGCAGCCGATCGCCGCCGCGCTGGGCGTGACCGCGGCGGCGGACTGCGGGCTGTGCACCTGGCACACGCCGCCGTACGCGGACGGGATGCCCGTCGCCCGCTTCCAGGCCGACCACGCGGTGCCGGGCGGCGGGGTGTTCCGCCCGTTCGAGGCCGGCAACGAGACCTGGGCCGAGCTGGTCGTGCGCACCGGCCGGGCGATCCTGGACATCGCCGGCCGGCACCGGGGCGGCACCGTGGTGCTGGTCGGCCACGGCGAGACGGTGGAGAGTTCGTTCCACGTCCTGGCCGACCAGCCGCTGTACCGGGCGTTCGACCTCAAGGTCGCGCCGGCGTCGGTCACCGAGTGGGTCACCGGGGACGATCCGGCCGGGTGGCCGCCCGCGCGGTGGACGCTCCACCGCTTCGGCGACGCGCCCTAGCCGGACCGCAACGGCACTCGGTGGAGTGGGTCGATCGGCCACCCGCCACTCAGGTGCTCTTCAGGCCGGGCAGGTATCCGCCGGCCTTGCCGCGTACGGCGGACTCGGTGAGCTTCCTGATCTGGTCGGCGGGAACCGGGACGCCGGGGTTGGTGACGTGCCAGCGGTGGCCGCGCTCCGGATCGAGGTCCTTGGGCGGCTCTCCGGCGAGGTAGGGCCGGACGTAGACCGGGTTGTTGGGTTCGCTGCGCCAGCTGTCGGCGAGGGTGCCGATGTCCACGGCGTCGTAGCCCAGGGTGTCCAGCAGTGCGACCACCCGCGCCTTGGCGGCGGTGTCGTCGCCGGCGACGGGCAGGGCGCTGCGGTCGGGATGGCCCGCGGGCCGTGCACGGTTGCCGAGGCTGATGTAGGTGATGTTGTTGAACGCCTTGACCACGACGGAGTCGGCCAGGTGCCGCTGTACCAGCTGGCTCGAGGTCAGCTCGTTCGAGTCCAGCTCCGCCAGGCGGCCGTCGCGTTGTGGGTAGTAGTTCAGCGTGTCGATCACGGTCTTGCCGGCCAGCGCCGCCGCCGGAAGCAGGCGGTAACCGCTGAGCGGGATGGCGGCCACCACGAGGTCGCCCTGCCTCGCGGCGTCGGCGGGGGTGCCGGCATGGGCGTGCTCGCCGAGATCGGCGACGAGGTCGGCGAGGGCGCCGGGGCCGCGGGAGTTGCTCAGGACGACGTCCAGGCCGGCGGCAACGGCCAGGCGGGCCACCGTGGTGCCGATCATGCCGGCGCCGATCAGTCCGAGGGTTATGGTCATGACGGTTTCCTCCGGTCGGATTTCCCTGGCCCCTCCCGCCTGATCGCAGGCCGGCGAGGTGGACGAGGGCCATGGGTGGATGCGGGTGAAGCAGCCACCACGTCGATGTTGAACGTTCAAGTCGAGCGTGTCAGGAGCGACTTGAACTTTCAAGCCGCTGGCGACGACGGTCTTTGTGACCACTCCCACGTCGATGTCTCACCCCGCGCCTACCCTGCGCGGCATGACGGACCTCACCGATTACGCCCGGCCCGCCGCGTTCACCGACCTGAGCGACGTCCCGCCGGTCGCCCTCGACCGCCTGCCGGACGAGCCGGTGCCGATCTGCGACCTGGTCCGCCATCTGGTCGTCCACCCCGACGAGCACCTGCCGGCATTTCGCCGTGCTCGCCTGCGCGCTGCTGCGGCACCGCGGCATCCCGGCGCGTGCCCGGTGCGGGTTCGCCACCTACTTCCAGCCCGGCAAGGGCCTGGACCACACGAGTGGGGACGGATGGCGGCGTCGTACCGGGGCGAGACCGGCGCCGGCTATGACGCGCTGATGGACCGGATCGCCACGGTGTGCGCCGTCGACGATCCCGCCGCGGTGGCCGGGCTGTACGCCACGGAGGACCTCACGGTGCCGCCGGAACTGGTCCGTGCACCACGGTCCTAGCATGGCGCCGTGACCGTACTCCCGATCCGGCTCGTCGGGGACCCCGCCCTCCGCCGGCCCGCCCAGCAGGTGACCGATTTCGACGCGGAGCTGCGTACCCTCGTGGCCGATCTGCGGGAGACCCTGGCCGACCGCCAGGGCGCCGGCCTCGCCGCCCCGCAGCTCGGCGTCGGCCTGCGCGTCTTCGTGATCGCGCCGCAGCTGGTGGACGGCGGCGTGGACCACCTGGTCAACCCGGTGCTGTCCTTCCCGGACGACGACGAGCAGGACGGCCCCGAGGGCTGCCTGTCCATCCCCGGCGTCTACCTGGACACCCGGCGCCGGCTCAACGTGGTGGCCACCGGGTTCACCGCGCACGGCGACCCGGTGCAGGTGGTGGGCGACGGGATGTTGTCGCGCTGCATCCAGCACGAGACGGACCACCTGGACGGCGTGCTCTTCATCGACCGGCAGGACGCCGCCCGGCGGCAGCGGCTGCTGGCCACGCTGCGCGAGGCGTCCTGGTTCGACGCCACCGTCAAGCTCTCCCCGCACTGACCGGGGCTACCTCGGTGCCGGCTCCAGGTCGATCCGGATCAACGGTCCGGTCACCTGGCCGGACAGCCGTCGCCACCGCGCCTCGCACCGGTGCCGGGAGTTGCGCCACCACCCCTGTGGTCTCCTGGCCGGCATCGCCGCTCCCTCCACGCACACCTGCACACCCATTGTGCTCCCGGCTCTCGGACATTAACGTTCATCACTGTCTTCTTCGGAAGTTCCGGGCTCCGCCGGACCCACCGCGACCGCGTGGAGGCCATGTGATGACAGGGCAGGCAGACGGCGACGGGGTGTCCCGGCGCGACCTTCTGGGCCGGACCGCCGTCGCGGCTGCGGGCGCCGCCTCGGCGACCGTGGTGCCCGGTGCCGCGCTGGCCGCGGGCCGCCCGGCCGCCGGCGCAGCCGCAGCCGCCGGCGCGGCCGGCAGCGAGGCCACCATCGAGGTGGCGATGACCGTGAACCGGCGGCCGGAGCGGATCCGGGTGGACCCGCGGGTCACGCTGCTCGACGCACTCCGCGACCGGCTCGCGTTGACCGGCACCAAGAAGGGGTGCGACCAGGGGCAGTGCGGCGCGTGCACGGTGCACGTCGACGGCGAACGGGTGCTGTCCTGCCTCACCCTCGTCGGCACCGTGCAGCACCGGTCGGTCACCACGGTCGAAGGGCTCGCCGACGGCGACACCCTGCATCCGGTGCAGCAGGCGTTCGTGGACTGCGACGGCCTGCAGTGCGGATTCTGCACCCCCGGCCAGGTGATGTCGGCGGTCGCGCTGCTGCGCGAGGGGCACACCCGCTCCGACGGCGAGATCCGCGAGTACATGTCCGGGAACCTGTGCCGGTGCGGCGCGTACAACAACATCGTGCAGGCGATCAGGTCGGTGCGTCCCGGCCCGCGGAGCCGGTGATGCGGCCGTTCCGGTTCGACGTGGCGCGCAGCGTCGAGGACGCCGTGCACCGGCCGGCGCCCGGCCTGGCGTACCTGGCCGGCGGCACCACGCTGGTCGACCTGATGAAGCTGGAGGTCGCCAACCCGGCCGCGGTGCTCGACATCAACCGGCTGCCGCTGCGCGGAATCCGGTCGGACGGTCCCGGGCTGCGGATCGGCGCCCTGGAGCGGATGTCCGCCGTGGCCGGCCACCCGGCGGTGACGTCCGGCTACCCGCTGCTCGCCGAGGCGCTGCGGCACAGCGCCTCACCGCAGGTGCGCAACATGGCCAGCATCGGCGGCAACCTGCTGCAGCGGACCCGGTGCGGCTACTTCCGGGACGTCCGGACCGGCTGCAACAAACGGGTGCCCGGCAGCGGGTGCCCGGCGATCGAGGGCGAGAACCGTACGCACGCCGTGCTCGGCACCAGCGACACGTGCGTGGCCACCCATCCCAGCGATCTCGCGGTGGCGCTGGTGGCGCTGGACGCCACGGTGCTGGTGCACGGCGCCGGGGGCCGCCGCGCCCTGCCGATCGCGGACCTGTACCTGCTGCCCGGCAGCACCCCGGACCAGGAGACCGCCCTGCGGCCCGGCGAGCTGATCACCGAGGTCACCGTGCCGGCGCTGCCCGCCGGCACCCGGTCCACGTACCTGAAGATCCGCGACCGGCAGTCCTACGAGTTCGCGCTCTGCTCGGCCGCGGTGGCGCTGCGGATGCGGGGCCGGGTGGTGCGCGAGGTACGCGTCGCGGCCGGCGGCGTCGGCACCCGGCCGTGGCGGCTGCCCGCGGTGGAGGACGCGCTGACCGGGCGGGCGCCACGGCCGGACGTGGTGGCCGCGGCGGCGGCGCACGCGGTGGACGGGGCGCGGCCACTGAGCCAGAACCGGTTCAAGGTGCTCCTGCTGCAGCGCACCATCACCCGGGCCGTGCTGAGCCTGGTGGACGGCCGTGGCTGACTCCCCGCTCGGCCGGCCGGTCAACCGGGTCGACGGCCGCCGGAAGGTCACCGGCACGGCGGCCTACGCCGCCGACCAGCACCCGGACCGGATGGTGCACGGGCATCTCCTGGTCAGCGACGTGGGCCACGGCACCATCCGGAGCATGGACACCGCGGCGGCGCGGTCCGCACCCGGCGTGCTCGCCGTCTTCACCCCGTTCGAGCCGCTCGCGCTGGCCGCCGGCGCCGGCCAGAACTGGGTGCCGCTGCAGGACACCCTCGTCCGGTACCACGGCCAGGTGATCGGGATCGTCGTGGCCGACACGTTCGAGCAGGCCCGGGACGCCGCCGCCCTGGTCCGGACGGACTACGACGAGACACCGCCGGCCGCCTCGTTCGCCGCCGGTATCCCCACCGCCACCGTGCCCACCGGCGGCTGGGAGCCGCCGGTGGTGGACATCCTGGCCGACGGCGTGACGTCGATCGACGAGGCGCTGGCGGCCAGCCCGGTCGTGGTCTCGGGCAACTACTCCCAGCCGAGCAAGCACCACAACGCGATGGAGCCACACGCGACGGTCGCCGACTGGCGGGACGGCGGGCTCGTCGTGCACGGCGGGACGCAGGCACCCGCCGGGCACGCCCGGTCGATCGCCGCGGCGTTGCGGCTGGACCCGGCCCAGGTGCGGGTGCTCAGCCCGTACGTCGGCGGCGGGTTCGGCAACAAGGCGACCACCTGGGCCGACGCGGTGGTGACGGCCGCGGCGGCGCGGGCGGTCGGCCGCCCGGTCAAGACCGTGCTGACCCGGCCGCAGACGTTCACCGTCACCGGGCACCGGTCCGCGGTGGCCCAGGCCATCGCGCTCGGCGCGGACCACGACGGAACGCTGATCGCGCTGAAGCATGACGCCTGGTCCAGCCTGTCCGGCTCCGGCTCGGTGTTCGAATCCGCGCCCGGCACCACCTCGCGCATGCTCTACCGGACCGCGAACCTGCACGTCGGGCAGAAGGTGGTGACGCTGGACGTGCCGCCGTCCACGTTCATGCGCGCACCCGGCGAGGAGTCCGGTTCGTTCGCGCTGGAGTGCGCGATGGACGAACTGGCCACCGCGCTGCGGATGGACCCGGTGGCGCTGCGGCTGAAGAACTACGCGACGGTGCTGCCCGGCCGGAACGTGCCGTGGTCCAGCAAGCACCTCGACGAGTGCTACCGGGTCGGTGCGTCCCGGTTCGGCTGGGCCCGGCGCCGGGCCACGCCGTCCGCGGTCGCCGAGGGCGACTGGTGGGTCGGCATGGGGATGGCCACCGCGGTCTACCCGGCCAACCGGTTCCCTACCTCGGTCCGGGTGCGGCTGCTCGCGGACGGCACCGCCGCGGTGTCCACCGCGTCCGCGGACCTCGGAACCGGGATGTGGACCGTCCTGGCCCAGCTCGGCGCGGACCGGCTGGGCATCGCCATGGACCGGGTCAGGCCCGAGCTGGGCGACTCGGCCCTGCCGGCCAACTTCGGCGCGTTCGGGTCCGCCTCGACCGCCGGCGTGGCTCCGGCGCTGCGGGACGCCGCCGCGGCCGCCGTCCGGTCCCTGACCGAGATCGCCGTGTCGGACGAGCGTTCGGTGCTGCACGGCGCCGACCCGGCCGGGGTGGAGTACCGGGCGGGTGCGCTGCACGCCGGTGGCCGCAGTGTCACGTTCGGCGCGCTGCTGACCGCGACCGGCCACCCGGCGGTCGAAGCCACCGCGAGCGGCGGCCCCGGTGGCCCGCCCGCGGAGTACGCGTTCCACTCCTTCGGCGCGCACTTCTGCGAGGTACGGGTCAACCGGTGGACCGCCGAGCTGCGGCTGTCCCGGATCACCACGGTGGTGGACGCCGGTACCATCGTCAATCCGAAGACCGCCCGCAACCAGATCGAGGGCGGCATGCTCTTCGGTGTCGGCCAGGCCCTGTTCGAGGGAGCCCAGGTGGAGCCGAACGGCCGCATCGCCAACGCCAACCTCGCCGACTACCTGATCCCGGTCAACGCCGACGTCCCGCCGATGGACGTGCACTTCCTGGACCACCCGGACACCGTCTTCAACCCGGCCGGCGTACGCGGCGTCGGCGAGATCGGCACCGTGGGCGTCGCGGCGGCCATCGCGAACGCCGTCTTCAACGCGACCGGCCGCCGGGTCCGGGACCTGCCGATCACCGTGGAGAAGCTGCTCTGACGGTCACCGGGGGCCGGCGGTGACGGTGATGACGAACCGCGCGCCCGGGCCGGCCGGCTCGTAGTGGGCCGCGCCGCCGTGCGCCTCGGCGAGCTGCCGCACGATCCACAGGCCGAGCCCGGTGCCGTCCGGCCCGCCCACGCCGAACCGGGTGAACAGCCGCGGCCGGAGTTCCTCGGGCACACCCGGTCCGTGGTCCCGCACCTCGATGCGGACCACCGGCCCGTCCGCCGCGGCGCGGACCGTCACCGGCGGCTGCCCGTACCGCAGGGCGTTGGCGACCAGGTTCACCACGATCTGTTCGAACCGCTCCGGGTCCACCCAGATCGTCAGTCCGGCGTCGATGTCCACCGTGACCCCGTCCGGCCGCACGTAGGACAGCGCCTCGCGCACCAGGTCGCCGGCCGGGAGCCACTGCCGGTTCAGGCGCAGGGTGCCGGTGGCCTCGATCCGGCTCAGGTCGAGCAGCCCGGTGGCGAGCCGGGCGATCCGGCCGGTCTGCCGGATCGCGGCGTCCAGCATCGGCCGCACCTCCGCGGCGCTGGTGTTCTTCAGCTCCTCGAGCGTCATCTGCACCGTCGCCAGCGGTGACCGGACGTCGTGCGCCAGCGTGCTGATCAGCGAGCCGCGCCACTGTTCCAGGCGGGCCAGGCGCTCCCGCTCGGCGCGCAGGTGCTGGGCCTGGGCCTGGACCAGCAGCGCGATGCCGAGCGCGACCGGCAGCAGGATGAACCCGCTGCCGAGGACCGCGGGCGGCTGGCCCGTGACGATCAGCGGCACCAGGTAGGCCAGCGTGGCCGGCACCACCAGGGCGCACACCAGGGCGCGGGAGAAATGCAGGGCCGCCCAGGTGTAGAGCAGCACCAGAAACGGCCCGGTGCCGGCCGCGACGCCGCCGAACGCCCAGGTGGAGAAGCCGAGCACGACGAAGCCGGGCAGGGCGAGAAGGGCCGGAGCGTGCGGGTGCCACCGGTCCCAGGGCAGCTGTCCGGCGACCGCGGCGATCAGCAGGTCGGCGGCGGCGATGGTGAGCAGGTCGGCGCCGCGGCCGGGGGCCGTGGGCAGGCCGACGATCGCGAGGACACCGGCAAGGACGAACAGCGCCGCCGCCTGCCGGGCGGCGACGCGCGGTCCGGAGCCGAGCAGGCCCAGGCTGGGGAGGGCTCGAGGACTGATACGGAAACCCTATAACAGACAAAACGCCTCGGGGACGTCTCCGGGACCGCCCGGTCCGGACCGGGCGGTAATCCGCTGGCCCGTCGCGGCGGCACGCCGTACCGTCGCCGGTGTGATCAGCGCAGCGATGACGACGACGCCGGGACGTCCCGGCGTACGTTCGCGCTGATCCGAACCCAGCGACGACACGGCCCCGGGCGAGATGCCCGGGGCCGCTCTCGTGTGTGCCTCCGGGGTCCCGCCGGCCATGACCCGAGGAGACACCGATGTCCGTGGACCACCGCCGGCTCGGCCGCGCGCTCGACCTGTTCGACTCCGATCCGCTGATCGGCGCCGGCCTGCCGTTCTGGTTGCCGGCCGGCGCCGCGGCGCGGCACGAGGTGGAGTCGTACGTGCGCGAGCTGGAACGCCGCGCCGGCTACCAGCACGTGTACTCGCCCGCCCTGGGCAAACGCCAGATGTACGAACTCTCCGGCCACTGGGCGAACTTCGCCGACGACATGTTTCCGCCCCTGGGCGACGACGGCGCGGACGGCGACGCGCTGGTGCTGAGGCCCAGCCTGTGCCCGCACCACGCGCTGGTGTTCCGGTCCCGCCCGCGGTCGTACCGGGACCTGCCGTTGCGCATCGCCGAGCTGGGCGCGATGTACCGTGCCGAGCGCTCCGGCGTGCTGGGCGGCCTGCACCGGGTGCGGTCCATCTGGCTCAACGACGCGCACGTCTTCTGCGCCCCGGCGCAGATCGGCGCGGAGGTCGCCGGCGCCCTGGCGCTGGTCCGGCAGGCACACGCCGCGCTCGGCCTGCGGGCCGCGTCGTTCCGGCTGTCGCTGCGCGGCGGCGGCGGCAAGTACGCCGGCGACGACGCCGGCTGGGCCGAGGCGGAACGACTGCTGCGGGAGGCACTGGACGCGGCCGGCGTGCCGTACGAGGCGGCGCCCGGCGAGGCCGCGTTCTACGGCCCGAAGATCGACGTGCAGATCGCCGACCCGGCCGGCCGCGAGTCGTCCCTGTCGACCATCCAGGTGGATTTCCACCAGCCGGAGCGGTTCGGACTGTCCTATGCCGACTCCTCCGGCCGCCCGGCCCGGCCGGTGCTGGTGCACCGCAGCCTGGTGGGCTCGCTGGAACGGTTGTTCGCGCACCTGATCGAGGTGCACGCCGGCGCCTTCCCGGTGTGGTACTCCCCCGTGCAGATCGTCGCCGTGCCGGTGGCCGCCGGGCAGCAGGCCGCCGCCGAGGCGTTCGTCCGGGAAGCGGTCGCCGCCGGGCTGCGCGCGGAGGTGGACCACGACGGGTCGGTCGGGGCGCGAATCCGGGCGGCGGCCGGGCGGAAGATCCCGTACGTGGCGGTCATCGGGCCCCGGGAGGCACCGGACGGGCGGGTGGTGCTGCGGCTGCGGGACGGCCGGCAACTCCCGGCGATGCCGGGTGCCGAGGCGGTCGCGCTGGTCCGCGCGGTGGCCGCGGCGCGCATTCCCGGGCTTGTGCCGGACGTGGTTTAGCGCACGGCGGGAACCGGACGGACCGGCGTCCGCCCTCAGATCTGGAAGCGGCCGACCACCGATTGCAGGTCGGCGGACACCTCGGCGAGGTCGTCCGCGGCGGCCCGGATGGCGGCCACCCCCGCGGTGGTCGTCCCGGCCGTCGTGGCGACCGCGGTGACGTCCGCGCTGATCTCGGTCGAACCGGCCGCGACATCGCCGATGCTGCGGCTCATCTCCTCGGTGGTCGCGGTCTGCTCCTCGATCGCCGAGGCGATGGTGGTCTGCAGCGTGTTGATCCGGTCGATCACCTCGGTGATCCGCCCGATGGCCTCCACCGCCTCGGCGGTGTCGGTCTGGATGGCGGTGATCCGGGCGTCGATGTCGGCGGTCGCCCGGCCGGTCTCGGACGCCAGGTCCTTGACCTCGCCGGCCACGACGGCGAACCCCTTGCCCTGTTCACCGGCGCGGGCGGCCTCGATGGTGGCGTTGAGCGCGAGCAGGTTGGTCTGCTCGGCGATGGCGGTGATCACCTTGGCGATCTCGCCGATCTGCCGGCTGGAGTCGCCGAGCTTGCCGACCGTGGCAGTCACCACGGTGGACACCCCGGCCGCGGCCGACGCCACGCCGGCGGCTTCGCCGGCGCTGCGGGAGATCTCGCCGATCGAGGCACCCATCTCCTCGGCCCCGGCCGCGACCGCCTGCACGTTCGCCGAGATCTGCTCGGCGGCGCCGCTGGCGGCGACGGCCCGGCTGCTGGTCTGGTCCGCGGACATGGCCAGCTCACCGGACACCGTGGTGAGGTCGCGGGACTTGTCGGCCAGGCGGTGCGACCGCTCGTCCACCGCCCGCATGGCCTCGGCGATGTCTGCCACGAAGGTGTTGAAGGACCGGGCGACGCTGGTCAGCTCGTCGCGGCCGGACTCGGTGAGCCGGGCCCGGAGGTCGCCCTCGCCCTCGGCGATGTCCGCCATCCGCAGGCGGAGCGCGGTCAGCGGCGCGGCGATGCTGCGCGCCACGATCAGTGCGACGAAGACCGACAACAGCAGCCCGGCCACGCCGGTGGCGATCAGCGTCTGCCGTCCGCGCCGGGCCGTCGCGGCGGCCTCGTCGGCGGCCCGCAGACCCGCCGCCGTGATCTGCGTGGCCAGCTCGCTGGTGGCGGCCGACGCCTGACCGAAGGCGTCCAGGGACTCCCCGGACGCCAGATCGTTGGCGATCCGGATGGATTCCGGGGTACCGGCCCGGTAGTTCTCCACGATCCGCCCGTCGATCTCCAGGAACGTCTCGAACGACTCACGGGCCCGGGTCAGCAGCGCCCGCTCGCCGTCGTCCAGTTCGGCGCGGCCGACCGCGTCGTACTCGGCCCGCAGGGCCGCGGCGGACGCGAGGAACTGCTGGCGCTGGCCGACGGTGTCGGACAGCGCGTTCGGCACTCCGCGGGTGAAGTCGAACGCGTACCCGGTCTGCCAGCCGGCCACGTCCGCGGTGCGGAACTTGGCCTCCATCACCTGCCCGACGAGCCGGGTGGCCTCGCGGGTCCGGCCACTGGCGTCCAGTTGCGCCTGAAAGCCGGACACCGCGATGCCCACCAGAGCGCCGGCCACCAGGACACCGAGACCGGCGATCACCACGATCCGGGCCGAGATGCGCCACCGTCGCATCGCTTCGATCACACCGAGTAACGCTAGCGGAACGATGCCGCCGCATCCGCCGGGATCGGGAAAGCCGCCGTACCGAGGTCACCGGCTGACCACGACCTTGCCGGCGGCGTGGCCCTGTTCCTGGTAGTCGACCGCGGCCGCGAGCTGGTCGAACGGGAACTCCCGGTCGATCACCGGGGACACCCGCCCGTCCTCGATCAGAGCGGTGATCTCGTCGAGGCAGGCCCGCTTGTCCGGGCACCGGACCGCGTCCGCCAGCCGCAGGCGGCCCGGCGCGAACGCGCCGGCCGCGAGCGTCGCGAAGACGTGACCGGCGGGCTGCACCCACCGGCCGGCCGGCCCGCCCACCAGGACCACGACGCCGCCCGGGGCGAGCACCCGCCGGTACGCCCGCCCCGGGTGGTTGCCGGCCACGTCCAGCACCACGTCCCAGCGCCGCCCGCTGCGGGTGAAGTCGGTGGTCCGGTAGTCGATCACGTCGGCGGCGCCCAGCGACGTCGCCAGGGCGGCGTTGTGGGCGCCGACGACCGCGGTGACCGTGGCGCCGTACGCCCGGGCGATCTGCACCGCGAACGTGCCGACGCCGCCGGACGCACCGTTGATCAGCACCCGGCCCGGCCCGGATGTCCCGGCGGCGCGCAGCGCGAGCAGGGCGGTGACCGCCGCCATCGGGACCGCGGCGGCCCGCGGGTAGGACAGGTTCCGCGGCATCCGGGCGAACCGGCCGGCCCGGGCGCTGACGTACTCGCCGAACCCGCCGCCGTCGAGCAGCCCGAAGACGTCGTCGCCGGGGCGGAACCCGGTCACCGCCGGGCCCACCGCCTCGACCTGCCCGGCGACGTCACAGCCGAGCACGGGGAACCGCGGGCCGCGCAGCCCGGGGCCGTCCGGCAGCAGGCGCGCGACGACCGGCTCGCCCCGCAGGTGGTGCCAGTCGTACGGGTTGACCGACGTGGCCCGCACCCGCACCAGCACCTCGTCGCCGGTGGGTTCCGGACGGTCCAGCTCGTGGACCCGCAGCCGGTCCGCCGAGCCGTACCCGGTCTGGACGTATGCCCTCATGGAGCCTCCCTTACGTTGTAAGACTTACAGCGTAAGGTAGCGGCGCAAGGAAGCGCCAGGCTGTGCCGGAAAGGCGTCAGGCGGCCGCGCGGAGGCGGTCCAGGCCGTCCAGGATCAGGTCCAGCGCGAACGCGAACTCGGCCTGGTCGTCGCACCAGCCGAGGGTCGAGCCGGGGTCGTCGTGCGCGATCTCCCGCACCATGCCGGTCAGGTGCGGCAACTCCGCGGCCAGGTCGGCCAGCGCCGCGTCCGGCGGCTGATCGGCACCGGCGGCCGGGTCGAACAGCTCCTGCGAGAAGCCGAGCGCGCGGCTGCCCAGGGCGTGCAGTGCGTGATGGGCCAGATCGTAGGAGAACCCGCCGGCCCGCATCATGCCCAGCAGGGCGTCGTAGTAGCGGAGGACCTCCGGACTGGTCCGGGTCCGCGACTCCAGCACCCGTGGCGCCCAGGGATGGCGGAGCAGCACCTCGCGGGCGGCCAGCACGGTCGCGCGGACCGCGGGCTGCCAGCCGCCGGCCGGCCGGCCGATCCGGCCGGTCACCTCGTTGATCTCCCCGACCAGCACGTCGACCACGCCGTCCAGCAGCTCTTCCTTGCCGGCCACGTGGTAGTACAGCGACATCGCCTCGGCGCCGAGGTGCTCGGCGAGCCGGCGCATGGTCAGCGCGCCGAGGCCGCCGCCGTCGGCGATCGCGATGGCGGCCCGGAGCACCCGGTCGCGGGTCAGCGGCGTGCGCGGCACGGGGCCGGTCTCGGTGGTCACTCGGTGTCAGCCTCCTGAGCAGCCGATTTTACGGGTCCGCCCCGGCGACCGTGTGCGGCGGCGCCCCGGGTGGACATGAACCCGGCTCGAGGTCCTACCGTCATGGTCATGGTCGCCATCCAGGGGAATCGCCGCGCGTTCTTCCATCTGCTCGTGAACACGCTGCTGGTCTCCGTGATCAACTACACGGTCTGGTTCGCGCTGACCTTCTACGTGTACCTGCAGACCCGGTCGGTCTTCGCCACCGGCGTGGTCTCCGCGGTGTTCCTGGTGTTCACCGCGCTCACCGGCATCTGGTTCGGCAGCCTGGTCGACCACCGGTCGAAGAAGACCATGATGCAGGTGTCGGCGATCGTGTCGACGGTGCTGTACGCGGCCGCCTTCGCGGTCTACCAGCTGGTCCCGGACGGGTCCTTCACCGACCCCGGCAGCCTCGCGCTGTGGGCGCTGATCGTGCTGCTGATGCTCGGCGTGATCGCCGGTAACATCCGCACCATCGCCCTGCCGACGCTGGTCACCGCGTTGATCGCCGAGGACAGCCGGGATCGGGCCAACGGGCTGGTCGGCACCACGTCCGGCACGTCGTTCCTGGTGACGTCCGTGATCAGCGGCGTCCTGGTAGGTCTCGACGGCATGTTCTGGGTGCTGATCCTGGCGCTCGGCGTGCTCACCGTCGCGGTGCTGCACCTGGCGCTCGTGCCCGTGCCGGAGCGGCCGGCCGCCGCGGAGACATCCGAAGCGGGCTCCCGGCGGGTGGACCTCCGCGGCACGGTACGGGTGATCGGCGAGGTACCCGGGCTGTCCGCGCTGATCCTCTTCTCCGCGTTCAACAATCTGCTGGGTGGCGTGTTCATGGCGCTGCTGGACGCCTACGGGCTGTCGCTGGTGTCGGTGCAGGCGTGGGGCCTGCTGTGGGGCGTGCTGAGCACCGGCTTCATCATCGGCGGGCTGCTGATCGCCCGGACCGGCCTGGGCGGTAACCCGGTCCGGTCGCTGCTCGCCGTCAACCTGGTGCTGTGGGCGGTGACGCTGCTGTTCCCGATGCGCTCGTCGGTGCTGCTGCTCGCCGCCGGCCTGTACGTCTACATGCTGCTGGTGCCGTACGCGGAGGCCGCCGAGCAGACCATCCTGCAGAAGGTGGTGCCGTACGAGCGGCAGGGCCGGGTGTTCGGGTTCGCGCAGAGCGTCGAGCAGGCCGCGTCGCCGCTCACCGCGTTCCTGATCTCGCCGGTCGCGCAGTTCGTGTTCATCCCGTTCATGACCGACGGCGCCGGGGCGCGCACCATCGGCACCTGGTTCGGCACCGGAGCCGACCGCGGGCTGGCCCTGGTGTTCGTGCTGACCGGCGTGGTCGGCCTGGTGGCCACGACGGTGGCGCTGCGCAGCCGGCCGTACCGGCGGTTGAGCAGGCGCTACGCCGACGGGCCCGCCGTGCCCGGGCCGGCCGAGGCGACCTCGACGGCGGTGTGACCGTCAGAGCGGTGCGCCGCCCAGGCCGATCTCGTTGCCGTCCGGATCGCGGTAGGTGACCTTCCGGACCCCGTTCGTGTACGTCTCCCGCTCGGCCGGTTCCAGCCCCCGGTCGGCGATCGCGCCCACCCGCGCCTCGAGGTCGTCGACGAACACCGTGGTCAGGCCGTGGCCGGCGTGGGCGGGCCGCTGCTCGATGTAGACATAGCGGTGCTCGGCGACCTCCCAGACCGCCTCGATGTCGTTGGGGCAGAACGTCGGCGGGCCACCGAACAGCGTCTCGTACCAGGTCAGCGCGGTCGGGTAGTCGGAGACGGAGATGCCCGCGAAAAGATCGACAGCCATGGCGCCATCCTAGGGCGTGTTTCGGAGTGGGGGCCGGAGCGAGGCGAGGTCCAGGTGTGCCCGGCTAACCGCGGCGTGCCGGGCCGAGCAGGCGTTCCACCAGACGGGGTTCGCCCGGCCAGGCGGCGAGCAGCACGTCCCGCGGCACGTGCCGGCCGGCGTAGCGCAACGCGAGCGCCACCACCACGATGTCGTCCAGCGGGCCGATCACCGGGATGAACTCCGGGATCAGGTCGATCGGGCTGGCCACCCAGAGCCCGGCCAGCAGCACCACCACCTTCGCGCGGCGCGGCACCCGCGGATCCGCGCGCAGGCGGCGGACCGTGGTCACGCAGTCCGGGATGAACGCGGCGAGGTCGCGCAACAGGCCCGGCGGCAGGCGGCGGGCCAGCACGATCAACAGCAGCCAGCCGGCGACCAGGCCGGCGAGCGCGGCACCCAGGCCGATCGCCCACTCACGCATCACACCGCCATCACCCCGACGAGGGTACGGCGGCAGCGGCCCGCCGCGCGGCCCCCGCCACCGTCTAGAACCGGAAGCCGGACACTAGGGACTGGAGTTCGTCGGACACCTGCGCGAGTTCCCCGGCCGCCTGACGCGACTCGGCGACCGACGTACTCGTGGAGCGCGCCACGGAGGCGACGCTGTCGATGTTCGCCGCGATCTGGCCGGAACCGGACGCCGCCTCGCCCACGCTGCGGTTCATCTCGTTGCTGGTGGCGGTCTGTTCCTCGACCGCGGACGCGATGGTGGTCTGGTACTCGTTGATCCGGGCGATCACCCGGGCCACGTCCTGGATCGCGGTGATCGCGCTGGCCGTGTCGGACTGGATGGCCGCGACCCGGCGGGAGATGTCCTCGGTCGCCCGGGCGGTCTCCTGGGACAGCTCCTTGACCTCCCCGGCGACCACGGCGAAGCCCTTGCCGGACTCGCCCGCCCGGGCCGCCTCGATGGTGGCGTTGAGGGCCAGCAGGTTGGTCTGCTCGGCGATCGCGGTGATCGACCGCACCACGTCGCCGATCTGCTCACTGGACTGACCGAGCCGCGAGATCGTGTCCGCGGTCGTCTCCACCGCGGTCACCGCGTTGGCGCCGACCGTCGCGGCCTCCGTGGCGCTGTGCGAGATCTCCCGGATCGACGCGCCCATCTCCTCCGAACCGGCGGCGACGGTCTGCACGCTGCGGGACACCTCCGCGGCGGCCGCGGACACCACCCCGGCCTGGGCGGACGACTCCTCCGCGCCGGCCGCGATGGTGCCGGACAGCCCGTTGATCCGGGTGCTCGCCGAGGCCAGCCGCTCCGCGCCGGCGGAGATCTTCGCCATCGCCTGGCCGATCGACTCCAGCGCGCTGTTCAGCGATCGGCCCATCCGGCCCACCTCGTCGTCCCGCCGGAACGCCAGCCGCCGGGTCAGATCACCGTCGGCGACCGCGCGCAGGACCGTGCCGGCCTGGTCCAGCGGCCGGGTGATGCTGCGCGTGGTCCACCAGGCGATGCCCACCGCCAGCGCCACCGCGATCGCGCACAGCACCAGCATCAGCGTCAGGAACCGCTGGGCGGTGGAGCGGGCGAAGCCGGTCTCGGCCTGGTTCATCGACTCCTCGAGGTCGATGAAGACGTTGATGACCCGCAGCCACTCCACGAACGACGCACGCGCCTGCGAGGTCAGCACGGTGAGCGCACCGGCGTTGTCCCCGGCCTGCCGGCGGCTGACGATCTGGTCGATCATCGGTAGCGTGGTGGCCTGGACACTCTTGATGTCCGCCAGCGCCGCCCGCTCCTTGTCGTCGGCCTTGGACCCGTCGGCGAAGATCTCGTCCATCTTGGTGGCCGAGTCGTCGTACTTCACCGTCAGCTGCTCGATGAGGTCGACCTCGGTCTGCACCTCACTGTCCGTCTTCGCCAGGACGATGTCCCGGACCGCGATGGCCCGGTCGTGCACGCTCCCGCGGAAGTTGATCGCGTACCGCTGTTTGACCGCATTGATGTCATTGATGACGGTCAGCTTCTGATCGATCGAGGCCACCTGGGTCACCCCGGCGACGACCAGCGCCACCATGCTCAGCACCACCGCCAGGAAGCCCAGCCCGAGCCGACGCCCGACCGTCAATCTCATCCGATTCATGCCTTCCCCCGACTGCGCAGCAGGCTCACCGCCCCCACTGTCTACGGCCGCACCGGCGCGCACAGCGAAAACGTGAAATCCGCCTGTCCGGGGGTGTTCCGTGCGACAATTCCCGGCCGCGTGGCCGGCGGCGCCGCCCCTCGGGGTGCCCGGCGGCTCAGCTGATCCAGCGCACCGCCGGGTTCAGCACGCCGGTCCAGTTGAAGACGGCCATGTTGTCCCAGCCGTCACCGGAGTTGGCGATGTCGTTCGGGTCCCAGCCGTTGCCGGGCACCGCGTACCAGGTCGGCTCCCAGTAGAAGACGCCGATCGCGCCGCCCGCCTTGGCGGCCTGCTGGACGGCGGTGAACGCGGCGCCCTGGCCGTCCCAGGTCGCCGGATATCCGGGGCAGGCGGTGCTGATGCTGTTCCCGGTGTGGTCGGCGTTCGCGGTGGTGAACGGGGCGGCGGTCTCGGCCAGGACGACCGGACGGCCGTACCGGGTCCGCACGTCGGCGATCACCGAGGTCAGGTTGGCCAGCGTGCCGTGCCAGTTGCAGTAGTACGACAGCGCGGTCGCGTCCCAGGTCACTCCGGCCGCGCGGATGCCGTCGTAGAACCAGCGGGCGTGCGCCTGGCTGTCCGCGTTCGCGGTGTGGATCATGACCTGGGTATCGCTGTGGCACGCCTTGGTGGCCTGGTAGCCGGCCTTCAGCAGCGCGGCGAGGTTGCGGAAGTCGTTGTTGACGACCTTGCCGTCGTTCCACAGCATGCCGACGTTGATCTCGTTGCCGATCTGCACGCTGTCCGGGGTGGTGCCCTGCGCCTTCAGATCCCGGCACAGCGCGTACGTGTAGTCGTAGACGTCGGTGGTCAGCGCGGCGATGCCGTGGCTCGCCCAGGCCGCCGGCTTGGTCTGCACGCCGGGGTCGGCCCAGGTGTCGGAGTAGTGGAAGTCGACGAGCAGCCGGAAGCCCTTCGCCTTCACGGTCCGGGCGTACGCCAGCACCTTGGCCGCGTTGTTGTAGCCGCTGCGCGGGTTGTTCCAGACCCGCAGGCGGAGGTAGTCGACCCCGGCCGACCGGAGGATGTCCAGCGGGTCGGCCTGCGTACCGTCGGCGGTGTAGTACTTCGCACCCAGTTCCACCGCGCGCTGCAGCGTCGAGACGTCGGCGCCGCGCATGGTCAGCGTGCTGGCCGCGCCGGCGGGCGCGGCCGGCACGGTGAGCGTGGTGACGCCGAGGACGGCGGCGAGGACCGCGCCGGACGCGGTCGCACGCCGGCCGGGGCCGGAGAAAGACATCGACGAACTCCTTCGGACAAACACTGGGAGCGCTCACAATAGATGAGCGTCGATGCTTGCCGGAAGGAGTCGGGGCAGGCCGGTTTATCAGGTCCCTTCCGCACTGGGAGCGCTCACAGCGGCGAGCCGCAACGCGAAGGTGTACGGCCGGTCGGCGCGCAGTTCGTACCCGGGCAGCACGCCGGGGCCGCAGGACGCCGTGCCGAGGCCGTTCTGGGCGAGGTCCAGGTTGACGTACACCCGGTCCCGCGGCCGCAGGTCGTGCCAATGCCGCGCCGCGTCCAGGTCCTCGCTGGTCCACCGCCGTACGGTGAGTTCGAACGTGGGTGCGCCGTCCACCCGCAGGCCGGTGCCGTCCGGGCCGGTGATCCGGGCCCACCGCACCGCGGTCCGGTTGCCGTTCTCCTGCGGGAACACGTACGGCGTCTGCATCTCGTCGATCCGCCGGGTCCACCGGCCGATGCGGGCGGCCCGCCGGCTGTCCGGGTACGCCTCCCCCGGCCCGCCGCCGAACCACTCCACCGACTGCCATGCCGCCGGGCCGGCCATCCGCAGCCCGACCCGTGGCAGCACGCCACCCCACGGCCCGACCGGCTCGGTGGCGACCGCCAGCCGGAGCCCGTCGCCGTCGGGTGTCCACCGGTAGGTGGTCAGCACGCCGATGTCGGTGGTGGCCGGCGCGACCCGGGTCCGCAGCACGTAGGTGTCGCCGTCCCAGCCGGACTCGACCACCCGGTGCTGCAGCCGGTGCAGGCCGGCGCGGCGCCATCCCGGCCCGACCGCGTGCCGGACGTCGCGCGGCGGGGCGTCGTTGTCGGTGGGAGCCCGCCACAGGTCCAGCCGCGGGCCGTCCAGCGCGAGGTCGCCGAGCCGCACCAGCAGGCCGGTCACCGGGTCGAACCGCCCGGCGCCGACCTCGACCGGCCGCGCCGCGACCAGTGTCCCGGCCGAGGCGGGACCGGCCCCCGGCGCCGCCACGGAGGCCGCCGGGACCGGAGCCTCCGCGGTGGCCGGCGCATCCGCCGAGACCGGAGCATCCGCGGAGACCGGCGGGGGCGGCTGATCGCCGAGCGACGCCTGCGCCCACGCCACCTCGTGCCCGGCCGGCGCCCACGGCTCGTCCCGGGCCAGCACCGCACGGACCGTCAGCCAGCTGTCCGGCCCGCCGTCGGGCAGGTCGGGCAGGTCCACGGTGACCCGGCCACCGGCCGCCACAACCGGTACGTCCAGCGTCCCGCCGGTGCCGTCCACCGACCACGCGAACGTCAGGTGGGCGGTGTCCCGGACGTCGTACCGGCTGTGCACGGTGACCGTGCCGGCCGCCGGGTCCACCGTGATCCCGACCGGCTCGAAGACCTTGCCCAGCTCGATCAGGCCCGGAGACGGCCGGCGGTCCGGGAACACCAGGCCGTCGGCGATGAAGTTGGCGTCGTGGACCGGTTCGCCGAAGTCACCGCCGTACCCGAAATAGTGTCCGGTGCCGTCCGGCAGCGGGGTCCGGACGCACTGGTCGATCCACTCCCAGACGAATCCGCCCTGGCACCGCGGGTGGGTCTCGAACAGTTCCTGGTACTCGGTCAGGCCGCCGGGGCCGTTGCCCATGGCGTGCGCGTACTCGCAGAGGATGAACGGCAGCGCCCGCCGGTGCGCGTCCGCGTCCGGGTCGCCAAGCGGCGGTTCGGTGCCGGCCCCGATCGCCGCGACCTCGTCCACCGGCGCGTACATCCGGCTGTAGCAGTCGGTGTACACCGAACTCCGGTCGCCCTCGTAGTGGATCATCCGGTCCGGGTCGCGGTCGCGGATCCAGCGGGCCATGGCCGCGAGGTTGCGCCCCACGCCCGCCTCGTTCCCCAGCGACCAGGCGATGACGCTGGGGTGGTTCTTGTCGCGTTCCACCATCCGGCGGGCGCGGTCCAGGAACGCCGGTTCCCACTGCGGGTCGTCGCTGGGGTTGCCGCGCCAGTTGACCAGGACGAACCCGTGCGTCTCCAGGTCACACTCGTCGATCACCCACAGGCCCAGCTCGTCGCAGAGGTCCAGGAAGGCGGGCGCGGGCGGATAGTGGCTGGTGCGTACCGCGTTGATGTTGTGCTGCTTCATCAGCAGCAGGTCGCGCCGCATCACGTCGAGCGAGACGGCCCGCCCGGTGTCCGGGTCCCACTCGTGCCGGTTGACGCCGCGCAGCCGGATCGGGGTGCCGTTCACCGTCCACCGGCCGTCGGTCAGCGCCACCGTGCGGAACCCGATCCGCAGCACCGCCCGCTCCGACCCGGTGCGCACCTCGGCGTCGTAGAGACGGGGGTGCTCCGCCGACCACGGCTCGACCGAGTCCAGGACGTGCGGGCCGGCCGCGTCCACATCGACCAGACCCAGCTCGGCCACGGTCAGGCGGGCCGGTCCGGGCACCTCGACGCGGAGCGTGCCGCGGCCGGTGACGTGGTCGTAGCCGGCGTGCACGAACACGTCGTCCAGCCCCTGCGCGGGGCGGGCCAGCAGCCGTACCCCGCGGAAGATGCCGGACAGCCACCACATGTCCTGATCCTCGAGGTAGCTGCCGGCCGACCACTGGTGCACGCGCACCGCCAGCACGTTGCGGCCCGGCCGTAGCGCCGCCTCCACCGCGAACTCGGCGGGCAGCCGGCTGCCCTTGGCGTGCCCCAGCTCGGTGCCGTTGAGCCACACCCGGTAGCACGAGTCGACGCCGTCGAAGCGGACCACCGCCGGGCCGGCCGGCCAGCCGTCCGGCAGGTCGAACTCCCGGCGGTAGTCGCCGGTCGGGTTCTCGTCCGGGACGAACGGCGGATCGATCGGGAACGGAAACTGCACATTGGTGTACGCGGGACTGCCGTAGCCGTGCAACTGCCAGTGCGACGGTACCGGCAGCCGGTCCCAGCCGGTGTCGTCGTACCCGGGCTGTTCGAACCCGTCGGTGCCGGCCTCGGCGACCGGCCGCAGCCGGAACCGCCAGGCGCCGTCCAGGCTCAGGTCCGCCGCGTCGGTGGCGAACGCGGCCCGCGGCGGCCGCAGCCCCGCGCCGGGTGTCACATCCTGGTGATAGCTCGTGGTCACCGATCGGAGCCTAGGCCCTGTTCGGTCATCCGCCCAAGTGCGAGACAGGGCCTAGCGCGGCCGCAGGCGGAGCAGCCCCGCGGTGACGCCGCCGGCCACGAACTGGCTGGCCGCGACCCCGAGCAGCAGCGCGGTGGCACCGAAACCGGTGGCCAGCCCGGCCAGCGCCGCACCGGCCGCCGCGGCGGTCACCTTCAGGCCCGCGGCGATGGTGAACACCTGGGTGCGTACCTCCGGCGGTGCCTCCCGGTCCCGGACGGTCAGCAGCGACGCGAACAGCGGTCCCTCGATCAGGCCGGCGACGGCGAACAGCACCAGCGCCGGCCACCGGCCGGGCAGGAACACCAGCAGGGCGAACGGCACGCCGAGCGCGGTCAGCCCGGCCAGCACCACGTGCTCCGGCCGCCACCGGCGGATCGGGAAGCGGGCGTACGCCAGCGAGCTGATCAGCGCACCGACCGCCGCCACGGACAGCGCGACGCCGGTGAACGCGGTGTCCCCGAATCGGGTGGCGAGCGCCGCGGTGAGCAGCGGCAGCGCGCCGACGCCGCAGTGGCTCAGCGTCGTCCCGGCGGTCACCGCGCCGAGCACCGGGCGGCGCCAGAGCGCGGACACCGCGCGGCCGGTGCCGCGGCGCCGGGTGGTCCGGTCCGGCCCGCGGTCCGGCACCGGCAGCGTGGTCACCAGGACCGCGCTGAGCACGCAGGCGCCGGCCAGCGCCGCGGCGGCCACCACGCCACCCGCGGTACCGGCGACGACGGCGGCGAGCGCCGGTCCGGCGATCCCGGCGACGCTGTACGAGCTGGCGTCCAGGCCGTACGCCCGGGGCAGGTTCGCCGGGGCCAGTTCGCCGAGCAGGCTGGTCAGGCCGCCGATCAGCAGTGGCGCGCAACAGCCCGCCAGCACCGCACAGCCGAACGCGGCGGCCGGTGCCACCGCCACGGTCAGCGCCGACCCGGTCAGCGCCAGCCCGAAGCCGAGCAGCCCGGCGACGTACAGCGGGCGGCGCCGGCGCACCCGGTCGGCCAGCGCGCCGGCCACCGGGGCGGCCACCACGTGCGGCACCATCAGCGCGGCGATGAGCAGGCCACCGAACGCCGGGCCGTGCCCGGACTCCAGCGCCAGCAACAGCAACGCCACCCGGCTGCCCTCGTCGGCGAGCCGGGCCAGCGCGGCGGCCGCGGTGTACCGGGCCAGCACCCCCGGGTGGCTGTCCTCTTTCCGACGGCGAGGCGATTGTTCACCGGTGTCGCGGTCTGCGAGCATGGTCCAGGCCGTACCCTCCTCACCGAACCCCTGAACGCGATGTGCAGCCCGGGAGGCGCGCGATGACCCTTCCCCTGCGGGTGACGGTGGCCCCCGAGCGGGCGGACGCGGCACCCGGCGACGCCCTCACGTTCGACGTCACGGTGAAGAACGCCAGTGACATCGTGGAGCACTACGGTGTGGAGTTCCTCGGCCTGCCGAACGGCGCCACCGTGCGCGCCGAGCCCGAGGTGGCCAAGCTGCGCCCGTCCGAGTCCGCGACGTTGACCGTCCGGGTGCAGCTGCCGGTGCAGCCGCCGGCCCCGGCCGGGACGTACGTGGTGGGTGCGCTGGTGCGCTCGCCGTACCGGCAGGACGTGTCCCGGTGCGTCGAGGTGCCGGTCGAACTGGCCTCGGTGCAGGAGATCACGGTCCGGGCCACGCCCGAGGTGGTCACCGGCGGCCGGGCCGGCCGGTACACCGTCGAGGTGGCCAACGGCGGCAACTCGCCGGTGCGGCTCTACCTGGCCGCCACCGACCCGGAACGCCGGGTCACCACCACGTTCGAACCGCCCAGTGTGGACCTGCCGCCGGGCACGTCGGCGCAGTCGCTGCTGACCGTGCAGGCGCCGCTGCCGTGGAACCGGGAACAGCAGCGTCAGCTCACCCTGACCGCCACGCCCGACCTGCCCGGTGCGGCGGCCGGGACCGGCACCGCGACGTTCGTGCAGCGGCCCCGGTTCGCGTCGAAGTTCGCCAAGGTCGCCGGGATCGCCGCCGCGGTCGTGGTGCTGGCCGCCGCGGTGGCCGTACCCGCGTTGCTGGCCGCCCGGGGCGACGACGAACCGGATCCGGCCCCGGTGGCCGCGCCCGCGGTGTCCGGACCGGCGGTGGGCGGCGCGCCCAGCGCGGCGGCGCCGACCGCGGAGGCGTCGTCGCCCGCCGCCCAGCCGGGCGCCTCGGCGAACCAGCCACCGCCCCCGGAGGCCGGGGGTGCCTCCTCCGCCGCCGCCACGCAGCAACCGCCGCCCGAGGGCGGAGGCGACGTCGAGGCCCGGGTGATCGATCTGACCGCGCCGGGCGACGGCGTGCTGGCCAGCGACGCCTTCCGCGACCAGGGTTTCCTGGTCAGCGCGGACCCGCGTGCGGTGGCCGTGCCCGGCTGCGAGGGCGCCACCGCGGTGTCCGTGGTGACCGAGGCGGACCGCAGGTTCCTCACCTCGTCCACCCCGGACAACGCGGCGGACTGCCACAACGTCAGCGTGCTGATCGACTTCCTGCAGGGCACCCCGGCGGGCGCGGTGACGCTCAGCCCGGTGACCAAGGACGTGCTGACCATGGAGGTGGCGTACGGCAACCTGTCACGCTCCATCGAACCCACCCTGAAGGTCAGCGCGGAGGTGGCGAAGGAACGCGGCGGCGTGGACTGGGTGCAGGTCCGGCCCCGGTCCCAGGACGGCGCCGCGACCCCGCCGGTCGCCCTGACCTCGCTCAGCATCGCGCCGCTGGCCTGACCGGCCCCGGGGTCACCTGAGATGCGGCGGCGGCGCCGCGGGCGGCGTGCCGGTGGTCGGCCGCCAGCCCGAGGTGTCCAGCCACTTCGCGCGGTTGACCAGCCAGGTCTTCATGATCTCGAGCTGCTGGGCGTACGTCTGGCTGACCTGTGTCTGGAACCCGCCGACGTTGGCCTGGTTGAGGATCGGCCACTTGGTGAAGTTGCGCTGGGCGGCGTTGGCCAGCGGCGCGGTCAGCGTGTCGACCCGGGCCCGCAACTGCGCGTCGGACATGATCGATGACCGCAGGGCCGTCCACCGGTTCTGCGCCAGGGTCTGGAAGCTCGGATCGGCCATCAGCCGCTGGAACCAGTCCGTGGTGCCGAAGAAGCCGGCCGAGAACTGCCACCCCGTGTAGGTCGCGCCGGTACCGCCGAAGCCGGTGTAGGCGCCGTAACCGATGTCGTAGTCCCACAGCGGCCCGGCGACCAGCTTGCCGCCCCGGTCCTTGAAGAAGTAGGTGCTGCGGATGTAGGCGTCCGGCTCGCGGGCCAGCTCGTTGTGCACGACCCGGTCCACCCACGAGTTCACGTCGGCGTACGCCGGGTAGCCGGTGACCGGATCGGCGGGGTTGGCGCTGCGCAGCGAGTCGTGGAACTTCTGCACGTAGTCGGTGATCCAGGCCTGCTGCTGGGGCGCGAGTTCCTTCGGCTCGTTGACCTCCAGGTCACTCCAGCAGGCGTTCGACGGCGGCTTGCGGGTGCAGGTCAGCAGCGGCGGCTCGGCGGCCAGCGCGTTGAACTGCATGATGTACCCGCCCGAGACCGCGGGTTCGGTGACGTCGGTCTCCTTGAGCTTCGCCAGGTTCATCCGCTCCGGCGAGTTCTTCAGGTTCTCCTGCAGCAGGTACACGCCCTGGTAGTCGTCCGCGCCCATCGGGTCGGCGTCCAGGTTGAGGTAGACCTCGACGAACGCGAAGCGGGGCGCCCGCAGGCCCATGTCCCGGCCGATGGTGTAGGCGAACGCGTCGCGGATCAGGGTCTTGTCCGGGAACGGGCCGCGCAGCACCCAGTCCTCGTCGGCCGGCATGCCGAGCACCGGGAACTCCGCGCCCTTGTCCTCGTTGTCGCGGAACTCCAGCCGGTAGGGCGCCTTCTGGAAGTTGCTCGACGACTGTCCGCGCAGGTGGAACCCGGCCCGGGTGGCCACCGCCGGCGCCGTGCTGAGCGAGGCCACGTTGTTCTGCTTGTCCACGATCAGAGCGGCCACGTCACGGTACTCGCGGGCGGGCTTGCCGCCGCCGTAGGCGTCCAGCACCACCAGCGGGAGGTCGTGCTGGGCGTCCACGGCGCGGGCGATGTAGACCGAGCTGCCCGGCTCGCCGGAGGCCGTACCGTTGACGAAGGCCTGCGCCCGGACCTGGGTGGTACGGGTCAGCGTCAGCGCGGCCGAGTAGAGCGGCGAGGCGCTGGTCGGCGCGGAACCGTCCACCGTGTAGTGGATCTGCGCGTTGGCGATCGTCGTGCTCAGCTGCACCGGCTGCTGGCCCTGGAAGGTGCCGCTCGGTGCCGAGAACTGAATGTCCCCGGCGAGGTCGGCGCGCTGCCGGGCGGTCTGGACGGCGGCCGTGACCGGGTCGACGCCGGCCGTGCCGGAGGCGCCGAGCGCGTCGAGCGCGCGCTGCTGGGCGGCGGCGTCGCGGACCAGCGCCGTGGCGGCCCGGGTCGCGGCGCGGGTCTCGCCCACGGGCACCGCACAGCCGGTCATGACCAGGGTGACGGCGGCGAACACGCCGATCAGTGTGGTTCTGCGCACAGGAGGCACCCCTCTTTGTTGGCCGCGACACCAGACGTCGCCGATGGAGAGCCCGGTCCACCGTTAGATATTGATGCAAATCTATTTCTTGGTGAACGGTACGTCAACACCGGGCGACATCGGCGTGCGGGAGCGGGCGCGGCGGCGTGGTGCGCCGGGGCTAGGGTGTCGATGATCATGTTCGGCCCGGCCGTGGTGGCCGGCCACGTCGGAGGTAATCCATGGAGTTGGCCGCACAGATCCTGGTCGGGCTGGTCGCCGCCATCCACGTGTACATCCTGGTCCTGGAGATGTTCCTGTGGGAGACGGCGCGCGGCCGGGCGACGTTCGGCACCAGCGAGGAGTTCGCCCGGGAGAGCGCCCCGCTGGCGGCCAACCAGGGCCTGTACAACGGTTTCCTGGCCGTCGGCCTGCTCTACGGCCTGCTCACCGACGACCGGACGTTCCAGACCTTCTTCCTGGGCTGCGTCGTCGTGGCCGGGATCTACGGTGCCGTCACGGTCAACCGCCGCATCCTGTTCGTCCAGGTGATCCCGGGCGGGCTCGCCCTGGCCGCGGTGCTGCTGGCCGGCTGAGCGGGCGACGCACCGGACGACGTCCGCCGGGGAGCCGGGGCCGACCGGCGACACTGTGCGGATGTCGGCAGGTGCGGTCATCAAGGTTCTCGAGCTGGTCGGTCTCTACGCGTTCGCCACGTCCGGCGCGCTGATGGCCATCCAGAAGAGCTTCGACGTCGTCGGAATTCTGGTGCTCGCCATGCTCACCGCGCTCGGCGGCGGCATCCTCCGTGACCTGGTCATCGGGGACACCCCGCCGGCCGCGTTCACCGAACTCAGCTATCTGGTGGTCCCGCTGGTCGCCACGGCGGTGACGTTCTTCGCCCACCCGGTGCTGCGGCGGCTCACCCGCACGGTGCTCGTGTTCGACGCCGCCGGGCTGGCGCTGTTCTGCGTCACCGGCACGCTCAAGGCGCTCGACTTCGGGCTCGGTTCGCTGCAGGCCGTGCTGCTCGGCATCACCACCGCGGTCGGCGGCGGCGTGCTGCGCGACATCACCGCGCGGGAGGCGCCCGCGCTGCTGCGGGCCGACACGGAACTGTACGCGATCCCGGCGGCCGTCGGCGCCGTCATCGTCGCCGGCGCGCACCACACCGGCCTGCCCATGCCGGTGGTCGCCACCGGCGCGGCGGTGCTGGTGTTCGGGTTCCGCATCGCCGCCATGCTGCGCCACTGGACCGCGCCGCACGCCCGGGTGCCGCGGCGGCAGCGCGTCGGGCCCGCCGGATCGGAGGACTGAGGCGGCGACCGGCGCGCTTTGCCGAGTTGGCAAAGCGCCTCGGGCCTCGACCCGAGGGTGGCGAAGGGTGGGGCGCATGATCGAACCAGCAACCCCTCCGGTGTCCGCCGTCCGCACCCGCCTCGACGGCCGCACGGCGCTCGTCACCGGCTCGACCAGCGGCATCGGCCACGCCGTGGCCGACCTGCTCGCCGAGCGCGGCGCCCACGTCATCGTCTCCGGCCGGGACCCGGGCCGCGGACACGCCGCGGTGACCGGAATCCAGGCCCGCGGCGGCCACGCCGACTTCCTGGCCGCGGACCTCACCACGGATACCGGCACCGCGGACCTGGCGGAGCGCGCGCTCGGCGTGACCGGGCGGATCGACGTCCTCGTCAACAACGCGGGTGTCTTCACGTTCGGGCCGACGGCCGACACCACCGCGGCCGGGTTCGACGCCGTCTACGACCTCAACGTCAAGGCGCCGTACTTCCTGGTCCAGGCGCTGGTCCCGGCGATGGCCGAACGCGGCTCCGGCGCGGTGGTCAACATCCTGACCGGGGCCGCGCACCGCGGTTCGGTCGCGGCCGGGCTCTACGGCTCCAGCAAGGCGGCGCTGTTGCTGCTGACGCAGAGCTGGGCGGCCGAGTTCGGACCCTCCGGGGTACGCGTCAACGCGGTCAGCCCCGGACCGGTCCGCACCGAGGGCACCGGCTACGGCGCCGGTCTCGACGCCGTCGCCGCGGCGCTGCCGGCCCGCCGCCTCGGCGAACCCGCGGAGGTGGCGGCGGCGGTCGCGTTCCTGGCCGCGGACGAGGCCGCCTATGTGCACGGCGCCGTGCTACCGGTCGACGGCGGGGCGACCGCGGCCTGACCGCCCCGGCGCGAGGCCCTGGCCGTCTTCACCAACTCGGCCACCCCACCGCGGCCGCGCTACGGGAACGGCCGTGCCGCGGAATCCGGCGAAACGCCTGCGCGGGTGCGTTCGGACGTCCTAGATTCGAACCGCCCATTCGACGCAAAGGAGCGCTGACGTGGCGGTTTCCCGGAGGAGTGTGCTCGCCGCGGGCCTGGGGGTGGCGGCCGCGACGACGCTGGCCGGCACCGCCCCGGCGGCGCCGGCGGCCGTGGCACCGGACCCGGCACTGCTGCGGGCGCGGCGGCGGGCGATGCGGTTCCTGGACCTGACGCTCGACGCGCATGCCGCCTCGGGAGCGCTGCGGCTGCCCCAGTCGTACGCCGACGAACTGGGCCTGTACACCACGGCGTTCACCTACGACGCCGCGCTCGCCGCCCTCGCCTACCTGGTGGACGACCGGCCGGAGTCGCTGGACCGGGCGGCGCTGATCGGCGAGTCGCTGCACTACGCCCAGCAGCACGACCCGCGGTACGACGACGGCCGCCTGCGCCAGGCGTACCACGCCGGCCCGTACACCCGGAACGGCGCCGTCCAACCGGACGGGTTCGTCCGCGACGACGGCACGGTCAACATCGGCGGTGCGTTCGGCTTCGTCGGTTCGGGCGCCGGCGAACACGCGTGGGCCGGCATCGCCTGGTGCGCCCTGCACCAGCGCACCGGCGACAGCCGGTTCCTCGCCTCCGCCGTGGCGGCCGGCCGCTGGCTGGCCGGCACCTGCCGCTCCACCCGGTCGCTGGGCGGGTTCGCCGACGGCTTCGACCGCGACGGCGTCCGGCTGCGCCGGGTCTCCACCACCCGCAACGCCGACCTCGCGGCGTTCTTCGCCCACCTGGCCCTGGTCACCGGCGACCAGCGGTGGCTGGCCCACCGGGACCACGCCACCGCCCTGGTCCGCCGGATGTGGAACGCCCCCCGCCAGGCGTTCTGGCACGGCTCCGCGGACGGCCGGGTGATCGACCGCGGCCCGCTCGTACTGGAGGCCCAGACGCACTCCTGGCTGGCCCTGCGGGACGGCGACCACTCCGGCTGCCTGGACACCGCCGGCCGGCGCCTCACCGTCACCGACACGCCCACCGCGCCGAACAGCAGCCTGCGGTCCGGCAGCGTCACCGGGCTCACCGTCTCCACCGAAAGCCTCACCGCGGACCCGGACACGCCGATCGAGCCGGGCGTTCCGGCACCCGACCCGCGCGCCGTCTGGCTGGAGGGCACCGCCCAGCACGCCGCCGCCCTGGCGCACTCCCCGGCCGGCGCCCTGGCGGTCGACACCGCCCAGCGCGCCCTCGCCCGGGCCCAGAGCCAGCTGAGTACGGCCGCGCACGTCGCGGACACGCCGGTCCCGGCCGGGCACGGACTCCCCGCCGCGAGCAGCCCGGTGCACGTGGGATACCTGCCGTCCGGCTACTACCCCGCCAAACACGTGGCCGCCACGGCCTGGCTCGTCCTCGCGCTGACCCGCACCAACCCACTGGGACCCGATCCGCTGCCGTAGATCCGGCCCACCCGGGCGGAGGTCAGCAAACCGCGCGGCCTGCCGACAGGAAGAACGTGACGTCTGTCCTGCCACCGCGCACCAGCGAGCATGAGCAGCAGAGACTGGCCGCCCTGCACGAATACCGGCTGCTCGACGCCCCGGCCGACGACGAGCTGGAGGCCGCGGTACGGGTCGCGGCGCTGGTCGCCGGGGTACCGACCGCGACGCTGAACCTGATCGACGAGCACCGGCAGTGCCAGCTGACCACGGTCGGGTTCGACGGCGCGGATTCGGCCCGCACCGACTCGATGTGTGCGATCCGGTTCGAGACCGGCGAGTTCGTGCACGTACCGGACGCCTCGGCGGACCCCACCTACGGCGCGAATCCGTGGGTGACCGGGATCCTGGCGAACGTCCGGTTCTACGCCTCGGCGCCGCTGGTCACCCCGCAGGGCCACGCGCTCGGCACGCTGTGCGTGTTCGACACCGAGGTGCGGGAACTGACCGGTGAGCGGATCGAACGGCTCAAGGATCTGGCCGCGATGATCCTGGCGCTGTTCGAGCGGCGCCGGCAGGCCCGCCGCAACGCCGAACTGGCCGCCGAGGCCGAGCGCCGCGAGCAGGCCGCGGACGAGGCCGCGGCGCGGCTGCAGGCGGTGCTGGCCAGCGCGCAGGACGCGTTCGTGTCGATGACCGCCGAGGGACGGGTGAGCGCGTGGAACGACGCCGCCGAGCGGCTGTTCGGCTGGAGCGCGGCCGAGGCGGTGGGCCGCCCCGCGACCGAGCTGTTCATCCCGGCCCGCTTCCACGACGCCCACGAGGCCGGCCTGGCTCGCGTCCGGCGGGGCGAGCCCTCGACGCTGGCCGGGCAGCGCCTGGAACTGGCCGCGGTCGACCGGGCCGGCCGGGAGTTCCCGGTCGAGATGACGTTGCAGGTCAGCGCGGAGCACGGCGATCCGGCGTTCCACGCGTTCCTGCACGACATCACCCCGCGGCGGCAGGCCCAGCAGCTGCTGGAGGCCGAACGGCGGCGCCTCGCCGACGAGCGCACCTTCCTGCAGACGCTGCTGGACAGCCTGGACACCGGCGTGGTGGCGTGCGGCAGCGACGGCCGGCTCGCCCTGTTCAACCAGGCCGTGCGCGAGCTGCACGGCCTCGACGAGCAGCCCCTCGACGCGACGGACTGGGCCGGCACCTATGCGCTGCTCGCCGAGGACGGGCGTACCCCGCTGCGGCCGGACCAGGTGCCGCTGGCCCGCGCCTACGCCGGTGACACGGTGCGGGGCCAGCACCTGGTGGTGCGCCGGCCGGGCGGGGAGATCCGCCGGTTCCTGGCCAACGGCCGCCCGATCGACGCCACCGACGGCCGCCGGCTCGGCGCGGTCGTGGCGATGCACGACATCACCGACGCCCACCGCGCCGAACAGCACCGCCGGACCCGCTACGCGGTCGCCCAGGCCCTCTCGGAGGCGACCAGCGGCCGCGACGCGGCCGCGGCCGCCGCAGCCGCCGCGGCCGCCGAACTGGGCTGGGCGTGCGCGGAGTACTGGCAGGTCGACGAGGACGGGCAGCACGTCACCCGGGCCAGTTCCTGGACCGCGCCGGGCCGGCGGCTGCACGACTTCACCGGCGACCTGCCGCTGTCGTTCCCGGCCGGGGTCGGCCTGGCCGGCACGGTGTGGCAGCGCGGCAGCCACGTGTGGACCGGCGACATCTCCGCCGACACCACCGTCGCCGGCCGCCATCAGGCCGCCGTCGACGCCGGGCTGCGCACCGCGATCGGCCTGCCGGTACGCAGCGGCGAGCAGGTGGTCGGGGTACTGGCGTTCTTCGCCGACACCGACCTGCCCACCGACGTCGACGTGCTCGGCCTGCTGGACAGCATCGCCACCCACGTCAGCCGGTACGTGGAACGTCGCCGCGCCGAGGACCTCACCCTCGCCCTGGCCGCCGCCCGCCGTGACTTCGACCGCGTTGTGGAGCAGGTCAACGACTACCTGTGGACCGTCGAGATCCGGCCGGACGGCACGGTGCACTCGGTCTACGCCAGCCCCAACGGCACCGGTGTGTTCGGCGCCGAACTGCCCACCGACGCCGACATGGGTGCCGCGCTCGCCGAGCGGGTCCACCCCGGCGACCGGGAGATCTTCCAGCACTTCCACGCCACCGTCTCCGCGGGCGAGCCGGCCGACGTCGAGGTGCGGATCGTCGGCGACGACGGCGTCACCCGCTGGGTGTGGACCCGCGCCGTCGCCCGCCGGGAGAACGGCCGGCTGCTCGTCGACGGCATCTGCACCAACGTCACCGACCGGCGCGAGCTGGCGGAGCAGCGCGAGCAACTGCTCACCCAGGAGAAGCAGCAGGTACGCCGGCTGCAGGAACTCGACCGGCTCAAGGACGAGTTCGTCGCCGTGGTCGTGCACGAACTGCGCAACCCGATCGGCGTGATCGCCGGGTACACCGAGATGCTGCGGGACGACCCGGAGCTGGCCGGCCGCCGCGAACTGGCCGTCCTCGACCGCACCAGCAAACACCTGCAGACCCTGGTCGACGACCTGCTCGAACTGGCCCGCCTGGACGCCGGGCACACCAGCATCGACCCGCGCCCGGTGCCGCCCGGCCGGTTGCTGCGCGAGGCGGCGGCCGCCCAGCAACCGGCGGCCGACGCCCACCGGGTCACCCTCACCGCCCGGATCACCTGCACCCGGATCCTGCTCGGTGACGCCCGGCGGCTGCGCCAGGTCGTGGACAACCTGCTCTCCAACGCCATCAAGTACACCCCGCCCGGCGGCACGGTCACGCTCGGTGCGGCGGACAGCCCCGACGGCATCACCATCACGGTCGCCGACACCGGCATCGGCATCCCCGCCGAGCAGTACCCGCAGCTGTTCACCCGGTTCTTCCGGGCCAGCACCGCCACCACCCGGGGGATCAAGGGCACCGGCCTCGGGCTCGCCATCAGCAAGGCCATCGTCGAGGCCCACGGCGGCACCGTCACCGCCCAGCCCGCCCCGGGCGGCGGCACCACGTTCACCGTCACGCTGCCCGCCGACACCACCAGTTGACCGTTGCCGGCCGCCGTCCAGCCGTCCGCAGAAGGGATCTCCCTCCGGTGACTCTGCTCCTCATCGCGGAAGACGATCCAGATGTCAGCTTCACCCTGGAACGCATCTTCCTCAGGGCCGGATGCACGGTGCTGACGGCGTCCGACGGGGTGGCGGCGCTGGAGATCGCCGTCCAGCACCGACCCGGCGTGATCCTCACCGACCTGGACATGCCGCGGATGACCGGCCTGGAGCTGTGCCGCGAGATCCGTGGCCATGCCGACCTGCACCGGACCCCGGTGGCGATCGTCAGCGGTTCCCTGATCCCGGGCGACCCCCGCGCGGCCGAGGCCGGCCTCTGCGCGGTCGTGCCGAAGCCGTTCGCCCGAGACGTCCTGGTGGGCGCGGTGCAGCACCTCGCCGACGCCGGCCCGCACAGCCACACGGCCGGGTCCGCGGAGTGCCCGCTGCGCACCGGGGCCCTGCCCGGCTGAGCCGGGCCCGGCCGGCGCGGGTGGTCAGGTCCGCTGCCGGGCCATCCACTGCCAGATGCGGGTGCCGGCGATGCTCGGGTCGTTGCGGGCCAGATAGATCCACGACCAGTGACCGGGGAACTGGTAGCCGTCCCAGACGACCCGGTCGTAGAGCGACAACAGCGCGCCGGGGATCAGGTCGTGCGCGTGGACGGTGTTGGGCTCCGGCGGCACCGTGTCGTCGTCGCGCGAGGTGACCAGCCAGGTCGGTGTCCGGATGCTCCGCAGCTCGGCGTCGGTGATCATCGTGGGCCCGCCCGGCTCCAGGGCCTGGACCACGGCGCAGACCGGGACCGACGCCGCGAACAGATCCGGGTAGACGGTGGTCATCTTCAGGGTCATGTAGCCGCCGTTGCTGGCGCCGGCCAGGTATATCCGCTCGCGGTCGATCGGGTACCGCTGCGCGAGGTCGCCGACGATCTCCCGGATCAGCGGTGCGAAGCGGTCCCCGTCCTCCAGCCAGTAGGACGTGCTCTGCGGGGCCACGACGTAGGCGCCGGAGAAGACGCGCTGGGCCTCCGGGGTGGCGAAGCCCAGCGCACCCCGGTTGGCCCGCAGCGTGGTCTCGTTGTCGTAGTAGCCGTCCGGCAGCGAGGCGCCCTCCCCGCCGCCGTGCAGCCAGACGACCAGGGGGCGGCGGTCCCGCCCGGCGCCGCGCCGGGACGGCTGGTAGAGCCGGTACTTCATCCCCGAGCGGGAGATCCGGTAGCCGAACGCGTCCACCTCGGGATTGGCCAGCCGGCCCTGGACGAAGTCGGTGATGACGACCGGGCGCCGGCCCCATACCTCGAGGGGCGTGTTCTGGGTGATCGTGTAGGTCAGGTCGAGCCGGACATTACGGCTCCGGCTCACGATGTAGCCGAGCGTGCCGCCGCCGAGCCGGCCCTCGCCGTGCGCGAGGTCGAGCACGATGTCGCCGTGGCGGTCGAGCCGGACCGCGGTCACCGCGCGGTCCAGGTCGTACTCGCTGAAGATCTGGTCGCCGGGCACGATCGGAATCGGACTCGTGGCCGTGGCGTGCACGGAGAACGTGCCGGTGGTGAGGCTGTCCCGGTCGATCCGGCCGAGCCGGCCGGTGGCGAGCGTGATCGAGGTGACCTGTTCGCCGCCGTCCAGGGTCTCGGCGTTGAGGGTGAACCGGACCCGGGTGGCCGCGGAACCGCCGGCCCGGGCCGCGGCGCCCGGCAGGGTCAGCCCGGCGGCGGCGCCCGCCCCGGCGGCCAGAACGGAACGGCGGCTGATCGGCGTGGCCATGCGGCCTCCCTGTTTCGGTCCGGTTACCGGCAGAGCAGTGACCTCGGTCTATCACAGGCCCGACGTCCTGGCCAGGGTCCGCACCGGACACCACCGCGCGGCCGGTCAACGGCCACGGCTCAGCGGACCTCGACCTCGTACAGCGAGTAGCCGTACTTGCCGGACCGCTCGGTGGCGGACATCCGCACGTAGCGGCCGGGCACCCCGTCGGTACGCACGGTCACGTCTCCGCCCTCGCCCGTGGACGTCCGGTAGACCGACGTCCAATCCGTACCGTCGGCGGAGACCTCCACCCGGTAGGCCACCGCGTGGGCGTGCTCCCAGCGCAGCACGATCTCCGTGATCTGCCGGCGGGTGCCGAGATCGATCCGCAGCCACTGGACGTCGCTCCACGCGCTGCCCCACCGGCTCTGCGGATCGCCGTCCACCGCCCGCGCGGCGGACCAGGCCGAACCCTCCGTGCTGGACGCGGTGACGGGCCGGCCGAGGGCCAGGTTGCGGCCGGACGGGTTGGCCGGAACCGTGTCCTTGACCGGTTTCCGGGAGGTGGCAGTCGCGGTCGCGGACAATCGTTCCCGGACACCGGTCGACTCCGTCGCGGGCCGGCGCGACTCCTCCGCCGCCGTCGGCCGGCTGGACCCGGGCGCCGGGGCGCGGCGCGACGGCCCGCCGGTCGCCGTCGTGGTCTCCGCCGGGACCGACGGCGCGGCCAGCGGAGCCGGCTTGGGGTCACCGGACGCCCGGACCGCCAGCCCGGCGGCCGTCAGCCCGGTCAGCGCCAGGACGGCCGGCACGACCAGCAGTCGCCGCCGCGAGCGGGCCGGTCGCGGCGCCGGCCCGGCGGCGGTCCCCCCGTCCGCGGTCCCCCCGGGCGTCCGCACCGGACCCGGGACGCCCGGCTCCGGGCCGGCCCCGGCGGGCACCGCCTTCTCGCCCACCAGCATGGCCAGCAGTTCCGGCGCGGTGGGCCGGTCGGCCGGGTCCTTGGACAGCGTCAGGGCCACGATGTCGCGCAGCTTTCCGGGCAGCCCGTCGATGCGCGGCGGCTGCGTGAGGATCCGGCCCGCGGTCGCCGACGACGAGTCGCCCTGGAACGGCGTCCGGCCGGTCGCCGCGTAGGTGACCACGCAGCCCCAGGCGAAGACGTCGGTCGCGGCCGTGAGCGGCGTGTCCCCGTCGTCGGAGAACCGCTCCGGCGCCATGTAGGCCACCGTGCCGACCAGCATGTCCGCCCGGGTGTGCTGGCTGGTGGCCACGAACGGCTGGGCGATCCCGAAGTCGATCACCTTTGGGCTGCCCGGCGGCAGCAGCACGTTCTCGGGCTTCAGGTCGCGGTGGATCACCCCGGCGCCGTGGATGCCGGTCAGCGCCGTGGCGACCCCCACTGCCAGCGAGTACAGCGCGCCGCCCAGCAGCGGTCCGCGCTCCCGCACCACGTCCAGCAGGCTCGGCCCGTCGACGTACTCCACCACCAGGTAGGGCGGGTCGTGCTCCAGGTCGGCGCCGAGGAATCCGGCGGTGCAGAACGAGGGCACCTGGCGGGCCCGCTCCACCTCGCTGCGGAACCGCCCGCTGAACTCCGGATCGGCCGCGAGCGCGGGATGGATCAGCTTGATCGCCGCGTGCGGGCCGTCCTCGCTCTCGGCGAGGTACACCACGCCCATGCCTCCGGTGCCCAGGCGCCCGACGAGCTGGTACTCCCCCAGCTTCCTGGGATCGGAGGCCGACAGCGGACTCACCCGGTAAGCCGATTCCAACGTCTCCCCAATTCCGTGCGACTGCCGGACCCGCGCACGGGTAGTGGCAGTCCTCCATGGAGGCTCTCAGGGTAGACAACCCGGTTCTGCCGTCACGCGGGGCGGGGCGCGCGCCCGCCGATGTGCCCGATCGAGGCGCGGTCGCTGCCCGAACAGACGTCACCCGTCGGTGGTGGAGAGCGCGAACGCGGTGAGGAAGCCGAGCAGCGTGATGATGCCGATGGCGAGGTGGGTCTGCTCGAACGCCTCGGGGATCATGGTGTCGGCCACCATGGTGAGGATCGCGCCGCCGGCCACCGCGGTGATCGCGGCCAGCACGGCGGGGGCGACTCCGCCGAGCAGGGTGTAGCCCGCCACCGCGGCGAGGCCGCTGACCAGCGCGATGCCGGCCCACAGCCCGAAGACGTAGGTACCGGAGCGACCGGCCCGGCGCATGCCGGTCGCGCTGGACAGGCCCTCCGGAACGTTGCTGATGAACACCGCGGCGACGGTCACCGCGCTGACCGCTCCGCCGCCGAGGAGGCCGGTGCCGATGACCACGGATTCGGGTACGCCGTCGAGCAGCGCGCCGAGCGCGAGCGCGGCGCCGGAACCGCCCGCCTGCGCCTCGGACGGCTGCTGATCACCGGACCGCTTCCGGTGCCGGGCGCCGCGACGGGCCAGCAGCACGTTGCAGCCGGTGTACACCGCCGCACCGGCGACCGCGCCGATCACGGTGGGCAGCAGCCCCGCCCGGTCGTACGCCTCGGCGATCAGCTCGAACGATACCGCCGACAGCAGCACGCCGGCACCGAACGCCATGATCGACGCGACCGCCTTCCGCGGGATCCGGACCAGGTATCCCACGGCGGCGCCCAGGAGCAACGCCGAACCCGCCAGCAGTCCCCATCCGCCTGCCTGCAACCATCCCGGCATGGGCTGCAGGTGCCCGGGAGATCACGGCCGAAACGCAGGCCAGCGGGGTATTTGCCCTAAATCTTCCCGGCTTTGCGGGCAATCTCCTTGTTCTTCTCGTGCTCCGCGTCGGTCACGGCGAAGGCCGAGTTCCCGTCCGCGTCGATCGCCACGAAGAACACCCAGTCCCCCTTCGGCGGGTCCATCGCACCGCGCAGCGCCCCCTCACCCGGGTTGTTGATCGGCGTCGGGGTCAGGCCGGCCTTGCCGTGCAGGCGGTACGGGTTCTCCGGGTCCCGCTGCTCCGCGCGGGTCATCTTCTTGGACGGCTTCGTCGGCCGCCCGGTGAGCTGGTAGTAGTAGTTGATCCCGACGTCGAACTCGAGACACTGGCACGGGAAATCGCCGTACAGCCGGTTGTAGGCGACCCGGGCGATCTTGCCGATGTCCTGGGGCACACCGGCCTCCGCCTCGGCGAGCGACGCGACGATCAGCGCCTCGTACGGGCTGATGTCGAGCTGATCCCGTACCCGCGTGGCGAATGTCAGTTTCTTCTCCACCGCGAAGAAGCGCTTGACCATCTCCCGGAGCATCTGCTGGGCGGTGGCGCCCGGCCGGAACTCGTAGGTGTCCGGGAACAGGAACCCCTCGATCGACCGGGCCGCCTTCTGCCCGTCGTCACGCTTGAACCACGACTTCGGTACGCCCAGCGCCACCGGATCGCGGCCGGCCTTCGCGAAGTCACCGACCGGGACGCCGGTGGCCTTGGCGAGGATCGCGTACACCTCCTTGGCGGTCCGGCCCTCCTTGATCGTGACGCCGCTCCGGACCCGGGCCGCCGGGTCCAGCAGGAGGGCGACCGCCGCCTCGCCGGACATCTCCTTGCGCAGCTTGAACGAGCCGGCCTGGATGCGCTGTGCCCGCGGGTCGTCCCGGGCGGCCCGGAGGAACGCCTCGGTGCTCTTGACCACGCCCGCGCCGACGAGCGCGACGCCGATGTCGGTCAGCGTGGAGTCGGCCCGGACGTCCACCCGGACGCTGCCCGTGCCGGCACCCGAATAGTCGGGCACGCTCCACCGGTCCCACCCGACATACCCGCCGGCGCCCGCCAGCGCCACCAGCACCACGACCAGGACCGTGCTCGTCAGGGCGATGCGTACGCGTTCACCGCTTTTCCGGTGAACGGATCGATACTTCTCGCCACCCACAGGCCGCCTCCCTAGAGATCAGGGACGCAGGGTACGCGGGCGGTCCCAACGGCGCTCAGGCGTACCCGACGGGTTGCGTAATTTCACCGATGTCCGGGTGGCATCCGGTCGGCGAGACTCACCGGCAGGAGCACGCCCGAGGACCGAGGAGCGTGAAGTGGACGGGACATCCTGGGCACGCAAGGTGGGAGCCGGCCTGTCGCGCGGCGCCGCGGTGGCGGCGCTGGCGGTCGCGGTGGCGTTGCCGGCCGCGGCACCCGCCCGGGCAGCCGGCTTCGACCAGGTGAAGCAGATGGGCGACGAGGCCCTCAGCCTGTTCGTCTCGGCCGGCCGGGGCGAGCTGACCGACGAACAGCTCTACGCGGCGGTGCGGCGGTTCGTCGACGTGGTCGGCGCGGCCGAGGACGCCGTGCTGAGGCATCTGGACGAGGTCGGCGCGGCACCCTGGGTCGGCGCGGCCGAGCACGCGATCCTCGAGGTGCCGTCCCTGCCGGACCTCACCGAGGACACGCTGGAGGAGTTCGCGCTGGACGTCACGCTGTACGCCCGCCAGGCCAAGGCGACCTTCGACGCGGTCTCCTCCGATGCGGTGGCCGACCACCTCGGCTTCGCGGTGTACGCGCTCTACGCGGTGGCGCTCGAGGCGCGGGTCTGGGGCAACCTGAACACGTCCACCACGTTCATGCCGAGCTACCGGACCGCGATGGAGGCGATCGTCCGGCGGCTGGAGCCCCGGTGCACCGGGCCGCGGGAGGGCGAACTGGACTACCACCCGTCGATCTACCACATGGTGTACGAGTGCACCACGCCCAACGGGACCGTGACCCTGCAGGACTACCAGGTCGACGGCGTGTGGCGGGAGGGGCCGTACACCCCGGAGACGCTCAGGACCACGGCCGGCGCCCGGACCAGCTGGGCGATCGCCCGCGACGTCCTGCGGCGGATGGAGAACGAAGGGATCCGACCATGAAGGCCAGACTGAAGAGGTACGCGATCCGCGGGCTGATCGCCACGGTGGCCGCCACCGGGGCGGCGGTACCGGCCGCGCCCCGGCCCGCGCAGGCGGTCGATCCGGCCACCATCATCCAGGTGGCGCAGTACGCGTACGCCGCGTACTCGCTCTACAACGACTCGAGGAGCGGCGAGCTGACGCTCGACCTGGCGGTCACCATGATGATCAGCGAGGTACGCCGGTCCGAGCAGGCGATCAAGAACCACATGGACGCCCTGACCGTCGCCGAGGTCCGGGGCTGCGCCGAGCACGCCATGCTGGAGTTCGTGGAGAGCCCGGAGTTCTCGCTGAGCCTCAAGCAACGGTTCGCGCAGGACGCCACCGCCTGCGTCACGGCCATCAACGCCCGCTACGACGCGGTCGCGCTGAACCACAACTACGCGGCGATGCGTGACCTCGGCGTCCTCATCGCCACGCTGGGACCGGTCGCGCTGGCCGCCCGGGCGCAGGCCCGCCTGCAGACGGCGCAACTCGAGCAGTACCTGATCCCGGTCTTCACCAAGATCCTGACCACCTTCCAGGTGGGCTGCTACGAGTACTTCGACCGGTTCTACCTGCCGATCCCGGACGAGGAGACGGTCTGGCAGGTCTACCCCGAGCTGTACATCCCGGGCTACTTCGTGTGCAACGAACACCACGGTGGAACGCTTCTCCAGCGGCACGAGTACGCGCTGTGGCGCTGGGGAGCCTTCGCCGGCTTCCCCGATCCGGCCAGCCCCGGCCGGATGCTGGACCACTACCCGCACTATCCGGAACTTCGTGCCGCGGTCGTGCGGGGATCGCTGAACGGCATCCTCACGGCGGCCGTCGCCGAACTCCGCTCCTGATCGGACGTTGCCGGGCCGGCGGGCCACGCGACGGGGCACTTCGGCGCTAACCTCGGACGCCCGTCGATGTCGAGCCCGTTGCGGAGTGGTCGATGCCAACGTCTGGAGAACCGGAGAGCACGTTCTCGGTGCCACCGGATCCCGCGCCGGCCGGGGGCCTCGACGACCTCGTCGAGCGCCTCCGGCTGCTGAAGGTCTGGGCCGGCGACCCGTCGTACGAAACGATCAAGGAACGGGTCAACACCGCCTGGACCGCCCAGGGCCGGCCGGCCGGCGAACTCACCCGCCGGACGACGATCGCCGACTGCTTCCGTCCCGGGCGCCGGCGGATCAACACCGACCTGGTGATCGCGGTGGTCCAGGCACTGCACGACGACACCGGATACGTGGGCCGGTGGCGGCAGGCCCTGCGGGTCGTCGGCGGGCAGGCCGAGGCGGCGGCGCACGTCCGCGTGCAGGACCGGCTGCCGCCGGACCTGGCCGGATTCACCGGCCGGGCCGGCGAGATCGACCGGCTCCGGAGCGCCGGGCGGAGGGGCGACGCGGTGGTGATCTCGGCGATCGAGGGCATGGCCGGGGTCGGCAAGACCCAGCTCGCCGTCCACACCGGACACCTGCTGCACCGGGAGCAGCCGTTCGAGCGGGTGCTGTTCGTCAACCTGCGTGGCTTCCACCCCGACCCGGCTCAGCCGCCGGCCGATCCGGCCGCCGTCCTGGACGGGTTCCTGCGGCTGCTCGGGGTCTCCGGCCCGCAGGTGCCGCACGACCTGGCGGATCGCGTCGCGCTGTACCACCAGCGGCTGGCCGGCACCCGCGCCCTGATAGTGCTGGACAACGCCGCGAGCGCCGAGCAGGTCCGCCCGCTGCTGCCCGCGACACCCGGCTGTCTGACGCTGGTCACCAGCCGCCGCAGCCTCGACCTGCCCGGCGCCACCCACCTCGCGGTGGACGTGTTCACTCCGGACGAGGCCTCGGCCTTCCTGGCCCGGGCCGTGCCCGAGGTCCCGGTCGGCCCGGATCCGGGCGCCGCGGACCAGATCGCCCGGCGCTGCGGCTATCTGCCCCTGGCGCTGAGCCTGGTCGCCGGGCGCATGCACAGCGCGCCGGGGTGGAATCTCACCGACCACGCCGACCGGCTGGACGAACGCCACCGCGACCGCCGCCTGTACACCGGCGTCGAACTCGCCCTGGACCTGTCCTACCAGCGGCTGCCGCCCGAGCACGGGCGGCTGCTCCGGCTGCTGGCGTTGCATCCGGGACCGGATTTCGACGGGTACGCCGCCGCGGCTCTGGCCGACACCGGGGTGGACGCCGCCCGCGACGTCCTGCGGCACCTGCACCAGGACCATCTGCTGCAGCCGGCCACTCCGGGGCGGTTCACCTTCCACGACCTGGTGCGCGCGTACGCCGGCAACCTGGCCGGCGACGAGGACCGGCCGGCGGAACGCCGCAGCGCCCTGGCCCGGCTGTTCGACCACTACCTGGCGACGGCCTCGGCCGCCATGGACACCCTCTATCCCGCCGACGCCTACCTCCGGCCCAAGATCTCCCAGCACCGCCTGCCCATGCCGGACCTCACCGACCCGAAGGACGCCCGGGAGTGGCTGGACGCCGAGCGCATCACCCTGATCGCCGTCGTCGCCCACACCGCCACCAGCGGGTGGGCCACCCTGGCCACCCAGCTGTCCCGGGTCCTGTTCCGCTACCTCGACGGCGGCCACCACACGGACGCCGTGACCGTGCACGGCTACGCCCATCAGGCCGCCCGCCAGAACGACGATCCGAACGGGGCGGCGCACGCCCTCACCGACCTCGGCGTGGCCTACATCCAACTGGGCCGGACCGACGCCGCCATCGAGCATCTCGAACAGGCCGTCGAGCTGTTCCGGCAGACCGGGGACGTCACCGGGCTGGCCCGGGTGCACAACAATCTCGGCATGGCCGCGGAGCAGTCCGGCAGTTTCCCGGACGCCGGCGCCCACTACCGCCAGGCCATGGTCCTGCACCGGCAGATGGGCAACCGGACCGGCGAGGCCGGCGCCCTCCGGAACCTCGGCATGATCGAGGGTCAGCTGGGCCATTACGAGGCGGCCACCGAGGCCTTCACCCAGGTGCTGCCCCTGGTCCGCGAGATCGGCCACCGCAACGGCGAGGCCGGAACGCTGAACGGCCTCGGCGAGGTCGAGATGCGGTCGGGCCGGTACGGGCCGGCCGCCGAGCATCTGCGGGAGAGCCTGGACCTGTTCCGGGAACTCGGCCAGCACCTCGGCGAGGCGGACACTCTGGAGAGCCTCGGCCGGCTGCACACGCTGCTCGGCCGTCCCGCCGAGGCGGAGGAGTACTTCCAGCAGGCCCTGGCGATCTGCCGCCGGTCTGGTTATCGGGCGGGCGAGGCGGCCGCGATCAACGGTCTCGGTGAAGCCGCCCGCATCGCCGGAGACCACACCGCCGCCGCCCGGCACCACGCCACCGCCCGGACCATCGCCGCCGACACCGGCGTCCCCGCCGAGCAGGCCCGCGCCCACGCCGGCCTCGGGCACGTCCACCGCGCCCTCGGCGACCTCCCGCTCGCCCGGGACCACCTCCAGCAGGCGCTGACCCACTACACCGACCTCGGCATGCCGGAGGCCGAACAGATCCGCACCGATCTGGCCGGCCTGGACATCGGCCGGCCAGATCGGTGACCAGGACGTGAGCACGACCGGGCAGGTCCCATCCCACCCCGGGCGGGAACCTCCCCCGTTGCCTGGCCGCGCCCCCGTCCACCCCCCATGACCAGTCATCCTCCGGCATCGCCGGGCGCGCGGAGAAAATTCCGGACGATCCCGGACGCCCGCCTCCGCCGCCCGCTGCCGGCGGATTGTCGTACCCCTGTGTGATGCTTCCGGGCATGGCGACGTTCGTTCTGATCCACGGCGGCGGAGGCAGCGCGTGGGACTGGCATCTGCTGGTCCCGGAGCTGGCCGGGCGCGGCCACGACGTGGTGGTGCCGGAGCTGCCGATCGGAGACAGCTCGGCCGGGTTCACCGAGTTCCGCGACACGGTGGTCACCGCGATCGGCGACCGGAGCGACCTGGTGGTGGTCGGGCATTCCTACGGCGCGTTCACCGCGCCGCTGGTCGCCGAGCGGCTGCCGGTGCGGCTGATCGTCCTGCTCACCCCGATGATCCCGGAGCCCGGCGAGAAGCCCGGGGACTGGTGGGACAACACCGGTTACCGCGGCACCGAGGGGCTGAGCGAGGAGGAGCAGTTCTACAACGGCGTGCCGGCCGAGGTGGTCGCCGAGGCCAAGGCGCACGGCCGGGACCAGGTCAGTGCGGAGTGGAACGAGCCGTGGCCGCTCGCCGCCCGGCCGGCCGTGTCGACCCGGGTGCTCATCGCCCGGGAGGACCGGTTCTTCCCGGCGGACTTCCAGCGCCGGGTGGCCGCCGAGCGGCTCGGCGTGGTTCCCGACGAGATCGACGGCGGCCACGCGGTGGCGCTCAGCCACCCCCGGCAGCTCGCCGACCGGCTGGTCGCCTACCTGCCCTGAGGGGCGTCACGGCGCGGCGCGGACCGTGGCGGTTCCGCCGGTCCGGGCGCGGATGCGGCCGGCCGTCGTGGCGGCGGCGCGGACCGGACAGCCGGGTCACCCCGGCGCCTCCTCGTCGGACGCGGCGAGGGCACCGGCCCAGCCGTCGGACCAGCGGACGAGTGGGCGCAGCGCGCGGTAGGCGCCGTGTCCGAGCGGGCTGAGCGCGTACCCGAGGTCAGGCCGCTGTTCGACGATGCGGGCGTCGAGCAGTTCGGTGAGGCGCTGCCGCAGAACGCTGGACGACATGTTGTCGCACCGCTGTTGCAGGGCACGGAAACCGAGCGGGCCGGGCTGCAGCTCCCAGAGGATGCGCAGACTCCACCGCCTGCCGAACAGGTCGAGCGCGGCCATCAGCGGGCGTCCGGTATGCGATCCGCGTACCGGCGTTCCGGGCCTGGGCACTGCCATCGGCTCTCCTCCACCCTTCACCTGCGCTTCGGTTTCCGATACAGTACCGCCCTGTCAGGTGATTCGTTTTCCGAAGCACGGAGGCGTCCATGACGGCCGGCTGGCACCACCCGCTCGGCGAACGGCTCGGCATCGACGTGCCGGTGGTGCAGGCACCGATCGGTTCCGCCGCGGCACCCGAGCTGGCCGCGGCGGTGTCCGCGGCCGGCGGGCTGGGCATGCTGGCCCTGACCTGGCACCGGCCCGACCGGGCACGCGAACACATCCACCAGGTGCGGCGGCGAACCCAGCGGCCGTTCGGGGCCAACCTGGTGCTGGACTTCGACGTGGACGAGATCCTGGCGGTGTGCCTGCGCGAGGCGGTGCCGGTCATCTCCACCTTCTGGGGCGATCCCGCGCCCGTCAGCCGCCGCATCCGCGACGCCGGAGCGCTGCACATGCACACCGTCGGCAGCGTGCCGGAAGCGCGGCACGCCGCCGACTGCGGTGTCGACGTGATCGTGGCGCAGGGCTGGGAGGCCGGAGGCCACGTACGCGGGACCACCACGACCATGGTTCTGGTGCCGTCCGTCGTCGACGCGGTCGGCCCGGTACCGGTCATGGCGGCCGGCGGCATCAGCGACGGCCGGGGCGTCGCCGCCGCGCTGGTCCTGGGCGCGCAGGGCGCGTGGCTGGGCACCCGCTTCCTCGCCGCCACGCAGGCCGGCGCACACCCGGCGTACCAGGACCGCCTCGTCGCGGCCGGGGCCGACGACACCGTACACACCCGCTGCTTCGACGGCGGCTGGCCCGACGCGCCGCACCGTGCCCTGCGCAACACCACGGTGCGCCGCTGGGAATCGGCCGGATCCCCGTCCGCGCCGGACCGCCCCGGCGAAGACGACATCGTGGCCGTGGACGGCCAGGGCCGACCCCATCGACGGTACGAGGACCTGATTCCGTTGCCCGGCATGACCGGCGACCTGGCCGCCATGGCCCTGTACGCCGGCCAGTCCGTCCACCTCGTCCACGACATCCGCCCGGCCGGCGCCCTCGTCCGCGATCTCGCCGCCCAGGCCGCCGACGTCATCGAGCGCACCCGCCGCATCCTGGGCCCGGCCGGCACCACATCGCCGGGGCCGGCGGCGACCCCCGGCCGCTGACGCCCTCCCGACGACGGCGGGAGGGCCGGCGCTGTGCGAGCCGACGCCGTCGAGCCGGCGCTGTGCGAGCCGACGCCGTCGAGCCGACGCCGTCGAGCCGGCGCTGTGCGAGCCGACGCCGTCGAGCCGCCGCACCCCCGGGCGGCGCGGACTACCGTTGCCGTATGCCCGAACTGGTCCTGCCGACCACCCGCCTGCACGCCGCCTTTCTGGATTGCCGCGACGACTGGGGTCCCGGTCTCCACGAGGACGGCTTCGGCCTGGACACCGATGACGACGTGGACTCACCGGAGGGCTTCGCCGCCTGGGTGCACCAGCGGGTCCGGCTGACCCACCCGGCCGGCCGGCCGTGCCCGCCGGAGCGGCACGGCTCACCGCGCTGGATCGTCGAAGACGGCCGGGTGCTGGGGGGCATCGCGCTGCGGCACTACTTCGACGACGACATCGGTCACATCGGTTACGGCATCCGCCCGTCGGCGCGGCGTCGCGGGCTGGCCGGCTGGGCGCTCGGCGAGATGCTCGGCGAGGCGCGAGCCGCCCTGGGCCTGAATCGCGTCCTCATCCCGTGTCTCGCGGACAACGTCGCCTCGGCCCGCACGATCGAACGCAACGGCGGCGCCCTGGAGGGCATCCGCGACACGGAGCACGGTCCGGTGCGGCGCTACTGGATCACCCTGGACCGGTGATCCGCGAGTAGGCGCCCGGTCACCGCGCCGCGCGGGTACGCCGCGCCGCGACGTAGCGCCGCATCTTCTCGGCCGTTCCACAGTCGTCCATGCTGCACCAGCGGCGACTGCGGTTCTTGCTCTCGTCGTGGAACAGGAAGCGACAGCCCTCGCATCCCTTGATCCGGTCCAGCGCACCGCTGGTGAGGAGCTGCACCGCGGCGTGCACCACCGGCCGCAGCGGCCGGGCCGGCGTGCGATCGTCCCGCCAGCTCCACGCGTACACGCCGGCTCGATCCAGCTGTGCATGGCCGAGCGCGTCCGCCTCGTCGTCTCGCAGCCGGGCCAGGACGGTCGGGTCGGGGTCCCGGCCCGCGGCCAGCCGGCGGAAGATCTCGTCCAGGTAGTCGCGGACATGCAGGGACCGCTCGAAGGCGACCCGGGTGCCGCTCGGATCGTCGCGGGCCAGCCGGCGCAACGCCGCCGCCTCCGCCTCGGTGAGGACGTCCGCATAGCGGGCCCAGGCGACCAGACCGGGGTACGCCGTGAGCACGTCGCCGTCCGGCGCGCCCACGGGTGGCCCGGTGCGGGTGTTGACGAAGTCCAGGGCGAGGTTGCCACCCACCCGGCGCAGTCGCGTGACATCTCCCAATGTTTCCACCAAAACCCACTTTACCAGTTGACCCGTCTCGAGAACCACCACTAGCATGTTACCTCCAAAGACAATTTAGGAGGTAACAATGGCTGGTCGGACGGGTCACCGACGGGCGGTGGGAGCGCTGATCGGCCTGGCCGGCGGGACCTTCCTCTACACCGCGGCCGAGGCGCTGCCGATCGGGCTGCTGCTCCCGATGGCCGGGGACCTGGCCGTCCCACCGTCGCGGGTGGGCATGCTCGTCACCGCGTACGGCGCCGTGGTGATGCTCGCCTCGGTCCCGCTGACCGCGCTGGTCCGGCGCGTCCCCCGCCGGCGTCTGCTGTCGGCACTGCTGGCCGGCTTCGTCGTCAGCACCGCGGTCACCGTGCTCGCCACCTCGTTCGCGCTGGTGCTGGCGGCCAGAATGGCGACCGCGCTCACCCACGCGTTGTTCTGGGCGGTCGTGGTCCCGGCCGCGGCCGAACTGTTCCGGCCCGGGCTTCGCGGGCGGGTGGTCGCGGTGGTGTTCGCCGGCGGCAACGCCGCCCTGGCGCTGGGCGTGCCGGCCGGCACCTGGCTCGGCGAGCGCGCCGGCTGGCGGGCGTCATTCCTGGCGGTGGCCGGTTTCGGCGCGATCGTCCTCGTCGTGGTGGCCGCGCTGCTGCCGTCCACCCGGCCCGAAGAGGGGCACGCCGCCCGGGGCGCCACCCCCGATGCCCGGCGCTTCGGCCTGCTCGTGGCGGCCGCCGTGCTGGCGACCGCCGGTGCCATCGCCGCCTACACGTACGTGGCCCTCTTCGTCACCGAGATCAGCGGGTTCGCCGCCTCGTCGGTCGGCGCCATCCTGCTGGCCCGCGGCGTGGCCAGCGTGCTCGGCATCCTCGCCGTGGGAGCGGTGGTGGACCGCAACCCGTGGCTCGCCCTGATCGGTACCGTCGCGCTGCAGACGGTGGCGCTGCTCGGGTTGTCCGCATTCGGTCACCACGCCGTGCCGGCCGTTGGGCTGATCGCCCTGGCCGGGCTGGCGTTCGCCGCGTTCACCGCGGCGCTCGGCGGGCTCGTCCTGCAGGTGGCGCCGGGGCGCTCCGACCTCGCCGCCGCCGCCGTCTCCGCCGCCGTCAACGTCGGCATCACCGGCGGCGCCTTCGTCGGCAGCCTCGCGCTGACCGACCACGGCGTACGCAGCACGGTCCTGATCGGCGCGCTGCTCAGCGTCGTCGCCCTCACCGCCGCGCTCGGCGAACGACTGATCCGTCCCGTCGCCGCGGCACCGCCCGCCGGCGCACCGGTCCGGCCGGACCGCGCCGAGTGCCTGCCGGGCACCCGTCGGACCCCCGCGCAGGCCGGGTAGGGTCGCCGCATGCCCGCCGTCGCCGCCGCCCTCAGAGATCTGGAGCGCAGGCGACTCCGGGCGCTGGTCGACGCGGACGAGGCCACCCTGGATGCCCTGCACGCGCCGGACTTCGTGCTGATCCATCCGGGCGGAGGCGAATGGTCCAGGGCGCGGTACCTGGGCGGCGTCGTGACCGGCACGATCGACTACCGCCGGTTCGACGCGGTCTCCGAGATCGAGGTTCTCGTCGATGGCGGGCTCGCGGTTCTACGGTACCGGTCGGCGATCGACATCCACGTCCGAGGACAGGAAGCCGGCCGGCTGGCGTGCTGGCACACCGACTGCTACCGGGCCACCGCCGGCCGGGCGCAGTGGTGGGTGGTCCGGTCCCAGGCCACCGAGATCCCGCCCGGTCCGGAATGACGTCCCGGCCCCCGGCGGACCGTGGCTGCGGGCGATGAACGGGCCGATGCCGAATCGATGAAGGCGCTCAGCCACCATCGGGTCACCGGCTCCCCCTCGCCGTCTCGCTCGGAGGTACCACATGCGGATCCTTGCCAGGTTGATGGTCGTCGCGGCGGCAATCGGCGCCGCGGCCCTGGGCGTCGCCGCCCCGGCCCGAGCCGGCACGCTGCGCTGCGCGCAGGAGCCGCTGCGCGCGGGCACACCCGACATCCTGATCGTGACCTGCGCCGAGGCGGAGGGCGACCAGCGCCGGGGCCTGTCGACCGTGCAGAACGGCACGGACCAGGCCATCGACGTGACCGAACTGAAGGCACTCATCTCCTTCCCGCAGTACGGCATGACCGTGTGCGGGCCCGCTCGGCTCGGGCCGGGGGCGCAGTTCGTCTGCACCTCCCCGTGGGTCACCTCCAGAAACGACTGGTCCGCCGCCCGCGCGGAGGCGTACAGCCTGGTCCGGGTGACGGAGACCGACGGCCGGCGCACCGCCGCGATCACCAACGTCCACACCACCTTCTAGCCGGCGGGCGGGTCGCGGAGGTCGGCGATCAGCCGGGTCACCAACGGGCGCAACGCGACCGTCCGGGCGCGGCGCCAGGTGGCGATCTCCGGCATGACGGCGTGCCGGACCGTCGCGGCCCGGATGCACCACATCCCGGCCAGCCCGACGACGAAACGCGACGCCGCGGGCGGCAACGTCCGTAACAGCCGGTACGCGCGGTCCGCCGCCACCCGTGGACCGAGGACATGCCCGGTGGCCACCACGTCCGCGGCCAACTGGGCGAGGTCGATCCACCGGGCGCCGGCCGCCGCGTACGCCCAGTCGAGCAGCACCGCCGAGCGCCCCTCCGCGCCGACCGCCGTGTTGTCCAGGCGAACGTCGCGGTGGACCAGCGCGTCGCCGGCCGTCCAGCGTTCCCACCCGGCCACCACCTCGGCCGCGGGACCCGCGTGGGCCGCCTCCCAGTCGTCGCCCGCACCGATCGCTTGCACCCGCACCCAACCGTCGAAGTCGAAGACGCGCTGGGCGACCGGCGGCAGCAGGCCCGGCGCCCGGTGGCCGCTCGCCGCCCGGCACGCCCCGGCCACGGCCGCGATCGAGGCGTCGGTCCACGACCCCGCGGTGGCGCCGTCGGCCCAGGTGGTCGCCATGGCGATCCACGGACCGTGGACCACCGTGGCGAGCCGCCGAGGCGCCGGCACCGAGGCCGGCAGGACGTCCAGGATTGCGGACTCCTGCCGGATCATGGCGTGATTGTGTGCTCGCACGTCGGCGGACACCGCCTTGACGAAGACCTGCCGTCCGTCGCCCAGCCACAGTCCCGCGGCCGGGCCGGGCGACATGCCACCGTGCAGGTCCACATGACCGACGATGCTGGCACCGAGCGCCTCGGCGACGGCCGTACGCACCGGTTCGGGCGTGTCGGCCCACGGTGCCCGCACGGTGAACGTCACGCCGCATGCTATGCCGTGCCACGCGGCCGGCCCGTCGGTTAGGTCCAGTGGAGCGCTCCAGTGGTACACCAGCGCACTCGTCGCCCATCACGGCGCTGGTGCTGCCGCGATGGCGTTCCACTGAGTCTTCACAACCCCCGGGTTGATCACGCTGGGCGTGAAACCGGCGGCCCGGTCACGGTTGTCGCTGGGTCGGGTGACGGGGCTGGTGCGGGCGTGCCGGCCTCGTCACCATCGGGCTTGTCGGGGGTGTCCACCCTCGATGGGTGCCCGTGACGTCGACGCGTGCTTGGAAGTGAAGTCCGTCTCTGAGTCTGGCGCTGGGACC
>NZ_JAIWNC010000035.1 GCF_020216025.1 Jidongwangia harbinensis | reverse complement strand
AGAAAATCATCCCAGCAACAAACAATCTGTTGCCAAAGACAACCCGCACCAAAAAAGGCACGAGCCATACCAATTGGCACTGGCTTATCAAGCACCCTGTTGAGTTCTCAAAGAACAACCACACACCCGACACCAACCGCAGAACCCTGCAGCCCGCGCCCGGGGCACTCGTTCAACTTTACTCGCGCTATTTCGTACCGTCAAATCGGTCCGTTTTCCGCTAGCGCCCCCACAACAATTCGCACGACGCTTGGTCGTGTCCATTTCGTAGGGTTCGGCAGGACGGCCGCTGCGGATCACTCCGCTGCTCGCCCGTTTCCCTGCCAGCCCGGAAGACTTTACCTGGTCGGTTCCGCGTCGCCAAATCGGGGTCCCCCGGGGGGAATCCGACGGCCGCACCGCCCAGTCCTGCCTCCGTGGAACGCAACGTCCGCGGTGGCCGGGTTCTTCCTGCCTCGGGACGAACGCTGCAGATCTTCCGATCCGCGGCGTCCCGTCTCCGGGGCAGGGAGAAAGTTACGTCGCCGGTGAACACAGCGTCAAACCGGACGAGGTTGACCTGCGTCACACCGGCTCACTCGGACGCCGGCGCCATCGCCGACGTAGGTGAGTGGAGCAGTGCCTGCATGCGTGAACGGCAACACCAGTGCAGGGCAGCCACAGCGCCTTCGCCCGGAGCAGCAGCGCCGATCTAGGCGAGCGAAGCAGTAGTGCCGGCGTCCGTGGACCACGCGTCACCGCACGAGAGTGACAACGCCCGGCGTATGGCCGGCGGCGTGTGCGGCAGCGAGGCGATCACCGTAAGGCTGGTTGCCGGCCACCCGACCGGCGCCACCCCGTGTCAGCGCACGAACTCAACCCCGGCGAAGTTCCGCTTCCCCCGCCGCAGCACCAGGAACGACCCGTGCAGCAACGCCGACTCCGGCACCACCGCGTCGGCGTCCGTGACGCGCTCGTTGTTCACGTAGGCGCCCCCCTCGGCCACCGTGCGCCGGGCCTCTCCCCCGCTCTTGGCGAGCCCGGTCTGCTGCAGCAGCGTGGCCACGGGCGGGAGCTCACCGCATACCTCGACCAGTCCGGCCTCGCCGAGGGCGGCCCGCAGCGTGTCCGCGGACAGGTCGGCCAGCGAACCGCGCCCGAACAGCGCCTGGCTGGCCGCGACCGCCTGGGTGGCCTCCTCCGGGCCGTGTACCAGCGCGGTGATCTCCTCGGCCAGGGCGCGCTGGGCCAGGCGGGCCTGGGGGCGTTCGGCGGTGGCCTTCTCCAGCTCCTCGATCTCCTCGCGGGGCTTGAAGCTGAAGTAGCGCAGGTAGCGGGTCACGTCGCGGTCGTCGGCGTTGACCCAGAACTGGTAGAACGCGTACGGCGAGGTCATGGCCGGGTCGAGCCAGGTGGCGCCGCCTTCGCTCTTGCCGAACTTGGTGCCGTCGGCCTTCAGGACCAGCGGCGTGGTGAAGGCGTGCACCGGGCCGGCGCCGCGGCGGCGGACGAAGTCGACGCCGGCGGTGATGTTGCCCCACTGGTCGGAGCCGCCGAACTGCAGGCGGCAGGCGTGCCGACGGTGCAGTTCGTAGAAGTCGTTCGCCTGCAGCAGCTGGTAGCTGAACTCGGTGAAGCTGATCCCGCTCTCCAGACGGTTACGCACCACGTCGCGGGCCAGCATCTTGTTGACCGGGAAGTGCTTGCCGACGTCGCGGAGGAACTCGATCACCGTGGTGGCGCCGGTCCAGTCCAGGTTGTTGACCAGGGTGGCCGCGTTGTCGCCGTGGTAGGTGACGAACGGGGACAGCTGGGAGCGGATCCGCTCGACCCAGCCCTGTACGACGTCCGGCGGGTTCAGCGCGCGTTCGCTGGACTCCCGGGGGTCGCCGATCTGCCCGGTGGCGCCGCCGACCAGCAGCAGCGGCCGGTGCCCGGCGAGCTGGAGCCGGCGGGCGGTGAGCACCTGCATGAGGTGACCGACGTGCAGCGAGGCCCCGGTGGGGTCGAAACCGACATAGAACGTCAGGGCGCCGCCGTCGAGCTCCTTGTGCAGCTCGGTGGGATCGGTCGAGTCCTGGATCAGTCCGCGCCACTGCAGGTCGTCAACGAGAGTCACGGACGAAATTGTCCCGCACGGCTCACCGGCCACGACAGGTGGGCCGGGCGCGACCACCCACCCTCCCTGATGACCACCGCACCTGGAGTTGTCTCGACCCGTCCCAGGTGTCCTCGGTGTGCCGGAAGGTATACCACCCCGGAGCGCTGGTGCTCGGCGTGGCCCGGGCGCCGGCCGAGCACGCCGGCTGACCGTACGGAACGGGTCCGGCCCGCCGAGACGGACCGGACCCGTCGGGTGCCGTGGACCGCTAGTCCATGCGGAGTTCGACCAGGATCGCCCGCGGCGGTTCCTCGCCGGTGCCGGGTACGACGGCCACCCGCTCCCCCGCGTCCACCTCGTACGGCGGCAGGACGGTGCCGTTCGGCAGCTTGGCGGTGGCGGTGACCGCTTCGGAGCCGCCGCGCACGCCGAACGTGCCGGGCACCTCCAGCGTCAGGTGGCCCTTCGAGCCGATGGTCCGGAAGCAGTAGAAGATGCCGTACGGTTCGTCGTCGAGGTGTTTCTCCACCTGCAGCAGGCCGGGTGCGCACTCCCCGCCCCGACCGTACGGCCGGGCCGAGTCGAAGACGATGTGCCCGTCGCCCTTGAACACCTTCAGCTGGTGCGCCGCGAGGATCTCCGCGGCGCCCGGGTGGTCACCGGCCTCCACGATGGACGGTGTGCCGGCCCCGGTCGGCGCCGGGTACCCGACCGGCTGCACCGCGTACGCCTCGACCTCGCTGAGCTGCATCAGTTCCAGCTCGGTGCCGGCGATGCGCAGCTTCGTGGTGGAGACGGTGGGGAACGCGATCCGGGCCGGCTCGGCGGTGCGCGGCAGGCCGCGGCGGGTGACCACGGGACGCCACTCGGTGCCGGTCCAGGCGGAGACGGTCACGTTGGCCGGGAAGTTGTTCTGCGCCGCGGGCAGGTCGGTCCGCGGGTACAGGTCGACCCGGTTGACGTCGCGGGCCGCGGGGAACGTCATCTCCAGCGTCTCGGTGTGCGACGGTGCGGACGGCCACGACGTCCAGCCGTTCTGGTCCCGCGCCCCGTCGTTGATGTCGGGCAGGGACCAGCCCCAGTTCTCCGCGCTGCTGGACGCGGTGAACACGGCGTCCGCCGCGAGGTTCGCCGAGTGGTACGCCTCCACCTCGTTCAGCTGCATGATCTCCACGCCCAGGCCCCGCACCCGGAGCTTGGTCGTGGACACCGCCGGGAACGGCACCCGCACCGCGTGCAGACTGCGCGGCACGTTGCTCCGGCTCGCCACCGTCGTCCACGCCGAACCGGTCCACACATCCACCGCGAAGTTCGCCGGGAAGTTGTTCTGCGCCGCCGGCTGGTCGGTCCGCGGGTACAGGTCGACCCGGTTGACGTCGCGGGCCGCCGGGAACGTCATCTCCAGCGTCTCGGTGTGCGCCGGCGCGGACGGCCACGACGTCCAGCCGCTCGCGTCCCGGACCCCGTCGTTGATCTCGGAGAGCAGCCAGCCCCAGTTCTCCGCGCTGCTCGACGCGGTGAACACCGCGTCCGCCGCGAGGTTCGCCGAGTGGTACGCCTCCACCTCGTTCAGCTGCATGATCTCCACACCCAGGCCCCGCACCCGCAACTTGGTCGTGGACACCGCCGGGAACGGCACCCGCACCGCGTGCAGACTGCGCGGCACGTTGCTCCGGCTCGCCACCGTCGTCCACGCCGAACCGGTCCACACATCCACCGCGAAGTTCGCCGGGAAATTGTTCTGCGCCGCCGGCTGGTCGAGACGCGGGTAAAGGTCGACCCGGTTGACGGTCGTCGCCCGGGCCAGGGTGAACTCCAGCGTCTCGGTGTGCGCCGGCGCGGACGGCCACGACGTCCAGCCGCTCGCGTCCCGGACCCCGTCGTTGATCTCGGAGAGCAGCCAGCCCCAGTTCTCCGCGCTGCTCGACGCGGTCACGTTGGCGGTGGACAGCGCGTTGGCGGAGATCTCGTCGGTAGGCTGCGGGACCGCCACGTGCTGCGCCAGCCATGGGGCCAGCTGGTCGGCCCGGATCTCGGTGCCCTCCCGGCGGGTGTCCGCCACGGCGAGACAGCCGCCCTGATGGCCGCTCGCGTGCAGCCCGACCAGCGTGGTCCGCCCGTCGGCATCCCGCAGGGCCGGACCGCCGGCGTCGCCGAGGCAGGTGGCCGGGCCACCGCCGGCCGCGGTGATCGAGAAGCTGGCGGCCGCCACCGCACCCACCGTCACCGGCGCGGCCCGCAGGTGGTCGGGCACCCAGGCACTGTCGGTACGCCCGTACCCGGCGATCCGCAACGTCTCCCCGGCAACCGGGGCGCCGCCCAGCGGCACCGGCGCGATCCCGGTGGCCGGGGTGGCCAGCCGGGCCAGGACGACACCGAGCGTCGGGTGCGGCGACAGGTGGGTGATCGGCGTGCGGAGTCCGGTGTCCGTGGTGAGGTCGGTGCGCCCGACCGTCGCCGTGGCGCCGTCGACCGGGCCGGCGGCGATGTCGTCACCGAGGCAGGCGGACAGGGTGAGGACCCATTCCGGGGCCACCAGGACCCCCGAGCAGGACACCTCACCACGGTGGACACTGGCCACGAACGTGTCCGCGCCGGCGGCGACCGGCGTACCCCCGGTGACGGCCTGGGCGGCCGGGCCCGGCAGCAGAAGCGTGGCGACGACGGCGCCGATCGCGGTACTGACCGCGATCCGGCGCGCGCGCACCATTGTCAGTTCTTTCATGTGCAACTCCCCCGTGGAGACTGACCTCAGGTACATCAATGCCGATCAGTCTCGACCGGCGGGTGATCGCGGTCAAGCGGGTGCCGGACACCGGGGGTACCGCACCTTTCGGAGGCGACCGCACCGGTTTTCTGCCACCCTGATCGGATGAGCCGCCTGGGATCCGCCGCACCGCCGGCCGAGCTGTCGAAGAAGGACGCGCTGGCCCGGCTGGAGGCCGCACAGCAACGTCTGCTCCGGCTGCGCCTGCTGCTCGGCGGTCAGCTCGGCAACCACGAGATCGGTCCGCCGCTGTGCGTGGTGTTCGAGGGCTGGGACGCCTCCGGCAAGGGCGGTGCGATCAAGCGCCTGGTGGCCCCGCTCGATCCGCGCCACGTGCGGGTGGCCCAGTTCGCCGCACCCACGTACGACGAGAAGCGGCACCACTTCCTGCAGCGGTTCTGGGCGGTCCTGCCCGGCTGGGGCGGGATGGCGGTCCTGGACCGGTCCTGGTACGGCCGGGTGCTCGTGGAACGGGTCGAGGGTTTCGCCACCGAGGAGCAGTGGCGTCGCGCCTACGACGAGATCGTCGAGTTCGAACGCACCCTGGTCGCCGAGGGGACGATTCTCATCAAGTTCTGGATGCACGTCTCCCCGGGCGAGCAGTTGCGCCGGTTCCGGGACCGGGCCGGCGATCCGCTGCGGTCGTGGAAGCTCACCGACGAGGACTGGCGCAACCGGGAACGGCGGACCGACTACGAGGCCGCCGTCACCGACATGATCAAGAGGACCGACCAGGCTCGCGCCCGCTGGCGGGTGGTCCCCGGTGACGACAAGCGGTACGCCCGGGTGGCCGTCGTCGAGCACGTCTGCGCCGTCGTCGAGAAGGAACTCAGCCGGCGCGGCTACCACCTGGCGGACGCCGACTGAGGCCGGCGGTCACGGCACCGGCGAGTAGGACGGCAGGCCGAGCGTCTTGCGGATCGCCGCCTGCACGTCGTCCGCGCCCGGGCGGGCGTCCACGTCGTGCACGACCTCCTTGCGCCGGAACAGTTCCAGCACCGGGCGGGTCTTCTCGTGGTAGTCACGCAACCGTGCGTCCAGGGCTTCCGGGGTGTCGTCGGCCCGGGTGATCAGCTCGTGCCCGCAGATGTCGCAGCGCCCGTCGACCTGGGGCCGGTCCGCGATCAGGTTGTAGTCCATGCCGCACTCCGGGCAGAGCCGGCGGCTGAGTACCCGGCGGCGCACCTCGTCGTCCGGGAGTTCCAGGTGGATGACCGCGTCGATGTCGTAGCTCTCCATGAAGAACTCGGCCTGCCGCCCGTTGCGCGGGAACCCGTCCACCACGAAGCCGTAGTTCCAGTCGTGCCCGTCCAGCCGCCCGCGGACCACGGACTCGACGAGGTCGTCGCCGACCAGGTGGCCGGCGGTCATCGCCCGGCGTACCTGCGCGCCCAGCTTGGTGTGGTTCTTCACGTGCCAGCGGAACAGGTCGCCGACGCTGATGTGGACCAGGTCCAGGTCGCCGCAGAGCAGCGCGCTCTGGGTGCCCTTGCCGCTGCCCTGCACTCCCATGATCACGTACTTGCGCATGGTGCCCCTTCCTAGTCGGCGGCGCCGACGTGGATCGGTCCGGGCGCGGGCCGGCCGGCCAGGGTGGTCGGGTCGATGCTCCACGCGTTCGCGACTTTCCGCACGTCGGACTCGGACACCAGCACGGTGGACCCCTCGTCGAACACCGCGGGCAGGCCGGCGTCGCGTTCCGCCGGGTCCGGGTCGCCGTGCCAGGACGTCACCTCGCCGGTCTGGCCCACGTACCCGAACGCCCGCACCAGGTCGCCGTCCACGGCGCGCTGCCAGCGGTGCAGCTCGGTGACCCGGTGGGTGGCGAAGAACTGGACCTCGGTGTGCAGTCGCGCGGACAGGTCCACGACGTCGACCGTGGTGTCCGGACGCAGCAGGTAACGCCCGGCCGCGACCACCCAGCGGGTGTCCCGGGCCCCGACCAGCGGCGGCGTGACCGCCACCCGGTCGTCGGTCAGGTAGGCCAGGTCGACGCCTTCGCGCCACGGTACCTCGCCGAGGTCACGCAGCCCGAGCGCCTCGAGCACCGGCACGGCCGCGGTGCCCCGGACCGCCAGCCAGGCCTGTTTGCCGCCGAAACCGACCATGATGTCCCGTTCCATGCCCCCACGCTATCCGTTCCGGGTCATGCCCAGCCGTAGCCGTCGCGCAGCGCGGCCGCGATCCGGTCGAAGCGGCCCCGGTCCAGCACCGCGCCCTCGCGGCGGATCCCGTCCTCGTCGACCTGCAGCACCCGGTCCAGCCGGACCCAGCTGGGCCGCTGTTCGCGGTCCCAGGCGCCGGGGCCGAGCGCCAGCCAGTGCCGCCGGCCGTCGCGGTCGCCCTGGCTGGAGAGCATCAGACCGAGGAGGGTACGGCCGTCCCGCCCGACCACCAGCACCGGCCGGTCCTTGCCCTGGCCCGGGTCTTCCTCGTACGCCACCCAGGTCCAGACGATCTCGCCGGGGTCGGCGTCGCCGTCCAGGTTCGGCGCGTACTCCAGGCGGCGGCGGTGCTCCGTGCTGGGCGTGGTGCGTGACGGCGCGGGTGCGGACGGGGCGGCGCTGCGCCGGGCGACGGTGCGGAGCGTGCCGACGATGCGGTTCAGGAGGTTGGCCACGGCCGCACTCTACGACCCGCCGCCTCTAGAGTGGCCGGATGCATCCCGACATCGAGGCCTGGGACCCGTGGCCGCCCGGCGTGCTGGCGGAGCGGCTGGCCGGTGTCACGTTCCCGTGGTGTGTGGCGGCCGGTTGGGCGCTGGACCTGTTCCGCGGCGAGCAGACCCGGGCGCACGAGGATCTGGAGTTCGCGCTGCCGGCCGGCGCGTTCGCGGAGGTGCCCCCGCGCTTTCCGGAGCTGGCGTTCTGGGTGCCGCAGGGCGAGGGGCGGCTGGCTCCGATGTCGGCGGAGACGCTGGCCGGCGAGTCGCACCAGTCGTGGGCGTACGACCCGGCGGCGCGGCGCTGGCGGTTCGACGTGTTCCGCGAACCGCACGACGGCGACACCTGGATCTGCCGCCGGGACGAGTCGATCCGGTTGCCGTACCAGGAGATCATCCGGCGGACCGGGGACGGCGTGCCGTACCTCTTACCCGAGATCGTCCTGCTCTTCAAGGCGAAGGCCCGGCGGCCGAAGGACCAGGCCGACTTCGACGGCGTCCTGCCGTTGCTCACCGCCGCGCAGCGGGCGTGGCTGCACGACGCGCTCGGCCGGGTGCACCCGGATCACGCCTGGCGGTCCCGGCTGAGCGGATAGGTCAGCCGACGAAGTCCTGGGTCACCCAGACCGTGCCCTTGCCGTCGCGCACCACGCTCAGCCCGATCCGGTCGAAGCCGCGGCTGAGGAGGTTCTTGCGGTGGCCGTCGTTCGGCGGGGTCTCGGCGAGCATGCCGTCGGTCAGGCCGTTGGCCGCCGCGACGATCTGGGCGGTGCTGCCGCCGGCGCTGGCCAGGCCGATGTTCTCGCCGGCCGCACGCCACCGCACGCCCTCGGCGCTGAACCGGGTGCCGATGCCACCCTCGCCGGAACACTGGTGGCTGAGCCCGCAACCGTCGATCATCCGCTGGTTGTGCCGGGCCGCGGCGCGGGACAACTCGTCGTCCAGCGCGAGGCGGGGCAGGTCGGCGTCGGCCCGGGCCGCGTTGATCCGGCCGAGCACCTGGTCGACGACGGACCCGCTGGTGGCCGGCGGCGCGGTGTCGGGCTGCGACGGCCGCGTGCTGGTCGAGCCGGCCGGGCGCGGCTTCGGTTTCGGCCGCGTCGGCCGGGTGGTGCTGACCTTCGGCCGGGGGCGGGCCGGGGTGACCGTCGCCGGCCGGGTGGTGGTGGCGGCCGGCTTCGGGGGCCGGACCGCCGGCGTGGTCTCGTCGTCGGACGGCAGCAGGCCGAGGTCGGGGCCGGGTTCGGCGGGTGCCGACGGGGTACCGGTGACCAGCGGCAGGTCGGCCGACCGGGCCCGCGGGGTGTCCGGGGACTGCCGGTCGAGGCCGGCCATGGTGAAGCCGACGCCGATCACCACGGCCGTGGCGCCGGCCACGAAGGTGTAGCGCAGCCGGGCGGGAGTGGACATCGGTGGGTCACCTCGTGGCGGTCGGGCGGCCGGTCAGCAGGGGCGGTTCGCGGCGTTGGGGGACGGCGCATGATCACTATGCGGCGCGGCGGGGCGGCCGGGCGCGGACCTCAGGAGTCCTTAAGGATCAAGACAGCGAGAGATAAGAGAACCGGGACGGCGCGGGCAACCTTCGCGCAACGGACACCGTGCCGGGCGGCACGTCACCGCGCCGAGCCGCTCCGGGGCGCCGGTCCGCTCCGCTCCGCCACGCTCAGCGCGACGGTGAGCGTCAGCAACCAGTGCGGGTCGCGCAGCCGGTCGCCGTAGAGTTCGCGCAGCCGGGCCATCCGGTACCGCACGGTCTGCGGATGGACGAACAGGTCCGCGGCCACCTCCTCGCGCCGGCCCTGGTGCAGCAGCCAGCTGCGCAGCGTCTCGACCAGCTTGGCGGCCGTCGGCTCACGCTCCCCGGCCAGCGGGGCCAGCGCCTGCGCCCGCAGGTCGGCCAGCGCCGGCGAGTCGGCCGTGACCACCAGCGCGACCAGATGGTCCTCGGTGTCGAGCACGTCGCCGGCCACCGGCGGCCCGGCGACCCGGAACGCCCGCGCCGCCCGTTCCAGCGACGTCCGCGCCTGCAACCAGGGCCGGGCCGGGCCGACCACCGTGCCGTGGCCGCCGAGCCGGCGCTTCAGCACCGCCCGGGCCGGACCGTGCGCGTCCGGCACCAGCAGCAGCGACATGTCCGGCAGATCCGCGCCGGCCTCGGCCAGGTACAGCGTGCGGCCGTCGAGCAGGTCGGCCAGGCCGTGCGCGGAACGTTCCGGCGCCAGCACCGCGGTCAGGGTCTGCGGCGCCGGCCAGTCCACCCGTTCCGCGGCGGACACCACCACGTGTTCCGGGTCCCCGGCGACCAGGGCCTGCGCCAGCCGTTCCAGGTGACGCAGCCGGACCCGGCCGGAGGTCTCGAGTTCGTCCGCGTGCCCGGCGACACTGGCCGCCGACAGCTCATCGATGTAGGCGAAGACCAGCTCGGCGAAGTGCGCGATGGTCGGTGCCTCCTGCCCGCTCCGGACGCTGATCGCGGCCAGTTCCCGCCAGGCGACGCGGGCTCCCACCCGGTACGCCGCCAGCAGCGCGTCCAGGCTGCGGCCGGATCGCGCCTCGCCGCGGCCGAGGGCGTACGCCGCCTCCAGCGCCGGGGCGAGCGGCGAGCCGGGATCGGCGCCGCCACCGCCGGAGACCAGCTCCAGGAACGTGCCGAGCGCCGCCCGGACCGCCTTCTCGATCTTGTTGCCGAGTTCGCCGGCGAAGGCCTCGGTGTACGCCGGCACCTCCGCGGTGATCGCCGTGATGGTCTGGACCGCCACCTCGGGCAGGCCGCTCCGCAACGGCGCCACCACGTCCGGGGAGAGATGAAAGAACCGCATGTCGCGGCGCGGCTCGGTCACGGCGTCCTCCGAGGTTTGACAGCGCTTGTTTGTTCTCTGCGAACAATAACGAAGCCCCGATTTACCGGAGCGGGTCATGACTTCGTCCCGGCGACGCAGCATGATTGTTATGTGGCCGTTACTCGAACTCTCCGGACCCGCGCCTGGCACGTGGTGGAACTCCTCACCACGCCGCTCGTGCCGGCCGACTACCTCGACGTCCTGGCCCCGCTGCGCAACCGCAGCACGTTGCGGGCCCGGGTGGAGGCGGTCCGGCCGGAGACCCGCGACAGCGTGACGCTGGTGCTGCGCCCCGGCCGCGGCTGGCAGCGGCACGAGCCCGGCCAGTACGTGCGGCTCGGCGTCGAGGTCGACGGGGTACGCCTGTGGCGTTCGTACTCGCTGACCAGCCCGCCCGGCAGCCCCGACGGCCGGATCAGCGTCACCGTCAACGCGGTGCCCGGCGGCGTCGTGAGCACCCACCTGGTCCGGCACGCCCGCGCCGGGATGCTGCTGCACCTGGACCCGCCGGCCGGCGGGTTCGTGCTGCCCCGGCCCCGCCCGGCCAAGGTCCTCTTCCTCACCGCCGGCAGCGGCGTCACCCCGGTCATGGGCATGCTCCGGAGCGCCCTGCACGAACTGGACGACGTGGTGGTGGTGCACTCCGCACCCGCGCACGCCGACGTGGTGTTCGGCGCCGACCTGCGGGCCCTCGCCGCCGACGGCCGGATCCGGCTGATCGAACGGCACACCCGCACCGACGGCCGGCTCAAGCCGGCCGACCTCGCCGCGCTGGTCCCCGACCTGTTCGAGCGGCACACCTGGGCCTGCGGCCCGAACGAGATGCTGGACGACCTGGAGGCGCACTGGCGCGCCGGGGACGCCGCGGACCGCCTGCACACCGAGCGCTTCCGGCCGGCCGTGGTGGTCGTGGGCGACGGCGGGACCGTCACGTTCGGCCGCTCCGGCACCGTGGTCGAGGCCGACGGCGCCGTGCCGCTGCTGGAGGCCGGCGAGGCGGCCGGCGTGCTGATGCCGTCCGGCTGCCGGATGGGCATCTGCTACAGCTGCGTGCTGCCGCTGCGCTCGGGCGCCGTCCGGGACCTGCGCAACGGCCAGGTCACCACCGCCGAGCCGGAGGACGACGTGCTGGTGCAGACCTGCATCTCGGCCGCCGCCGGCCCCTGTCACCTGGACGCCTGAGCCGTCCTCCCCCGCCTCCCCCCGCTCCCATCACCGACGAGGACATGTCATGACCACTGTGCAGCGCAAGGACGTCAACCCGATCGCCCACCTGAGCACCGAGGACATCGAGGCCATCGGCCGCGAGCTGGACGCCCTCCGCGAGGAGGTGGTGGCCAGCCGCGGGGCGAGCGACGCCGCGTACATCCGCCGGGTGATCGCCGTGCAACGGCGCCTCGAGCTGGGCAGCCGGGCGATCCTGCTGTTCTCCCTGTTCCCGCCGGCCTGGCTGGTCGGCACCGCCGGCCTGACCGTGGCCAAGATCCTGGAGAACATGGAGATCGGCCACAACGTGCTGCACGGCCAGTGGGACTGGATGCGGGACCCGAAGATCCACTCCACCACCTGGGAGTGGGACCACGTCTCGCCGGCCGCGCAGTGGAAGCACGCGCACAACGAGCTGCACCACACGTACACGAACGTGATCGGCCGGGACAACGACCTCGGGTACGGCATCATGCGGGTCGACGAGGACCAGAAGTGGTACCCGGCGCACCTGGGCCAGCCGTTCTACAACTTCCTCAACGCCTGCTTCTTCGAGTACGGCATCGCCGCGTACGACCTGGAACTCGGCCGCAACCTGAAGACCAGGGAGCGCCGCCGGGACCCCAAGTTCCGGGCCGCGGTCAAGCAGGTACGCAAGAAGATCGGCCGACAGGTGCTCAAGGACTACATCGTGCACCCGGCGCTGTCCGGACCGTCCTTCCTGCACACCCTCGCGGCCACGTTCACCGCCAACCTGATCCGCAACCTGTGGAGCCACTCGGTCATCATGTGCGGCCACTTCCCGAACGGCGTGGAGACGTTCGAGAAGACGTCCATCGAGGGCGAGACCCGCGGCGAGTGGTACCTGCGGCAGATGCTCGGGTCGGCCAACATCTCCGGCAGCAAGCTGCTGCACATCATGACCGGCAACCTGTCGCACCAGATCGAGCACCACCTGTTCCCCGACCTGCCGAGCAACCGCTACGCCGAGATCGCGCCGAAGATCCAGGACCTGTTCCAGCGGTACGGGCTGTCGTACACCACCGGCCCGCTGCCCAAGCAGGTCGCCTCGGCCTGGGCCAAGGTGTTCCGGCTGTCGCTGCCGAACCGCAAGGCCCGCACCGCGCGGCCGGTCTCCGAGCCGGCGGTGGCGACCGCGGCCCGCTGAGCGACCCGGGCGCCGCGGCGCTGGTCACCCGCCACCCGCGCCGGAGCGGGGCAGCGGATCGTCGAGCTACGCCGCGGCCGGAAGCTCCGGCCGCGGCGCCGGCTTACGGCGGACCGGTCGCTCCTTCGTGACACCCCGGTCGTCACGGCGCACGACGACCACCGCCGTCGCTGTCACGGCACGCCCCCGGAACACGCGCATCGGGTCCTCCCCAGCAGTTGTCATCGTTCCGCTGAGATTACGAAACACTTCCGGAACATTCAAGGTGTTCCATGCGCGACGACGTGCGTAACCGGCAGCCTTGACACCGTTTCCACCCGTTATGACCGGACTATCGCGCGAAATTCAGCGCCGAAATTTCCGCCGGGTTTCCGAAACTTATTGTCCGGTTGGCCTCCTTCCCGATGGTTTTTGATACATCGGTGTCAATGCATGATGGCTCGGTCAGGTCGCCAGGCAGCTCGTGCCGGGCGGCGGCACGGTCAGATCCAGCAGGTACCGGTCCACCACCGCGGTCGTGCAGGCGTTGCGCTGGTACGCACCGTGTCCCCAGCCCTCGTAGGTGACCAGCCGTCCGTGCCGGCCCAGTTGCGCCGCCACGTTGGCCGCCCAGTCGTGGCCGGTGCGCGGGTCGTGCCGGGCGTTCATCAGCAACAGCGGGGTGCGGGTGTGCACGCGCAGCTCGTGCGGCGGGTTGCGGACCGGCGTCGGCCAGCCCAGGCAGGTGTGCACGGCCAGCAACCCGCCGCCGTAGCGCACGTCCGGAGCGGCGTCCGCGGCCGTGCGGACCAGGCCGGCGTACTCGGCGTAGTCGCGCACCGGGACCGGCCAGTCCGCGCAGAACGTGCCGACCGCGAGCGAGAGGTTCACCTCCGTCGGGCGGATGCCGGCGTCCAGGTCGCGGATGACCGCGGCGAGCTCGGGCCAGCGGGGCCGGCTCAGCATGCCCAGGGCCACCGCGGTGACGTCGAAGGTGGTCCGCGGTGCGTACTCGCCGGCGTCCGCGCGGTCCAGCGCGTCGGCCCAGACCGCTCGCACGTGCCGGCCACCGGGCATCGCGCACTCGGCCGGCGTCCGCTCGCACCAGGCCACGAACTCGTCGAACGAGTCCTGCAGGGTGGCCGCCTGGCTGCGGACGAACGGCTGCACGCCGAGGCTGTGGTCGAACACGCTCTCCAGCACGACGGCCCGCACCCGGGCCGGGTACCGCTCGGCGTACTGCTGGCCCAGCAGCGTGCCGTAGGAACTGCCGTGGAAGGTCAGCCGCGGCTCCCCCAGCGCATGCCGCAACGCCTCCAGGTCGCGCACCGTGCTGAGCGTGTCGGCGTGGTCGAAGACCAGGTTGTCCCGGCGGCACCGGTCCCACAGCGCCCGGTTGTACGCCACCGCCTCGTCGAAGTCGGCCTGGCTGGTCAGCGGGAGCGGCGGCTTCTCCAGCGCCGGGTCCGGCGCGCAGTCCGGCGCGGCGCTGCGGGCGACCGTCCGGGGGTCGAAGCTGACCAGGTCGAACCGGTCGAGCATCTCGTCACTGAACCGGTCGGCCTTGCGGATCCGCTCCACCCCCGAGTCGCCCGGCCCGCCCGGACCGAACACCAGCGTGCCGACCCGCCGTTCCGGGGTCCGGGCCGTCCGGCGCGCCACCATCAGCTCGAACGTGGCGCCGTGCGGCCGGGCCCAGTCCACCGGCAGCCGGAACCGGGCGCACCGCACCCTCAGGTCCAGCGGATCGAGCGGGACGGTCGGCAGGTCGTCGGGACACGCCTCCCAGGCGAGATCCGGGGGCGCGGGTGCGGCCCGCGCCGCGGCGGGCAGGCCGCCCAGCGCGGTGAGCAGGGCAAGAGCGACAGCGACGGTACGGCGGGTCAAGGCGCCTCCTCCAGGGTGCGGACGTCCGTCCATCCTGGACCGCGAGCGGCGCCGTCCCGTATCCGGAAACCCCCGGAGCCGACCCTGAGGCCGGCACCGGGGTGACCCGGGGTCAGGCGGGCACGCTCCACTTCTGGTTGGCGCCACCCGCACACGCCCACTGCTGGAGCCGGGCGCCGTCGGCCAGGTTGTGGTCGGTGATGTCGAGACACTTGCCGGAGTGCGCGTTCACCAGGTCCCGTCCGGCGGTGTACGTCCACCGCTGGCTCGCCAGACCGTCGTGGCAGGTCCACAGGTGCACCACCGCGCCGTCCGCGGTGGAGTTGTCCCGGACGTCCAGGCATTTGCCCAGGGCGCGGACGGTCCCGTCGGAGGCGCGCTGCCACGTCTGGTTCGGCCCACCGGAGCAGGTCCACATCTGCGGCAGGGTGCCGTCCGCGGTGGCGCCGCCGGTGACGTCGAGGCACTTGTCGTTCGCCGCGCTCACCACCGCGCCGGACGCGCCCGCCGGCGGGTTCGTGCTGCCGCCGGACTGGGTGCCGGTCCAGGTGAACGTGGCCGAGGTGCGGGCCGGCAGCGTGTACGTGAACGACTGGCTCCCCCACCGCACCCGCACCGACTGCGCCGAGGTGCCGCCGTTGTGCGCGATCAGCGCCTTGCTGCCGTCGGCGTTGCGGTACGCCACGTTCGGGACCGTCGAGTTGGTGGTGGAGGCGATCCGGGTGGCGCCCGGGCGGACGTACCTGGTCAGGTGGCCCATCGTGTAGTACTCGACGGTGTTGTCGACCTGACCGGCCCGCGCCCCGCCCTCCTGCACCGTGACCAGGCCGGTACAGGTGCCGCAGCCGCCGTTGTGCGGGCCCATGTTCTGGTTCAGCGCCAGGCTCCACTTCACCTCGGCGCTGCTGTAGTTGCGGGCGTGCTCGATCAGGTCGCCCATGTCCTCGTTGTGCTGGTTGGCCACCCAGGTGCCGCCGGAGTGCTCGGTGTTGTGCTGGGGCACGCCGGGGTACTGCTGGTGCACCTGGGTGCCGACGGCCGGGTCACCGAAGTAGTCGTGCCAGGCGATGCCGCCGAACAGCGGGTCGTTGCGCACGCCCGCGTCGGCCAGCACGGCGGCGCCGAAGGTGGCGTAGTCGCCGTAGTTCCAGTCGTGCACCAGCACCTTGGTGGTGAGACCGGCCGCACGGAAGGCCGGGTACACGTGGTTCTTGGTGAACTCGACCAGACCGGCCGGGTTCCAGCTCATCCCGGGGTAGTCCATCGCGGCCGGGTTCGCCGCCTGGCAGCAGTTCGGCTCGTTCTGCACCGAGATGTAGTCCATCCGCACGCCGGCCGCGGCGTACGACTGCACGTACTTCACCAGGTACTGGGCGTACATCGGGTAGTACTCCCACTTCAGCCAGCCCATCTGGTCCATCCGGCCGTTGTCCTTCATCCAGCCCGGCGCGCTCCACGGCACACCCTTGACGGTGAGCGCCGGGTTGAGCTGCCGGGCCTGCTGGGTGAGCAGCCGCACGCCGGTGTCGTAGCCGTTGGCGCCGAAGTCGCTCAGGTCGCAGCAGGTGTCGTCGAGCGACACGTGGCCGGGCCGGGACAGGTCGGACGCGCCGATCGGGTTGCGCAGGTACGACAGGCCGATGCCCTCGGTGGGGCTGAACAGCCGCCGCATCACCGCGTCCCGGGTGGCGGCGCTGATCGCCCCGCCGCGGAACAGGTGGGCGGTGGTGTCCGTGATGGACGCGCCGCCGCCGACGAACTGCTGGTAGCGGGTGTTCTCGTCGACGGTCAGGGTGTGCGTGGCGGACGCGCTGGAGGACGCGAACGCGGTCGGGTTCTGCGCCTGCAGGCCTCGGGTGACGGTCCGGCCGCCGTCACCGGTGGTGGTGAGCACGACGTTGACGGTCTCGCCGGCGGCGTGGGCGGGCGGGCTGTAGGTCACGGTGGCGGCCAGGGCGGCCAGCACGGCGACGACGAGTGCCCGGCGGCGCCGGGCGGTCTGGGAACGACCGGCCCGGGGGTGGGCGGTTCGGGGATGGGCGGTGGACGGGATGCCGAGGACGGGCATGGGGACTCCCTGGAGGATGGTGCGCCGGTTCGACGGCCGGCGGGCGGACCCCGGCTCCGCTCGGTGAGCGGCACCGTCCTCGGGTGGGTCCGTGCGACCGCGGGCGCACGCCGGCGCGGCGCACCCCGGGCTGCCCGGCCCCGGCGGGGCGGGACCGCTCCGCCCCACGTTCCAGA
>NZ_JAIWNC010000034.1 GCF_020216025.1 Jidongwangia harbinensis | reverse complement strand
GGGGCGGGGGGGGGGCCCGGGGCTGGGGGGGGGGCGGGGGCGGGGCGGGGGGGGGGCCCCCCCCCCCCCCCCCCCACGCCGGCGCTGCGCAACCCGGGCTGCCCGGCACCGGATGTGCGTAACAGCTACGAAACACGTTACAGAGGAATGTGTCAATGGCCCGCTCCGGAGCCGTATGCTGACCGCACTGACACCGGCCGATGTAACAAAGGACTTCCCTTGCGACAGCGCGCGACGGTACGGGACCTGGCCGCCGAGACCGGCCTGTCCGTGGCGACCGTGTCCCGGGTGCTGAACGGCCGGTCGAACGTCGCACCACAGACCCGTGAGGTGGTGCTGAAGGCGGTCGGGCGGCTCGGCCACCAGGCGCCGCGGGCCCGCAGCGACCACGCCAGCATCCACGTCCGCTGCCCGTACCTGCTGACGGACTACTTCGGCGTGATCGTCTCGTCGATCGCCGAGTCGGTCGAGCGCCACGGCCGCAGCGTGGTGCTCAACGCCGGCGAGGCGGCGCAGCGCGACGGTGCGCTGGCCGAGTTCACCCGGCGGGCGGGCACCGAGGGGGCCGTCCTGATCCTGCCGCCGGAGCCCGAGGAGGACCTGGTCCGGCTGCGTGACCGGGGCGTGCCGTTCGTGGTGGTGGACCCGCGCACCCCGCCGCCGCGGGACGTGCTGGCCGTCTCGGCCGCCCATTTCACCGGGGCCCGCAGCCTGATGGCGCACCTGGTGGAGCTGGGACACCGCCGGGTCGGGATCATCGGCGGGCCGCGGGAGTGGCTGGTCACCGAGGCCCGGACCGCCGGGTACGTGGCTCCGCTCGCCGATGTCGGGGTGCTGCCGGCGCCGGAGCTGATGCGCTTCGTGGTGGAGCCGACGGTGCAGCACGGCTACCGCGCCGCGGGCGAGCTGCTCGACCTGCCCGAGCGGCCGACCGCGCTGGTCGGCTTCAACGACAAGATGGCCGCCGGTGCGCTGCAGGCGGCCCGGGAGCGGGGGCTGCGGGTGCCGGCCGACCTGTCGGTGGCCGGGTTCGACGACATCGAGATCAGCCGGATCAGCCAGCCGACGCTGACCACCGTGCGGCAGCCGCTGGCCGAGATGGGGCGGATGGCGGTGACGCTGCTGGTCCGGCTGCTCGGCCACCACGAGCTGGACGCGCTGCACGTGGAACTCGGCACCGAGCTGGTGGTGCGCAACTCCACCGGACCGGCACCGGCTCACTGACTCTTGTTACAGAAACACGTCAGGATCTCTGACCAGGCTCCCGCGGGAGGGGGCCGCCGCCTGCTCCTCGGCGGCGGCGGTCCGGGCGGTCCGGCGCCGGCAGCCGGACCACGCCCCCGGGGAACCGGTGCTGCCCGGCACCGGCTCCCCGGCCGCGGCGGTGGACGCTCAGCTCACGCGGAAGGAACCGACCAGGGCCCGCAGTTCGTCGGCGGTCCGGGCCACCCCGGCGCTGGCCCGGCTGGTCTGGTCCACGCCCTCCAGCGACGCCGAACTCGACCGGGCCAGCCCGGCGATGCTGCCGGCGATGCGGTCCGCGCCGGTCGCCACCTCGGCGATGCTGCGGGACATCTCGGCCGTGGTGGCGGTCTGCTCCTCCACCGCGCTGGCGATGGTGGTCTGGTAGTCGTTGATCCGGGCGATGACCGCGCTGATCCGGGCGATCACCTCGACCGTGCCGCCGGTGTCGGACTGGATCGCGGCCACCCGCGCGCCGATGTCCTCGGTGGCCCGGGCGGTCTCCTGCGCCAGGTCCTTCACCTCGCTGGCCACCACCGCGAAGCCCTTGCCCGCGTCGCCGGCCCGCGCGGCCTCGATGGTGGCGTTGAGCGCCAGCAGGTTGGTCTGCTCGGCGATCGAGGTGATCAGCTTGATCACGTTGCCGATCTCGGCGGACGACTCGCCCAGGCGTTCCATGCTGGTCGTGGCGAGCGCCGCCTCGGTGACCGCCTGGCCGGCGATCTGCGCCGCCTGATTGGTGTTCTGCGAGATCTCCCGGATCGACAGGCCCATCTGCTCCCCGCCGGCGGCCACGGTCTGCACGTTGCGGGAGATCTCGTCGGCCTCGGTCGCGGCGGTGCTGGTCTGTGAGCTGGTGTCGCGGGCGGCGCCGGCGATGCCGGAGCTGATCCCGGACAGTTCGGTGGACGCACCGGCGAGCGTGTCCGCGTGCGTGGCCATCCGCCCGATGGTCCGGCTCAGGTTGCCGATGGCGGCGTCCAGTTCGGCGGCCATCACGCCCAGCTCGTCCCGGGACGTCACGCCGGTGCGCTGGGTGAGGTCGCCGCGGGACAACGCGGCGACCACCAGGCCCACCCGGCGTACCGGGTGCAGGATCGACCGGACCAGCGGGACGGACAGCGCGATCGCCAGGACCAGCGCCACCGCGCTGGCCGCCAGCATCCACAGCCGGGCCCGGTCCCGGGTCTGCGCCATGTGCGCATGCTGGGTCACGATCTCCGCGTCGACCCGCTCGTGCAGCGCGTCGATCTGGTCGTCGACCTTGTTGTTCTCCTCGGCGATGGTGTCGTAGCGGCTGCGCACGCTCGCCGGGTCGGCCTTGGCGTCGTTGACGAACGCGCCGACGAACGCGCTGAACGCCTCGACGTCGTCGCCCAGCCCGTCGATGGTCTCGTCGATGTCGCCGGGCATGTCCCCGGCGGCCGCGGCGGCGAACGCCTCGCGCGCCGACACCACGTCGTCGACGACGTCGTCCGTGGTGTCGTCGCCGCTCGCCGCCCGGTAGGCGTCCACCTTCAGCTCGCTCTCGCGGGTGTCCAGGTGGTTCAGGGCCGACTTGGTGCTGAGCATCGTTTGCAGGAGGTCGGACTCGGCGGTCAGCGCGCCCTGCGACCAGACGCCGATGCCGGTCACCACGCCGGTGAACACCACGCCGGCGGCAACGATCGAGAACAGACGCTTGGCGACGCTCAGGTCGGACAGACGGGCCACAGGTACCTCCGGACGACTCAGTCCTGACTATCAGTAATTCGACTGTTGCTCACTGTCACTGAGGTTTCCGGACTGAAAGGTTCCGGGCGGATCACAGCCGGCCCGGCTCCGGCACGCTGCCGTCCGGCTCCCGGTTCGCGGTCTCCACGATCCGGCCCAGCAGATCGCGCAGCACGCGGCGCTCCTCGTCGTCGTACAGCCGGTAGAACCGGGCGGCGGACGCCTCGAGCTCGTCCCGCACGGCCTCGACCAGCGCCACCCCGGGCTCGGTGACGGTCAGGTAGATGATCCGCCGGTTGTCCCGGGGACGGCGGCGACGGGCCAGCTTGCGGATGGTGAGCTGCTCGGCCGCGATGGTCGCGGACGACGGGGCCAGGCCACAGCGGCGGGCGTGTTCGCCGATCGTCACCAGGCCCTCCGGCCGGGTGCCGTACAGCTCGGTGAGCAGCCACCAGGCGTTGCGGGTCAGGCCGTACCGGTCGATCACCTCGCCGAACGGCCCGTCCAGGACCCGGCCCGCCTGCATGAGAAGTCGCCCCAGAAGGCTGGCCGAGACCTCGGCGTCTGGCATAGGCCGATTATGGATCATGATGGCGGGCTCGGGTCCGGAATCGGCGAGACGCCGTCCCGCCGGGCACACCCGGCGGGACGGCCGCAAAAACTCAGTCGACGGTACGGGGCGCCGTCCGGGCCGCCTCCCGCAGCGCGGCCGCCTCCCCGGCGTACGGGTTGTACGCGTACCCGCGGGACACCCCGCCGGGAATCGAGAAGTACTCGGCGGACAGCTTCGCCGGGTCCGTGGCGATCTCCCCGCGGGCCGGCGCGTCGTCGCCGTCGTCCCACCCCCACGGCGCGTTCGCGGAGTTGATGCCGCAGTCGAAGGTGCCGGCGCCGCAGTCACCGGAGTCGTCCCCGGCGAACGTGCCGAGCGACGCGAACAGGCTGCCGGTGTCGCGCTGCGCCCACAGGCCGCCCTCGGCGAACACGTCGATCAGGCGGTACCGCACGTCCCGGTCGTCGCTGCCGCTCGGCGTCTCCGCGACCGTCGACGGGTAGTACACGATGCCGTCGCCGTTGATGGCGTACTGCGGATGGGCCTTGAGGCCGTGCCCGCGGGCCTCCTGCGCGGTGACCGGGTGCTGGAACTCGTCGTGCGGCGACGACTGCGTCGTCAGCGTGCCGTCGACCGTCTCCCGCCCGCCGGACCAGGTGCTGCCCGCCGGGGTGTAGGAGAAGAAGCTGCTGTGCGCGACCGTGACCGCGGCGCGCAGCACGCCGTACGCCGAACCGTCCCGCTCGATCGCCAGCAGCACCCCCTCGCCGTCGTTCTCGTGCTCGGTCTCGAAGAACGGGTGGTCGATCCAGTCCCGCGGGTGGAAGAACAGGTAGGTGACGTACCAGTGGGTGCTGGTCTCGGCCACCGAGTAGTACGCGTGCGCGGCCAGCGACACCCCCGCCTCGCCGGTCCGGTCCCAGTTGTTGCGCCCGTTCAGATCGCCGTCGAAGTCCACCCGGGTGATGAAGTCCGCCCGGCCGCCCAGCGCGTGGCTGCCGGTGGCGTCCACGTCCTGGTGGTGGATCGGCGCCCAGCGCAGCGCCAGCTCCGCCCGGCTCACCGCGGCCCGCACCGGCCCGGCGACCGCCACCAGCCCGGCGGCGGCCAGCACGATCGCCAGCGCCGCTCTACCCATGTTCCGCATGTGCCCTCCCGCACTCGCATCGATCACCGGAAATGTATGCGGGATTCCGGCGGTCCGGGTGTCCGGCGCGGGACCGGAATGTGGCCGGTTCGCGAATGCCGTTCCGTTGGACAGGGCCCCGGCCCGGGGGCAGGCTGGCGGTGAGCCGATCCGAGTGCGAGGAGCAACCATGCAATACCGCCAGTTGGGGCGTTCCGGCCTGCGCGTCTCCACCATCACGCTGGGCACGATGGGGTTCGGTGGCACCGGGTGGGCCACGCCGGTGGGCCAGATCGACGTCGCGGGCGCGCGCGAGCAGATCGCCGTCGCCCGGGACGCCGGCGTCAACCTGATCGACACCGCCGACGTCTACTCCGGCGGCCTGTCCGAGGAGATCCTCGGTGAGGCGCTCGGCTCCGCCCGGGACGAGGTGCTGATCGCCACCAAGGCGCGGATGCCGATGGGCGACGGGCCGAACGACGCCGGGCTGTCCCGGCACCACATCCTGCGGGCCGCCGAGGCGAGCCTGCGCCGCCTGAACACCGACCACATCGACCTGTACCAGGTGCACGAGTGGGACGGGCAGACCCCGCTGGAGGAGACCCTCCGGGCGCTGGACGACCTGGTCCGCAGCGGCAAGGTGCGCTACATCGGCGCGTCCAACTACGCGGCCTGGCACCTGATGAAGGCGCTCGCCGTCTCCGACGCCCGGCTCCTGGAACGGTTCGCCAGCCAGCAGATCTACTACTCGCTGCAGAACCGCGACGCCGAGTCCGAACTCGTCCCGCTCGCCATCGACCAGGGGCTCGGCATCCTGGTGTGGAGCCCGCTGGCCGGTGGGCTGCTGTCCGGCAAGTACCGCCGCGGGGTCGAGGCGCCGGCCGGTAGCCGGCACCTGTCGGAGTGGTCCGAGCCGCCGGTGCACGACGAGGACCGGCTCTACGACACGATCGAGACGGCGGTACGCATCGGCCAGGAGCACGGCGTGTCGGCGGCCCAGGTGTCGCTGGCGTACCTGCTGGCGAAGCCCGCGGTGACCTCGCTGATCGTCGGCGCCCGCACCACCGACCAGCTGCGCGACAACCTGGGCGCGGCCACCCTGGAACTCGGCGCCGACGAGATCGCCGCGCTGGACGACGTGAGCGGCGAGCCGTTGCGGTACCCGTACTGGCACCAGGCCGCCACCAGCGCCGAACGGCTCGGACCGGCCGACCTCAGCCTGATCCGCCGGCACCTGCCGAAATGACCGGCCGCCGGCCGGGCGGCGTCAGCGCTGCGGGAGCGCGTCGCCCGGCCGGACCAGACCGCACTGGTACGCGATGACCACCAGTTGCGCCCGGTCCCGCACGTTCAGCTTCGTCATCGCCCGGTTCACGTGGGTCTTGGCGGTCAGCGGCGAGACGTGCAGCCGGCGGGCGATGTCGTCGTTCGACAGCCCGTGCGCGACCAGCGTCAGGATCTCCCGTTCCCGGTCGGTCAGTTCGTCCAGCCCGGCGGCCTGGGCGGCCTCCGGGCGCAGGTGGTCGAGGAACCGGCTGACCAGCCCCCGGGTGGCCCGCGGCGACAGCAGCGCCTCGCCGCCGGCCACCACCCGGATGGCGTGCAGCAGGTCGGCCGGGGCGACGCTCTTGCCCAGGAAACCGCTGGCGCCGGCCTGCAGCGCGAGCACCACGTTGTCGTCGTTCTCGAACGTGGTCAGCACCAGCACCCGGACGCCGGCCAGGTTGTCGTCCGCCGCGATCCGCCGGGTCGCCTCCAGGCCGTCCATGTGCGGCATCCGGATGTCCATCAGCACCACGTCGGCGCGGGCGCTGCGGGCCAGCCCGATCGCCTCCCGGCCGTCGCCGGCCTCGGCGACCACCTCGAACCCGTCCTCCGAGTCGATGATCATCTTGAAGCCGGCCCGGATCAGCGCCTGATCGTCGGCCAGCAGCACCCGGATCGTCACGCCTGCTGAATCCGGCTCTTGGCGCCGAACCGGCCGCACTCCTTCGCGGTGACCGGCGGCGCCGGTTCCGGCTCGACGGCCGGCATCGGGGCCGGCGCGTCCTCGGCCGGCAGCACCGCGCGCACCCGGAACCGGCCGTCGCCGGTCGCGCCCACGCTCACCGCGCCGCCCGCCGACGCGGCGCGCTCCCGCATGCCCAGCAGACCGTAGCCGGACACCGGGGCGACGGCGCCCGGACGGACCTCGTTGACCACCTCGACGACCACCCCACCTGGTGCGTACTCGACCCGCAGCCGGGCCGCGCCGTGCCCGTGCTTGTGCGCGTTCGTCAGCGCCTCCTGGACGATCCGGTACGCGGCCAGATCCACCACGGCGGGCAGCTCCCGCGGGTCGCCGCTCGGCTGGTACCGCACCGGGAACCCGGCGGTCTCCAGGCTGGCCAGCAGGTCCGGCAGCCGCCCGAGACCCGGGACCGGCTCGGTGCTGTCGTGCTCGTCCGCGCTGCGCAGCACCCCGACCACCGACTGGATCTCCTTGAGCACGCTGTCCGACGCCTCCCGGATGTGCTCCAGCACCGGCGCCACCTGGTCCGGCCGGCGCTGCAGGACGTGCGCCGCCGCGCCGGCCTGCACGTTGATCACGGCGATGTGGTGCGCCACCACGTCGTGCAGTTCCCGGGCGATGCGTACCCGCTCCTCGGTGACCCGGCGCCGGGCCTCCTCGTCCCGGGTCCGCTCGGCGCGCCGGGCCCGCTCCTCCACCTCGGCCACGTACGCCCGGTGGCTGCGCGCCGCGTCGCCGACCGCCGCGGCCATGAAGACCCAGGCGAAGATGCCCAGCACGTCCGGCCGCCACCAGACGTCGCGGTGCAGCAGGATCAGGCTCAGATAGACCACCGACGACGTGGCCAGCGCACACGTCCAGCCCCGGCGCCGGTCGGTGTGCGCGGCGATCGAGTACGTGATCACGCCCAGCGCCACGATCAGCCCCGGGTTGCGCACGTTCTGCACGACCGCACCGGACGTGGCGACGGTGGCGATCACCAACGCGACCATCGGATGCCGGCGCCGCACCAGCACGGCCACGAACGCCACCAGCGCGATCGCCACGTCCCAGCGGGTCGGCCCCTGGGCGGAGTCCGGGAGCGCGGCCTTGAACACCGCCGCCGCCAGCACCAGGGCGAGCAGAAAGTCGATCAGCAGCGGGCGCGCCGCTGCCGCCTTCCACCGATCGAGCCGCTGCTCGTCCATCGCATCCATTACCGCAGACCCTACGCCGGGGCGCGAGCGGGTGACGTCGTCCGGCCGTGGTACCGGCCCCGGACGGGCATACCGTGCCTGTAGTACGCGGCTGACTGCGCCTGGACGACGCTTTCCGGCACCGGTTCCGCGAGCGTTGAGCCGTCCCTGACAACGGCTCCTCGGGAGTGACCGATGGCTACGTATCTGTACCGGCTCGGACGGCTCAGCTTCCGCCGCCGCAAATTGATCCTCGCGATCTGGCTGGCCGTGCTCGGGTTGTTCGGCGTGGGCGCGGCCACGCTGTCCGGCCCGACGTCGAACGACTTCACCATTCCCGGAACCGAGGCACAGCAGGCGCAGGACCTGCTGTCCGAGCGCTTCGGCGACTCCTCGGCCGGCGGCGCCGAAGCCCGGGTGGTGTTCGCCGCCCCGGACGGCGAGAAGCTCACCGACCCGGAGAACAAGGCCGCGGTCAGCCGTACGGTCGCCGACCTGAAGTCCGGACCACAGGTGTCCGAGGTCAGCGACCCGCTGGACGGCACGATCAACGACGCCGGCACGATCGCGTACGCCCGGGTCTCCTTCAAGGTGCCGGCCGGCCAGATCGCCGAGGCGGACCGCGAGGCACTGCTGCACGCCACCGAGACCGGCCGCGAGTCCGGCCTGCGGGTGGAGGCCGGCGGTGACGCTCTGGAGGCCGAACCGGAACAGGGACTGAGCGAGGTGATCGGCTTCGGCGTCGCCGCCGTGGTCCTCACCATCACGTTCGGGTCGCTGGTGGCGGCCGGGCTGCCGTTGCTCACCGCGATCCTCGCGGTGGCCGTCACGATGACCGGAATCACCATCGCCTCCGGCTTCTTCGACCTGGGCAGCAGCACCTCGACGCTGGCGCTGATGCTCGGCATCGCGGTGAGCATCGACTACGCGCTGTTCATCGTCTCCCGGTACCGGCACGAACTGGCCCTGGGCCGGCGCAGCGAGGAGGCCGCCGCCCGCGCGGTCGGCACCGCCGGTTCCGCGGTGACCTTCGCCGGGCTCACCGTCCTGGTGGCGCTGACCGCCCTGGCGGTGGTGAACATCCCGGTGCTGACCGAGATGGGCCTGGCCGCGGCCGGTGCGGTGGCGGTCGCGGTGCTGATCGCGCTCACCCTGCTGCCCGCGATGCTCGGGTTCACCGGCCGGCGGATCCTCGGCCGCGCCGGCCGGCGCTCCCGGGACATCGAGGCGGACGGCGAGCGGCCCACCATGAGCCTGCGCTGGGTCCGGCTGATCAGCCGCCGGCCGGTGCTGATCCTGGTGACCGCGGTCGCCGGGCTGCTGCTGATCGCGGTACCGGCGCTGGACCTGCGACTCGGCCTGCCCGGGGACAACATGGCCGCGCCGGACACCACCCAGCGCAAGGCGTACGACCTGGTGACCGAGGGCTTCGGGGCCGGCTACAACGGCCCGCTGCTGGTCGTGGTGGACGCCGCGGACAGCGCGCAGCCCCAGGCGGCGGCGGCCCTCGCGGCCGAGTCGATCAAGGCGCTGCCCGGGGTGGTCTCGGTCAGCCCGCCCACCTTCAACGACGCGAACAACACCGCGATGCTGCAGGTGACGCCGGCCACCGCCCCGGACAGCACGGAGACCACCGACCTGGTGCACACCATCCGGGCCGGCAACGACATGCTGCGCGAACGCACCGGAGCCGAACTGGCGATCACCGGCACCACGGCGGTCACCATCGACATCGCCGCGAAGATGGGTGGCGCGCTCCTGCCGTACCTCGGTGTGATCGTGGTTCTGGCCTTCCTGCTCCTGACCGTGCTGTTCCGGTCGCTGCTGGTGCCGTTGAAGGCGATCCTCGGGTTCCTGCTGTCCGTGGTGGCCACGTTCGGTGCCGTGGTGGCCGTGTTCCAGTGGGGCTGGCTGAGCGACCTGATCGGCGTGGACCAGACCGGGCCGATCGTCAGCCTGCTGCCGGTCATCCTGATCGGCATCGTCTTCGGCCTGGCCATGGACTACGAGGTCTTCCTGGTCAGCCGGATGCGTGAGGAACACGTGCACGGCGCCGCCCCGACCGAGGCGGTGATCAAGGGCTTCGCGCACAGCGCCCGGGTGGTGACCGCGGCCGCGATCATCATGATCAGCGTGTTCGCCGGCTTCATCCTGGCGCCGGACGCGCTCATCAAGTCGATCGGGTTCGCGCTGGCCGCGGCCATCCTGCTGGACGCGTTCGTGGTCCGGATGACCATCGTGCCGGCGGTGATGACGCTGCTGGGACGCCGGGCGTGGGCGCTGCCGCGCTGGCTCGACCGGATCCTGCCGAACGTCGACGTCGAGGGCGACCGGCTGAGCGTCGAGGAACCGCCGGACGAGCCGCCGGTCCGCCCGGAGCTGGTGGGCGCGGGGCGCTAGCCCCCGACCGTAGCGACGCCGGTGTACCAGTGGAGCACTCCACTGGTACACCGGCGTCCCCGTCCCGCCTCCCCCGTCTCGCCCGTCCCCGTCCACGCTGACCTCGGCTGTGTCGATCTTGGACTTGGGTGGGGACAACGGCCGCATCGCACCACAAGTCGAGCACCACACGTCCAAGATCGACGCGGCGTGGCACCGCGACGGTCAGTCTGGGTGGGTGGGGAGGCCGGCCGTGGCGGCGTTTGGCCAGTCGTCGTCGATGTAGACGGCGCGGTGGCCGGCGCGTAGCAGCAGGCTCGCCGCCGCGGCGGCGCGGTATCCGGCCGCGCAATGCACCCACAGCTCGGCGTCGGGCAGCTCGCCCAGGCGGTCCGGCAGCTCCGGCAGCGGCAGGTGGATCGCCCCGCGCAGGTGCCCGCCGCGCCATTCGTCGTCCGCGCGCACGTCGACCACCACCGTCCCGGGCGGCGCCGCGGCCAGGTCGGCGAAGGACGCCGCGCGCAGGGTGGCCAGCCCGGTGTCGCCAACGGCCCAGTCCTCCGGGGTGCCGGTGGCGGCCGCGGCGGGACGGTCGACGCCGATCCGGGCGAGTTCCCGCTGGGCCGCCGCCACCTGGTCCGGTGACTCGCCGAGCAGGGTCACCGGCGCACCGTGCGGCAGCAGCCAGCCCAGCCAGGTGGCCAGTGGCCCGTCCAGGCCGAGAGTGAGGGTGCCGGCCAGGTGGCGGTACGCGTACGCCTTGCGGGACCGCAGATCCACCACCCACTGCCCGGCCCGGAGGCGGTCCCGCAGGTCCGCGGCGGTGGCCGGGGGCGGGGCGGTGAGGTCGATCAGGTCGGCGCCGGCGGCGTTGCGGGCGCCCATGTGCGCGTAGTACGCCGGGTAGCCGCCCAGCCCGGCGAGGAGCTGCTCGACGTACGCCTCGGGGTGCAGGCGCAGTGCCGGGTTCACTCGGCGTTCGTACCCGATGGTCGAGGCGGCGGCGTCGGTGGGTGACGCCGCGCAGAGGCTGCCGAAGCCGTGGGTGGGCCAGACCGCGGCGCCGTCCGGTAGTTCGTCGGCGAGGCGCCGGGCCGAGGTGTGCTGGTGGTGCGCCAGCGTACGGGTGGACCCGGCGCCAAGCAGGTCGGTGCGTCCGGTGGTGCCGAACAGCAGCGAGCCGCCGGTGCACACGCCGATCGGGGTGTCGCCGGACAGCACCACGTACGAGAGGTGGTGGAAGGTGTGGCCGGGGGTGGCGACGGCCCGCAGCCGCAGCGCCGGGGTGACGGTGATCTCGTCGCGGTCGGCGACCGGGGTGCGGGCGAAGCCGACCTGTTCGGCCGCGGCCACCAGGTACGCGGCGCCGGTGACGCGGGCCAGGGCGAGGCCGCCGGAGACGTAGTCGTTGTGCAAGTGGGTCTCGGCGACGTGGGTGATGCGGACGTTGCGGCGGCCGGCCGCCGCGAGGACGCGGTCGATGTCGCGTTGCGGGTCGACGACGACCGCGGCGGTGCCGTCGTCCAGCAGGTAGGTGCGGTCGCCCAGGGAGGACGTTTCCACCACGGTCACGGTGATCGAGAAGTCCATGTCTCAGGCTATCCGTAAATCATATGGGTTAGGTAGGGTTAACTCAACGCGATCACCGGGAGCCGCCGTGACATCCTTGCCGACCTCGGCCCGTCTGACCGTCCGCAGTCCGGGCGAGGTGAAGCTTCCCGACGGCCGCAGCGTCGAGTTCGCCCACCTCGACGTGGCCGCCACCGCGCCCTGCCTGGACCTGGTCGCGGACGCGGTGGCCGACCTGCTGCCCTGGTACGGCAGTGTGCACCGCGGCGCCGGCGCGCTCTCCGAACGGTGCACCCGGGAGTACGAGCAGGCCCGCGAGACGGTCGCGGAGTTCCTCGGCTGCGACGAACACGACAGCGTGGTCTTCACCCGCAACACCACCGACGCGCTGAACCTGCTGGCTCACGTGCTGCCGGCCGGCACCACGGTGGTCACGTTCGACGCCGAGCACCACGCCAACCTGCTCCCCTGGCGGGCGCCGCTGCGGATCGGCGCGCCGCGCTCGCCGCGGGCGGCGGTCGACGCCCTCGACGCCGTGCTGGCCGGGCTCACCGGCCCGGTGCTGGTGGCGGTCACCGCGGCGAGCAACGTGACCGGCGAGGTGTGGCCGGTGGCCGAGCTGGCCCGGGTCGCGCACCGGCACGGCGCCCGGATCGCGGTGGACGCGGCCCAGCTGGCGCCGCACGCGCCCGCCGCCATGGCCGCGCTGGGCGCGGACTACGTGGCGCTGTCCGGGCACAAGCTGTACGCACCGTTCGGCGCCGGCGTGCTGGCCGGCCGGGCGGACTGGCTGGACGCCGCGCCGCCGTACCTGGCCGGCGGCGGGGCCACGGCCGCCGTGTCGGCCGGCTTCGACGTGCGGTGGCACACCGGGCCGGCGCGGCACGAGGCGGGCACCCCGAACCTGCTCGGTGCGGTCGCCCTGGCCGCCGCCTGCCGCGCGCTGCGCGGCGCCGACCTGACCGCCGAGCACCACCTGGTGGACCGGCTCCGGCGGGGCCTCGCCGCGCTTCCGCATGTGACGGAACTGCGGTTGTTCGGCGCGGACGCCGATCGGGTCGGTATCGTCTCGTTCGCGGTCCTCGGTACCGACCCGGACCGGCTCGGCACCGCACTCGGCCGGGACCACGGCATCGGGGTACGGGTCGGCCTGTTCTGCGCACACCCGCTCACCCGCCGCCTGCTCCGCGAGGCCACCGCCCGGCTGGACCCCGCCGCGACACCGCCCGGTTCGGCCGTGCGCGCCAGCGTCGGGATCGGCACCCGGCCCGAGCACGTCGACCGCCTGCTCTCCTGTCTGGTCGCGCTCTAGGGAGGATCACCATGCTGCGCCTGTCCCCCGCCACCCGGCTCGCCTCTCCCGTCGACGTCGCCGTCCACGGCGAATACCACCCGGGACGACCCCCGCTGGTGCGGTTCACCGGCCGGCTCACCGAGGACGGCGCGTTCACCGCCCGGCCGTTCCGCTACCACGTCTACGGCGGCCGGTTCTGTGCCTGGTCGCACCGCGTCGCCATCACCCGCGAACTGGCCGGACTGCAGGACCTGGTGACCATGTCGTACGTCGACGGCGAGCGGGACGGCCGCGGCTGGGCGTTCCGGGCGGCGACCGGGCCGGATCCGGTGAACGGGTTCACCCTGCTGCGGGAGGCGTACGAGGCGACCGAGGAGGACTTCGACGGCCACGTGGCGGTACCGGCGTTGTGGGACCGGTTCCACTCCCGGTTGGTGAGCAACGACGCCCCGGGCATCGAGGTCGACCTGGCCAGCCGGTTCCGGCACCTGGCCCGGCCGGTGGTGGACCTGTACCCGGAGCCGTTGCGGGAGCGGATCGAGGAGTTGGACGGCTGGATCGGGCCGGCGGTGAACCAGAGCACCGACCACCCGGCGCTGCTGGAGGCGTTCGAGTTGCTCGACGGCCGGCTGGCGCGGTCACGGTACCTGCTGGGCGACGCGCTGACCCTGGCCGACGTGCGGCTGTGGGTCCGCCTGGTGCGTTACGACGTCGGGGTCAACGCCGCCCGTACGGTGAATCCGGGTCTGCATGTCTTTCCGCACCTGTGGCGGTACGCGCGGGACCTGTACGCGCTGCCGGCGTTCCGGTCGACCACCGACTTCGGCGCGTTCGCCCGCTCGGGTGCGCGGATCCCGGACTGGACGACGCCGGCCGACCGCTGAGCGGGGTCAGCCGGACCACGCCTTGGCGAGCAGTTCGAACGACCGGACCCGGTCGGCGTGCCCGTGGGTGATCGTGGTGATCAGCAGTTCGTCCGCGCCGGTGACCCGTTGCAGCGTGCGCAGCCGCTCGGCCACCCGGTGCGGCGAGCCGACGAACTGGGTGGCGATCCGGTCGGCGACGAGCGCGCGTTCCGCCTCGGTCCACCGGTGGGCGAGCGCCTCCGCCTCGGTGGGGAACGGGATCGCCCCCGCGCCGGTCCGGATGCTGCGCACCCACAGGCCGTACGGCGCCGCCAGACGCCGGGCCGTCTCGTCGTCGTCGGCGACCACGACGTCGGCGGACACCATCACCCGCGGCCGGGTGAGCGTGTCCGACGGGCGGAAGGCCCGGCGGTACGCCTCGACCGCCTCCAGCACCCGGGCGGGGGCGACGTGGTAGTTCGCCGCGAACGGCAGCCCACGCTCCCCGGCCACCCGGGCACTCTGCCCGGCGCTGCTGCCCAGGATCCAGATCTGCAGGTCCGCGCCCTCCCCCGGCACGGCCAGCGCCTCGTTGCCGTCCTCGTCCATGACCGGACCGGCGAGCAGGGCCTGGATCTCGTTCAGCACGTCGGCGAAGTCGGCGGGCTCCGCGCCCGGCTGGTGCAGCAGCCGGGCGAAGAGCGCCGACCGGCGGGACGTCAGCAGCGGCGCGAACGAGAACGGCGCCGGGATCAGCAGGCCGTCCACGGTGTGTTCGCATCCCGGCTCCGGCGGCGGCGTACCTTCCTGCAACGCCTCCCGGCGCCGCTGCCCGGACCGGCCCAGCCCGAGGTCGAACCGGCCGGGGTAGAGCGCGTCGAGCAGGCCGAACTGCTCCACGATGGACAGGGCGGTCTGGTGGCCGGTCTGCACCGCACCGGAACCGAGCCGGATCCGGCGGGTGTGCGCGGCGAGCTGGCCGAGCAGCAGGGCCGGCTGTGAGCTGGCCACGCCCGGCGTGAAGTGGTGTTCGGCCACCCAGTACCGCTCGTACCCGAACTGCTCGGCCTGTTGCGCGAGGTCGACGCTGCGCCGCAGGGCGTCGGTGAGGTCGCTGCCGGACACCAGCGGCGCGAGGTCCAGAACAGACAGGGGTACGGCCATGGCTAACTCACTCCCAGGTGTCCGCGCAACGTGGTGGTCCGGTACTCGGAGCGGAGGACGCCGCGTTCCTGGAGCAGCGGCACGACGGTGTCGACGAACTCGTCCAGCCCGGTGGGCGTGAGGTGCGGTACCAGGATGAAACCGTCGCAGGCGCCGGTCTGCACGTACCGGTCGAGTTCGGCGGCGACGCTCTGCGGGGTGCCGACGAACGACTGCCGGCCGGTGGTCTCGATGACGAGCTCGCGGATGCTCAGGTTCTTCTGCTCGGCCCGCTCGCGCCACTCCCGCGCGGTGGCCAGCCGGTCCGGGTACTGGCCGGCCCGGCCCTGCACGACGGTGTGGTCCGAGACGTCCGGGTCGACGGCGGGCAGCGGACCGTCCGGGTCGTAGCCGGACAGGTCCCGGTTCCACACCTGCTCCAGCAGCAGGATCGCGGTCTGCGGGCTGACCTGCTGGCGGCGGATGTGGTGCGCCTTCTCCCGGGCGTCGGCGTCCGAGTCGCCGAGCACGAACGAAACCCCCGGGATGATCTTGAGGTCGTCCGGGTTCCGGCCGTACCGGCGCAGGCGGCCCTTGACGTCGCGGTAGAACGCCCGCGCGTCCTCGATCTCGTGGTGCCGGGAGAAGACCGCGTCGGCCTCGGCGGCGGCCAGCTCCCGGCCGCCCTCGGAGTCGCCGGCCTGGAAGATCACCGGGTGCCCCTGCGGGCTGCGCGGCACGCCGAACCGGCCGGCGATGTCGAACTGCGCGCCGCGGACCGCGAAGTCGCCACCGTCGGTGTCCCACAACCGCTTGGCGGTACGGATGAACTCGCCGGCCCGCTCGTACCGCAGGCGGTGCTCGAGGAAACCGCCGCGACGGAAGTTCGCCCCGAAGAACGCCCCGGACGAGGTCACCACGTTCCACGCCGCCCGGCCGCCGGACAGGTGGTCCAGCGTGGCCAGTTGCCGGGCGAGCTCGTACGGTTCGTGGAACGTCGCGTTCAGCGTGCCGGCCAGGCCGAGCCGCTCGGTGACCGCGGCCAGTCCGGCGAGCACGGTGAGGGTGTCCGGGCGCCCGACCACGTCGAGGTCGTGGATCAGCCCGCGTTGCTCCCGCAGCCGGAGTCCCTCGGCGAGGAAGAAGAAGTCGAACCGCCCCCGTTCCGCGGTGCGGGCCAGGTGCGCGAACGACGCGAACTCGATCTGGCTGCCGGCCCGCGGATCGCTCCACACGGTGGTGTTGTTCACGCCCGGGAAGTGCGCTCCGAGGATGACCTGCTTAGGCAACGACGGCTCCCTCCGCGTACCGGTTCCGGGCCGGCGGCAGTCCGAGCCGGTCCCGCAGGCGCCCGGCACGCGGTGCGAACAGCCCACGCGCCCGCAGCATCGGCACCAACCGCCGGGTGATCGCCTCCAGGTCACCGGGCAACGCGGCCGGGCGCAGGCGGAAGCCCTCGATCCCCCGGCCCCGCCAGCGCTCCAGCAGATCGGCCAGTTCCTCCGGCGGTCCGATGACCACCGTGGCGTCCGAGTCGAGCGGCCCGAGGTCCGGCCGGTCCGACACCACCAGGTCCGCGAAGATCCGCAGCGGCGATCCGGTGCGGCCGGCCGCCGCCTCGGCCGCGCGCACCGCGCCGACCACCTCGGCCACCGTGCCCTCGGCCGGCGTCACGAACACCACGTCGGCGGTGCGGGCGGCGAACTCGTACACCGACGGGGTGTGCGCCAGCGCGGTCACCACCGGCTGGCCCTGCGGCGGGCGCGGCACGATCGACGGGCCCTTGACGCTGAAGTACCGGCCGGCGAAGTCCACGTAGTGCACGCGGTCCCGGTCGAGGTACCGGCCGGTCGCCACGTCCCGGATCACCGCGTCGTCCTGCCAGCTGTCCCAGAGCCGACGGACCACCTCGACCGCGTCCGCCGCCTCGGCGAGCAGCTCGGACGCCGGCAACGGCGCACGCCGACCCAGCAGCGCCGCCTCCTCCGGCCGGCCGGACACCCGGACCTGCCAGCCGGCCCGTCCGCCGGTGAGGTAGTCCAGGGTGGCCAGCGCGGTGGACAGGTGGAACGGCTCGGTGTGCGTGGTGGTGGCGACCGGCACCAACCCGACGTGCCGGGTGAGCGGCGCCAGCCGGGCCGCGACCAGTACCGCGTCCGGACGTGCCGGGCCGGTCTCCGGCGGCCCGAACGTGTCCTCGACGGTGACGAAGTCCAGCCCGGCGGCGTCCGCCGCACGGACCGGGCCGGACCAATGCGCGGCGGTGAAGGCCGCCGCGGCGTCGCCCGGCGCGGCCGGATGCCAGCCGTGCCGGTCGAGCGCGACGGCGAGCCGGAGGCTCATCGGACCGGTTGCGGGCCTCGCGGTACGTCGCCGCGTAACGTGATGCGGTGCATGACGCGCCGCTCGGTGCCGTAGTCGCGGTTCGCGTAGTGCGCGGTGCTGCGGTTGTCCCAGAGCGCCACGTCGCCGGCCCGCCAGCGGTGCCGGACGATGTGCTCCGGCTTGGTCAGGTGGGCGTAGAGCAGGTCGAGGAGGGCCCGGCTCTCGAACTCGGACACGCCCACGATGTGCGAGGTGAAACCCGGGTTGACGAAGATGCCCTTGCGCCCGGTCTCCGGATGCACCCGGATCACCGGATGCTCCACCGGATCCAGCCGGGTGACCGTCTCGCCGTCCCAGACGTTGCCCTTGCCGCCGCGCCGCTGGGCCAGGTAGTAGCCGAACTCGCGGGTGCCGTCGTGCACCGCGGTCAGTCCGTCCACCAGCCGCTGCACCCCGGGCGCGAGCGAGTCGTAGGCGAGTTGCGCGTCCGCCCAGTTGGTGTCGCCACCGGTCGGCGGCAGGGTCACCGCGCGCAGGATCGAGCCGAGCGGCGGGCGCTTCATGAACGTCACGTCGGTGTGCCACACGTCGGCGAAGCCGTTGTCCGCGCTGTCCAGCGCGTACACCTCGGGGTGGGCCTCGTCGACGCCGCCCACCACCGGGTGCGAGGCGGTCAGTTCGCCGAGGCGCCGGCCCAGCTCCACCTGGCCGTCGTCGTCCAGGCGCTGGTCGCGCACGAACAGCACCTTGCGGTCGACCAGCGCGGCCCGCAGCGCCACCAGGTCGTCGTCGGAGGCGGCGGCCAGGTCCAGGCCGTGCACCACGGCGCCGAAGTGCGGGCCGAGCGGTTCCAGCTCCAGCCGGACGAGTGCGGCGGTCATGTGGGGCTCCCTTCCAGGTGGGCGGCCGCGCGGACGGCGTGGCCGATCTCCGAGCGCAGCGCGGCGTACTCCGGCCGGCCGCGCAGTTCGTCCGGGGTGATGCCGCTGCGCGGCAGGTCGATCCGCAGATCGAGGGCGATCCGGCCGGGCCGGGCGGTGAGCACCACCACCCGGCTGCCCAGGAACACGGCCTCGTCGACGCTGTGGGTGACGAAGACGGAGGTACGGCCGGTGGCCGCGCTGACCCGGCGCAGGTCCTCCTGCAGCCGTTCCCGGGTGAGCGCGTCCAGCGCCGCGAACGGTTCGTCGAGCAGCAGCAGCGGGTTGTCCACCGCGAGGGCCCGGGCGATGGCGACCCGCTGCTGCTGGCCGCCGGAGATCTGCCAGGTGCGCCGCTTCGACACGCCCGGCAGCCCGACGCCGGCGAGCAGTTCCTCCACCCGCTCCCGCCGGTCGGCCACGCCGGCGTAGCCGAGGCCCAGCTCGACGTTGCCGCCGACGGTCTTCCAGGGCAGCAGCCGGGGCTGCTGGAACACCATGCCGGCACCGCGCCCGGGTACCGGCGCCGTGTCTCCGGTACGCACGGTGCCGGTGGTCGGCTGCTCGAACCCGGCGATCAGCCGCAGCAGCGTGCTCTTGCCGCAGCCGGACGCGCCGACCAGCACCAGGAACTCGCCCTCCGGGACGGTGAGGTCGATCGGCCCCACCGCGGTGACGTCGCCGTACGCGTGCTCGACGCCGGTCAGCGTGATCGCGTCAGGCGAGGACATCCGGCAGGCCCTTCACGTAGACCGCCTTCTGCACGGTGGCCAGGTCCGGTACCGCGTCGATCTTCTGCTGGTCCTTCAGGAACTGGGCCGCACTGAGCAGGTTGTCGGCCAGCTTGCCGACCTTCGCCTCGGTGCCCAGCCACTCGTCGGAGGAGAGGTCCGCGGGCTTGAGGAACACGCCCTGGCTGAGCTGCTTCTGCGCCTCGGCGGTGCTCAGGTTCAGTTCCTTGCCGACCGCCTCGGCGGCGGCGGCCGGGTCCGTGGCGATCAGGTCGAGCGCCTGCGCCTCCACCTTGCGCCAGGCGTCCACCGCCTCCGGGTGGGCCTGGATGAACGCGGTGGACACCACGCCCAGGTCCAGTGTCGGTTTGCCGGCGGTGGCGAGTTCCCGGCTGGTGACCAGCACCTTGCCGGTCTTCTTCAGCTCGTCCAGCGAGGGCAGCCAGGAGTACGCGGCGTCCAGGTCGCCGCGGGTCCACGCGGCCAGGATGTCCTGCGGCTCCAGGTCCACAATGGTCAGTTCGGATTCCTTGACGCCGGCCCGGTTCAGCGCGGCGAGCAGGCTGTAGTGCGCGGTCGAGGCGAACGGCGTGGCCACCTTCTTGCCGCGCAGGCCGGCGACGTCGGTGACGCCGGATCCGTTGCGGGCCACCAGCGCCTCGTTGTCCCCGGCCACGTCCAGCACGAAGGCGACCTGGTACGGAATGTTCAGCGGAGCGGACAGCCCGCGGGCGACCGGGCTGGACCCGATCGCGGCGATGTCCACGCTGCCGGCCACGAACGCGGTGTTGATGCTGGCGCCGGAGTCGAACTTGGTCCAGGTGATCTCGTAGTCCGGCAGCGCCTTCTCCAGCAGACCCTGGTTCTTGACGATCAGGTCGCCGCTCGGGAAGGCCTGGTAGGCCAGCCGGATGGACTTGCGGTCGGCCGGGTCGGCACCGCTGGCGGCACCGTTCCCGCAGGCCGCGGTGGTGGCGGCGAGCAGTCCGGCGAGGAGCAGGGTAAGAGACTTTCGCACGGGATTCCTTGTCTAGGCACGGCCCCGCCACGGGATCAGCCGGTTCTCGGCCGTCCGCAGCAGGGCGTCGATGAGCAGGCCGGAGAGGCCGATGGCGAACAGGCCGAGCACGACGACGTCGGTCTGCGAGTAGCGCTGGGCGTCGCGGATCATGCCGCCGATGCCCGGCACGCCGTTGATGGTCTCGGCGGCGACCACCGACGAGTACGCCACCCCGACGGCGAGCCGGATGCCGGTGAAGATCTCCGGCAGCGCACTGGGCAGCACCACGTCCCGGATCACCTGCCGGCGGCCGGCGCCCAGTGCCCGGGCGGCCTCGACCAGCGCGGTCGGCGCGGAGTAGACGGCTGCCGCGGCGGCCACCGCGACCGGCGGCATGGCGGCGATCGACAGCAGCCAGATCTTCGGCGTCTCGTCGATGCCGAACCAGATGATGAACAGGCTGAAGTACGCCAGCGGCGGCAGCGCCCGGATGAACGTGACGACCGGCTCGACGACCACCCGGATCCAGGCGACCGAGCCCATCACCACCCCGAGCACCAGGCCGGCGCCGATCCCGATCGCGGAACCGACCAGGATCCGGCGCAGGCTCACGCCGAGGTGCTCGATCAGCAGGTGGCCGCTGTAGCCGCGGCGGCCGTCGTGCGTGCTGGACGTCTCGACGAGCTGGTGCCACACCGCGGACGGGGGCGGGATGAACGTGGGGTTGCGGGTGACCCGGGCGGCCACCTCCCACAGGGCGTACAGGACCGCCAGGGCGAGCAGGCGCAACAGGATCCGGCGCCGTCGTCCGCCGCGCGGCGCGGGCGCCCGGCGGCCCGCCGGCGGCCCGCCGATCGACGGTTCGGCGGCGGGCGGTGCCGTCGCGGTGGTTACCGAGGTGGACAAGTCTGGCTCCAGGAGGGCGCGCGCCGGCCCGTCACCGGTCGGGCGACGAGATCGGCGGTACGGGACGACGACATCAGCGGCCGGGGCTCGGGTCAGGAGCCACCACCCAGGCCGGCAACACCTGTATTTCCTATCGCCTTACTAGGTATATTGCAACTGTGTTCCCGGCTACTGAACCGAAGGAGCGAGGCACCATGAGCGTCACCGATGAGCTGCTCGCCAACGCCGAGCGCTACGCCGCCGACTTCGACAAGGGCGACCTGCCACTCCCGCCCGCCCGGCACGTCGCCGTGGTCGCCTGCATGGACGCCCGGCTCAACCCGTACGGCCTGCTCGGCCTCGCCGAGGGCGACGCACACGTGATCCGCAACGCCGGCGGCGTGATCACCGCCGACCAGCTGCGCAGCCTGGCGATCAGCCAGCGGCTGCTCGGCACCACCGAGATCATCCTCATCCACCACACCGGCTGCGGCATGCTCACCTTCACCGACGACGAGTTCAAGGCGGCGATCGAGGCCGAGGTGGGCGTGAAGCCGGCCTGGGCCGCGGAGGCGTTCCCCGACCTCGACGCGGACGTGCGGCAGTCGGTCCGGCGCATCCTCGCCGACCCGTTCATCCCGGTGAAGGACTCGGTGCGCGGCTTCGTGTACGAGGTCGAGACGGGCCGCCTCCGCGAGGTGAAGTAGCGCCCCGCCCGGGTCGCATCCGGTCGCGGTTTCTCGGTGGCGTGCCGCGTCGGTCGCTTGCCATGATTCGGCCGTGATCGATGACCGCCTGGTGGACCGCGCTCGGAGGCCTTGGATCGAGCTGGCCGGAGCGCAGGTCGGCTTCGCGGACTCGGCAATCGAGGTGGCCGTCTCTCCCCGGTCGTTGCTGTGCCCGGCCGGCTCTGGGACCTGCGACGTTGGCGTACTGCGACGCGGCGGGTTTCCGCCCGGTCGCCTCCGGCCTCGTGGAGTTGGCCCCGGCGGACGGGAACGAGGTGGAAGGGCTCCTGGCGCGGGTGTCGGCTGACGACGCCGACGAGTCAGGCCTGGCCGAGATCACCTCACCGGCGTTCGTGGTGCGTGCCGGGCCGGACGTGGTTGCGGCCGCCGGCTACCGCAGGTGGCCCGGCGACACCGCCCATGTCAGTGTGCTCACCGCCGAGGCCCAGGACGGACCGCGGTGCGCGCCGGTCAGCGCCGTGACGGCCCGGCGTCCGGCGGGAAGGTCACCGTCACCGTGAGCCCGCCCTCCGGCCCGGGCGCGGCGCTCACCTCGGCGCCGTGCGCCCGCGCCACCGAGCGCACGATCGACAGCCCCAGCCCGGTGCCGTGCGCCGAACCGACCCGGTCGGTGAGTCGCTGGAACGGTTCGAACAGCCGCGGGATCTCGTACCCGGCGATCTCCGGCCCGGTGTTGGTGACGGTCAGCCGGCCCGCCAGGCAGGCGACGTCGACCCGGCCTCCGGCGACGTTGTAGGCGATCGCGTTCCGCAGCAGGTTCTGCACCAGGCGTTCCAGCAGCACCGGGTCGCCGGTGGTCGCCACCGGCTCGGTGGTCACGGTGAGCGTGACGCCGGCGGCCGTTGCCTCGGAACGGGCGGCGGCGGTCAACCGGTCGGTGATCTGGGTCAGGTCGACCGGGACCGGGTCGGTCAGTTCCTGCTCGGTACGCGCCAGCAGGAGCAGGCCGTCGATCAGCTTCTCGTGCCGGGCGTTCACCGCCAGCATGGTCTCGCCCAGCTGGCGCACCTCGGCGGGCGGGTCCGGCCGGCTCAGCGCGACCTCGATCAGGGTCCGGTTGATGGCCAGCGGGGTGCGCAGCTCGTGCGAGGCGTTGGCCACGAACCGGCGCTGCGAGTCGAACGCGGCGTCCAGCCGGGCCAGCATGTCGTCGAACGTGTCGGCCAGCCGGCGCAGCTCGTCGCGCGGACCGGTGAGCCCGATCCGTTCGTGCAGGTTGCGGTCGGCGACCCGCTGCGCGGTCTCGGTGATCTGCTGGATCGGGCGCAGCGTCCGCCCGGCCGTCACCCAGCCCAGGCAGATGCCGACCAGGGCCACCCCGGCCAGCGCGATCGACCCCTGCCGCAGCAGCGAGGACAGGGTCGCCTGGCGGAAGTCGCGCTGCAGGTCCTGGGCGAGGACCCACCGGCTCTCGATGTCCAGGCGCTGATCGTCGGTCAGTCCGGTGGGCGGCACCACCGACGCGAGTTCCTCCGCGGGCCGGGTCGGAACCTCGATCGTCTCGGCGCCGGCGGGAGCCACGCCGGGTAGGGCGTACACCCGGGTCTGGTCGATGCCCTGGTTGTTCAGGGCCTGGGACAACAGCAGGTAGGTGATGGCGAGCAGCGCCGCCCCGGCGAGCAGGAACAGGCCGCCGTAGATGGCGGTCAGGCGGGCCCGGACGGTCCAGCGGTGCGGTGTCACGGGATCTGGTACCCCACTCCGGTCACCGTGTCGATCACCTGCGGGGCGCCGAGCTTGCGGCGCAGCGTCATCATCGTCACCCGGACCACGTTGGTGAACGGGTCGGTGTGCTCGTCCCAGGCCCGTTCCAGCAACTGTTCGGTGCTCACCACCGCTCCGTCGGCCCGCAGCAGCTCCTCCAGCACGGCGAACTCCTTGCGGGACACCGCCACGTGGTGGCCGTCGCGGCGTACCTCCCGGCGGGTGGTGTCCAGCCGGACCCCGGCGCGTTCCAGGACCGGGGGCGCGGCCGGCCGGGCCCGCCGGCCGAGCGCCCGCACCCGGGCCACCAGTTCACTGAACGCGAACGGCTTGGGCAGGTAGTCGTCGGCACCGAGCGCCAGGCCGTGCACCCGGTCGGTCACCTCGGACGCGGCGGTGAGCATCAGCACCCGGACCGCGCCGCCGGACGCCACCACCGACCGGCACACCTCGTCGCCGTGCACCCCCGGCAGGTCGCGGTCCAGGACCAGCACGTCGTAGCTGTGCACGGCCAGGCGCTGCAGCGCGGCGTCGCCGTCGTAGACCGTGTCGACGGCCAGCGACTGCAGCCGCAGCCCCTCGGCTATCGCGTCCGCCATCACGACCTCGTCCTCCGCCACCAGTACCCGCATCGGTCCATGGTGCGGACCGGACGATAAAGCCGCGGTAAGCGTTCGCGCTGACGGCCGTCTTATGGGCGGTGCGGTGGGCTGTGCGCCGACATGAAGGGAGCCGTGATGACGCACGGACACATGATCCGGTTGCTCGCCGTACCGCTGCTGGTCGTCGCCGCCCTGGGCGGGTGCGCGGGCGCGGACGAGAAGGCGCCCCCGGTGGCCTCGGCCGGGAAGGGCGCGGCCAGTTCGGCGCCGGCGGCGCCGGCGGACGACGCGGCGCAGATGCGCAAGTTCGCGCAGTGCATGCGCGCGGAGGGGGTCGACATACCGGATCCGGACGCGAGCGGCGGGATCGCGCTGCGGGCGGGGGACGCCGACAAGCCCGGTTCGCCGGAGGTCAAGAAGATGGAGGCCGCCGCGGAGAAGTGCCGCGAGCTGCTGCCGAACGGCGGAGAGCCGCCGAAGATGTCGCCCGAGGACGTCACCAAGATGCGAGCCATGGCGAAGTGCGTGCGGGAGAACGGCGTACCGGACTTCCCGGATCCCGATCCGGCCAGCGGCCACTTCGCCGCGATGCCCGACCACAAGAACCTCGGCGAGGCGATGGAGAAGTGCGCAAGCGTCGGGCCGGACCGGCTGCCGGCCATCCGGGGTGGCACTACCGGGGGCAGCCGGTGAGTCGCCGCACCCGCCGGCTCGTGATCGCCGTCGCCGCGGTCCTCGTCCTGGCCGGGAGCGGCGGCGTGGTGCTGCTTCTGCGGGACCGGCCGCCGGGCGCGCCCGGCGCCGACCGGCCGGCCGCCACCACCACGGTCACCCGGCAGACGCTGGCGAGCCGGACCACGGTGGACGCGGAACTCGGCTACGGCACCGCGGTCCCGCTCGCCTCCCGGGCGGCGGGCACGCTCACCTGGCTGCCCAAGGTGGGCGCCGCCGTGGACCGCGGCGGCACGCTGCTGCGCGCCGACAACCGGCCGGTGGTGCTGCTGTACGGGATCCTGCCGATGTACCGGTCGCTGGTCCCGGGCACCGACGGCCCGGACGTCGCCCAGCTGGAACGCAACCTGCGGGAACTCGGGTACGACGAGTTCACCGTCGACGACGAGTACACCTATCGGACCGCCGCCGCGGTACGCCGCTGGCAGGAGAAGCTCGGGCTGCCGGAGACCGGCGCGGTGACCCCGGAGTCGGTGGTGGTGGCCACCGGCGCGATCCGGGTGGCCGGGCACACCGGCCGGCTCGGCGGCCCGGCCACCGGCGACGTGCTGTCGTACACCGGGGCGACGCCGGTGGTGACGGTGCAGGCGGAGGCGGACGCCGCCGGGTGGGCCGACCCGGGGGTACCGGTGACCGTGACGCTGCCGGACGGCAGGCAGACCCCCGGCAAGGTCACCCACGTGGGTACGAAGGCGACGCCCAAGGACGGTGACACGCCGACCCTGCCGGTGACCGTCCGGCTCACCGACCGGGACGCACTGGGCCGGTTGCGGGAGGCGCCGGTCGAGGTCACGTACACCGGGGAGGAGCGCAAGGACGTGCTGACCGTGCCGGTCGCGGCGCTGCTCGCGCTCGCCGAGGGCGGGTACGGCCTGGAGGTGGTCGACCCGGCCGGCAGCCGCTACCTGCCGGTGGACGTCGGCCTGTTCGCCGACGGCCGGGCCGAGGTCAGCGGCGCCGGGCTCACCGACGGGATGACCGTGGGGATGGCGGCGTGATCCGGATGGCGGACGTCCGCAAGCACTATCCGGGCGGTGTCACCGCGCTCGCCGACGTGTCGCTGACCGTGGGCGCCGGCGAACTGGTCGGCGTGGTCGGGCCGTCCGGTTCGGGCAAGTCGACGATGCTGCACCTGCTGGGCGCGCTGGACCGGCCGTCCGCCGGAAGCGTGCACATCGACGGGTACGACGTGGCCGCCCTGCCGGACCGGGCGCTGTCGGCGCTGCGGGCCCGTACCGTCGGCTTCGTCTTCCAGCAGTTCCACCTGGCCGCCGGGGTCTCCGCGCTGGACAACGTCGCGGACGGCCTGCTGTACGCCGGGGTGCGGCGGCGGGAGCGCCGCCGGCGCGCGGCGCGGGCGCTGGAGCGCGTCGGTCTGGACCATCGGGCGCACCACCGGCCGCACGAGATGTCCGGCGGCGAACGGCAGCGGGTGGCGATCGCCCGGGCCGTGGTGGCGGACCCGCCGCTGCTGCTCGCCGACGAACCCACCGGCAACCTGGACACCGCGGCCGGCACGGTGGTGATGGACCTGTTGCGCGGTCTGCACGCGGCCGGCACCACGGTCGTGGTGATCACCCACGACCGGGACATCGCGGCGGCCCTCCCCCGCCGGGTGTACCTGCGCGACGGACGGCTGGTGGCCTCGTGACCCGGCTGCGCCCGGCCCGCCTGGCGGCCGCCGACGTGCTGCGGCTCGGCGCGGCCGGGCTGCGGTCCCGGCCGCTGCGGATGGTGCTGTCCGCCGCGGGCATCGCGATCGGCATCGCGGCGATGCTGGCGGTGGTCGGCATCTCCGCGTCCAGCCGGGCCGAACTGGACCGGGCGCTGGCCGGCCTGGGCACGAACCTGCTCATCGCCGGCCCCGGACAGACGCTCCGCGGCGAGGACGCGTCGCTGCCCGCGGAGTCCCTCACGATGGTCCGCCGGATCGGCCCGATCCGGTCGGTCAGCGCCACCGGGCGGCTGGACGCGAAGGTGTACCGCACCGACCGCATCCCGGCCGCGGAGAGCGGCAGCATCGCCGTGCTCGCCGCCCGCCTCGACCTGCCCGCCACGGTCCGGGCCGGGCTGGCCAGAGGCCGGTGGCTCGGTGACGTGGTGGCCGACGGTCCCGCCGTCGTCCTCGGCGCCACCGCCGCGGAGCGGCTCGGGGTCCGCGCGCCCGGCCCGCGGGTGTGGCTGGGCGGGAAGTGGTTCGCGGTCGTCGGCATCCTGGCGCCGGTGCCGCTGGCCCCGGAACTGGACGCCGCGGCGCTGGTCGGGTGGACCGCCGCGGCGAAGCTGCTGGCCTTCGACGGCGCGCCCACCACGGTCTACACCCGGTCGGTGGAGTCGGCGGTCGAGGACGTCCGGCGGGTGCTGGCGGCCACCGTGAACCCGGCCGCCCCGAACGAGGTGCAGGTGTCCCGCCCGTCCGAGGCGCTCGCCGCGGCCCGGGCCGGGGACGCCGCGCTGAACGGCCTGCTGCTCGGCCTCGGCGCGGTGGCGCTGCTGGTCGGCGGCGTCGGGGTGGCGAACACCATGGTGGTGTCGGTGCTGGAACGCCGCGCCGAGATCGGGTTGCGGCGCGCGCTGGGCGCCACCGGCGGACAGATCTGCCAGCAGTTCCTGGCCGAGTCGCTGCTGCTGGCCGGGCTCGGCGGGGTGGCCGGCGCGGCGGTGGCCACGGCGGTCACCGCGGTCTGGTCGTGGTGGCGGTCGTGGCCGGTGGCGATGCCGGTGTGGGCGCTGGCCGGTGGGGTGGCCGCCACGGTGCTGGTGGGTGCGGTGGCCGGCCTGTACCCGGCGGTCCGGGCCGCCCGGCTGGCGCCCACCGAGGCGTTGTCCCGGTGAACGACCGGACACCCCGCGGGCACCGGGGCCCGCGGGGTGTGCCGGTTCGTCAGGCGGCCGGTTCGATCCAGATGTTGCGGTACTGGACCTTGTTTCCGTGGTCCTGCAGGCGGATCGAGCCGGTCGACGGTCCCTCCGGGATGCTGCCGCCGGTCGGGCCGGTCAGTTCGACGTCGTTGTGCACGACGACGCCGTTCCACTTCACCGTGATCCGGGCGTTCGCGGTCTTCGTGCCGGCCGCGTCGTACCGGGCCGCCCGGAAATCGATGTCGTACGTCTGCCAGGTCTCCGGCGCGGTGGCGGCGTTCACGTCCGGCGCCTTCTGCTGGTAGATCGCCGCCGCCTCGTTGGTGGCCGGCGTGGTGTCACCGAACGAGTCCAGCACCTGCACCTCGTACCGCTCCTGCTGGTACACGCCGCTGTTGCCGCGGTCCTGCCCGGTGACGTCCGCCGGGAGCTGCGGAACCTTGAACTCCACGTGCAGCTTGTAGTCCCGGAACGCCTGCTTGGTGCGCAGGTCGCCGCAGCAGACCTCGATCGCGTCGCCCGGTACCCGCGGCCAGCCCGGGCCACGGCCGTCGGTGTGCTGCCACTCGGACAGGTCGCCGCCGTCGTACAGGGTGATCCGCTCGCCGGGTGGGCGCACCGTGATCAGGTCCAGGTTGACGTGGCCGGTGTCGGTGGGGTCGACCCGGTACTCGACCGTGTTGTCGCCCCGGCGCAGCTCCACCCGCTGTGTCTCGGTGGCCCAGTCGTTCCAGTTGTCCGTGCTGGGCAGCACGGCCTGGCCGGTCCTGACCCCGTTGACGTACACGCTGACGGTCTTGGTCCCGCGGAACGGGTTGGGGCCGTTGGAGTAGCGCAGCCCGACGTCGTAGGTGCCCTTGCGCTTGACGTTGACGTGCGTGGTGACGGACGCGCCGGCCGTGCCGAAGCTGTCCACGAAGGCGGCACCGGAGTATCCGGGGTGGTCGGTGCCGTCTCCGGCGCTGCCCTGGCGCCGGCCCTGCTCCAGCTCGTAGAACACCTGGTCCGGCTGTGCGCCCGGGATCGCGTTGAGCGTGTACCAGGCCTCGGTGCTCCAGAGCTGTTCGCCGTTCGCGGCCTTGAACGGGCGGGGCGAGCGCAGGTGCACGACGTGGCCCGCCTGCAGCCCGGCGACGGTGAGCGTGACGGTCCTACGGTCCTCGGTGGCCTTGACCCCGGTGACGGTCAGCTTCTCCTCGTCCACCTTCGGGCCGCCGTACTGCGGAGTCGGCACGTAGCGCCACTGCTCGACCTGGTACGACCTGGCCAGGTTCTGGATCGTCTCCACCGACAGCGGGCGGGTGTACTCGATCTTGAAGCCGGTGGCGGTGGCCTTGACGGACTTCATGTCGAACGTGTTCGCACCGTTCGGGGTGAGCTTCTGCAGGCCGTGCCAGAGCTTGCCGGTCTGGCCCCAGTTGCCCGGCGCGCCGAGCCCGCCGACGTAGATCGCGCCGTCCGGTCCGATCGTGGTGCGGTTGACACCGGCCTCCAGGCCCTGCGTGTGCCGGAACACCGCGCCCTGCAGCTCGCCGTGCACCTCTTCCAGGTATGCCCGCTGCAGTCCGCCGTAGGTCACGTCACCGATCAGCATCTGCCCCTTGAACGGCCCCTTCTTCAGCAGCACCGGGGTGCTCGGCGAGTTGGCGATCTCGTTCTGCGGCAGCCACAGCACCGGCGGGGTGACCGGGTTGGCGTCGAACTGCCCGGCCGGGTTGGTGTAGTGGTGGAAGAACCGGTCCTGCTTGATGTGCACCAGCTTCGACGCCGGCAGCCAGCCACCCTGGTTGTCCACCGCGAGCACCTCGCCGTCGGGTCCCCAGGCGGCGCCGTTCGGGGTACGCAGGCCGCCCGCGACGTAGGTGATCTTCCCGGTCCGGCGGTTCACCGTGATGCTGGTGCCGCGGTTCGTGGCGGGCTGCGGGTTGGTGGTGGCGCCGCCGAGGTCGATGGCGACCGACAGGTTGAGGTGGAAGTTGCCGCCCTTGTACAGCAGGCCGAACGCGAACTCGTGGAAGTTGCCGCCGTACGGCCAGGTCGCCACGGTGCGGGAGGCGTCGGCGACGTCGTCACCGTCGGTGTCACGCAGCTCGGTCAGCTCGTGCTTCTGGGACACGTAGATCATCCCGTCGACCACCGCGACGCCCATCGGCTCGCGCAGTCCCTCGGCGAACTTCGTGTACCTGACCTTGCTGGGGTCGGTCTCGCCGGTGACCCCGTCCACCAGGTAGACCTCACCGAGGGTGTTGTTGCTGCCGCCCCAGGTGGTGATGACCATGCGGCCGTCCGCGGTCCAGTCCATCCCGGAGACCTTCGGCTCGAAGCCCTCGGGCCGCAGGTTGGTCAGCGTGTAGTTGGGGTGGACGGCGTCCAGCGGCAGGCCGTCACCGGGCGCGTCGTTCGAGCCCTCGCACTGCTTCTGCCCCGGAGCGGTCACCCGGACCACGTCGGCGTCCGTGCTGAGCACCGAGTTCGGCACGATCTCAAAATCGGCGGCCCCGGGCGGCCGCCAGGCCAGCGTGAGCTGCTGTCCGCCGCCGGCCTCGAAGAACTCGACCCGCAGGGCGTGCGGACCGGCGGTCAGCGCCACCGAGCCGTCCTTCGACGTCACACCGTGCAGTCCGTCGTGGTCCACCACCACGGTGTCGTCGAGGTACAGCCGGGAGCCGTCGTCGCTGCTCAGCCGGAACATGTAGACGCCGTCGGCCGGGACGTTGAGGTAACCCACCGCGTGCGCCACGAAGTTGTCCTCGAGCCCGAACGCGTCACCGGTCCAGTCGATCACCGGCATCAGCCGGTCGACGTTCGGCGTCTGTCCCGGCTTCAGCGTGCAGATCTCGGTGAGTGGAATCCGGGTGTCGAAGGCCCGCATTGTTACGCCCGGCTGCTGCGGTGGAATGTCGGCCGCGGCGGCGGGAGCCGGGTGGACCAGCATCGCCCCTAACAGGCCCACCAGCACGGCGGGCAGCGAGCGACGCAGCACACGTCGTCGGATCATGGCGCTCCTTCAGGTCACCGGATCGGTCGCGCTGACCACGACGATCCACTTGCGCCGATATCATCAACCACTTTCGACTCGAAATCCAGAAGTTTCATCGACGAAACAAAAAGGAGCCCTGCCTCGCCGGGAGATCGTCACGACAAGGCGGGACAGGCCCGTCCAATTCGGCCACCGGAGACGACGATGGCCGGCGCGGGCCACCGCCCACACCGGCCATTCAGCCGTCGATCATGCACCGGCCATTCCGGCCGGCCCGGTCAGGTCCTCCGGCGCCGGGTCAGCGTGAACGCCGCGATCCCGCCCACCAGCAGCACCACACCGACCCCCGCGACCACCGCGACCGGAGCACCGGTGATCGGCAGCGTGGCACCACCGCCGGAGCCGCCGGCCGCCGGCCTGGTGGTCGGGGTGGTGCTCACGGCCCGGGCCTGGTTCACGGTCAGCTTGGCCGTGTCGTTGCCGGCCTTCGGGTCGCCGCCGGCGGCCTTGGCGGTCACCGAGCCGACCAGTTCACCGGACTTGGTGACGGTGAGCCGGAACGGCCAGGTGATCGTGGTGTCCGGGTCGAACGGCATGACCGTGGTGGTGCAGACGTACGTGGTCCTGTCGTTGCCCGTCGCCACGCAGTCGTCCGGCACGGACGCCACGGTCGTGCCCTTCGGAATCCGCACGGTCGCGGTCGCGGCCGGCTCCGGGAAGCCGGGAAGAAACGCCGGGCCGAGGTTGCGGACGCCGACCTTCGCCTCGACGGTCTTGCCGACCGCGGCGGTGACCTTGGCGCCGACCGCGGCCACGTCCGCGGTCTGGGTGCCCTGCACGTCGATGATCACATTGTGCCAGTCGACGCCGCCGCCGGTGTCGGTCTGCGCGCCCTTCGCCGCGGACTGCGCCACCAGCTTCAGCTCACCCTGGGTGCCGGCCCGGCCCTGCTGCGCCATCACCCGGTCGACGTTGTCCCGGTTGTCGACCGGGGTCTTCCAGTTGTACGTCGGTCCGACGACGGACGGGGCCGGAATGTCGGCACGCACCTTGACGCCGACCGGCTCGGAGACGGCGTACGTGGTGCCCGGCTGCAGCGTCGTCTCGAAGTGGCAGTACGCCGCGCTGGCGCCGTACACGCAGTTGCGGTAGCGCTTGGCCGGCGAATACCACGGGTCGATGTAGAAGAACATCTCGACGCCGGTGATGGCGTTCTTGCCGTCGTTGCGCACCGACAGCGGCACCGACACCGTGCCGCCGGGCTTCGAGGTGCGCGACAGGATCGTCTCGCCGGCCGCCGCGAGCTGCACGCCCTCGGCCACCGTGATCTTCGCGGTGCGGGTCACCGAGCCCAGCTCACGGCTGCTGATCGTGAGGGTGGCGGTGCCCTCCGCGCCGACCGCGGCACCCTCGGCGGCGCGGTAGCTCACCATCGCGACGCCGGCGTAGCCCTCGGGCGCACCGAGCGCGTCGAACGTGCAGGTGATCAGCGTGCCGGCGGTCCGGCACGCCCCGCCGGAGTTGCCGAACAGCTCCACGGTCGCGACACCGGCCAGCTTGGACGTGTCGATGGTGGCCTTGACGTCGTGCAACGTGTACGGCGCGCCGCCGGTCGGCTGATAGCTGAAGTAGCTCACGTGCTGGATCTTCGCCGGGCCGTCCGGGACCAGCGCGACGTGCTCGAACGACAGCTCGGGCGGCGTGGGCGCGGCGTTCGCCGGGAGCGGCGCCAGCGCGGCGCTCGCGATCAGTCCGGCCAGACCGGCAACCAGCCGGCGCAGGCGTGAGGGTGCCACAGAGTTCCTCCCCGTTGATGCGTGCGGGGAGATCATAGTGATGACCGTCAACCGCCGCGATCCCGGACCCCGAGGTCAGCCGGGCGGCGGCGGGTCGGCGACCGCTTCCTTCTGGCGCTCGTCCAGCGCCCGGGTGTCGCGCAGCCGGACATACGGTTCCGAGTCGGACGGATACCCGGTCGCGATGGCCCGGCTGCGGTGCAACTCGGCGTCCAGTTCCGCGCCGAGCAGGATGGCGATGTTCGAGATCCACATCCACACCAGGAACACCGCGACGCCACCGAGCGTGCCGTAGGTCCTGTGGTACGAGCCGAAGTTGGCCGCGTACACCCCGAATCCGACCGAGGCCGCGACCCAGAGCACGACCGCGAGCAGCCCGCCCGGGCTGATCCATTTCAGACCGGCCTGCCGGGCGTTGGGCGAAGCCCAGTAGAGGATGCCCAGCACCGCGCTGACCAGCACCGCCAGCACCGGCCACTTGGCGATCGACCACACCGTGACGGCGGTCCGGTCCGCGCCGACCAGCCGGCCCAGCCACTCGGCCAGTTCCCCGGTGAACAGCACGATCAGCGCGCTGGCGGCCAGCATGGCGCCGACCACGAGCGTGACCCCGATCCGGACCGGCAGGGTCTTCCAGAGCGGGCGGCCCTCGGGTACGTCGTAGATCGCGTTGGCGGCCCGCATGAACGCGCCCACGTAACCGGACGCCGACCACAGCGCGCCGGCCAGCCCGACGACGGCGAGCACGCCGGCGGCGTCCCCGTCCCGGTCCAGGCTGCGCAGGCTGTCGGCGAGGATCTGCCGGACCGGTCCGGGTGCCACCCCGGTGAGGCTGTCGATCAGCGGCCGGGTGGCGGCCGGGCCGACCAGGCCGAGCACCGAGGCGAGCAGGATCAGCCCCGGGAAGACCGACAGCACACCGTAGTAGGTGAGCGCGGCCGCCCAGTCCAGCAGGCTGTCGTTGCGGAACTCGCGCACGGTGCGCCGCAGCGTGTGCCACCACGCCCGGGGGGACAACCGGGCCGGGCTGGCCGGTGGCGGCGAGGCGGTGGGCATGACGCCCCTGTTGCCCGCGCCGGCACCGGCTCATGCCGGCGGCCCGGCCGGTTCAGTCCTGGGCGTTGAGAAATCCGACCAGCATGGCGGTCCACCAGCCCGCCTGGGAGATGGTGGCGACCAGGACGCTGGTGGCGAGCAGCCGGCGGGGCGGGGTGGCGCCGTCCAGTGCCAGCATGCGCTGCTGCACCTTGCCGGCGGCCAGGCCGTTGAGTGCCACACCGAGCACGGCGACCAGTTTCACCACGGTCAGCGGCGCCGACGTGTTCGGCGCGAGCAGCACGCCGCTGAGCGTCAGGCCGGCGAGCCCGAGCCAGATCGGGGTGTGCACCACCTGCGCCACCCGGACCAGCGTGGTGAGGGTCTGCCGGCGCAGGATCCACATCAGGCCGAACCAGTCCAGCGTGAGCACGGCGCCGAAGCCGAGCACGAGCGCGGCCAGGTGGGCGAAGAGGGCGACTTGGCGGAGGTCCGCGCCGATGCGGATGTGCGGCACGGTCAGGAACATCGCGGTCCAGGCGATCACCAGGACCAACGCGAGGGGGTACGGGGACGGGCGGCGACGATGCCGGAAATGACGGACGGCGGATTCCAATGTGGCGGTCATGGGAGCCTCCGGCGGTTCATGGGAGCGCTCCCATCATCGCAGATCATCAATGTCTGACATAGTCTTTACGGCGCGTCGTTCCTAGTGAAGCGCCAGATCGGGACTCCGCGGTGTCATCATCGGCGGGTGCGCGAAGTGGTCGACGGAGTGTTCGAACTCGGCATCGGATACGTCAACATGCACGTGGTCGTGACCGACGACGGCGTGGTGCTGGTGGACACCGGCCTGCCCCGCCGGTCGGCCACCATCGACCGGGCGCTGCACGGCATCCGCCGTACCGTCGGCGACGTCCGCACGATCCTGCTCACCCACCACCACCCCGATCACACCGGCAGCGTCGCCGACCTGTGCCGCCGCAGCGGGGCCCGGGTCGTCGCCCACCGGCTGGACGCGCCGTACGTGACCGGCGAGGCCCGCGCGGTGGTCCGGCACCCGGTGGTCAAGCTGGTCGGCCTGCTGCTCGGCACCCCCGAGCCGGCACCGGTGGACGACCTGGTGACCACGGACCGGGCCACGCCCGTCCCCGGCTTCACCGCGCTGCACACCCCCGGCCACACCGCCGGGCACGTGTCCTATCTGCTCGACCGGGCCGAGGGCGTGCTGTTCGCCGGCGACGCGGCGGCCGGCAAACGCGGCGGGCGGATCGGCAGCACCCCGCGGATGGTCTCGGCCGACCTGGACGAGCAGGCCCGCAGCGTGGCCCGGCTGGCCGAACTGGACTTCGCGCACGCCGTGTTCGGCCACGGCCCGGCGGTCTCCGGCCGCGCGGTGGAACGGTTCCGTCAGTTCGTCGCGAGCTGACCGGGTGCCGGTGGTGGGGCTGCTCGCCGAGACCGGGAGGCGGGCCGGCTGCTCAGACGTCGACGAGCTCGACCGTGACGGCCGCGCGGTCGCCCGCCTCCAGCGACTCGGCCCGCCGGATGCCGCGCTTGACCGGCAGCACGTAGGCGCCCCGGGCGCTGTCCGGGAAGATCGACGTGGTCCAGGTGCTGCTGCCGATGGTGGCCCGCACCCGCACCGACCCGAAGCCCCGGCGCAGCCCGCCGGCCCGGTCCCGGATGTCCCCGGAGACCTCCCCGGGCAGGCTGACGAACGTCCAGCTGTCGCCGCGCCGGGCATCCCAGATCCACAGCTCGGCGTCGAAGGTGACCACCACGGCATCAGGATGACACGGGGGTACGACAGATTCCGGCCGCCGAGGCGCGGTGCGCGGCGGCGAGGCGGGCCGCCAGCGTCCCGAGTTCGTCGACCAGTTCCGCCGGTTCCAGCACGGTGAAGTCGTGGCCGAGCGCCGCCAGGTGCACGGCGATCGGCGCGAGCCGGTCGGCGCCGGTGACCAGCAGGCAGCTGTGCCGGTCCACCGCTTCGACGACGCCGGTGCCGGGCGGGAACCGCTCGGCCACCACGTGGGCCGGCGCGTGCACCCGCACCCGGGCGCGGAGGCGGTAGGGCCCGGTGGTGACGGCGTCGGCGACGAAGGCCGCGGCGTCCGGCGGATTCCGCGGCGTGAACCGGATCCCGGTCGGCCGCGGATCGTCGATCCGGTCGGCGCGGAACGTGCGCCAGTCGTCGCGGTCGTGGTCGCGGGCCACCAGGTACCAGCGGCGGCCGGTGTGCACCAGCCGGTGCGGCTCGGTCGTGCGCACGCTCGCCGCGCCGTCCCGGTCGCGGTATCCGAAGGTGAGCCGGTGCTGGTCCCGGCACGCCTCGGCGATCACGGTCAGCACGTCCGGGTCCGCGGTCGGCGCCGGGCCGGTCAGCGGGACCGTGGCCAGCCGCAGCGCCGCCGCACGCCGGCGCAGCCGGGCCGGCAGGACCCGCTCCAGCTTGGCCAGCGCGCGCACCGCGGTCTCCGCGCCGCCGGTCACGCCCTGGTGGGTCGCGGTCCGCAGGCTGAGCACCACCGCGACGGCCTCGTCGTCGTCCAGCAGCAGCGGCGGCAGGGTCGATCCGGCCGCGAGCCGGTAACCGCCGGCCACGCCCGGGGTGGCCTGTACCGGATAGCCCAGCTCGCGCAGCCGGGCCATGTCGCGGCGCACCGTTCGCCCGGTCACCTCCAGCCGGGCGGCCAGCTCCGGGCCGGTCCAGTCCGGCCGGGTCGGCAGGAGGGCGAGCAGGCGCAGCAGGCGGGCCGACGTGTCGAGCATGATCCGAGTCTGACACCGATCGAGGAACGATACTGTCCGCAATGGCGGCTAGCCTCGCTGTCGCCCATTCCGTCGAATTCCGAGGTGATCCCGTTGGCATACGAATTCCAGGTCACGCAGGACAGCGCCGACCCGCACACGCTCGCCGACTGGTGGGCCGAGACGCTGGACTGGGTGGTGGAGCCGTCCGACGAGGCGTTCATCCGGCGCATGATCGCCGAGGGCTACGCGTCGGACGGCGACACCAAGGTCCACCGCGGCACCCTGGTGTGGCGGGAAGGCGCGGCGATCCGCCACCCGGACGGGCTGAAGCGGGCCCCCCGGCTGCTGTTCCAGCTGGTGCCGGAGAAGAAGGCGGGAAAGAACCGGATGCACCTCGACGTCCGGATCGGCGTGGACGGCGACGTCGAGGCCGCGGTCGGCAAGCTCACCGCCCGCGGCGCCACGCGCCTGCACGACGGGCGTCAGGGGCCGCACACCTGGGTCACGCTCGCCGACCCGGAGGGCAACGAGTTCTGCGTCTCGCGCAGCGCACCTGAGGACGACGACTAGGCTAGGTCCGGCTGCTACGGGGCACGTGGCGACGGTAGGCGCTGACGGTGGGGTCGCCGGCGAGCGAGAATCGCCACGCCAGATCGTGCGCAGCGGTTACGCCCACCCGAGGACCAGCTACGACGCGCTCGTCCGGGACCGGCTCGGGCGGAGGATGCAGGGTCAGTGGGCCCGTGCCGTCAACCACGGATGAGCCATAGGCCGTGAGTGGCAAGCCAAGCGCCTCGACGAGGCGCGCCGGCCCGGAAGCGAGATCGACGTCGCGCTTCGCCGAGGGTCGCCGGGCCCGGGCCACGTCGACACCGCTCACGACCTGCCCCGCGCGCAGGAGAACTGCCGCAGGCTGCCCCGCGGCTCCGCACGTCACATTGGCGCAGGTGTGTAACCCGTATATGCGGTAGAGATAGAGGTGGCCGGCCGGCCCGAACATCGCCGCGTTACGCGAGGTCCGGCCTCGATGGGCGTGGCTGGCGGGGTCCCCGCCCAGTCCTGCATACGCCTCAGTCTCGGTGAGCCGGATGGTGACGCCGTTGGCCACCGCCAGCCAGCCGAGCAGTTGGCGCGCGGTGTCGGCGACCGAAGTCGCGGGGGCGTCGAGCCAGGGGTAGGTCACGTTCCAAGGAAAGCAGAAGGCAGTCGAAGGGGGTCCGGCACTCATGAGGTCGACGTCGTATTTCCACGCCGCGCAGGGCCTTCCGGCGGCTGACCACATCGGCAGGCTGATCGGGGTCATCCACTCCATCGCGATGGTGGGTTTCGCCGAGTACGGCCTCCCCACCACCGCACTGCTCGACAACCTGAAAGCTCGGGTCACCTGCTCGGTCAGGTAATATCGTTGTTCATCGATGCTTTTCCCAGGCCGAGCTCCGAGAGACCTAGGGACGGTTCCCATGTTCGGACGTCTTCGAGTTGAGCGCACAATCGTCAGGGCCACCCTCAGCGCCGCCTGCGCCGTGACGCTGACACTCACCGGGACCGCGCTGCCCGCCGACGCCGGGACGAGCGCCGACGGCGAAACGACCATCACGACCAACCAGCGGGGTACGCACGACGGTTGCTTCTACTGGTTCTGGCAGGACGTGGGCGACGCCTCGATGACGCTGAAGCGCGGCGGGTACAGCTCTCGGTGGAGCGACGTCGGCAACTGGATCGGCGGCAAGGGCTGGGAAACCGGGGGACCGCGGACCTTCAGTTACTCCGGCACCTTCGAACCGGAGGGCAATGGCTATCTGGCCGTGTTCGGAACGACGACCGACCCGTACACCGAGTACTACATTGTCGAGAACTGGGGCACGTTCCGGCCCGATTACGCCGCCTTCGTGGGCACCGTCACCAGCGAGGGCGGTACCTACGACGTCTACCGCGAGCGGGCCAATCACAGCGTCACGTTCACCTTCTGGCGGTACTGGAGTGTCCGGCAGGAGAAGCGGACCGGTGGGACGATCAACACCGAAGACCACTTCGACGCGTGGGCCCGCGCCGGCATGGAACCGGGCACCCACGATTTCATGGTGATGGCGACCGAGGGCTACCGGAGCATCGGCAGCTCCGACATCACGGTCGACTGCGCCACCGCCGAGCCGCAACGCCGCCCGGCCGCGTCGCTCGCCGCAGTCAGCGCCGGCCCCGGGGAGGCGTGACGTCGGCACACGACGTGCCGTGGCGGTTCGGGATCACCGGAAGAAGCGTTAACAATCGTCCCCTGCGGGTAGTCGCCGCGTATGACCTCGCCGACCCGGGCCACCGTGACGTTCGTGGGCAATGCGACCACGCTGCTGCAGCTGGGTGCCTTCACACTGCTCACCGATCCGGCGTTCGGGCACGCCGGGACCCGCGTCCACCTCGGGTACGGCGCCTGGACCCGGCGGCTCAAGGACCCGGCCCTGGGGTACCCGGACCTGCCGCCGCTGGACGGCATCCTGCTGTCCCACCTGCACGGCGACCACTTCGACCGGGCGGCCCGCGAGCAGGTACCCCGCGACCAGCCGATCCTGACCACCCCGCAGGCCGGGCGGAAGCTGCGGCGCAGGGGATTCCGCGGTGCGGGCGGCCTCGGCGTCTGGGAGTCGCACGTCTGGGAGCGGGACTCCCAGCGGCTGCGGGTGACCGCCGTGCCGGGGCGGCACGGTCCCGGGTTCGTCGACCGGCTGCTGCCGGACGTGATGGGCTCGGTGCTGGAACTGGGGGTGGACGGCCGCCGGGTGGTCCGCCTGTACATCACCGGCGACACGTTGTACCGGCCGTTCCTGTCCGAGGTGACCCAGCGGTGCGGCGAGATCGACACCATGCTGATCCACCTGGGCGGCACCCGGCTGCTGGGCCTGTTGCTGACCATGGACGACAAGCAGGGTGCGGCGCTCACCGAGCTGATCCGGCCGCGCCTCACCCTGCCCATCCACTACGACGACTACCGAGTCTTCAAGTCGCCGCTGAGCGCCTATCTGGGACGCTGCGAGCAGCGCAAACTGCCGGGGGTACGGGCGATCCGCCGCGGCGAGGTGGTCGACCTGGTCTGACCGTCGTCAGGCCGGGGCGGACTCCCGCCGGATCTGCGACGAGCCGCGTCCCACCGACCACCCGGCCACCCAGCTCGACCCGCTGCCCGCGCTGGTCCGGTCGGCCAGGTGGTACCAGTCCATCCGGCAGCGGGACGGGGACAGATCCAGCACCCCGAAGCCGTGCCCGTCCAGCTCCAGCCACTTGACGTGCGGGTTCGTCGCCCGGATCAGCTCGGCGGCGAACACGCTGAGCGGGCCGCCCGGCCGGGTGTTCAGGAAGTCGTCGATGTTGTCGCTGGTCACCGACGGCACCACGAACTCGGCCGCGGCCGGGTTCGACGGGCCGGTGTCGCGGGTGGTCAGCTCGTTGGCCCAGGACGTGTGGATGTCCCCGGTGAGGAACACCACGTCCCGGGTACGGGCGGCGCGCAGCGCGTCGACCAGGCGTTCCCGGTCGGCGTTGTAGCCGTCCCACTGGTCCGGGTTGAGCACGACGCCGTTGCTCGGGATGCCGAGCAGTTCGGCGAGCGGACCCAGCAGCCAGGCCGGCAGCGTGGCCAGGTCGAGCCGGGAGATGATCACCGGGTTGCCGACCAGCTTCCACGCGGCGGTCGACTCCACCAGTCCGTCGGTGAGCCACTGCAGCTGGTCGGCGCCGGCGATGGTGCGGTCCGGGTCGTCCACGGCCGGGCCGGTGGCCTGCTGCGACCGGTACGTGCGCAGGTCCAGCATGGAGAGTTCGACCAGGTCGCCGTAGCGCAGCCGCCGGTAGATCGCACCGTCGGCGCCGAGCCGCACCGGCATCCACTCCGCGTACGCCTGCCGGGCCGCCGCCTTGCGCGCCGCGAAGTCCCCCTCGGTGCCGGGCGTGTGGTTCTCCGCGCCGTCGGACCACATGTCGTTGGCGACCTCGTGGTCGTCCCAGGTGATGATCCACGGCACCGAGGCATGCAGCGCCTGCAGATCCGCGTCCGTCTTGTACTGCGCGTGCCGGATCCGGTAGTCCTCCAGGGTCAGCGTCTCGTGCGCCGGGAGGTGCGGGCGCACCACCGTCTCGGCCGCGGCGAACTGGCCGGTGCCGTACTCGTAGAGGTAGTCACCGAGGTGCACGACCAGGTTGAGGTCGCCGCGCTCGGCCAGGTGCCGGTACGCCGCGAAGTAGCCGGCCTCCCAGTTGGCGCAACTGACCACGCCCAGCCGGAGCCGGGTGACGGGCGCGTCGGCGGCCGGCGCGGTCATCGTCCGCCCGGTCGGGGACCACACGCCGGACAGACCGAAGCGGTACCAGTACGTGGTGGCCGGTTCCAGCCCGTCGACGTCCACCTTGACGGTGTGGTCCCGGGCCGGCCCGGTGGCCGCGACACCGGAGCGCACCACGGTCGCGAACGAGGCGTCCGACGCGATCTGCCAGTCGACGGTCACGTCCGGTCCGGCGCCGGAGCCGGGCACCGCGTCCGCGGTGGGCGTGACCCGGGTCCACAGCAGGATGCCGCCGGGCAGCGGGTCACCGGAGGCGACGCCGTGCCGGAAGGCCCCCTCGGCGGCCGCGGCCGTCCCGGTCCCGGCGGCGGCCGCGACGATGGTCGCGCCGGTGGATAGTCCGGCCAGACGCAGGAGGGTACGGCGGTCGACCGTACCCTCCGCGCGGGGAGAAGAAGTCATGGAGTCCTATTTAGCAGAACTCCCGGTGCGCCCGCTGCCCCGAACCGGTCCCGGGGCAGGTCAGGACGAGAGCGCGTCGATCAGGTCGCCGACCGGACGGTCCGGCAGCGCCCGGGCCACGTCCGCGACCGCCACGATGCCGACCAGCTGGTGGCCGTCGATCACCGGCAGGCGGCGTACCTTGTACTGGCTCATCGTGCGCAGGATCTCCTGCGCGTCGTCGTCGGCGCCGATCGTCACCGGCTTGCCCTCGGCCAGCTCGCCGGCCGTCACGTCGGTCGCGCTGCGGCCCTTGGCCAGCGCCTTCACCACGATGTCGCGGTCGGTGAGCATGCCCTTGAGCCGGTTGTCGTCACCGCAGATCGGCAGCGAGCCGACGCCGAGGTCGGCCATCTTCTGCGCGGCGTCGGCCAGGCTCTCCTTCTCGCCGACACAGGTGACGTCGGGCGTCATGATTTCGCGCGCGGTGGTCATGGGTGCCTCCCTTCCCTTCGGTGATGACAAGCGGGTACCCGCTTCACACCGTCGCAATCGTGTACGCCACCTCGTCTACCAGTTCCCGGGCCAGGAACCCGGTGCGGCCGTACCGGGGTGCCAGCCGCTGGCCGCTGACCGCGTGCGCGAACGCACCCCAGCAGGCCGCCTGTGCCGGTTCGGCGCCGCGGCCGAGCAGCCCGGCGACGATGCCGGCGCGGACGTCGCCGCTGCCCGAGGTGCCTAGCCCGGCGTCGCCGCTCTCCTCCCGCCAGAGACGCCCGTCGGGTGCGGCGATGTGGCCGTACAGCGACACCACGGCCCGGTGCCGGGCGGCCAGTTCGCGCGCCGCCGCGCCGAGGTCCTCCCCAGGACCGCGGCCCAGCAGGATCTCCGCCTCGGTGAGGTTCGGGGTGAGCACCGCGCGCAGGTCCCGGTCGGCGAGCAGGCCGGCGTCCCGGCTCAGCGCGCCCAGCGCGTGCGCGTCCAGCACCACCGCGGCATCCTTGGCGGCGGCGCCGAGGACCGCGCGCATCAGCCGGGCGGTCTGCTCGACGTCGTCGAGGCCGGGCCCGACCGCCAGCACGTCCGCCTCGGCGGCGAGTTCCAGCAGATGGTCCGGCACCTCGCCGGAGACCGAGCCGGCGTCGGTCTCCGGGAGTCCGACCACCTTGGCCTCCGGCACGGCGATGCTGAGCGCGGTGGCGGTGCTCGAGGTGACGGCGAGCTGCAGCCGGCCGGCGCCGGCCCGCAGCGCGGCCACGCCGGCCAGCAGGACGGCGCCGGGGGTGACCCGGGAACCGCCGATCACCAGGACGGTGCCGCGGGACTCCTTGCCGCCCTGCGGATCCGGCAGCGGCCACTCGCGCAGCAGCCGCGGGGTGATCACCGCGGGCGGGGTGTCAGACCGGCTCGGCATTGACGTCCTCCTGTTTCGTCGGCGGGGTGCCCTCGCGGTGCAGGTGGTCGACGGAGTTGAACAACTCCGGCTTGAGGTCGTCGCCGGCCCGGCGCCAGCTGCTGATCGAGGTGTTGGCGACGGCGGTCCGGTGCGCGATGTCCATCAGTTCCGCCTCGCTGAGGTGCTCGGCGAGGTAGCGCACGAGCAGCACGGTGGCCTCGTGCCCGAACAGCAGCACCCGGCCGTCCGGATGGTCCGCGCGCAGCTCGCGGAGCAGCGCGCGCAGCCGCAGCAGCACGTCCGCCCAGTTCTCGCCGCCGGGCGGGCGGTAGTAGAACTTGCCGAGCCGCCGGCGCCGGGCCGCCTCGTCCGGCAGCCGGGCCTCCACGCCCCGGCCGGTCAGCAGGTCCAGGACGCCGAGCTCCCGGTCGCGCAGCCGCTCGTCCACCACGGCCGGGATGCCGGTGCCGGCCAGCGCCAGTTCGGCGGTCTGCCGGGTCCGCAGGTACGGCGAGACCACCGCGATCTCCGGGCGCTCGGCCGGCGGCCGGCCGGTCAGCCACCGGCCCACCGCCTCGGCCTGGTCCCGCCCGGTCGCCGACAGCGGCACGTCCGCGTCGCGCTCCGGGATGTCGATGGCCTCGAGCCCGCCGGACTCGGCGTCCTGGGCGATGACGTTGCCGGTGCTCTGGCCGTGGCGTACCACGGCGAGCCACTGCAGTTGCTCCATGCCGGTGCTCATACCCGGCGGGCGCCGGACGTACCCGCGGTCCGGCCGGGAGCCGTCGTCACCGGCGCGCGTCCACCATCTGCTCGATGAGCGCGGCGAACTCGGTGCTGATCCGGTCCGCCTCGCGGGTCAGCTGGTCGGAGGCCTGCTGGATCCGGACCGCGACGTCGCCGGTGCGGTGCGCGGTCTCCCGGACGCTGTTCCGGGCGCCGTCGCCGCCGGCGATCGCGGTGGCCACGTGGCCGGTGGCCGAACCGAGCGACCGTACGGTCTGCGCCATCCGGGCCATCACGGTGGCCGCGTCGTGCGAGGTGGCCTGGATGGCCTCCACCTCGGCGGCGATCTGGTCGGTGGCCGCCGCGCTCTGCTGGGCCAGTTCCTTGACCTCGTTCGCCACCACCGCGAAACCCTTGCCCATCTCGCCGGCCCGGGCCGCCTCGATGGTGGCGTTCAGCGCGAGCAGGTTGGTCTGCGCCGCGACGGTACGGATCACCTCGATCACCCCGCCGATCGTCTCCGCGGCCGTGGTCAGGCCGGTCACCGTGTCGCTGACCTGGTTCGCCTCCTCCGCCGCCTGGGTCGCGGTGCCGGTGGACTCGGCCGCCTGCCCGGAGATCTCGTCCACCGCGTCGCTGAGGTCGCCGGTGGTGGCGGTGAGGTCCGCGGCGGCCGACTGCATGCTGGCCACCGCCTCGGTGATCCGGTCCAGCACGGTCCGCACCACGGTCTCCACTCGCGCGCCCAGCTCGGTGGCGGCGGCCCGCTGGTCCGCGGCGGCCCGCTGCTGCAGCTGCGTGTTCTGCTGCTCCAGGTCCTGCTTGGCGCGCAGGTTCTGCTGCAGCGTGCGTACCGACCCGGCCATTCGGCCCAACTCGTCGCGGCCGGCCGGCGGCACCGCCACGTCGAGGTCGCCGGCCGCGAGCCGGTCCAGCGTGCGGGTCAGGCGGCGGACCGGACGGGAGATCGCCAGGCTGACCGTGCACAGGCCGGCCAGCAGCAGCGCCAGCACGACGCCGGTCTGCGCCAGCACCTCGCCGCGCTTGTCGGCCACGATCACGTCCACGTCGTCGATGTAGATGCCGCTGCCGATGATCCAGCCCCACGGCTCGAAGCCGGACACGTACGACAGCTTCGGCACCGGGTCCTTGTGGTTCGGCTTCGGCCACAGGTAGCTGACGTACCCGGCGCCGTTGGCCTTCACCGTGTTCACCATCTCGACGAACAGCAGCTTGCCGTTCGGGTCGGCGTTCTTGGACAGGTCCGTGCCGTCCAGTTCCGGCCTGGTCGGGTGCATGATCATGGTGGGGCCACGGTCGTTGATCCAGAAGTACTCGACCTTGTCGTACCGCATGGCCTTGACCGCGTCCTTGGCCGCCTTCTGGGCCTCGTCCTTGGACATCGCCCCGTCCGCCTCGAGCTTCTGGTACCCGGCCAGCACCGAGTGCGCGACCTCGACCAGGTGGCGGGTCTTGGTCTGCCGCGCCTCCATCTCGGCCGGGCGGATGTCGGAGATCCGGGCGAACGCCAGGATCAGCACACCGAGTACGGCGACCACAGCCACCGCCGCGAGCTTCACCGCGATGGGAATACGCCCGTTGCGCATGCGCAAGCACCCTTCCTGGATCCTGACCCCACTTGTCACTATTTCGGCCGAGAGCGGTTCCCGGAGCGCAAATGCGAAAGAAGGCGGTTACTCCGCGGTCTGCCACTTCTCGTTTCGCGTCCGAGCGTTCTCGATCTGGCACGTGCCGATCTCTGGACCCGGCTCCGCCCCCGGCGCAGGCTCCGACCATGACCAGCCAACGCGACGGACGCGCCGGCCGGACCGGGCTCAGCCGCCGTGACCTGCTGCGGAGCGCCGCTGCGGTGGCCGGGCTGGGCCTCGGCGCCGGCCTTGCCGGATGCTCCACCCCGGTGCTCAGCGGGCTCACCACCGGCACCGACAAACCCGACTCCGTCGACTACTGGAACCTGTTCGGCGGCGGCGACGGCGTCCGGATGGCACAGATGCTCGAGGGCTTCCGCACCGCCAACCCCGGCGTCGACCTCAGCGCGGTCACACTGGCCTGGGGCAATCCGTACTACACCAAGCTGTCGCTGGCGACGGTGGGCGACAAGCCGCCCGAGGTGGCGGTCGCGCACCTGACCCGGATGAAGTCGATGGTCCGCTCCGGCCTGCTGCAGGAACTGCGGCCGGAGGACCTGGCCCGGCACGGGATCACGCCGGACAAGTTCACCCCGGCCACCTGGGAGGCGGGCCTGGTCGACGGCAAGGCGTACGCCATCCCGCTGGACACCCACCCGTTCGTCATGTTCTACAACACCGAGGTCTGCGAGAAGGCCGGCCTGCTCGACTCCGGTGGCGCGCTGACCCCGCTGGACAGTCCGGAGAAGTTCACCGACGCCATGGCCCGCGCCAGGAAGGTCACCGGCGCGTTCGGCGGCGTGGTGGCGATCAACAGTGAACCGTCGACGCCGTGGCGCATCTTCCAGTCGCTCTACAGCCAGCTCGGCGGGCAGATGCTCGCCGACGAGGGGCGGCGGGTGGTGCTGGACGACGCCAAGGCCACCCGGGTGCTGACGTTCCTGCAGAGCCTGACCGCCGGCGGGCTGTTCCCGGCCGGCGTCGACTACCAGGGCTCGATCGCGCTGTTCGCGGAGCAGAAGGCCGGCTTCTACTTCCAGGGCGAGTGGGAGATCTCCACGTTCCAGACCGTCGGGCTGCCGTTCTCGATGACGCTGTTCCCGAACCTGTTCGGCGGCGAACGGTACGCCGTGCAGGCCGACTCGCACACCCTGGTGCTGCCCCGGCAGCCCGACGACGACCCGGCCCGGCTGGACCGCTCGCTGCTGTTCGTCCGTTCCATGCTGGACCAGAGCAGGGTCTGGACCGAGGGCGGGCACGTGCCGTCCTGGCGGCCGTTCCTGGAGAGCGCCGAGTACCGGGCGATGACCCCGCAGTCGAACTACGCGGCGGCGGCCGAGGGTGCGGCGTACGACCCGGAGGGCTGGTACAGCGGATCCGGCTCCAACTTCGAGACCGTCACCGGCTCCGGCGTCTCCACCGTGCTGGGCGGACAACAGTCGCCCGCGGCCGCTCTGGCCCAGATACGCGACAAGCTCACCGCGCTCGCGACCACCGCATCACCGATCTAGGGGGTCGTCGGTGTCCACCGGAACCGCCACCCGGGCCCGCCCGGTCCCGCCCGTACCCGCGCCGCCGTCGTCCCGGGGCGCCCGCAGCGGCCTGCCCGCGTTCGGCTTCCTCGCCCCGTTCCTGATCCTCTATCTCGCCTTCATCATCGGACCCGCGCTGTACGGCCTGGTGATGAGCTTCTTCAACACCAGCCTGGTCAAGCCGGGACTGTCCGGGTTCGCCGGCCTGGACAACTACGCCGAGGCCCTGCGGAGCCCCGACTTCTGGTCGTCGCTGTGGCACACGGTCTGGTTCACCATCCTGACCACGCCGCCGCTGATCCTGCTGGCCTTCCTGTTCGCGCTGCTCGCCGACCGGGTGGCCCGCGGGCGCTGGTTCTTCCGGCTGGCGTTCTTCGCGCCGTTCATCCTGCCCTCGGCCGTGGTCGCGCTGATCTGGATCTTCATCTACACCCCGGTCATCGGGCTGGCGGAGGTCACCCTCGGCAAGATCGGCATCACCGCGCCGGTCTGGCTGGGCAGCGAGACCTGGGCCATGCCGTCGCTGGCGATCACCACCATCTGGTGGACGCTCGGCTTCAACTTCATCCTGTACCTGGCCGGGCTGCAGGAGGTGCCCCGCGAGCTCTACGAGGCGGCCGCGATGGACGGCGCCGGTCCCTGGCAGCAGGTCCGCCGGATCACCATCCCGATGCTGGCCCGGACCACCACCCTGGTGGCGGTGCTGCAGGTGATCGCCTCGCTCAAGGTCTTCGACCAGATGTACCTGATGACCCAGGGCGGGCCGAACTTCGCCACCCGGTCGATCCTGCAGTACGTCTACGACGAGGGCTTCACCAACTTCCGGGTCGGGTACGCCGCCGCCGTCTCGACGCTGTTCTTCCTGATCGTCCTCGCGGTCTCGGCCGTGTGGTTCACCCTGGTCCGCCGCCAGGAGAGGGAGGTCTGAGCCGTGGCCACCGGCGCCGTCACCGTGGAACGGGTGCAGAAGCGGGTCAGGCTGTTCAACCGCATCTGTGCCGGCGTTCTCATCGCCTTCGCCCTGCTCTGGCTGGTCCCGCTGGCCTGGGCGGTGGACACCGCGCTGAAGCCGAACGCCGAGACCACGAACACCACCTGGGCGATCCAGGACCCGACGCTCGGCGCGTTCTCCCGCCAGCTGCAGGAGACCGCCATCCTGAACTGGTTCGGCTCCAGCCTGATCATCGCCACGATGAGCGCCGCCGGCACGGTCCTGGTGGCCAGCCTCGCCGCGTTCGCGCTGTCCCGGATGCGCTTCCGCGGCCGTACCGTGGTCTTCTGGTTCGTCCTGGCCGGCATCATGATCCCCGGGCAGGTGCTGATCGTGCCGCAGTTCCGCGAGTTCGACGCGCTGGGCCTGCTCAACACGTACTGGGCGGTCAGCCTCCCGCAGATCCCCACCGCGATCGCGGTCTTCATCTTCAAGCAGTTCTTCGACGGCCTGCCCCGCGACCTGGAGGAGGCCGCCCGGATCGACGGCGCCGGCTACTTCCGGGTGTACCGGCGGGTGATCATGCCGCTGGCCCGGCCCGCGGTGGCCGCGGTGGCCATCTTCACCTTCGTCGGATCATGGAACGATCTGCTCTGGCCGCTGCTGGTGCTGAGCAACCCCGACATCATGACGATCCCCGTGGGTCTGGCCACGGTCCAGGGCGCGTTCGGCATCCGGTACGCCGACACCATGGCCTCCGCCATCCTCGGCGCCATCCCGCTCGTCGCCGTCTTCCTCCTCTTCCAGCGCAACATTGTCGAAGGCATCGCCGGCACCGGCCTGAAAGGTTAAGAAGAAAACATGCAGTCAGCTCGCCTCACCGTCGACCCGGCGTTCCGGATCGGCACCGTCGACCCCCGGCTCTACGGCTCGTTCGTCGAACACCTGGGCCGGTGCGTCTACACCGGCCTCTACGAGCCCGGTCACCCCAGCGCCGACGCCGACGGCTTCCGGCAGGACACCGCGGATCTGGTACGCGAACTCGGCGTGCCGATCGTGCGGTACCCCGGCGGCAACTTCGTCTCCGGCTACCGCTGGGAGGACGGCATCGGCCCGGTCGGCGAACGGCCGCGCCGGCTTGACCTGGCCTGGCGCTCGATCGAGACGAACCGGGTCGGCGTCGACGAGTTCCAGAAGTGGGCGGCAACGGTCGGCACCGAGACGATGATGGCGGTCAACCTGGGCACCCGGGGCATCGACGCGGCCCGGTCCCTGGTCGAATACTGCAACGTGCCGGGCGGCACCTACTGGTCCGACCTGCGCCGCGCGCACGGCGCCGCGGACCCGTACCGGATCAAGGTCTGGTGTCTCGGCAACGAGATGGACGGGCCCTGGCAGATCGGCCACAAGACCGCACACGAGTACGGCCGGCTGGCGCACGAGACCGCGAAGGCGATGCGCCAGGTCGACCCCACCCTGGAACTGGTCGCGTGCGGCAGTTCCAGCCTGGACATGCCGACGTTCGGCAGCTGGGAGTCGACCGTGCTGGCCGAGACGTACGACGTCGTCGACCACGTCTCCATGCACGGCTACTACCAGCAGCACGGCGACGACCGGGGCAGCTTCCTGGCCGCCGCGGCCGGCATGGACCGGTTCATCGACGCGGTCGTGGCCACCGCCGACCACGTCCGGGCCACCGGACGGCACAAGAAGCGACTCGGCATCTCGTTCGACGAGTGGAACGTCTGGTACCAGAGCCGCTTCGCCGGTGAAACCAACCTGGAGATCGCCGAAACCCCTCGGCTGATCGAGGACGTCTACTCGGTCACCGACGCGGTCGTCGTCGGCAACCTGCTGATCAGCCTGCTGCGGCACGCCGACCGGGTCAGAATCGGCTGCCTGGCGCAGCTGGTGAACGTGATCGCCCCGATCATGACCGAACCGGGCGGCGCGTCCTGGCGGCAGGCCACCTTCCACCCGTTCGCGCTCACCTCCCGCTTCGGCCGGGGCACGGTGCTGCGGGTCGAGCCGCAGGTCGCCGTGTACGACACCGCCGAACAGGGCGAGGTCCCGCTGGTCGACGCGGTCGCGGTGTGGGACGAGGACACCGGCGGCGTGGTGCTGTTCGCGGTCAACCGGCACCTGACCGAACCGATCGCGCTGGACGTGGACCTGCGGGCGTGGACGACGCTGACCAGCGCCGAACACACCTGCATCGCCGACGACGACCCGGACGCGATCAACGACATGGCGCATCCGGACCGGGTGGTGCCCCGCCGGCTGGACGATCCCAAGCTCGACGGGGGCCGGTTGCAGGCCGCGCTGCCGCCGCTGTCCTGGAGCATGATCCGGCTGAGCTGAGCCTGCTCTGGCTTGCTCTGAGTACCTGGGGTGATCGGCGCGGTGGCTCGCTCCGGGCACCCCGGGTGATCATTGCCCGGGTCGGGCCGTGTTTCGGCGGTTCGGCCCGGGCCGGTTCAGCTTGCCAGGTCCTCCGTGCCGGTGCGCCAGCCCCGGTCGCCGGCCAGCCGCCGGGCCGTGGACACCAGGGACAGCGCGTAGCGGGACGGGTCCTGCGCCCGCCAGAGCAGTGACCACGGATAGCGCGGGACCTGCGGCACCAGCGGCCGCCAGACCACCTCGTCGGTGCGCGGCGCCGCCGAGGCCGGCAGGCACAGCACGCAACGCCCCTGCCCGGCCAGGTCCACCGCGGCCCGCAGGGTCTGCACGCTGCCGTGGAACAACGACGGGAAGAACCCGGCCACCCGGCACACCTCGGCCACGAACGAGGTGAACTCCGGCGCCCGCTCCTCGTCGGCGAGCAGCAGTTGCTCGCCGCGCAGCGCCGCCACCGGCACGCTGGCCATCGCCGCGAACGGGTGTCCGGCCGCCACCAGCACGCCGAGCGGGTCGAGCCGGAACAGTTCCGAGGCCACCGCCGGCGAGGCCCCGCTGACCCGCCCGATGCCCACGTCGAGCCGCCCGTCCACCAGCAGCCGGCACTGCTCCGGGACGCCGGCGGTGATCTGGTGGATCTCCAGCTCCGGGTGCCGCGCCTGGACCGCCTGCAGCACCGGGCGCACCGCGTCGTACGCCTCGTCCAGCATGCCGACCCGCAGCGTCGGCGCCGCCGACGCCATCCCCTGCGCCACCGTGGCAGCGCGGTCCACATGTTCCAGGATCTGCCGCACCTCGATCAGGAACCGGGCACCGGCCGGCGTCAGCGCGATGTGCCGGGTGGCCCGGTCGACCAGCAACACGCCGAGGGCCCGCTCCAGCCGTTGCAGCTGCGAGCTGAGCACCGACGGCGCGATGTGCTCGCGCGCGGCGGCCCGGCCGAAGTGCAGCTCCTCGGCAAGCGTGACGAAGTACCGCAGCTGACGCAGCTCGATGCGGGACCCGGCGACGCCTTCGACGACCGAGCGCACCGGAACCGGCCCCGGACGCCGCTCGCTCAGGCGTTCGGTTCCCTGGGCCATGTCGAGACCTCCTCGGTCACCACGCCTTCATACCGGTCGATCCCCCACTCGGAGTGTTATCGCTAACATTCTCGTCGTCAAGCCGTCACAGCCAAGAAACATCGCTGCGTCCGCTGTGGACGCTCGCCACCGATGGGTGACTGTTAGCGGTCACATGCAGCACACGCAGGACCGCAAGCCGTCACGGCCCGCGGACGGCTCCGCCCGCGAAATCCAGCCCACCGAGTAGCACCCGGCCGGCCGGATGCCCGGCGACTCAGCCGTTCCGGGACCGGCAGTAGACGTCGCCGGAGTTCGCCTCGTGCGGGAGGGAACCCAGGTGCGCCGCCATCTCGGCCGCCGTGACCCACGTGCCGAAGGTCATCGCCATGCTCTCGCCCAGCGCCACGTTGAAGCGGTCGAACCCCAGCGTCTCCAACCGGTCGAGGCAGCGCCCGGCGACCGCGAGTTCGATCGTGGTGAACTCGAACGACAGCGCGGGCAGCGCCCGGCTCAGGCCGGCCAGCACCGCATCCTCGTAACCCTCGACGTCGACCTTCACGAAGGCGGGCACGCCGTACCGGTCGATGAGCGCGTCGAGCGTGGTCGACGGCACGTCGATCTGGGAGTCCCAGACCTGGTCCTGCCACCCGCCGGCACCGTCCGCCGCCTTGACGAAATCGGGCGATGCGGTGGACACCGTGGGATTTCCGGAGTTGACGTAGAACGTCACGGTTCCCGGTTCCGTGCCGCATACCGCCTCGACCGGGATGACGTCGTCGTCGCCGGCGTAGATGGCGCGGACCGCGCGGATGCACAGCGGCTGCGGCTCGACGGCGACGACCCGGGCGCCCAGCCGGCGGAAGCTGCCGATCCGGTCGCCGACGTGCGAGCCGACGTCGAACACCAGGTCGCCGGGGCGCACGAACGCGCGGTACAGGGCGTCCAGCGCGGCGTCGTGGCCGGGGTCGCCGTAGTAGAAGTCGAGCGAGCGGTGGATGGCCGCGGCCGCCGGGTCCGCCCGGAGGCTCCTGATTGCCGCTTCCCCGATGGTCATCCCGGAACCCTATCCGCACGACGGTACGGGCGACCCGGCGAAAACCCACGAAAGCCCGGGTCGAGACCGTGGTCCCGGCGCCCGGCATGACAGGGTGCCGGGATGGACTTCCGCCGCAACTATCGCGCCGCCGCCGTCTCCTTCGCCGACCTGGTCGCCCGCGTGCCGGCCGACCGCTGGGACGGTCCCGGCCTCGGCTCGTGGACCGTGCGCGACCTGGTCGGCCACGCCGTCACGTCCGGCCTGCACCAGGTGCTGCGGCCCACCACCCCGGACGCCACTCCGGTGGTCGACACGCCGGAGGGGTTCTGGGCCTTCACCCGGACGGTTCCGGCCGACGTGTACGCGGCCGCGGTGCACGCGTCGACCGAGAACGCCCGCACGGTCGGCCGGGATCTGGGCGATTCGCCGGCGATCGCCGTTCGGGATCTGGTCGGCCGGGCGACCGCCGCGGTGGCCGACGCACGCGACGACGACGTGATCAGCACCTTGATCGGCGGCATCCGGATACGTGACTGGCTGCCGACCCGCACGTTCGAACTGGTGGTGCACGGGCTGGACATCGGTGCCGCGGCCGGGGTGTCGTTCAACCTGCCGGAGCCGGCCCTGGCCGAGGCCACCGCGCATGCCGCCCGGATCGCGGTGGCGGCGGGCGACGGCACCGGCGTGCTCCGGGCGCTGACCGGACGCGGGACGCTGCCGCCGGACTTCTCCGTGGTGTGAGTAGGCGGCGACACCCACGGAGTAAAACTCGATAAAGTCAACCAAGTTAGTAGACAAGGAAGGGATTCTCGCCGAGACTTGCCGGATGGATCTGACCCTGGCGCTCGCCGGTCTCGGCGTCGGCATCATCGTCGGACTGACCGGCATGGGTGGCGGCGCGCTGATGACCCCCGTGCTGGTCCTCGTCTTCGGGGTGCCACCGGTCGCCGCCGTCTCCAGCGACCTGGCGGCCAGCGCGGTGATGAAGCCGTTCGGCGGTGTGGTGCACGCCCGGCGCGGCACGGTCAACTGGCGACTCGTCGGCTGGCTGTGCGTGGGCAGCGTGCCGTCCGCGTTCCTCGGGGTACTGCTGCTGCGCCTGCTCGGTGACGACGCCGACGTGCAGCACGCCATCAAGGTGGCGCTGGGCGTGGCCCTGCTGCTCGCCGCCGGTGGCCTGCTGCTCAAGTCCTGGGCGGCCCGCAAGCGCCGGGGCGACGGCCCGCCCGCGCCGATCACCGTACGTCCGCTGCCCACCGTGCTGCTCGGCGCGGCCGGCGGCGTCATCGTGGGCCTCACCTCGGTCGGCTCCGGCTCCCTGATCATCGTGGCGCTGCTCGCGCTGTACCCGAAGCTGCGCGCCAACGACCTGGTCGGCACCGACCTGGTGCAGGCGATCCCGCTGGTCACCGCGGCCGCGCTGGGTCACGCCCTCTTCGGCGACCTGCATCTGGACATCGCGGCGGCGGTCCTGGTCGGCTCGATCCCGGGTGTGCTGCTGGGTGCGCGCATCTCCTCCCGCGCCCCGGCCGGCCTGGTCCGCACCGCGCTGGTGATCGTGCTGCTGGCCAGCGCGCTGAAGCTGCTCGACGTGCCGACCATGGTGGTGGGCGCGGTCAGCGCCGGCGCCGTCCTGGCCGCGATCGGAATCGGCCTGGCCGGCCGGATGCGCCGCCCCGCCATAGCAGACCCGGCCGAATCAGACCCGGCCGAATCAGACCCGGCCGAATCACACCGGGCCGAGTCACACCGGGCCGAGTCAGAACCGGCTGGGACAGATCAGGCGGAGCCGGCCGGTCGCCAGCCGGCAACGCTCACCTGACACCGGCACACACTCACTGACACCGGCAGGCCGCGGATGGCGAAATTATCGTGGCGGCACCGCCGCTGCCCGGCGAGTTCGGGCCGTTGCCGCATGTAGGCCGCGTGCGGCCACCAGATCACCGTGCTGGCGGGCAGTTCGTTCCGGGAGTCGGTGGAAAGCGCCGGCCTGAGGTTCACGCCGCTGCCCGGGATCGCCGACTACGACGCGAGAGACGTCGCCATCGGCCGGGAGAAGGCCGGCGTGGCACCGGGCCCGGCTCAACGAGCTGCTGGTCGAGATGGGCGCCGCCGCGACGGACGACTCGTTCCGGGAGAACGCGGCCCGGCTGGCGAAGGTCTACGCCGAGCACGACCCGGTCACCGCGATCGAGCGCCTGACCCTGGGCTGACCGGCGCGGCGCGCGGGTGGACGCCCACCCGCGCGCCGCAACCGCCCGCGATCAGCGCGGTACCACCTGCTCGATGGCCCACAGGCGCCAGGTGTCCAGCCTGTGCTGCACCATGGCCAGCTGCTCGGCCACCGGTCCGGGCCCGGTCGAACCGGGCGTGGTGCGCGCGGCCAGCGCCGAGTCGACCGACAGCACCTGCCGCACCGTCGGGTCCAGGTGCTCGCTCACCGTCTTGAGGTCGTCGTCGGTGACCTCGTCCAGCTCGCAGCCCCGGGACGAGCACAGCGCCACCAGCTTGCCGGTGATCTCGTGCGCCTCGCGGAACGGCACGTTGCGCCGGACCAGCCAGTCGGCGACCTCGGTGGCCAGCGAGTAGCCGACCGGGGCGGCGGCGGCCAGGCGGTCCGTGCGTACCGTCATGGTGGAGATCATGCCGGCCAGGGCCGGCAGCAGCAGTTGCAGCGTGTCGATCGCGTCGAACGCCGGCTCCTTGTCCTCCTGCATGTCCCGGTCGTACGTCAGCGGCAGCCCCTTGAGCATGGTCAGCACCGCCACCAGGCCGCCGATCAGCCGGCCGCTCTTGCCCCGGGCCAGCTCGGCGATGTCCGCGTTCTTCTTCTGCGGCATGATCGACGAGCCGGTGGCGAACGCGTCGTCCAGCTCGACCCAGCCGAACTCCTGCGACGTCCAGAGCACCACCTCCTCGCCGAGGCGGGACAGGTGTACGCCGACCAGCGCCGTGAAGAACAGGAACTCGGCCACGAAGTCCCGGTCGGCCACCGCGTCCATCGAGTTCGCGGCCGGTGCGGCGAACCCGAGTTCCTTGGCCACCGCGGCCGGGTCCAGCGGCAGCGACGACCCGGCCAGGGCACCGGAGCCGAGCGGCGAGATCGCGGCGCGGGCGTCCCAGTCCTTGAGGCGTTCCAGGTCGCGCAGCAGCGGGTGGACGTGCGCCAGCAGCCAGTGGCCGAACGTGACCGGCTGGGCGTGCTGCACGTGGGTCATGCCGGGCGCCGGGGTGTCGATGGTCGCGGCGGCCTGCTCGGTCAGCGCGTCGGCCAGTTCGAGCAGCGCCACGGCCAGCCCGCGGGCGTGGTCGCGCAGGTACAGCCGCAGGTCCGTGGCGACCTGGTCGTTGCGGGACCGGCCGGCGCGGAGCTTGCCGCCGAGCGTGCCGAGGCGTTCGATCAGGCCGCGTTCCAGCGCGGTGTGCACGTCCTCGTCCTCGACGGTGGGCCGGAACTCCCCGGAGGCGCAGGCGGCCTCCAGGTCGTCCAGGGCGGCCAGCATCTTGCCGAGTTCCTCGGGGTCGAGCAGGCCGGCCGCGGCCAGCACCCGGGCGTGCGCCCGGGACGCCGCGAGGTCGTACGGCGCCAGGCGCCAGTCGAACTGGACGCTGACCGACAGCCGGGCCAGCGCGTCCGCGGGGCCGCCGGTGAAGCGGCCGCCCCACAGCGACGTCTTCTGCGCCTCAGCCATCGGTCCGCTTGTTCCGCGCCGAGGCCATCCGGGACGGCAGACCCCACAGCTGCACGAATCCCTTGGCCAGCGACTGGTCGAACGTGTCGCCGGTGTCGTAGGTCGCCATCCCGAAATCGTAGAGGCTGGCCTCGGAGCGCCGGCCGGTGACCACCGCGCGCCCGCCGTGCAGGGTCAGCCGGATGTCGCCGGAGACGTGTTTCTGCGCGTCGTCGATGAACGCGTCCAGTGCGTCCTTGAGCGGCGAGAACCACAGGCCGTCGTAGACCAGTTCGGCCCAGCGCTGGTCCACGCCCCGCTTGAACCGGGCCAGGTCCCGCTCCACCGTCACGTTCTCGAGTTCCTGGTGCGCGGCGATCAGGGCGATCGCGCCGGGTGCCTCGTACACCTCGCGGCTCTTGATCCCGACCAGCCGGTCCTCGACCATGTCGAGGCGGCCCACCCCCTGCGCGCCGGCCCGCCGGTTCAGCTCGGCCACCGCCTGCAGCGGGGTGACCGTCTCGCCGTCGATGGCGACCGGGTTGCCCTGCTCGAACGTGATGACGACCTGGTCCGGGTCCCGGGACACGGCCGGGTCCTGGGTGTACGAGTACAGCTCCTCGATCGGCGGGTTCCAGATGTCCTCGAGGAAGCCGGTCTCCACCGCGCGGCCCCACAGGTTCTGGTCGATCGAGTACGGCGACTTGTGCGACACGTCGATCGGCAGGCCCTTCTCCTCGGCCAGCGCGATCGCCTTGTCCCGGGTCCAGGCGAAGTCCCGGGCCGGGGCGATGACCTTCAGTTCCGGGGCGAGCGCGCCGATGCCGACCTCGAAGCGCACCTGGTCGTTGCCCTTGCCGGTGCAGCCGTGCGAGACCACGGTGCCGCCGTACTGCTTCGCGGCGGCCACCAGGTGACGGACGATCAGCGGCCGGCTCAGCGCGGAGACCAGCGGGTAGCGGTCCATGTAGAGCGCGTTGGCCCGCAGCGCCGGCAGGCAGAAGTCGCGGGCGAACTCGTCGCGGGCGTCCACCACGACACTCTCCGCGGCGCCGCAGTCGAGGGCACGCTGCCGGATGACCTCCATGTCCTCGCCGCCCTGGCCGACGTCGAGCGCGACCGCGATGACCTCGCCGCCGACCTGGTCGGCGAGGTAGGGGATGGCCACGGAGGTGTCGAGGCCTCCGGAGTAGGCAAGAACGACCCGCTCGGTCACGGGGTACTCCTCTCAAAGTGTTCTGACGTGTGTCCGGCCCATTCGGCGAGCTTGTCGGCCAAGGCCTTGCCGCCGGTGCCGTCGCGGGCCACGACGAGGATCGTGTCGTCGCCGGCGATGGTGCCGACGACGTCGGTGAGCCCGGAGCGGTCCAGTGCGCTGGCGAGGAACTGGGCGGCCCCGGGCGGGGTTCGCAGGATGGTCAGGTTGCCGCTGGCGTCCACGCCGGTGAGCAGTTCGCGCAGCAGCCGGATGAGCCGGGCCGGCGCCTGCTCGGCCTCCCGCAGCGGCCGCTTGCCGTCCTCCGGGATCAGGTAGGCGCCGCTGACCTTAACGGCACCCAGCTCTTCCAGGTCACGCGAGAGCGTGGCCTGGGTGACCTGGACGCCGTCCGCGGCCAGCAGCTCGGCGAGTTCGGTCTGCGACCGCACCGCCCGGTCCCGGATCAGGTCGACGATCCGGGCGTGCCGCCCGGCCCGGGTGATCGGGCCGGTCATGATCCGCCGGGCCCGATCAGGAAGGCCAGCAACGCCTTCTGGGCGTGCAGCCGGTTCTCCGCCTGGTCCAGGATCGCGCTCTGCGGGCCGTCCATGACGTCGTCGGTGATCTCCTCCCCGCGGTGCGCGGGCAGGCAGTGCAGAACCACCGCGTCGGTCGCGGCCGCGGCGAGCAGGTCCTTGTTGATCTGGTACGGCCAGAACGGGGTACGCCGGTCCCGCCCGTCGGCCTCGTGCCCCATCGAGACCCAGGTGTCGGTGGCGACCACGTGCACGCCGTCCACCGCCTCGTACGGGTCGCGGAGCACCTCGACCGAGCCGCCGGTCCACGCGGCGATCTCCGCGGCCCGGGCCACCACGGACGGCGCCGGGTCGAAGCCGGACGGCCCGGCGACCCGGACGTGCATGCCCGCGGTCGCGCCGGCCAGCAGGTACGAGTGCGCCATGTTGTTGGCCGCGTCGCCGACGTACCCGAGCTTGCGCCCGGCCGTGGCACCGAACCGTTCCCGCACGGTCAGCAGGTCGGCCAGCAGCTGGCAGGGGTGGTACCCGTCGGTGAGCGCGTTCACCACCGGCACGCCCGCGTCCGAGGCGAGGTCGGTGAGCCGCTCGTCGGCGAACGTGCGCATCACGATCGCGGACACGTACCGGGACACCACCCGGCCGGCGTCGGCGAGCGACTCCCCGCGACCGAAGTGGGTGTTCTGGGTGTCCACGATGATCGGGTTGCCGCCCAGTTCGGCGATGCCGACCTCGAACGACATCCGGGTGCGCAGGCTCTGCTTGTCGAACAGCACGGCCACCGACTTCGGGCCGGCCAGCGGGCGGTGCGCGTACCGGTCGGCCTTCATCGCGGCCGCCAGGTCGAGCACCGCGGCCTGCTCGTCCGGGGTGAGGTCGTCGTCCTTGAGGAAGTGCCGGGTCATGGCAGGGCCCGCTTCAGCGCGGCCAGGAACGCGTCGGCCTGGTCGGCGCCCAGGATCAGCGGCGGCGCCAGCCGGATGACGTCCGGCTGGACCGGGTTGACCAGGAAACCGGCGTCCCGCAGCGCGGCCGAGAGCGCCGCCGAGGTGGGCTCCGGCAGCACGATGCCGAGCAGCAGCCCGGCGCCGCGCACCCGCAGCCCGAGCGCCTCGACGCCGCGCCGGATCTGCTCGCCGACCCGCTTGACGTTGTCCAGCAGGCCCTCCCCCGCGATGGTGCGGATCACCGCGAGCGCGGCGGCGCAGCTCACCGGGTTGCCGCCGAACGTGGTGCCGTGCGAGCCGGGGCCGAACTTCTCCGCGGCCGGGCCGAACGCCAGGCACGCGCCCAGCGGCAGGCCGCCGCCGAGTCCCTTGGCCAGCGTCACCACGTCCGGTTCCACGCCGTCGGCCTGGTGCGCGAACCAGTGGCCGGTCCGCCCGATCCCGGTCTGCACCTCGTCCAGCACCAGCAGCGCGCCGGTGGCGGTGCAGATCTCCCGGGCCGCGGCCAGGTAGCCGGGGGGCGGCACGACGACACCGTTCTCGCCCTGGATCGGTTCCAGGATGACCATGGCGGTGCGGTCGGTCACCGCTTCGCGCAGCGCGGCCGGGTCGCCGTACCCGATGTGGGTGACCTCGGGCGGCAACGGCCGGAACGGGTCCGCCTTGGCCGGCTGGCCGGTCAGCGCGAGCGCGCCCATGGTGCGCCCGTGGAAGCCGCCGCGGGTGGCCACCACGTGGGTGCGGCCGGTGAGCCGGGACAGCTTGAACGCGGCCTCGTTGGCCTCCGCGCCGGAGTTGCAGAACAGCACCTTGCCGGGCCGCCCGGCCAGCGCCAGCAGCAGTTCGGCGAGCGCCACCGGCGGCTCGGCGACGTACAGGTTGGAGACGTGGCCGAGCGTGGCGATCTGCTGCGAGACCGCGCCGACGACGGCCGGGTGGGCGTGCCCGAGCGCGTTGACCGCGATGCCGCCGAGCAGGTCGACGTACTCCTTGCCGTGCTCGTCGGTGACCACCGCGCCCGCGCCGCGCACCAGGGCCAGCGACGGCGTGCCGTAGTTGTCCATCATGGACTGTTGCCAGCGCTCCACCAGTGAGGTCATGACGGGATCACCATGGTGCCGAATCCTTCCGAAGTGAAAACTTCCAGCAGCGTCGAGTGCGGAACCCGGCCGTCGACCACGTGCGCGGCGGGCACGCCGCCCTGCACGGCGCGCAGGCACGCCTCCATCTTCGGCACCATGCCGGATTCCAGGCCGGGCAGCAGCTTCTCCAGCTCGTCCGCGGTGATCTCCGAGGTGAGCGAGGAGGTGTCCGGCCAGTTCGTGTAGAGCCCGGGTACGTCGGTGAGCACCACCAGCTTGCGGGCGCCCAGCGCCACCGCCAGCGCCGCGGCGGCGGTGTCCGCGTTGACGTTGTGCACCACGCCGTCGGCGTCCGGGGCGACCGACGCCACGACCGGGATGCGGCCGGCCGCGATCAGGTCGTCCACCGCGGAGGTGTCCACCGACGCCACGTCGCCGACCTGGCCGATGTCCACCGGCTCGCCGTCGACCACCGCGGCCCGGCGGACCGCGGTGAACAGCCGGGCGTCCTCGCCGGAGAGCCCGACCGCAAACGGGCCGTGCTGGTTGATCAGGCCGACCAGCTCGCGCCCGACCTGGCCGGTGAGCACCATCCGGACCACGTCCATGGCCTCCGGCGTGGTGACCCGCAGGCCGCCCTTGAACTCGCTGGCGATGCCGAGCCGGTTCAGCATGGCGTTGATCTGCGGGCCGCCGCCGTGCACCACGACCGGCTTGATCCCGGCGTACCGCAGGAACACCATGTCCGCGGCGAACGCGGCCTGCAGCTCCGGCTGGACCATCGCGTTGCCGCCGTACTTGATCACCACCGTGGCCCCGTGGAACCGCTCCAGCCACGGCAGGGTCTCGATGAGGACGGCGGCCTTCTCCCCGGGCGTCATGTCTGAGCCACCTTTGACATGCCCTTCTGGCCCTCGCCTGCGAGGCCGTCCACTGGTGCGGCCGAGTGCCGCTCGGTGCAGGCGGTCATGTCGAGTACGCCGAGTTCTCGTGCACGTACGCGTGCGACAGGTCGGTGGTCCAGATGGTCGCGCTCATCTCCCCCTCGTGCAGGTGAATCTGGATCGTCGCGTCCCGGCCGGACAGGTCCACCTTCGACCGGTCCTCCGCGGCCGCGCCGCCCCGGCACACCCAGATGCCGTTGACCGCCACGTCCACCCGTTCCGGCTCGAACGCCGCGCCGGTGGTGCCGACCGCGGCCAGGATCCGGCCCCAGTTCGGGTCGTTGCCGAACATCGCGGTCTTGACCAGGTTGTTGCGGGCGACGGTCCGGCCCACCTCGACCGCGTCCGCCTCGCTCGCCGCGCCCAGCACCTCGATCGCGATGTGCTTGGTGGCGCCCTCCGCGTCCGCGATCAGCTGCTGGGCCAGGTCGTGGCAGACCTCGAGCACCGCGGCGGTCAGCTCGGCCGGCTCCGGCTGGACGTCGGAGGCGCCGCTGGCCAGCAGCAGCACGGTGTCGTTGGTGGACATGCAGCCGTCCGCGTCGATCCGGTCGAAGGTGAGCCGGGTGGCCTCCCGCAGCGCGGCGTCCAGCGCGTCGTTGCCGGCCACCGCGTCCGTGGTGACCACGACCAGCATGGTGGCGAGACCCGGCGCCAGCATCCCGGCGCCCTTCGCCATGCCGCCCACCGACCAGCCGTCCCGGTGCACCACCGCGTTCTTGGCGACCGTGTCGGTGGTCATGATGGCCTGGGCGGCGGCCGGACCGCCGTCCGCGGACAGGTCCCGCGCGGCCGCGGCGACCCCGGGCAGCAGCTTGCCCATCGGCAGCAGTTCGCCGATCAGCCCGGTGGAGCAGACCGCGACGTCACCGGCCCCGATCAGCACCGGCCTCGGCGCGCCGCGCAGCACCGCGGCGGTGTGCTCGGCGGTGGCGTGGGTGTCCCGGAACCCCTGCGAACCGGTGCACGCGTTCGCCCCGCCCGAGTTGAGCACCACGGCGCGCACGATGCCGCCCTTGACCACCTGCTGGCTCCACAACACCGGCGCGGCCTTGACCCGGTTGCCGGTGAACACGCCGGCCGCGGTGCAGTCCGGGCCGTCGTTGACCACCAGCGCCACGTCCGGCCCGCTGCTCTTCAGCCCGGCGGACACCCCGGAGGCCCGGAAACCCTTGGGTACGGTCACACTCACGGCGTCACCCCGAACACCGACAGGCCGGCCGTCTCCGGCAGTCCCGACATCAGGTTGGCGCACTGCACGGCCTGCCCGGCGGCGCCCTTGCCGAGGTTGTCCAGCGCGCTGACCACGACGATCCGGCCGGAGTCGACGTCCACCGTGACCTGCAGGTGGCACGAGTTCGACCCGGCCGTGGCACCGGTGTGCGGCCAGGCGCCCTCCGGCAGCACGTGCACGAACGGCTCGTCCGCGTACGCCTCGAGCAGCGCCGCCCGCGGGTCCCCGCCGAGCGCCTTCGCGGTGACCGTCGCCAGGATGCCCCGGGGCATCGGCGCCAGCACCGGCGTCATCGACAGCGAGGTGGCACCGGTGGCCTGCTTGATCTCCGGCACGTGCTGGTGCGCACCCACCTTGTACGGCGTCAGGTCACCCATCACCTCGCTGGCCAGCAGGTTGGCCTTGGCCGCCCGTCCCGCGCCGCTGGTGCCCGAGGAGGCCACCACCACGACGTCGTCCGGTGCGGCCACCCCCGCCGCGAGCAGCGGCGCCAGCGCCAGCGTGATGGTCGCCGCATAGCAGCCGGTGTTCGCCACCCGGTCACTCGCCGCGATCCGCTCCCGCTGCCCCGGCAGCTCCGGCAGCCCGTACGTCCAGGTGCCGTGGTGCGTGCCCCCGTAGTACCGCGTCCAGGCCGCCGCGTCCGCCAGCCGGAAGTCCGCGCCCAGGTCGACGATCTTCACCCCGGCCGGCAGCTGCCCGGCCAGCGCACCCGACTGCCCGTGCGGCAGCGCGAGGAAGACCAGGTCGGCGTCGCTCAAGGTGGCCGCGTCGGTGGCACCGAGCGTCAGGTCCAGCCCGGCGAGCTGCGGGTGTACGACGGACACCGGCGCGCCCGCCTGGGAGTGCGCCGTGGCGGCCACGAGCTCGAACTCCGGGTGCCCGGCGACGAGCCGTAGCAGCTCACCCCCGGCATACCCACTGGCGCCGGCAACCCCGACCCGAATCCCCATACCAACCTCCGCATGACTATGCAGAGAACCGTATCAACCCCGCCTTCCGACGGCAACCACCCTCACCCGTCGACACCCCTCCCCTCAAACGGTGTCGAGCCGCGGCGGCAACGCGCTGAGACAACCGCGCGCCATGTCGCCGCGGCTGGCGCGGTTCGTCGCGGACCGCTACCGCACCGGGCAGCTCCGACCGGACCGCACCCCCAGGACCGGCCGCCATCACGACCTGGCCACCTCGCCGCGGGCGAACCATGTGCCCGGTTTGTCACTCCGCTCAGCGCGGCGCGCTCCGCGCCGAACTCGACACGTCCCGTCGCCCACGCGCGGCGTGTGGCGCAGTGGTGCGCTCCGCACCCGAACTCGACACACCCCACCGCCCCCGTGCCGCGTGTGGCGCAGTGGTGCGCTCCGCGCCGGACCTCAACACACCTCCGTTGCCCGCGCGCCGTGGGTGAAGCAGTGGTGCGCTCCGCACCCGAGAACCACACGCACTCAACATCGACCGAACGACGCGCGACCCATCAACGACAGCCATGACGACATCGCTGTACCACCGACCACCACCCCGGAGGCGTCCCGCGCAGACGGCCCATGCGCCCGCCACGTCGCACCGGACGGGTCACCCCGCGGTGCCGAACAGGCCCAGACGCACCGCCGCGTTGGCCGCCAGATAGAACCCCAGCAGCGCCAGCACCCACCCCAGGGCGCCGTCCGCATGCCGCGCCATCCAGCCGGCCAGCCGCTCCAGCGCCGGCTGCACCCGCTCGTGCATCGCGAGCCGCACCGCCAGCAGCACCACCGCCGGCAGCACCATCACCAGCACGTACCCGGCCAGCACCGGCACCCACACCGCCGCACCCACGTCGGCGACCGCGAGGATGCCGACGGCGGCCAGGTACGGCAGCATGGACAGCGCCTCCAGGCCGGCGGCGGCCAGGCCGAGCAGAACCATCGAGCGGTACGACGCCCGCGCCGTGGTGAGCCGGGCGCGCCACCGTTCGGCCGGGCCCCCGCCGCCCTGGCGGGCCCGGCGGCGCGCCACCCGTTTGGGATCGAACCGGAAGCTCAGCCCGAACAGGATCCCGCCGAGGATCAGCTGCACCCAGCTCAGGGCGTCGCTGCCGGCCGCGTCGTCGAGCCGGCCGCGCAGCGTCCCGGCGCCGGCGGTGAGGGCCACGCCGAGCAGGAAGTAGAAGGCGGCGACCGTGCCGAGGTACGCGAGAAACCGGGTGCGCCGCACATGCGGGTCGAGCAACATCCACACCGGCAGGAGCAGGGTGCCGATGCTGGTGCTGTCGACCAGGGCCAGTCCGGCCAGGACGATCACGATGCCGAAGTCCACGGCCGCGACTGTAACCAGTTGCGGACATGTGAGCTGAACCACTGACACGTGTGAGTTCCGGAACCGGGACGGGCCCCGCGCCGGCCGGTGAACTGTCAAACTTCGGAAAACCGCGAACCGGAGGCATGTGTGACCGAGGCTTTCCCGTACCGGGACCCTTCGCTGACCGTTGAGCAACGACTCGACGACCTGATGGCCCGGATGACGTTGGCCGAGAAGGTCGGGCAGATGCTGCAGCTCGACTCCCGCGGCGACCTCAAGGAGATCGTCACCACCAGGCTGGCCGGCTCGATCCTGCACACCTCGCCGGCGCGCCTGCTGGAGGCGAACGACCTGGTCGCCGGCACCCGGCTCGCCATTCCGCTGCTCACCGCGGAGGACTGCATCCACGGGCACTCGTTCTGGCCCGGCGCCACGGTGTTCCCCACCCAGCTGGCGATGGCGGCGACCTGGGACGCCGGCCTGACCGAGCGGGTCGCCCGGGCCACCGCGGTCGAGGTGGCCGCCACCGGCATCCACTGGACGTTCTCCCCCGTGCTGTGCATCGCCCGGGACCTGCGCTGGGGCCGGGTGGACGAGACGTTCGGCGAGGACCCGTTCCTGATCGGTGAGTTGGGCTCGGCCATGGTGCGCGGCTACCAGGGCGGCGGCCTGACCGACCCGACCGCGATCCTGGCCACCGCGAAGCATTTCGCCGGCTACTCCGAGACCCAGGGCGGCCGGGACGCCAGCGAGGCCGACCTGAGCCCGCGCAAGCTCCGGTCGTGGTTCCTGCCGCCGTTCGAGCGGGTCGCCCGCGAGGGCGTGGCCACCTTCATGCTGGGCTACCAGTCGATGGACGGCGTGCCGATCACCGCGAACCGCTGGCTGCTCAACGACGTGCTGCGCGGCGAGTGGGGATACACCGGCACGCTCGTCACCGACTGGGACAACGTCGGCCGGATGGTCTGGGAGCAGCAGGTCTGCACGGACATCACCGAGGCCGCCGCGGTCGCGGTGCGGGCCGGCAACGACCTGGTGATGACCACGCCGGGCTTCTTCGAGGGCGCCCAGGCCGCGGTCGCGCAGGGCCGGCTCACCGCCGACGAGATCGACGCCGCGGTACGCCGGATCCTGCGGCTGAAGTTCCAGCTCGGGCTGTTCGAGGACCCCCGCGGCCCGGACCCGGAGCGGCAGGCGGCGGTGATCGGCACCGCCGGGCACGCCGCGCTCAACCTGGAGGTGGCCCGCCGCTCGCTGGTGCTTCTGCGCAACGACGGCCTGCTGCCGCTGGACCCGGGCGGCGAGCCGCTGCGGGTGGCGGTGCTCGGCCCGAACGCGGACGACCCGCAGGCGCAGCTCGGCGACTGGGCCGGCAACTCCGGCCAGGTCGACTGGATGCCGGACGGCCAGCCGCGGGAGATGATCGAGACGGTGCTGGACGGCGTCCGCGCGCTGGCGCCGCCGGGCTGGCAGGTCACCTACGCCCGGGGCGCGGACGTGGAGGAACTCGTCCCGGACCCGGTCGGCCCCAGCTACCCGGACGGGCAGCCCCGGCCGCCGATCTCGCAGGCCGCGCCGGTCGACCCGGAAATGATCGCCGAGGCGGCGGCCGCGGCCCGCGCCGCCGACGTGGCGGTGGTGGTGGTCGGCGACACCGTCGCGCTCACCGGCGAGAGCAAGTCCACCGCCACCCTGGAACTGCAGGGCGGCCAGATCGCGCTGCTGGACGCGGTGGCCGCCACCGGCACGCCGACCGTGGTGGTGCTGGTCAACTCGAAGCCCGCGGTGCTGCCCGCGTCGGCGCTCGGCGCGGCCGCGCTGATCCAGGCGTTCAACCCCGGCATGTGCGGCGGCCGGGCGATCGCCGAACTGCTGCTCGGGCTGATCGAGCCCAGCGGGCGGCTGCCGATCTCGGTGGCCCGGCACGTCGGTCAGCAGCCGGTCTACTACAACCAGATCCGCGGCCAGCACGGCCGCCGCTACGCCGACATGACCCAGGACCCGCAGTTCGTCTTCGGTGAGGGGCTGAGCTACACCACGGTGGAGTACACCGACCTGGTGGTGCACGAGCCGCGGGTGCCCGTGGACGGCACCGTGCACGCGTCGGTCCGGCTCACCAACACCGGTTCCCGGCCGGCGCTGGAGACCGTGCAGGCGTACATCAGCGACCTGGTCACCAGCGTCACCTGGGCGATCCGCGAGCTGAAGGCGTACCGGCAGGTGCTGGTGCCGGCCGGGGAGACCGTGGAGGTGCGGATCGAGGTGCCGGCCGCGGAGTGCACACTGGTCACTGCGGACGGTCGGCGCGTGGTCGAGCCCGGCGAGTTCGACCTGGAGGTCGGGCCGAACTCACGCGACCTGCTGGCGGCGCGGTTCCGCATCGACTGAGCCGGACCGGGTGATCAGGAGGGGCGCGTGCTGACTCCGCCGCTGGACCTGAGCGAGCAGACGCTCGGCGCGACCCTGACCCGGGAGTGGGGCGTCGCGGTGGCGTCGATGGCGTACCGGCCGGTGGGGTTCGGCAGCCACCACTGGGTGGTGACCGACCACGCCGGCACCGGGTGGTTCGCCACGGTGGACGACCTGACCAAGGGGGCCGGGCCGGCCGAGCCGGCGTACCGCGACCTGTGGCGGGCGCTGGACGCGGCGCGCGGGCTGCGGGCGCACGGCGCCGAGTTCGTGGTGGCACCGGTCACCACCGCCGGGGACGAGCCGGTCGCCCGCCTCGGCGAGCGGTACGCGGTGGCGCTGTACCCGCTGGTGGACGGCGAGAGCTTCGCCTTCGGCGGGTACCCCGACGAGGCACACCGGCAGGCCGCGCTGGAGATGGTCCGGGCGGTGCACGCCGCGCCGCCGCCGGTCCGGGACCGGGCCCCACGCGAGTCGGCGGTGCCGCACCGGGACGCGCTCGAGGCGGCGCTGGCCGGCGACCTCGGCGACACCGGCCCGTACGCGGGGCGGGTGGCGGAGCTGTTCGGCGCGTACCCCGGGCCGGTGCGGCGGTTGCTGAGCCGCCACGACGCACTCGCCGCCGGGGCGGGCCCGGACCGCTCGGTACTCACCCACGGCGAACCGCACCCGGGGAACACCATGCGCACCGCCGCCGGCTGGCGCCTGATCGACTGGGACACCGCCCGGGTGGCGCCGCCGGAACGGGACCTGTGGCTGCTCGGCGACGAGGTGCGCCGGTCGTACGCGGAGGCCACCGGCATGGTGCCCCGGGCCGACCTGCTGGAGATGTACCGGCTGCGCTGGGACATCGCCGACCTGGCCGTGGAAGCGGACCGGTTCCGCCGGCCGCACACCGGGACGGCCGACGACGACCAGGCGTTCGCCGTCCTGCAGAATCTGATCACCGGACTGCCCACCAGGTAGGGCTCCGTTGGAGGCAGGCATGGGCACCGACCCGGAAGCGACCGCGGCCGCGGTGTTCACCGCGCTGGCCGACCCGACCCGGCGGGCGCTGCTCGGCGAGCTGGCCGCGCGCGGCCCGGCCACCGCCACCGACCTGGCGGACCGGCTGCCGATCTCCCGGCAGGCCATCGCCAAGCACCTGGCCCTGCTGTCCGACGCCGGGCTGGTGGCCGCGGAGCACGGCGAGCGGCGGCGGGTCCGGTTCCGGCTGCAGTCCGGCCCGATCACGGTGGCCCAGTCGTTCCTGGCCGTGCTGGCCACCGAGTGGGACCAGCGCCTGAGCCAGCTCCAGGGCCACCTGGAGGGACCGGGGCGCACGGTTCGGGATCGATAACCGTGGACATTGCGGCCGGTGTGGACCAGAGTTTCGGTATGGCAGACCGGCGTGCGTTCCTGTCCGTGTCCGCGGCGGCGGCCGTCGCCGGGCCCCTGCTCGGCGACTCGGAGCCGGCCGCGGCCGGTGACCGGGCCCGGCCCCGCCCGCAGGCGCCCGACCGGGTGCTGCGGGACGTGCTGCGGGAGATCGACCCGGCCCGGATCGAGCGGACCGTGCGGCGGCTCGCCGCGTTCCACACCCGGCACACGCTGTCGGTCCAGGACGATCCGGAACGCGGGATCGGCGCCGCCCGGGACTGGATCTTCGAGCAGATGCAGGGGTACGCCGCCGCGTCCGGCGGCCGGATGACGGTGGAACGGCAGTCGTTCGTGCAGCCCGTGTCGTCCCGCATCCCGGAGCCGACCACGATCACCAACGTCATCGCCACCCTGCGCGGCGACACCGCCCCGGACCGGATCTACGTGCTGACCGGCCACTACGACTCGCGGGTCACCGACGTGATGGACGCCACCAGCTATGCGCCCGGTGCCGACGACGACGCCTCCGGGGTCGCGGTCGCGATGGAACTGGCCCGGGTCCTGGCCACCCGGCGCACCGAGGCGACGCTGGTGTTCGCCGCGGTGGCCGGCGAGGAGCAGGGCCTGTACGGCTCGGCGCACCTGGCCCAGGCGTACCGGGACGCCGGCGCGGACGTGCAGGGCATGTTCAGCAACGACATCGTGGGCACCGGCGACGCCCACGACGGCAGCCGGCCCGACCCGCGTACCGTGCGGTTGTTCGTCGAGGGGGTGCCCACCTCCGAGACCGCGCAGCAGGCCACGGTGCGGCAGTCGGTCGGCGGCGAGAACGACGGCCCGTCGCGCCAGCTGGGCCGCTTCGTCCGGGACGTGGCCGCGAACCCGCAGACCGGCATGGACGTCCGGGTGATCTGGCGCCGCGACCGCTACCTGCGCGGCAGCGACCACATCTCGTTCCTGCAGCGCGGCTACCCGGCCGCCCGGTTCACCGAGCCGCGGGAGAACTTCCGCCTGCAGCACCAGGACGTGCGCGTCGAGGACGGCGTGCAGTACGGCGACCTGCCCGAGTTCTGCGACTTCCGGTACATCGCCCGGGTGGCCCGGGTGAACGCGGCCGCGCTGTGGTCGCTGGCCCAGGCGCCGGGCACCCCGAAGGGTGTGGTCATCGACACCCGGCAGCTCACCAACGCCACCACGCTGCGCTGGCAGCGCGGGACCGAACCGGACCTGGCCGGCTATCAGGTGCTGTGGCGCGAGACCACGTCGCCGGACTGGACCCACGTGGCGGACGTGGGCGACGTCGACACGGTGACGGTCGACATCTCCAAGGACAACGTCTTCTTCGGGGTACGCGCGGTGGACCGCGACGGGCACCGCAGCCCGGTCGCCGCGCCGCTGCCGTCCGGCTGACCCGGCACCCCGGATCGCGCCGCCTGCCCTAGCCTGGGCACATGTCCTATGGCTATGCCGGCACCATGCGCGCCGTTCCCGGCCGCCGCGACGACGTGGTGGCGATTCTGCTCGACGCGGTGGACGGCCTGCGCGGCGCCGGCTGCTCGGTGTATTCGGTGAGCGTCGCGGACACCGACCCGGACCTGATCTGGGTGTACGAGGTCTGGGACAGCAAAGCCGACCACGACGCCTCGCTGCGGTTGCCGGAGACCCGCGCCGCCATCGCGGCGGCCATGCCGATGCTCACCGGCGAGTTCACCAGCCGGGAGACCACGGTCGTCGGCGGGCTGCCGTGACCGCCGCCGAGGAGGCGCTGACCCTGCTGCGCCAGCCGGACCGCTATCCGCGGTCCGCGGCCTACGACCCGGAGTGGCTGCTCAGCCTGGACATGGGGCCGAACCCGCTCTGGCTGCTCGAGGACCTGTGCCGGGACCTGGACCTGCGGCCCGGCATGCGGATCCTGGACCTGGGCTCCGGCATGGGCGCCACCTCGGTGTTCCTGGCCCGCGAGTTCGGCGCCGAGGTGGTCGCCGCGGACCTGTGGGTGGCACCGGAGACGGCCGCCCGGGTGTTCGCCGAGGCCGGCGTCGCGGACCGGGTCCGGGCGGTCCGGGCGGAGGCGCACACGCTGCCGTTCGACGCGGAGTCGTTCGACGCGATCGTCTGCATCGACGCGTTCGAGTACTTCGGCACGGCCGACAACTACCTGCCGTACCTCGTCGGTTTCCTCCGGCCCGGTGGCCGGCTCGGCGTGGCCACCCCGGCCATGCGCCGGGAGGTCCGCGACCTCGGCGCCGTCCCGCCGCACATCAAGGCGTGCGTGGGCTGGGAGGCGATCGCCTGGCACACCGCCGAGTGGTGGCGCTTCCAGTGGGAGATCACCGAACTGGTCACGGTGACCGCCGCCCGGCTGCAGGAGCACGGCTGCGACGACTGGCTGCGGTGGGCCCGGGCGGGGCTGGCCCGGACCGGGTCCACCACCAACGAGAGCGTGGTCGCCATGCTGGCGGCGGACCGCGGCGAGCTGCTCACGTTCGCGCTGCTCGCCGCGGTCAAGGCCGGCCCGCGGTGACCGCGGAGTTCCCCGGCGGCACCCCCGACGAGCTGGAGCTGTACCTGCGCTGGCTGGCGTTCCTGCGCGGCGCGGTGCTGCGCAAGGCGTCCGGCGTCACCGACGAGCAGGCCCGCTGGCGGCCGGACGGCCGCCTGCTGCCGCTGATCGGCATCGTCAACCACCTGACCGGGGTGGAGCGGCGCTGGGTCGACGGGCAGATGCGGGGCGGCCCGGTGGACAAGCCGGCCGACGAGTACACCCCCGGTGCGTCGCTCACCGTCGCGGCGGCGCTCGCCGCATACCGGGACCGCGCCGACCGGACCGACCGGGCGGTGCGGTCGATCGGCGACCTGTCCACCCCGTCGCGGTACGGCCACGGGACCGACCTGCGGTTCGTGCTCCTGCACCTGATCAACGAGACGGCCCGGCACGCCGGGCACGCCGACGCGGTGCGGGAACTGCTCGACGGTACGGTCGGCGAATGAGCGATCGTGACGGCGGACCCGGCGCGGCGCCGGAGCCTGATCCGGCGCTGAAGCCCGCCTCTGCGCCGGCGCCGGATGTTGCGCTGAAGACCGCCTCTGCGCCGGCGCCGGATGTTGCGCCGAGACCCGCCTCTGCGCCGGAGCCTGATGCTGCGTTGCGGCCCGGTGCGGCGCTGGTCACCGGCGCGTCCCGCGGTCTCGGCGCGCGGATCGCCCGGCGGCTGGCGGCGGACGGCCGGCCGGTCGCGGTGAACTACCGCTCGGACGCGGACGGCGCCGCCCGGGTGGTGGCCGACATCGTCGCCGCCGGTGGACGGGCCGCCGCCTTCGCCGCCGACGTCACCGACGAGACCGAGGTCCGGGCGATGGCCGCCGCGATCCGCGCCGAACTGGCACCGGTGCAGGTGGTGGTGGCCAACGCCACCGGGCCGCAGCCGCTGGTGCCGGCCGGCGAGGTGACCTGGCAGCAGCACCTCGACCAGCTCGCCTTCTTCGTCAAGAGCCCGACCCTGCTGATGCAGGCCACCCTGGACGACATGCGGCGGCTCGGCGGCGGCCGGATCATCCACATCGGATCCGACTCGTTCGAGCGGGCGCTGCCCGGCGCGTCGGCGTACAACGCGGCCAAGGGCGCCCAGATCGGGCTGGCCCGCACCTGGGCCCGCGAGCTGGGCGGGTACGGCATCACGGTGAACGTGGTCGCGCCCGGCTGGATCCCGGTGGAACGGCACGGCGAGATCACCGAGGAGAACAGCGCCGGGTACGTCCGGGACGTACCGCTGGGCCGCCTCGGCACCCCCGAGGACATCGCGGACGTGGTGGCGTTCGTGGCCTCCGACGCGTCCCGCTTCGTCACCGGCGAACGGATCACGGTCAACGGCGGGCACACGATCGACTGAAGTCCGGCAGCCCTCCGCCGCCCGTTCTAGGCTGCCATCATGCTTGTCACCGTCGTCGCCGACTACGGCCTCGGAGACCTGGCGTTCGCCGAGGTCCGCCAGCGGTTCGCGCTCCTGCTCCCGGACGCGAACGTGGCCGCCATCCCGGTACCCCCGTTCGACACGGTCAGCGCGGGCTTCTGCGTCGCCCAGCTGGCGTTCGGCGAGGGCCCGGCCGACCGGGTGGTGTACGCGAACGTGGCGCCCCGCCAGGACGAGGACGAACCCCGCGCGGACAACGCCGGGGAACGACTGGTCGCCGCCCGCCTCGACTCGGGCGTCCTGGTGGTCGGCGTGGCCGCCGGCGCCAGCATGTCGTTCCTGGCCGACGAGGGAGTCCGGCTGCACGCGGTGAACGTGCCCGACGCCGGCTCCCAGTTCCGTTCCCGGGACGTCTTCCCGCCCGCGGTGGCCGCCCTGGTCGCGGGCGACGACAAGCTGCTCGGCGAACCGGTCCCGGTGCGCCCGGCCCCGCGCCGGGCGGTGGCCTACACCGACGGCTACGGCAACCTCAAGACCACCTGGTACGACCCACCGGCCGAGACCGGCTCCCCGGTGCGGGTACGCATCGGCGGCGCCGTGGTCGAGGCAATCGTCAGCGACGGCGTCTTCACCGTCCCGGCCGGCGCGGTGTCCTTCGCACCCGGAAGTTCCGGCTGGCCACGCGGCGACGGCGGCGGCGACCGGGTGAGCTACGAGTTGTTCGCCCGCGGCGGCAACGCGGCGGAGCTGTTCGGCAACCCGCCCTCCGGCACCCCGGTCGAGGTCGTCGGCTGACCCGCGGGTCCGCTAGAAGTCGCCGGCCAGTCCGGTGTGCCCACCGCCGCCCACCGCCAGCCTGGTGACCAGAGAGGCACATCGCCCCGGCCACCGTCAGGAGCGCCGAGCGGCTTCCCCGGCCGTACCCTCGCCGATCGACTATCATCGCTGCGTGGGAGCGCTTCCATGTTTCGATTCGGGTAGCTCTAAGGGTGTTTTCCGGAAATTTCATGGAAGTTACGGTTGTCACCAGCCCGCCACAAGTTATACATTGATGTCAATCAATGTCACTTTGGAGGCTTGATGTCCGCGACACATCCCCGACGGTCCCTGGCGATCCGCGTCATGACCGTCGTCGCATCTGCTGCCGCACTGTGCACCACCGCCCTGGCCGCCCCGGCCTCGGCGCACGGTTCCGTGGTCGACCCCCCGTCCCGGAACTACGGCTGCCTCGAACGCTGGGGCGGCGACCACCTCAACCCCAACATGGCACAGACCGACCCGATGTGCGCCCAGGCGTGGCAGCGGGACCCGAACGCCATGTGGAACTGGAACGGCCTCTACCGGGAGAACGTGGGCGGCAACCACCAGGCCGCCGTTCCGGACGGCCAGCTCTGCAGCGGCGGCCGCACCCAGAGCGGCCGGTACGCCGCGATGGACACGGTGGGCAACTGGATCGCCGCGAACAAGCCGCGCCAGTTCACCCTGAACCTGCGTGACGAGGCCCGGCACGGCGCCGACTACCTGCGCATCTACATCACCCGGCAGGGCTTCGACCCGACCAGCCAGGCGCTGACCTGGGGCAACCTCGAGCTGGTCACCACGACCGGCCGGATCGCCCCGGCGGGCAACTACACCGCTCAGGTCAACGCCGGATCGCGCACCGGCCGGCACGTCGTCTTCACCATCTGGCAGGCCAGCCACCTGGACCAGCCGTACTACCTCTGCAGCGATGTGAACTTCACCGGCTGACGTTCGGCGTCAGACCCGGCTGGGCCGGCCCTTCGGTGCGGAGGGCCGGCTCGGTCGTCAGCTCCCGAGTCGACGGAGGTCGACGTGGCACAACCGACAGATGAATCCCCGACGGAAGAAACCCCGGCAACCGGTCAACGACCGCGGTGGCGCACCTGGCTACCGCGGATCTTCGCGGTTGTGGTGCTCCTCGCCGCCGGCGCGTTCGCGCTGGTCCGCCTGGAGGTGATCGGCGGCCCGTCCCCGGAGGAACGCGCCGCCACGGTCAACGACGCCATCACCCAGCGGATGACCACGACGCTGGAGCAGATGCCCGCGACCGGCCACGCCGGGCACGGCGCCACCGACGCGAAGGGCACCACGGTGTGCGGCGTCCGGGTGTACGGGTACGAACCGAAGGACGCGAAGACCGCGGACGACGTGGACACCGTGTACGGCTTCCACATGTGCGCGGTCGCCGAGCCGAAGGGCACCTGGGACTTCGCCACCAAGTTCGTGGCGCCGCTGATCATGAAGTTCGACACCACGCCGCCGACGATGCAGATGGTCGAGGCCACCGAGACGGTCAGTTACCGGGACCGCATCTTCCAGGTGCTCCCGGCGGAATACCAGCAGCAGGCGTTGACGAGTGCGCTGGAGCCGGCGGCCATGGCCGAACTGCGGCGCCGGTTCGACGCCGCAGTCGCGTCCGCCTGAGGCCGGTCACGCCCCGCGCAGGACGGCTCCGGTGCGGGCCGCGGCGGATGCCACCGCCGCGTCCCGCGCCGCGACCGCCTCCTCCACGGTCAGCGTCCGGTCCGGCGCGCGGAACGTCAGCTTGTACGCCAGCGACCGCAACCCGGCGCCGAGCTGGTCGGAGGCGTACACGTCGAACAGGTACACCGACTCCAGCAGCTCGCCGGCACCGGCCACCAGCGCCGCCTGCACGTCCGCCGCCGGCACCGTCGCGTCCAGCACCAGCGCCACATCGATCAGGGCCGGCGGGTACGTGGACAGCGCCGCGGCCTGCACCACCGGCGCGGGCGGGACGGCGTCCAGGTTGAGCTCCATGGCGCACGTCCGCTTCGGCAGTTCCAGCGCGGACACCACGGCCGGGTGCAGCTCGCCGGCGTGACCCAGGACCACGTCGTCGACCAGGACCGCGGCGCACCGGCCCGGGTGCCACGGCGCGTACTCGGCGGCGCGGACGCTCACCCGGTCCGCCGGTACGCCCGCCGCGGACAGCGCGATGCGGGCCGCCTCGACCGCGTCCGCCCAGGTCGCCGCGCGACCCGAACCCCACCAGCCGGCCGGCTCGACGTCGCCGGCCAGCACCGCGGCCAGGTGCCACGGCTGGTCCGGCACGATCCGGTTGGCGGCGGCCCACTCCGCGTCGGTGGGACGCCGGTCCACGGCCATCGGCCCGGGCGCCGTCTCCACCAGTCGCGGGCGGAACACCTGGCCGGCCTCGTACAGCGCCAGCTCGCGCAGCCCGCGCCCGAGATTGCGCTTCAACGTGGCCAGCAGTGGCGGCAGCAACGACGTGCGCAGCTGCGGCTCCTCCTCGCTGAGCGGGTTGGTCAGCCGCACCGCGCTGCGCCGCGGGTCGTCCGGGGCGAGACCGAACGCGTCGTGCACCTCGGGCGCCACGAACGGGTACGACAGCACCTCGACGTACCCGGCCTCGGCGATCGCCCGGCCCACCGTACGGCGGCGGCGTTGCACCGCGGTCAGCCCGCCACCGCCCGGCGCGGGCGGCAGCAGGCTGGGGATCTCCTGGTAGCCGCCCAGCCGGGCGACCTCCTCGACCAGGTCCGCGGGGGCCAGCAGGTCCGGCCGCCAGGACGGCGGCGTGACCACCAGCGGGTCGGTGCCGGTGACCGTGCAGCCGACCCGGCCGAGCAGGTCGACCACCTGGTCCGCGGAGTACGACACGCCGATCCGCCGGGCCGGCAGCGTCGGGTCCAGCTCGACCGGCGCCGGGGGCACCACGTGGTCGATGTCCAGCACCCGCTCGTCCACCGTGCCGCCGGCGTACTCGGTCAGCAGTTCCACCGCCCGCTGCAGCGCGACCAACGGCAGCTGCGGGTCCACCCCGCGTTCCCACCGCTTCGCGGCCTCGCTGAACAGCCGGTGCCGGCGCGCCGTGCGGCCCACCATCACCGGGTCCCAGTGCGCGGCCTCGAGCAGCACGTCCACCGTGTCCGGCTGCCACTCGCTGGTCTCCCCGCCCATCACCGCGGCCAGCGAGATCGGCCCGGAGTCGTCGCAGATCACCATGTCCTCGGCGTCCAGCACGCGGGCGACGCCGTCCAGGGTGGTCAGCTTCTCCCCCGGCGTGGCGCGGCGCACCACCAGGCCGCCGCGCAGCCGGTTCAGGTCGAACACGTGCATCGGCTGGCCGAGTTCGAGCATCAGGTAGTTGGTGATGTCGACGGGCAGCGAGATGGCCCGGACGCCGGCCGCGATCAGGCGGCGCTGCATCCACTCCGGCGACGCCGCGTGCGGGTCGATGCCGCGCACCACCCGGGCCGCGAACCGGTCACAGCCGACCGGGTCGTCCACCCGCACGGGGTACGGCGGTTCGGCGGTCGCGCCCGGTGCCGGCCGGTCCGCCGGGTCGGTGTACGCCGTACCGAAGTGGTACGACAGCTCGCGGGCCATGCCGCGCAGGCTCATCTCGTACCCGCGATCCGGGGTGATCTCCACCTCGACCAGCACGTTGTCGAGCCCGACCACTCCGCGCGCGTCCGCACCCGGCTCCGCGGCCCCGGCCGGCAGCACGATGATGCCGGAGTGGTCGTCGCCGAGCCCCAGCTCGCGGGCCGAGCAGATCATGCCGGCCGACATCCGGCCGTAGGTCTTCCGCGCGCCGACCGCGAAGCCGCCGGGCAGCTCGCCACCGGGCAGGATGACCACGACCAGGTCGCCCACGGCGTAGTTGCGGGCGCCGCAGATGATCTCCTGCGGTGCCGCGTTGCCGACGTCGACCAGGTTGAACCGGATCGGCTTCTTGAACCCGGTCAGCTCCTCGATCTCCAGCACCCGGCCCACCACCAGGCCGCCCTTGACGGTGGCGGCCTGGTCCACGATGGACTCGACCTCCATGCCCAGGTCGACCAGCGCGGCGTCGAGCTGTTCCGCGGTCAGGCCGGCCGGCAGCTCGACGTACTCACGCAGCCAGGACAGTGTCGTCTTCACGGCGTCAGACCTCCATGCCGAAGGTACGGGTGAACCGGACGTCGCCCTCGACCATGTCGTGCATGTCGGAGACGCCGTTGCGGAACATCAGCGTGCGCTCCACGCCCATGCCGAACGCGAAGCCGGAGTAGCGTTCCGGGTCGATGCCGCAGGCGGTCAGCACCCGCGGGTTGACCATGCCGCAGCCACCCCACTCCACCCAGCGCGGGCCGTCGCGGTGCTGCTCGAACCACACGTCGAACTCCGCGGACGGCTCGGTGAACGGGAAGTAGTGCGGCCGCCACCGGGTCTTCGCGTCCGGCCCGAACATGGCCCGGGCGAAGTGGTCCAGCGTGCCGCGCAGGTGCGCCATGGTGATGCCCTCGTCGACCACCAGGCCCTCGATCTGGTGGAAGACCGGGCTGTGCGTGGCGTCCAGCTCGTCCGACCGGTACGCCCGGCCCGGGCTCACCACGAAGATCGGCGGCTGCCGGGTGAGCATGGTCCGCACCTGACCGGGCGACGTGTGGGTACGCATCACCAGCCCCGGCACGTCCACGTAGAACGAGTCCATCGAGCCGCGCACCGCGTTGTCCGGGCCGATGTTGAGCGCGTCGAAGTTCACCCATTCGAGTTCCAGCTCGGGACCCTCGACGATCTCGTAGCCCATGCCGACGAACAGGTCGGCCATGTGCTCCATCAGCGTGGTCAGCGGATGCCGGGCGCCCCGCGGCCGGCGGTCCCAGGGCAGCGTGACGTCGACCCGCTCCTCGACCAGCACCCGGGCCGCGCGCTCCAGCTGCAGCTCGGCGAGCCGGGCGTCGAACGCGCCCTGGATGGACTGTCGCGCCACGTTGACGCGCTTGCCGGCGTCGGACTTCGCGGCCGGCGGCAGCGAACCGATCTCCCGCCGCGCCAGCGAGACCGGCGAGCGGTCGCCCAGATGCACGGACTTCAGCGCGCCGAGCGCGTCGAGGTCGGCCGCGGCGGCGAACGCCTTCCCGGCCTCCGCGACGGCGTCGTCGAGCGCCTCGGGAGCGAGCAGGGCAGCCTGCTTCGGATCGTACGGATCGTTGCGGTAGGACATGAACTCCCCCACTGAAGGATGACCATCGGGCAGTGTACGGAGGCGCGGCTGGGCCGCCGCCCGCCGGTCAGGGGAGTGCGCGCAGGAGAGTCAGACCCGGCGCCCGCGACCAGCGGGCCGGGTAAAGCTCCATCGTCTGCGCATGCCGTCAGCATACCTCCGGCCGCCACCGCGTTTCGCCGGTCCCACCCACCGCTCAGGCGGTGGTGGCGACCGTGATCCCGGCCCCGGCGGCGACCGGGTCGTCCATGGCCACCAGCGCCGCCCCCGCCTCCGCCAGTCCGATCACCCGGCCCACCAGCCGCCGCGGCCGGAGACGCCCGTCCGCCACCATGGCCAGCATCGCCGGATAGTCGGCCGCGGCCATCCCGTGCGAGCCGACGATCTCCAGCTCCTGCTCCACCACCACGGTCCAGGGGATCGGCGCCCGGGCCGCGTCGCCGAGCATCAGGCCGACCTGTACGTGCCGCCCGCGCCGCCGCAGGCTGCGAATCGAGGCGTCCGCCGTGGCCGCCGAGCCCAGCGCGTCCACCGACACCTGCGCGCCGCCGTCGGTGACCGCCCGGACCGTGGCGTCCACCGACGGCGGCGCGTCCGGCGCCAGGGTGACCTCGGCACCCAGCTCGGCGGCCCGGGCCCGGGCGGCCGGCGACGGATCCACGCCGACCACCCGGGCGCCGGACGCCACCGCGATCATGACGGCGGAGAGCCCGACTCCCCCGCAGCCGAACACCGCCACCCAGTCGCCCGCGCCGATCCGGCCGTGGCCGTGCAGCGCCCGGAACGCCGTGGCGAACCGGCATCCGAGCGCCGCGGCCTCGACGAAGTCGATGCTCTCCGGCAGCCGGACCAGGTTGAGGTCGGCGGCGTGCACCGCCACCCGCTCGGCGAACGAGCCGGCCTGGGTGAAGCCGGGCTGGGTCTGGTCCGGGCAGACCTGCGCCTGGCCGCGGAGGCACCACGCGCACCGCCCGCACCCGTTCACGAACGGGCTGGTCACCCGGTCCCCCACGGCGAACCCCCGGACCCGCGCACCGACCGCGGCCACCACCCCGGCGAACTCGTGCCCCGGCGTGTGCGGCAACGGCACCGGCTCATGTCCGCGCCACGCGTGCCAGTCGGACCGGCACACCCCGGTGGCCCGCACCGCGACGACCGCACCGTCCTCGGCGCACTCCGGCTCCGGCACCGACGCCATCCGCGGCGCCGCCCCGACCGCGTCGTACACGACCGCCCGCATCGCACCCCCTCGCTCGGTATAGTTCCGCCATGCGCATACAGCGATGGATGTCGATGTTCGCCGGAGCGGTGCTGGTCCTGATCGCGGCGCCGGCCATCGCCTCCGATCGGGACAATACGCTGGCCTGGGGCCCGTGCGACGGCATCGACCACCCGCGGCTGCAGTGCGCCACGGTGCGGGTCCCGCTCGACTACAGCCGTCCGCACGGGCGCACCATCGAGATCGCCGTCTCCCGGCTGCCGGCCACCGATCCGGCGCTGCGGCACGGCGTGCTGCTCACCACGGGCGGCGGCCCCGGCGGTCCCGGCGTACCCCGGCCGGCCGAGTTCGACGGCGTGCTCGACCCCGGCGTCCTGGCCCGGTACGACCTGATCGGATTCGACATCCGGTTCATCGAGCGCAGCACGCCGATCAGCTGCGGTCAGGCCGAGGAGGAGGCGGGAGCCTACTGGGTCCGTACCGCCGGGGTCCGGCCCTTCGCCGCGGACGTCGCCGAGGCGAAGAGCTACGCCGCCGGTTGCGCCCGGACCGCCGGCTGGGCGCTGCCCCACGCGACCACCGCGAACGCCGCCCGCGACATGGACCGGATCCGGATCGCCCTGGGCGAACGGACGATCTCCTACTGGGGGTCGTCCTACGCCGGTTTCGTCGGCGCGACCTACTCGACGCTGTTCCCGGCGCGGATCGACCGGCTGCTGCTGGACAGCCCGGTCAACGGCGACACGGTCTGGCGCGACTTCGAACTGAACCGGACGCCGGAGTTCGAGCGGAACTTCGACACCTTCGCCGACCTCGTCGCGGCCGGCGACGCCACGTACCGCTTCGGGGCCACCCGCACCGAGGTCAAGGACAACCTCCTCGCGCTGCTGGCGACCGGGTCGGTGGTCGGCGAGGAGGAATGGACCCGCGACGAACTCGGCTACTACCTGGTCCTGGCCGTCATGGTCGACGCCCTGCGCCCGGCGATCGCGCTCGACCTGGCGTCGATCCGCGACGGCGCCCCGCCACCCGTCCCGTTCCCGGTACGGCCGGCCGCACCGCCCGGCGTGCCGCCGGACAATCACACCGCGGTGAACATGGCCGTCCGCTGCGGCGACAACGCCTGGCCCCGGAACCCGGCCGACTACCGGGCCGACCTGGACGTCTACACCGCGAAGTACCCCTCCTTCGGCAGCAGCAACGCCAACATCACCCCCTGCGCGTTCTGGCCCACCGCCCGCGACAACCGGGTACCGCTGGCCGGCAACCGTGCGCACGGCGCGCTCATCCTGGCGGCCCTGGGCGACGCGTCGGTGCCACCCCGCAACTCCCGGGCGGTCCAGGCGGCGATCCGCGGCTCCCGGATGGTCATGGTCGACAGCCAGTACCACGTACCGTTCCCGTACGCCGGCTCGACGTGCGTCAACGACGCGGCCACCGCCTATCTGGTGACCGGCCGGCTCCCGGCGGCGGACCGGGCCTGCTGACCGCACCGGTCACCGGCGCCCCGGCCCCTCGCCGCCGGGCAGGCGGCCCGCGCCGGCGCCTGCGGCCGCCGCCAGTCCCGGCGCCCCCGGCCACTGCCAGTCCCGGCGCCCGCGGCCACTGCCAGTCCCGGCGCCCGCGGCCACTGCCGGTCCCCGCCGCCCGACCCGTCAGCGCATGGCCCGGGCGGACGCGTACAGGCAGACCGCCGCCGCGGCCGCCAGGTTCAGGCTCTCCGCGCCGCCGTAGATCGGCACCCGGACCCGGTGGTCGGCGGCGGCCAGCAGGTCGTCCGGCAGGCCGTGCGCCTCGGAGCCGAACAGCCACGCGGTCGGCCGGGTCAGGGAGCCGTCGTCGAGCAGCCCGTCCACGTCGTCGTCGCCGTAGCCGGTGGCGGCCAGCACCTGGAGTCCGGCGTCGCGCAGGGCGGCGACCACGCCGAGGCCGGCCCGGTCGCGGACGACGTCCGTGTGGAACAGGGAGCCGGCGGAGGCGCGTACACATTTGCCGTTGTAGGGGTCGACCGCGTCGCCGGCGAAGACGACCGCGCCGGCCCCGGCGGCGTCCGCGGTCCGGAGCACGGTGCCGGCGTTGCCGGGGTCGCGGATCTCCGCGGCCACGGCGACCAGGCGGGGGGACTTGGCGAGCGCGTCGGCCAGCGGTACGTCGATCTGCGTGCACACCGCCACCAGGCCCTGCGGCTGTACCGTCTCGGCCAGCGCGGCCAGCGCCTCGTCGGTGACCGGGGAGACGGCGGGGGCGGTGGCCGCCAGATCGGCGTGGCGGGCCAGGGCCGGTTCGGTGCCGAAGAGTTCCAGCACCGCACCGGCGGCCAGGGCTTCCCGGACGGCCTGCGGTCCCTCGGCGAGGAAGCGGCCGGTCTGGTCCCGGTCCCGGCGGCGTTGCAGGCGCCGGGCGGCGACGACCCGCGGCGTCCGCGGCGTGAACGTCATCAGGTGCTCCGGGTGGTCGGCACGGTCGCTTCGGAAGTGGTCGGCACGGTCGCTTCGGGAGTGGTCGGCACGGTCGCTTCGGGAGGCCGGCACGGTCGCGGAACCGGCAGACCGCGGCGCGATCGGCGGGGCCCGGCCCTACCAAGCGTCGAGGCGCCTCCCCGCGGGACGAACCGCGACGGAAGACGCCTCTGCACTGGTGGTACTGCTGGTTCAGGCAGCCTGCGCGGCAGCGCCGCCGGTGCCCTCGGCCGCCACGGCGGCCCGCGCGATCTCGACGATCGCCGCGAACGAGGCGGCGTCGTTGACGGCCATGTCGGCCAGGATCTTGCGGTCCACCTCGACGCCGGCCAGCTTCAGGCCCTGGATCAGGCGGTTGTAGGTCAGGCCGTTGGCCCGCGCGCCCGCGTTGATCCGCGTGATCCACAGCTGGCGGAAGTCGCCCTTGCGGTCACGGCGGTCGCGGTACGCGTACTGCATCGAGTGCAGCACCTGCTCCTTGGCCTTGCGGTACAGGCGCGAGCGCTGCCCGCGGTAGCCGCTGGCCGTCTCCAGCAGCGTACGGCGCTTCTTCTGGGCGTTCACTGCCCGCTTGACGCGTGCCATTTCGGTACTCCTAACAGGGGAACGTGTGTGGCGCGCGTCAGCGGCCCAGCAGCTTCTTTACTCGCTTGGTGTCGGCCTTGGCCACAACCACGGTGCCGGTCATCCGGCGGGTGACATGGGAGGACTTGCCCTCGAGCAGGTGGCGCTTGCCGGCCTGCTCACGGACGATCTTGCCCTTGCCGGTGACCTTCACCCGCTTGCCCATGCCGGTGTGGCTCTTCATCTTCGGCACTTAGAACGCCTCTTTCTGATAACTACTCTGCGGTTGCGGCGCTGGTGTCGGCAGCGGCCTCGGCCTCGGCCGGCGGTGCGTCGGCAACGTCACCCTCACGGGGCTCCCGGGGTGGGCGTGCGTTGGCCGCGATGACGGCTGCCGCGGCGGCCTTGGTGGCCCGGTGCGGAGCCAGCACCATGATCATGTTTCGGCCGTCCTGCTTGGGGCTGGCCTCGACGAAGCCCAGCTCCGAGATTTCCTCGCTGAGCCGGCGCAGGAGGCGGAAACCCAGCTCCGGACGGCTCTGCTCACGACCACGGAACATGATCGTCACCTTGACCTTGTCGCCCGCCTTGAGGAACCGCACCACGTGACCCTTCTTGGTCTCGTAGTCGTGCGGGTCGATCTTCGGCCGGAGCTTCATTTCCTTGATGACGGTCTGTTGCTGGTTGCGCCGGGCTTCGCGCGCCTTGAGTGCCGACTCGTACTTGAACTTGCCGAAGTCCATGAGCTTGCACACCGGCGGGCGCGCCATCGGCGCTACCTCGACCAGATCCAGGTCCACGTCCGCTGCCAGCTGAAGGGCGCGCTCCAGGGGGACGATGCCCACCTGCTCACCCTCCGGGCCGACCAGTCGGACCTCACGTGCCCGGATCTGTTCGTTAACGCGTGGTTCGACGCTGATGGGGCCTCCTCAGAACGATCTACTCACGCCTCCCACGGCGGGAAGCGCTGTCTGCCAATGGCGGTCGGCCCCGCTCGCCCGCGGAATCCGGGGGCGACGAGAAAGCAGAAGGCCCCGGCAGATGCCAGGGCCCGCTCGACCGGTCATCGGCGTCCATGAGGACGCGCACCGTCCCCGGGGTATTCCCGGGGCGGTTGACCGGACCCGGACACCGAAGCGGTGACAGGGTGGGAACCGGCGGGCTCCTCTTTCGCGCCCATCCTCCGACGAGAGGGCAGGCGTGGTCGACTCGGCGTGAAGTCTACCAGAGGTCAGGTTCCGGCGTGGAAGGCCCGGAGTGTCCGCACACCGTCGACCGCGTACCCCTTGTCGACCGCCTGGAGTGCGTGGACCGCGACCGTCTCGTCGTCGTGCAGCTCCAACATGGCCCACGGCGAGTTGCGGTCGAACCGGACCGCGCGCACCACCGACCAGGGCAGCTGATAGGAGCCGATGACGTTGCGGACTCGCACGCCCTCCGCGTCGGCGCGCACCCGGGGCCGGGTCAGCGCCAGGATGCCCAGCCCGGTGAGCACGCCGAGCCCGATCATCGCGGTCTGGTCGCCGCGGGCGAACTGGCCGGGCCCCTCGCCGGTGGCGCCGTGCAGGCCGAAGCTCAGCACGGTGAACAGCACCACCACGGCGGCCGCGGAGATCGCGGCCACCCAGCGGATCCGCCGCGGGCGGTACTCAACCGTCTGATCCGTCACGGATCCGATGGTAGAACTCATAGCCGGCAGTTGGAGATGTCGGTGACCAGGATGGCGCGGGCGCCCAGGTCGTACAGCTCGTCCATGATGTGGTGCACGTCGTTGCGCAGCACCATGGCCTCCACCGCCACCCAGCCCTCCCGGTGCAGCGGCGACACCGTGGGCGACTCGATGCCCGGGGTCAGCGCGGTGGCCTTGTCCAGCAGGTCGGCCCGGACGTCGTAGGCCAGCATCACGTAGCTGCGGGCCACCAGGACGCCCTGCAGCCGGCGCATCGGCTGGGCGAAGCGGTCCTCGGGCTCGCCGGACCGGGCGATCAGCACCGCCGACGAGCGCAGCAGCGGCTCGCCGACCGTGACCAGGCCGGCCTGGCGCAGCGTCGCGCCGGTCTCCACCACGTCCGCGATCACGTCGGCGACGCCCAGCCGGATGGCGTTCTCCACCGCGCCGTCCAGCCGCACCACCTCGGCGGTCAGCGAGTGCTCGGTCAGGTAGTTCTGCACCACCCCGGGGTACGCGGTGGCGATCCGCCGGCCGCCCACGTCCACCGCGTCGGTGTTGCCGCCGACCGGCACGGCCCAGCGGAACGTGGCCCCGCCGAAGCTCAGGTCGAGCAGTTCCCGGGCCGGCACGCCGGAGTCGACCAGCAGGTCACGGCCGGTGATGCCGAGGTCGAGGTCGCCCGAGGCGACGTACGTGGCGATGTCCCGCGGGCGCAGGTAGAAGAACTCGACGCCGTTCGCCTCGTCCCGGCAGACGAGATCCTTGGGGTCGGTGCGCTGGCGGTACCCGGCGTCGCGCAGCAGCTGGGCGGCCGGGCCGGAGAGGGTGCCCTTGTTCGGAATGGCGATGCGCAGCATCTCGGACGTGCTCCTTCGAGATCGGTGACGGGCGGTGGCGGCGCACGTCACAGATGTCGGTAGACGTCCTTGAGTTCGAGACCGGACGCGATCATCAGCACCTGGGCCTGGTAGAGCAGCTGGGAGATCTCCTCGGCGGCGCGCTCCGGCCCCTCGTGCTCGGCGGCCATCCACGACTCGGCCGCCTCCTCGACGACCTTCTTGCCGATGAAGTGCACGCCGCGGTCCAGCGCCGCGACGGTGGACGAGCCGGGGGTACGCTGCTCCGCCTTCGCCTGCAGCTCGGCGAACAGCTCTTCGAACGTCTTCACAGGATGGGATTGTGGCAGCTCATCACATGATGGCGACGGACGGCCCCAACGGTTGGGACGTGGCCTAGGCTGCCCGACATGGTCAGCAGACACACCGTGGCCGCGCTGGGCAGCGCGGCCGTCATGCTCGCCGCGGTCGCGGCGTGTGCCCCCGCCGACGAGAACCCCCCATCGGCGACGGCGACCGTCTCGGCGACCGCGTCCACCGAATGCCCACCGGGCGCGCTGCAGACGAGGACCCCCGGCAAGCTCACCATCGGCACCGACAACCCGGCGTACGCGCCGTGGTTCAGTGACAACAAGCCGAACAACGGCAAGGGCTTCGAGTCCGCCGTCGCGTACCAGGTGGCGGAACGCCTCGGTTACCCGGCGACCAGCGTGACCTGGACCCAGGTGCCGTTCAACAACGCGATCGCGCCCGGCCCCAAGGCGTACGACTTCGACATCAACCAGTTCTCCATCACGCCGGAGCGCAAGCAGGCCGTCGACTTCTCGTCGCCGTACTACCTGGTGCGGCAGACCGTGATCGCCACCAAGGGCTCGAAGATCGCCGGCGCCACCACGATCGCCGCGCTCAAGGAGGCGAAGCTCGGCGCCCAGGTCGGCACGACCAGCCTGCAGGCGATCAACGAGCTGATCAAGCCGAACGTGCAGGCGCAGGTCTTCAACAGCAACGACGACGCCAAGAAGGCCCTGCAGAACGGCACCGTCGACGGGCTGGTGGTGGACCTGCCGACCGCGTTCTACATGACCGCGGCGGAACTCGACGACGGCGTGATCGTGGGCCAGCTGCCGCAGGTGGGCGTACCCGAGCAGTTCGGTCTGGTTCTCGACAAGGACTCGCCGCTCACCGGCTGCGTGAGCAAGGCGGTGGACCAGCTCCGCCAGGACGGCACCCTCGCGGTCCTGGAGAAGACCTGGCTGGCGGGTACGGCCGGAGCTCGCGAACTGTCGTGACCGACGGGTACCACCCCAGCGAGCAGCAGCGGCAACGGACCGCCTACCGGCGACGGCGGGCGGTCCGTTCGGTGTTGCTCGCCGCGGTCTCCACGGCCGTGCTCGGCACCCTGCTGGTCGTCGCGGTCACCGGCTCCCCCGGCTGGGAACGGGTCCGCGCGTCGTTCTTCGACCCGCGGATCGCCCGCGAGTCGCTGCCCGCGGTGCTGGACGGGCTGTGGCTGAACATCCGGCTGCTCGTGGTCTGCGCCGCGCTGGCCCTGGCCGTCGGCCTGGTCGTCGCGGTGCTGCGGACCCTGCGCGGCCCGGTGTTCTTCCCGGTCCGCGCGCTGGCCACCTCGTACACGTACATGTTCCGCGGGGTGCCGTTGATCATCGTGATCTACCTGTTCGCGTTCGGCATTCCCGGGCTGCGGCTGACCGGCACGCCCGGGGTGCTGGTACTGGGCGGGGCGGCGCTGGTGGTGACGTACGGCGCGTACCTGGCCGAGGTGTTCCGGGCCGGCATCGAGTCGGTGCACCCGAGCCAGCTCGCCGCGGCCCGGTCGCTCGGGCTCAGCTACCGGCAGACCATGCGCCACGTGGTGCTGCCGCAGGCGGTACGCCGGGTGGCGCCGCCGCTGCTCAACGACACCGTGGCCCTGCAGAAGGACGTCGGCCTGGTGTCCCTGGCCGGACCGATCGACGCGGTACGGGCGGCGCAGATCGCCACCGCGGAGAACTTCAACTACACGCCGTACGTGGTGGCCGCGGTGCTGTTCGTGCTGCTCGCCCTGCCGTTGATCGCGGTGACCGACTGGGTGACGCTGCGCGCGGCACGTCGCCAGAACGCGGGGACCTGATGCTGCTCGCCGTGGACCGGGTCCGCAAGGTGTTCGGCACCGCCGTGGTGCTGGACGACCTCACGCTGGACGTCGACGAACACCAGGTGGTGGCGCTGATCGGCGCGTCCGGTTCGGGCAAGTCGACGCTGCTGCGCTGCGTCAACCTGCTCACCGAGATCGACGACGGCACGATCCGGCTGGACGGCGAGGACATCACCGATCCGCGGGTCGACCCGGACCGGGTACGCCGGCGGATCGGCATGGTGTTCCAGTCGTTCAACCTGTTCCCGCACATGACGGTGCTGGACAACATCACGCTGGCCCCGGTCAAGGTGCACCGCCGGGCCGCCGCCGAGGCCCGGAACCAGGCGCGGGAATGGCTGGACCGGGTCGGGCTGGCGGACAAGGCGGACGCGTACCCGGACCGGCTCTCCGGCGGCCAGCAGCAGCGCGTCGCGATCGTCCGGGCGCTGGTGAACAACCCGCGGCTGCTCCTGCTGGACGAGGTGACCTCGGCGCTGGACCCGGAGCTGGTGGGCGAGGTGCTCACCATGGTCCGCGACCTCAAGACCGAGGGCATGACCATGGTGCTGGCCACCCACGAGATGGGCTTCGCCCGGCAGGTCGCCGACCGGGTGGTGTTCCTGGACGGCGGCCGGGTGCTCGAGTCCGGGCCGCCCGAGCAGGTGCTGGGCGATCCGGTGGAGCCCCGGACCCGGCAGTTCCTGGCCCGCATCATCGAGGCGGGACGGCTCTGAGGCGTGGGTGCTCCGTCTCACTCGACGCCGTGAACCGCGATGCCGTTCGGTCCGTTGGAAGGTGGTCGTCCTCGCTTCCACGCGAGGGCATCCGGTCCTAGCGGAGGAGCGAGCATGCCGTATCAACGGGCAAGCAACAGGGTCACCTCAGAAAGCCTTTTCCAGGACCTGCAGGCTGCCAGGGCACGAGCCACGGCGGATTACCAGTATGCCGATCAGAACCGGGCGCAGTACACCGGAAGAAGGCGAAATGAACTGAGGGCGCTGGCGAACACGAAGTGGTCCGCGGCGGCCGTTTCGTTCTACTACACCAACGCCGAGGGCCGGGATGCGCTGGCCGCCGAATGGCGCACCCCCGCCGAGCCCGCCGGTCTGGAATCGACTCGGCAAATGCATTACTCGGGGCGTAACACGCATCCTCAGGCGGACAAGACGGGACGGGAGTCCGAGACCCGGACGGGCCAGAACCTCCGCGAACTCATGCTCACCCGCCCACAGCTTTCGTTGCCGGCCAACCCGGCGGCACCGGGAGCCGCCCCCGGGCTCAAAGACCCTGACCTTATTAAGATCAAGTTCGCGGGTGACCAGCCCTGCGATTACTGCGCAGAAACCCTCAACGAAATTTTCAGAGATTGGCGCGCACAGTACCCGAATGCGCGAATCGAGTTGGACGGCAGGGACAACAACGTCCGCAGGGACGCCTCTCAGGCCTTCGTCCTGGTGGCCGAGCCCGGCCGCTTCAACCGGCAGACGAATGCGCCGATGTCCACTTACGGCGGCCCGTCCGCACACCCCGCCACGACCCCGTTCGGCACCGAGGTCGTCCGGGAGGACTTCTCGCGCGTCGACCGCGATCCGCACAATCCCATGCAGCAGCCCCTGTATTCCCTGCAACGTTCCGAGACCCTGGAGACGTACGAGAATCAAAGCTCCGGCTCCGCGTCGAACCGGGGTCATCAGGGCACCGATTCCCCGACCTGGTCCAGTGACCGGCAGGCCACCGAGTCCCGTTCCAACAGCGGGGGCAACAGCCCACGCAGCAGCGGGTACGCCGGCTCCGTAGAGTCCTCCTCCCGGGTCAGTGACGACGAGGTTCTGTCCGACCGGATCTCGAACCTCTCGGTCACCTCTCCGAACACCGGGCGGCCCGCTCCGAGCCCATATCAGACGTCGTTCCAGGCTCCCACTCCCGCTTCGCGCCAGCCGTACGTCGCTCCGCATGAGTTGCAGTACTACCGGACCCATTTCGCGACCAATGCCGCGAGCCTCGGCCTGGACCAGAACGGCGTCGAACGAGAGGCCCTCCGGGCCGCGACGGATTTCGCCAGGCAGCGGGCGGGACTCGTGAATCCGCAGTACCAGCAACCGCAACGGCCACCGCAGCAGCCGACGACGGCCGGACCGTCGTGGAACCCGAACGCGTCCCAGACCACCCACCAGGCACCGCGGAACAATCCGGCCGGGTCGAATGTGAGTTCGGTCGCCGTGGACCCCAGGCTCATCGCCAGCCTCTACGGCCCCAACGCGGGGGGCGGGCAGCAGAAGAAGGGTCCGTCGAAGGGCTGACCATCGTGCGGGGCGGCGGCGTCGACCGGCCGCCGCCCGCACGCCCTAGCCGCGCAGCGACCGCACGGTGAGCGCCGCGTCCAGCACCGCCACCGTGCTCTGCCAGCCCTTGTCCTCGATCGAGTCCTCCAGCCCGGCCCGGTCCCGGGCCTGGCCCAGCGACTCGACGGTGAGCACGCCGTGCGCCACCGGGGTCTCCGCGTCCAGCGAGACCCGGGTCAGCCCGGCGGTGACCGCGTCGCAGACGTAGTCGAAGTGTGCGGTCTCGCCCCGGATCACCACGCCCAGCGCCACCACCGCGTCGCAGCGCTTGGCCAGCGCCTGCGCCACCACGGGCAGCTCCACCGAGCCGGCCACCCGGGTCACCACCACGTCGTCCACGCCGCACGCCTTCGCCGCCTGCTGCGCCCGGTCGACCATGTGGTCGACCAGGTCGGAGTGCCAGCGCGAGCCGACGATGCCGAGCCTGAGCCCGGCCGCGTCGACGATGTCGAGATGCGGATCCCCGAAGCCAGCCATAACGCCCCCCTGGTTGAGAAATATTCTGGTCGTAGAAGAGGCCGGCGTCAGCCCAACGCCTCGAACAGGTGCCCCATCCGGTCCCGCTTGGTGCGCAGGTACCGCACATTCTCCGGGTGGGTGCGCACCGGCAGCGCCGCCCGGCCGATGATCTCCAGGCCGTAGCCCTCGAGCCCGGCACGCTTCGCCGGGTTGTTGGTGAGCAGCCGCATCGACCGCACGCCCAGGTCGTACAGGATCTGCGCGCCGGTGCCGTAGTCCCGGGCGTCGGCCGGCAGACCCAGTTCGAGGTTCGCGTCGACGGTGTCCAGGCCACGGTCCTGCAGTTGGTACGCCTGCAGTTTGTGCAGCAGCCCGATGCCGCGGCCCTCGTGTCCGCGCATGTAGAGCACCACCCCTCGCCCGGCCTCGGCGACCCGCTCCAGCGCCGCGTCCAGTTGCGGCCCGCAGTCGCAGCGCACCGAGCCGAACACGTCGCCGGTCAGGCACTCGGAGTGGACCCGCACCAGGACGTCCGCGCCGTCGCCGATCTCGCCGTACACCAGCGCGACGTGTTCCGTGCCGTCCACCTGGGCGCGGTAGCCGACCGCGGTGAAGTCACCGTGCTCGGTCGGCAGCCGGGTCTCCACCACCCGCTCGACCTGGGTCTGGTGCTGCCGCCGGTAGGCGATCAGGTCGGCGATGCTGATCAGCGCCAGGTCGTGTTCGCCCGCGAACGCCTCCAGGTCGGGCATCCGCATCATGGTGCCGTCGTCGTTGACCAGTTCGCAGAGCACCCCGGCGGGCCGCAGACCGGCCAGCACCGCCAGGTCGATGGCGGCCTCGGTGTGCCCCGGGCGGCGCAGTACGCCGCCGGCCCGGGCGCGCAGGGGCACGACGTGGCCGGGCCGGGTCAGGTCGGTGGGCCGGGTCGCCGGATCGGCGAGCAGGCGGATGGTGTGCGCCCGGTCCGCCGCGGAGATCCCGGTGCCGATGCCCTCGCGGGCGTCCACGGTGACCGTGTACGCGGTGCCGCGCCGGTCCTGGTTGGTGTGGAACTGCGGGGGCAGGTCGAGCCGGTCCGCCTCCGCCTCGGGCAGCGGCACGCAGATGTAGCCGGAGGTCCAGCGGCGCATGAACGCGACCAGTTCCGGCGTGGCGTGCTCGGCCGCGAAGATCAGGTCGCCCTCGTTCTCGCGGTCCTCGTCGTCCACCACCACGACCGGCCGGCCGGCGGCGATGTCCTTGACGGCGCGTTCGATGTCAGACAGCACGACGTTCCCCCAGCATCTTCTCGACGTACTTGGCGATGATGTCGACCTCGAGGTTCACCGGGTCGCCGACGGCCTTGCCGCCGAGCACGGTGAGCTTCAGCGTGGTGGGGATCAGCCCCACCCGGAACGTGTCGTCGGAGACCGCCATCACGGTCAGCGACACCCCGTCGACGGTGATCGAGCCCTTCTCCACGACGTACCGGGCAAGGTCCGCGGGCAGCGCGAACGTCAGCACCTCCCAGTCGTCGGCGGGCTCCCGAGCGACGATCTTCGAGACGCCGTCGACGTGCCCCTGGACCAGGTGCCCGCCGAGCCGGCCGCCCACGGTGGCGGCGCGTTCCAGGTTGACCGCGCTGCCCGGGCGCAGCACACCGAGCGACGACCGGCGCAGCGTCTCGCCCATCACGTCCGCGGTGAACACCCCGTCGACGTTGTCGATCACGGTGAGACAGACGCCGTTGACCGAGATGGAGTCGCCGTGCCGCGCGTCCGAGGCGACCAGCGGTCCGTGTACCGCGAGGACGGCCGAGTCGCCGCCCACGTCGGTGAGGCGCACGACCTCACCCAGTTCCTCGACAATGCCGGTGAACATTCAGGCTCCTTCGGGGCGGTCGGCGGGCTTGGGCCGCAGCGACGCGGTGAAACGCAGGTCGGGGCCGATCTGCGTGATGTCGGTGAAGTCCAGGTCGACGGCGTCGGCGATGGTGCCGATGCCGGCGTCGACCAGGGCGCTGCGGCCGGCTCCGAGCAGCTTCGGTGCGACGTAGCCGACCACCCGGTCGACCAGCCCGGCGGCCAGGAACGCGCCGGCCAGCGTGGGGCCGCCCTCCAGCAGCGCGGCGCGCACGCCGCGGGCGTACAGGCCGGCCATCAGCGCGGACAGGTCGACCCGGCCGTCCGGGCCGGTGCCCAGGTCGGCCGCGGTGGCGATCCAGGTGGGTGCGGCTCCGTCGCGGATCCGGGCGTCCCCCGGGGTACGCCCGGCGGTGTCCACCACCACCCGCAGCGGCTGGGTGATCGCCAGCCGGCCGTCCCGCAGCTCCCGGACGGTGAGCTGCGGATCGTCGGCGACGACCGTGCCCACCCCGGCGATGACGGCGTCGACGGTGCTGCGCAGCTCGTGCACGTCGATCCGGGCCGGCGACGAGGTGATCCACTGGCTGGTGCCGTCCGCGGCGGCCGAGCGCCCGTCCAGCGTGGCGGCGAACTTCCAGGTCAGGTACGGGCGGGTGCGCCGGACCGCGGTGAGCCAGGCCAGGTTGCCGGCTTCCGCCTCGGCCCGGCGTACCCCGGTCTCGACCTGCACCCCGGCGTCGCGGAGCCGGGCCGCGCCGCCCGCCGCGACCGGCGTCGGGTCGTCCACCGCGATGACCACCCGCTTGATCCCGGCCGCGATCAGCGCCTGCGAGCAGGGGCCGGTCCGGCCGGTGTGGTTGCAGGGTTCCAGGGTGACCACGGCGGTGCCGCCCCGGGCCAGCTCACCGGCCTGGGCGAGCGCCACGATCTCGGCGTGCGGCCCGCCGGCGTACGCGTGGAAGCCCTCACCCACCACCGCGCCGTCCGCGCCGAGCAGCAGGCAGCCGACCACCGGGTTGGGGCTGGTGGTGCCGAGGCCCCGGGCGGCCAGCGCAACGGCGCGGCGCATCGCCTCGTCCTCGGTGACCATCTCGGCGTCCTCCTCGCGCGGTACAGACACGCGCTGAAAAGACGAGGAAACGCCGGATACGGGACATCGGGGTACGGCAGCGCCGCCCCCTGCCGGAGCACGCCGCAACGAGCCCCGGGTCCAGTTCCCGCGCGCTGTCTCCCATCCGGACTGTCTGACCGGCCGGCACGAATGCCGGTCGATCAACCGTCGGCCCCGGAGTCTCACCAGGTCCACCGTCCGTCGATGCTCGGGAATCGAGCAGTGCGTCGTCCGGGTCGCGGGCTTACCTGAGGCTCTCGCCCGCAGGATCACCGCCGGTTCGGAATTTCACCGAGTCCCGCCAGCGCGTGGTGGGTTACCTTCGAGTCTTGCACGGATCCGCGAAGATGCCACCCGCCGCGCGTGGAAGGTCACATCAGTCGTCGGCGTTCTCCAGGCCGCGACGGTCGATCGCCACGTACGAACCGGGCTGGCTCTTCGCGACCTTCTTCATCTCCGAGGCCACCGCCATCACCACCCGCGGGTCGTTGAACCGGCGGCCGGTGGTCTTCGACTCGGCCACCCCGATGGAGAGCGTGACCAGCGCCGCCCGCTGCTTGTTGCCGCGCCGGTCCGGCACCTCGATGTAGCCGCGCTGGGCGTCCTCGGCGTCGTACAGCTCGTCGGCGGAGTGCTCGAAATCGGTCACCGCCCGCTTGGTCAGCGGCAGCACCTGGTCCGGCGTGCAGATGAAGACGAAGTCGTCGCCGCCGATGTGGCCGAGGAACACCGGTGGCCGGCCCGAGGTGGCCACCGCCCGGTGCAGGCTGCGGGCCAGCGCGGTGATGAACTCGTCGCCGCGGTCGAAGCCGTACACGTCGTTGACGCTCTTGAACCGGTCGATGTCGATGTAGCCGACCGAGTAGTCGCCGCCGGCCTTCATCCGGTCCGCGATCTCCCGCCGCACCCGGGCGTTGCCGGGCAGCCCGGTCAGCGGCGAGACCTCCCGGAACTCCTTGTTGCGCCGCAGCGTGGACGACACCCGCGCGATCAGTTCCGCGGTGTCGAACGGTTTGACCAGGTAGTCGTCGACGCCGGCGGTGAGGCCGACCACCTTGTCCACGGTCATGCTGCGCGCGGTCAGCATGATCACCGGCAGGGCCGAGGTGAGCGGCTCGGCGCGCAGCCGGCGGGTCAGCTCGACGCCGTCCATGTTCGGCATCATCCAGTCGATGACGGCCAGGTCCGGACGGCTGGTCTCGATCATCTCCAGCGCCTCGCGGCCGTCCCGCGCCCGGATCACCTCGAAGCCGTGCACCTTCAGGTTGAACGCGACGAAACTGGCGATGTCGTCGTCGTCGTCCACCACCAGGATGACGTCCGGCCCCTCGTCCGGCTCGCGGACGATGTCGTCGGACTTGTGCCGCACCACGCCGGTGCTCATCGCTCGCTCCCGCCGCGCCGTGGCCCGCGCGCCGCGCGCGGCCGGCCCCCGCTCCGCGGCTCGGCGCTCGTCCGCCATCGTGGTCCGGGCCGTAGCCTCCCCGCTACGCTCACTGTCGGCCCCCGCTCCGCGGCTCGGCACCCGTCCGCCATCGTGGTCCGGGCCGTAGCCTCCCCGCTACGCTCACTGTCGGCCCCCGCTCCGCGGCTCGGCGCTCGTCCGCCATCGTGGTCCGGGCCGTAGCCTCCCCGCTACGCTCACTGTCCGGCCACCATCGGCGCGGCCAGCGCGCGGAGCCTGCGGACCGCCGCCGCGGGATCGTCGGCGCCGTAGACCGCGGTGCCGGCCACGAACGCGTCCGCGCCCGCCTCGGCCGCCTGCTCGATGGTGTCCGCCGAGATGCCGCCGTCCACCTCCAGCCGCACCTCCAGGCCGCCCGCCGCGATGCGCCTGCGCACGTCACGCACCTTGTCCAGCATCTCCGGCAGGAACTTCTGGCCACCGAAACCGGCCTTGATCGTCATGATCAGCAGCGTGTCCACAAAGGGCAACATCTCGAGGTACGGCTCGACCGGCGTGTCCCGGTCGATCGCCAGGCCCGCCTTCGACCCGGCCGCCCGCAACGTCTTGGCCAGCGCCACCGGGTCGTCGCACGCCTCGGCGTGGAACGTGACGTTGTACGCGCCGGCCTCCGCGTAACCGGGCGCCCAGCGCTCCGGGTCGGTGATCATCAGGTGCACGTCGAACGGGACGGTGGTCGCCTTCCGCAAGCTCTCCACCACCGGCAGCCCGAGCGTCAGATTGGGCACGAAATGGTTGTCCATGACGTCCACGTGCACCCAGTCGGCCGCACCCTCGATCGCCCCCACCTCGTCGGCGAGACGGGCGAAGTCCGCGGCGAGGATGCTCGGGGCGATGATCGGCGATGACTCCACGGCTGAAAGTGTATGACGTCGAGGCGTGATCGTGTCCGGGTCCCGTGGCCGCGCCGGAGACCCGTACCGGGATACTCATGGGTGTCACTCGTCACGCTCCCCCGATGATCACTCGCGGAGGCTCGATGCGCCGGCTGCCGGCCCTGCTCGCGGTCCTGCTGGTGACCGGCGCCGCAGCCTGCACGCCGGCACCGCCGTACGGCACCGACGGCGACCTCACCGACGACTGGGCGGTGCCACCGGCGGCGGAACCGTTCCGCCCCGCCGCCGGGCAGTGCCACGAAAGCGTGACGGACAGCGTCTCGCTGGACCTGCACCGCCCGGTCGGCTGCGACGAGCTGCACGTCGCCGAGACGTTTCACGTCGGCACCGCCGCCGACGCCGCGGCCCCGCCCACCGCCGGGTCGGCCGCGGCCCGGACCGCGTACACCCGGTGCGCAGAGGCCGCCGCCGCGTTCCTCGGCGGACCGTGGCGGGAGGCCCGGCTCGGCATCCGGGTGGCGTGGCCGGCCCGCACGGCGTGGTCCGGCGGCGCCCGCTGGTACCGGTGCGACCTGGTCCAGGCGGACCTCGACGGCAACAACGACACCAGCCGCACCGGCAGCCTGGCCGGCGAACTGACCCGCGACTCGCCGCTGCGCCTGGGCTGCTTCTCGCCGGCCGTGAACGACGACGCGGTCCGCACCATGAAGCCGACGTCCTGCACCGCGAAACACACCGCCGAGTTCGTCGGACTGTGGCGGGCGCCGGACGTCTCGTACGCGAAACAGAGCGCCGACCGCACCCGCACCGCGGCCGGCTGCCGGAGCGCGATAGCCGACTACACCGGCGTGCCCGACGACGGCGACGTGCAGTACCGGGCCGGCTGGATCTCGTTCAACCCGACCCGCGCCGAATGGCAGAACGGCGAACGGCGGGTGCGCTGCTTCCTGTGGCTCAGCGACCGCACCCTGACCCGGTCGCTGCGCGACGCCGGCCCGTCCGCGCTTCCGGTGAACTGAGATGCCCCGCCGTCCGGTCACGCTGGGGTTGGCGCTGGTGCTCGCCGTGGTCACCGCGTGCACGCCGGCCACCGGTGGGGACCGGGACGCACCGGTCGCCTCCCCCGCGTCGCCGCCGGCCCGTCCGGCCGCGGCCGGCTGCTACGACGAGGTCACCCCGATCGCCCCGCCCACCCCGCGCGCCGTGGTCCGGTGCGCCGACCGGCACCTCGCCGAGACGTACCACGTCGGCGGGCCGGCCGCCGGGGAACCGGCCGAACGCGCGGCGGTTGCGGACTGCACCCGCCACGCGGACGCCTTCCTCGGCGGCCCGTGGCGCACCGGTCCCTTCACCGTGCAACCGGTGCTGCCCTCGGCGGAGGCACGGACGGCAGGTGCCCGCTGGCATCGCTGCGACCTGGTGCAGATCGACCTGCTGCACGGCACCGCGGTCGTCCGTACCGACAGCCTGCGGGGCGCCCTGACCGGCGCGGCCCCGCTCCGGCTGCGCTGCTTCGACGCGGTGATGACCGCCGAGGACCGGTTGGAGTCGCTGACCCCGGCGCCGTGCGACCGGCCGCACGACGCCGAGTTCGCCGGACCGTGGGACGCGCCCGCCGACCTGGCCCATGATCGGATCTTCGACGACCCGCGCACCGCGTCCGGGTGCCGCGGCGCCATCGCCGGCTTCCTGGGCCTGCCGGACGACGACGAGCTGGCGGACCGCGTCGGCTGGCTCGGCCTGGCGCTCGGCCGCGCCGAATGGGACCTCGGACTGCGTACCCTGCAGTGCCTGTTCTGGGCCGACGACGGGCCGGTCACCGGCTCCTACCGGGACGCCGGCCCGGACCAGTTCCCGGTCGGCGATTAGCGATCAGGCGGGGCGGGACGCCACCATCTCGGCGAACGCGGCGCTGTCGTTGAGCCGCGGGAACGGCTCCGGCGGCACCGGTACGTCCAGGAACGCGCAGAGCGGCTCCCACCCCTGCGCCACCTGGAACTCCAGCAACCGGTCCGGCGGGACCTCCCGGCGTACCGCGTCGTTGTGCTCGGTGAACACCCGCAGCGCGAACTCCCGGTCGGCGAACCGGCCGCCGAACGTGCCGTCCCACACCACGGCGTGCGCCATGCCGATCGCCGCCGCCATGCCGTCGTCCGCCGGGCGGGGCGCGGTCGCGGCCCGGTAGATCGTCCGGTACGCGCTGTCGTACCAGCTCTCCGGCTCGCGGACGGTGAGCACCACCTTCGCGTCCGGGTGCCGGGCCACCAGGTCCCGCCAGAAGTACGTGCCGGGCCAGTCCACCGTGGACCGGTGACCCGCCATCGCCGCGTCCAGGCTGGCGTCGTCGCCCTCCGCGGCCTTGTGGAACAGCCGGGCCCGGTCCGGATCCCCCAGCACCGGGATCATGTGCATGCACGGGCCGAGGCCGAGCCGTTCCAGGGCCGCTTTGAGGCTGAGCGTGCCCGTCCGTCCGAATCCCACACCGATGACATCCATGCCCGGCTCTTACCCGGACCTTGTCCATCGAAAAAGTCCAATATTCAGCTGGTGCGGCGCAGTACCGCCAGGAACATGGCGTCGGTGCCGTGCCGGTGCGGCCACAGCTGCACCGTCGGTCCCGGGCCGAGCTTCGGCATGCCCTGAGGCAGCAGCGGACGGGCGTCCACGAAGTCGACGTCGACGCCGCTGCGCCGCGCCCCCTCGGTCACCGTCACCTGCGTCTCGACGATGTGCGGCGAACACGTCACGTACGCCACCACCCCGCCGATCCGGACCGCCCGCAACGCCGCGACCAGCAACTCCCGCTGCAGCCGGGTGAGCGGCGGCAGGTCCGCGGGCGTCCGGCGCCACCGCGACTCGGGCCGCCGGCGCAGCGAACCCAGACCGGTGCACGGCGCGTCCACCAGCACCCGGTCGAACGACTCCTCCGGCAGGTCCGGATCCCGGCCCACGGACCGGCCGTCCATCGGCAGCACCGTCACCGGCATGCCCTCGGTGGCCTGCTCCACCAGGCGGGCGCGGTGTTCGGCCACCTCGACCGCGATCACCTCGGCGCCCCGGGACGCGGCGATCGAACCGAGCAACCCGGTCTTGCCGCCCGGCCCGGCGCACAGGTCCAGCCAGCGGGTGTCCTGACCCTCCAGCGGGGCGGCCAGCAGCGCGGCCGCGACCAGCTGCGAACCCTCGTCCTGAACGTGCGCGCGCCCGCCGGTGACCGCCGCCAGGTCGCCCGGCGAACCGCCGTGCAGATACACCGCGTACGGCGAGAAGGCGCCCGGCGTGCCGCCCACCTCGTCCGCCAGGTCCACCGCGTCGGCCCGGCCCGGCCGCGCACACAGGTGCACGGCGGCCGGCTGGTTGTCCTCGATCAGCAGGCGGGCCGTGTCGTCCAGGTCGCCGCCCAGCGACTCGGCGAACGACCGGACGATCCACTGCGGGTGGTTGTGCCACACCGACAGGTGGCCGAACGGGTCGTCGTCGAACGCCGGGGCGAGCCGGGTCAGCCACGCCTCCAGATCGGAGCCGGAGATCTCCCGCATCACCGCGTTGGCGAAGCCGGACGCGCCCGGCGCCACCGCCCGCACCAGGTCGACGGTCTGGTTGACCGCGGCGTGCGCCGGCACCCGGGTGTGCAGCAGCTGGTACGCGCCCAGCCGCAGCGCGTCCCGGGCCGGCGGGTCGATCCGGGCCACGTCCCGCCCGGCCGCGGACGCGATGATCAGGTCCAGCGTGCCGCGCATGCGCAGCGTGCCGTAGGTGAGTTCGGTGGCGAACGCGGCGTCCCGGCCGTGCAGCCGCATACCGCGCAGAATGTCGGAGAGCACCAGATTCGCGTACGCGTCGTCCCGGTGCACCGCGGTGACCGCCTCGTACGCGGCCTGCCGCGCCGGGTCCGACGGCGGCCGGCCGGCCCGCGGCGCACGGCCGGAGCGCGCATCCCGGTCGGGCGCCCGCCCGTAGCCCGGCCCACCCGGCTTGGTCGGGCGGCCGGACCCGCGCGGCCGGTCCGCCCGGTGCGCGTCGTGCTCCGTCACTCGAACGTCTCCCCTGCGGTGAGGCGCAGCCCGCGCGCCCAGTCGGTGGCCGCCATCGGCTTCTTGCCGGCGGCCCGGATCTCGCCCAGCACCACCGGTGTGGTGGCGGTGCCGGCCAGCACCTGGGTGCGTTCCACCAGCAGTTCACCGGGCTTCAGCGGCGCCGCGTTGGCCACCGGCCGCACCGGGCCCAGCTTGAGCCGGTCGCCGCGCAGCGTGGTCCACGCGCCCGGCGCCGGCGTGCAGGCCCGGATCCGGCGGTCCACCGCGAACGACGGGTCGCCCCAGCGGACCCGGGCGTCCTCGACGGTCAGCTTCGGCGCCGCCGACACACCGTCGGCCGGCTGCGGATGGGCCCGGGCGGTGCCCGCCTCGATCGCGTCCAGCACCGCCACGAGCAGTCCCGCGCCCTCGGTGGCGAGCCGTTCCAGCAGATCGCCGGAGGTGTCCGAGGGCCGGATGTCCTCGGTCAGCGTCCCGTACACCGGGCCGGTGTCCAGACCCTGCTCCAGCTGGAACACGCTGGCGCCGGTGACCTCGTCGCCGTGCAGGACCGCGTGCTGCACCGGGGCCGCGCCGCGCCAGGCCGGCAGCAGCGAGAAGTGCAGGTTCACCCAGCCGTGCCGGGGGATCTCCAGCGCCGCGGGCGGCACCAGGGCGCCGTACGCCACCACCGGCACGCAGTCCGGTGCCAGCTCACGCAGCCGGTCCAGGAACTCCGGCTCGCGCGGGCGGGCCGGGGTGAGCACCTCGATGCCCCGCTCGTCTGCCCACGCGCCGGCCGGCGACCGCATCAGCTGCCGGCCCCGCCCGGCCGGGGCGTCCGGCCGGGTCACCACGGCGACCAGGTCGTGCCCCGAGGCGGCGAGGGCGTCCAGGGCGGGCAGGGTCACGGCCGGCGTACCGGCGAAGATCAGCCGCATGCTCACCGCCCCAGGCCGAAGATGCCCCGGCTGTGCGGGCTCTCCTTGACCTTGGGCGGGGCGCCCGCGTCGTACCACTCCGACGCGCGGATCTGCTTCATCGCGTCCTTGCGGCCGGCCGCATCCAGCCGGTCCAGGAACAGCACGCCGTCCAGGTGATCCGTCTCGTGCTGCACGCACCGCGCCATCAGGCCCGTGCCGACCAGCCGGATCGGGTCACCGAACTCGTTGAACCCGGCGGCCACCGCGTTCTGCCGGCGCTTCGTGTCGACGTACACGCCGGGGATCGACAGGCAGCCCTCCGGCCCGTCCTGCTCCTCGTCGTCCGGGAAGCTGAGCACCGGGTTCACGATGTGCCCGACGACGTCGTCCACGTCGAACGCGAAGACGCGCAGGCCGACACCGAGCTGCGGGGCGGCCAGACCGGCGCCGCCCTCGTCCCGCATCGTCTCGATGAGGTCCTTGACCAGGCGACGCAGCTCCGCGTCGAAGTCGACAACGGCGTCGGCCGGCGTGCGCAGCACCGGATCGCCGAACAGACGGATGGGCTGGACGGTCACGCGACGGCACTCCTTCTCCCGGAAACGATCCCTAGTCTACGGAGCCCGGCCGTTCCCGCCCCGGGCAGCCACCGTGCGGTCACGCTGGTCACCGGCGCCCGCGGCTAGAACAGGTCGGCCGGATCGATCTGGATACGTACCGGCTGCGCCGCCTTCCGCGCGGTCCGCTGCGAGGCGGCGGCGTGCAGCGCCCGCGCCATCTCCGCGGCCCGGCCACGCGACACCCGGACGAGCATCCGCTCCTGGTCGTCGTCGGCCGGCACCGGACCCAGCACCTCCGCGTCCGCCGGCAGCTCCGCCGCGTTCAGCAACTCGGCGACCGCCTCCGGCCGCCCGGTGAGGCTGGCCATCCGCGCCGCCGGCGGGAACCGCAACTCCCGCCGCTCGGCCAGCTCCCGCGCCGCGAACCACCCCGGCTCCCACCGCAGCAGCGCCTGCACCGGCGCCAGCGACCCGTCCGCGACCACCACCACCCGGCCACCCGGACGGGCCAGCGCGGACGCGTTCAGCCACCGCCGCATCGTCTCCTCGGCGGCGCGCAGGTCGGACCGGCTGAGCAGCGCCCACGTGTCGAGCAGCAGCACCGCGCCGTAGCCGCCGTCGGCCACCGGCTCGGCGCCCGGCGTCGACACCACCACGGCCGCCTCCCGCGGCACGGTGTCGAGCACCTCGTCGCGGCCGGACGTGCGTACCACCGCTCCCGGAAAGGCCCGGCCCAGCTCCTCCGCGGTGCGCCGGGCGCCGGTCACCGACGCCCGCAGCCGCCGCCCGCCGCAGGCCGGGCAGGCGTAGTCGGCCGCCGCCCGGCCACACCAGTGGCAGGCCGGCACGGCGCGGGAACCGGCCAGGCCGAGCGGCCCCGAGCAGTGCGGACACCGGGCGGGGGTACGGCACTCGCCGCACGCCACCGACGGCAGGTAACCGCGCCTCGGCACCTGCACCAGCACCGGCGTGCCGGCCTGGAGCGCCTGCCGTGCGGCCTGCCAGGCCAGGCTGGGCAGCCGGGCGGTGACCGCACCCGGATCCCACGCCAGCTGCGGATCGTCCCCGGTCGGCGCGACATGCGGGGTACGCCCGCGCAACACGTCCCGGGTCGCCGCGATCTCCTTCGCCCACCCGGTCTCCAGCAGCAGCTGCGCCTCCCCGGTCCGGGCGAAGCCACCCACCAGCACCGCGCAGTCGGCCAGCTGGGCCCGGGTCAGCAGCACCTCCCGGGCATGCGGATAGGGCGATCTGGGCTCGGCGTGCAGGTCGTCGCCGTCGTCCCAGATCACCACCAGGCCCAGCTTGGCGACCGGCGCGAACATCGCCGCCCGGGTACCCACCACGACCGGCACCCGGTGCCGACTGGCCGCGAGAAACCGGCGGTACCGCTCGGACGGCCCGGCGGCGGCGTTCAGCGCCACGTGCCGGTCGGGGCCGAGGGCGGTGGTCATCGCCCGGTCGAGACGGTCGAGGTCGCGTGCGTCGGCCACCACCACCACGACACCACGCCCGGCCCGGACGGTGGCGGCGGCGGCCTCGGCGATGCGGGCCGGCCAGTCCTCGCCGGGGAGCGCGGACCAGACGGCGCGGGCGGGGCGGCCGTCTTCGAGCGCACGGAGGTAGGCCGGTCCGGCCTGGTAGTCACGCCAGCCGTCCCGTTCGGCGGGCGGCGGATCGATGGCGGCCTCACCAGGCGGCGAACCGGTGGCAGCGTCACCAGACGGCGAACCGGTGGCAGCGTCACCAGACGGCGAACCGGTGGCAGCATCGCCGGGCCGCGAACCGGTGGCAGCGTCGGGGTCCGGCGACGGGCCGGCAGCCGAGCCGCCGCCGGGCGACCGATTGTCAGCGGCGGCGACCGCGGCGTGCGGGGCCGGATGCCGGGAAGCGGCCGCGTCGCCCGTGCCTGCGGACAGCGCGGCCGGGTCATGGCCCGTGTCTTCGGGCGGCGCGGCCGGGTCATGGTCAGAGTTCAGCGGTCGGGGCTGCGCGGAGGGCGATCCCGACTCGGGGCCAGGCACGTGGCGCGCCGGGGTCAGCGCCTCCGCCTCGCGACCCGGCTCGCGCGGCGCCGCAGCCGACGGCCCCGGCTCGGGAACCGGCCCGCGCCACCCGGACTCCGACACCGCCGGCCCTGGAACCGCCACCTCGGCCCCGGGGCGGCCGGGGTCAGCCGCAAGACCGCATTCGCCTCGGCCCGGCGCTACCGGCTCGGAAGCGGCCGGCTCGGAAGCGGCCGGCTCGGAAGCGGCCGGCTCGGTCACCGGGGCCGGCGCACGGGTCTCCGGAATCGCCAACCGGGACTGGGACTCGACGCGGGCGTGGCGGGGCGGCACGGCCAGTCGCAGCACGTCGCACAGGTTGCCGGCGTAGCGGTCCGCCACCGCGCGGGCCAGCCGGGCCACCTCGGGATCCAGGACCCGCTCCGGTGAGACGATCTTGTCGAGGTAGGCGAGCTTGCCGCCGTGTGGGGACGACTCAGCCCGCTCCAGCAGGAAGCCACTGACGAGTTGCCCGGCGAAGCGAACCTTCACTCGCACGCCCGGCTGAGCCGCCTCGTCGTCGGCGGCGGCGACCAGGTAGTCGAACGGCCGGTCCAGGTGGGCCAGCGGCACGTCGACGCAGACGCGCGCCACCGGGAGCCGTTCGGCCGGCTCGCGGTCGGTGCGTCTGCCCTTGGTCACCCGCATATTCTGCCGGGCACCCCTGACACTTCCGTCGGCGCCGGACGCGAGCCGGGAAAGAAGGCCGCGACTCAGTCGTCGGGACCGGCTCTCGGAGGGGTCGCCGACCACCGGGCTCCACACGGTTCGGCCATCCGGAGCACACCAAGCCCTAAATCGGACATCCCGCCTGGGAATCTTGGTGGGTGACGTTGGCCGCGAGGAGCGGTGCAGGGGGCGGGTTGCGGTTGCAGGAGGTCCGCGCCATCGCGTCCGCTCTCACCGCAGTCGGCCTCGTCGCCCGTGCGCGGCCGACCGTGGCGTGTTGCCGGTAGATCTTGTGAAGTCGGGGTCGTATTGCGACCACAGCCGCACGACTTCGCCTCCCTCTGGCCGGGGACGGTCAGCGGCTGATAAACCCCGTCCGACATGGGGATCAACCGCCTCCTCACGTCGGCTATGGCGTGTGGAACAGTGGCCCGCTGCGTGCCGCAACTCGACGCTCCTCTACCGCCCGAGCCCAGCGTGCGGAGCTACGGCGCCCTGCGCACCCGAAAACCACACACGCGGCGACGCTCGAGCCGACGTGCGGAGTTACGGCGCCCCGCGCACCCGAAAACCACACACGCGGCGACGCCCGAGCCGACGTGCGGAGTTACGGCGCCCCACGCACCCGAAAACCACACACGCGGCGACGCCCGAGCCGACGTGCGGAGTTGCGGCGCCCCACGCACCCGAAAACCACACACGCGGTGGGCTTGACCCGATTCGGCGGACAGGGTCTATGTGTTGATCGTCAAGCTACCTTGAGCGCGGTCAGCGGTCGGAGGTTGGTGTTGTCCTCGTAGGTGGCGGGGCTTTGGTAGCCGAGGCTGGAGTGTCGTCGTCTGGTGTTGTACCAGCCTTCGATGTAGGCGAATATCGCCTGTCGGACGGCGGTGTGGGTGGGCCAGGCCTGGCGGTGGATGAGTTCGGTTTTGAGGGTGGCGAAGAACGACTCCGCGACGGCGTTGTCCCAGCACTGGCCGCGCCGGCCGACCGAGAGCCGTACCCCGTTGCGGGCGGCGAGGCGGGCGTGCTGGGCGC
>NZ_JAIWNC010000033.1 GCF_020216025.1 Jidongwangia harbinensis | reverse complement strand
GGTCCCAGCGCCAGACTCAGAGACGGACTTCACTTCCAAGCACGCGTCGACGTCACGGGCACCCATCGAGGGTGGACACCCCCGACAAGCCCGATGGTGACGAGGCCGGCACGCCCGCACCAGCCCCCTCACCCGACCCAGCGACAACCGTGACCGGGCCGCCGGTTTCACGCCCAGCGTGATCAACCCGGGGGTTGTGAAGACTCAGAGGCTCGTAGTGGCAAGCGACGGCGAGGATCCGCACAAACTCAAAGAAGCGATGCGGGAGTTCGTCGAATGCATCACGTTTGCTTCAGCTACTGAGATTCTGACCGTGTTACGAGAGCAATTGGCGGAGGACTGGATGGGCCTGCGACCGTGGGCGCGGAACCTCGCATACCGCCTTGTTTGTCTCCAGCGACCGACGGACGTTGCACTCCTGCGCGAGGCGGCCGCTGATCTACTGTCGTTCGGGCCGGACTGGAATCGTCATGCAATAAGCCTGAAGGACCGGGCGGACGAGATTGAACGCTCCAGATCACAGGGTTAGGGCGACGTCGGACAACACCCGAGAGGTTCGCTGATCTGCAAACGCCGGTCCATGGCCGCGGACAGCGGGTCCGCCAGATCGGACCGGATGCCCTGCGCCCATGGGTGCAGAGCGGCCAGGAAACCGGCGAGATCCCGCTGAACCCCACCCAGGAGGTTCGGCAGAAGGTCGCGCGGAATGTCGATGTGTGGTTCCTCCGGGCCAAGAACCGACCCTGCGGGAAGCTGGCCGCCGTCCTTCCACACCCGGACCGCCGGCCCTCGGTGATCGATCAGCGGATCCGGGTCATGGCCGAGGTCGATCACCTCACCGTCGTTCACGCGCAGCCAGTCACGCCATTCGTCGAGGCCGACGCAGCAGCCTGGGTCGATGACGACGTTGTCGCCGCCCACCCGCAACCCACCCGGCGCAAAATCTCCGTCATCACAGGTCAGGTACAGCTCAATCGCCTCAGCGGCATCCGTCGCGGCGATCGAGAGGTCGTTGGCGGTCACGCTGCGCGCGACCAACGTCCAGACCACCGTCCCCACCTGCTGCGATATCGGCATTCGCGGAACCGCGAGATAGAGGTCGGTCTGCTCGACCGGCCAGAACGGGCAGTCAGCCGACCACCGCTCCAGCACCGGCGTCAGCGTGATCATCAAATGAGGCTATCGAGCCGAACGCGACGCCAGCGACCGCATTAACCGCCTCACCGCGACGCCCGAGCCCCGCCAGCCCCGTGGACCGGACCAGGCTCAGTGAGTGCTTGAGAGCGCTGTCGCACCCGTCGATCTAGGCGAACACGCCTCGGAATCGCACGCTGACAGCGGCCAGGACGGGCCAGCGAGCATGGGCGGGCGTGCTGGGCAGACGTTGCCCTCGCGTGATCCGTCCGGCCGGGCACGCCAGGATGGTGCTGCGAGCCGGTGTGGACGTCGACACGGCCGGCGGCGTCGCCGTCCAGGCGACCGACCGCGGCGCGCCCGACCGTTCGGCCGCCCATTTTGCCCGATTCTGGTGGGCCTTTGACATTCATGCAGCATGCGGATATAGGCCGAAATCCGGCGGATAGCGGACAGTCGCCGAAGCCAATGTGTGTTTGCATTGACCTCTTGGACAACTGACGGGGCCCGCTGTCAGGGGGCTTTTGGACCCGGGATCGGCTTCCCTCGCGCAATCAGGTCGATCGATGGGGGGACCGTGGACCGATGACTGTCAATCTATAGTGGACCCTCCGCGCTCGTCGTCGCCGTGGTGGTGGCGCTCGACGGCAAGTAACTTACGACCGCGCGATCGATGCCGGCCGGTGCCAGGCGCGCAGAACTTCATGGCGCCACCACCCTGCCGGTGCAGTCGGATTCAGCCTATCCACGGGGGAAGTAATGCCTGCAACTTCTGCTGCACGTCTTCATTTAGGGCTGCGTGCCCTATGGGCGTTCGTCGTCCTCGCTCTGATCGTCCAGATCGCCGGCTCCGGTGTGTCCGCCCAGGCGGCCCCGGCCGACATGTCGATCACCGCCATCCGCGGCGTTGCCGTGCTCGACGCGATCAAGGGCACGCCGTCGATCCGCCGGGCCGCCGAGACCGCGCTGCTGGGGACCGACCAGGACCTGCGCGCCTACTACGACACCGGCTTCGCCGCGGCCCAGCAGGCCGACCAGCGGGCCGCCGCGCAGACGCTGGCCGCCATGGACGGTCCGTCGATGCGGGCCGCCGCGCTCAACGTGCTGAACGGCTCCCCGTCCCAGGTCGAGTCCTTCGTGCAGGGTGGCTGGACCTCGGCCTGGAACGCGGACGAGCGCCTGCGGGCATACCGCCTGGTCCAGTCCGGCGGTCCCACGGTGCGAGCCGCGGCCCAGCGAGCGATCGACGGCGGCACCGAGGCGGTCGCGTCGTTCCTGTCCGACGGCCTGGACGCCGCCGAGCACGCCGACGACCGGCAGGCGGCGACCCGCATGCTGACCGGCGCTCCCAACGCCAGCGGCCCGGTGCTCAACGCGGCCGCGGCGACGGCGCTCAACGGCACCCCCGAGGAGCTGCGGGAGTTCCTGCGCTGGGGTCAGTTCGTGGCCCGGGCCCGCGACGCCGAGCTGGCGTCCATCAAGAGCCTCACCGAGCAGGCCAAGCAGGCCGGCGAGACCACGTCGCGCGAGGCCAACCTGGCCGAGGAGTCGTCGGCCCGGGCCGGCAACGCGGCCGCAGAGGCCAAGAAGGCGGCGCAGGCGGCCGAGGCCGAGGCGCGCGCGGCCGGCGGTGACGCGAAGAAGGCGTCGGCCGCGGCCGGCCGGGCCGCGGACGCGGCAGAGGGCGCGGCCACCGCGGCGCGGGAGGCGATCGCGGCCTCGAACGCGGCGATGCGCGCGGCCAGCGTGGCCGCCGACGCGTCCCGCAAGGCGACCACCGCGGCCGCGCTGACCGCGCAGGCGGCGGCCAAGGCGCAGCGGGCAGCCTCGGCGGCCCGGCTGAACGCCGGCGACGCCCGGCTGGCCCGCGAGGCGGCCGAGGCCGCCCGCGACGCGGCGGCCAAGGCGAAGGAGCTGGAGCAGGTCCGCGCGGAGCGGGACCGGGCCCTGGCCCAGGCCGGCGCCGCGTCGGCGTCGGCCAAACTGGCCAGTCAGAACGCGGATGCCGCGGGTGTCGCCGCGGACCAGGCGAGCCGCCAGTCGGGGGTGTCGCAGCAGCAGGCGCAGCGGGCCCGCAACGCGGCCGCGCAGGCGCGCCGCGCGGCGGCGACCGCGGACCGGGCCGCCGATCGGGCCGAGGCCCTCGCGCGGCAGGCGCGGGAGGCGTCCGAGGAGGCGTTCGCGTACGCCAAGTCGGCCGCGCAGCACGCGGACAACGCCGTCACCCAGGCGATCGCGGCGGCCGACGCGGCCGAACGCGGTCAGCTGTCCGCGACCGAGTCGGCCAAGCACGCGGCGGCCGCGGTGGACGCCGCGAACGTCGCGATGAACGCTGCCAACCAGGCGGTGGAGCTCGAGGCGCTGGCCCGGCAGGAGGACGCCGACCGCCTGGCCGAGTGGAAAGAGCAGGGCATCCAGGCCGCGCAGGACGCGTTGCTGGCCGAGCAGGAGGCCATCGCCGAGGGCGGTGAGCTGAACGCCTGGAACCGCTCGCTGCTGTGGGACACGGCCGAGGAGGACCGCGTCGACGCGGCCACCCGGGCCCTGCTCAACGAAGCCACCGCCGCCGGCACCTCGCCCGCGGTGGCGGTCGACCGGGGTCGCCGGGCGGCCGTCGCGCTGCTCACCACCGGTGGTGAGTGGACCAAGGACGCGGCCCAGGACGCCCTGGCCGGCACCGACGCCGAGGTCCTGCTCTGGCTGGCCGAGGGCCGGCGGGCCGCGGTCGGGCAGGACGACCGGGCGCGGGCCTGGCGGTTGATCGACACGCTGCCCGACGGCGCCGAGAAGACCGCGGCGCAGACCGCGCTCAACGGCAACGACGCGGCCGTGGAGACGTTCCTGCGGACGCGCAACTACGCCGGCAAGGTGGCCAAGGACCGCCAGACGATCTACGCGATGCTCCCCGGCGCCGGGCCGAGCCTGACCACGGCGGCCAACGCGGCGCTGGCCGGCACCCCGGCCCAGATGCACCAGTTCATCCGCACGGGGCAATACCCGGCCCGGGCGGCCGACGACCGCCTCGAGATCTACCGCGTGATGGACACCGGCGGCCCCGAGGTCAAGGCGGCCGGCGAGGTGGCCCTGAACGGCCCGGCCTCGTACCTCTCGTACTTCCTGGCCAGTGGCCGGTACGAAGCGGCCCAGCGCGACCTCGAGCAGGCCGCGCACATCCAGACCGTGCACAAGCTGATCGCCGAGGCCCAGCAATACGCGCAGAAGTCGGTCGAGGACGCCAACCGGGCGATGGAGGCGGCCAAGCGGGCGCAGGGCTACGCCGACGAGGCGAACGCGGCCAAGGTCCGCGCGGACGCGGCCGCGGCCCAGGCGATCACCTTCTCCAACCAGGCCCAGGCTTCGGCGCAGGACGCCAAGCGGTCGGCCGACAAGGCGGCGCAGTCGGCCGTCACCGCCCGCGACGCGTCCAACCGGGCCCAGGCCAGCGCGGCCGCGGCCTCCCGGTCGGCAGCCACCGCGACCGCGGCCGCGCAGCGCGCGCGCAACGACGCCGCCGCGGCGCTGGCGGCCAAGCGGGACGCCCGCGCGGCCGCCGACGCGGCCGGGGCGGACGCCGCCGCGGCGGCCCGGGCCGCCAAGGAAGCGTCCGACATCTACACCGAGCGGCTCAAGCAGGCCGAGAAGGACCGGCGCAGCACCGCGCCCGGCAGCGGTCCGGGCGGGCAGGGCACCGCGGCCGACAACCACAAGACGTGGGGCTGCCTGTCGCTGGACCCGTCGAACCTGTCCAAGGAGTGCCTGACGGTCTTCAAGGACTTCGCCGACGCCCTGATCAACCCGGCCAAGTGCGCCGCGCCGGCCAACAAGGACACCACCGGGTGTTCGATGCTGGGCGACCTCAAGCAGTTCGTCGCGGAGAACAAGGACATCCTCCTCGACATCTTGCAGTTCACCCTGATGGCCTGCGGTCTGATCCCGGGCGCGGGCGAGGTCTGCGACGGCATCGACGCGGCGGTGTCCTTCGGCCGCGGCGACTGGCTCGGCGGCCTGCTGTCGATCGGCTCAGCCATCCCGGTCGCGGGCTGGCTGGCGACCGGGGCCAAGGCGTGGAAGAACTCCGACCGGTTCCGCAACGTCCAACAGATCCTCGACAAGCTCCGACGACCGGCGGTGGACTGCAACAGCTTCGTGGCCGGCACCCGCGTGCTGCTCGCCACCGGGCGCTACCGGGACATCGAAGACGTCGAGGCCGGCGACAAGGTGGTCGCCACCGATCCGATCGCCGGGCGCACCGGGGTCCGGGCGGTCACCACACTGATCCGTGGCACCGGCGTCAAACATCTGGTCGACATATCCGTCGACCAGGACCACAACGCCCACACGGCGCCGACCGTCATCACCGCCACCAAGGGCCACCCGTTCTGGGTGCCGGCCTCGAAGGCGTGGGTCAACGCCGGTGACCTGGTGGCCGGCTCGACCGTGGAGAACGGGGCAGGCAAGCCGGTCACGATCACCGCGCTGGCGGCGCGGGACGAGGTGACCACCGTCTTCAACCTCACCGTGGCCGGCATGCACACCTACTACGTGGCGGCCGGCAACACGCCGCTGCTGGTGCACAACGCCAACTGCGTCCCGGCGATGCTCGACGAGGCCTCCGAGAAGTACGTCAAGGAGAAGCACGTGACGGGCGGGCCGAAGGTCGAGGACAGCAAGGGCGTCTTCGACGACACGGTGGATCTCGACGATCTCGTCGACGAGGCGAACAAGTGCCCGTGCAACGGACCGAACAAGGACGGCCACTACGAACGTGAGGCGAAGGCCGACAAGCCGGTTGGCCGGACGTCGAAGGACAGTGGCGCACAGATCACGAGTTGTTACATGGTGGTTCAGGACAGGTGGGGCGGCGTGCGAACGATGTACCCGATTCCCTGCAAGGACTGACCGTCGACGACGGTAGGGTCGGCCGGCTGGGGTATGTAATGCCCTGGCCGGCCATTTCGTGAAGGAGGCGCGGCGGTGGGGCTCGGGGTGTATGTCGAGAACCAGGTGCACGAGCGACGCTATGCCGGCGTGGAAGCGGGCTCCTCGCTGCAACGCCTGGTGGCGGCAAGCGACCGCGAGCGGCATCACCTGGTGTCGAGGATCGATTCCTACGGCGACACCATGATCAACCTGATCCAGCTGCCGCAGCTGACCGCGGAACTGGACGAGATCGCGAGCCGCAGTCCGGAGCTCCGGGTCGACGTGCAGGCGCTGGGGGCGCTCATCGAGGAGGCGACCCGGGCGCGCGGATATCTCTGGATCTCCGGTGACTGAGGCCGGACCCGCCGGGACGGATAGGTCGGCCGCAGACCAACCTATGTGAGGGACCTGCGCCACCGTGACCGAGAGGTGACGATGACGGCTGGTCGGACGCCGTGCTTACCCTTGCGGTCGCGGCGTCCAGACCATCCGACGATGGCCTCGCGGATGCTCCCGCGATCGGTCTCAGCCATCGCGGCGAAGAACCCGACCGGCATCCGGCCCGGCCCGCTATGGTCGTAGACGTGGCGGACCTGGCCGCCGAGTTCCACGGCTACCGGAGCCAGCGAACCGCCACTTCAGTCAAGCGATCGGCACAGGCGACGGCGCACCCCCGGAAGGGCGGCAAGCGGCCGTCGCAGGGCTGACATCGTCCATCTGGTGCGCGACAACCGACCGCGGCCCGCCCGTCGACGTCTGGAGTGGAATGTGACCTCGTCCGGCTCGGTCACCCGTGACCTGCTGCAAACCTTCGAAGACGTACGTTCCAGGACGTTCGCTCGTCTTGACGGCCTCACCGACGCCGAATATCTGTGGGAGCCCGTCGCCTCGTGCATGACCGTCAGGCCGGCAGCGAACGGGATGTTCCGTGCTGACCCGCGTCCCGGGGACGAAGTCCATCCTGCGCCGTTCACTACCATCGCCTGGCGCATGTGGCACATCGGCGCCGACTGCCTACGCGGTTACGGACGCTTCTTCGGCGACGAGGCGGCAAACGGCGACCGGCATCCGTGGCCCGGCACCGCAGCCGAAGGCATTGAGGCCCTGGCGGACGACTGGTCCAGGTTCCGCAGTCACGTCGAATCCCTGGGCGACGACCGCCTCACTCAACCGATGGGATCCATTGCCGGGCCATTCGCCCACGAGAGCTACCTCTTGCTGGCCCTCCACGCTCTGGACGAAGCCGCCCACCACTGCGCCGAAGTTGACCTCCTTCGCGACCTCTACGTTCACGGCTTCGCCGCGAAACGGAGGTCAGACGCAGATCACCTTGACCCGACGACCCACTGAGGGTGCCGACCGGCACGCCCCGCGGGTTGCGGATCAGCGCGATGGGCCAAGCGGCCGGTCCGCCCTTGCCTCGCTCATCGCGCTGTCTCCCCAGCTGCCTTGGCGACCCTTTTCGCACCCCCGAAAGGGCGGTGTTCCCACGGCGGCCCATGCTCGGGAAACGATTAAGGTCGCCGACCGTATAATCGCTGGTCAGCGGCCACATAGTTCCTGAGATATAGCTGTGTCCGGAGGGCGAGCACAAACACCAAAGACGCTGGTCAGACCGAAGCTGTTGGATGCCGTCCGGCGCCACCGGCCGCCGCCCGTGACAACCCCAACTGCTCCCCGGCCGACCGCCGTTTTTGGGGAGCAGCGACGCAGCGGCTCGTTCCAGGTCGGCCAGTCTGCATAGGACGTTGTGACCGTCCTATAGCGTCGGCTTCCTCCGATCTAAGGGTGGTCACATGGAACGTCGACGTTTACTGGCCCTGGCGGCCGTCGGACTGGGTGGCGGGGCCGCCGCCGGCATGCGAATCATCGGGGGCACCGAGGCCGAAGCCGCCGTTTCGTCGTTCGACGAGGTCTACAAGGGGCGACGGATACAGGGGCCGTCCGGCGTCGCTGCCGCCGGAGTGCACGCGGCGCACCAGACGGTGCTGATCGATGGGCGGCCGCTGCGGCTCATGCACCATGGCGGCGGCATCGTCAGCGTCGTGGCCGCGTTCGAGCCGAGGGACGACCTGCGTGCGGTCGCCCGCCTCGCGGTCGACCGGCTCGGTGGCGCTCCCCTCGCCCGGACCGAGAGGTGAGGGTCGCTTGATGCCCGACGTACGCAAGAACTTCAAGACCTTTACCGCCGCCGAACGCAAGCGGTTCCTCGACGCGGTGGTCGAGCTCAAGACCACCAAGTCGCCGAACCCCTACCGGTACAACGTGACCGGCACGATTTACGGGGACTTCGTCGGGATCCACGTCGAGGCCTTCGAGCCCGGGGAGATGGGCCACGATACTGCCGTCTTCCTGCCCTGGCACCGGCAATATCTTCGGCTGTTCGAGGGCGCGCTCAACGCCACGTCCGTCGGCCGGCGTGGACCTCGGATCACGCTGCCGTACTGGGATTGGACCGACCACTCGGTCACCCCGCTGACCGACGACTTCCTGGGCGGCGACGGCACCGGGTTGCTCGGACAGGTGCAGACCGGCCGGTTCGGTGTCCCGAACCACGAGCTGTCGCAGGTTCTCTCCGCGCCGACCCTCAGCCGCCTGCGGGAGGTGGGCGGCTGGCTGGAGCTGCCGGAGGACGAGGCGGCGGCGCTGTTCACAGAGCTGGCCGAAGGCGTCACCAGGGCGGCCAAGAGGTTCCGGGGCCGAATCGTGGAGAGGTCGGTCACCGAGCGCCCGTTCCTGAGCCGCAACATCGGCGCACTTGGCGTGGATGAACCGCCCACCGCGACGGCGGTGGCCGCGACGCTTGCCGAGCAGACCTACGACACCTTCGAGCCGACCTTCGAGAACGGGACGCACGGCGAGGTGCACATCTTTGTCGGCGGCAATATGGCCGGCGCCGACTCGCCCAACGACGTGATCTTCTGGATGCACCACTGCAACGTCGACCGGCTGTGGGCCGAGTGGCACGCCCTGCATCCGTCGGCCGATCCCTATTTGCCGAAGGAGGAGGTTCAGGATCCCGACATGGGCACCATCGCCGGGCTGAAGACCCTCATGACGCCCTGGAAGACAATGCGGCCGGTCGACGTGCTCAAAACCGTGCGGCTGGGGTACGTCTACCGCTGAACCGCTGGATCTGCCGTGCCTCCGGGCGGCCCGCGCCAGGCCGGCCTTCGTACACGCTTGTACGACCTTGATGGGCGCGTGCACCGCTCGAAATTGCGGTTCGGGCCACGCTGCCTGCGAGTATTCGTTGATCAGTCCGTTGAGGATCTTCCTGCGGCAGATCCGCGCCGAGGCGAGGCCGACGACGGCTGGCCCGGTGTCCGTCTCAATCGCGTTCCGTCTTGGTGGAACGCCGCGCGGCCACCATCGCCACAACGCCTCCCGCGATGCCGAAGATCCAGCTAGTGCGCTCCACCCATGCCCACGGGGCCGCCGAATCGCCCGTCAGCGCCTGCCACCATCCAGCGCGAATGCCGCCGCCGACCATAACCGCCGCGAAGAAGACTCCTGTTGCGGCCCACCGTACTTCTTTGGCGCTACCGCACGATCGGCCGACTGTCGGGCCGCCTGTTTCCTTGGCGTTGCCGCCTGGAACGCCACGCATTGCTCGTACAAACTCCGCCAACGCGCGAATGATCGCAACACGATCCTGGGTTGGTGTTCGCCAGATCGCTGTCACGAAAATAATCAGGATCGTGCCTTTTCGAATTGCATATACGAGCAGCCAGCTCAATGCAGAAATGACGAGAAGGCTCAGCAAGAATGCAGGCACCGCAACGTGTCCTTCCAATGCCCGTCAGTCTCCATAGGAGTCACCGACGAGAAAGGTGAAGATCACGCGAGGGCCGCAGCATTACGCGCTTTAGATGAGGAGAAAAATGGAAGGTAACTATTGTGCTCGTTCGGCGCTGCAAGGGATCGGCTGCGGCTGATCACCTCGGGCGCATATTGGTAGAAAGACTCTAACCACATGTCGGCGTTGCGTCAACTCGTTCACCCGTTAGCATGAGCTTAATACTGCAACGGCACTCAGCGGAGTGCGTAGCCCCGGCGTTTGTAGTGGCTGAGGCGGGCTGGTGCTGGCGTCGACGGCCCCAGCGTGACCACCACCAGACGTGCTGTTCTGGCTGATGATCGCGGACGAACAGCGCGGCGAGCAGGCGTCGGATCTCGGGTACGGTATAGCCGATCATCAGGTCGTCGCCGGTGCCGGTTCCCCTTTCCCCCTGGCCCGGCTGGTCCCGATCGCCGCCGACCCGCGCCGGCGGCTTCTGCGTCGACGGGTACCGAGGGCACACCAGCACGACGGTCAAGGGCGTCACCTACGAGTTCGAGCTGCGTAAGGTGAAGGGCGAGTCCGGCTTCCGGGTCATCGCGCCGGGCGTCACCCCGTACCGCGTGAAAGATCTGCCCCCTGTCGCGCGGGCGGTCAGTCATGCGCCGCACCGCGCGTTATCTGCGGCAGATCCGTGCACTTGCCGAACGTAGAGCGCTTCGTGGGTCGGCTCGGTCAGCGCCAACTGCCGGGCCTGCCGTACGGCCAATCTTGCGGTGAGCTGGACGGGTAACAGCGAGCTATCGGAGGCGCTGCCGCCGGTCGACGATCACGCCCCCATTGTGCATGTAGGTCAGTTTGACCGACGCCTTGGCTGAAGGTTGCGGCGGCCGCGAGCTCATTGCCTCGATGCTGTTACAGGCCCATCGCATAGACCCGGACCTTGCGGCCGGTGTCCGGTTGCACGGTCTCGCGCTCCAGCGTCATACCCAGCTTGACCATCACCCGCGCGGACGCCTCGTTGCCGACGACGTGGATGCTGACCAGCCGCCGCAGGCCGAGCTCGGCTCGAGTATGGGCGACCACGGCTTGGGCCGCCTCGGTGGCCAGGCCCTGGCCCCAGTACGCGCGGCCGAACCGCCAGCCGATTTCCACGGCCGGCATGATCTTGGGCAGGAAGGTCGGTGTTGCCAGTCCGGTAAAGCCGGCCAGCTCGCCTGTCTCCTTGAGATCCACCGCGTACAGGCCGAAACCATGTTCGTCCCAATGCCGCCTGTAGGTGGCCAGGCGTTCCGCGGTTGCGACCCGGTCCAGGGTGCGACCGTCGTTGATGTAGCGCATTACCTCAGGCTGCGCGTTGATCGCTGCGAAGCTGTCGAGATCATCGCTTCGCCATTGACGCAACAGGAGCCGCGGGGTCTCGACGGGCGCGGCAACACGGAAGCTTGTCAGGTCGGGCACGCGCCCTTCGTAGCATTTCGGCGCACACACGGCGATGGATTATCCAGCCGGAAGCGCAAGGATGGTCAGCGGCGTTCGGCTGACAATCATCAAGGACGTTGCGGGCAACTGTAGGTGTCTCAGACGACGACTCTTTCGTCGGTAACCATTGTGCGGATCGTACTGAGGTCGATGAATTTGGCCTCATCGGGGTTGACCAGCTCTTTGTAGTTGCTGGAGGCGAAGAAGGCGTCGTGGTCGGCCCAGTTGTCGAACCAGATCTCAGTCAGGCCGTCGAAGGCCGGGGTGGGGTAGCTGCCGGCGGGCACCGGATGCGACACGGTGTACCGCTTCACGTACTGCTGCGCTTCTGGGATGGATGTGAACAGGGGTGCGTGGTGGGTGCGGTGGTAGTCAACGAACTGCTCGAGAGTCATGCCCTCGAGGCGGTTGATCAGGTATACGAACTTGATCATGGTCTGCTTTCCGGTCAATGGTGCCTCGAGGCGTGGAGGCGCCGGGGCCTCGATGAGGCGTTGCAGGGGATACGGTAAAAGCTCACATGCATGTGAGCGGCAAGCGAGTGTGACCCAGCGCGCACCAGGAGAAGCGATGCGGATCGGTGAGCTGTCCAGCCGTACCGGGGTGAGCCGGCGTTCGCTGCGTTACTACGAGGAGCAGGGCTTGCTGACTAGCTCGCGGGCCGTCAGCGGGCAGCGGCACTACGATGACGGTCACGTGCGACGAGTAGGGCTGATCCAAGCATTCCTGAGTGCCGGGCTGTCGAGCCGCGCCATCGCCCAGATGGTGCCGTGCATGGATGAACCCACCAAACGCAAGGCTCAGCGGGCACACGTCGCGATGCAGCGCGAACGCAACCGGTTGTCGACCACCATCGAGAGCCTCGTCGCCGCTCAGCAGGCACTCGACGACTTAATCGCGGTCAACCGCAGCTACCTGGCCGAGTAGACGGCCTAATCCGGGGAGGGCGGGCCCGGAACCGTCAGCCGGCGCACTCCGTGGCAGCTACCCGCGCACGCCCTGACGGTGGCGTCCAATGCCCTGGCGGCCCCCGCGTTCCTGTCCACGGCGCAGCCGCCGTACTGAGGACGTGCACCTCGCGTGTCTCGTGGGGTCGGCGCCGTTGGCCTCGCCCCGGGGCGCGTGAGTCTTCGCCGCCGCCGCAGCAGCAGGCAGTCGGCACAGGTAGGGCATCGCATCGTGAACAGGCCGAACGCCGTTGCCCGGACGTCGAGATCTCGGCGCCGGCCGGCTCCGCTTCCCGCTCCTCTTGCCAGTGTGGCAAGAAACATTGTCATCCTTCGCAACAGCTCGGGATGCTTGTGGGCCGGGAGGACAACGCGTCCGACGATTGACGGCCGTGGCTGCCGCGGCACAGCTTCGGAAGGAAGTACCTGATGAGTCGACACGGCCACCAGCTCACCGAGCATGAGGCTGCCGCCATGTTCGAACCGCCGAGCTGGGACGAGCGGTACTCCGGCCCCGAGCAGGTCTTCAGCGGGAAACCCAATACGCAGCTCGTCGCCGAGGTGACCGGGCTGATGCCGGGCACCGCGCTCGACGTCGGCTGCGGCGAGGGCGGGGACGTGATCTGGCTAGCCCGGCAGGGCTGGACTGTTACCGGCGCCGACTTCTCCACCAACGGCCTGGTCCGCGCCGCCCGGCACGCCGAGCAGGCCGGAGTCGCCGAACGCGTCGACTGGTGGCGTGTCGACGCCAGGACCTTCGCCGCGGGCGGCCGAACCTACGACCTGGTCAGCAGCCACTTCCTGCACCCGCCGGACGGCGGAATGCTGGGGGTGGCCCGCCGGCTCGCCGAAGCGGTCGCGCACAGCGGGCACCTGCTCATCGTCGGCCACGCACCGTCCGACGCGTTCACCCACCTGACGGCGAGCCACCGCAAAGCGATGTTCCTCGCCGAGGAACTGCTGGCCGGCCTGCCCGACGACTTCGACGTCCTGGTGGCCGAGCAGCGGCCGCGAACGATGACCCGCGACGGCGTCACCATGGATGTTCACGACTCCACGCTGCTTGCCCGGCGTACGTCCTGATGCCCTGCAGACGCAGGGCCGGCGGTACGCATTCTCGTCGTCAGCAGACCCCGCTGGATTTCCTCAATCTGCTGACCGTACTCACCACCGATCCTTCGCGTCCCCTACCTGGCTCTCGCTGCCCCAGCCGGCGCAGAACGACCCAGAGCCGGCGTTGACGGTGCCGACCGGCATCGCTGAGAACCGGCTCAGCGCATGGTGGGACGCGCCTGCGAGAAAGCCGAAGACGTCGGTGAGCCAGCGAGCCGCAGCGGCCGGCCGTGCGTAGTACACGCCGAGGGACAGCCGGGCGATGTCGGCCGGCTGGTGGGGCACGTCGTTCCGCCTGGCGCACCAGGCACCGAACCACCTCGGTACGACGCGGCTCCACGCGGAGCCGCACCGGTCGTGCCCGCCCGTGGGGATCACGTGCGTGACCGTCACCCGGGTGCCGCCGTCGATGCGCGCGAAGGTCACCTCGTTCTGGACGTCGTCGGCCGAGCTGGCCCACCCGAGCCGGACCCCGGCAGTTCGTACGGCACCTACCTCGGCGCCGTCTGCACCTCCCCGGCCGACCTGGGCGCTGCCCGCGGCGGCCACCACGATGGGCATCCCTGGGTGGACGGCGAAGCAGGGCATCGTCGACGAACCGGCCGCCCACTGAGGAACTGCGCTCAGTCGCGGCTGCGGTGACAGCCGGGCCCTGCCGTTTCGTTGGAGGAGGGAGACGGAACCGAACATGGAGATTGCCACATGGCCGACGACATCTATGCCGCCCTCAACTCGGTGGGACCACGGCTGCGTGCTATTCGCAAGCGGCGTGGACGTACGCTGGAGCAGCTTGCTGCACTGACGGGTACGTCGGTCAGCATGCTTTCCCGGATCGAGTCGGGCAGGCGGCGCCCCACCCTGGAGGTCCTGCTGCCGCTCGCCCGGGCGTATCGCATACCACTCGACGAACTGGTTGGATCGCCCGCGACCGGCGATCCGCGTATTTACCCGCGACCGGTCTCGCGTGACGGCACAGTGTGGGTTCCGCTGTCCAGGGATCCCGGCGGAATCAACGCGTTCAAGCTGGTCCTGCGGGTGCCGGCACGGGCACCGGAGCGGCTCGACCTGCAGGTGCACGAAGGCCGAGAGTGGATCTACGTGCTCACCGGCACGTTGCGGCTCGCTCTGAGCGACCAAGACCTCCGCCTGGGGCCTGGAGAGGCCGCCGAGTTCGACACCTGGGCCCCGCACGCAATGGCGAACGTGGGGAGCCAATCCCTCGAACTTTTGATCATCTTTGGGCAGCAAGGCCAGGGCATACACCTTCACATGCACGCGACGTCGTAACTTCAGTCGTCCGCCATAGGCACAGACCGCCGCCACAGTCGGCCCCACGGCCGCCCGTTCAACCCGATTTTTTGCGATGTTGGCAAGCTTTCGTGGTTCTGCGGCACCAATCTGTTGACACTCCTGTAGCTGGCTGAGGCCGGGCAACCAGGAGGAGAGATCGATGTCCATCATCAGTAAACAGGCGCGCTTCCCGTACTGGTTCTGCTGCGCCTCGGCGCGGGCCTGACTATCGGGCCGCTGACCGCCGTGATCACGCACAACGCTCCACCGGAGCACGTGGGAGCGGCCTCCAGCCTGAACCAGGCCATGCAGCAACTCGGCGGCGCCCTAGGGCTCGCCGTGCTGTCGACCATCGCCGCCGCCGCGTCCGGACCGGCATCCGGCATCCGGCATCGCCACTGCCCTGACCCTAGCCGTCGTCTTCCCCTTCCTCGGGCTGCCGCTGTTCGCGGTCTGGGCACGTCCCTTCACCAACCGGTGACACACCCCGGGAACACCACCGAACAAAGGAGTACGACATGTCCACCAATGCGTTCGAGACCTATCGCACCGAATGGCAGGCCTGGCGGGGCGGCTGGGAGCAGTGGCTATCCCAGCCCCACGGCTGGCTGTCCGCCACGTCGGTGAACTGGCTCGACAGCACCCCCCGCCGATTCGACGGCACGCCGGGCCTGTGGTGGCAGATCGGCGACAAGCTGTTGATCGAGCCCAACGGCACGACCATGTCCTTCGATGGAAACGAGATCACCTCGGTTCAGGAGTTCGCCCTCGCCGAAGGGCCCGACGATCAACGGGTCACCGCTGGTGACATCGAGGTCGGCATCACCTATCGCGACGGCTACCACGTCATCACCTACGACCCGGGTGCTGAGGCGCGGCAGACGTTCGACGGGGTGCCCACCTTCGAATTCAACTCCGACTGGGTCATCACGGGGAAGTTCGAAGCGTTCAAATCGGCCCGGTCACTCGCCCTGGACACGGTGGGCTGGAACTCGCACGAATACCTCACCCCGGGAGTCGTGCGCTTCCAGTTGCAGGGCCAGACGTACGAGATGCAGGTGATCGTCCCGCACGGGCAATACGCCACCGTTTTCGCCGACGCCACCAGCGGCGACACCACCTACCCGGCGGGCCGTGCGCTCGACATCCCCGCCCCGGACGAGGACAGCACCGTCACGCTCGACTTCAACCGGGCCGTCAACCTGCCCTTCGCTTTCAGCGACTACTTCCCGATCTGCCCCACACCGCCGGCCACTAACCGGTACCCGTTCCGCGTCGAGGCCGGCGAGCAGACGCCGGTCAAATAGGGAGCACCGCCATCTCAGAACCGCGCAACGTCATCATCGTCGGCTCCGGTCCAGCCGGATACACAGCCGCCAGCTACGCCGCCCGCGCCGCCCTGCAGATTTCTCGCGAGATCTTCATCGTCGCGGCACGCCACATTGGACGGTCAACGAAGTGAACAAGGCGGTTCCGCGTCAGCTCGTCGCGGAACCCTTCGCCCGATATCTAACGAGCCGGGGCGCAGTGGCTGTCCGCCTACGAGTCGGACCCCTCAGGGACGATTCCCTCGACGAGCGGGCTCACACACGCATCGACACACCGCAGGGTGAACCACCATGCACGATCGAAAGAGGACGGATGATGAACAGGACTGCCCCCGCTCTTCCGCGGAGCACACCCAGCGAACAGGGCGTGTCCGTACACGCGGTCGAGGGCTTCATAGCGGCCTGGGAGGAAATGGCCCTCGCCGGCCGGAGCGAACCGCACAGCTTCATGATGCTGCGTCACGGCACTGTCGTCGCAGAGGCGTGGTGGCACCCCTACCGCGCTGACGCCTCCCAGAACCTCTACTCGGTCAGCAAGACGTTCGCCACGTTGGCAATCGGATTCGCCGTCGCCGAGGGCACGGTTCGCATTGACGACCCCGTGATCAGCTTCTTCCCGAATCTTCTGCCCGAGACGGTGTCGCCGAACCTCGCGGCGATGCGAGTGCAGCATCTTCTGACGATGACGACGGGCCATCCGGACAACATGACCTGGCCAATGATGATGCGGCCGGACTGGACCGCGGCGTTCCTCGCACTCCCGGTTCCTGACGCGCCAGGCTCGAGGTTCGTGTACAACTCCGCGGCGACCTACATGCTTTCCGCAATCATCCAGTCGGTCTCAGGGTCGAAGCTAGTCGACTACCTCGAACCGCGCCTGTTCACGCCGCTGGGCGCGCGTGGTCAGCGGTGGGCAGAATCCCCCGAGGGCGTCAACACCGGTGGGTGGGGCCTGAGCGCGCCGACGGAAACCCTCGCGAAGACTGGTCAGCTGTTTCTCGAGCGCGGCATGGTCGATGGCGTCCAGCTCCTGCCAGCCGAGTGGATGGATCAGGCAAGCGCGTTCCAGGTTCAGCAACCCGCCGACTGGGATTTTGCCGGGATGCCGGCACCGGACGCCAACCTCGACCACCTGCGGCTCACGAGCGACTACTACCAGGGCTACGGGTACCAGGTCTGGCGAGGCCGCAACGACAGCTATCGCGCGGACGGTGCCCTGGCGCAGTTCATGATCGTGGTGCCTGCGCTCGATGCGGTGATCGCGCTGACAAGTGAGAGCCCCGACTGGCAGGGACTCCTCGATCTGATCTGGGAAAAGCTCCTGCCCGCCTTCGACGGCGACGGCAACACCCGACCAGGATCCGTACGGACAACCCGTGAAGAACTTCCGAGGCCGACGGGAAGCACCACCTCTCCACTCATCGCGGGCGTTGGCGGGGCCGAGTTCACCCTCGAGCCGAACGTACTCGAGGCAGAACGCCTGACGGTGACGTTCGACGGCGAGGAAGCGCACTTCCGGATGGTGCGTTCCACCGGCGACACGGTGCTGCGTGGCAGCGCTGCACAGTGGTTGGACGGCACGACGAACATGCCGGGCACACCACCCGACCTGTTCAGCGACCCGACCTCGGCCGTGGAGTCACCGGTGTCGACGGCCGTCGCCTGGCCGGACGACAACACGCTCGTATTCCGGGCTCGCTTCTACGAGACGCCCCACGCGGACACCCTGACCTGCACATTCCACGGCGACACCATCGAGGTGCGCTTCCTCAACAGCTGTGTGACCGCCCTCGGCGCGACCGATGATGCCCATCCGCTCGCGGAGCGTCGCCCGTTGTTGCGCGGCGTTCGCCGATGAACGAGACCGTCGGCAACGGCAGGCTCGACGGCATAGTCGCGATCGTCACCGGATCCGGCGACGGGATCGGGGCGAGAGCACGCGTCGCTATGCGCACGACAGGGCGCCCACGTCGCGGGGGTCTGCTGCACCGATAGGTGACAGATCAAGTCACGCGGCCTGACCGGCCGGTGGGGTAAACAAGGGTTCTAGGTGTGGTGGTGACGGGCGAGGCCGGATTCCGACTGGTACGGGCCGCCGCGCTCTAGATCTCGAAATCGGGCAGGATGAGGGCCGAATGGGCCGGTCGTCCTCCCGCGGGTGGCATGGAGCTGAGCGCGCGCAGCCTGTTGTTGCGCTGCTCCAGTTCCTGGGCCGTGGTGGGGAAGAGCGTGGCGCCGCCCTTGCCGGCGAGCCCCTGGTTCACCGTCACGAAGTCACGGGTGTCGCGTTCGTAGGCCGCGAAACCGGCGGCGTGGTCCCGGCCGGCCAGGGAACTGGCGAGCATGTACGCGCCGGCCAGCGCCAGACTGGTGCCCTGTCCGGTGAGGAACGACGGCGCGTACGCGGCGTCGCCCACCAGGGCGACCCGACCGCTGGACCAGCGGGGCAGGTGTATTTGGGTTACCCCGTCGAAGTACACGTCGTCCGCGTCGCGCATGGCTGCCAGCATGCCCGGGACCTCCCATCCCGCGTCGGCGAAGGTCGTGGCGATCAGGTCCTGTCGGGCCGCTGGGTTCGCGAACGCGCCGAACGGCGGTTCCGGCTGCGCGAAGGTCAGGAAGGCGTGCACGTCGTCGTTGTCCCCCGCGGCGTACAGTGCCGCGGCCCGGCCCGGGCTGTTCCACATGATGGTCTCTCGGGCGAGCCCGAAGGTGTTGCGCATGGTGAACACGGCGAAGCAGTAGCCGAGATACCGGTGGAACTGCTGTTCGGGACCGAGGATCAATTCCCGGGTACGCGAGTGCACGCCGTCCGCACCGAACACCATGTCGAACGTGCGCCTGCCGCCTCCGCGGAACGTGACGTCGACCTCGTGGCCGGACTGGTCGAGGGTCTCGATGGAGTCGTCGAACAGGAACTCGACGTCGTCCCGGACCGCCGTGTACAGGGCGTCGGTCAGATCCCCGCGCCGTACCTCCAGGTCCTGTCCGCCGACACCGCCGGTGACCGCGTGCGGGTCGAGCGACACCACCTCGCTGCCGTCCTCGTCCAGGAACCTCAGCCGGCGCAGGTCGATGTGCACGTCCCGCAACCGGGAGAGGATGCCCATCCGCCGGACGACCTCGAGCGCGGTGCCGCGTACGTCGATGGGATAGCCACCGCTGCGAACGGTGCCCGCCTTCTCCACCACCGTCACCGCGTATCCGTACCGGTTGAGCCAGAACGCGAGGGCAGGACCCGCGACGCTGGCCCCCGATATCAGGACCCGGCGTTTCGGCGTGGCACGGATATCCCTCGTCGCGCGGGTCATGCCTTGGCTCCTTTGTTCATGGTGCGGATGACGAGCAGGGACAGCGCCGTGACGACGCTTCCGATGACCAGGGCGGTGACGTAGGCCGATTCGGCCGGGACGTCCGATCCGGCCGGGGTGCCGGCGGTGAGGACGGCGCCGCCGATCTGCGCTCCGGTGGCGAAGCCGAGTACCCGGATCACCAGGACCATGCTCGTGGCGGTACCGGTGGTGCCCTGATCGACGGAGGTGGCGGTCTTGATAACCAGCGCCGTGATGCAGGCGCCGTTGGCCAGGCTGATCAGCGCCTTGCCGACGATGAGGTGCCACACCTCGGTGTGCACGAACGCCAGGCCGATCAGCGCGGCCGTCATGAGACCGATTCCGACGGTGACCACGGCGGCCGAGCCGAAGCGCCGCGTCCCGTACCCGCCCAGCGGCCCGCTGATCGCCGCCATCACGGCAGCGGGCAACAGATACCGCCCGATGTCGGTGGAACTGGCCCCGAAGCCATATCCGTCGCCGGACACGTCGAACAACTGCGTAACCAGGTAGATCGACAGCGCGGCGCCCACGCAGACCCCGAAGGTGACCACATAGGACCGCCAGATCGCGGGCTTCGCCAGCAACCGCAGATCGAACATCGGCGAGGCGGCACGACGTTCGACGGCTATCCATCCGGTCACGAAGACGGCCAGGAGGACGACGACGCCGACGAGCAGGAGTGGCTGAGAGCCCATGTCGGGCGCCGTCGCGAGCCCGGCCATGAACGTCAGCACGATGCCACTCAGGAGCGCGACACCCGGCCAGTCGACCCTGGCGTCCGACCGGCTCGGTTGATCGTCCGGCACCGACCGGTGCACGAACACGGTCGCCACGACGATTCCGAGAGTGGGAATCGCGAACATCCAGTGCCACGACAGCCCTTCCGCGATGGGCCCGGCGATCAGCGTCCCCACCATGCCGCCGCCCACGAAGAACCCGCTGACCACCCCGATGGCCACCGGGGACTTGTCCGCGGGGAGGAGCTTGCGCATCAGGATGAAGGCGAGAGGCATCGCGCCGACCATCGCGCCCTCGAGTGCCTGCCCGAGGAGCAGCACCGGCAGGTTAGGCGCCAGCGAGGACACCAGGCCGCCGAAACAGACGACGACCATCAGCCAGATCATGACCCGTTTCCCGCCGAAGCGGTCACCGAGGACGCCGGCGACGGGCGCGGTGAGGGCGCCGGTGATGAGCATCGCGATGCTCAGCAGTGCCCCTTGGGAGGGATCGATGCCCAATTCGCGCTGCAGCAGCGGAAGCGTCGGTGACACCACCGATTCCAGGACGCCGGTGGCGCCGGCCAGGATGCCGACGGACCCGACGGCGAACTTTCCGATGCGAATCGGAGGAGCCGGAGGTGCGGTCATGAAATCTCTGCCTTCCTTCGCGGGCCGATCGGGGCCGCCGCCACGTTGCCGGCGGAGCAAGCTGATGCGTGGCCGAGGCCGGTCACCGCCAGGACGACGAGCGCTGCCGTCCCCACCGCGACTCCTTCGTGCAGCTGGCACAGCGCCGCCCCGGTGACTGCTCCGACGGCGATAAGCGTGACGGCCGCGCCTCGGCGCAGTGCCGGTTGTCCGCGGGCCGCGCCCAGCCGGGAGTCTGCCGCGAGGCTGGTCAGCGTCGAGGTGACGACCACGGTGGTGACGTCCTTCACGGCCAGGTGGCGGGCCGTCGCCGCCTGCACCCCCATGGCCAGGGCGAGCGACGACGCCATCGACGCGCGGGCGGCGAGGGCTCCCACCCCGACCACGGCCAGGCCGAGCGCCGTGGCGACCAGGACCAGTCCGACACCGCCCAGCAGAGCCGTGCACCGGCGGGTCCAGCTCGGGCCGGCCGTGCGCAGGACCCGGCCACCGACGGCGGCGCCGACGAGAAAGAACACCAGCGCCATAGCCGGGCCGAGCACGGTCAGATCCGTGTCGCCGATGGCCGCCATGCCGAGGATGACGACGTTGCCGGTCATGTTGCCCGCGAACACCTGGTCCAGGCGCAGGTACCCGACGGCGTCGACGATGCCGGTCGTGAAGGTGAGCGCGAGCATCAGCCGGACACCGGTACGGTCCGCGACACTGTTCATCGCCCCACCGCATAACCCTGGGCGCCGCGCGGATTGGCGGCCGCGCAGAGGATGCCGCTGTCCGGGTCCCGGGTGACGATCGACAGCCGGCCCTGGCTCCACGGTCCGGAGACGGTCACGTCGTGGCCACGTCGGCGTAACTCCTCGACGACCGCCTCACCGGCTCGTTCCTCGATCACCAATCCGCCCGGCGTCCAGGTCCGCGGCCAGAACGAGCTCGGTACCGCGGTGGTGTGAAACGCGGGCGCGTCGATGGCCTCCTGCGGGTCGAGGTCGAACGCGAGAGCGCGTACCAGATAGAGCAGTTGCCATTGGTCCTGCTGGTCACCCCCCGGTGTGCCCAGCGCGGCCACCGGCCTGCCGTCGCGCAGCAGCAGGGTCGGGGTCAGGGTCGTCCGAGGCCGCCGCCCCGGCGTCAGTCGCGACGGAGCAGCAGGGTCCAGCCATGTCATCTGGAGCCGGGTGCCCAGCGCGAAACCGAGGTCCGGCACGGCGGGGGACGACTGGAGCCACCCGCCCGACGGGGTGGCGGAGATGATGTTCCCCCAGCGGTCGACGACGTCGATGTGGCAGGTGTCGCCCCGGGTCTCCCCCGTCTGTTGCACGGTGGGTTCCCCCGCTCCGTCGCTCCAGACGGCGTGCCGATCGGTGCGCAGCGGCGGGATGTACGGTGTGATGCCGATGCCACCGGGCCGGAATTCGGTCGATGCGTCCGGGCCGATCAGGCCGGCGCGCTCCTTGCCGTACCCGTGGGACAGCAGACGGCGCACCACCGACTCCGCGTCCGCCGGGTCTCGATGCCCGTAGAACGCCTCCCGGTCGGCCATGGCCAGCTTCAATGCCTCGGTGATCGTGTGGATACCTGCAGCAGTCGATGGATCGATCTGCTCGTCGTCGAAATGGTCGAGCATGGTGAGGGCCTGCAGCAGCACGGGGCCCTGGGACCACAGGCCCGCCTTCGCCACCGTGGTGCCCCGGAACTCGGCGGTGACCGCGGGCTCGAGGGAGGGGACGAAGTCGGTGAAGTCGGCGGCGGTGATCACTCCGGCGTGGTCCGTGCCGGACGAATGCCGATGCGGTATGGCGGCGAATTCCGCCACGGCGCTGGCCACGAAGCCCGTTCGCCAGGTGCGCCGCGCGGAGTGGATCCGTGCGGTTCGGGAAGCGCCGACACCCGCGGCGACCAGCCTGCGCAGGGTACGGGCGTACGCGGTGTTCACGATGGCGTCGTACGGCTGCGGGATCTTTCCCTGCGGCATCCAGAGCGCGTACGACGTCGGCCAGTGCGTCCGGAAGAGGTCCTCGACCGTGGCCAGGACCCGCGCCAGTTGCGGCATGACCGGGACCCCGCGCTCCGCGTAGTCGATCGCGTAGGCCAGGACGTCGGCGAGCTCCCAGGTGCCGAACTCGGCGAGCAGCCAGAGCCAGGAGTCGACGGCGCCCGGGACGGCGGCGGCCAAGGCGCCCGCGCCGGGTACGTGGTCCAGTCCTTCGGCCCGGAAGTGCTCGATCGTGGCGCCCCGCGGAGCGTGCCCCTGCCCCGCCAGCACGAGCGGAGACGGGTTCGCCGCGGTGGCGAGTACGGCGACGAGATCACCGCCCGGCCCGTTGAGGTGCGGTTCGGCCACGTGCAGCACGAAGGCCCCCGCGGTGGCCGCGTCGAACGCGTTGCCACCCCGCTCCAGCACGGACTGGGCCGTCGCGGAAGCCAGCCAATGCGTCGACGCGCTCATGCCGAAGGATCCGCGGAGCGTGGGCCGCGTCGGGTGCGGGAAGGGATCGATCGCCGGCTGCTGACGGGCCATGTACGTCACTTTCCGTTCCGTTCCGGTGTGGTGTGGTGGGCGGCGTGGTGGGCGGCCAGGACATCACCGCCGAAGTCGGTCTCCGGGTCCCGCCACACGGCGTGCGCGTGGTTGGCGCCGCGGTGGACATTTGTCCACTCGATGAGCAACCGCGGGCCCTGCAGGCGGTAGTAGTGCGGTTCGCCCGCCCTCGTCGAACCCGCCCAGGCCAGGTGCACGGCGTCCAGCGCTGCCGGATCGTCGTAGCGGGGCAGCGGGGACACCCCGTCCGGGACGCGGTCGAGGTAGGTGCCCAGCAGAGCACGCAGCAGCTCTCGCTGCGCGGCGTCGAGTTCGGCGCCCGGCACGCCTTTGGGCGCCGGGGTGAAAGCCAGCGCTCGGCGGTCCGTGCCTTCGAGGCCCGTGGCCGGGTGCTCGGCACGGTCCGGAAGGTACGGGCCGGGGCGCCATAGCTCGCCGCGTCTGACCACGCGGTCGTCGATCCGGGCGCTGTTGCCCGCCACGATGTCGTTCGGCGCCCGGGACAGCAGCACCGCGCGAGTGGCCAATTCGGGGCACAGGGACCGGACCAGCTCGCGGGCCAGGTCCTCGGCCGTCCCGAGCGGGCGCAACGTCGCGCCGCCCAGCAACGGTGACCCGGCCGGGTCGGCACCCAGGAAGCACGGCGTGGTGGCGGCGACCCGCCCGTCCACCACGAGGTTGTTGATCGAGACGTGGTGGCCGCCGAACCGCCATCCCCACGGCTGCCGTCCGCCCGGCTCGCCGAAGACCCGCAGGTAGTACATGCCCGGATCGCGGGTCCGTTCCCTACCCCAGTTCACCGAGAAGCACTCGACGCGGTCGAGCACGTTCTCCAGGCCGAGCACGGTGGCAACGGTGGTGTACCCGGCCGCCGACAGTCCGCTCGCGACCAGTTGCATCACCAACCGGTGCTGGGCGGGGCGCTGCTGGTGAAACGTCAGGCCGCCGTGATCGGTCGGCGTGTAGAACCAGCGGGCGCGTTCCGCCTCCGCTCCGGCGTCGGCGCCCGGCCGCCGTCCGACCGCGACCATGCGCTGGTCCACGTCCAGGGAGTCCAGCCACGCCCGGGCCGCCTCCGCCATCCGGTTCGCGACCTCACGGCCGGCGTCGGCCGGCCCTGCTGAACCGGCGGGTTCGGCTTCGGATTTCTCTTGTCGCACTGCCACCGCTGCTCCACTCGCTGAGGCGACATGTAACTACTGTATGACTTGAGAGAAGCGTATCACATAATGCAAGATCGGCCAGTGCCCGAGTTGCCCCGACTTTGCCGGTTAGGGAATGCGCGGGCGGTCGGCGAATTTCGCGATCGACCGATGCGTGTGCGGCGAACGGCCGCGCAGCATGCCGTCCATTCGCCGCGACGCGATCCGACGACGGGCACGGATACGGCCACGCCCCGCCGGGCGCGACTATCTGCGGCGGTCAGGTACAGGCGGGCAGGCCGTGCGGGGAGCGGTCAGCCGACCCGTGCCCACCCGCGCAAGGCACCGCAGTACGCCTCGGTCAGCCGGGTGATGACCTCCCGGCGGGGTAGGCGTCCTTCGCGCAGCAGGTCCTGGACCTCGCGCGGGTCGAAGATCATGTTGTTGAGGAACAGGGCGTACTCGAACATCTCCGGCGGGAGCCCGAGGTCGTCGAGGAGTACCCGCACGGGCTCGCCCCAGGCGTCCCGCATGGCGGCGATGATCTCGTTCCCGTCGTGGAGCCGTTCCAGGTAGCCCCGGCGGGACCGGAGCTGAACCAGCGCCGGGCCGTGCTCGGCGAGAAGGTCGGCCCACTTGTCCAGGACGGCGTCGAAGAGCGGCCGCCCCTGCGCGGTCGACGTCGCGGTGAAATCGCGGAGCTCCTCGACGACGCTGAGCACATAGGCCGCGAGCACCTCGTCCATCGAGGAGAAGTACCGGTAGGCGGTGGCCGGGCCGATCTCCGCGCGGGACGCGACCGCCTGCATGGTGAGCTCGTCGGGCGCTTCCCGGGCCAGCTCACCGACGGCTTCGAGGAGGCGCCGGCGGTTGCGGCGGGTGTCACTGCGCAACTTTCGCCCCCCAGGTGGGACGGCCTGCCGGTCGGTCACGGGCCCCCTCCGCCTCGTAGAAGTGCAGGCAAAGAGTAGCGCCTGCGATCACGGTACGTTCCACCGCTCGGACGTGTGCGGTACGCGGCGCATGCTCCACCCCGTTCAGGGTTTCGCGGCGCCGAGGTGACCGACGATGCGGGCCAGCCCGGTCCGCAGATCGTCCTCGGCGGCCGCGAACGAGATCCTGATGTGCCCCTCACCCGAGGGTCCGTATTCCGCGCCGGCCCGGACCAGCACCTTGCGTTCGGCGAGCTCGCGGGCGATCACCTCGGAGGGACGAGCTGCGGCGTAGCGGAGGAATGCGTAGAACGCGCCCTCCGGCGGGACCAGATGCAGGCCGGGTACGTCCGACAGGTGCGCGATCACCAGCTCGCGACGCCGCCGGTACGTGTCGACCATGGTGTCCACGATGTTGTCCGGCAGGTCGAGGGCGGCGAGGGCCGCGTGCTGGACCGCCGTGTTCACCGAACCGTTGAGGGTCCGGTGCACGTGAGCCGCCGCATCCACCGCGTCGCGCGGCCCGGTCAGGTACCCCACCCGCCAGCCGGTCATCGCGTACGTCTTGGAGAACGTCTGCACGTACACCGTCCGGTCGCGCAACGATTCGATCGCCAGCGCCGAGATCGCCTCATGTCCCGGGTAGACCAACCGGTGGTACGCCTCGTCGCTGACCACCAGCACGTCGGAGCCGTCGAGAAGCTCCCCGAGCGCCTCGAGCTCCCGCTTCCGGTGCACGATGCCGGTGGGGTTCGACGGGTTCGAGAAGATCATCATGGTGGCGCCGGGAAGCGCGGCGGCCAACGCGTCGAGGTCCCAGTGCAGGTCCCGGCCGAGCGGGACGAAATCCACGGTGCCGCCGGCGAGGACGACCAGGTCGGCGTAAAGCGAGTAGGCGGGTTCCGGGATGACCACGCGGTCGCCCGGGCCGACCATCGCGAGCACGACCGCTGCCAGCGCACCGGTGGCGCCGTGGGTGACGACGACGTCGTCCGCGCTCCAGGCCCGACCGGGGTACGCCGGCAGCCGGGACGCGAGCGCAGCGCGCAGTTCCCGCAGACCCTTCTGGTCGGCGTAGTGGGTCTTCCCCGAGCGCACGGCCGCCTCGGCCGCCTCGATCACCGGCGGCGGTGTCGGGAAGTCGGGCTCGCCCATGGCGAGCGAAACGGCCCCCGGCGGGGCCGGGGTGAGGGCCGGACGCCGCGAGAAGCGGCGCAGTTCGTCGATCCGGCGAGCGGGCAGCACCGCGGTCATCGATCCACCACCGTACGGCCGGGGCGCGCGGCGAGGATGCGCCGCCGCAGCGCCTCCTCGTTCGCACCGATCCCGTCGACCGCGTCGACGACCTCCGGCACCCGGTGCCGCGGCACGACGACGACGCCGTCGGAGTCGCCGACGAGCACGTCACCCGCCGCCACCACCACCCCGCCGACCGCCACCGGGACACCGATGGCCCCCGGCCCGTCCTTGAACGGCCCGGCCGGGGTGACCGCCCGCGCATAGACTGCCAGTCCCATCTCGGACAGGGCCCGGACGTCGCGGACCGCACCGTCGACCACTGCGCCGGCAACCCCGCCGTTGACCATGATCTCGCCGATGAGGTCGCCGATCAACGCGCGCGTCAGGTCGCCGTGTCCGTTGACGACCAGGACATCGCCCGGCCGGGCTTCGTCGAGCGCTCGGTGGATGGCCAGGTTGTCACCCGACCGCACGTCCACCGTCAGGGCGTTCCCCAGCAGCGCGGCGCTCCCGGCGAACCTCCGGATGCCGCCGTCCATCACGGACATCCGCTGCAGTGCGTCACCGACGTTGGCGGCCGGCACCTCCCCCAGACGGCGGATCTCCGCCACTGCCGCGCGCGGCCAGCTCGGAGCGATGGACACCCTGTCGGTCGCCGCAGCGATGTACATCGTGAAACTCCATCCTTAAATGATAAATCTCTATCACCAAGGAACCATAGCCGCGCCAGCGTCCAGCTACAAGGAGTTCCGGCACTGCTCGCCGAGAATCGGGCGGATTCGTCAATCCGGCCGCCGGCCGGCCGCCTGCGTCGAGGCCCGCCACCGCAGCGGACCGGGTCGCGCGGTCAGACGCCGTGCATCCAGAATTCCTGCGCCGACCCGGTGAACGCCGCCGGATCGCCGGCCAGGAAGAACTCGTCCCACGCCGGTCCGTCCGAGAGCTCCCAGTGCTCGACGGCCACGCCGTCCTCGAAGCGCCACGCGCCCATGCCGACGCGAGTCCATACCCGGTCGCCGCGCGACGTGCGGAACCTCCCGTGAACGATGCCGTAATGGTCGTCGGCGAGGATCTGGTCGAACTCGAGGGGCTCGACGTTGGCGTCGGCGAGACCCGCCCGCCGTTTCGTGTAGCGGCGCAGGAAGTCCATCCCCCCGGTCGCCGCCAGACGCACGCCGCCGGTATGGATCACGAAGTCCGGGGACATCCGCTTCATCACTTCACTGACTTGCTCCTGTTGCCGTCGGAGCCGCTCGTCCTCGCCGAGGTTCGGATCGGCCGTGATCGCAGCGCCGCCTCGGTACAGCTCGGCCAGCCACAAGGCGTTCGGATGGGTGTCGGACAGCAAGGCATCTCTCCTGATCGGGGTGGGGCGCCGAGCGGGCCAGCCGCGCGTCGAATCTTGCCATGGCGCCATAAGGATCTCTTATATGAGACTCTTATATCATGAGAGTCTCATCGGCCGCTCCGGCCGCACCGCACCGGGAGCCACCACCGCTCCCGTCCGGGCGGCTCCCGGTGCGGGATGAAATGCCGTCAGGCCGGTACACGTACGGGTACGGACCGAGCCGACTCGGGTGCGTCGTCGAGGCGGCGACGCAGCTTCTCGCCCTCGACGTCCACATCAGGCAGGAGCTTGTCCAGCCAGCGCGGCAGCCACCAGGCCGACGCGCCCAGCAGCGTCATGGCGGCCGGCACGATGGTCATGCGGACGATCAGCGCGTCGAACAGCACCGCGATACCCAGCGCGAACCCGATCGACTTGATGATCGCGTCCGGGGCGAGGATGAACCCGGAGAACACGCTGATCATGATGATCGCGGCGGCGGTGACGACCCGGGCGCCGTGCCCGAACCCGGCGATCACCGCAGGTCGGGCTGCGACGCCGTGGACGAACTCCTCGCGCATCCGGGTCACCAGGAAGACCTGGTAGTCCATCGCCAGGCCGAACACGATGCCGATCAGGATGATCGGAAGGAAGCTGGTGATCGGTCCGACCTGGTCGACACCGAGCGCGCCGGCGAACCACCCCTTCTGGAAGACCGCCACCACCGCACCGAAGGTGGCCGCGACGCTGAGCAGGAACCCAGCGGTTGCCTTCAGGGGCACCAGCAGGGACCGGAACACCAACATGAGCAGGATGAACGCGAGGCCGACCACGACCGCGAGGTACGGAATCAGCGCGTCACCCAGCTTGGCCGAGATGTCGATGTTGATGGCGGTCAGGCCGGTGACGGCGATGGCCGCGCCGGGCACCACGCCGTCCTGCTGCCGGATCGCCCGGACCAGATCCTTGGTCGCTTCGGTGCTGGGGCCGCTGTCCGGGACGACGGTGAGTATGGCGGTGTCGCCGGCCTGGTTGACCGCCGGCTCGCCGACCGCGCCGACATCGTCGATGCCGCGGATCCGCGTCGCCACCTGCGCGGCGGCCTGCCGCGCCGCCCCGCTGCCCGCGTCCACCACGACGATCAGCGGCCCGTTGAAACCAGGCCCGAACCCTTCGGAGAGCAGATCGTACGCCTTGCCCTGAGTGGTGTCCTTGGCCGCGGTGCTATCGTCCGACAGCCCCAGCCGCATGTCCAGCGAGGGCAGGGCGACCACACCGAGACCGACGACACCGAGCAGCAGCACCGCTACCGGTCGGCGGGCGATCCACCGGGCCCACCGCACGCCGAGGGTGGTGCGGCTGCCAGTCTGCGGGTCGCGGGTGTGCAGTCCGGCCTTCCGCCCGCCGCGGATCCGCCGGCCGGCGAACCCGAGCAGCGCCGGCAACAGGGTCAACGCGATCACGACCGACACGGCAACGGTGAACGCGGCGGCCAGGCCCATCTGGGTCAGGAACGGGATGCCGACGACGGACAGCGCGGCCAGGGCGATGATCACGGTGAGACCGGCGAACACGACCGCGGAGCCGGCGGTGCCGACCGCCCGGCCGACGGCCTCCTGCGGCTCCCGGCCGGCGGCCAGCTCGTCGCGGTACCGGGAGACGATGAACAGCGCGTAGTCGATCGCGACGGCCAGGCCGAGCATCAGCGCCAGAGTCGGCGTTTCGGAAGACAGGTCGACGAATCCGGACGCCGCGGTGATCACGCCGATGCCGATGGCGATGCCGAGGATCGCGGTCAACAGCGGCAGCCCCGCGGCGATCAGCGACCCGAACGTGATGACCAGCACCACCGCCGCGACCACCACGCCGATGACCTCGCCGAAGCCCTGCTCGTCCGCGGTGGCCATGGCGTCACCGCCGACCTCGACGCTCAGTCCGCCGGCCCGGGCCCGGTCGGCCACGCCGGTCAGGGCGGCATGTGCCGCCTCGGACACGTCGTCCCCGGGCACCCGGTAGGTCGCCTGGGCGAACCCGATCGTGCCGGCCTCGTTGACCGCGCCGGAGCTGAACGGGTCGTCGACGGAAGCTACCTGCGGCGCCCGCGCCAGGTCGGCGACCGCGGTGTCGACCACCCGCCGGTACACCGGGTCGCGCAGCGTCTTCCCGTCGGGCGCGGCGAACACCACCCGGGCGGTGGCACCGCCGGCCGAGGCCTGCGGGAACCGCTCGGCGAGCAGGTCGATCGCCTCCTGCGACTGGGTGCCCGGAATGCTGAACGAGTCCTGCGTCGGCTCGGACAGCGCGGCGGCGCCGCACAACGCGGCGGCCAGGACGGCCAGCCAGGCGGCGGCGACCCATCGCCGGCGGTGGAAGGCCGACCGGCCCAACCGGTAGAGGAACGAGGCCATGAGACGTATCTCCTATCAAGGCGTACGGCGTCGTCGGCGAAACGCGACACCTAGATGTTTCGCCAGCACGGCCGTCGCCGTCATCGGCCTGCCGCGGTGACCTCACCCGCCGCGATCACGGTGGATCGGGGCGCCTTCTACTGCGCTCGCAGGTGCTGTCACAGCCGGGGCGCGGCGTCGCCTACCGCGCTCGCAGTAGATCGTTTGTCGCCCGGCCGCCGGGCTGACTACTGTCCCCATGTGGGAGCTGAAGCGCTGGCCAGCGGCCTTGTCGACGCCGGCAGACATCGCGCCGCCGCCTACCCGAGACGGGTGGCCGACCGGCTGCGCCGGCTCGCCGACGCGCATCGCACCGCCACCCGCCTGGCCGGAGCCGGCGTCCTGCTTCTTCTCACCGTCCTGATCACCGCGACGCCCGGCCGTTCCGCGTTCACAGCCACCGCCATCGTCACCGCTGTCGTGGTCACGGCGAGCTTCGTCGTCATTCCCGCCCTGCGCTGGCCGGCTTGGCTCATCCCCGCCATCGCAACCACGGGGGTGATCGCCGCAATGCCGTCCGCGGCGACGGACTCCCCCGCCCGCACGGCCCTGATCGTGACGATGTTCCTGTACTCGTTGCGTAGCGAGAAGGTCGCGGTCGTCGTCGCCACCGCCGCCGTGAGCGTGGCCTCGGTGCTGGCCGGCAGTGTGCTGGCCACCGGGTACGACCGAATCGAGTTCAACGATGTGGAGGTCCTGCCATGGATCGTGGCCTCCGCCGCGCTCGGGCGAGCCGTCCGGGCCAACCGGGCGCGGCGCACCATGCTCGTGGAACGGGCCCTGCGCGCGGAGGTGGGCCGCGAGAACGAGGCACGCCAACGGGTCCAGGCGGAACGACTCCGCATCGCGCGCGAGTTGCACGACGCGGTCGGCCACCAGGTAGCGCTCATCAACGTACAGGCAGGCGCCATGACCCTTCTGTTGGACAGACACGACCTCGTCCGGGCCCGCCAGTCCCTGGACCACATTCAGAACGCCAGCGAGGCCGCGCTGGTCGAGCTCAAGCTCACCGTCGGCCTGCTGCGCCAGCCCGGCGAGCACGAGCCCGTCCAACCAGCCGGACGGCTCAGCCGGCTCGACGAGCTGATCACGTCCTTCGCCGCCACCGGACTACGGGTCAGCTGCGATGTCACCGGCCCGGCCCGGCCCCTGCCCGACGCCGTCGACCTCACCGCCTACCGGCTGATCCAGGAATCCCTGACCAACACCGCCAAACACGCCGCAGGCACCTCGGCATCGATCCGGCTCGAGTTCCGGCCGGACGCCCTAGCGCTGACCGTCGAGGACGACGGACCGCCAGTCCGCGCCGTCGCGCAGACGGTGACCAGCCGCACGGGCGGCCCGATGGGGCACGGCATCATCGGCATGCGGGAGCGGGCCGCCGCACTCGGCGGCCGGCTCTCCGCCGGCCCTCGTCCTGAAGGCGGCTTCCGGGTCACGGCCGAACTGCCCACTCTCGCCGGCGCCACGGCGTGACCGCCGTACGCGTCCTACTCGCCGACGACCAGGACATCGTCCGCGCCGGCCTACGCCTCATGGTCGACAACGCCCCCGACCTGACGGTCGTCGGTGAAGCCGCAACCGGCGCCCAGGCCGTGCGCATGGCCCGCCAGACCCGCGCTGACGTCGTCCTCATGGACATCCGCATGCCCGAGCTCGATGGGCTCGCCGCCACCCGCTGGATCTCGACCGACCCCGACCTCGCCGGCGTGAAGGTACTGATCCTGACCACCTTCGAGGTCGACGAGTACGTCTTCGAAGCGCTACGCGCCGGCGCCAGCGGATTCCTCGGCAAGAGCGCACGCCCGGATGCGTTGATCGAGGCGATCCGTACCGTCGCCCGCGGAGAGGCCCTGCTCTCCCCCGCGGCCACCCGCGGGCTCATCGCCCGCTACCTCGCCACGGACGACCGCCACCCGGCTCCGGCCACGGCCTCCAGGGTTCTCGACGGGCTCACCGAACGGGAACGCGAGATCGTCGGCCTGGTGGCCACCGGCATGTCGAACGCCGAAATCGCCGACCACCTCACGCTCAGCCCGTTCACCGTCAAGACACACGTCAATCACGCCATGACCAAACTCGACGCCCGCGACCGCGCCCAACTCGTCGTCATCGCCTACCAGGCCGGGCTTCCCGGCCCGTCCTAGCGCACCCGGCCCGTTCCGGTATGCACGCCCGTCCCGCCCGCCTACTGCCGATGCAGTAATACATCCGGTTCCCAGGGACGAAGCGGGGCGGGCCCCCGTTCCGGCACTCTTCTCCCGGCAGGCAACAGCAAAGCCAGGAGAGGGCGAACAATGAGGCTTCGCAGGAGCAATCGGCAAAGGACTGCCGTCCGTCCGGTGACTCCGGTCGGCGGCACCGGTCTCGCGGTCGAGCTGCGCGGTGTCCGGCGGCGGTACGGCCGCGGCACCGGCACGGTGCATGCCCTCGCGGGGATCGACCTGGCTCTGCCGCGCGCAACGTTCACCGCGGTCATGGGTCCGTCGGGGTCCGGCAAGTCCACTTTCCTGCAGTGCGCCGCAGGGCTGGACCGGCCGTCGGAGGGTTCCGTGCGCCTCGGTGGTACGGAGATCACGGGTATGAACGAGAACGAGCTGACCGAGCTTCGCCGCAGCCGGCTCGGCTTCGTGTTCCAGGCGTTCAACCTGTTGCCGTCGCTGACCGTGGAACAGAACGTCCTTCTGCCCGTGCGGCTGGCCGGGCAACGGCAGGACCAGCGCCGGGCGGCCGAGGTGCTCGGGCAGGTCGGGCTCGCCGACAAGGCGCGCCGCCGGCCCGCCGAGCTGTCCGGCGGCCAGCAGCAGCGGGTGGCCGTCGCCCGTGCCCTGGTCACCAACCCGGACGTGATCTTCGCCGACGAGCCCACCGGCGCCCTCGACACCGGCACCGCCGCCCAGGTCCTCGGCCTGCTCCGGCACGCGGTGGACAGCCTCGGCGCCACGGTCGTCATGGTCACCCACGATCCCATCGCCGCGGCATGGGCGGACCGGGTGTTGTTCCTCGCGAACGGCGCGTTCGCCGACCAAGTTCACCGCGGTTCGGCGGCACAGATCGCGGCACGGATGGCCGCGCTCCCCTCCGGTGTGTTGGCGGGCGCAGCGGCATGATGCGTTCCAACGGACTTGCCCGTGCAGCCGTCCGGTTCAAACCGGCGTCGTTCGCGGGAACCTTCCTCGCCCTGCTGATGTCCGCACTGATCGTCTCGGCCAGCGGCATCCTTCTCGAAACCAGCCTGCGCGCATCGGTACCGCCGGAACGCTACGCGAACGCGCCGGTCATCGTGGCCGCGGACCAGTATGAGTACGTCGTCACCGGCAGTGGTGAGGACCTGGAGAAGGAAGCGGTGCCGCTGCCGGACACGGCGCGGCTGGACGCCGGGCTCGCGGCGAGGGCGGCCACGGCACCGGGCGCGAGCATGGCCATCGCGGACTTCACCTTCCCGGTACGCGCGACCGGGCTGCCCGTGCCGGATGCTGCGCTCACCGCGCACGGGTGGGGCTCGCATGTGTTCACCGGCGCCGGTCTGACTGCCGGCTCCGCGCCCCGGGACGGCGAAGTCGTGCTCGGCCAGGGCACGGCCCAGGCCGCGCAGGCCGCCGTCGGCGACACCGTCACGCTCGAAACGGCCGCCGGGCGGCAGGACTTCCGCCTGGCCGGCATTGCCGACGCCGCCGAGTCCCCAGGTGCCGGGGGCAACCTCGCGTGGTTCGCCGACACCCAGGCCGCTGCGCTCGCCGGGCATCCCGGTAGAGCCGACGCCATCGCGGTGCTGGCGGCGCCGGGCACCGATGCCGCCGCACTGGCCAGCTCGGTGACCGAGACCCTGGCCGGCTCCGGCGTCCAGGTGCACGCCGGCGACGACCGCGGCGCCGTGGAGGACCCCGGCCTCGGATACGCCAAGCAGATGCTCTTCGGCATCGGCGGCTCCTTCGGTGGCATCGCCACCATCGTCGCGATCTTCACCGCCGCCGGGACGGTGGCCCTGTCGGTCTCCCAGCGGGCCAGGGAGTTCGCACTGCTGCGCGCCGTCGGGGCCACCCCACGACAGATTCGGCGCGCTGTCGCCGCCGAGGCACTGCTGATCGCGCCGCTCGCCGGTATCGCCGGCCTGCTGCCCGGCCTCGGGCTCGCGCACTGGTGGTTCGGGCAGTTGCAGGACCGCGGCGCGATCCCGGCGGCGGTGCAACTCCACATCTCGGCGATACCGCTGCTCGCCGCGGTCGCCATGGGGCTACTCACCGCCCTCAGCGCCGGCTGGATGGCCGGGCGCAAGCCCGCGCGGACCAAGCCGGGACAGGCGCTCACCGAGGCGTCGATGGAACGGCTGCGACCGGGCGGGATCCGCACCGTCGTCGGCCTCGCCGCTCTCGCCGGCGGCATGGTGCTCGCCGGCGTCTCGGCCCGCTCCACCGGGACCGACGCGGCCGGCGCCGCGCTCGGCGTCGTCATGCTGTTGATGTTCGCCATGGCGCTGCTGGGCCCGCTGGTGGCGCGGCTGTGCGTGAGCCTCTTCGGCCTGTCACTGCGCGGTGCGGGCCCGGCCGCCGGACTCGCGCTCGCCAACTCCCGTACCAACGCCCGCCGCCTGGCCTCGGCCATCACTCCCATCGTGCTCGCCATGGCCTTCGCCTCGACCCTCGTCTTCCTGCACACGAGCGAGAACCACGCCGCCGACAAGCAGCTGCGCGCGGGCCTCACGGCGGATCATCTCGTCACGAACCCGGCCGGGCTTCCGGGGAACGCGGTTGCCGATGCCGCCCGCGCGCCGGGCGTGGAAGCCGCCGTCGGCGTGCTGCGCACACAGGTGCTGGTGCCGCTTGGCGCCGGTGAGTTCAAGTCGCTGCAGGGAGCGACGGTCCAGGGCATCACCGGCTCCGGCGCCCAGCTCACGAGGGTGCAGGACCTGGACGTCCGCGAGGGCAGCTTCGACCAGCTCGGCGATGACCGGATCGCCGTCGACACCACCCTGGCGACCGCGGCCGAGCGAGGCGTCGGCGACCGGCTCCGGCTCTACCTCCCCGACGGCACCCAGGTCAGCCCCGAGATCATCGCGGTGTACGGCCGCGGCCTGGGGCTGGCCACCGTGACCATGGACCGGGCGTATCTGACCGGGCACGTCACCTCCGCGTTCGACAGCGTGCTGCTGGTACGGGGCGGCTCGGCGGAGTCGCTCACCACCCTGGGAACGGTCACCGATGCCGCCGGCTACGCCACCGAACAGAACCTCGACGCGAAGCTGGGCGCTTGGACCAACAACACCATGGCCGCGGTCCTCGGCGGCTTCGCGGCCATCGCCGCCGTCAACACCCTGGTGATGATGGTCCACGACCGCCGCCGGGAGCTGGACATGCTGCGCCTGGTCGGCTCCACCCGGCGTCAGGTCCTCACGATGCTCCGCTGGGAAAGCTTGCTCGTATCCCTTGCCGGTGTCATCCTCGGCTCCGCGATCGCCGCGGTCACGCTGATCCCGATGATGTACGGGATGACCGGCGAAGCACCCTATGTCCCCCCGCTGACGTACGGATCCTTCGCGGTCGCCGCGGCCGGCCTCGCCCTGCTCGCGGTCACCCTGCCGGCACGGGCGATTCTGCGCCGGCGGTCGTAACGCCGGCATCCGGGCGGCGGCCGGCATGACCTCAGCGACCGGCCCGACGACATGGAACGGGGTGCTCACCGCCGTCTCGCCTGGGCCGAAGGCAACCCGCTGATCGTGTTCGATGCGCCAGCGGCTTCTCGCGAGGTAGACCAGTTCGGTAAGGCCGGTGTCCGGGGGGCAGCTACCGATTCCTCTCCATGCGTCCCAGCGGGGCGGACCTCCGCGTTCTCGCCCCTGCGACATCAACGCGGCCGGGGTAGGACAGGATCGGCTCCAGCCAGCCGGCGCCGGCCTAGGCCGGATACCCGGTCACGGCGAGGGTCGCGGAGTAGTCGTCGCCGACGTGCACTGACCGGCCACCAACGTCCACGGCGTCGGGGCTGCCGGGCAGCACGCCACCGGTCTCCACCGCTGAGCGGCGGCTTCGGCGCAGGGTGAACAGCTTCACCTGTCATCACTGTCTTCCCGGTCGGTCGTCGGAACAGGGCTGTCGGCCGCCGCCCAGGCCGGGGTGGATGCGGCCGGGTCGAGGCAGGCCGCGAGAGCGGCCTGGGTGTCTAGTGCGTCCAGGACCGTTCCGGCGACTTCGCACCCGGCGAGGGCTCGCACCGCCTCGCGGGCCTGGTGGGCGGTGTGGCCGGGGCCGCGCCGCCCGCGCACGGCGACGGTGAGCTGCCGGTGCAGCAGCTCCCGTTGGGCGGTGAGGTCTTCGAGGAACACGGCGTGAGATCGGGCCGCGTCTTCCAGCGCCGGATGTGGCAGGCCCGGGGCGCGGCGCTTGATGCGGTCGGCGATGTGGGTCAGGTCGACCCGTTGTGCCCGCGCGAGGATCTGCGTCGGGGAGTCGAGGCTGTTCAACCAGCGGGCGATCCCGGCGACGAGGCCGTTCTGCTCTCCGGGTGAGCGCAGCCCGAACGCCACGGTCGAGGCCGAGACGAGGGCGGTGGTGCCGTCCGGGCCGAGGTCGATCAGGCCGTCGGCGGTGATGCCCTTCGCGGGCAGCCCCGTCTCGCCCGCACCACGACGTCGCGGTGACTGACCGCGACCTCCGACGCTGCGACCACGACACGACACGGTCGGTCGACGACGCGAAACGCCGCGACCGCGACACGGGGCGAGTCGCGGAAAGTCGCAACCGACAGGCCATGCCCGCCGCAACCGAGTCAACTACCCTGCCCCGGCCCTGATCGGACCCGCCGTACAGAAGCCTGATGGCCTACGAATCGAGCTTCCGCAGCACGACCCGGTCATCACCCCCGCGGCAGCTCGCGCACTGCTACGGCTGGTCCAATGAGCTACAGCCGGGGCGCGACCAGCCCGACGACCAACAGCCTCCACAACGTGGGAGTAGCCCATGAGATTCGCCTTCTACGGACGGGTGTCCACCGAAGACGATCAAGATCCCCAAGCGTCCTACAACTGGCAGTTCACCCGTGCCCGCGGGCTCGTCGAGCCCGCGGGACACACCATCGTCGCCGACTTCTTCGATATCGGTACGTCGCGTTCGCTGCCGTGAAAGCGCCGGCCCCGCGCCTCCGAATTGCTGGCCGCATTGAAGGACCCTCGGCGCGGGTTCGACGGTGTCGTCATCGGTGAACCGCAGCGTTCCGCCGATGGCGGCATTGTCTCCGGCGTCGTCGAGGGAGGCGAAGGTCCTCGTAGAACCGGTGTAGCCCCGGCGGCATTCGATTCTTCGGGCCGCTGCGCACCCTAGAGCTGATCAAGTCGGTTATCTTGATCTTGTGTCGGAATCGCCGCATTCGTGGAACCTGCGTCCTCGGCGCTGGTGGCTCGCCGTCCTGCTGGCTGCTACGCCGTGTCTTGTTGTGCTGGCGCACTTCAGGTGGTTTCCACAGGATGATTGGGGGTGGATCGTCAGCGTCGACGCGACCGGGGCGCCGGATGCACCGTACGGCACTCCCGTGTTGTACGTCGTTACTGCGCAGGTGCTGATCACGGCAGGGTTGGCGGCGGCGCGGCGCACTCGGCCGTGGGCGTTGTGGTTTCTGCTGGGCGCTCTGGCGGGGGCAACAACCGTCCTCATAACCATGATCGTTGATGCCCAGGGCTGGCGGTCTTGAGACGGCGATCCGAGGCGCGTACACGCTACCGGCGGATGGCACGGTCGGCAGGCAACGCGCACCTTGCGGCAGATCTGTGCGCAGGGAACCTCCGGCGTCGAAGCGCCCGAAAATCGAATGCGACTTCCTCCGCCGTACGACACCGTTGTCCGGGTGTCCATGCGTCAAGCGCGAGCAGAACGGTCGGCGGCCCTACGCGCTGTGCTGGCGGACGTACGGGTGGCGGACCATTGGAAGCCGAACGATCCAGCTAACCTGATCGACGTCGCGGTGCGTCGTTGGACCACGTTCGACCGGCGCAGCAAGCCCAGCAAGCAGTCGCCCGAAGACCGGGTCAAGGACCTGCTCCGGGGTCTTCGGGCCGCACAGGGTGAAGACATCATCTATGAGGAGCCCGGCTGGCTGGAACACGTCACCGAATGCTTCGCGGCCGCCCTGCTCACGGCTGACAACCCCGAGCCGCCTCCGCGAACCAGCATCACAGAAGACCGGTGACATCGACCGCCGACGCCTGAGCATCCGCTCGTCGGCACGGGCGTGCGCTGAGCGGCCGCGACGGGCTCGCGCCGGCCACCGCTCTGCGGCGGCCGACGCGCGCGATCAGCGGCAGAGGAGGATGTCACCCTCGGGCTGATCGACGTCCGGGTGGAGCCGGGCGGTTACCTGGGTGGCGTTCAGCGAGCCGCCGTTCGGCGTGCTCCATAGTCCCGGACTGGCATCATCATCCGATGACGAGTTCGACTTACCTAACCAGTTTGATGAATACGAATCCTGGCGCCATCATGGTGGTCGCCCGGTGATAAGGCCCTGGTGGCTGTCGTTCGGGCATCGGGGTAGTGTCCAGGCCCGTTCCGGCCTACGGGTCCCGGCCGTGCGGGTGGTGACGGAGCGGGATCTGCGGTCCCTTGTCGACGCCGCCGAGCGGGACGGGCTCGGCTGGAATACCAACGGTATCGTCACGGATGAACGGAACTTGCACCTCCTCCTTCCATACAGCTACGAAGAGAACCCGGTCCCGAGCTGGAAATGTCGCGTGTCCACCTTCGCCAATGGCGTAGTCAGCTGGAAGGGGATCCAGCTCGGCCGACTGGACATTTCTCTCGTTCATTACCGCCGGCTTCCTGTCGGATCGCGCAAGGTGGAGCGGCAACTGTTGCACTGGCTGGCATGGGAAGCAGCGGCAGCATCCTGGGGAAAGGATCAGTAGTGACCGGTCACCGAGGACTCCACAGACATCCGCTCGTCGGCATGTCCGGATGTCGCGCTCCGCAGGCCGACTACAACTGGTGAGCGGTCAGCGGTCTCCGCACCGGAGCCGTAGGCGTAGATGATCCCTGGTTCTGGGTGACCGTCGGGGTCAGGTGCCACCCAGGCGTCGCGGCCAGTTCGTCAGGTTGCCAGTAGCGCTTGACCACTTCGAAGCGTCGGCCGTCGTTGGGGGAAGCGTTGCTGAACATCGTCGGGGATGCACTGATGGCGGTGGTAGCTGTCCACCAAGAAGACCCGCCCACCCGGCCGGAGCGCGGCCGCCACACTCGCCCAGAACGGGGTCCACGAGCACGCCTGCACGCGCTGCGCATTCCTGCGGCTCGACCCCGACTCGGTACGCCCGGGCCCTGGTATCGCTTGGCGCACCCGTTGGCTACGCTTGGCGGGCGGCTTCGAGTCGTTGTCGACTGCCCTAGACCCCGGCGGTGCTCATTTGCTTCGTGGGGTGGGGTCATGCGTGCAAGTCCAGGTGATGGTGGGGCGCAGCTGCTTGCCCCGCCTCTGCTTCCCGGCCGGCAGGGGTAGGCCGGCATGGATCAGGGAATGGACGACGGTGCACGACCGCCGATGACACTGTCACCGCTGGATCGCGGCGCGGTGAGCCGGCTACAGGTGCTCTGCGCGGACGCGACCCGGGCCTTGTCGGCGGCCGGTGTCGGGGTGAGCGTGATGGCCACCACTGGTGGATACGGTATGGCCGCCGCGTCGGACCCGACCACCGAGCGCATCGAGGAGCTGCAGTTCACCGTCGGGGAAGGCCCGTGCGTCGATGCATACACCTCCCGCCGCCCGGTGCTGATCACCGACCTTGACGACACGGCGATGAGCCGGTGGCCGGCTTACACCCCGGCCGTGTATCAGGCCGGGATCAGGGCGGTGTTCGCGTTCCCCTTACAGGTTGGCGCTGTTCGCCTCGGAGTCCTCGACGTGTTCCGGACCCACGCTGGACCGTTGTCCCGGGATGAACTCGGTCAGGCTTTCACCTTCGGTGAACTCGCGGTGACGACCCTGCTGGACGGTCAGGATCAAACCCACAGCGAGCACGATGTCGACGAGGCTATTGAGCAGGGTGCCGCCTTATGGCAGGCCCAAGGCATGGTGATGGTGATGCTCGGCGTCACCCTCACCGAGGCCCTGGTTCGGCTGCGCGGCCATGCCTACGCCACGAACCTCCCCTTGTCCGTGGTGGCCGCCGACATCGTCGCCGGCCGGCTGCACTTAGAACGTGATCACTCGTGAACATCCGTCGCCAGGACGGAAAGGCCGGAAGGCAGCCATGACCACCGTTTCTTCTGAACGCCTCGCAAAAGTCTTCGTCGAGGTCGCCGACACTCTCATCGACGAGTTCGACCTGATCGAGTTCCTGCAGATGCTCGCCGACCGCATCGCCGGGCTGACCGGCGACTCCACCGTAGGCATCCTGCTCGCTGACCCTAAGAAACGCCTGCATTTCATGGCGGCCTCCGCGGAGAGTGCCAAGTTCCTCGAGCTGTTCCAACTGCAGCACCAGGACGGGCCGTGCATCGACGCGTTCCACAGCGGCCAGCCGGTCGTCAACACCGACCTCACCGCCGACGCCGCGACGGCGCGGTGGGAACGGTTCGCGCCGCACGCCGCCGACGACGGCTACCGGTCAGTGCACGCGTTCCCGCTGCGGCTGCGTCGAGAAGTCATCGGCGCGATGGGAGTGTTCGGCAGGACCGTCGGTGACCTCGACGACAGCGACGTACAGATCGTGCAGGCCCTCGCGGACGTGGCCGCGATCAGCCTGCTGCAGGAACGCGTCATCCGCCGCGGTGAAGTCTTGACCGAGCAGCTGCAAGGTGCGCTGAACAGCCGCATCGTCATCGAACAGGCTAAAGGCGTCGTCGCGCAAACTCACAGTGTTGACGTCGACGCGGCGTTCGACCTGATCCGCGGCTACGCCCGCAGCAACAACCGGCGCCTCAGCGACGTCGCGCACACCGTGGTAACCGATCTGGCCAGCCTGCCCGGGCTCGCTGATCCCGGGTCACGTTGAACCCCTTCGCTGCGCTCAATTCCAGGCGGTCCTGGCGCCGGCTCCACCAGATCCGAAGGACCCACCTTCACGCTGGAGCTAGGCGGCGCTGAGGATCAGGTGGGCGTCGGTGAGGTGCAGAACTTGTTGCACCAACGGTTGTGGACGGACGATCCGCAGCGACGCACCGGCCTGCAGAGCAGCGGCACGAGCGCGCAGCAGGGCGCCGAGACCGGCCATATCGAGAAACGACACTCGGGCCAGGTCAACGACCATGCTGGTCACCAGGCCGGCGCTGAGTCCTGCGTGGATCGCCGCCACGAGTGCATCAGCAGTATCCACGACCAGTTCCCCGGCGACGCCGATGACGGCGATGCCGTCCTGATCCACGTCGGTCGTGAGCTGCATGTGCGTCACGGCGGCGCCCGGCGATGCGCCGGGCGAGGTGCTCGCCGTGATGGGCGTGTGCGAGGTGCGGTGCGCAAGGTCCGCGGCGATGTCATGCACCTTGCGGTTACTGTCCTGCGCAATCTTGACGAGTACGGCGAACGCCTCGTCGGCGGTGCAGCGTCGCTCGCCCATGATGATGCCCTTCGCCTGTTCGATGACCGCCCGGTGCACCATCGCGGCTTGCAGGTGGCGCACCTGGTTGGCCTGCATGTCGTGCCGGTGAATGGTCTTCAATGCAGCGGCGGCGTACCCGGCGAGACCTTGCGGAGGGCCACCCGCGTCGGGGACGGCGTCGGGCTGAGTGGCGTAGACGGTGAGCGCCCCGGTGACCCCGTCGTCGATATCCAGGCCGAGCGACAATACGCTGCGTGCGCCGGCGTTGATGCTGTGCCGGATCCAGCGTGGCCAACGGGTCTCGGTGTGCAGATCTGCAACGTATATGGTCGCCGCCGACGCTGCCGCCTGCAGAGACGGCCCCTGACCAGTGCGGTACTGCCAAGTGTCGAAGACGCGCGCCACGCCGGAAGTGGCGGCTACCGTGTACGCCTGGGTGCCGCGCAACATCATGACGGACACCTCCGCGGTAATCGGGAAAAAGCTCCTGACCAGGTGCGCGACAGCCTCCGCGGCGTCATCCGGATCCGTGCGGTCGGCCGTAACTCGTTGGCCCGCACGTGGCGCATCAACAGGTTTCACGACTGCCGCCCTGCGGCGCAGACGACTACCGCGGTGCAGCTGGAAGGTGAGTCAGTGGTAATGGCCTACCCCCTCCAGCGTGGTACAGCACACGCCGGGGTCTAGGGCGGCGGCCGACAAGACCGCACTGACTACACTACTCGCAACTGATGATCCTGCAGGTCTCCCTCCGGAACTCGCCTCCGGCAGCATCCGAGCGATCATCGAGGGCTTCCAGCCGTCCGACGCGACCGCCATCAGCGCCCCGGACCTCTTCGGCCAGCGACCCACCGAGGTGGCGGCCTACCTTCGCGAGTACGACATGACGGTCACCGCCTGGCCGGACGGGATCGCCCTCAACCGGCCCTTATCCGCTCCCGCAATACCGCAGCAGAGAACAGCAAACCCCCGCCCGATCTCACCGACGCGCGTTACCGGCTGCGACACCGCGCCAAACACCTCCGCGTACGGCCCGACCTCCACGTCCGCGACGTAGAACAGGCCGGAGCAGCACACAATCCAGCGACTGAGGCCGACCGGTAGAGAACTCGGAGGGGTTGTCGGTGCCACAGGCAGAGCTTCCGCCGGCGGAGGGTTCGCTTCGTCGGCGGCAACCCAGCATCGTCTGACGATCACCCCTCGATGAAGGGCACCCATCGGTCCGACCTCAGCTGGCGATCCGCAGACGCCAGGACGTGCGGATGTAGCCGCACTCAGGCGGCACCGCTGGCGGACGCGGCGTCCTCGTCCGGTTCATCGATCGGCCGGTTCGCTGCGACTACTGGCCGATGGCGAGGACAACCTTGCCGTGTATCCGTCCCTCGGTAAGCGCCCGGATTGTGCCGCCGGCGTCCTTCCAGCTGTCGCGCCTGGCGACGCGCGGTGTCAACGTGCCGTCCGTGACCCGCGCGGCCAACCACGTCAGGTCTGCGGACAGCCCGGTACAGGCGCCCAGGAAGAAGGACGTGATGGAGCGGTTGTTCCGCCCGTCGTGGCCGGAGAAGGCCAAGACGGGGAAGCGTTCCCCCGCGCTGCTGACGTGGCCGACCGACACCAGGATCCCGTGTTCGGCGAGTTTGTCGTACGCCTGCACCAGGGTCTCCCCGCCGACCACGTCGATGACGCCGGTCACCGTTTGGTCAAGCTGTTCGGGGGTCTGGATCACCTCATGTGCACCCAGTTCGCGTAGTTCCCCGCCGTGGGCGTCCGGGTCGCTCGTCGAAGCCGTAACGTGTGCACCGCCGAGGCGGGACAATTGCACGGCGTACCGGCCCACCGCACCGGTGGCACCGGTCACGAGCAGCCGGCGCCCGATGATCGGGCCCAGCCTGTGCAGTGCGCGCAACGCGCTCGCGCCGGCCACCGGCACCGTGCTTAGAGCCGCCAGGTCGGCGGTCTCCGGTGCCACCCCGATCCAGTCGGTTCGCACTGCGCGTAACTCCGCCCACCCACCGGCGAAGCCCAGCGTCACCACCGGGGTCCCGACGGCCGGACCGGAGCCGTCCGCGGCCGCCTGCTCCACCACCCCGGCGGCGTCGTAGCCGGGCACGGCTCCCTCTGGGGCGTTGTCCAGGTACAGGTCGCCCGGATTGATGGAACTGGCGACTACCCGGACCAGGGCCTCGTTGGCGGCGGGCAGGGGGTCGGGTGCTGAGCCGAGCCGGAGATTGCCGGGCACGGAGCGATCGACGAGTAGAGCTTGCATGGCAGCGCCTCTCAGTTCGGACTACTGATCGAGAGGATGCCACTTAGTGGCATTCGCCTGCAAGTGGCACATGTCTCTCGGTAGGATCGCATCATGGCCACCGCGTCCTCGCACTCCCCCGATCCGCGCCCGCCGCTGCGGGAGCGCAAGAAACAGCGCACGCGCGAGGCGCTGACGGACGCCGCTCTGGACCTGTTCACCCGTCGAGGCTTCGACGGCGTGACGCTCGATGAGCTGTGCGACCGCGTCGAGGTCTCCAAACGCACCTTCTTTCGCACCTTCGCCAGCAAGGAGGAGGTGGCGATGGCGCCCTACGAGGACCTCTGGAGAACATTCATTGATGACCTGGAACTCCGGCCGGCTTCTCCGGACCGGCCGGTTCTGCAGGCGTTGCAGGACAGCGTGCTCGCCGCCATGCAGACCATGGACGCCGGCGACTGGGCACACCGCCTGCTGCTCTGCACGCAGCTGGCCGGCAAGACCCCAGCGATCGAAGCTCATTGCCTGTACTTCTGCGACGTCACCGTCCGCGCCGCGCTCGACGTCCTACACCGCAGGTTCAGTCTCGCGTCTCACGACCTCCGGCTCCGGCTCGCGCTGGACATCCTCGTCGCCGCGTTCCACCGCGGACTCGAAACCTGGGCCACCCGGCCGCAGGCTGCGACCGCCGACCAACTGGCCACGGACACCCGTGCCGCGTTCGCGGCGATCCCCGGCATCCTCACCCTCGCTGCTGTCGCCCCGGCAGACCATGCCTGATGGTCTTCCCGCACGACCGCGCGGTGCTGCGGCAGATCGCCGACCGGGTAACCGTCCTGTTCCCAGGCCGGATCGTCGAGACCGCGCAGGACCAGCGCCTACTGCCCTCGCGTTCCCGGGTCATTCGTGATCCCGGATTCCTCAATGTGCCGCGCTCGACTTCAGTCGGATCTCCGCCGCGTCCTCCCTGAGCGCAGCATCCGGTTCCAGTCCCGCAGATAATCGAACCATCGGCTGCCGGTCGACGCGGCCCATCCGTTCGATGAAGCGTTCGGCGGCCTGCGTGGACTCCTAGTCGTACTCGTTGAGCGGGTCCATCCGGTCGTCCATCCGGATGGACGTGGCGAGGCGCACCGCGCCGCAGCCGAGCGGGATGCGCAGGAAGTCGGCGTCGGCTTGGCGCCGCTCGCAAACTCGGTGCCGGGTGGTGGCGATGGACCACAGCCGGGCTGGTGCCGGGTTGGCCAGCGTCGATGATGATCAGCGCCGGGCGGCCGAACGTGACCATGTACGCGGCCATGCCGACGCTGTTCAGCAGCGGCATCAGCAGGGTCCAGGCGCCGTTCGTGGGGTTCTCCTTGGGTTCCTCCGGCGGCGTGGGCAGGGTGGCCGTCTCGTTCGGCAGTTCCGGCACCAGCAGCCGGGCCGGACGGTGGAACGCCAGCTTGGTCATCGGTCCTCCTCAGCCGCGCACGTCGACGTTGATGCGGGCAAGGTCCTCGGCCTCCAGGGTGCTCAGCTTTCGTCGGTGGGATCGGCGAGTGCGGTGACTCGGCCCGCGTGCTGCTCGGTCATCTGCTGGAAGACCTTGCGCGCGAACCGCGACGACAGACCCGGGTTGGCGGAGATGAAGTGCCGCATCTGTTCGGGTAGCCGGCCACGATGACGACCAGTTCCTCGCGATGGTCCTCCATCAGCTTGACGAGCGTGGAGATGACCTCCTGGCCGAAGTCGGTGCCCTGTCCCTCGGGCGCCAGCGCGTACGCCGGGATTGCCCGCGAACACCAGATGGCGGGACATCGGCGGCGGGGACAGGCCGGCCACCTTGCGCCGCTTGACCATCTGCACGCGCTTGACCATCGTGCCGACATCCTGCTTGACCCGGGTGAGCCCGACCAGCCCGTCGAGTTGCCTCAGCAGGTCGCCCAGCGCGGTCACGGCGCCGTCGGGGGCGGGCCGGCCGGGCGCCGCGGGGGGGGGGCGGCCCGGCCCGCGCGGGTCCGGCGACGGCGGCGCCCGCCTCGGCGGAGGGCAGCGTCGCGGTGGCCACGCCGGAACTCCAGCACGAGTCGTACGTGGCCCGGGCATCTTCGGCCTGGCTCAAGTCTTCATCGGCGTCGTGCACGTGGCAGCGGACGAATTCCGGGTCGGCGCCCGCTCTGACGTACACCGCCGGGCAGTCGGTGCGCGACACGTCCGCGTCGAGTACCCGGCCGTGTGCGTCCGGCCCGAAGTACAGGCCGTTCTTTGGCACCGGCTGACCGACAGTCCGCGGATCACCGGGGTGGCACCGGCCCAGACTGCGAGGCCCCTGCCGCCGGTCCCGGTGACTCGCAGTCCTCCAACAGCGGGGCCGCGTTCTCGGCGACGAAGATGCCGGCCGCGCTTTGGGACGGCCTTCTTCCGCGCGCCCTTCTCCCCCGGTTGCAGCGGGTCGATCAGATTCCAGAATATGCCCACCACGACGGCACCCACAGCCACCAATGCGGTGACCGTGATGAGCGTGGGCCAGCGGACCGTCAGCCGTTCACTGGCCGGCTTGTCCCCCGCGTACTCGACGAACGCACGGACGAACTCACTGCGCTGCGCGATCGCCGCGGACGGGGTACGCACGCCGGACCCCGGCATCACCACCGCCGTGGGCCCACGGTCCTCGCGGTTCCCGGTCATTGTGCGAGGGACCCTCCGGACAGGGACTTCGTGCCGGCCGAGGAGCTGTCTTCGATGGACTGGTCGGAGTCCGGCGCCCGGTCCGTGGCGGGCTGCTCGGCGGCGCCGTCGTCCGCGGTGACGGGCGTCGATGCGGGACGCGGCATCGCAGGTAGGTCAGCCACCGACGGCGGGTTCGGGTCGTCGTCGGAAACCTCGTCCGGCTCGGGCTCGTCGGGGTCGTAGCGCCGGTCGGTCAACATCCGCCTGACCCGGAAGATCAGCAGACCCGCGGCAGCCAACGCGACCAGCGCCACCACGACCACCAAGGTGGTGCGGCCGCCGGACGCGGCCGGCGTGAACCTGCCCGCTGCCGCTGTCGCTGTCTCCGGCCGCGGCGCGGACTCCTCGGGCAGCACCTTGGTCACCGACGCGACAGGATTGATCAGACCCCAGCCGAACCGGCCGTCCGGCTGCGAGCCGTCGGCCAGCTTGCGCGCGGTCGCCCGGACGCGATGCGCCACCTGCTTCGCGTTCAGGTCCGGGTACGCAGCGCGGACCAGGGCGGCAGAACCCGCCACGAACGCGACGGCGTACTGGGTGCCGGTCCCCGATACGGCGCCGACACTGGTGATGCCGATGCTGCCGACATTGACGCCGGGCGCGACAACGTCGACCGCGCCGGAACGGTAATCGGCAGCAGTCTCGGTTTTGGCGCTGATCCCGCCGACCCGCAACGAGCCGTCGCCGACCTGCGCGTCCGGATTGTTCGGCTGTGCCTTCAGCGGGGCGCCAAGCACCACCACCACGTCGCGGCGGAGGGCATCGTTGATCGCCTTAACCACGCCGGCGTCGGTGGTGTCGACGTACGAGCCGACCGCGACCACGGTTGCACCCGCGTTCGCCGCGGCGCTGATCGCGGCGGCGGCGGCGGCCGGCGCCGCCTTGGTGCCGTTCGTCACGACACGAACCGGCATGACGGTGGCGTCCGGGGCGACGCCGCGCATCTGGCCGGCGCTGCCCTGCGCGGCGACGAGAGCGGCCATGGCCGTGCCCGTGCCGGGGCAGTCGACGTCGCCGCGACCGCTGCCACCGACGATGTCCATGCCGACCGTCACGTGACCGCTGAGCTGTCGCAGCCGCCCGTCGACACCGGAGTCCACGACGGCGACGAGCTGGCCCTTGCCGCGGCTGTGCGGCCACGCCTGATCCGCCGCAAGGCGGAGCGTGGCCCAGTCCGACTTGGCGCTCGATGCGGCGGCGCGGGCGCACTCGCCCTTCTTGCCCGCCTCGGGTTTCGGCGGCGGACTCGCCGGAAGGTTTCCGGCTTGCGCCAGTTCGGCGCCTGACGGTACCCGTCCGCCGTCGGACGTCGTCCTGCCGGGTTCCGTCGCGGGGGCACCGGTACGCCCTTTGGTGCCCCGGTCGGGCGTGCCTGCTCTCGGCGCCGGTAGCGCCTTCGTCACCTGGCTCGACGACGGTTTGTCGGGCAGCACGCCGTACTGCACGCCGCTGCCGACCGCGTCGTAGGGCAGGACCAGCAACCAGCCCGCGGTCAGCTGCTGCGGGTCGAGCAACACCCCGCCGTCCGGCTGCCGGCGGCCGGTGTTGAGGTTGAACAGATCGGCCGAGCGGTCGCCGGAGCCGAGGAACCGGGTAGCGATCTCGGTGAGATTCTCCGGCGCACCGTGGTACGACGAGGTCACCGTGTAGTACTTCACAAAGTCCTCGTCTGCGGCCGCCGCGGGCCCCGCGGTCAGGCCGACCGTCCACGCCAGCGCACAGCTGGCCAGCCCCACGCGACGTACCGACCGGGTGATCCAAGACATTGGCTTCTTCTCGCTTTTGTCGTTACCAGCGGCAGTTCCCGCTAACCAGACGATGGGGGCACGAGCGAAGTTCATGCCCGGCACAGACGTCTGCCGGCGAGCCGGTGAACCTGTGCGATCCCCCGCCGTCGAAGGAGGTGTACCCTCAACGCCTGCCGGAAGGGCCGCATGGAGCTGGGTATCTACAGCGTCGGCGACGTCACGCCGGACCCGGTTTCGGGTCGCACCCCGTCGGAGGGGCAACGCCTCGCGGCGATGGTGACGATCGCCGTGAAGGCCGAGGAGGTCGGCCTGGACGTGTTCGCCGCCGGCGAGCATCACCATCCGCCGTACGTGGCTTCGTCGCCGGCCACCCTGCTGGGCTACGTCGCGGCCCGCACCGAGCGGCTCATGCTGTCCACCGCCACCACCCTGATCACCACCAACGACCCGGTACGGATCACCGAGGACTACGCGGTTCTGCAGCACCTCGCCGGGGGTCGGTTCGATCTGATAGTGGGTCGCGGCAGCAGCGCACCCGTGTGCCCCCTGTTCGGCCGGCACCTGCACGAGAGCGAGGCGGCTGGCCGACGAGAACTACGCGCTGCTGCGCCGGCTCTGGCGTGAGGAGGCGGTGGACTGGACCGGCCGGTTCCGTAGCCCGCTGGAGTCGTTCACCTCCGCGCCACGGCCGCTGAACGGCACGCCACCGTTCGTCTGGCACGCCGCGGTGAGCAGCACGGAGGTCGGGGAGCGGGCCGCCCGGTACGGCAACGGTTTCTTCGCCAACCACATCTTCTGGCCGCCGGAACACACCCGGCGGATGGTGGCGGCGTACCGCGAGCGTTTCGCCCACCACGGCCAGGGCGATCCGGAACAAGCGATCGTCGGGCTCGGCGGCCACGTGTTCTTGCGCCGTCGCAGTCAGGATGCGGTCCAGGAGTTCCGGCCGTACCTCGACCGTGAGCGCGGCTACGGCGGCGCACGCTGGAGGAGTGTGTCGCCTCCACACCGCTCAGCGTCGCAAGTCCGCAGGAGGTCATCGACCGCGTGCTCGGATTCCGCGAGTATGCCGGCTCGTACCAGCAGCAGTTGTTCCTGGTCGACCACGCCGGTCTGCCGCTGCGGACCGTGTTGGAGCAGCTCGATCTGCTGGGCGAGGAGGTGGTGCCGGTACTGCGCCGCGAGTTCGGGGCCGACCGGCCCGCATCGGGCCCGGTGGCGTCGACGCCGGCCGGCACCGGTTGAGCGCCGCTACTGTGCTCGTGAGCACCGTGCGACGCCGCCGCGCGGGACTGTTCTGTTCGTGCCGTGGCCTTTCCGCCTCGCGCCTCGAAGCCGTGCGCCTGCAACTGCTCCCGGAGTGCCCGGAGGCCATAGAAGGTGCGGGACTTGACGGTCCCGACCGGGACGTTCAGCAACTCGGCGGTCTCGCTCAGGCTCCGACCGTGTAAGTAGATCTCCACGATCGTGCGCCGCAGCCGGTCGGGAAGGCTGTCCAGCGCGGCCCGCACCACCTGCGCGTCCAGCAGCCGATCGAACGGGTCTTCCACCGGGGTGGCGTGCGCGTCCATGTACTCGTCGGCCAGTTCCTCCGGGCGGATGTCCGCGGCGCGCACCTGATCGATGAAGATGCGCTTGGCCACCGTGAAGATCCATGGCCGGGTCCACTGGCCGTCGGCGTTGCGGGCCTTGGGATTACGCCACGCCCGAAGGAGGGTCTCTTGGACGATGTCCTCGGCTCGGTGCACGTCTCCCCGGGTCAGCCGGGTGAGGAAGCTGAGCAGCAGCGGTCTGTGCACCTGGTGCAGGTGCCGGAGAGCTTCGGGATCGGCGGGATGGTCCGGCCCGGTCGGGGCGGTTCGCGCCGAAGGGTTCAGCTGTTTCACACGGCCACCGTTTCAATAGACCGGATCCGGTACGTTCGTTCGCTCATGAGCGGATCAGCACCTAGCGGTGGTCGACCTCGTCCCGCTGCAGGGGAACCGGTTGATCCGGACGCCGTTGAATGTGCCGTCCTTATTGGGTCCGATGTCGTCGCCGATGATTTCCAACGCCTTGCCGGAGTTGCGGTTGATGATGTGTACCTGGCCGTCACCCGCGTCCCGTAGTTCCCACTGTTGATGAGGATCGGACGGCTTGGAACTCAGCTGGACCAGTTCGCCGTGATCGCCCTTGGTGGCGTTACGGATGCCCAGCGACTTGCCGCTGAACGTGTTCGTGATCACCACGTACTTGACCGACTTGGCGGGCGTCAACCGCAGCTCCAGGACGGGGCCGGCCCAGACGTTCCGGATCCGGTACGTCGCACCGGGCTCGTACCGCAGCGTCACCTCGGATTCGGCGTCCGCCTTCGCCTTCGCTCCGGGTTTCGGGGCTGCGCTCGCGGCCGCAGCCGCCGCCGGACCGGAGGCCGGCCCCGAGGCCGAGGGGACGGACAGCGGGGCGGGCGCCGACACGCTGGTCGCTGCGGCGGGGTTCACCGACGGCGCGGGGCGCAGCCGACGGTCCTGCTCATACCTTCCCACCAGCGTCGGCGCGATCAGCCCGAGCTGCGGAATGTTGACCCGGGGCAGGCCGTTCGCTCCGCGGATGACCGGCATCCCCCACTGGTAGACGCCCAACGCCAGCACGTACGGGTCGCCGCCGCTCAGACCGCTGAGCTGACCCACCAGGTCACACATGGCGGCACCGAGCGCCGGGATCGCGTCCTTCGGCTCCCACACCGTGGCAGTGCGGGACAGCCGGTACCGCTGCCAAAGTTCCGGGGAGTATTGGGCGATGCCGGCCGCACCGTTGGCGGAACGCAGGTTCGGATCGAACCGCGACACCGCCATCAGTTGGGCCGCCACCCGCGCGGGCGTGATCGTCGGGCACAGCCGCCCGGCCGCGCGCACACTGGCCACGTACTCGTCACGCACCTTGACCGGCTCGGCCCGGACGGTCACCGCCTGCGCACGACGGCTGTCCGGCCGGAACACGTCCTGCTTCGCATACCACAGGGCGTACGCGACCACCTTGTCCACGTACCGCTTCGCTCCCGACGGAATCCCGCGGGCCTTGATCGCCGTCGGCAGGCCGGCCTTCCCGGCGGCCACCGCCGCCTTCCACAGGTCGCCCTGCACCCCGGCCGCACGCAGCTCGCCGACCGCGTTACACGTCTGACGGCCCAGCGGGGGAAGGTTGGCGCGCCGGTCGGCACGTGCGGCATTGACCCGTGGACGCCACTGCAGCCAGCTGGAGGTGTCGAGCCCGCCGACGCCGACCGACCCGCCGGTGTCCGTCGCCCGCGGCTGGAACCCCGTCGCCGCCGGGACCGGCTCACCGGCCAGGGCGTCGGGATCGGCGATCGAGGGTCCGCCGACGGCAAACAGCGTCACGCCGCACGCCAGTAGTACCGCCGCAGCCGCGATGTCGATGCGGCGCCGGACGAGGGCCGTCAGACGGCGTCGTACCTCCGGCTTTGTTGCGGTCATTAGGCACACCCCACGCATGGCGTTCTTGAGCGAAATTGTCCCGGGTCCGAGACGGGGCACCGTGGCAGTCCGGCACAGATGCCACCCGGCGCCCGCAATCACGTGTCACCCGCTCATCGGTGCCGGCTAGCCTGCCCCGTGGTCCTCCACGTAACGCAGACGGCGTACCGGAGGAAAGCCGTCACCACGCACGTCCGGGACCTGCCCGCGGTTTTCCTGTCCCGGCATCGGGTGCTTCGCAGGCTCGCTCAGACGTTGCATCGAAACCCGGCCCAGGGCGAGGTACCGACGGTAGAGCTGGATCGCGTTCCCGCCTGCCATGTGGTTCCCCGTCCAGTAGACGTACTCGACTTGCCGAACGGCGCCGGAGACGCTGTCAGGCCGGATCCGACGGTAGGTTGCCGGGCGGCTCCGGGCGTCACCCTGAAACGGTCATTCGAAGCCGTTCGGGTGGTAGTCGGCTACCCCCTAGGGGGTAGGTGCGGCGCTGTTGGTGAGCCCGCCTACCGTGTTGCCGTGCGTCTGCGTGTGGGAGTGTCCTGGCTCGATGGGCTGTTGGCGGCCATGCTGACCGTGTTCCCGCTCGTCGTGGTCGTGCAGGAGCAGAACTTCAGCTGGATCACCGGCACGCTCGCGGTGCTCACCGCGGCACCGGTCGCCCTGCGGCAGATCGCTCCGGTGACCACCGTCACCGTCATCCTCAGCGCACTGCTGATCTACTGGCTGTTGGGGTACGGCGAAATCCTCAGCGGTGGAATCACCGTCCTGGTGGGCGTCTTCACGGTCGCGACGCTGTGTACCGCGAGAGTCACAGCGCTGGTCTGCGCCGCCGCGATGGTGGTGGTGACGATGGTCTGCTACAACGAGCTCATGCCTGCGACCGACTGGCCTCGTCTGGCGGGGTCGGTACTCTTCCTCCCGGGGGCCTGGATGCTCGGTGAAGCCACCCGGCGGCGCGCCCGCCGCATCGAGATGCTCCAAGCGAAGGCCGCCGGGGCCGCCGCCGAGGAACGGGCACGCATCGCACGGGACCTCCACGACGTGGTCGTGCATCACATGTCCGTCGTGTCCATGCAGTCCGGGGTGGCCGCCCACAAACTCGAGGCGGACCCCTCCTCCGCTCGGCGCGCCATCGAGGCGGCCGGAGACGCCAGCCGCAGCGCGCTGACCGACCTCCGGCGCATGCTTCAGGTTCTGCAGATCAACGGTGCTGACTCCGGGAACCAGCCGGTCGGGCTGGCCGCCATCGATGAGCTGGCGCAGCAGATGTCTGCACCCGGCCATCCGGTCGACGTCGCGGTCACCGGTGCGGTCCGACAGCTTCCGGCAGAGATCGACATGTGCGCATATCGGGTGCTGCAGGAGTCGTTGACGAACGTCCTCAAGCACGCCGGTCCCGCCACCGCCCGCGTCAACGTGCACTACGGCACGACGACGCTCACCCTGAGCGTCACCGACGACGGCATCGGCGCTCCTGCATCCCCGGCGTCGCCACTGTCGCAGGGGATCCGCGGCATGCGTGAACGCGTCGAGCTGTGCGGCGGCGACTTCGCCGCTGGCCCATCGGACAGTGGAGGTTTCGCCGTGCTCGTGCGACTGCCCACCGGTACGGACCGATGACGGTTCGGGTACTCGTCGCCGAGGACCAGCCGCTGACCCGTACCGGGCTGTTGGCCGTGCTCGACCTCGCACCCGAGCTGACCGTCGTCGGCGAGGCGGCCGACGGCGCCCAAGCCGTCGCACTGGCCGCCGAGACCCGCCCGCACGTCATCCTCATGGACATCAAGATGCCGGTGCTGGACGGGATCACCGCAACGCGCAGGATCCTGCAGAACGCCGGTGACGAACCACCCGCGATCATCATGCTCACGACGTTCGACGTCGACGAGTACATCTACACCGCACTCGGCACCGGCGCCGCGGGATTCCTGCTCAAGGACACCCCACCAGCGCAGATCATCTCCGCGGTCAAGGTGGTCGCCGAGGGCAGCATGCTCATCACGCCGAGCGTGACCCGCCGCTTGGTGGAAAGCCATGCGCAACAACACCTGACCCGCACCTGCAACGAGACCGCACTCGCCAAGCTGACGGCGCGGGAGCGCGAGGTGCTGAGGCTCGTCGGCCGCGGACTGACCAATCTCGAGGTGTCGCAGCAGCTGCACCTGAGCGAGGAGACCGTCAAGACGCACGTCAAACGGATCATGCACAAAATGAAGCTAAGCAGCCGGGCCCAAGCCGTGGTGACTGCCTATGAGACAGGACTGGTCGTGCCCGGGGAATAGCTCTTCCCGGACACCGCAGAGGTGGATGGGGGCACGGTCGGTGCCCCCATCCACCCTTCCCTCGAACCACCAAGATCCCTAGCGTGCCGTTGCATTCCCACCATCCTTTCCACGTCCACCTCCGGTGGGCAGTGCAACCACGCGGAGGAAACCGGTCTTGTCTTCGTCAATTGTGGGCGACGCCGCCGAGCCGGCTCGCTGACGGCCGCCGTGGCGACCGTTGCCCTGGTCACGACGGCGGTGCCCGTCGGAGCCGGTGCAGAGTCGGCCACGGCGGCCGGAGACTCAGCCCGGTACATCGTGCAGCTGGCCGACGCCCCGCTCGCCTCCTACGCGGGCGGGACCGACGGTATCCCCGCGACCAAGCCGCGGCCCGGCACCCGGATTGGTTCTGGTCGTCAGGCGGGCGCCGGCGAGGGCACCATCATCGGTGTCATCGACGGCGGGTTCTGGCCGGAGAGCCCGAGCTTCGCGAGCCTGCCCGAGCCGCGCCCGGACGCGGCCACCGTCGCAGCGAAGTGGAACGGCACCTGCGACGCCGGCGAGAGTGCCCCGATCCGTTGCAACAACAAGGGTCCGGCGCGATCACGTGGAGCGACCTGCGCGGCCACTCGGTGCGCAGCCCGCTCTCGGTGCGGCCGACGAAGATGGCCGCGCCGCAGACGGTACGCGGCACCGGTGGCACCGGCTCGGTCACGATCCCGGTGCGGCTGGGTATGACGGCAAGGTGCGAGTGCTCGGGGACGGTCCCGTCGCGCCCACGGTCGACCGGCTGACGGTCGCCGGCGTCAGCGAGGACTTCAACCAGGACGTGCCCACCGAGGGACCCGGGGGGCACGAAGCGGACCATCACCGTGCCGCCGAACACCTTCCTCACCCGGTTCTCGCTTGGCGTGGACGAGCTGCCCCTCGGCGCCGACATCGCGTTGATGGTGTACCAGGACGGCAGAAGGATCGGCGTCAGCACCGGGTCGGCCACCGGTCGCGGGGTGACGCTGACCACGGGCGGCACTTTTGACGTGTACCTGGTGCAGCGGGGTTGTCCGGGAACCGCATCGAGCAGGACGTCACCCTGAACACCTTCGCGCTCCGGCAGGGAGACACCACCCTAGAGGTGTCCCCACGCGAGCACACCTTTACCAGCGGTACGGAACTGGCGGTCACGGTGAGCTGGTCACAGCTCCAGCCCGGAACGCCGCACCTGGGCGGAGTCATGGTTATCGACGACGACGGCACCGGAAAGGGAATCCTGCTGGAGATCCAAGCCTGACCGGCCGCCACCCCGGCGAGTGACGGGCGGATCCGCTACGTGGGTCCGCCCGTCCGGTCGACGAGCCGCCGACCGGACCAGACCGATGTACACCAGGTCGAGCACGCAGCACAGCAGCCCGAGGCCCAACACGAACCCCAGGTCGAACAGGACCCCGAACACGATTGTCGGCGCCAGGGTGCCGATCCATTTCCCCACCGCGATGAGCATGCTCTGACCGCGCAGCCCGCCACGTCCGACGAACATGGCGATGAACAGGCCCGACATCAGGGCGTTCTGCAGAAACGCCGAGTACGCGCCGCCGTAGCGCGCCCCGAACTGCGCCAGGAACAGCCACTGGACGGCGAACCCGGCGCCGAACACCAAGACGCTCCAGCCGACGAACATGTCCCGGGTGACGGTCGCCGGCAGCTCACGCCGACCGTACCGCAGGTAGGTGTGCACAATCACGACGTCGGCCAGTGCCCAGACCAGGTTCACCACACCCTGCATCGAAACCCCGGCCGTCAGGTGCACCACGGCGTACGTGGCTTCCCAGGCGAAGTTCAGGGTGAGCGCGAGTACCGGGATCGCATATGTCCGGTCCCGCCGGCCGACCCGGATCGCCTCGACGTAGACCACCGTCCAGGCGATGCCGGAGGTCAGCATCAGTACGGGGACAAGACCGGTCATGGCGCCGCCGTTCGTTCAGTTCGTCGCATTCCACAGCCGGTCCGTGCCGCGCTTGCCGTTCACGTCGGTCGGCCGGCGTACCCGACTGCCGTTCTGATCAGCCATCCGGCACACGTCCGCCGGCCCCGGCCCACCGTCATACCTCGCGGACCAGCGGACGGTGCGCTCCCCGGAGCCGGCGCCCACGCCGTCCAGCCCCAGCCGGCCGCGAGTGGCACCGAGCAGGACAAGCGCCACCACCGTCGCCGACAGCAGGACGACATGGCCGCTGTCGCGCGCCGTCAGCTGCGGGAACATCTGCGGCCAGACCAGCGAGAACACACTGTTGACGCTGGCGTGCAGCAGCATCACCATCGGCACGCTCTCACCGGTCCGGTTGAACACCCAGGTCATCACGATGCTGAGCGGCACACACGCGGCCACGAACTCGATCGGCTGCCACCAGGTCACGTCCGGGAAGCCGCCCCAGAGCGTGAGATACAGCGGCAGATGCCACACGCCCCACCACACCCCGAGCACGACCGTCCCGACGACGGCGCCGTACCGGCGCTGCAACCGCGGCAGGGCGAAGTCACGCCATCCGGGTTCCTCGGCGACGGCGGTGGTCAGGAACTGCACGAGCAGCATCGGCAGATACCCGAGAAGCACAACGGCACTCGGCATGCGGGCCTGGCTGGCGGCACCGGGAGCGGCGAAGGTGGCGAGCGTGACGGCGACGGGGACGGCGGTCAGGATTCCCACGTACCAGCGCCAGCCGACCCGCCAACGGGTCAGCCGGCTCGCCCAGTGCCGCAGCCCGATCCGGCCCTCGGCCGCCGCCGTGACGATGAACGCCGCGGTGACCGGGCCGAGGTAGGCTCCCGGCAGGACACCGAGGAACTGGTCGGAACCCAGCAGCTCCGGGAAGCGCACGGCGACCAGTCCCAGCCCGTTCTCCGACAGGACGTAGGGCAGCCAGGCCAGCCAACTGAGCCCGTACGCCAGGACGAAGAACGTGACCAGGGCATGACGACGAACGAAGGCACGCGGGCCGGTCGTAGCGGGCACAATCGTTGCTGGGAGCACCTGAATCTCCTGAGAAGCGCCGGGGCGGCGATCGGTGCGAACAGCACACCAGTCGCTGGCCCCGCCGGCATTCCCGTAGTCGCCCGAAGCCGGGTACAGCAGGCACTACCGCGGGCATCTCCGGCAACTGCAATACCAACTCGCCACCTGGCTCGGCTTCTGCCCGCAATGCACCAACCCGTCCCGACCTAAAAAATTCCTATTAGGACTGGGGCAAGGCCGCCGCCTTCCGTCCCGAGGTCGTAGACGGTTACGCCCACAAGCTGTTCGTCTCTCAGGCTCCCTCAATGGCGCCGGCCACGTCGCGGACAAGCCAGCAATCAGCGCCGCCGCCAACACCCGTCTCTTTCTCGTACCCGAACTCCTCACTACTCGCAGACCCCGTGGCCGTGGCCGTCAAGAACGCTGGGCGGTTGGCCCATTTTGTAGGGCTGTTGGTAGCGGGTCCCCCGCGGCGTTGGTAGTGGCTGATTGGGCGCAAATCTTATGTTTGAGGCGCCAGGCGATCCAGCGCAGGCTGTGCAGTCTGCCGTGGCGGGCGTGTAGGACGGTCTGCGCGAGTAGATTCCGGATGTCGGCGACGCTGGTGTAGGTGAGCAGGTCCGGACTCAGCCAGTCGGGGCCTGCCGGGCGGGTTGTCGTTGGGCTCCTGCTCTTCCCAGGTCGGTGGTCTGGTTACCGGTGCTGGTGGCGGTGTCGCGGTGCAGTGTGGCGCGTTGGACCTGATACTTATCGATGCCGATGGGATCTTTGCCTTGCTCGCTGTTCTCCTCGATCTTTCACCGGGCCCCGGCGATGCGGATGAGGGGTGGCCGCCGGGCCCGGATCCGGGGCGTGTGCGAGGAAGTAGGTGACATCGTCCGGGTCGGTGATCGAGCGCCGCAACAGCACGGTGTGGGCGAACCCGTCGGCGGGCCTCTCATCGCTGACGTGCAGGTTGCCGCCGAGACGTACGAAGGCCCAGTCACAGAAGCGTTGCCCTTTACCGCACGAACGGCGCTGCCAGTCGCCGTCGGCCAGCCGGGACGACAGCCCGTCGGCGCGGGTGATCGCCGCCGCGCCGGGCAGGACTCTGATCTGGGCCAGCGGCAGCGCCGCCGAGGTCGCCACCACATAGGGCAGGCCGTGGGCGGCCAGCCAGTGGCGGACCTGGGCTACTGACCGTAACCGCCGTCCATGGTGACCCAGCCGAACGGCACGTTCGCGGCGAGCGCCTCGGCAAGCAACTCGACCGCGAGATCAAGCTTGGTGGCGAACCCGACCTGGGTGGGGATCCCGGCCTCGTGGCAGCGGGCCACAAGACTGCATCCGCCCCGGAGGACCGTTCCCGGCCCGCTGCGCGAGGGTCCAGCAGTTCCTCTTCTCCAGGTCCGACAGAAGCCCACCGACCAGGTCAGCGATCAACCAACATCGTTACGTGATCCGCAGCTGTAGTACATAGATGATCGGTCAGTCCCCGTTGCCGAAAACCTTGACCTCGCACTCGTCGACGAATTTGTACACGTTGTCCGGCGGGAGCCCATCGGGGAACGAAAAGCCGTCCCCTTCGGGGTCTAGGTCGACGTCGATCTTGTGTGACTTCATGCAGGTAACCTGGTCGCGAATCTTGTCCTTGAACAGGGGGTCGGTGCGTTCCGCCCGGTCCACGACCGTCTCCGGCTCCTTGGCCACGCAGGCGGCGAGAGCCTTATTCTGCTTCGGTGACGTCCGATCCTCGATACCCTTGACGCTGCCGTCAGCGTTGCTGACGAACTCAGCGCCGTTCGCCTTCAGGCATTCACCCCACACCTTACGTAAGCGGCTCACCTCCTGTTCGGAGGTGTCGACCCGGATCAAGGGCCGTTCTCCACCACCCGCCGGTGCGGTGCCCGCACCCTCCTTGGCGGGCGCGGCGGCAGATGGGCCATTCCCGGCGATGGTGGCGACGTTGTCGTCGGTCTCGGGCTCGCCACCGCAGGCGGTCAGGGCAGCCAAGGCGACCACCGCAACGGCAAGGCCCCACGTTCTGGTCAGCGCTCGAAGATCCATGAAGGCATCGTGGCGTCCGGTTGTCAGAGACTTGTCAGACCCGGCCGATCTTGCGATGGGCAACGAACTGATCTTCAGGCAAACTCGCTGATCTCGAGACCGAGCGGACGGCCCGGCGACCCGCTACCCACAGCCCTACGAAGATGGGACAACCGCCCAGCGTTCATCTCGCCTGAAAGATCCGCAGCTGTAGTACAGGGCCGTCATCGTCTGGCGTCTCAGCCCAGCACCGCCGCCGGCGCTGACACAACCGGAAGTCCGGACGCCGGCGACAGCCCGCTGACCGAACGACTAGCGCGCCACCTCGTCGCGATCTACAGCGACGTGCACGGCACGGTCGTCGATTTCGACGCCGACATCCACCTTCAGCACGCGGCCAAGGCAATCGGGCGTACCTACTCGATAACCGCTGACCTCAACGGGACAGCCCTGGAAACCCACCTCCCCGGACTGGCGGCACTGAACCTGCTGCGCTGGCCCCGCCCGGTTACCAGGCCGTACAGCAGGCCGCGTGGCCCGGACGCCCGCACGGTCGGGCGCCTGCGGTGGCGGCCGAGTGCGAATCCCTCCTCGCCCAGGGCCGGGTCGCCGGCCAGGGTGAACTCCGCGTCTTACGGCTCGTCCCCGGCCAATTCCGTGGCGGTGTGCCGGACGCTGCCGCCGTGCCGGCCGCCGGCATCACGCAGCTCCGCCAGCACCGTGTCCACCAACGGGCTGGCACCCGTCACCAGCGTCCGCCGGCTGCCGAGCGGCCGCCACGCCGGGTGCACCGGCCCGCCCGCCAGGCGGGTATACATCGACGATCTTCACGGTTCGAGGCTCGGTCTATACCGGCGCCGCGCCAATCGGTACCGGGACACGCCGCAGTCAGGTCACAGGACCCCGGCGCGAATCGCGTACGCCACAGCGTGCGAGCGATTGCGCAGACCGAGCCGCCGGGTCAGCACGTACAGCCGGTTCTGCACCGCGCGCGTCGAGGAACTCAGCATGACGGCGATCTTGTCGGTGTCGAGTCCTTCAGCCACCAGCCGCAGCACATCCACCTCGCCCGGCGCCAGGCCCGCGCGGCTTCCGGGATAACGGCGGTCCATCACGCGCCGCTGTTCCATGAGGTGATTGATGTGCGCAATGAGATAACCGACCATCCGCGCCGGCAGAATGGCGCCGCCGGCCGCGGCGGCGGTGACGCTCTGCGTCAACCGCTCGCCGGTGGCCGCGGCCACCGGGAGCACGGACACGATCCGGTACTTCACCAATGCCACGAGCTGCCTCTCGGTGACGTCGCTGGTGACGAGCACGGTCGGCACGCCGACCTCGGTGGCCAACCGGCGCAGCAGTTCGATCGACGCCACGCCCAGCCGCGGGACCGAGACGACGAGCACGTCCGGGGTCGGTTCCGGCAGGCGAACCACGGTGACCTCGGCTCGGCCGCTCAGCAGGCCGACCAGGCCGGCCCGGCTGAGCGGATCAGTCGCGTGCACGGCGACCCGGATGGGGCGGTGCAGGACGTCGACGCCTTCCACTGGACCGCACTCCTTTCCCGGTAGTCGACAGGCAGCGGTGGTGCCGTCTTCGGGCACGTCCCCACCGAGCCCCCGACGCCAGGGAAAACTAACGGAGTAGGTCACGTGCGATCGCCCCCCGAGAAGGGTCAAGTGCTACCCCACTGGTGGTACGCACCGAGGACCGGAAGACCGGTCCGGCCGGGAGTGGTCTCAGCGGGGCGCCGGGGCCGGTGAATCGGACGGCAGAACCGCGTTCCGGTCGCCGTGTTCCGCGGGCTCGGGCCGAGGTGGCCAAAGCGCCCCATCATGACCATCAGAGCGGGCACCAGCACGCCCCGGACCAGCGTGGCGTCCAGCACGATCGCCAGTCCGGTACCCAGGCCGAGCATCTGGATGAAGGAGCCCTGGCTGGACGCGAAGGCGAAGAAAGTGATCGCGCGCAGCAGCCCGGCCGCGCTGATGATCCGCACGGTACGCTCCAGGCCCGGCCTACCGACCTCCGGGGTGATGCCAGGCAGCAGGCCCTTGGCCCGGCTCTCCACCAGCAGCCGGGTGGTGCCGAGCGAACCGGCCGCGAGGAAGACCCACCGGGCGGAGAACGTGACGGTCGCCCAGACCTCGCCGCTCTCGTTGATCCGGTCGGCGGTCACGGCATAGCGGTCGTGCCGTCGACGCTGCGTTTGGCTCCGGAGTTGATCCCCAGGATGGAGTCGCCCACCGTCGCGGCCGCCGGGACCGTGCCGGCCAGTTCCTGACGGACGACATCCCAGGTCATCGCCAGGTCCGAAAGCGCCGCGGTCAGGCCCGCCGCGCGGGCCTCGGCGGTGAACTCACGGGCTTTGGCGTAGGCCGGCGAGGCGAGCACGTCGGCCGGGATCGGACTCGCCCGGCGTCTCGTGCTTCTTGACTATCCTGGTCTTTCCGCCAGGTCGCCGCTCGATTACCGCGGCGTCATCTTCCCTGTCGGAGTCGTTTGCCTACGGTGCCCGGACGGCGCGCCCGGTGCGCTCCCTTCCGGGCGGATGAACTGCGGTCCGGCCGGCGTCACATCACCGCCGTTCGGGACGAGACCAGGTCGGCGTCTCACACCTGCACCGGGGCGGCCACCCGACGCAGAGCCAGTCCGGCTGTCATCGTCCACACCGAGTGAGAAGACGTCCGCGCCCCGGTCAGGCTGGTAGAAGCGGTGCGCGCAAGGCCGACAGGACAGGGGCCACGCTCGACGGATGAGCACCGTTCGAGCCGGATGGCGTCCGCTGTGGATGAGAACTTCTGGCACGTGGGCCGGCAGCGGGCTTCCACGACGTGGAGGCCACCTGGTTTCAATGCGATACCGAATATCCGGACTTCGAGTCATGGTGGAGTACGGCCGCAACCGGCTCCGGCGGTGCGAGACCCACCTTGGCATGCTCGGTGTAGGTCCGGGCGTGGAAGTCGATGCCCGCATACTCGGCGTAGGCGGCGGCCGGGCGAACCGGGCCCATCGCCAGCCGCCCGACCGCCGGGTGGCGCAGAATATTGCCCACCCGGCGCCGGCTGGCCTTCTCGCGGACGTACCAGTGCCGGCCGGCGTGCGAACCGTCGTGATCGTCCCAGTGCCGGGGGCGCTCCTCGCGGATGTAGAAGTGCCACGCGAGCACCTCGGTGGGATGGAAGAGGTCGTAGCCCCACGTGTAGGCGCGGACGGAGAGAGTGATCTCCTCGCCGTGGAAGTAGATGGTCGGGTCGTACGGCACCTCGACGGGGAAGGAGCCCAGCGCGAACAGGAAGCCGGCGGCGAGGAAGCGCGCCCGCTCCGGCCGGCCGAGCGTCTGCCACTGCGGCACGACCTCCTGCCGGAACGTGGGTATGCCGTCGCCCGACCAGTCGTCCCCGACGATGCGGGTGGGTTCGCCGGCGCCGGTGAACTCGCTGCCCGGGTCGTACATCGAGGGGTAGCCGCTGAGGATCGGTTTGGCGGCGCCGGTGGACAGTGCGGCCGCTGCGCACCGTACGTCCCAATCCTGCGCGAAGCGCGTGTGGCTGTCGACCTGCAGGAACCAGTCGGCGGGCCGGTAGTGGCGCATGTTCTCCGCCCGGGCCCAGCAGGCGCCCCGGCTCTGCCGGGCGTCGAACTCGATGATCTCGACCCGGGGGTCGTCCCGGATGGCGGATACGTCCTCGTCGCCCAGGTGCTGCCAGTTGACGACGATCCGCAGGTCGTCGGGGTGCCGCGCCTTGGCCAGGCAGTCCAGCACGGTCGGCACCAATTCCGGATCGCGGTACGCCGCGACGGAGACGAAGATGCTCACCAGAGATCTGGCATGTCCGGCACGGGGACGGGGGCGAAGCCCCGCTCGGCGGCATGGCCGTTGAGCCATTCCTCCAGTGGGGGCGCGGACGGCGCGATCCACACGGCACCGCCGTCCTTGTCCACCACCACCGGACCACTGAGCACGGCGGAGGTGAACGTGCCGGTGCGAAACCATTTCTCGGAGTTGAAGGGGAAAACCCAGCACCAGGCGTACTCCGCCGGCGGCTCATCGGCCAGGCGCAGCGGTGTGTCCGGATCCTGCACCTCTACCAGTTTCTGGGCGGCCAGTACGCGAGCGGTCCCGGCGTCCATACCGGTTTCGGCTCCTTGGACCGGCGCCGCACCCGGCGCGCGGTGCTGCAGGGCTGACAGGGCCCGGTGCGCGTCGACCGCGTCCACAACGGCAAGGTTGTATTCGACGGCGCGCAGGTGCTCCAGCAGAGCCGGATCGGCGAGCGCGCCATGCCGGTCGAGGTCTTCGGTGAGGGCCTCCAGCCAGACCCACTGGCCGTCGGTCCGCACGGCCGGCGTGCCCGGCGTCGCCGCGATGATGGGGGCCGCGCGCAGGTACTCCAGCGCTGCGGTCCGTTCATCTCCGTCGACCGTCACGGCGACGGGCCCGGGACTCGCCACGCGGATCGCCGTGGCCGGAGCGGAAGCCCAGATGAGTGCGGCGTGTGCTCGCGCCGTCCGCTGATACGCCGGCAGCGGCAGCCCCGGACCGTAGACCTCGACCTGAGAGGAAGTGTCGCCCTCGCCGATGAGCGCCTGCTGCGCAGCCGCGGTGACGGCTGGCAGCTCGTCCGCCGTCGCGGCGGACTCGATCACGTAGACCCGGGCCGCCGCGGCGCCGTCGTCCCACACCGTCACCCGCCAGCCCCGCCAGACTCCCACCACTTCGTCGAGATCAAGAGCCGCCAGCACGGCCAGGTCGTACCGGTCGACGGCGGAGGGGTCACCCGTCACGTCGAGCAACGCCGGTACGGAGACACCGGAGGAGCCGAGCATCCCCGGTGGGACGGGGATGAAGTATGCGCCGGGTGGCTCGTCGACCGGGTCGGCAGCGGGCCGCGGCAGGTCGATGTCCGGCGCGAGCCGCCGCAGTAGCTCGAGTTCGGCCGTGGTCATCAGGAATCGGCCGGCCAGGCTCACGGCGCACCGATCGAGGTGTCCCTCGGCGAGTGCCCCGCGCAGCCCCGTCAGCTCGGCGTCCGGGATCCGACCGGCCGCCCGCAGGAGCAGAAGGTGCAGGTCGCCGGCGAAGGAAAGGTCGATCATGTTACTTGCCCTGTGCGGGTACGGCTTCCACGGTGACCTCGGTGTCGTCCTCGCCGATCACCCACGGCAGCACCTCGATGCGCTGATCGCCCTGTTCCGCGCGCAACGTCTCGTAGGCGGCCGCCACCTCTTCGTCGCTCATGATCGTGGTCTCGCGGAGGAAGTCCCCCGTCAGCCGGAACGGCACCGCACCGCCCGGGTTGAACAGCACGTCCACACCGTCCGGGAGCAGCGACACCACGCCGGTGAGGTCCTGGTGCTGCCACTGCGGCGCGCTGATCCGGCGTACCTGCGGCATGCTGGTGGCCACCACCACGCAGCGTACGTCGTCCGGTGACTTGACGATCAGCGGGCGCTGATCGCCGTTGAGCGCGACCTCGAACAACGCGTCGCGCATCAGCAACTGCAACTGCTCCGCCGGGGCCCGTCCCTGCATCGTTAGGCGCAGCATCGCGTCCAGTGGATCTGTCACCGGGTTCTCATCACGCGGCTCGTAGCCCGGATTGCTGCGGAAAGGCCCCACCGAGCCGTCCGCGGCGAGCGGCCACAATCCGATCACCGCCTCGATCGGCGGCACCTCTTCGTCGGGTTGCGGACGCCAGTCCGGGTCCATCAGAAGGAAGTAGTTCTCCATGTCCTGCTCGTCAGCCGGCATCCGCCCGCCCTCTCGACTCGTCGTCCTGCTCGCCGCGCACGACTTCGGCGTCGTGACCCTCATCGGCGGGTACGATCGTGATCTGGTCCTCCGGCCGGAACGCCGCACGAGCCGCGCTGACCTCGTCCTCGCTCATCGCCGCAGTGGCCCGGATGAAGTCCCCGGTCAGCCGCACGGAGGCCGGTCCACCAGGGTTCACCAGCAGGTCCATGCCGTCCGACAGCGATGCCGCGACCTCGTCGAGGTCTGACCGCCGCCAGTCCGGCGCCGCGATGCGGGCTTGGTGCGGCGTACTGGTTGCCACGATGGCGCAGGGAACGTCATCCGGAGATTTGCCGATCAGCGGGCGTCCGTCGCCGTTCATCGCCTGGTCCACCAGGCAGTCGCGGAGCATGAGCTGCAGCTGCTCCACCTCCGCATCCCCGCCCATGGTGAGTCGCAACAGCGCGTCGAGGGGATCGGACGGTGAGTTCTCGTTCACCGGCCGGTAGTCGGGGTTGCTGCGGAATCGGCCGACGGAGCCGTCCTCCGCCAACGGCCAGAGCCCCACGATCGCCTCGAACGGCGGCGTTTCCAGCTCGTCGTCCGGCGCCCACTCCGGGTCCATCAGGAGGAAGTAACTCTCCTCGGCGGTGTCCACCGCCTCGTCCGCTGCACTGGTCATGTCAGGTGATCCTCTCTCACGTCCGGTCACGGCACCTGAACCGGCCGACCGCGGCTGCCCGCGGCGCGGGGATGGCGTTCAGGGCAGTATGGCGGAGGAAGGCCCTTCGGCCGTATCCCGACTGAAGCCGGACGGCGGCGCCCTGCATTCGACCACGGGCCGCCGCGCGTAGCTCCGGTGCGGACCGTGGTCCTGCCCCAACCTCAGCGCGTCGCACCCCTTCGCACCTTCGGCACAGCAGAACCTGGACCGGCTCGACGAGGCCGAGCGGACGGGCTCAGGACAGGGAGACCTGCACGTCGCCCATCCGCTGAGCGGCGGCGTTGCCGGCGTTCTTCCCCGCCGCCTGGATCGCCTCGACGATGGCCCGCTGCAGCTTCTCCCGGTCCCGCTCGTCGAAGACCCGCGGATCGACTTTGACCGCGCTGACCTTGCCCATGCCGTTGCACAGCACGGTCACCGTGCCGTCCTCCGAGCGGCCGGTGATGAGGGCCCGCTCCAGCTCGGCCTGGGCCGACTGCATCTGGTCCTGATACGACAGAGCCGTCTTGACGATGTCCTCGAAATCGAACTTCTGGCCGGGTTTCACGGTTCCTCCTGGGGGTGGACGGGTGGTCAGCCGACGGCGGCGAGGCCGCCGGATTGGCGAGCGGCGGCCCGGCCGGGCTCCGCACGGTTCATCAGGCCGTTGAGGTCGGCCAGGGCGAGCGTGCGCGACGCGGCCGTGCGGGTCAGGCCCCAGGAGAACAGGTGGGCCGCCCGTACGGTGCGCTCCGGCAGCCCGGCGGCCAGGTCGGCGATCGCGGTACGCACGTCGTCGGGCACCTCGTGTCCTCGGCGCACCAGGTGTCGCACGACGATCTCGGCGAACTCCGCGGTGCTGTACGCCGGCATCACCCACTCCTGCTCGAAGACCTCGTCGACGCCGGGAACCGAGGCCCGAAGGTCCCGCAACGCCGCGGCCTCGCCGATGAGCACCGCGACGGGGTCGCCCATGCCCGCACGCATCTCCTCGACCAGCGACTCGACGGCCTCGGTGCACCGGCCGCTGCCGTCGTCGGTGTGCTCGACGAGCAGCACGCCCCCTTCGGCGTCGCGCAGCGCCGCACGGACGAGGCTGCGCGCCTGACCGGGCCACTGCGGCGCGAGTTCGTGCGCCGTCGACACGCGGACCAGGTGGCCGACCGGGATGAGGTCCAGCTCGGACAGACCGGCGGCGTACAGGCGGGCGAACTCGCTCCGGCCGCTGCCGGACGGGCCGTTGATCACCACGTTGCCGTGCCGGCCGTACCCGCGGCGGCGGTTGCGTAGCTCGCACATCTGCAGCAGCGTCGCGCCCGCCGCCTCGCGGACCGAGGCGGCGCCGACGAGCTCGCACATCCGGTGCCAACTGCGGGCGGCGCTGATCGCGGCGGTCGGGTTCGTGGCCACGTCGGGCTGCGCCACGTGCTCGACCGGCAGGTCCTCCAGCAGCGCCAGCTCCGGTACGAGGTCCTGGGCGGTGAGCCGGTTGAGTTCGGTGTCCTTGGCCGGGGGCGCGCTCGCCAGGCGCGACGCCTGATTGTTGATCATCGCCTCGAAGAGCTTGCGGGCCACGCGGCCGTTGCCGAACGTCCCGGTCTTCGGGACCCGGGTGAAGTACGTGGTGAGCGCGTCCATCGCGTCATCGGTCAGCTCGTAGTAGTGCTTGCTGCACAGGTTCGAGGTGATCGTGACCAGTTCCTCGACCGAGTAGTTCGGGAACTCCACGGTCCGGGTGAAGCGGGAGGCGAGACCGGGGTTCGACTCGAGGAACTTCTCCATCAGCTCCGAGTAGCCGGCCACGATGACCACAAGCTCGTCGCGGTGGTCCTCCATTATCTTCATCAGCGCGTCGATGGCCTCCTGCCCGAAGTCCGGGCCCGAGCCGCCGGATCCCGCCGACAGGGTGTACGCCTCGTCGATGAAGAGCACGCCGCCGAGCGCCTTGGTGACCAGCTCGGTGGTCTTGATCGCGGTCGAGCCGATGTACTGCCCTACCAGGTCCGCGCGGGCCGCCTCGATCATGTGCCCCTTGGACAGGATGCCCAGCTCCGCGAGGACGGAGCCGTAGAGGCGGGCCACCGTGGTCTTGCCCGTACCGGGCGGGCCGGCGAAGATCAGGTGCCGGCTCATCGGGGGCATCGGCAGGCCCATCTGCTGGCGTACCTGGGCCACCTTGATGAGGTTGATGAGCGCGGTGACCTCGTGCTTGACGCCGCGCAGGCCGATCAGGGAGTTCAGCTCCCGCAGCGGGCCGCTGAGTTCGCCCTCCGGCTCCGGCACCGTCTCCTCCTCCCGCTCCTCGCGGACGGCGGACGGCCGTTCCTCGTACGCCGTCGCCGGCCGGCTCCCGGTGGTGAGCGCGTCCACGGTGAGCTTGGCGTCGGCGCAGCGGCGTACGTCCTCGCCGCCGTTGTCCTGCACCGCGCACCGGCTGATCGTGACCGGCTCGGCGGTGTCGACGCCGAACCCCGCACCGCCGCTGCCGAGGACCTCGCAGTCGGTGAACGAGCCTCGGGCGCCACGGCCGAGGCCGATGCCGTCCTGGCGGGCGCCGCGTACGCGGACCTGCACCGCGCTGACCGACCCGCCGGAGGCCACGTGGATGCCGTCCGCCGACGCCTGAGCGATCTCGCTGTCCCGCACCTGCGCGGAGCCGTCGGCCACGCGCAGCCCCGCGCCGCGGAGCACGGCCGAACGCAGGTCCAGCGTCGCGGCGCCGGAGACGGTGACGGCGGCTGCGCCCGTACCGTCGCAGCGGATCTCGCGGACCGTGGCGCGGGCGCCGCCGAGCAGCTCCAGCCCCACCGCGCCCGCGGTGTCGAGCACCAGATCGGAGCCGTCCAGCGTGGCGCCGTCCCGGACGACGAGACCACCACCCTGCTGCACCCCGGCGCGCAACCCGCTGAGGGTCAGCGTGGCGTTCGTGGTGGCGACGGCCAGGTGCTCGGAGGTGCCGCGTACGGTCAGACCCGCGAAGCGTGGCGCCGCCTCCCCTTCGGCGTTGATGCCGATCCGCGAGTCGGCCACCGTGCAGTCGGTGAAGATCGGCGCGGCCCCGGAGACATGCGCGGCGGTGTGCCCCGCGGCGAACGTGCAGCGTTCGAAGGCCGGCTTCGCGCCGTCGGTGATGTGGACCGCCTGCAGCGCCGCGCCGGTGAAGGTCGAGTCGGTGACCACCATGTCGATCTCGCCACGCAGGAACGCGTCGACGTTCGCGCTGTCGCGAATGGTCAGCCGGTTGATCCGGGCCCATGCCCGCTGCTCTACCACCAGAGCCGGTTTCTGCGCGCCGGTGATCTCGCAGTGCTCGGCGGTCAACCGGGCGTCGCCGTTCACGCAGATGCTGTTGGCGACCGTGTCGCGGACCGTGCAGCGGCGCAGCGTCAGCGAGCCGTTGTCGCAGACCACCACGCCGGAGGTCCCGATGTCGCGGACGACGGTGTCCTCGACCGTGCTCATGCCGGGCGAGGCCACGACGATGCCGGCGCCGCCGGGGTTGCGCACCTCGCATCCGCGCAGCGCCACGGAACCCTGCAGCCGTGCCAGCAGAGCCACCCAGGAGGCGCCGACGACCGTGCAGTTGTCGAGGGCGACCTCGCCGGAGTAGACGTCGACCGCCGCGAGCTTCGGGTCGGCGCTGCTGAGCGTGATGCCCCGCAGCTGCGCGCCCTCGCCCTGCACGCCCAGCACGCTGCCCTCCTCGACGTGCACCTCGACCGGCCCGCCGGGCTCCGCGCTGATCGTGATGAGGTTCCCCACGACGAGCTTCTCCGCGTACCGGCCGGGGTGGACGGTGATCGTCGCGCCACGCTCCGCCCGGGACAGGGCGGCGCCGATCGTCGAGTAGGCGCCGGGTCCCCCGCCGCCGACCACCAGGACCTGCCGGTTCATCCTCGGCTCCCCTCTGCGGCGGGCGGTACCAGCCCGGGCAGGACCCCGAACCGGGCGGTCGCGCCCGGTCCGAGCCGCCGCCGTGGCTCCACGCCGGCCCAGCGCTCGATGCTGCGGCGCAGCGCGGTCACGGCCAGCTCGTCCAGCGAGACGCGGTTCGCGTCCACCCGGCCGCTGTCGTCGATCTCGTTGACCCCGACCTCGCGCAGGAGCACCGCGCCGCGCTGGTCGCCGGCCGGCTGGCGGATCTCGAGGATCTTGAAGTTGGTGCCGGGCAGGAACAGCACCCGGTCCTCGGCGCGGTCGTCGCCGTCGGGCTCCAGCAGGCCGGTCCGCCGGGCCGTCATCGACCAGACCAGGATGTCCGTGTCGCCCTCCTGCGCGGAGCAGGGTCCGGTGAGCGCGGCGACGAAGCCCCAGTCGGTGACCAGGCGGCGCTCCCGGTACAGCTCCCACTCGCGGGCCGACGGCGAGGTCCGGAACACCGTCGTCCCCCGGTACGACGGCAGCCGCGACAGGCCGGAGACCACACACCGGGCGAACGGCACGTGCGGCCCGTTGGCGCCGGACCGCAGCCCCGCGTCCACCCCCGCGCCGCGCCGGGACAGGTAGAACCGCACCGCGACGGAGTCGGCCAGCACATCGTCGGCGGTCGCCGCGCCGCCGCCCTGCATGCCGGGGTGCTCGGACATCAGCCGCGACACCGAACTCGCCATGGTGTCGAACTCGCGGCTGAGCGTACGGCGCAGCCAGGCACGCTCGTCGTCGAGCGGGCGCCGGGGCAGCAGGGCGGAGGCCTCGGACGCCGGTACGGCCTGCACCCGTGCCTCGCCGACGGCCGCGGGTCCGGGCTTGGCAGCGACGGGCTCGGGCTGCTTCGCGGGGGCGGTGGGCGCCGGCGGCTCCGGGGCCGGGGTGCGCAGCGGGCTCGGGCCGATGTCGGCCGGATCGGGCACGTCGACCTGCGGAATTTCGAGCGCCGACGCCGGCGCCGGCGGAGCAGGCACGACCGGCGCAGCAGGCTCGACCGGCTCAACCGGCGCAACCGGCGCAACCGGCGCAGCAAGCTCAACCGGCGCAACCGGCGCAACCGGCGCAACCGGCGCAGCAAGCTCGACCGGCGCAGCAGGCGCAACCCGCGCAGCAAGCTCGACCGGGGCCGCAGCCTGGACGCGCCCGGGCAACGGCACTCGGACCTGCCGCTGCGGCACCGCCACGGGGGCCGAGCCGACCACCGGTGCGACGACCGTCGGCGAGATGATCGCCTCCATCCGAATCGGTCCGGCCACGGACGCCTCCACCCGAACCGGCCCAGCGACCGGCGCCTCCACCTCGACCGGCTCAGCCACCGGCGCGGACATGATGCCGGCGACGGGCTGCGGCGGCACCGCCATCGGCGTGGTGGCCGTCGGCGCGGGCGCGTCCGTCTCCGGGCTCAGCAGTGCCTGCGCCCGCCCCGCCGGGCGCATCCCCGGCACCAGCACCGACGCCGGGAACAGTGTGCTGGCACCGCCCGCACCACTCTCCAGCCGGGCCGCGAGGTCCTCGGCCAACTCCCGCATCCGGGCCGCGCGATCGTCCACTGTGTCGTCGAAGATGAGCGTGCTGCCCTGCGGGTCCAGGGCCGCCGCGCGGACCCGCTCGGCGTTCGGCGGTTCCTCCGGCGAGCGCATCCACAGACCGGCCTGGACCACCTCCACCACGGCGTCGGGGGCGTACCAGTAGACCCGCTTGCCGACCTCCTCGGTCCAGCGCAGCGGCGACCGGTGACTGACCACGAGCGGGCGGCGGGCCTTCGAGTTCGGGTGCGCCCGCGGGGCGTAGGCCAGCTCCAGCGCGAACGGCGCCCAACCGAGCACACCGTCGGGGCGTACGGTGCGGAGCTCGTACTTCTGCGGCGCTCCCACCGGCACCCCGGTGTAGCAGATGATGTTCGTGCCGAGCTGGTCCGCGAGCGTCTGGCCGAACGACTCGCCCTCGGGCAGACGGACGTCGCCGTACTGGATGAAGCGGGTGCGGGCGCGGCTGTCCTCGTCGAGTTCGCGCCAGAAGCGGACCACGTCGTCGAGCGAGAGCGGCGCGGTGCCAGGGCAGCCCAGCAGGACGGCCATGGTGTCCGGCTGGCACGGCACGTCGGCCACGAGGCGGGCCCGGTGCTCGGCGACCGTCTCGGGGTACCGCACGTCATGGATCCACACGCCACCCGGCAGCGGCTCGATCTCCCCGGTCGAGCTGGAGGCCCTGCGGTCGACGACCGCCCGGTCCCACGCCGGGGTCGGGTAACGCTTGGCGTCCCACGACGGAGGCTTGCCGGGGCGGAACCGCACCCAGCCGCTGCCGGGCGTGGAGTGCACGAACAGCGCACCCGCGGAGCCGCGGACCAGGTCGCCGTCGGGGGCGATGACCGTACGGTTCAACCGCTCGGACAGCCACTGCCCGGCCATCGCCGCCGCGTTGCGGTGCTGGCCGCACGCCACGAGCCGGATGCCGCGACGCCGCCGGGGCAGCACGCCGGCCATGGACTCCCAGGAGCTGATGGGCATGCCGGGGCCCAAGTCGAGTACCACCACGTCGTTCTCGGCGTCCGCCACGACGGAGAGCGCGAGGGACTGGGCTTCGGAACTGATCGCGTCCTCGGCGTGCAGCACGAGGGCGTTGCCCACGGTGTGCTGGACGACCCCGCCGGGTCCCCCCTTGCCGCCGCGGAGCAGGCCGCGGATGCCGGATGCCATGATGAACTACCTCCCTCCGCCACCGATGGAGGCGGCGTGACTCAGCAACGGTCCCTGCGGCAGGGCCGCCAGCAGGCTTCGGGGGAACGGCACGAGATTGGCCTTGTCGAGCTTCAGCGCCACGGCGGCATCCCGGTCGAGAAGGTGGTAGGCGATGCCCTCGTCGGAGATCAGGTGCGCCTCGACCTGGAGTTTCGAGACCTGCGGCACGGGGGTCACGACCATCCCGGTGCGCGGCGGGATCGACACGAACGGCCGTCCTTCGCCGTCCACCGCGGACTGGTCGCGCGTCGTGAGCACCGGCATGCTGCCGAAGGCGTCCCTCCCGACGGGCTGCTGGCGCAGGCAGAGCACGCGGTCTCCGGGGTCCTGCCAGTGCAGGCCGACGAGCTCCGGCAGCCGGCTCGTCAGCGACCGGTCCGTCGAGCGGGGAGCGTCGACCACGGCCGCCGCGTCCAGCTCGACCGGTTCGCCGCCGCGGTCGGCGTCGGCGAGGAGGAACTCCGTGCGGCTCATCGGCGCGAGCCCGTCGCCGCGCAGCACGAACAGCTGCTCGTCGCCGGCGGCGGGGCGCTGCCGGAACAGCGTGCCGACGGGATGACGGCGGCCGCCGACCTCGGGGCCGGTCGAGCCGGCACCCGGAATCTTCGCGGGCTCGAGTTCGGGACCGGTGGCCAGCCAGTCGAGCCACTTCCGAGGGGCCGGGACCGGGCGTACGTTCGCCGCGCCGAGCGCCACCAGCACCGCGTCGCCGCCCACCCGGAACTTGCGGCCCAGCGCGACCACGTACGTGTGGCCGCCGCCCCGGACCACGCTGAACCGGTCGGCCGGCAGCGGTTCCGACGCGGCCCGCGGGTCGAAATTGATCCCGAGGCCGTCACCTGGCAGGTCCACCACGGACCCGGGCAGGCAGGTCAGCCACGGCCCGGAGAGCATGTCGCCGGCCGCCGGCACGGTCTGCGGCGCGTCCCGGATGCCGATGGCCGGGCCGCGCGGGACCTTTGCCAGCGAGTTGCGCGAGATCAGCTTCACCTTGGCGGCGGGGCCCTGCACCAGCATCGCCGACGTCAGGTTGGGGGCGGGGTGCAGCTTGCCGCCGAAGTAGACGTACCGGTTGCCGGTCTCCTTCTCCACCAGGATCGCGCCGGCCTGCCGGAACGCCTTGCTCCCGCCGGGGACGATCCAGCCGTAGACGGCGAAGCCGGCCGCCACCAGCACCACGACGAGGATGCCCAGCAGGGTGCCGGTCAGCGCCCGGCGGCCCGGGATCTCGGCGCTGGTCGGGTCACCCTCGACGAGCGCGGAACTCAGGCGGCCCATCATGAAGGTGTGGGCGTGGACGTGGTCGCGTTGGGTCTGCATGCCGGCCTACCCGAACAGTCCGCGGGCCCACGCGTACGTCCCCAGGACCTGCGCCAGCACCGGGAGGACCGCCAGGCCGGTCGTGACGTCGAAGAACGTGGCCGAGTACTCCCAGAACGGCAGGAGCCGGCGCGGCCACGGGCGCAACGCCGCGAGCACCAGCGGTACCACGGCCGCGAGGAGGCCCCCCAGCAGCGCGTACCGCCAGCCCGGCGTCCACAGATCGGAGAACCTCATGATGACCATGAGGTAGCCGACGGTGCCGGCAGCGACGAGCGCGATCCGCTGCCACAGACCGAGGAAGGTTCGGGCGCGCAGCAGGATTGCACTGGCGACCACCAGCACCAACGTCCATCCCGACCAGCCCGGGACCTGCATGGTGAAGGAGAACAGCACCGGCAGGACGAGCGCTGCGGAACTCATCGCGACGGTCAGGTACGTGTCCGCGTGACCGGTCCGTTCCTGCACCACGTCGGACGGGACCGGCTCAATGTCGTACGACATGTCCTCGCCGGTCTTGGGCAGTTGCGGGCCGCGCAGCCGGGACAACTTCACCGCCACCCGGGGCGCGAGCACGATCACGACGAACACCAGGGCCATCGCGGTGGCGGAGGTGCGTTGCATGGTCATCGCCGAGCCGGTCCGCAGCAGCAGCACGCCGATCACGACGAGCCCGGTCACCCCCACCACCAGCAGCGGGGCGAAGGGCAGGCCCGGGATCACCGTACGCTGCAGGAGCAACAGCAGGGCGACCACCGCCACGCAGGCCACCGAGCCGGCGAGCACGGCCGACTCGGTCCACGCGATCCCCTCGGGGTCGCTGTCGAACGCGCTGGAGGCCCCCAGCGCCGCGAAGCCGCTCGCCGCCGAGCTGAACAGCAGTGCGAACGCCCCGTCCGTCAGCTTGCGCCCGGCCACCAGCGCCGAGCTGAAGAAGATGGCGGCGAGCACCCCGGCTGAGATCGCCTGCAGGAGCACCGGGCCGCGGTCGACGAGCACGGCGCCGAGGGCTCCCATGGCCACGACCGACAGCAGCAGGAACAGCACCCGCCGGTACTCGGGCCGCCAGCGGTCGTCGCGCCGGTTCACCACCGTGGCGACGCCCTCGGCCAGGTCGTCGAAGTCGAGTTCCGGCAGCGGATCCTCGGCCTGTCGCAGGTGCAGTTCCTCGCCTTCCAGCCAGTCGAGGCTCTCTGGCGTACCGGTCAGCTCGAACGGCGGCTGCCCCAGCCGCTGCAGCACCCAGGCCCCCTCGGGGATGTCCGCGTCGGGCAGACGGCCCGCCGTGGTGTGCTGCAGCAGGATCGGCAGCAGGCCGGCGACGGTGGTGGTCGACGGCACCGCCAGGTCGACCTTGCGGTCCGGTCCGATGACGGTGATCCGGCACAGCTCGCCGGTCGCTGCCGTGGTCACCCGCGGCCCCTTTCGCTGACGTAACCCGTCTGCATCAGCTTCACGCCGCGCCGTGTGACGAGCTGGGCCCGTCCCGCCGGGAGCCGGCGCGGGGCCGCCTCGCCGAGGAACTTGCCCTCTTCCTTCGGGTACGAGAAAAGGGTCGCCGGGGTGCCGAGTTCCCACATCCGGCGCACGACCGGGTCCATCATGGCGCGCATCGCGCCGGACGTGCTGCGCGCGACCACCACGTGTAGTCCGATGTAGACGCCCTGAGCCAGCAACGGCAGCAGCGGCTCCAGGGTGGAACCGGGGCCGATGCCCTTGGTCATCAGGTCGTAGTCGTCGACGACCACGAACAGCTCGGGCCCTTCCCACCAGTCCCGGCGGCGCATCCGCTCGGAGGAGATCTCCGGCCCCGGTATCCGCCGGTTCATCGAGACGGACGCCTGGCCGGCGAGTTCGAACAGCTTGTCACCGGTGATGCCGGACCCCACCTGGAACGCCGCCGGGATCGCGGTGTCCAGGTCGCGCCGCGAGTCACCGAGCACGACCTTCGCCTGCTCCGGTGTGTAGTGGTGCTGGATGGCGCGCAGCACCAGCCGCAGCATGTTCGTCTTGCCGGTCTCACTGTCGCCGAAGACCAGCATGTGCGGCGTGGCCATGAAGTCGTGCCAGACCGGGGCGAGCCGCTGCTCGTCCTGCCCGATGCACACCTTGAACTCGCGCTCCGGGTCGGGGAGCTGTTCGACGACGAGGCGGGTTGGCAGCATCCGCACGGCCGGCGCCGGCGCGCCGGTCCAGAATGTGCCGATCTCCTCGACCACCGACTTGGTGGCCTCGGCGAGGTCGCCGGTCTCCGCCCTGCCGTCGGTACGCGGCAGCGCGCCGAGGAAGTGCAGGCCGTCGCTGGTGAGCCCGCGGCCCGCCTGGTTGGGTACGGTCGCGGCCTTGCGCGAGCCGACGTCGGACTCCATCGCGTCGCCGAGCCGCAGCTCCAGCTTGGTGCCCATGAGGTCGCGCAGCCACGTCCGCATCTCCGACCAGCGGGTGGCGGTGACCACGACGTGCACGCCGAACGAAAGGCCGCGCGAGGCGATCTCCTGGAACTTCACGTCGAGGTCCACGAAATCCTGCTTCATCGTGTACCAGCCGTCCACGATGAGGAACACGTGGCCGTATCGGTCATCGATATCGCCGCGGGCCCGGGCCGCCAGGTACGTGGCCATGGAGTCGAGCCCGCGCTGGGCGAACTCGGCCTCGCGGCGCTCCATCACCTGCCGGATCTCCTCGATGGTCCGCACGACGCGGTCGCGTTCCATGCGGGTTGCGATCGAGCCGACGTGCGGCAGGCCGGCGATCGACGCCAAGCCACCGCCGCCGAAGTCGAGGCCGTAGAACTGCACCTCCCGCGGCGTGTTGGTCAGCGCGAGCGCTAACACCAGGCTGCGCAGCAGGGTCGACTTGCCGCTCTGCGGGGCGCCGGCGATGCCTACGTGGCCGTTGGCGCCGCCCAGGTCCACGGTCAGCAGTTCCCGCAACTGCTCCTGCGGCCGGTCGACGATGCCGACCGGGACCCGCAGCCGGTCCTGCGACGCGGGATCGGCGACGGTCATGCCGCGTACCGGGTCGGGGACGACGCTGGGCAGCAGGGAGTCGAGGCTGGGCGCCGCGGACAGCGGCGGCAGCCACACCTGCCGGGCCGGCGGTCCGGACCCCGCCAGCCGGTCGAGCAGCACCTCGACGAGGCTGGGGCCGGACGCGGCCTCGGGACCGGGCTCGGCCTCCGGCTCCGGCGCCTCCGCCGGGCGGACCCGCCCGGGGTCGTGCCGGACGGCGACCTGCCGGGTGGTGAACGGTACGACCTCGGCAACGGCCGCGTCTTCCTCGTGCTCGACCCCGCCGACCAGGCCCTTGCCGGTGTACGGGCCGGACACGTACGCCGACTTGAACCGCACGAGGTTGGTGGTGTCCACCTTCAGGTAGCCGTTGCCGGGCTCGGGCGGCAGCTCGTACGCCTTCCCCACGCCGATGACCGCGCGAGACTCCATCGAGGAGAATGTCCGCAGCGCCAGCCGGTACGACAGGTGTCCCTCGACCCGGTTGATCCGCCCCTCGTCCAGGCGCTGGGAGGCGAGCAGCAGGTGCACGCCGAGGCTGCGGCCCAGCCGGCCGATCGAGACGAACAGGTCCATGAACTCGCCCTTGCTGGACAGCAGCTCGCTGAACTCGTCGACGATGATGAGCAGCACCGGGAACGGCACCAGCTGTGCGCCGGCCGCCCGCGCCTTCTCGTAGTCGAACAGCGAGGCGTACCCGCTGGCCCGCAGCATCTCCTGGCGCCGGGTCATCTCGCCGTTGAGCGCGTCCTGCATGCGGTCAACCAGCGGCAGCTCGTCGGCGAGGTTCGTGATGACCGCCGAGGTGTGCGGCAACTTCTCCATGCCGATGAAGGTCGCGCCGCCCTTGAAGTCGACCAGGACCAGGTTGAGGATCTCGGAGCTATGGGTGGCGGCGAGCGCGCACACCAGGGTGCGCAGCAGCTCGCTCTTGCCGGAGCCGGTCGCGCCGATGAGCAGACCGTGCGGTCCCATGCCGCCCTGCGCGGACTCCTTCAGGTCGAGTTCGATGACCTCGCCGTCCTCGGTCACACCGATCGGCACCTGCAGCCGGTTGCGCTGCGGCACCCGGGACCGCCACAACTGCTGGACGTCGAACGTGTTGGCGTCACGGATCCCGAGCAGCGTGGTCAGGTCGAAGCTGGTCTCCAGCGGCTCCTCCGCCACGTCGAGCGTGCCGCTGGTGCGCTTCGGTGCGATCAGCCGGGCCAGCGCCTCGGCCGGTCCCGCCTCGAGGGCGTCACGGACGGCGCTGCCGACGGTCTCCCCCGACGGGAACTCGACCACGTCGTCCTTGGCGGTCAGCCGCAGCACCTTCGGACCGCCCGGCATCGCGCCGGTGAGGTCGAGCAGCACGATGTTGCGCAGCCCGGCGCCGAGCAGGCGGGAGCTGTCCGGCAGGTCGGCGAGGTGGGCGACGATCACCACGAACGGCTCGGTGGACGACGGCCGCGACGCCCGGTCGTGGTCGCCGCGGTCGGTGACCTCCGGCCCGAGCAGGTCCATCAGCTCGTCATGGGTACCGGCGAACAGGCGTACGGGGCCGGCGGAGTCGATCGCGGTCGGGTGGGCGTTGTGCGGCAGCCACTTGATCCAGTCCCAGTTGCCGCGGTGCACCTCGGGGGCGAGCACGGCGACCCGTAGCTCGTCCGGCGCGTGGAACGTCACGAGTTGGGCGACCATGGCGCGGACCAGGTCCACCGCCGCGTCGGCGTCGCCCTCCAGCTCGATCGAGGTGAAGCTGCGCAGCCCCACCGAGATCGGTATGCCGGACACCGTCCGGTACGCCTCCGAGAACCGCCGCAACGCGATGGAGGCCAGCGGCTCGAGGTCCTCGATGGGCTTGGTCTGCGGCGGCAGGAACCGCAGCATCGCGCTCTGCCGGCCCAGCCCGATCCGCACCCGGCCGAAGTCGTCGTGGCTGGGCCGCCGCTCCCACAGCCGGCTGCTCATCGCCACCGACCACAGCCAGTCCGGCTGCGGGTTGTTCCAGAGCACGAACTGGCGCTGCTGGTCCGCCGCGGATCGGGCCTGCTTGCGCAGCTGGGCGATGTACCGCAGGAAGTCCCGGCGCTCGCCGCGCATCTTGCGCTTGCGGTCGGCTGCGGCCTTGCCGATCTGCACGACGCCCATCATCAGCATGCCGACGGCCATCGCGCCGCCCATCACGTACATGATCGGAGCCCGGCTGTAGAGGCCGAACATCGCCATCATGGCGCCCATGCCGAGCCCCATCGGCACGATCATGGCGAGGGAGCGGAAGTCGAGCGGCGCCTCCTCCGCCATCAGCGGCGGCTCCTGCAGCTCGACCTCACCCTCGGGCACCTCCGGGCCGGCGACGCGCGGCGGGCGCTTGACGGTGACCGTACTCATCCGAGCATCCCGGTGTCCGCGCCGCCGCCGCCCCAGGCGGAGTCGTCCTGGCGAAGCAGCTTCACCGCGTACCGATCATTGCGGTACTTCTCGGCCGCCTTGTCCTCGTCCTCCTCGTCGCAGCAATCGGCGGCGGACGAATGCCGGGCCGCCTTACGCGCCTCGGCCTCCTCCCGCTTCCGGGCCTCGGCCTCCTCCTTCTCCCGCTTGAGCCGCTTCTCCTCCTGCTCCAGCCAACTCTGGGTCTCGGCCGTCGTCAGGTCCGGCCCGCCACACATCAACGGCAGGCCGCCGTCCTCCACCGGCACCGATGCCGCGGACCGGTTGCGCCGCCACAACGGCAGACCCGGCGCCTCCTGCGCATCAGGCATCGGTCAGCTTCTCCTCACGTTCGTCAGCGTCGCCGTGCAACCACCAGGACTGCCCGGTGTCGTCCCACGCGGCCCGGTCACCGCTACCGTCGTCGGCCTGCAGCACCGGTACGTGGTCGTCCGTCTGCGGCCCGGCCTCGTCCTCGGCCTCGTCGGGGCCGGCCCACGTCCGGCTCTCCTCGACGAGCAGCTCTGCGGCCTCGGGACGTTCCGCCTTCTCGCGCTCCGGCGGCTCGGACGCACCCGGGAAGCCGGGCATCACCACGACCGGTTCGGTGTCGCCGATGCCGGGCACCGAGACGCCCTGATGCCAGCCCAGCGCCGGGTCCACCGGCGGCGGCGGGTCCACCGGTGGCTGCGCATCCACGATGCCGGCACCGCCGGGCGCCGCTCCGGTGGGTGCGCCCGGTTCGCCGCCGGCGTCATCCCCCAGCCAGTCCTGCGGATCCCCGTCGACCAGCGCGGAGGAATCCGGTCGCTCCGCTTCCTTGTCACTCGACCCGCCGCCAGGGCCGGGCGGACCGGGCATCATCGGTACGCCGCCGGGCGCCCGCTCCGGTGTCCTCTCAAGAGCGGGCGTCTCCGCCGGAACGGAGACATCCGGGACCGCCGGGGCGTCCACCGATTCCGGGTTTCCGCCGGGCAGCCCGAGGCCGCCGGGCGCGACACCGGCGGGCGCATCGGGCACATCCACGGCCCCGGCATCCGGCTTCCAGTTCGTCGGGTCTCCGGCGACGAGCCCAGCGGCGTCCGGACGTTCCGGAATACCCGCACCGGCACCGCCGCCACCCGGCGGAAAGCCACCAGGCATGCCCGGAACACCGCCGCCGAGACCGGCGCCACCCGGCACCGCACCACCCGGCGCATCCGGCACATCCACCCGACCGACACCCGGCTCCCAATCAGTCGGCTCACCACCGACCAACCCAGCCGCATCCGGACGCTCAGGAATACCGGCACCACCAGCACCACCACCCTGCGGCGGCACACCACCCGGCTTACCCGGAACACCACCACCCAGCCCAGCCCCACCCGGCACCGCACCACCCGGCGCATCCGGCACATCCACCCGACCGACACCCGGCTCCCAATCAGTCGGTTCACCACCGACCAACCCAGCCGCATCCGGACGCTCAGGAATACCGGCACCACCACCACCCTGCGGCGGCACACCACCCGGCATACCCGGAACACCACCACCCAGCCCAGCCCCACCCGGCACCGCACCACCCGGCGCGTCGGGGGTCAGGACCGTTCCGGACGACGGCTTCCAGTCGCTCTGGTCACCGCCGAGCAGCCCCGAGGCGTCCGGCCGTTCCGGGATGGCGGGGTTGCCGCCGCCGAGGCCGCCTCCTCCCCCACTGCCGCCGGGCATCATGGGCATACCGCCGCCCGCACCCGGAGGATTGACGCCGTTGCCGAACGGGCTCGAAGCGCCGGGCGCGTGCGGAATGGTCGGCGGGGCGATGTCGCCGGCTCCCCTACTGACCAGCTCCGGCGCGCGCGGGACGGTCGGCGGGTCGATGTCACCGGCTCCGCCGCTGCCCAGCTTCGGCGCCTCTGGAACGTCGCCCAGCCTGGAACCGGGCCTGTCCCGGTTGGTGTCGCCGGCGCCCAAGCTGCCCGGGGCGGGCGGTACGACGGGCGGCACGAAGCTCCCGCCGCCCGCCTGCGGCCCACCGCCGTTGATGCCGTCCGGTCCGCCGTTCACCGGGGCCAGGTCCGGCGGCCCCTCGATGGTCGGTGCGGTCACATTCGGCGGATCGTTGAGCGCCGACAAGTCGGGCGGACCATCCATGGACGGCGGCTTCACATCCTGCGGCCCGTTCAACGTCGACAGGTCGGGCGGACCATCCACGGACGGCGGCTTCACATCCTGTGGCCCGTTCAACGTCGACAGATTGGGCGGACCATCCACGGACGGCGGTTTCACCTCGGGACCACCGCCCGGCGGGTTCGGCAGGCCCGGCGGGTTCTTCAGGTCGAGCGGCGGTGGGGTCGGCACGTTGATCTTGCCCAGGTTCGGCGGCGTGATCGTGGGCTGCTTGGGCAGCGTCACGGTCGGCATCGAGGGCTGCGTGATCGGCGGTTCCCCGGTGCCGGTCGGCGGTGTCACGGCGCTGTACGTGATCTCGTACTGCGTCGCGAGCGTGTCGACGACCTGCGCCATCTGCTCGGTCATGGGCTTGGCGAACCGCGACTTGCTGATCGCGACGCCGTTCGGGGTGACGGGCGCGGGCGGGACGTCGTTCCTCGCGATGGTCGCCCACTGCACGTCCAGCAAGTTGATCGCGTGCTGCGCCCACGCCAGGTAGCGGGCGTTGTTCCACAACTGGTTCGGCACCGACTGGGTGCCGTTCATGCCGTCGGCGCCGGCAATGTGCTCAGCCTGCGCCCCGAGGAAATCGGCGAAGTACTCCATCTTGGCGAGGAACGCGTCGGCCGCCTTTCCCTGCCACGCCTTGCCTTCGCCGGCGAGGGCGTTCGAGTGGTCCCGGATCACGGTTTCCAGCCAGCTGAGAGTCTCGTACGCCTGGTTGAAGGCGCCGGACGCGTCCGCGAGCGACTGCGGGTCGACCAGCGTCCCGGCGAGTTCCACGGCGTCGTCATTGCCGAGCGCCGCGCCGCCGGTGACCGCCGCCTTGAGCTTTCGCCAGCCCGGCGGCTCCTCGTGCACCCACTTCTTGTAGTCCTCGAGGTCGGAGGTGTCGATCTTCGCCTGCATGAACGTGGCCGCCTTGTCGACATCCCTGTTCCAGTTGTCGTCGTCCTTGTCCTTCTCGGCCATGACCGGGACCGCATCCTCCACCTAGGACCAGCAAAAACGGACGGCTGCGCGGCGCGTCACTTAAACAGCGAGTCGGGCGTGCCCTTATCCAGGCTCGCCTCGTCGGTGCCGGAATTCTTGAGCTTCTCGATCTGGGCCCATGCGTTCTTCATGGCATCGGTGAGCTGGTCACCGGTCATCTTGTTGAGTTCTTCGGCGCTGTCGTACTCGTCGGCGAGCTTGATCAGGCTCTTCCGGAGGTTGTAGATCGCCTGGTGCACCGTCATGAGGGTGTCCATGGTGCCGCCGCGCAGGCCGTCGTCGTCGCCGCCGGCCCCGTTAATCTTCTGGCGCAGCACCTCGGCCTTGGCGAAGCCGCCGGGCTTGATCGAGACCTTGTTCAGCTTGTCCCAGGCCTGCCAGGCCACTCCCCCGGTGCCGTCCGGCTCGATCGCCTCGAGCTGCTTGGCGAAATGCCGCAATGCCTGCGTGTTGACCGCCACGCCTTTGCCCTTGTCGACGGAATCACTCCACTCGTGCACCACGGGCGGGCGGAATCCGTCGTCGTCCTTGAGACCGTAATTCTTTCCCTCGGCCGGCGCGTGCTCGTACTGGACGGCGTCCTTGCTCCCCGACTTCTTGTTGAACTCGGTCGCGATCTTCGTCCAGTTGTTGATGTCGAGCACATGGTCTTGGTACCAGTCGTACGCGTCGAGTTCCTCCTTGGAGTAGTTGCTCTCGTCGAGAAAATCGATGTTCTTCGGATGGTCCCTGGCATTGTCATGAATCTCATCACGGATCCGCCCGACGGCATTCTCGGTCCAGCCGTCCGGCTTGTGGTGCTCGGAGTCGTACGTCTTGAATACGCCGGCCGCCACAGCACCGTCGAAGGAGGGGGTGTTCACGTCCACGGGCTTCGTACCTTCTTCTGAGCAAACCGATTTTGCGGGGACAGACGCCGACGGCCCGGGTCATGACTCCGGGCCGGCGGGACTACCGGCAGCCGCGCCGATCGGACACGGAGCCGGCCGTGCGGCATCAGGCGCCGCGGACGCCGTTCCAGATCGCCGCGTGCCGCTGCTCGGTGGTGCCGTAGTTGTCCGAGATGTTGAGCAGCGTCGACCGGGCCTGCTCGAGGTAGACGGACATCTCGTTGGCGGCCTGGTTCCAGGCCTGCTTCGACGCGTAGTACTGGGTCTGCGCGTCACCGGTCCAATCCTGCAGCGACCGCTCGACGCTCTGCTCCATGTCGGACAGGGCGGTCTTGATGCGGGTGTTGATCTGGTTCATGTCGTACAGGGTGGAGTCGGCCTGGCTGAAGTCGAAGCGGTAGTTCGACACCGTCACTTCCTTTCTATGCGGGATTGCGGGCACCGGAGGGAGGCGTCAGATGCCCGGCAGCGCGGAGGCGAAGGACTGAGCCGCCGAGGCCGCGGTGTTCTCCGCCTCGGCGTAGCCCTTCGTGGTCACGCCCATCACGTCCATCATGTGGATGAGCTCGTTGATGACCTTCTGGAACGAGTTCTCCCAGCTGTCCATCGCCGTGTTGAAGCCCCTGGCCGCGTCACCATTCCAGGTGGCCTGCAGCATCGCCATCTGCTGGTTGACGCTCTGCAGGTGGCCGGTGAACTCCGTGGCTCGGCCGGAGAATTCCTGGGCAGCCGCCTGCATGCCCACTTCGGTGGTCTGCACCACTGGCATGGTCACAGCGACACTCCTTTCGTCGTGCTCGTCCGGGGCGACGCGGGTCATGGAAAAACGGGCCCGGCGTTCGCAGACAGAAGTGTTGGCTGATGGCGACCCGACGAAGCAAGGTGGTGCGGCCCCAACGTCCCGAACCTTTAGCGGATTTGCCTCCTTCGACGCGACGACCCCGCGCGGCGGCGGACAGGCGGGAAGAAACCGTCGAGTTTCGTGCTATCCGGCGGCCGATCCCTTTGTCGCCGCGATCGGGCGGCCCTAGTACTGGGATCGGCCCCGGACGGAAGGAGAACGGCGGATGGACTTCAACGAGCGCATCGAGCACCTGTTCCAGGAGTACGGGCGGCAGCGCTCCAGCCTGACCGAGATGCAGCAGAAGATGCGGGACATCTCGGTCTCCGCCACGTCACCGCGGCGCGAGGTCACCGTGACGGTCGGGCAGAGCGGCGTCCTCACCGACGTCACGTTCCCGACCGGCGCCTACAAGCGGCTCACCCCGACGGAGCTGACCGCCCTCATTCTGCAAACCTACGCGGAGGCCAAGGAGTCGGCCCTGCAGCGGGCCGCCGAGCTGCTGGCCCCCATGCTCCCGGACGGCATGGACGCTCAGGCACTCGTGCGCGGCACGGCCGGCGCGGAGACGTTCCTGCCCCCCGAGCCGCGGATGGCCACCAGCGTGCGTGAGTTCCTCGGCATCGAACGGGCCGGCCGATGAGCGACCAGCCGCGGGGCCACCTCTGGGTAGACCCGGAGGGCGTCATCCGCCTCGGCGACGCGTACGCCGACCACGGAGCCATCTACGACGCTTACCTCGCTCAGCTGAAGGACCTCCGTGCCCGGTACGGCAACAGCTGGGGCGACGACGACATGGGCCGGCAGTTCTCAGCGAAGTTCCTCGAAGGGCTTGACACCCTCGACACCATCGTCGGCAGCGTCAAGAGCACCCTGGACTACACCTCACTCGGGCTCCGCAAGAGCGGCAAGCTGTACCGGGAGACCGACGAGCAGGCGAACGAGTGGAGCAACCTGCTCAACCATCAGATGGAGGACGTCCCGCAGGGCTCCTTCGTACGCCGTGACGACGGGGACGCACAGCCACAGGCCCCGGAGCAGCAGCTTCAGGCGCGCCTGCACGAGGCGGGCACCACCCTCATGCCCTTCCAAACAAGCGCACCCGTGCAGGACGCAGGCAACTACGCAGAACCACAACACGCAGCAATCGCGACCGAGAAACGCGCAGCAATCACCATCCAGGACCGCCCAGCAATCCCAACCATGGAACGCGGAATCACCATCCAGGACCGCCCAGCAATCCCAACTATGGAACGCGGAATCACCATCCAGGACCGCCCAGCAATCGTAACCGAGGAAAACACGAACAACTGCGCCGAACCACAACACGAAGCATTCATGTCCACCTCGCTGTTGCCGGATGAAGCTGGGATTTCCACTAAGAGTGTCGAACCGTCCACCGAGGAGCACGCAGTCGAGGACCCCGCGTCAGAGCTGATGCCGGGCCTCGCCAATCCACTGCAGACATCGGGCCATTTCCAGGACGGACGCTGGCACGACGCCCATATCGACGGCTTACCGCTGGCCGACGGCTTCGACCTGCTGGGCTTCTCCAGTTTCCCGGACGGGACAACCCGCATCGACGCCAACCTCTACCAGTCCATCTCGCCGATCACCGCGGATCACGTGATCACCGACCGCGACGGTGGACCGCTCGACACCGGCGATTACCCGCTTTTCGTAGTCAAGAAAGACCCCACCGTGGATCCCACCGCGCCCGGCTACGAACCGCTCTACGTGACCTTCGCCCCGGACGGTACTGCCGTGCCGCTCGTCACTGACCTCTGACTGGGAGCAGCAGAGAAGCCCATGCCCGATTTCCACATTCCCAACGATCCCGAATGGCAGTGGGCGTACGACGCCATCCTGTACGGGGTCGGCGAGCAGTACCCGAAGGCAGACCCGGCTGCTCTGCGGAAAATGGGCGACGAGCTGTACAAATTCTCCGCGACCCTGATCGACGGCATGTACCGGACCGCCGGCCTGGGCAACCAGCTCGGCGGCAGCCTCGAAGGGCCAGCAGCACGCGCGTTCGCCGAGTACCAGTCGACGATCACCAAGCACGTGCCGAAGGGCGGCGACGCCTCCAATCAGCTGGCACAAGCGGCCCACAAGTTCGCGCTCGACTCGGAATCGACGCAGTACAACATTGTCATCGCGGCCTTCACCCAGGTGTTCGAGATCGCCATCGCCATGGCCACCGGCTTCGGCGCGGTGCTCGTCCCCGGCCTCATCAAAATTGGCCAGGAAATCGTTCAGACGCTGATCGCCCAGCTGAAGATCAGACTGCTGCAGGCGCTGGCCAACGTCACCATCGAGGGTGTCGAGGAAGGTTTTGAAGAGGTGTGGCAGGGCTTGGCCGCCCAGGTCACGCAGATCCTCGAGGGCAACCGCAAGGACGGTATCGACGGCGGGGACGTGCTCAAGTCGTTCCTCGCGGGCCTGCTGGTGGGCGCGGGAACGGCCGCCACGTCCGTTGTGGGCGGTCACCTCATCCCACGGGTCAACAAGTACCTGTTCACCCGCGAGACCCTGGCCGGCCTCGGCGAGACGGTCTTCGAGGGCCTCGCCAACCTCGCCCTGGGTGGCGGCGGACCCTTCTGGAACCCCGGGACGCTAACGTCCAACTACATCCACTCCTACCTGCATCACGGCGCCGTCGAGTTCAGCGAGCATTTCAATCCGCCACAGAACGCCGACGGTCAGCCACCGAAGCCGCTCCCGCCTGCCGACGAGAATTCGGGCTCGTCCCCGCAGGCCAACGGGAAGCCGCCGGCATACCCGTTGAACACCCACGCCGGACCGGGTGGGCAGCCGGGCTCGCAACCCCAAAGCGACGCACCGCCGCCGTACTCCCCACGCCCCGACCAAACCAACAGCACCACCAACCCCCAAAGCGACCCACCACCGCCCTACTCCCCACGCCCCGACCAAACCAACAGCACCACCAACCCCCAAAGCGACCCACCACCGCCCTACTCCCCACGCCCCGACCAAACCAACAGCACCACCAACCCCCAAAGCGACCCACCACCGCCCTACTCCCCACGCCCCGACCAAACCAACAGCACCACCAACCCCCAAAGCGACCCACCACCGCCCTACTCCCCACGCCCCGACCAAACCAACAGCACCACCAACCCCCAAAGCGACAACTCGAACAATTCCCACACTGACACGTCCGGGCCGGAAGCCGTCGGCGGCAACCCGCCCACTCGGAACGACAACCAGCCGGGCGGCCAGCAACAGCAACTCGGCGAGGGCGCCCAGCGGCCCGACACGAACGGGTCTGTAGCGCGCGACAACGGGCAGCAAAGCGATGCCGGGCTGTCCGATCCCCGGGCCGAGCAGAGGATGCCCGGAAGCTTCGCCGCGCCGGCGAATGGCCCCGGAGAACTGCCGGGCTTCGACACCGTGCACGTCACGGAGCCGAACACCGAAGGCCCGGCGCTCCACGAGGCACCTCGCGACGGCGGCGTGGCCTCTCCGGACCTGGACGACGCGATAACGCGGCGGCCCACCCCCGAGGCGCCCGACAACACCGTTCCCGGTTCGCCTTCGAGTCCCGGAGTGCACGGCGACGGGCGCCAGAGCGTCGTCCTCCCGCCGACGGCGGACGGCTCACCGACCTTTACCACCGAGGTAGATGTTCCGCCTGGCGTTATCCGTGGTATCGACCCCGACACGACCGTCGGCCCTGCGCCTCAGCATGACGTCACTCAGCCCGCAGCCGGGACGGTCCGCCAGCCAGACACCATCTCCCCCGGGCCCGGCACTGCAGGACAGCCGAGCACAGCGCTGCCCGAACCGGAGCAGCAGACGACGCCCAACCAGGCCGGCGCTACGCCGTCCCAGCCGGAAGGGCGCCCCACCCGGCCGACTTCGCTCTCGATCAACACCGACATTCCTCGTCTGGACGTGGAACGGTCGCCGGTGTCGCCGATGTCGCCGGACTCCCAGCAGTATCCGCGCAGCGATTCGCCGGTCTCGCCCATGCCCTCGGCCGCTCGGGAGAACCTACCGCCCTGGGCACTTGCCGTCGACGAACCCCAGATCCAGCGTGACCTGCCGGGCGACGAGGACCACCCCGGCGCGCCGAGCACGGCGGCCGTGCCATCGACCTTCGCACCGGAGCCCGCCAACCAGGCCCCCGCAACCGACAAGGCGGCACAGGACCAGAGGGATCCGAAGCGCACCCCCGGCCCGCAGCATGACACCGGCAGCACCACGCCGACCCGCACTGTCTCGGCCACGTCGTACGACGTGGTCGAGTTGCCCCCCACGCACACTGGAGTACCGGAGCTGGTGGCCCGCTCCTATGAGCAGGCTGGGCTCGACGTGCCGGAGACCAACCGTCCGATCCCCCGCCTCGCACGGGTTGAGGGCCTGGTCGCCTACGACCACCGCGTGATCGAACGCGAAGGTGCTTCCCCGATCCAGGACTTCACTGTCCGCATACGGCTGAACCCGAAGGATGGGACGGCTCAGCAGCAGAAGTCGGACATCGAGCATCGCGCCAAGGCCGCGGTGGAGACGACGCTGAACCGTGACTACCGGCTGGGCAACGACCGGCTGAATGTCACAGTGCAGTTCACCGACGATCCGGCTGCGGCGCACACCACGATCGACCTGTACGGCGTCCCGACACCGACCACCCAGACGACGTGGTCGGTCACCACGCCGGACCTCGACATGGCGCACGAGGTCGCCCACTACCTGGGCCTGCCCGACGAGGCCCGCGAATCGGGCCCGAACACCCGGGTGCTGAATCGGCGGGAGCCGGCCGACTCGTCGCTGATGTCCGGCACATCGCTTGATCTGCGGGACCGTCACCTGCAGCGCATCGCGGAGGTGGCGGACGCGGCGCTGCCACCGGATCGCGGTGACGCCACCCCCACCCCCGCTCCCGAACCACCTGTGGTGGACGCCGAGGCGCTGGGAAGCCGGCCGGCACCTCCACCACCGGCGGCGCAGGGCGGACACAACGACGCATTCGCCCGTCTGTTGAACGTGCAGCGGCAGGTGGATGCCGGCAACTACGAGACGGTACGCGACGATCTGATCGAGCAGAGGGCGCCTATCGCGTTCGTCGTGAACGCCATAACGCCGGCGAGCGATGTGGACCTGCTGCCTCAGGTCATCAAATCGATCATGGACGGGGTGCAGCCGGGCGTCCGGGTGGCGTTCGTCATCGGGGTCAACACCAAAGACCGCCAACCGGATCGGAAACTGCAGGAAGCGGTCGAGAAAGCGGTACGGCACGCGCAGTCGCTGCCGTACCCGATCGCGGTGGTCGGACACGCGGTGGGACCGGTCGTCAAGGAGGGCTCCTTCCCGCACGGACGAGCCCGTAACGCGGTGCGGGACTCGCCGGAGACGGCCGCGGCCGTGCAGGCACTGGCTGCGCAGAACCACTACCCGTACGTGTCGTTCCAGGATTTCGACACCGGCGCGCGGACCATCGAATCCGGTGCCCACATCTTCGACGAGTTCCAGCGGCGCACCGCCGCAGACGACGACCGCCCGGACCGGCCGTTGATGATGGCTGGTGGCTACCGCGTCGGGGCGTCGGAGACCATCATCCGCGACACCCTCGAACGGCTGAGAAAGGAGATGGAAAAGCACGGCAAATCTGCCAAGACGCAAGAAGCGATCGACCGCCTCGAGAATCCGGACACCGCCACCCGGTTCGTTGAGCATTTCCGTGACGCTGTGCGTGACGACATGCAGACCCGGGACCGTCAGGCGCACATCGCCACGCTGTTGCCGTACGTGCCCGAACCAAACCTGTTCGTCGACGGACTACTGATTCTGGGTGACAGCGACGTCCGTTTCGGTGAAGGCGGAGCTGAATTCACTCGTATGGGCACGGCGTTGCATCGGGCGTACCAGCGGGAACTCACCACTATTCACGGCGTCACCGATCCGTCCGAGCTATCGGAGGAGATCCTTCAGGGCGAGCTGCAGGTCGACTCGCAGAACAACCGGCACCGCGCGCGCGGCATCGGGCTCCTCGCCGACTATGCGAACGCGGCGGTGGCCACGGACCTGTCCCGCCTGGCCGTCGAGGCCGCCAAGCTGGACCCCGCCAGGTACGGCGAGATGAGCAAGGTGCTGCCGCAGTCGCACACCACCATGAAATCGGTCACGGACCGCTTCTTCGGTCATGACTCCGGCGGCACCGTGCCTGCAAACACCCAGAAACCGAGCACGGTCGGGGTCAAGGCAGCCCAGAAGGGCAGTTCCAAGGTTAAGAAGGGTGCCGGCAGAGCCGCCAAGAAGGGCATCAGCCTCACCGAGTACGCCCCTAAGCACAGTTTCGATCCGTCCCCGTACGTTTCTCCTCACCGCCACCCGGGGGGACCGTCTCAATTTGCTCCACGGCCGTCCTGGGTCGATTCGTTAACGGCCGCCCAGCGCAAGCAGCTCGGTGGGCAGCGGCAGAACACCCTGAACCCCGCCGTGTCGTTGCACGTGCCCGGCACCGACGTCACCATGGGCCTGCAGCCGGAACACAAGGTTTACGCTGCCCGGCAGCTTGCCCTGTCCAACACCGCCAATGACACCCGGCAGGCGTTCGTTAATGCCTCGGAGTTGGTCAAGACCAATCCTGACGTGAGCAACACCTCCCTCTATGGCGCCTTGGGCGCCCTGCACGAACTCACCCCAGCCGAGATCAGGCAACGAAGCCTGGAGGCCGGTGTCAAGGCTGAGGGTGCGCTGCTCGACCAGATCGCCGAGTACCGGCGCAGCAACCCATACAATTCCGGGCACTTCGTGATAGCGGCGATCGCCCCACCCAGAGCCGACTCTCCCGCGGAGCCGGTGCCTGCCGACGAACGCGACCGACAACGCGCCGCCGACAGCATCTTCCTGCACCTTGTGGCCGACGAACTGCATGTCACCGTCGAGGTACAGGACGGCGACAGGCCTCAGACCTTCCGACCGGTGGATAGCGCAGTCGGCTCCACCCCGACCCTGCGAATTCAGAGATCGGTCGACCCACACGGACGCATCGTCTACACGCCCATCCCGACAACCACCGGGTTCGGGGCTCCCGTAATCGATGACGGGACCACGTATTCGCCCGTTTTCCCGAGGACGGCCACATCCCCGCAAGGCGACATCGCCATCGACCGCGACAGCGACATCGACATCGACATGGACCGCGACATCGACGGCGACATCGCCATCGACCGCGACAGCGACATCGACATGGACCGCGACATCGACGGCGACATCGCCATCGACCGCGACAGCGACATCGACATGGACCGCGACATCGACGGCGACATCGCCATCGACCGCGACAGCGACATCGACATGGACCGCGACATCGACGGCGACATCGACATGGGCCGCGACGGCGACATCGACATGCCTGGCTCCACCGGAGTAACGCCTGATGCTTCCCCGGCACCGGCACCGGTAGAGGCATCACCGGCCCCGTCCGCAATTCCTGCGTCCAGCACCTTGTCGCCTGTTCCATCGTCACCGACGCCCGCAACAGCGTCGCTTGAGCCGGTCGCCCAGCACGACGTCGCCCTCAAGGAACTCCTCGACCGGATCGCCGAGTCCCGTGAGGGGCGGTCCGTCATAGCCCTGAACGCCAAGGGTGAGTTGCGCGACCCTGCCGACCAGGACAAGAGCATTCGGCTCCTCTTCCCTGGGCTCGAGCTGATCAACCGAGACAATATGAGCAAGCCGCCCACGAACTGCCACGTCGTCGCGCAGATCGTGGACAGCATGCTCGCGTTTCATCCCCTGCAGACGGCGCCCGAGGCGCCCATGACAGATCTCGAGTCCCTCGAGCAGCGTATGGGCGGGAAGTTCAGTCAGTCCGGATCGTTTTCCGATCTCGTTGACCACCTGCACTCGCTGCCCGCCGGATCGCGTGGCATCGTCGCCTACCGGGCCTCGGCTGGCGGCGCCGGCCACGTCGTCAACGTGGTGAAACACGACACCGGCCACCTCATCTTTGTGGACGGACAGTCCGGGAAGCTGGCCCTGCTTCCCACCGGGGACGAGCAACTTTATTTCTTTATGCCGACTCATGTTCCCGAGCGCTTGTCCATCAGCAAACCATTCGCCCCGACGACCGGTAACGCCGGCGCTGTGATGTCGACGCCCGTTGACTTCCGCGATGTGGTGGATGCTGTCGCGCCGCTGTCGCGGCAGCAGGACCTGGAGGCGTGTGTCACGTCGTTGCGTTCCTTCGCGAAGTCGTGGCATGGGCGGTTGCGGACGGGCCGGGCTCGGGATGACCTGAGCGTGGGCCCCCGCACCGTGCTGCCCGGCGTCCCCGACGATCAATGGCAACACACCAGCGGTTGGGAACACATCAACACGGCGCTCAAGCCCGGCATGACCGCCTACGTGCTGATCGGCCGGCCCCGTGACGTCGGGCACGCCGTGGTGGCGCACCGCGACAACAACGGCGTCATCACCTACGCCGACCTCAACCGCCCGCCCGGCAGGCGTGTCCTTGACGAACCCTCGAGCCTGCCCGCCCCCGTCGACGCCCGTGTCCTCATCGTCGCCCCCGACGGGCTGATCATCGACACCGCCGCGGTCACACCGCAGACACCCACCGCCGCTCAGGCGCTGGTCGACGCACCGGCAACCGACGCACACGGCACCCGCATCGGCGCCATCGGCATCGAAGTGGAAGGCCGACGCCACGAATTCGTCAGCGACACACCACTGGGATACAACCAGGTCCTGGTGCGCCACGAAAGCGGCCAGGTCGAAATCAAAGTCGAACGCTCCACCCCCTACACCGCCGACAACCAGCCAACTGGGGACAAGGTGCCCATCGGCGAAGTCGTCGGGGCGCCCAGCAAGGTCTTGGACCGCGAAGACCGCCCGGACCGCCATGAGGTCACCCGGCTGGTCGCCGAAGCCAACCGCAGACTCGACGGCCTGACCGAAGGCGACGAAAAGAGCCTCGCGCAGATGTTCCCCGCCGAGGAAGGTTGGCGGATCGACCCCGGCGCAGACGACATCAAAGTCCGGGGCCGAATCCTCAACCCCCGCGGCAGCAGGCCCTATACCCAATACACCGTCGGCGTGCCCCTGGCCCGTACGGCACAATTCCTGCGCCACGTCGCGAACGAATCGTCCTCCGTGCCCAAGGCCGGTGCGCTACGCAGCCGCCGCGGCATCGTCGAAGACGGCCTCACCATCGCCCAGCAGTTCGCCGACACCTACCGCACCTGGGCCGGCACCACCGCCGACGAACGCGACGCCGACGAGATCACCGGCCTGCTCGCCCTGATGTACCCCCACGTCGCCGCCCTGATCCTCACCGACATCGGCAAGGCCATGCATCGGCCAAGCCGTCTGGTCAAGAGTCACCTCGCCGTCGCGTCCCGCGTGGACCCCCGCGCCCTGCACACGGCCCTGACACCGCAAGCCAAAAAATTCCTCGCACAGTACGCCGACCAGATCAGCCTCGCCTTCCAGCAACAGTTCCTCGACTCCCTCGCCAGCCACACCCGCAACGCCGAAATCATGCAGGCCCTGCGGGACCTCGGCAAGATCGATGAGGACGGTGACCTGGACCTACTGTCCGAATCTATCGAGGGGATCTCGCCCGGCGATTACCTCCACAACGCCCTCTACGGGGCCGACCAGCCCGGCATGCCGTACGCGGACCAGGGCGACGCCTTCGGGCTCAACGGCCTCGACAGCCTGGACGACAACGACGGCCTGCTCGCCGACCAACCCCTCGTCCCCCTCGAGGTCCGCGCCCACGCACGCCAAGACCTCGACGCAATGACCCGCACCGTCGACCAATTCGCAGCCCTAGCCGCCGGCTACGACGACGAACTCGGACCCGTCGACCCGACGAGGGTGGCCGAACAGATCACTGAGGCGGCGACACAACTGCACCAAGTAGCCGAAGAACTGGACCATATAGCGGCGTGGGCCCAAGGCACCACCGCCCAGTTGGCTTCTTCAGGGGAGCAGGCGAAATTCTTCCAGACCCGTCTGCCGCAGAGTAGGTCTGCCGCACGGCTGCAAGCCCAAGAACTCGTAGCTCGCGTGCGGGAACTCAACAACCACGTTGAAGACAACCAGTTCAAGCGCGACGCGCTCAACACAGTCCTCGGTCTCGCGAACGAGCACGTCTCCGAAACCGGCCAATCCGAGATCGTCGGGGAACTGAACGAACTCGCCGCGCAGTACATGACCACGCTTAACGCGCTGGACAATATGGCTGCAGAAGCCATCCAGGATGCCGAGCACCTGCTCAATATTTCGAGGAGTCATATCGAGAAGATTGATAGAATCGTCGCGAAGAACGCGACCGCGGTGGAATCACTGCAGCGTCTCGACGAACTGTTCCAAAACGTCACGCAGGACTCCGAAATCATTCGCCAATGGTCGCAGGAAGTCGCGGGCCAGACCAACCCGTCGCACGCGGTCCTGGCCAGTGCGTTGCACCGCCAAACGCAAGCACTTGAATACAACTTCCACACCGGGATAACACTCTCTTGGAGAGACGACAAAACCGAAGGACTCTCCTTCACTGAATACCTGGAACGCATTCCGGACATCATGACTGATCTCCTCGAGCAGCACCAGGAAAGCGAAAGGAGTCTGCGAAGTGCCACAGCGAAACATGACCAGAGCGAGGCTGCGCTTCGCTTCAATGAGTCGCGGGATGAATCTGACGCTGCCTTCGAACAACTCTCCGCGCTGGCGGCATCGCTCGGCATAGACCTCGACGGGCGAGTCGACGCACTCCGGGATGACCAGTTGCCGGACTGGATCGATGAGGATGAAAGCGACGATGACCCGGGGTTCTCCCCGGTGGTGGTGTCGAGTGGCTCGGAGGTGGTCGGCGGCGATCCGAAATCCGACGCCGAGACAGCACCGGACCCGTTCTACGACCTCGCCGATGTCGAGCACATCATCGTGCGCAAACCCGCCGGTGCCGACGGCACACCAGGAGCTGTCATCGGCGTGGCCTTCCCCAGCCGCCACGGCGACGACCGACGGGTCCCGGCCGCGATTCAAGCCCTCGACGAGAGTTCGAAAACGCACTACACCCAGACGGCAGGCCAGAAGCGGGCAGATACGGGTCGCATCATCGACACCCCTTGGGCCGACCAGTCAACACTGCGCGGCCGCCGCCTGTTCTACATCGCAGCCCACGCCGACGCAAAAACCTTCAGTATCACTCTCAAGGGTCACGACAGCACCGAACCCCGCGTCGTATCCGTCGGCGGCGAGCAGTTCGAGCGCCTCGTGCACCAAAGCAAAGCCCTCGCCTACAGCCACTCGGGCCAGCAATCCCCCCTGCTGTTCCTGTCGTGCGACGCAGCCCGGCTGCAACAGCAAGGCGGCGCCATCTACGACTTCCTGCGCAGCGCCGCCGACAAACACGAACACCTCGGCGAGGCATACGGCGCCACCGACATCATGTGGGGCGACCCCTTGACGGTGGGAAACAACGGCCACCTCGTCCGCATCCCCAACCCCCTCACCACCGACATCAAGCCCGACGCCACCTTCTCACCCATCAACACCAACGAAGCCACCGACGGCCCGCTCGATTTGCCGCGGGTGGTCGAAGAGATCAATGCTGAGCTCGCGACGATAGCAATGGACAAAGCGGCGGCTCGCACGCTAGGCGAAACCGCGAGTCGCCTTCGGAAGGCGCAGTCGGGCGTCTCGCAGGATCAGGCCCTCTCCCTGGCCGGCGACAGCGGGAGGAGCACCTCCGCCATAGAAGCGCGAATCAGGACGATGGAGTTTGACCTGAGTCGCCTCACCGACGTAGTGAAGACAGAGCGAGGTTCACAACGGGCGGTAAGCCGCATCCTGCAGTTGGCGGGCGAGTACGCCGGCGATCACGCGCTTGCCCCGGTCACTGCCAAACTGCAGAAACTCGCCGAAAAACACGCGACGACGTTGGGCACCGCCCAGGGGATGTACTCCGAGACCGTCGAGCGCACCTCTTCCGCAATCGCCGACCTTCAACGCCATCGCCAAGCCATGGCCGACATCGCTTCAGAGGCCGCGGACAGCGTCTCGCTCACGCAGGCAATCCGGGCCCTCATCCGGCTTCTGCGGCAGAATGTCGCTCAGGCTCGCGAGTATCGGGACCTTGCCGTCCTGCGGGCGAGAAGCATGGGTCCGCTTCCGTCCCCGGAAGACGCCGCCAATACGCTCAAGAATGTGCGCTACTGCGCGACTCAGGCACGGTCGGCCGAGGGCCATGCGGCAAAGTTGCTGGAAGACATGGCTTATCGCGCCCGACTCCTCGGCAATGGGGACATCCCCGAAATGATCACAGAGCTTGAGGCCCGTTTGCGTCGCCTCGAAGAGGAGTACACCGATCGCGTTGCGACGACACGGAAGGCTTTGAACTCCCAGCCGACGATGGCCGAAAGCATTGCTCAGGTACACCAGGAGTTCCAGTCCGCGGCCGATGCCGCCGACGACATCTTCCGCCTGGCCGCGTCGCTCGGCATCAACGTCGACGCGGAAATCAGTGCGGCCTTAGTCGGCTCCGAAGCGGCCGAGGAAACGGTCCTGGGCGAAGCTGATGACCTGGCCTTACCGATGGCACCGTTGAGTCACTCGGAGACCGGCACCGGGGACTCGGAGTCCGACAGCGACGTGGAGGACCGCGACGACTCCGCTGCCCTCATGACCGCCAACGACGAACAACTCGACCCCATCGACCCGCAGCGGGCCGCCGAACACATCTCCGCCGCAGCGACAGAGCTGCAGCAAATGGCCCAAGAACTGCACGAGATCGCAACGAATGCCCGGACTGCCACGACTCAGTTGGCGATCCCGGCAGAGGAAGCGAAATCCTTCCGGACCCGTCTGCGTCAGAGTGAGTCTGCCGCACTGCGGCAAGCGATACGCATGAGGAAGCTTGCCGGCGACGACAAGCAGAACGAGGTCAGGCGCCGGGCACTGGCCAGAATCATCAATCGTGCGGACGAGTACGCCTCCGATCCCGGGAAGGCCACGACCGTCGAGACACTGGACGAACTCGTCACGCGGTACAAGGAGACGTTTGACAACTTTATCGAAGCGAGCTTCGAAGCTAGAGACGCGAACGAGCTTCTGCAGCGAGAACTCGACACTCATGTCCGAGAAATCGGTGCAATCGAATCCAATACGGAACTCACGATGCGGATGGCGCAGCGTTTGGAGGAGCTGCTCGAGAGTGCCCCGCAGGACGCCGATACTGTCCGCCGATGGGCGGAGGAGGCCGCTGCACAGGCACAGAGCATCCTGACCGACCCGTCGCCCGCGGTCGCCGCGAGCGCATTGCACGAGGTACGAAACCGGGCAGCGCAGGCACGACAATTCCAGTTCAAGGCCCTCGTGCTGGTCGGGCGCATGGAGGATCTAGCCGAGCCAGACTCTGTCACCGAACCGTATCTGCAGCAGCTGCAGGCGGCCATGCCCGCTTCGCGCGAGCGGCACCAACGGATCGAACAGAACCTGCAAGAGGCCGTAGAGACACACGACCAGGACGAGGACGTGGTTCTGGCCCAAACGTTGCGGGACAACTTGAACGCTACGTTCGAAGAGATCACCGAACTGGCGGCATCGCTCGACATCAACGTGGGCGAAGTACTCGACGACCTCCGGGCCACCGACGACAGCGACAGCGAACCAGCATCACCGCCGCGCTACCAGTCCAACGACGACAGCGACAGCGAACCAGGACCACCGCCGCGCTACCAGTCCGACGACGACAGCGACGACGAATCAGGCTCCTCCGCGGTGTTGTCGAGCGGCTCGGTGATGGCAGCCGGCGACCCGGAACCCGACACCGAGACAGCACCGCGCCTGTTCTATGACCTCGCCGACATCGAGCACATCATCGTGCGCAGACCCGCCGGCCTCGACGGCGAACCCGGGCCAGTCATCGGGGTGGGCTTCCCCAGCCGTACCAACGATCCTCAGTTGTTCTCTGCCGAGATGCAATCCATCGACAACAGCCCGAAAACCCACTACACCCAGTTCGCAGACCGGGATCTGTCAAAATCGAGCCGCATCATCGACACTCCTTGGGACCAGTCAACACTGCGCGGCCGTCACTTCTTCTACGTTCAAGCCCACGCCAACGCGCGCACCTTCGCGATCACCATCAAGGGCCGCGCCGGCACCAAACCCCGCGTCGTACGCGTCTCTGGGGAACACCTCGAACACCTCGTGCACCAAAGCAAAGCCCTCACCCGCAGTCACTCCGGCCAGCAGTCCCCCCTGCTGTTCCTGTCCTGCTCCGCCGCCCAGCGGCAACACCGAGGCGGCGCCATCTACGACTTCCTGCACAGCGCCGCCGACGAACACGGCCACCTCGGCGAGGCGTACGGCGCCACCGAGAGCGTGTCGACAACCCTCGGGGTGGGAAATCACGGCCACCTCATCCGCATCCCCAACCCCCGCACCGCCACCGGCACACCGGCCATCACCACCATCGACTCGGAGGCCAGTTCCCCGTCCCTCAACACCAACGAGACCAAGGACGTGCCGGCCCCACAGGCCATCGAGGTCCCCGCCGGCCTCATGCTGGGCGACTCGCGGGACGCGGTGCAGGCGCTGACCGCGGACGACTATCCTTCTCGCGACGACCGATACGTCGTGTTCAGTCACGCCGACGCGTACCGGTTGCTGACCCCGGAAGGGCCGATCGGCGCCCGGCAGCTGGCCGATCGGCTTCGGGCAGACCGGCGGTGGGGTAACCGCCCGATCGTCTTGCTCGCCTCGGAGACCGCCACAGACCGCGAGCGGGGGTTCGCCGCCCAGCTAGCGCGCGAGCTTCCCGGCGTGCCGATCTACGCACCCCAGGGCACCGCCCAGGTCGCGGCCGGAGACATCCTCGTCACCGGGCCGTCCATCGACGGGCAGGCCACGATTCCACGTTCGCGCGTGGCCGAGGGAAACAGGTTCTGGCGTTTCGAGGCCCTCCCGGCTGTGCCGGGTCGTCCCGCGGGCCAGCTGGTAGTCACGGCGATGCCATACCTGATGAATGCAGACCACGACCTCGGCGACGTCAGCGTCGGTCGTACCGTCGAGCGGATTCAAAAACTCGCCCGGACGGTGCGCAGGGACCTCGAAGCACTCCGCCGCTTCACGAAACCGTGGTGGGACACGGTGTTCCCGCTGGTCGATGAAGCGTCGCGTGCGGAGGAACTCACCGCACGGGCGCGCGACCTCGCTACCCGCCTGGGGCACCGGGCGGAGCAGATCGAGCAGAGTCACCGCAACGCCGGTAAGCGCAGCCGGCGGTGGATAGTGCGGTGGCGACGCATCGGCCTGTTCCAGCACCCGGCCGACGGTCGCACCGGGCAGCCGGGCGTGGAAGGCTCGGAGGAACGGCTCCCCGGCAGCGGCGAAGTCCGCGACCTGCGCCAGCGGGCGGACGCCCTGCGCGCCGCGGTCCACGCCGTCGAGGACGCGATTCGCGCCTGGCAGGACGCCGCCGTCCAGCTTCGCGAGATTGCCGGCGGGCCGGATCAGGGCCGATCACTCCCCAGTGGCGCAGCGGAGCTGGAGAGTGTGCGCGCCTACTTCACGAACCTGAGAAACCAGTTCAAAGCCGCCGTGCGCCAGGCTGCGACCGCGATCCACCAGGCGGAGGTACTGCGCGACGAGCCCCCGGGGGCCGACCCGGACCGCCTCCGGCTCGCCAGGACGTATGCTGCCGCTCTCGATTCCCAGGATGCCGCCCGGCGAGTCGGCAGCCTCACCGATGACCTCGAGGAGACGCCCCCCGGATACTACGGCGATTTCGCAGGCATCAAGCGAGCGCTCGCCGACGCAACCGCCCGGCTGGAGGCGGTACTCGCCCGCGAACCCCTCGGTGCCGACGCCCATACCCGGGAGCTGGAGCACCCCGGAGCGGTGGCCCCGGAGCGCCTCCCAGAGCCGGAGCGCAGCCCGGCGGAGAGCCCTACCGTCTTTGCCGCCCCTGACGCCAACGAGTCGGCTGCCGACAGTCCCCCGCTGAACTCCGACCCGGAGGCGGTCCGCGCGACGCTGCCCGCCTATCTGCGGAACAGCCGGACCCTGGGGATCACCGCGCAGATCCATCCGGCCAAGGACCTCTCGTTGGCCGGCGAGGTGCGGAAGCTGGCGCCCGGCATCGCCGAGACGGATATTCGCGAGCTGGACAGGGACACCCGTGAGCATGTCAATCAGTTCCTCGGCGAGGGCCGTGCGTACGCGGTCACGGTCGACGGGAAACCAGCAGAACTCATCGTCACCGCGGTGTTCGACTGGGATGCTGTTAGCGTCCTGCCGGCGGAGGCCGGCGACCCGATAGTCGGCTTGACGGAGACGCAAGCAACGACCCAGCACTACGCCAGCCACGGGAATGCCCACCAGATCCATCCGAAGGGAATCGTCACCGCTATTCCCGGCTTGATCGCGGGAGTCGGCGCTCTCCTGCCCACCAAACCGGCGAGCGTCTGGTCCGCAAGCCACCAGAGCCAGTTCAAGACCACCGCCACGGTCGAGCTGACCGAACACGTGGACGTCCAGGTGCCCGTCACCTTCCGGGCGACATTGCGGGGCGCGGACGGTGCGCCGATCAGCACCACGGGCACCGGCACGGCCACCGCCAGGGGCACGGTTGCGCTGCGGGTCCCGACGGGCCTCGTCGAGCCGCCGCCATTGCCCCCGCTGTCCGAGGACACCCAACTGCTGGACACGGCGCCACCCAAGCGGTTCGCCGTGGAGAGCGTGGACGTCCCCCCGTTGTTCGACCAGGTCGAGAAGATGCTGGCCGATCAGGGGCTGGGCGACACGATCAGGGTCGGGGCGCCGGGCCGCCAGGTGCTACGCGAGTTTCTGTCCGTGGGCAAGGTGACGGAGAACCTCGGCAAGATGGTGGTGCATGACCCTTCCGAAGAGGACCGGGGATGGGTGAGCCCGCCACCGCTGCTGCGCTCTCGGACCGGCTGGCGGCGGCCGTTCCCCGGCCGCGATCAGCAGATCCAGCTGCGTCTGGTAGCCCGGCAGGTGCAGGTCGTGCAGCCGGTCGACGAAGCCGCTTATGCCGACATCGACGCCTTCACCAACGAGCATTCGGACAGCGCCTCCGCCGACCACCCGACGACCGTCTGGGGTATCGGCGGCGGCGGCACGGACATCCCGCCGCTGAGCATCCTCGTCGGCCCCAGGATCGCGCAGTCGCGGACGGGCGACACGACCCAGGAGATCAAGGAAGAGACGAACACCCGGCAGACTCTCACGGCTAGGGGCCCTGTGGTCCGTTATGAGACCGTGTACGAGCTGCAGGTCCGGCTCACGGGGCAGCGGCCGCGCACGCTGACCGGCACCGTACGCACGCTGCAGTGGACGACTCAGGACCGGATCCGCGACACCGCCCTGGACCCGGAACGCGCCGGCACCAGGCGAGCGGGGCGGCGAGGTCACGAGCGGACCCACTATGCCCCGGCGCACATCGAGAACGGGGAAGCGTTCGGGGGCGCGCACATCGAGAGTATCGGCGGCGGCGAACGGCTCTACCAGGCGATTCTGACAGCCCTGCGGTCCGTGCCCGGGTACCGCAGATTCACTCTGGAGTCCGACGCGTTCCTGCGGTCCTTCGGCGATCCTGACCTGGCCAAAGGGCTCACTGACAGCGTGGACGCCATTCTTAAGCGCAACTCCGCCACACGCACCAACCTGTCAAGCCGCCAGCTTCGGTACGTGCTCGACCGCATCGTCGGTCCCGGGCTCGAGATCCCGCTCATCAAGCGGGACACGTGGTTCACGTACACGACGGTGGTGACCATACGCGGTCGGCTGGACGAGCTCTCCGACGGCGAGCTGAGCGAGCGTGGTCCGCTGCACGCCGAGCACAAGCGCAAAACCAGGACCACGACGACGGTCCGCCGGAACCGTACGCACAGCACAGAGCTGGCCGTGGAAGGGCGCTTCCTGGGGCGCCTCGGCCGCGCGTTCGGAATTCACGTCGGTGGCCCTCGGGGCGTTTACGGCCGCAGCCGCAGCCACGAGATCGAGCTGAGCCAGAGCTACGCCGCAGACGCCGAGCACGGCCCGGCGCTCGATGACGACGGGAACCTCTCCAGCCATGTCACGCGTGAGTTCACCGCGACCGTGCAGGCATCGGTGTCCTTGCGATCCAGCAGCCGGACCACCGCGAACGCCCGACACCTCATCCCGGGCTGGCCGGGCCGGGGCCTGCCGAAGGAGATCGGTCACGTCTATTACCGGCCGAAGGCGTTCCCGCTCAGCGTCCAGATGCTCATCCCGGAACACCGCCTGACGCCGAGGCCACCGGCACCATCCCCGAGACCGGCACCCGTCGGGCGCCGCTGGCTCACGGAGACCGGCCCCGTCAGTGAGGTCAAAGGCGGCTTCCCGCTGGGCCTTGACGGCGCGCGGATCGAGACGTTCCGCGGCGTGGAGCACCTGCAGGAGGCGGTCAAGGAGACTCTCGTCGAGGCCTCGGGCGATGACATCTATGCGTTCCCGGACGGTCGGAACTCGACGGTGATCGCCGACGAGATTTCGCCGGAGAAGCTCACCGGCGGGCCTGACGTCTTCAGCCGACCGCTGATCCTCAGTAACCTCGGGCACGATCGCCGTCTTGCGCTTGCCAAGGCCGATGCCCGTGTCTCGCTGCGCCCCACGAACCCGCGCGAGCTGCCTCATGGGGAGTTCGAGCGGGTCAAGACCGCACTCTCCGGCGGCTCGGCCGTCCGCGGCAAGTCCGGCCGCTCGGCGGAATTGGCGTTTTCGTTGACCAGCGTCCCCGTGATAACCGGAGCCGGTGTCCGCGAGGGGAGCGTGACGGCTCATCCCGCCGGGGTCATCGTCGGTTCGTTGACGCCCTGGCAACGCGTCTGGGGCCGCGTTCGGGAGATCTCTGTGTCCGGGAGGACGAAGACGCGGCTCGGTACGCGGCCGACCGGCCGCATCCTCGTGCAGGTCGACGTCGAGGCGGAAGTCGTCGCGGAGGCGGTCCGTCGCACGCACTTGGATCCACTTGGCGTCACCCGCGAGGCCCGTCCGCGCACGGCCGGGCAGCGTTTCACCATGCCGGGCGCGGTGCTGATGTGGGTGACGTCCGCTCAGCTCGCGGCGTTGCGCCAGCACGACGAACAGGCAGAGCCGGCACACGAGCCCGGCACAGAGATCCCAGCACCCATTCCACCGGGTCGGCCCGCATCCCTCGGTCTCGGTGGAGCGCTGACTCCGCTGGACCTGGGTGACGTCGTTGCCACGCTGCGCAAAGAGATCGCCCGAGAGATCGGCCGCACCCAGGGCCAAGAGAAGGGCGACGAGTTCGCCCGCGCCCTGCTGCCGGAGTCGCCGCTGGACAAGCCGCACGACAACGTACGTCTGATCCGGACGTTCCTCCACAGGGCTGAGCAGCACCTGGCCGGCGCCCTCAACGGCGGGCGCAGCCTGCCGATTCGCCTTGAGGGCCGATTCCGGGGCCACACGTACCGGGTGACGCTGAACGCCGAGTTCCTGCGGCAGCCGCGCTTCGCCGGTATTGAGCACGTCGACGAGCTGTCAGTGAGTGACAGCACCGCCATCCGCAGCTCCGACACCCACACCCGTGGCCGTACGCTCGCCACCTTCGGGTTGGCCGGGCGCCCTCAGGGGATCTGGACCGAGAACACCCCGGCGGGGGAACCGCCGCAGACCTCCGGTCACGGTCCGGCGACCGGCTTCGTGGGCGGCGGCTACGCCGGCACCGCGCAAATCGGCGACCGCTCCATCAAGGACACCCGGCACACCGAACTCTTGTTCGAACAACGGCTGGCCACCGGTGGTCCCATCGCCAAGTACGATGGAGACCTGCGACTCACGGTAACCGTCACCGGCCGCGACCTCCCCGAGACCGGCGTGACCGTTACCGAGAACCGCACCGTCGCGGTGCACACCATTCCCGGCGACACCCGTCCCCGAGCCGTCGGCGACCGTCCCCTCGGCCACGCTGAACCATCCGCCGTCCTGCCCCGGGGGGAACTCACTGACAGCGCCCGGAAATGGTGGCTGACTGCCGAGGGCAAGCACGAGACCCTGCCCGAGCGTGGCAGGTTCGCCGTCGAGCACGTCCTGCTGGACGTCGATGACCTGCACGCGGTCGCCCGGCAGACGCTGATCGACTCCGGCGCCCGGGTGGACCACTCCACCGAGGCGGCGCTCCGCGACGGCATCACCGAGACCAAAATCAAGGCGGCGCTGGTCGGCGGGATGACCGAGGGCCATTTCGTGGTGCCGTTGGGCCAGGCGGACCGCGAACTCGTCATCGACGCCCGGCTACGCCCGGCACCGCGGTTCGCACACGCTGACGCCCGCGTCCAGATCGAGGGTGAACAGGGCCACAAAAGCGGGCGCACGCTCGAGCGCACCAACGGTCACGTCTTCTCGTTGCAGCTTCATGGCCCGGTAGGCGGTGGCGGCGTCAATCACCCGTCCGGCGCGAACGAGGTAGGCGAGCGTCACCCCTTCGGGCAAGTCCACGCGTCTACCTTCGTCGAGCAGCCGCTCTACGCGTCGGATCCGGAACGAATCCGCAAAGCCGAGGTCGACCTGCCCGGCGGAGAGATCGTCGAACTGCCCGAAACGGCCAGGTCCGACGATCCGGTGACCCGCAGCGTGGCGTACGAGGTGGAGTTCCGGATCATCGCGCGACCCCTCGGCACGACGGCCAAGCCCCATGCCGGCCGCGAGGTACGGATTCCCGACGCCGTAACGGTCCGGATGCCGGACGCGGAGGCGGAGGCGCGTACCGGCATGGTCCTGCCTCCAGCGCTCCGGGAGACCGCCCGGGAACTGGCCCGGCGCAGCGAGGAGTGGACCGCGGCGGTGAACCGCCGCGACGCGCTGCTCGCCCGTGAGAACCCCGACATCGATACGCTGCGGGCCGCACAGCGTGCGGTGTCGGATGCCGAGACGGCGTGGTGGACGGCACACCACGCGAACGAGGCACAGCTTGAGGCTGCCCGTTCCGCCGACGCGGTCCGGGCCGAGGGCACCGAACTCAGCCTCGACGACGTACGCACCGTGCCGCTGCGCAACGCACGAGGCGAGACCATCGGGGTCGGTTTCCCCAGCCAGGACGGCGACGACGACGTCATGTCACGCTTCGCCGCCGCCACGCACGACGACCCTGGCACCTACCGCCGGTTCAAAACCGACACGGACGGCACCTACACCGACGAACCGGTACCGTGGCGCGCACGCCCCGTCTTCGTGGACGCCCACGGCGACGCCCACTCCATGACCGTCAGATTGAAGAACGGCGAAACCGTACGCCTCACCGGCACCGACTTCGCCCGGCTGGCCGCTCAAGCCCACGTCATGCAGCCCGCAAACCCGGGCCCGGCCGCACCCGTGGTGCTGCTGTCCTGCAACACCGCCGGCATCAACAAACGAGGCGGCGCAGCCTACGACTTCCACCACACCCTGCAGACCATCCGCCACCCCGATCAGCAGACCTATGCCGCAACCAACCAGCTCCTGACCAACCCGAACGCCCAAGGCAAAGCCCGGATCGGCGTCTCCGGCGACGGCCGCATCATCGGCTTCGGCACGCCCGGACAAAACGCCACCACGCCTCAACCACCCCAAACCCCCGCAGACACGCCACAGACCAAACCGGCAGAACATCCCACCGAAGACCACTGGACCGCCCGCCCGTCCCGCCTGCCTCCCGTCGACAACACCGTCGGGGTCCAGGACCTCGAAGTGGAGTGCCTTTGGCAAGGGGACGAAGTCGTAGGACTGAACTTCCCGCTCGGCGGGCAGGACCCCGGTTTCATCCGGGACCTGCGCCATGCGGTCCGTCAGCGCGACTATCTGGCTCCGTCACCTAGGTCCGGGCGCATGAAGGTTGTGGCCGCGCCGTGGGAACACTTCTTGCGCACGCCGTTGGTGCTGAACGCCCGAACCGCCGAAAGCAACTACGCCATCGTTCGGCACCGCACGCGAGGCCACATCCGAGTCGACGGCGCAACACTCGCCCGGCTGGCCCACGAGGCTGGTCTTCTCAACAGCAGAGGCGCGGACGCTCCCATCGTCCTCCTCGCGGACGAGTCAGGCCGGCAGAGAGCAGCAGGCGGCTTGGCGAACGACTTCGCCGAGGCGGCTTACCGTCGGTACAACGTACCGGCGCCTGTCTTTGCGCCCGATGCCAAGACGGCGTTCGACCGACGAACGAACATCGGCTTGCCTGACGGCGGGCGCTTCGCGGAGTTCAAGCCCCTTGCCGAGGACATCGAGATTGAGGTCATCGACTCCGATTCGGACGAGCCGCCGCAGCAGCCGACGGGGACACCTTCCCAGCCGTCTGGTGAGCCTGCCGCGTCAGCCGGGACGGTCGCTGACCGTAACGGCGACCCGCTCGGGTTCTCCTTGGTGGCGAGCCCAAGAATACGCGCGGAACTGACCGATTTCGCCCAAGGTGTGCTTCCCAGCGACACCGGCTCGGTGATCCAAGAAGCCGATCTCGAACTGCAGACCGCCCCATGGGCACCCACGGCCGCTCGCCCCGCGGGTAAGCCCGTCTTCGTCTTCGTGGAACGCGCACCCGACGGCACCGGGTTCCGGGTCCCCGCCGAGAACGGCGCCACGACCACCGTGGCGCCGCGTGACCTGGCCCGGCACCTGCAGCGACAGCCCGGGTTCCAGGAGCTGGACGACTCACCGTTCAACCGCCCGCTGGTCCTGGTCGTCCTCGGCGATACGGCCGGACTCACCCCCGCCGAGGCCCAGGACCTGCTGGACGGCCAGATCGCCGTCGGCGGGTACCGGCCGATCCACTACCCCACGGGTGAATCAGCGCAGATCCGCTTCCGGAAACGAGGCGGCATCACCCGGTTCGCCGTGCGCAACGGCTCCTTCACCCAAGCCCGCCGAGTTCAGCTCAGCGACATCACGGTCGAAGAACTACCCGGCGACCGCGGCCTGGCACTACCGCTGCCCGGCGACGCCAACGACGTGACCAAGGGCAGCAACAAGCCCGGCGAACCCCGGGGCACCTCCAGTTACTGCATCGCCGTCGCCGGCGACGGCCAACGGGTATGGGTGCACGCCCGCAACGGCCGCAAGCTCGAACTGACCGGCACCGACCTGGCCGGCATCGTGTCCACGCACTCCCGTTTCGCCGAACTCCTAGCCGACGGCACGACGAAGATTCTGTTGGGATCGCCCCAGGCAGGCGCCCAGGACGAGCCGGGTCGAGTAGGGCACGACTTCGCCACACGCCTGCCCATCGACCTCACCCAACGAACGGTCCGGGCAACAACCGGCGATGTCTTGTGGGCCTCGAGCGGCAAGATTGGAATGCTCCGCGGAGAACCACCCGCCCGGGTCGGCACCGCAGAGAACCCTGCCCCCTCTACCGCAGCCACGTCCACGCCAACCCCTCCGACCACCGGCGCACCGGTTGCCCCGTCCGCGCCCGCGAGGCCGGCGCCGCCTCCAGCATCCGGCACCGATTTCGACGACTCGGTTGACGATGACACCGCGCCGAACGATCCGGCCACCCTGTCGCTGGCCGACCTACGCAAGCCCGTGTGGTTCGACGACGGGCCCGGGGGCATCGCCTTCCCCCTGAACGAGCACGAAGAGAAGGAAGAGGAGGTCCGGGCGAGCGATCGGAGCTCTTGGTTCGGCAGAGTCCTCCAGACCAATCCAGGCGCCGACCGGCTGATCGACACCAAGGCGCCCTGGGTCACAGAGCCGTTCGCGGTCTACGCCCGATCCGCCGGCTCTACCCACGTCAAGCTGGCGTTGCGGGACGGACGAGTGGTCGAAGTCGACGGCCGTACTCTGGCCCGCCTGGTGGCGGAGGCTTACCGGGCTCGTCGCGGTCCGTTCCGGCCGGGCACCGACATCGTGCTGTGGCCGTCGATGGCGGGCAAGACGGTCCAACCGGGCCACATTGCGTATGACATGCTCCGTCACCTCACCGATCAGGAGCACTTCACCGGTGTGGTGTGGGCAACGAACGGTCCCGTCCACAGCAAGCGCAATCACATATTCCTGTCGGCCGACAGCTCATTCCGGCGATTCCGAGTAATCAACAACGGCCAACTCAAGGCCATCGCGGCCTCCCCTGTGGGCCCGGGTGAGGACGAGGAGGTTCATCACGTCAACAACGACGGGCCGGTGGTCTCTGACACCCTGTCCGACCTGGACGAGGACGAACTGTCCGACGTTGAGGACGAGCCGGCGGCCGTATCGTCCCACGTGCCGTTCGACGACGCCTTCAACGGCCGGTTCGCCACATCGAGCCGTCCTCCGCAGACGCAGAGGGGCCGGCACGGGCCCCGTATACGCCCGGTGGTCGATGCCCGGGGCAGGGTATTCGGAGTGGTCATCGCCGCTTCTCCGGCCTACCTGAACGACATCGTCAAATTCGCGGACAATCACGGCGAGGGCGCGCTCGACGTCGTGCGGGTACATCGGATCGACCTGAACGGCAAGGTCACCAGCACCTTCGAGGAGAACCCGTGGGGTGGCCCGCGACCTCGTCCGGGCGGACGACCATTGATGATCTTCCTAGAACGTGCACCCGGCGGGGACAACTTCTTGGTCGCCTCACACCACGGCGGCACGATCACGGTGTCTCCGCGTGACCTGCCCCGATATCTGGACACCGACCCGGACTTCCGGAAGATCGACGACTCCGCGTTCAACCGCCCCTTGGTGCTGCTCACGCCGGACCCGATGCGAAAGAACACCGGGCATGCAGACTGGATCCGGCGGGCCGCCGAACAGTTCCTGCAAGGACAGCTCGCCGTCGGCGGATACCGCGCCGTCTACTTCGCTAGGAGCGGGATGCTGTATCTGAACGGCTTCCAGCAACTGAACGCGGCCGGCATCGGGTTCGACCTGGTTCGGGAGCCTGAACTCGACGATCTGGTCGTCGTGGAGCTGTCCGGCAATCGCGGTATCGCTTTCCCGCTGGAGGGTGACCCCGAGGACGTGACCGCTCCGGTCATCGCAGCCAACGGCAACCGCCGCACCGGCGCGGACCTGCTCGTCGTGGTCGCCGGCAACGGCACCGAGGTATGGGTACAAACCCGCAACGGGCGCAAACTCGCACTCGACGGCACCACCTTCGGCAAAATCGCGGCCAACCATCCCCTCGTTCGCCAAGCCCTCGACGGTCCCCCTTCCACGGGCCTGCTACTGGCCTCGCCCAAGGCAGGAGAGCACAACGACACCGGCCATACCGGATACGACTTCGCGCTCGGAACCGGCGCCAACACCACACAACGAACCGTCAAAGCAACTCGCGGAAACACCGTCACCGACACGACCAATACCGTACGAATGGCCGAAATCCCCTCCGGCAACGTACGGTCGCTCGTCATCAAGAGCACAACCGCCTACCCCGGCGCCGTCGGCGTAATCTTCCCCACCCCCACCCCCACCCCCACCCCCACCCCCGCCCACAATCCCGCGACCCAAACCAACGTCAAGGAGTGGGCTGACAACACCGACAAAAACACGATCACCAAATACGGGAAGGGTGTTCGAGGCCAGGTGCTCTCACCTCGCCCACCCTGGCAGCAGTCCCCCACCATGCCGGTGGTGGTGCTACTCGGCTCCGACGATGGCCGCACGTTCACGATGCGCGGGGAGCAGCCCACCCACCCGGTGAAACTTCCCGTCAACGAATTGGCACGGGTTCTCGCGGCCTCCCCGGCATTCAAGGAGGTGGCAGACGCATACTCGGACAAGCCGATCATCGTGCTGCTCCCCGCCACGTTCTCCACGGCCCGAGCGGCGCGTGCCACGGAGAGTCTCAGCTCCGGCCTCAAACGCCGCGGATACTTCCGGACGGTGCATGCGGTCGCCGGATCCGCCCTGCTGCGCACCGGTCAGATCACCGTGCCGACCTGGTCGATGACCGTCGAACCCGGCCCGCTGCTGCCCAAACACGTCGACATACGACCCCTGTTCTACCGGGACGGAAGCCTCGCCGGGGTGAGCTTCCCCCGCGATCTGAATGATGCGTCCGGTCGGAGCCAGTACGTGTACAACACCGACGTGGGTGGCCCAACGATGTATCAAAGCCTGCCGGACCCGACTGGCGACGACACCGCCACGAAGCATGACTTACGCGAACCGAACGAACAGTGGGACGCGCTCGTCTTCGCGCACGGCAACCCGGGCAGGGTGGCAGTCCGGATGCGCCGCGGCGGCGACAAAATCCACATCGACGGCGACGAGCTCGCGAAGCTCATGCACGCCGCCGGCTGCCTCAAAGCCTTCTCCCCCGCCAAGTACCGCGGGTTCCTATCCATGAGCTGTTCGATCGGCAAGATCACGTGGCCGCACGGCCCCATGTCGGCGTTCGCCCGCCGCCTGCATGCCCTCGGCGACCATCGTCCGGTGCGGGCCGCCAGCGGCGACGTAGAACTGCGGTGGAACGGCACAACCCGCGTTACCGGCATGGGTGTATTCACAGCGTTTCCGGCCAACGGTGAAATCCTTCCGGAGGATCCGAGCCTGGGTTCCGTGGCCGACGAGCCGGACTGGCCCCGCCCGGGCACCGCAGCCCCGCCGACGCCGAGCCCCGGCTCATCCCGGTCCCACCCCGCCCCGCAACAACCAGCTGCGCCCACCCAGCCCGCACCCCTCCCCCAGCAGCGGGGAGTTCCGGCACCGCAACCAGGGCCCCAGCCCGCACCCCTCATCGAGGTAATGAGCGTCCGCCACGTGGTGGTCCGCCGCCTGAACATCCCCTTCGGAATGGGCTTCCCCACACGCGGCATGAGCAAGGCCGACCTCGACGGCTTCCTCACGGAGGTCGATCTGAGCGAACACCAGCGGTACAGCCGTTACGATCGGGACGGTCTTCCGCTGCGGGTTGAGGACACTCCTTGGGGTGGCAAGGACGGGGCCCGCCCGAAGCGCGTGTTCTGGATCGACGTCCGCGCCGACGGCACCACCTTCCGCCTTGACGAAGTGTTTCCGAGGCGGAAGGTGTTTCTCGACGGAACCGGCTTCGCGGACCTCGTGTTGGCATCGAAGGCCCTGCACAGTTCCCGCTCGGGTCTGGGGTCCGTAATCGTGCTCCTCGGCTCCCGCACCTCAGCGCAGCACGGTCCGGGCGGCGCCGGGTATGACTTCCTGGTCCGCTTGCGCCAGTTCGGGTTCACCGGCGAGGTGTACGGGATGACCGGCGGATTCCATCCGACGTTCAGCAGCAAGGCTTCGGACGACAAACTGATCGGCGTCGACGAGGGCCGCATCACCCTTGTCGACGCCGAGTCTTGAGCACCTCGCAAGTTGGCCAGCAGCCCCCGTCCACGGTCTTACTGATCAGTAGCCGGCGGAGCCGCGGGCAAGGAAGGCTGGCCGCCAGGGCATTCCGGCGCGCGATGCCTTCCGATGGGCCGCCGTGCCTGGTGGATTTCCGGGGTGCCGCCTGATGCAGAATCGTCAGCGCCCTTCGCCGGCGAGCTTCCCTGACGCTCGCCGCCGAGGGTCGCCTGGTCATCGACCCGGTTCGCGCGGGGCCATCAGTCGTATTGATCGGCGATGACCTGCGCTGATGTCCAGACCTTCACGAGATTCAGGCAATCTGGAGAAGGCGTGGAGACCTTCTGATGGTGCTTCCGCCATACTTGCCCCGCCATGACGATCAAAGCGGAGGCAGTAGTGGAACAGGTTCGGGTTGCCCTGCAGGCTTCCGACCCGCTCAGTCAGGCCGGCATCGCGAGCTATCTGCAGTCTCGGCCGGAGCTGACACTGCTGCGCAGCAGTGCGCGCGCCAAGGCCAAGGTCCTCGTCGTCTCCTGTGACCGGCTCAACACCGATGTAGTCGCGACGCTGCGCCGCTCGGCGGCCGAGATCGGCCCCCCGGTGGTACTCATCATCAACGAGATCACCGAGAGCGATCTGCTCACCGCGGTCGAGTGCCGGGTCGTCGCGATCCTGCCCCGGGTCACCGTCACCGCCGAGTGGCTCGTGCAGAGCGTCCTGACCGCGGCCAAGGGCGGCGGCGTCATGCCCTCGAACCTCGTCGGGGAACTGCTGAAGCACATCGAGCGGCTGCGGCGCGACGTGCTCACCCCGAACGGCCTCAACGCCTCCGACCTCACCCCCCGTGAGGTCGACATGCTCCGCCTCATGGCCGACGGCCTGGACACCAACGAGATCGCCGGCGAGCTGTGCTACTCCGAGCGGACGGTGAAGAACGTGATCTACGGCGCAACCCACCGGCTCAAGCTGCGCAACCGTTCGCACGCGGTCGCGTACGCGCTGCGCGCCGGCATGATCTGACGAGATGCGCGGCTCGGCGCCCACCGTCACGATCGGCAAGCACACCGTCGGCAATGCGCTCGTCCTGCACGCCCGCGAACGGATCAGCTCCGAGGCGCAGTCCCTGGCGCTGGCCGTGGCGCACGACGCGGAGAACGAGATCGTCGTCCTCGACCTGCACGACGACCTGCCCGCCGGCATCTGGGAGTCGGTGGCGGGTGCCCTGCACAGGCGCCGCCGCGGTGGCATCCGGCTAATCGTCTGCGGTGCCCGCCAGGACACCTCTGTCCTCGCCGGGCAGTGGCTGTCCGACCGCCTCGGCTGCCCCGTCGTGGCGCCGTACGGTCAGATGATCCGCGGTTCCTCCGGAACGCTCTTCGTGCACGCCGCCGAGGGCAGCGGCTGGTTGCGGTACAACCCGAGACGGCCGCCGCGCTGGGAGGCGAAGCGCTATCCCCGCCCGGACTGGGACGTGGCCGCCGCCGAGTTCCTGCCCACCAGCGCCCACGGCGCCGTCGAGCCGCTGCCGGCCGGCGTGTGGATCCGGGACGGACGGGACGATGCCTCGGTACGCGCGCACTGGCAGATGCTGGCGTCGTCCGTACCGTGCCAGCCGCACGCCTTCACCGTCGTGCTGGGCTGTCCCGGGACCCCTCCGCTGCCGCTCGACGACGTGGCCCGGTTCTGGCGCGCCATCGGCGGCGAGGGCCGGGGCCAGGCGCGCTTCGTCCAGTACGGACCCGTGCAGCTGCCCGAGGGGGAGGTGCTGGGCCAGGCCCTCGCCGATCTGCTGGAGACGCGGATCGCCTGCTTCACTGGCGTACCGGTGGGCAAACCCGAACGCCCCCGCATCCACACCGTCGACGACGACGGCGCCCTGGGCTGGCAAGTCCTCGTCCGCGAGCTGGGCTACCTGCCGCGTGCCGGAGCGAACTTGCCCACCCCCCTGCCGCAGATCCTCAGCTACCGCGCGCCGACGATGCTCGGCGAGGCGGCCGGCCCGCGCGTCTACCGCTACGCCGACGATGCCGTGGTCGAGATCGTCCAATCCGGACTGTGGCTGCGCGACGCGGCCGTCCCCCGGTACGCCGACCGCATCCGCGCCCGCGTCGCGAACCCCCGGCACCACGCGCTGATCGTCGACGACGCGGAGCCCGCCCGGGTGGCGAGACTGCGCGAACTCGCCGAGGACCTCGCCGCCCGGCTCGACCCCGCCACCCGCGACCGCTGCACGCTGCACCTCGCCTCCGCGCTGGTACCCGCCACCCCGCGGGTCGCCTCGGCGGCCGGCGAGCTGACCGACGGCCTGACCTACCGCTTCAGCGCCGCCGACCTGGCCCTTGACGAGGCGCTGGCCGCCGTCGCGCCGCCCGCCGGGGAGGTGACCGGCCTCGCAGTGCCGGCGCCCGAGGTCAAGTCGCTGGGTTCCGGCCCTCGGGGCCGCGCCGGCGGGAATATGCAGTCCGCTCCCGCTCCCGCTTCGGCGCCTAAGGCGCCCGAGACCCATGACCTTCCCTCGCGCGTTCTCCCCCCGCCGGGAGCCGGCCGTGTCGCGGAAAGCCCGCTCTGGGAGGAGCCCGTCGCTCCGGTCTCGCCGGCGGTCCTCTCTGCGGCGCCGAACCGGGCCCGGCTTGAGCCCGCCGCACCGCCGCACGCCGCGGATCCCGTCCCGATGCCGCAAGCCCGGGAACCGGACGAGAACGCGCTGCCGTTTCGCGTCGCACCGACGGCCCACCGCCCTCGGCGGCACAGCGAGCCCCCGGTGCCGCCCCCGGACACCGCGGAGCGCGTCCTGGTCGCGCTGGACCGGGCCCGGCCGCGGGACCCGATGGGCTTCCAGGTCGAGCCCGATCCCGACGCGCGGGGCCTGCCCACCCCTGCCGGGCTCGCCGAGGAACGGGCATGGCTGCGCGGAGCGCTCAGCGGGGAGTTCGACGCCGCGGCGAGTTCGGTGTCGCGGGTACTGTCGGAGCACCCCGGGTTCCAGGCCGCTCCCGAGACGATGGTCGACGCGGTGGCCGTACGCCTGTATCTGTCCGCGGTGGGTGACCGTCTCGACGAGGCCCTCCGCGACGGTGACGTGGGCCCGCAGGTCCCGTTCGCCCGATGCGTCGCCGCCGGCCTACGCCGCCTGCCCTCGCACCGCGGCGCCACCTCGCTGGTGGCCGAGCTGCCGGCCGAAGACGTCGCGCGGATCCGCGACCGCGGCGTGCTCACCGACTGGGGGTTCACGCACGCGCTCACCGATCCGCCGCTGAACCTCCTCGGCGACGTCGACGTGCTGATCTGGTCGATGACCGCCCGGCGGACCCGGCTGCTCGAGCCCGACGACGACCACTGGGCCGAGTCGCGGGTGGTGTTCCTGCCCGGCACCAGCTTCAAGGTGCTGGACGCCGTACTGCCCGGCCCGGGGGTGCGCGGCCGGCTGCTGCTGCGCGAACTGGCCGCCGACGAGCCGGACCGCGGCCGGGTGCCGTTAGACGACCTCGCCCTCAACTCGCTCAGCCGGGCGATGGAACGGGCCGGCAGGGCCGGGACCTTCACCCGGGTGGGCGCGGCCGCCGCGAGCCGCTTCCAGACCGTTCCGGGACTCCGCCGATGACGGCGGTCGAGGCCTTCACCTGGGGCTGGGACGTCTCCGCGCCGGCTCGTACGGTGATGTGGCAGCTCCGGGGCAGCCACGGCTGGGTCCGGCACTGGGACGACCACAGCGGTCCCGCGGCGGGCCGCACCCGGTACGACCACGAACTCACCAGCCGCCGCGCACGCACCCTGCTGCTGCATCCCGCCCCCGGCCGGTACGGTGCCAGTCCTCACCGGACGGTCGTGCACTTTGAGGTGTGCACGAGCCTCCGCTTAGCCGGGATCTGGTTCGTTCGAAACGCACCATGCGTTCCCTGATCCGCGTCGACCTGGAGCGCCGAGTTGCGAGCATCGTCAACGAGGAACGGCGCAAGGCGGGCCTCCCGCGGCTCACCACGGACCCGCTGCTGGCCGAGGCCGCCCGGGCACATTCGGCGGACATGGCGGCCCGCGGCTACTTCAGCCACCACTCGCCGGAGGGCACGACGGCGGGGCACCGGGTGGCGCTGACCGGGTACGTCTTCGCGCTCGTCGGCGAGAACATCGCGTGGGGGCATGAGAACGCCCGGCAGGTCATGACGGCCTGGATGCACAGCCGGGGGCACAAGGCCAACATCCTCGGCCCCGAGTACACGCAGATCGGGGTCGGTGTCGCCGACGACAAGCGGGGCGTGCTGGTGTGGACCCAAAACTTCGCCGTACCCGGCTGATTGAGCCGTTGCGCTGTGGCCAGCGCTTGCAGCTTGACTCTGTACCTTGGCGTATCGGGCTCGGCACTCGCGGAACTCGTCTGCGGCAGTCCGCATCGGAAGACTCCGCCGACGGTGACCGCGGACGCCATCGATCGTCGCCCGCTCGTCCCGGCCCCCCGACGCCAGACCACCTTCCACTATGGTCTCGCGAACCGGTTCTACGAAAGGCCATAACCTTCATCGTGGCTGCTTCAGCACCCGGCAGCCTCCCAGCAGTGGCTGTACACCGCCACCTCCGCCACATCCAAGCCTGACGTTGCGTCCTGCGTAGTGCTGCTGCGGTTCGCGTTCTACGGACGGGTCTCGACCCCGGATCGGCAGGAGAGCACCACCTCGTACCGGTGGCAGCGGCACAGCGGCGAACGCACCATCGCCGGGACCGGCACGATCGTGCGGGAGTTCTTCGATCCCGGCCTTCCCGCAGTCTCGACTGGCACGCACGCCCTCAAGCCCGCGCCCTGCTACAGGCAATCACCCGGCCGGACCGGGACTTCGACGCGATCGTGGTCGGCGAGTTCGATCGGGCGTTCAGCGGTCGGCAACTGTTACGGCTGGCACCGTTCTTCCAACGGCACAACATCACGCTGTGGCTGCCAGAACTCGCCGGCCCCTACGACCACAGCGACCCGGTGCATCGGGCCTTCGTCATGCTGCTCGGGCACCGCGCCCGCTCCGAGGTCCTCAAAAGCCGGTTCCGAGTCAGCGAGGCAATGCGGGTCCAGGTGGTGCAGGAGGGCCGGTTCGTGGGCGTCCGCCCACCCTACGGGTACCGCCTCGAGGATGCGGGTCCGCACCCGAACCCGCAGCACGCCGGATGGGGACGGCGCCGGCATCGACTCGCTGCTGACCCGGTGACCGCAAAGCACGTGCGGTGGATGTACGAGCAGCGGCTGGCCGGGCGCAGCGTCACGGAGATCTATTCCAGTGGAGGCATTCACGGGATGCCTCATGACTCTTCGGGGGTGCCCACACCATGACGAAGCAGATTGTGACCTTACTGACCGACGACCTCGACGGCAGCGAGGCGGACCGCACGGTGGAGTTCGGTCTCGACGGCGTGAACTACACCATCGATCTGTCGGAGAAGAACGCCGGGAAGCTCCGCAAGGCGCTCGACCCGTACCTGACGGTCGCGTCGCGGGTCGGCCGCAGAAATGGCGGCCGCATTTCGTCCCGCGGTGCCGGCGCCGCACCGTCCGGGCGGGCGAACCGAGACCAGAATCAGGCCATCCGGGAAGGGGCCACCAAAGCGGCTACGAGGTTTCCGAACGAGGTCGCATCCCCAGCTCGGTCGTCGAAGCGTTCCACAAGGCGCGCTGACCAACCTCGCGGGCGAGGCCACGCAAACCTCCTTCGCATGGCTCTTGCGAACGCCGTCGTGCATTCGCAGGAGCCACGTCCGGCGAGACGCAGGGCTACGGCCCGCGAATCATCCCTGTTGATCTGCTAGTGCGGTCCAATCCGGCGGGTCGGCGGGGTGCAGGTGCGGATCATCGGCGGCGAAGGGTGCGTACCGGTCCGGGCGGCGTGGTGGGTCCCTCGAACCGCACGGTGACCCGGCCCAGGCCCCGGCCCCACACCCAGCCCGACCCATGACGGTCGTGGCGGACGTCCTGCCCAGGCCGCCACCCGACGGCCACCGGGTCCTCGACCCCGACCGGCTCCGCCTCCTCCCCGGCCACGTCTGCGGCCGGCTCGGACTCGGCAGGCGTGGTGCTGGTGAACAGCTCGTCCTGCGCGAAGTCGGCCAGAGTGGTGACCGCGACCCCGAGCAGCCGCACCCCGGCGGAGGTGTCGACGCCGGCGAGCAACCGGCGGGCCAACTGGGCGACCAACCGCGCATCGTCGGTGGGCTGCTCCCGCGTCGTAGACCGGGTGATAGTGGTGAAGTCATGGTGACGCACTTTGATACTGACCGTGCGGCCGGACACCCCACCGGTGCGAAGCCGCCCGCCCACCCGGGCCGCGAGCAGCTCGACCTCCCGGTTCAACCGCACCGGATCGCTCACGTCGACGTCGAACGTCTCCTCCGCCGACACCGACTTCGCCTCCCGCTCCCCCTCAACCGGACGGGAATCATCGCCACGCGCCAGCCGATACAACCCGTTACCTTTTTGATCGTCCCCAGCCGGGGACTGCTCGGTCGCTCGGTCCGGTATGACTTACTGCCCCTGTCGTACGCATGATCCGGGGGGTGTTGTCGCCGGGCCGGGTGCGTCGGCGGACCGCTGATAGGGACCCGGCCACCCGATCCTGGGTAGGTCTCTCCGTAACGTGGCTGCTGGCAGTCCGACGCTCGGACCAGCGGCCGAGCCCATGATGGACATCGCGGGAGACGAAAGCGTGCACAACCAGTACGGCGTGTTCCTGGGCTTGGACGTCGGGAAGACCGATCATCACGCGGTCGCGCTGGATCCGGCGGGCAAACGGCTGCACGACGCGGCGTTGCCGAATACTGAGGCTGGGCTGCGGAAACTGTTCGACAAACTCGGCCGGCACGGCCGGATCCTGGCCGTGGTCGACCAGCCCGCCTCGATCGGCGCGCTGCCGGTCGCGGTCGCCCGAGCGTGCGGGCACCAGATCGCCTACCTGCCCGGCCTGGTCATGCGCCGACTCGCTGACCTGCACCCGGGCACCGCGAAGACCGACGCCCGCGACGCCTACGTGATCGCCGACGCCGCCCGCACCTTGCCGCACACCCTGCGCCGGGTAGACGCCGGCGATGACACCCTCGCCGAGCTGGAGATGCTGGTCGGCTACGACGACGACCTCGCCGGTGAGGTGACCCGCATCAGCAACCGGATCCGCGGTCTGCTCACCCAGATCCACCCGCCCCTGGAACGGGTCCTGGGCCCGAAAGTCCAGCACCCGGCCGTCCTCGAAGCGTTGTCGCGGTGCGGTGGCCCGGCCGGGCTGCGCAAGGCGGGCCGGGCGAAACTCGCCGAGATCGTCAAACCGCGTGCACCCCGCATGGGTGTCCGCCTCGTCGAGCAGATCTTCACCGCTCTGGACGCCCAGACGGTGGTCGTTCCCGGCACCATCGCGGCCGAGACCATCTTGCCGAAGCTGGCGGACAGCCTGGGGGAGCTGCTCAAACAACGCGACCAGGTCGCCGGCCAAGTTGAGGAGACGCTTGATGCTCACCCTCTTGCCGAGGTCCTGATCTCGATGCCTGGTGTCGGGGTCAGGACCGCAGCCCGGATCCTGCTCGAAGTCGGCGATGTCGCCGCGTTTCCCACCTCCGGGCACCTGGCCGCCTACGCCGGACTCGCCCCGGTGACCCGCCGCTCGGGCACCAGCATCCGCGGTGAGCACCCACCCAAGAGCGGTAACAAGCAGCTGAAACGCGCGTTCTTCCTGTCCGCGTTCGCCGCACTTGCCGACCCGGCCAGCCGGGCCTACTACGACCGCAAAGTGCGCCACGAGGCGCTGCACGATCGAGTGGAGGTGAGAGACCACCACCTCTTCGCTGTCGCAGTAGCGAAGTGAAGCTGGGGGCAGCCTGAGCCGGGGAACGCCGGGGAGGGTGGAAAGCAGCCCCGACAACGCCGAGACGGATCGGAACTGCCAGACGGTCCGGGTTCGGCAAGCGAGGTCAGAAGGTGTAACGAGAGTGAACCAGTGGTTGAAGCTCCGTAAGCGTAGTACCGGCTCGAACCTGGTGGATCTGGGCCGGACGCAGCGCGCGGTTCCTGTTTTGCGGAGAAGCCGCCTCCCGGCCGACGCCCTCGGACGCAGGTTGGGTGACCGTGGTGAATGTATGCGGCGTAGCCGCGGGGATGTTGCCGGAGTAGAGCTGGACGCCGCCCTGACCGATCGATCGCGTGGTGAACGTGGGAACCACCTCGGGTCGCCCTACCCGCCCGGCCTCCAGCCGGGCGGCGGGCAGGTCCGTTGCCGACCGAGGGCCATGGGGTGGGACGGAGGTCTCGTAGTAGTCCGAGCGCCGGAGAGCGGCGCACATGGCGAAGGAGACCAGCAAGTCAGCAGCAAGGACACTGGAATGTCAGGAGGCCGTTGGTGAATACCGACGCACCGGAGCTGATATGGCCGTCGTTCCTGACGGCCGAGCACCGGGTACTGGAGATCCAAACCAAGCTGCACCGATGGGCGACCGGTGACCCTCAGCACCGGTTCGATGATCTCTACAATCTCGTCGCCGATCCCGCCTTCCTCGTGGTGGCGTGGGATCGGGTGCGGGGGAACAAAGGGTCGCGCACGGCCGGAGTGGACGGCAAGACCGCCCGCTACATCGAGGCCGAGCAAGGGGTCGAGGTGTTCCTCGCCCAGCTGCGCCAGCAGGTGAAACAGCGCAGCTTCCAACCGGTTCCGGTCCGGGAGAGGATGATCCCGAAGACGGGCGGCAAGCTGCGTCGGCTGGGCATCCCCACCACAGCCGACCGGGTGGTCCAGGCATCCCGGAAACTGGTGTTGGAGCCGATATTCGAGGCGGACTTCCTCCCGTGTTCCTAAGGGTTCCGCCCCGGGCGCCGGGCACACGACGCAATCGCCGAGGCTCGCATGCTTGCCAGTCACTCCTACGAGTGGGTGGTCGAAGGCGATATCACGGCGTGTTTCGATGAAATCTCGCATCCGGCCCTGATGGACCGAGCGCGGGCACGCATCGCGGACAAGCGCGTGCTGACCCTGGTGAAGGCGTTCCTGAAAGCTGGCATCCTGGGACAGGATCGGCAGCTACGGGAGACCGACACCGGAACTGAGCTTCCCCCCGGGATGTGGACACCGGGTTATGCCGCGCTCTGCTGCAGCGTAACGGTTTCCAGGGTTCGTTCGTAGTCGGCGGGGCTGCGGTAGCCCAGTGCTGAGTGGCGTCGGCGGTGGTTG
>NZ_JAIWNC010000032.1 GCF_020216025.1 Jidongwangia harbinensis | reverse complement strand
ACCCGCCTCGTCGATCAGGTCGATCGCCTTGTCCGGCAGGAACCGGTCCGAGATGTACCGGTCGGCCAACGTCGCCGCCGCCACCAGCGCGGCATCGGTGATGCTGATCCGGTGGTGCGCCTCGTACGCGTCCCGCAGGCCCTTGAGGATCTCGATGGAGTGCGCCAACGTCGGCTCGTGCACCTGGATCGGCTGGAGCCGGCGCTCCAGCGCCTTGTCCTTCTCGATGAACTTGCGGTACTCGTCGGAGGTCGTCGCCCCGATCAGCTGCAGGTCACCCCGGGCCAGCATGGGCTTGAGGATGGACGCCGCGTCGATCGCCCCCTCGGCGGCACCCGCACCCACCAGGGTGTGCACCTCGTCGATGAACAGAATGATGTCGCCGCGGGTACCGACCTCCTTGAGCACCTTCTTCAGGCGCTCCTCGAAGTCACCGCGGTAGCGGGAGCCGGCGACCAGGGAACCCAGATCCAGCGTGTGCACCTGCTTGTCCTTCAGCGTCTCCGGCACCTCGCCCTTGACGATCGCCCGCGCCAGGCCCTCCACCACAGCGGTCTTGCCCACGCCCGGTTCGCCGGTCAGCACCGGGTTGTTCTTCAGCCGCCGGGACAGCACCTGCATCACCCGCTCGATTTCCTTCTCCCGGCCGATGACCGGGTCGAGCTTGCCCTCCCGGGCGGTCTGCGTCAGGTTCGTGCCGAACTGGTCGAGGACCGCGGACGTCGGCGGAGCCGCGGCCGACGCGGCCGGACCGGGCTCCTTGCCCGGGTAGCCCGACAGCAGCTGGATCACCTGCTCGCGGACCCGGTCGAGACCGGCACCCAGTTTGACCAGCACCTGGGCGGCGACGCCCTCGCCCTCCCGGATCAGCCCGAGCAGGATGTGCTCCGTGCCGATGTAGTTGTGGCCCAGCTGCAACGCCTCACGCAGCGACAGCTCCAGCACCTTCTTGGCGCGCGGGGTGAACGGGATGTGCCCGCTCGGCGCCTGCTGACCCTGGCCGATGATCTCTTCAACCTGCTGCCGGACCCCCTCGAGGGAGATGCCGAGGCTCTCCAGAGCCTTCGCGGCAACGCCTTCGCCCTCGTGGATCAGGCCGAGCAGGATGTGCTCTGTCCCGATGTAGTTGTGGTTGAGCATCCGGGCCTCTTCCTGAGCCAGGACGACAACCCGTCGGGCACGGTCGGTGAACCGCTCGAACACGACACTCACATCCTCGCAGCGGAGCCCCACGCACCCCGCCCAAGGAGACACGCGCGGACGCGCGGAAACGGACAGGAGTGGCGTGCGCTGAGTCGAAGCCTCTTGGCGTTGACGCGCGGTCCGCGTGGGGGACCTCGCTACGCTCGTGCAGGCGCGCTGCCCCCACAGAGTACCGCGGATTGGCCCTACGATGAGCGCGGGAGGACCACGATGAACGGAACCCGCAGCCGACGATCCGTACCCGACCGGGCCCGCCGACGCGCGATCCGGGCCCTCGCCGCGGAGCTGGGCGTGGCCTACTCGGTCGCCGCCCGCCTGCTCAAGGACCGGAATCCGGCGCCGGACGGCGACCGGCGCCCGCGCTTCCCGGTCGGCGGCGACGAGCACCGGGCGTGGATGTTCGCTGCGCGCGAACACCGCACGTTCAACGGCCGGGTCCGCGACACCCGGCTGGCCGCCGACCTCCCGCTCGGGCGCGCCGCACACCTGGTCGGGCGGTTCCCGCCGCTGCGCGCCACCGCCGGGATCGGCCCGCTCTACACCGGCGACGGCCGCGAGACGACCCTCGCCATGCTGTACGCCGTCCTCGCGCACGAGACGCCACACCTGCTGCCGCCGCGCGACGAACTCGACTGGGCCGCCGAACTCGGCGAGGAGGCCGCCGTCGACATCCCCTGCGCCGCCGTCGACCGCGCCGCCCGGCACCTGCTCGACCAGGACCGGTGGCAGTTGTGGGTACGGGTGGACGCCGCGCTCGCCGCCGGGGAGGACGCCACCGACCGGTGGTTCCGCGACGCCGCGCTCACCCTCGGGCGGGAACTCCGCTCCACCAGCCTGCGCGGCTCGGTCGACGGCGCGCGGCAGATCCTGGACGCGCTCCTGGTCGAACCGTACGACGGTCACCCGCCGGGCACCCGGGTACAGGTCGGCGACCGCCCGGGCACGGTCGTCGGCGCCCGCTGGGCACGGACCGGCCCGCCCACCGACTACCTGGTCCGCCTCGACTCCGGACCGGGCACCCACACCGTCCCCAGCAGCGACCTGACCAGCGGATCCGAGTCGGTCCCGGTCTGAGACTCAGGGCTGCGGCTCGCCGGCCCGCACCAGACCGCTCTGGTACGCCAGGACGACCAGCTGCGCCCGGTCGCGGACCCCCAGCTTGGTCATCGTCCGGTTGACGTGGGTCTTGACGGTCAGCGGCGACAGGTACAGGCGGGCGGCGATGTCGTCGTTCGACAGCCCGAGCGCGACCAGCGTGAGCACTTCCCGCTCGCGGTCGGACAGGGCGCCCAGCGCGGGCGCCTCGGGCAGCGCGACGGTCGAGGGCTGGGTGAGGAAATGACTGATCAGCCCGCGGGTGGCCGTCGGCGACAGCAGCGCCTCGCCGGCCGCGACCACCCGTACCGCGTGGATCAGGTCCGCCGGTTCGACCTGCTTGCCGAGGAACCCGCTAGCGCCCGCGCGCAACGCCAGCACCACGTTGTCGTCGTTCTCGAACGTGGTCAGGACCAGGACGCGCACCCCGGCGAGATCGTCCGACGCGGCGATGCGACGGGTGGCCTCGATGCCGTCCATGTCCGGCATGCGGATGTCCATGAGCACCACGTCGGCGCGGGCGGTGCGGGCCAGTTCCACGGCCTCGCGGCCGGTCCCGGCCTCCCCGACGACCTCGAAATCCGGTTCCGGGTCGACGAACATCCGGAAACCCGCGCGGATGAGCGGCTGGTCGTCGGCGAGCAGCAGGCGGATCGTCACGTCGGTACCTTCGTGGTCGTGGGCAGGATCGCCCGTACGGTGAAGACGTTCGGGGTGCTCGGTGCGGCGGTCACGGTGCCGCCGGCGGCCAGCGCGCGTTCGCGCATCCCGATCAGGCCGAGACTGGACCCGGTCCGGGGCGCGTCGCCGCGGATCCGGTTGGTGACGGTCAGCGTGACGCCGTCGTCGTCGTAGGCGAGGGTGAGTTCGGCGGTGCGGTCGCCGTACTTCTGCGCGTTGGTGAGCGCCTCCTGCACGATCCGGTAGGCCGCCAGATCCACCACGGCCGGCAGCGGACGGGCCGCGCCGATCTGACGGTGATCGACCCGGAGGCCGCTCGCCGCGAGGTCGTCGAGCAGTCCGGCCAGCCGGGCGAGCCCGCGCGTCGGTTCGGTGGCGTCGCCGTCCGGGTCGGTCGCGTCGGCGGTGCCGCGCAACAGTCCCAGCACCGCGGCGATCTCGGTGAGCACCGCGTCCGACGCCCGGCTGATGTGGTCGAGCGCCGGCCCGACCTGCTCCGGCCGGTGGTGCAGGATGTGCTTCGCGCCGGACGCCTGCACCTTGATCACCGCGATGTGGTGGGCCATCACGTCGTGCAGTTCCCGGGCGATGCGCAACCGTTCCTCGGCAACCCGGCGCTGAGCCTCCTGCTCCCGGGTCGCCTCGGCGCGGTCCGCCCGGTGCTCGACCTCCGCGATGTACGCCCGCCGGCTCCGGATGGCGTCACCGATGGCCGCGGCCATCCCGATCCAGGCGACGACGCCGATGCTCTGCGGTGACCACCACTGGCCACCGCCCCACAGCACACTGGCGACGTACAGCACGGCGGAGACCCCGCCGGTCGTCCACCCGAGCGCGCGCCGGGTGGCGGTGCCCGCGTACGTGTAGAACGAGAAGAACAGCGCCGCGATCAGGATCGGCTGTTCCCCTCCGGTCGCCAGGAGGACGACCGCGACGAGCGTGAGCACGACGATGCCGGCGGCCGGCCACCGGCCGCGCAGCGTCACCGCCGTCGCCGTCAGCACCGCGGCGAGCACGGCGGGGCCGTCCAGTCCGGCCGGCGCCTCACCGGGCGGCCCGGCGACCGCGACGACCAGGCCGAAGGTGGCCAGCGCCAGGCCCAGTGCCGCGTCGACCAGCAGCGGCACGCGCGCCGCCGCGGCGTGGAGTCGTCGCCAGGGCGATCTTGGCACGGCCATGACCGTACGGTACGCGCGGACCGGAGACCGTCGCGTCGTCTCACCGCGGTAACCGCCGCCCCGCGCTACCGCCGCTGGTGTACCGCAGCGGCCCACGTGACGACGACGCGGCGGAACCCCGCGATGGATCATCGTGGTGGGCATGATCGAGGTACACGAACTCACCAAGCGCTTCGGCGGCCGGACCGCCGTCGACCACCTCACCTTCACCGTCAAGCCGGGCATCGTCACCGGCTTCCTGGGACCCAACGGCGCCGGCAAGTCCACCACCATGCGGATGATCCTCGGCCTGGACAAACCCACCTCGGGTACGGCCACCGTCAACGGCCGCCCCTACGCCGCGCACCGGGCACCGATCCAGCAGGTCGGTGCGCTGATCGACGCGAAGGCCGTACACACCGGCCGGTCCGCCTATCACCACCTGAGCGCGATGGCCGCCACCACCGGCGTGCCGCGCTCGCGTGTCGACGAGGTCATCGACATCGTGGGCCTGCGCGAGGTCGCCCGCCGGCGCGCCGGTGCGTTCTCCCTCGGCATGGGTCAGCGCCTCGGCATCGCCTCCGCGCTGCTCGCCGACCCCGAGGTGCTGATCCTGGACGAGCCGGTCAACGGTCTCGACCCGGAGGGCATCCTCTGGATCCGGCAGCTCATGCGGAGCCTCGCCGCCGAGGGCCGCACCGTGTTCGTCTCCTCGCACCTGATGAGCGAGATGGCGCTGACCGCCGAACACCTGATCGTCGTCGGCCGGGGCCGGCTGATCGCCGACATGTCCGTCGCCGGGTTCATCGACCAGGCGGCCGGCGACGTCGTGCGGGTGCGCTCCCCGCGCGCCGCCCAGCTGCACGAACTCATCACCGGGCCGGGCGTCACGGTCACCAGCACGGAACGCGGCGCGTTCGAGGTCACCGGCCTGGAGGCCGACCAGATCGGTGAATGCGCCGCGGCCGCCGGCATCACCCTGCACGAACTGAGCGTGCAGAAACCGTCCCTGGAGGAGGCGTTCATGGAACTGACCAGGGACGCCGTCGAATACGTCCCGACGGGAGTCAACCGATGAGCACCGCACTGAACGGCAAGATCCAACCACTCCGGGTGACCCAGGCCCGTGTGATCCACTCCGAATGGATCAAGTTCTGGTCGCTGCGCTCCACCGTGCTGTCCCTGGCCGCCGGCGTCGCCCTGCTGGTCGGCGTGGGCCTGATCACCGCGTCGGTCAGCGCCTCCGGCGGGAGCATCGGCGACGACCGCCTCGGCGCCGCCGACGCCAGCCTCGGCGGGGTCATGTTCGCCCAGCTCGCCTTCGGCACCCTCGGCGTGCTGTTCATGGCCGGCGAGTACGGCACCGGCATGATCCGCTCCACGCTGAGCGCCGTACCCCGGCGCCTGCCGATGCTGTGGGCCAAGATCGCCGTGTTCTCCGCCGTCACGTTCGTCACCGGCCTGGTCGCCACCGCGATCGCCTTCACCGGCGGGCAGGCCCTGATCGGCGACGGCGCCGCCTCCTGGTCCGACGCCGGCGTGGCCCGGGCGGTGGTCAACACGGCCGTGCTGTTGACCGGCTCCGGCCTGCTCGGCATCGCGTTCGGTGCGCTGCTGCGCTCCACCGCGGGCGCGGTCACCACGGTCTTCGGCGGGCTGTTCCTGTTCGACAACATCGTCGGGCTCATGCTCCCCGACTCGTGGCAGGGCGCTCTTCGGTACTTTCCCGGCAGTTCGGGCAACGCCGCGGCCGCCGTCACGCAGGCTCCCGACACCCTCGCCCCGTACGCCGGGCTGGCCGTCTTCGCCGGTTACGTCGTTCTCGCCGCCATCGCGGCCGCCTGGCGCCTGTCCCGCAGCGACGCCTGACCGTGCCGCCGACCCGCAGCGCCGGTGCGAGACCACCACGGTCTCCCACCGGCGCTCGGCCCAGTTTCCCGGGGCCGGTACGTTTCCCGCCCCCCGGAGCCGGTTACATCTACCTCCGTCGCTGTCACTGCGGGCGACGTCCCTGGTTCAGGGTCGTGCCCGGTCCGCGTCGTGGGGCGGAACAGTGGACGCATCGGCGGCTCGTACACCGGGCCCGCATGCTCGCCACCATCCCAGGAGCCAGGATCATGCCTCGCCAACCGTTCGACGACACCCGGTTCCCGCAGTACTACCGGGTTCCCCGGCCGCCGACCGAGGCCGACCAAGACCTCGCGGTCCGGGTGGCCGCCCGCCTCCGGGCGGACCTGTCCCCGGTCGGACACCACATCGTCGTGGAGGTCCAGAACCGCGTCGTGATGCTGGAGGGCGGCGTACCCGACCCGGCGATGCGTGCCCAGGTGCACCAGATCGTGTGGCAGGTGGCCGGGGTGGCGGACGTCAGCAACCGGCTGGCCGTCTGGTCGGAGGACCTACCGGAGCCCGCCTGACCCCGCCCGGTGCGCGCACAGCGCGGCGTCGAAGACACCGTCGGGGTCGACGGTCTGGTCCTTCAGCGAACCTCCGGTCGTCGTGAGCGCGACGGTGACCGCACGCCCTTCGTCGGTGGCGCCGTTGTGCACCGAGTAACCCGGGATCACACCGCCGTGGCCCCAGGCCACGCCGCCGCAGCTCAGCGGGATCTCCATCAGGCCGAGGCCGTACCGCCCGCCGTCGCCCATGTCGACGGTGGTGCGCATCTGGCCGAGCTGGGCCGGCCCGAGCAGTTTCCCGGTCAGCAGGGCCCGCAGGAACGTGTTGACATCCTGCGGGGTGGACACGAGCTGACCGGCCGCCCAGCCCCAACCGGAATCCATCTCGGTGAAGTCGCGCAGTTCGTCGCTGACCGGTTCGCGCACGTAACCCTTCGGGTGCCGGCCGCGGATGCCCTGCTCACCGACCTCCGGGACGTACGTGTCGCGCAGGCCGATCCGGTCGATGATCCGGGTGGTGACCAACTCGCTCAGCGGGCGGCCGGTGACCCGCTGGGCGATCAGGCCGGCCAGCACGAAGTTGGTGTTGCTGTACGCGAACCCGCCGCCGGCCGGCCCGGCGTCCACGGCGCGGGCCAGATCGAGGAGTTCGCGGGGTTCGAGATATCTGTGCTGGTACGGGAAGTAGTCGGCGACGCCGGTGAACATCCTTTCGGTGTAGTCGGGCAGCCCGCTGGTGTGCTGCAGCAGGTGGCGCACCGTGATCGCGGCCGGGTCGACGCCCGCGCCGCGCAGCACGCCCGGCAGGTACGTCTCGACCGCGGTGTCCAGGCCGACCTTCCCCTCACCGACGAGTTGCAGCACGACCACGGCGGTGAACATCTTGCTGCCGCTGCCGATCCGTACCCGGCCGTTGACCGGCACCTCGGCGCCGGTGCGCAGATCGCCGACACCGGCCGTGTAGTGGCGGGTCCGGCCGTGCCGGTCCCGGACCGCGGCCAGGGCGCCGGGAAACCTGTCCGCGCCGACGAGACGGTGCAGATCCTGCTGCACCGCGTCCGGGTGCGCCTGGGCGCGGGCGGCCGGCACCGGGCCGGCGAGCGCCAGACCGGCGGACGCGGTCGCGAGCGCCGCCAGGACGGCCACGCGGCGGCGCCGCGGCGGCGCGGTGAGTGGATGCGGTCGGTGACGAGTGGTGGTCAAGGCGGGCTCCCCGGACGTGGTGGGACGGACCTCCTGAGCCTGCCCGTGGGTTCCACTGTGGTCGATACCGCCTGCGGCCCGGCCCCGCCGCCGCGCCGGTAGTGCAGGCTGTACCGCCCGCCCGGCACCCACCGGCGGCGGTGACCGGCCAAATTGGGGTTGCGGCGCCGGCGATCATGGGTCATCGTGTGCGCATGATGACCGCTGACCGAAAGGGCGTGCGCGCCCTCGCGCGTTGACCGCCACCGCGCGGCGCAGGGGCGCCGCCGCAGTCCTCGATCACTGGCACCGGGCCGCCGCGTGGCGCGCCGACTGGCTCGAGGTGGGACTCGCCACCGGGCCCGCCGACCGGGCCACCGCCGAACACATTCTGACCCGCTTCTATCTGCGGCAGGGCCGTGGGCGACCCCGGTTCACCTGGGTCGACTCCCCCACCGCGGCCCTGGAACACACCGCGGGCATCCCCGGGCACGACGACCTGCACGCGTGGCTGCGACCGCAGCCGCCGGCCGGGAGACCGTGGTTCGCCGTCGACCTCGCCGCCGGGTGGTCCCGCCTGCTGGCCGCGCTCGACGACGCCGCCGACCACCCCGATCTGGAACCGCTCCGGCACGTCCGCAAGGGCGACCGGCCGTGGCCGGTACTGCCGCCGGTCCCGGCGATCGAGGCCGGCGTGCCGCTGCGCGTCGTGCTACGGCAGGGCGTCCGGGAGTCCCTGCGGACCGCGCTGCTGCACGGCGTCGCCCTGCCGGTGCGGGCCGCGCTGGGGCCACCGGCCCGGATCCCGGTCTGCTGGTACGGCCAGCAGGACGCGTCCTGGATCGCCCACCACGACATCCTCCGCCGGCTGGGCCTGTCCCGGCCGGCGCCCCGCGACGCCGCTCATCTCGACGAGTGGGCCGCCCTGGCCCGCGCCACCGGCTGGTGGTGGCCCGGCGAGGAGGTCTGCGTCCTGGTCGAGCGGCCGGCCCGGATCGGCCCGGTCGGGCTGACCGACGACCCGTCGGCGACTCCGGCGCGGGCACCGGTCGAGTACCGCGACGGCCGGCACTTCCGCTGACCACCCCGCCCGGCGGAGACGTCAACGAAAGTCGGACCGGCACCGGGACGTGTTCAGCCGTCACGCAGACGCGGAGACGGTGCGGGAGTTGCCATGCTTCCGGACATGACATGGATACTGGCTTCGGCCGTCGGCGGGATCGGAATCGTCATGCTGCTGCTCTCCGGTCTGCTGAACCGGCGCACCCGGAGCGCCGGCGACGGCCGGCCGGTGGACGAGGAGGCGCTGCGCGCCGAGGTCCTGGCGGCGATCGACCGGGACGACCTCACCACGGCCGTGAAGATCTACCGGCAGCGGACCGGCGCCCGGCTGCTGGAGGCGAGCACCGCCATCGAGGGCATCGATCGCGACCGCCGCTAGGGCGACACACGTCCCGGGTTCCCCGCGTCACCGCAGCGCCACGAAATTGTCGTGGCGGACAGGTGCGGTGAGCGTACAGTCGGGGTCGTGCAGATCTGGGTCTTCTTCGCCGCCGCGGCCGCGCGAGCTTCGCGCTCGTCGGTCGCCGCCGCCTGACCTTCTGACACCCGCCGGCGACCGGAAACGGTCCGCCGGCCCCGCCGCGAACACGTCCGGTCGCCCTTGCCTCGGAAAGGGCCACCGCCATGATGGACGACCAGATCGGCCGCACGTTCGTCGACCACTTCGAGCAGCGCGGCCATCGGCTGGTGCCGGGGTCGACGCTGATCCCGCCGCCGGGCGATCCGGTGCTCTTCACCACGTCCGGGATGCATCCGCTGACGCCGTACCTGCTGGGCGATCCGCACCCGCTGGGCCGCCGGCTGGTGAACGTGCAGCGATGCCTGCGCACCACCGACCTGGACGAGGTGGGCGACCGGACCCACCTGACCATGTTCGAGATGCTCGGCTCCTGGTCGCTCGGCGACTACCCGATCACGCAGAGCCTGCGCTGGGGATACGAGTTGCTGCGCGACGGTTTCGGGGTGCCGCACGACCGGATGCACGTGACCGTCTTCGGCGGCGACGACCGGGTCGGCCCGGACGAGGACGCGCTGCGGACCTGGCAGGACCTCGGCGTGCCGGTCGAACTCACCGGCGAGGAGAACTGGTGGGACAACGGCCCGACCGGACCCTGCGGGCCCGACTCGGAGATCTTTCTCTGGACCGGCGAGGGTACGCCGCACGGCACGCCCGGCACCGACGACCGGTGGATGGAGGTCTGGAACCACGTCCAGATGCGCTACCACCGGCACCCCGACGGCCGCCTGACCCGGTTGCGGCAGCCGGGCGTGGACACCGGCCTGGGCCGGGAGCGGCTGGAGATGGCGCTGGGCCGGCACCGGTCGGTCTACCAGGGTGACGGGATGGTGCCGTGGACCGGCGGCGTCCACGAGCTGGGCGATCTGCCGGAACGGGACCTGCGGGTGGTCTCCGACCACCTGCGGACCAGCACGGTGGTGATCGGTGACGGGGTACGCCCGTCGAACACCGGCCGCGGCTACGTGCTGCGCCGGCTGATCCGCCGCGCACTCACCACGCTGTGGCGCCACGACCCCACCCGTACCCTGTCCGACCTGCCGCCCGACCCGGTGCGGCGCACGCTCGACCGGTTCCGGCAGCCGGTGCCGGTCGACGACGTCCGGGACGTGCTCACCGGCGAGGAGCACCGGTTCCGGGAGTTGCTCCGGCGGGGCCGGCCGGTCGTCCTGCGGCGCCGCTCCCGGTCCCCCCTCACCGACGCCGACTACCGCGACCTGCACGACACCCACGGCCTCCCCCGCGACCTGGTCGACACCCTGCTGACCCAGCCCTCCGAGTAACACTCCGCACCTCCCCGGGGCCGTCGATCCTGGACTTGTGGTGCCCGGATCGCCGGTGCGATGCGGCTTTCGCCGCCACCACGAGTCCACGATCGACGCGCTCCGGAGAGGGTGGGTCAGGACAGGCCGGCGCGGAGCGCTATCAGGGTGGGGAGGGCCTCCTGCGCGGTCCAGCGGCTGGTGTTGCGGGTGGCGTCGCGGTCCACCGCGGCGCGGTCGATCGGCGGGGTCTGGGGCCGGCCGACGTAGTACAGCTCGAAGTCGCTGGCGATCTGCCCGTTGTACGCCACGCAGGTGTAGACGATCTCCACGGTCGTCGGGCGTCCCAGCGAGTCGGTCTCCCGGAACGTCTCCTCGTGGCAGGTCGGCGTGAGCCGGGTGACGACGGACTGGTAGCCGGCGATGAGACTGTCGAGCAGCGCGGTGGTGGACAGGCCGTACTTGGCGAACGCGACCATGGCGATGGAGTAGATGACGCCCATCAGCTTGCCGATGGTGTCCGCCGGGCCGAGGTTCTGCACCGCCCGGAAATAGGCGGTGGAGAGGTACGCGCAGTCGACGGCGCCGTTGACGAACGGGCCGAGCAGGCTGTTCGGCATGCTGTCGATCTGCGCCACCTTGGTGACCGCGGACTCGGTGCAGGCCTCCACGTCGGCACTGGCGATCGTGTCGATGTGGTTGAGGATCTCCTGCTTGGAGTTCTCCACCGCGGCGATGATCTCCCGCTTGGCACGTTCCAGGTCGCCTCCGCCGCCGCCGCCCGCGAGCAGGCTGGAGGCGACTGCGATGACGACGTTCGCCCAGACGGGTATCGCCCGGGCGGGTTGGGCGGTGCCGGTTACGGTGAGCACGACCGCCGCGGTGGCGGCGACCATGCCTCGGGCCAGTTTGCTTCTCACGATGCGACCTCTGCTTCCTGGAAGATGGATGGGGGTTCGCCGGTCACGGCCTCGGCACGCCTTCGCTGATGAGTTCCGCGAGCGTTTCGTTGGCCACCTGCCAGACCGTGTCGCGCATCAGGTACTCCACGACCAGCCGCTCGTCGATGTGGCCGGGGATCGGGTCGCTGCCGTCGATCGTGTACGCGTTCGAGACGGCGAAGTACTGGGCGTGCACCGTCCGGCCGCCGAACTGACAGTCGTAGGTGCGGATGCCCGCGTGCGTGTTGCTACCGGCGCGGCATTCCGGGGTCATTTCCTGGATGAGGTACTCCAGCGCCTCCCGGAAGGGCGGCCGTACACCGGGGGCGAGCCGGCTGCCCTCCTCGGCGTCCACCACGAGCAGCACCGTGTGCAGCACGTTGAACAGGGCGATCACCGCCCGGCCCACGGAGTCGAGCGCGAGGTCGGACTCGTGGACCGTGGCCAGGTGCCGCTTCGCCCGGTACGCCGCGTCGTGCATGCCGTTGATCGCCGGACCGGCCAGCCAGGGCACCCGGAGCATTTCGACCTTGGCCAGCGCCGATTCGCTCGACGCCTGGATGTCGTTGACGAGTTCGTCGTTCAGCCGGCCGAGCAGATCGGTCTCGCTCCCGTTGACGACGGCGATGACCTGCTCGACCAGCGCGTTCAGTTCCGCCACGGTGTAGATGCCGTCCTCGCCCGCGTCGAACGCGGTGACGATGACCCGGACGTACCCGTAGTAGTCGGCGCCGGCCGCCCGGGCCGGCACCGCTGTCGCCGTTCCCGCGAGGGTGAGTCCGAGTGTGGTGACCAGGATTCCGCGCAGCAGTCGTCTCGCTGTTCTCATCGTGCCTCCCGTGTCGCCCGACGGTCCGGTGTGGATCGCAGCGGGACCTCATGCAAGCAACGGCGCCGCGGCGGACACCCGGCCGTGACCATCCCGTGACCTGGGCTGCGCAATGGCGCACCCGCTACACGCAGGTCCCGCAGAAGCCTTCCGTCGGGGGCTCGGTCGGCGGTGTGCCACCGGCCAGGACCGGCCCGTCCATGCGGACGACGCCGGTCCGCGGCGGCGCGGGGTCCGTTGCGGCCGGCACCGGGAGCGCCAGCACCAGCGAGGTCACCACCGTCAGGGGTACGGGCCAGCGCGACCGTCCGTTCACCGCTTCTCCTCCGTCGTGGTGGGTGCGACCAGGCGGCGCGCGCCGACGGCGAGGCCGAGCTGGAAGCGGTTGTCGACGCCCAGGCGGTCCATCAGGTCGCGGAGCGTGTTCGACACGGTGCGCCGGCTGATCCGCATCTCCCGGGCCGCGCTCTCGTCCGTGTCGCCCCTGGCCAGCAACGCCAGCAGGGTCCACTCCCGTTCGGTGAGTGATATTCGGGGCATGGGTTGCTCCTGTCGGTGGCGGGCCGCCGCGTCCCACTGCCGTTCGAACAGCGCGACCAGCGCGGCGACGACCGCTTCTTCGGTGATCTCCAGATAGCCGTGGTCCAGGTTGTCCGGGCTGACCGGCAGCAACGCCGTGCGGCGGTCCATCACGATGAGCTTCATCGGCCGCTCGGTGGCCTGCCGGTAGTCCGGGCGCGGCTCATCCGCCCGCTTGCCGTGCGCGATCAGCGGATCCTCGGCGTCCACCGGCAGGGCACCCAGCACCCGCATGTGGACGCCGCCGGCGAGCAGGGCGCGGTCCATCGGCACCGCCGGCCGGGCGGACTCCTCCTCGTACACCTGCTCCGGCTGCATCGCCACGTGCTCGTGCCGGACGGTGCGGATCAGCTCGGCCAGCCGGGCCCGGGTCAGCTGCCGGCTGGGCAGGTGCCGCATGCCGTCGCCGAGCCGCACCGGGTCGGGCAGCACCTGACCGGCCGGCGTCGACCGCTGCCCGAGCCGCGTGACCCGGTGCCGGCGTGCACGCAACGCCCCCGTCACGCGCTGCGGTTCCACCGGCATCCAGCGTTCCGCCCGCCGCCCGTCCCCCGGCCGGTGCCCGACCGCACCCGCGGTCAGCAGCTCGTCCAGGGCATGGACCACCCGGTGCCACGCCATGCCGAGGCTGCGTTCGAGCTGTCCGGCGGTCTGCGCGCCGGACAGCAGCAGGCAGCGGTAGAGCAGATCCGCGTCCGCGGAGAGCCCCCAGGCGGCGAGCGACGGCGCCGGTGGACCGGGCGGGAACCGATCAGCGTGCCGCATCCGTACCCCCATCGCCCCGCGCCTCCTGCCGCAGTTCCGGCAGCCGGGCCCCCCGTCCGCCCACGCCAGGATGCGGGCCCGCGGGGGGCCGGGGGTATCCGTGAAACTACGCAAAGACGGACCCGGCAGTGTCTGGAGTGACCGGTCGTGGGCGACATATCCTGTGTCGAGGCACCGAGTCCGGGGGAGGCGCCGTGGCCGCAGGCCCGCTGGGCGCCGACCCGCCGGCGTCCCTGGTCGGCCGTGCCGGTCAGCTCGCGGCGCTCGACGCGGCGGTGGCCACCGTCGCGGCCGGCGGGTTCGCCGCGGTCCAGGTGTGCGGTGAGCCGGGCATCGGCAAGACCAGCATGCTGCGGGCCCTCGAACGGCGGGCGGCGGCGGCCGGGTTGCTGGTCTGCGCCGGTCAGGCCACCGAGTTCGAACAGGACGTGCCGTTCGCGACGTACGCCGAAGCCCTGCGGCCGCTGGTCGACGGCGGCGTCACCGGCGAGCCGGCCGCCGTGCTGCGCGCGCTCACCGGCCAGGCGCCGCACCCGGAGGCGGGCTCCCCGGTGGATCGGGCCCGGATCTATCCGGGCGTGCGGCGGCTGCTCGACGCCAGCCCTGCGCCCGGCGTCGCGCTCCTCCTCGACGACCTGCACTGGGCCGACGAGCCGTCGCTGGCCCTGACCGAGTATCTGATCCGCAAACCACCCCGGCGGCCGGCGCTGGTCGCGGTCGCGTTCCGCCCGGGTCAGGCACCGTCCGGTGTGGTCGAGGTGATCGCGCACGCCGGTCCGGCCGCCACCCGGCTCAGCCTGCCGCACCTGGGCCCGGACGACGTCGAGACGCTCCTGCCGGAGGTGCCCCGGCACCGGCGGGCGCTGCTCCTGCGGGCCAGCGGCGGCAACCCGCTCTACCTGCAGGCCCTCTCCCGGCTCCGCGACGACACGCTCACCGCGCTGGTCGACGAGCGCGACGTCGACGCGTCGGAGAGCCACATCCTCACCGGCCTGGTGACCCACCTGCGGGACCTGGACGCGCGGGCGCGGCGGGTCGCGTACGCGGCGGCCGTCGCCGGTGCGCACGCTCCGCTCGGTCTGGTCGCGGCCGTCGCCGAGCTGCCGGTCGGCGACGTCGCGGAGGGCGCCGACGAGCTGCACCGCCGCGGCCTGATGGACGTCGACGCGGCACAGCTTCGGTTCCGGCATCCGCTGGTGCGGGCCGCCGCCCACCAGCTCGCCGGGCCGGCCTGGCGGGTCACCGCGCACGCCCGCGCCGCGGCGCACCTGCGAGCGACCGGCGGTCCGCGGCCGGTGATCGCACACCACACCGAACGCTCCGCCCAGCCCGGGGACGAGGCGGCCGCGGAGATCCTGATCGGAGCCGGGCTCGCCTTCGCCTCCGGTGCACCGGCCCAGGCGGCCCGCTGGCTGGGCGCGGCACTGCGCCTGCTGCCGGACGGCCACGACCTCGGCGGCCGGCGCCCGACCGTGCTGCTGCACTACGCCCGTGCCCTGGGCCTCAGCGGCGACCTGGAACGCAGCCAGGAACTGCTGCGCGCGCTGGCCCGGGCGGACGAGCCGGTACGCACCGAGGCGACGGCGTTCCGCGCGGTCGTCGCGCGGCTCGGTGGCGACCTCGACGAGGCCGCCGCCCTGCTCACCGCCCAGCTCGGCAGCGCCCCGCCGCCGAGCGTCGAGGGCAAGCTGCACGTCGAACTGGCCGCACTCGGCGCGCTGCGCGAGGACAGCGCCGCCACGGCCGGACACACCGCGCGGGCGATCGCCCTGCTCGACGACGACCGGCCGGCGCTCGCCGCCGCCGCGTGGGCGTTGCGCGGCTTCGACGCCCTCTACGCCGGCGACGTCGCCGCCGCCCGGGCGCACGCCGCGACCGCCACCGCGCTGGTGGACGCGGCCACCACCGCCGCACTGCGGCCGCACGTCGAACTGATCGGGCCCCTCGCCTGGGTGCACCTGCATCTCGGTGACGCCGCGGCGGCCGTCCGCCAGCTGGACCGCGCGGCCGACGTGGTGGCCGGCGGCGGCAGCGGCAGCGCGGTGCCGTACCTGCTGACCGTGCGCGCCGCGGTGGAGACCCGGCTCGGGCGGCTGGCCTCGGCGGTCCGGCTGACCGAGGAGGCGGCCGCCGCGGCAGGCCGGATCGGCAGCGTGGAGATGCGTGCCATGGCCGAGGCGGTATCGCTGCGGGCCCGGCTGTGCATCGCCGGACCGGACGCCGCGCTCGCCGTCGCCGACCGGCTCGCCGCGGCCGGCCGGCCGCGCTCCCGGATGTGGTGGCGCGTCGCCCAGGTCTCGCTCGCGCTCACCCACGTCGCCGCCGGGGACCCCGACGCCGGCCTGCGGATCGTCGCCGGGCCGGACCGGTCCTGGCCGGCCGGGCCGCCGACGGCGGTGCCACGGGCCGCGCTGCGGGCGATCGCGCTGGCCCGATCCGGCGACCTGGACGCCGCCGACCGGTACGCCCGCCGGGCCGCCGCGCTGGCCGCCGCCGCGGACCTCCGGTACGAGCTGGGCTGGGCCGGCTACGCACAGGCGTCCACCGCGGCACACGGGCGGCGCTTCGACCAGGCCGCCGCGGCGGCCGAAACCGCCGCGGCGCATCTGGAGGCGGCCCGGGCGCCGGTCGAGGAAGCGCTCGCCCGGCACCTGGCCGGCGCCGCACACGCGCGGGCCGGTCGCCCCGCACGGGCCCGGGCGGCGTACCAGCGCGCGGCGGACGGCCTCGCCGCGTGCGGCGCCACCTGGCTGGCGTCCGCGCTGGACCGGCAGCGGTCCGCCGCACCGGGGACCGGGCGCGGCGGCACCCCGGCCACCGGGCCGGGGGCGCTGTCCGCGCGGGAACTCCAGATCGCCGAGCTGGTCCGGGCCGGACTGACCAATCAGGAGATCGCCACCCGGCTGTTCCTCAGCCGCCGCACGGTCGAGTCGCACCTGTCCCGCGTGTTCGCCAAGCTCGGGGTCCGTTCGCGCACCGCGATGGCCGGCCGCTTCACCGACGGCGGCTGGACCTAGGGCGGGGTTTCGGAGTGGGGGCCGGACGACCGCGGTCCGTCGTGCCCCGTCCGGCGGGCCGGCGTGCGAGCATCGCAGGATGAGTGACCCATCGGTGCGGCGCGTCGACTTCGGGTACGTCATCCGGCCGGCCGCGGAGACCGGCACCGGCCACCCGGCCGTCGTCCCCGTGCTCGGCTATCTCATCGACCATCCGCAGGGGCGCATCCTGTTCGACACCGGCATGGGTGCCGACCCCGATGTGGACGCCCGCTACCAGCCGCGCCGGCGGGACCTGCCGGACGCGCTCGCCGACCTCGGGCGGACGGTGCGCGACGTGGACATCGTGGTCAACTGCCACCTGCACTTCGACCACTGCGGCGGCAACCCGGACCTGGGCCGGCGGCCGATCTTCACGCAGCGGGCCGAGCTCGAGACGGCCCGGTCCGCGCCGGACTACACGCTGCCCGAGCTGGTCGACGCGCCGGACCTGAGGTACGAACTGCTCGACGGTGCGGCGGAGATCCTGCCGGGCGTCACCGTGCTTCCGACGCCGGGACACACGCTGGGACACCAGTCGCTGGTGGTGCGCCGCGGCGACGGCACGGTGATCGTGGCGGGCCAGAGCCACCCCGGCGCCAGCGCGTTCGCCGGGGACGTGGCGACGGTCCGGGCCCGTTCGGAAGGACACCCGCAGCCGCTGGTGCCGCCGCCGGAATGGGTGCACCGGCTGCTGCGGTTCGACCCGAAGCGGGTGGTCTTCGCCCACGACAGCGCGGTCTGGATCCCGTGACCGCCGGCCCGGCCCCCGAGATCCCCGGGCCGGGCCGCGATCACCTCACTCGTCCGGCTGGTGCAACCGGTCCAGACGGGCCCGCTGGTCCGGGGTCAGGTGCAGGTCCTCGGCCGCCAGGTTCTCCGCCAGGTGGTCCACCCGGGCGGTGCCGGGGATCGGCAGCATGACCGGCGAACGGCCCAGCAGCCAGGCGAGCGCCACCTGGGTCGCGGTGGCACCGGCCTCGGACGCCACGGCGGCGATCTCCGCCCGGGTCCCGGACGTGCCGGCCGCGATCGGCCGCCACGGCAGGAATGCGATCCCGGCCCGCTCGCAGGCGGCCAGCACCGGGTCGTGCTCGCGGTCCAGCAGGTTGTAGCGGTTCTGCACGCTCGCCACGTCCACGATCCGGCGCGCCTCGTCGAGTTCCGCGACGGTGACCTCGGACAGTCCGATCCGGCCGATCCGGCCCTCGGCACACAGGTCCCGCAGCGTGCCGAGCTGGTCGGCGAGCGGCGTCTCCGGGTCGATCCGGTGCAACTGGAGCAGTTCGATCCGGTCCACCCGCAGCCGGCGCAGCGCCTGCTCGACCTGCGCCCGCAGCACCTCCGGCCGGCCGTCCACCTTCCACTCGCCGGCCGGGCCGGTCCGGGCCACCCCCACCTTGGTCGTGACGACCAGCCCGTCCGGATAGGGATACAGCGCCTCGGCGAGGAGCTCCTCGTTGGCGCCGCCGCCGTACAGGTGTGCCGTGTCGATCAACGTGACGCCCAGTTCGACGGCCCGCCGCGCCACCGCCAGCGACGCCGTCCGGGCGGCACCGGCCTCCGTCGGCAACTGCATGGCCCCGAACCCGAGCCGGCGTACCTCGAGGTCTCCGCCGATCCGGAATTTGAGCGATGTCACCTGTCTCCTCTGCCGGGCAAACATTTAAGATCTTGATCTGACTGTCCATCATGGGGGGAACACATGCGTTCGACCGTCCTGCGCACCACCGTGGCCAGTATGCTCCTGGCCGGCGCCGTGGCGCTGCCCGCCGCCCCGGCGGCGGCCGCCGCCGCCGGCCCGCACCTCGACCTCACTCCCCCGGCCGTCGTCGGCGCCGGGCTCAACCCCGCCGACATCCCGGTGGAGGTGGTCAACACCGGCGGCGAGGCCCAGTCCTCGGTACGCCTGCGGCTGACCGTGACACCGGTGGCCGGGAGCGCGGTCCGGCCGCTCGACTCCACGCTGCTGCTGACCTACCAGTTCGGCCACCAGTGGCGTTCGCTGAGCTACGAGACCCGCGGCGACACCCTGGTCGCCACCACGCCGGCACTGTCCGGTGTGGACGCCGACGGCACCACCACCCTCCGGCTGCAGGTCTCCACCCGGCCGACCGGCTCCGCACCGCACGTCGACGAGGTGCGGGTGAACGTGGCCACCGAGGCGCTGGACGGCAACGGCGCGGTGTTCGCGACCGACCCCGCGCCGGACACCGTGGCGCTGGTGGAGCCCCGGGCCGAACTCACCGGCTGGCCGGAGCGCCTCGCGGTCGGCACGCCGGCCGTCGTCACGGTGACGCTGACGAACACGACGCCGCTGGCGTACTCGATCCTGCGGCCCGGCCTGGCCATGTACCGCGCGGGCAACGACCAGGTCGTCGTCGAACGCCTCGACGGCGACGAGTGGACCCCGGTGAGCGGACCCAGCAGCAGCTACAACTGGTGGTACGCCGACGGTTACCCGAGCCTGCAGCCCGGCGAGACCTACTCGGCCAAGCTCCGGGTCACGTTCACCGACGACGCGGCGGCGGGCGAGCAGGGCCACCTCTACCACATCGGGTACACGTACTTCGGCTACCCGATCGCGGTGGCGGGCCATCCGTACACGCTCGAGGCGCGCGCCGTGCGCTGATCTCGGTGGATCCGGCCGGGCTCACATGGTGGACAGGGCCACCGCGAACACGACCGCCGAGGCGGCGAGCAGGCCGCCCAGCGTTCCGCCCATCAGCAGGAGCGCCGGCCGGGTCCGCAGCCACAGCCGGAGCAGCAGGTAGACCCCGGCGGCGCCGAGGAACGCCAGCACGGCCAGGTACGAGACGAACACGAAACTCAGGCCGATCAGCACGGCGGCGCCGACGGCGGTCTGGGTGGCACGCTGCCGGCCGAGGTCGCGGACCAGGACGAGGTAGGCGACGGCGACCGTGAACGCCACCACGACGACCAGGGTGGCGGCCACGGTGACGTGGGCGAGCAGGACCATCAGGAAGAGACTCGCGGCGACGCCGGCCGCGGTGACCGCGCCGATCGACGCGGCGCGCCGCAGGCCCCGTTCCCGGAGCGTGACCAACCCGGTCACCGCTCCGGCGTAGAGCGCCGCCAGGACGAAGAGAAGCACGAGAAAGAGGTCCACGGCAGCGAGGGTAGAACCGTCGCGCACGGTCGTACCGGGTGCGGGCCCGCCGGGGCCCGCACCCGGTCAGCTCAGCCGATCGTGAGGTCGAGCGTCTTCGTGCCCGACTTCGGCACCGTGACCTTGTCCGGCCAGGAACCGGACGCCGCCGGTCCCCCGTTCAGGCTCCAGCGCAGCAGCACCGCGCCGCCGCCGATGATCGGCATCCGGTAGGTGCCGCCCTGGCCGGTGAAGTCGGCGACGGCCAGCACGTCGCCGGTCGCCGCGTTGACCGCCGTGATCCGGCCGCCGGTGAACGACGGCCGGCCGGGCGCGACCGTCACCGTACCGGTCAGCGTGCTGCCCGCGGAGAGCGTCGCGTCGTAGGTGGTGACCGTCTTCGGCTGCACCGTGATCCGCTCGGCCTGGAAGCGGTTGCCGGTGCCGCCGGACATCTGCCGCGGAACCGTCCCGCCCTTCGGGGTGAAGACGATCGGCCACTGGTACGGGCCCAGCGCGTAGATCCGGTAGCTGCCGTCCGGGAAGGTGTCCTGATACGGCGGCGTGGTGCCCAGCGGCCACGCGATCAGGTCGACGTTGGCCTCCGGCATCGGTGCGCCGGCCGGGTCGCGTAGCGTGCCGCGGATCTCGCCGGACGGGTCCAGCAGCACCTGCGGCCGCTTGGTGGTCTTGCCCACCTTCACCTTGAACGTGGCGGCTTCCTTCTGGTCGCCGGTGCCGCCGTTCTCGCCGACCCACTGCGCGCCCAGGCTCAGCCCGGCGGTCGAGCGGACGAACATCTGGTACGTGCCGGCCGGCACCGCGTACGTCGTGAGCCGGCCGTTCCTGTGGGTGCAGCCCGAGTCGCCGCCGCGGGGCTTGCCGCCCTCACCCGGTGACACCAGCACGACGCACCATTGTTTCTGGCCGGTGCCGGTGGCCCGGTCGACGACCTCCACGCTGACCCGGCCGCCCTCGGTCAGCGGCACGGTCAGCGGGGTGGTCCCGCCCTCGGCCACGGTCACCGGAACCGGGCCGCTGGGCAGGTAGTCGCTGCTGCTGAGCGGGAGCACGCGGATCGTGGTGGGCCCGGCGGCCAGTCCGGGGATCGTGACCACCGCGCTGTCCGTGCAGTAGCCGCTCCAGGTGCCGACGGACACGCAGAAGCCGTCGGCCGGCCCGCCGTCCGCCGCGTCGGTCGCGGTGACCCGCAGCGTGTTGCCGAGCACCCAGGTGTCGTCGACGGTGGTCGTGGAACCGGGCGCCAGCGCGAACACCCGGGCCTGGTCGGCGGAGGCCGTCCCGTACGCGTACTGGGTGACGTCGGAGGCGTTGTTCTCGAACGAGATGCGGTAGTTCTCCGGGTCGATGTTGTCGACCTCCCAGGTGCCGTCGCGCCCGGTGACGTCGGCGTAGGAGCGACCGCCGGCCACCGCCTTGACCAGGACGAACGCGTTGGGCACCGGGGCGCCGTCCGCGGTGGTGAGCGTGCCCCGCACGACGGCGGACTCGACGTCGCGGGTGTTCGCCGTGGTCGTCTCGCCGGCCCGCACCGGGATGCGATCCGCCTGGTCGCGGTGCAGGGTGCCGGGCACGTACGTCTGGGTGTGGTCGGAGTTCTCCCAGGAGACCAGGTACTCGCCCGGCTCGAGCCCGCGGAAGTAGTAGCTGCCGTCGTCGCCGGAGAACTGGGAGGAGACGACCGTGTCGTCCCGCCACAGCTTCACCGAACGCTCGACCACCGGCCGCCCGCCGCTGTACTCCAGCGTGCCCTGGACCGCGCCGAGCGGCAGCAGCGTCTCGTCGGCCACGACCGCCTGCCCGGTCTCGACGGTGAACACGGTGGCGTTCTCGCGTTGCTTCACCTGCGGCACGTACTGGAAACCGGTCACGTCGCTCGACACGCCGACCCGCCACCGGCCGGCCGGCACGCTGATCGAGTACCGCCCGTCGGCGAGCGTGTCACCGCGGATCGGCGCGGTGCCGTCCTCCGGGTACGCGTACGTCGAGAACTCGGTGGCCGGACCACCGGCCGGGGCCGACACCGTGCCGCGGATCGTGCCCGCCGGCAGCTGGGTCTCGTCGGCCACGATGGTCTCGCCGGCCGCCACTTCGAGCAGCGCCGCCGAGGCGAAGTCAGGCGCCTGGTGTGCCCACTGGACCAGGTTGTTGCGGTCGAACTTCAGCTTGACCGGGCCGGCCGGCACCGCGTCCATCCGGTAGCGCCCGTCCGCGCCGGTCAGCACGACCGTGATCACCCGGTTGGCGGTGGTGAACGCCGACACCAGCGCACCGTTCACCGGCTCGCCCTCGGCGGAGCGGAAGGTGCCGGTGACGGTGCCGGTCGCGGCGGCCTGGACGGGATTCGCCCACCCGCCGATGGCTAAGAGTCCGGCCGTGGCGGCCGCGAGAATCCGGCGAATCATTCGTTATGCTCCCCGTGTATCGATCTCACCTTGTCCACAGGGGAGCGTAGACGTCCGGGGCGCCGCCCGGTCCGGCGATATCCTGGTGCGGTGACCTCCGATCTCGTGCTGCTGTCACGGGTGTCGTTCCGGGGCCGGGAGATCGCCGGGCCCCGGCTGCGCGGACTGATCGCCCTGCTCGCCGGTGACCTGCGCACCGGCTGCGGCGTCGGGCGGCTGGTCGAGGGGCTCTGGCCGGACGGTCAGCCGGACAATCCGCCCAAGGCCCTGCAGATTCTCGTCTCCCGGGCGCGGGCCCAGCTCGGCGCCGACGTCATCGCCCGGACCCCGGCCGGTTACCGGCTGGCCCTGACCGAGGACCAGGTCGACAGCTCGGCGGTGCTGGTCGCCGCCGCGGCGGCCGCCCGGTCCGCGGCGGCCGGCGATCATGTCGCCGCGCTGGCCCACGCCGACGCCGGGCTGGCCCTGTGGGGCGGCGCCGGGCCCGGCCCGGCCGACGACGCGGGCGATCCGGTGGCCGTGCTGCGGGCGGAGCGCCGGGCCGTGCACCGCACCCTGGTACGCGCCCGTGCTCTCGCCCTGGCCCGTCTCGACCGGCCGGCCGAGGCGGTGGACCGGCTCGCCGAGGTGGCCGCCGAGCGACCGCGCGACGAGGAGGTCCTGACCGCGTTGCTGCGGTGCGAGGCGGCCACGGTCGGGCCGGCCACGGCACTGGCCCGCTACGACGCCTACCGGCGGGCACTCCGCGACGAGCTGGGCGCCGATCCCGGCGCGGCACTGCAGGCCGAGTACCGGCGGCTGCTGCGCGACGGGGCGCCGACGGTCCGGCGGGGCGTCGGGCACGAACCGAACCCGCTGCTCGGCCGGGACGGCGACGTCGCCGCGGTGGAGGCGCTGCTGGGCACGTCCCGGGTGACGTCGATCGTCGGGCCGGGTGGCCTCGGCAAGACCCGGCTCGCCCAGGCCATCGCCCGCCGGGCCGAGGTCCCGGTGGTCACCGTGGTGCCGCTGGCCGGCATCGTGGCCGACGACGACGTGGCCCGCGAGGTGGCGACGGCGGTCGGCGCCGGCGAGCACCGGGCCAGGTTCGGCACCGGGCCCGCCACCGAGATCGAAGCGGTCGCGGCCGCGTTCGCCACCGGCGAGTCCCTGCTGGTGCTGGACAACTGCGAACACGTGGTGGCCGGCGTCGCCGGCCTGGTCCGCACGCTGGTGTCGATGACCGCCGGCCTGCGCATCCTCACCACCAGCCGGACCCCGCTGGGCCTGTCCTCGGAGTCGGTCTACCCGCTGCCGGAGCTGAGCATGCCGGCCAGCGTCGAGCTGTTCGGCCAGCGGGCGCGGGCGGCGCGGCCGGACGTCGACCTGCCCGGGCCGGCCGTCGCCGAGCTGTGCGGTCACCTGGACGGCCTGCCGCTCGCCATCGAACTGGCCGCGGCCCGGGTGCGGACCATGTCGGTGGCCGACGTGGCGCGGCGGCTCGACGACCGGTTCGGCCTGCTGCGCGGCGGGGCCCGGGACGCGCCGGAACGCCATCACACGCTGCACGCGGTGGTCGACTGGAGCTGGCACCTGCTGGACCCGGCCGGGCAGGCGGCGATGCGCGCGCTGTCGGTGTTCCCGGGTGGGTTCACCGCCGAGGCCGCGGGCCGGCTGCTCGGGACGGACCCGTTGACGGTGCTGGAGCATCTGGCCGACCACTCGCTGGTCAAGGTGTCCGACACGCCGTCCGGCACCCGGTTGCGGATGCTGGAGACGGTCCGGGAGTTCAGCGCCGCGCGCCTGGCGGAGGCCGGCGACGGCGCGGACGTGACGACGGCCTACCTGGGGTGGGCCCGGAGCTTCGGCACGGCCCACCACGCGGACCTGCTCGGCTCCGACCCGTACCGCCCGGCCGCCGCGATCCGGGCCGAGCAGGAGAACCTGTCCCAGGCGCTCCGGCTGGCGCTCGACCGGGACGACCGGCCGACCGTGGCCGCGGTGACCGCGCTGCTGGGCGGCCTGTGGACGCTCGACTCCAACCACCCGCAACTCGCCACACTGGTGGAGCGGACCGCCTGGCCGCTGTCGCACTACCGGCCCGGGCCGGACCTGGTGGAGCCGACCCGGACCGCGCTGACCATGTCCGCGGCGTACACGTTCGGCCAGGCCGGTCCGCGGCCGGTGCGGGCGGTCGTGGCGCTGCGCCGGCTCGGCCCGGCGCGGCCGGACACGGTGGTCCGGGCGATCGGCTGGGTGATCCGCGCGCTGGGCGACCCGGTGGAACTGCACCGGCTGTGCGACAGCGCCGAGCCGCTCGTGGCCGGCGCCGCGAACGCGCTGGCCAGCTACCACTGGGAGACCGCCGGCGACGTCGACGCCGCGCTGAAGACGGCCCGGCGGGCACTCGACCACTTCGCCGAGCGGGACCTGCCCTGGCCGCGTGCGCTCGCGCACTGCCGGCTCGCCGAGCTCTGCCTGCAGCTGGCGCACGGCGCGGAGGCCCGGGACCATCTGGTCGCCGCGTTGCCGATGCTCCAGCGGCTCGACGCCCGGGCCAACGCGCTCGGGGTGCGCGCCTGGCTGGTCCTGGCGAACCTGCAGATCGGCGACGCCACCGAGGCGCAGCGGTGGCTGGACGGACTCGCGCAGACCGCGCTCGCCGAGGAGGAGAACCGGTCCATCGGGTACGACCTGGGCATCCGGGCCGAGGTGCGGTTCGCCCGCGGCGAGGTGGCGGCCGGCCTGCGACTGTGGCGCCGCGCCGCCGACCGGGCCGGTGCCGCCGGCGTCTCCCCCGGCGTCCCGCGGGAACTCGACCCGTGGGTGGTGGAGGCCCGGTCGGTGGCCGTCGTGGCGCACGCCCGGTACGACCGGCTCGACCTCGTCGCCGACATCGCCGACCGGCTGCCCGGGCGCCTGCGGCGGCTGCTGACCCATCCGCCGGCCCACCCGCCGCCGTACCTGATGGAGCAGCCGGTCTGCGGCACCCTGCTGCTGGCCGTCGCGATGGCGGATCTCGCGCGGGCCCGGCTGACCGGAGACCCGGTCCCGGCCCGGGCGGCGGCCCGGATGATCGCGCTGGCCGAGCAGTTCCGGTTCCTCGGCAACTTCCAGCCGACGATGTCCGCCACGGCGGCCCGCGCGGACGCGGAGCGGGCCGACCGGGCGGCGTACCAGGAGGCGGTTTCGAGCTATGCCGGCCTGGACCGGGCCGGGCTCCGCGCCACCGCGCTGGACCTGCTGGATCAGCGGGTCCGGTCCCGGTTGTAGAGCCGCTTCGCCCACCCGTACCCGGCGAGCGCGATCACCGCGCACCAGCCCAGCGCGACCCCGCCGTCGGCGCCGATCGGGCTGCCGAGCAGCAGGCCGCGCAGCGTCTCCATGATCGGGGTGAACGGCTGGTACTCGGCGAACCAGCGCAGCCCGACCGGCATCGAGTCGGTGGGCACGAACCCGCTGCCGAACAACGGCAGCAGGGTCAGCAGCGTCGGCAGGTTGCTCGCCGTCTCGACGGTCTTCGCCGCCAGGCCCATCGCGACGGCCAGCCACACCAGCGCGAACGTCGTCGCGGTGAGCAGCCCGGCGACGGCCAGCCACCGGAGCGCGGTGGCGTCCGGCCGGAAGCCGACGAGCAGTGCCACGCCGAGCACCACGACCAGCTGGCACAGGGTCTGCAGCACGCTGGCCAGGACGTGCCCGGTGAGGACGGACACCCGGGCGATCGCCATGGTCCGGAACCGCGCCATGATGCCGCCGGTCATGTCCAGCGCCACCGAGATCGAGGTGCCCTGCACCGCACCGGCGATGGTGATCAGCAGGATGCCGGGCACGACGTAGTTGACGTACGCGGCCCGCCCGCCGGACCCGCCGCCGAGGCCGTCGCCGAGCGTGCCGCCGAGCACGTAGACGAACAGCAGCAGGAAGACGATCGGGACGGCGAGCAGCAGCAGCGTCGTGGACAGGTCGCGGGTCGTGTGCCGCAGCTGGCGGCGCAGCATGGTGGCCGAGTCGCGGGCGGCCAGGGCGAGCGTGGTCATCGTGCGGTCACCGCCTCCGGCGTCGTCCCGGGCGTGGGCTGGCCGGTCACCGCGAAGAACACGTCGTCGAGGTCGGGGGTGTGCACGGTCAGCCCGTCCACCTCGACCGAGGCGGCGTCGAGGCGGTCGAGGAGTGCCCTGAGCGAGCGGACACCGCCGTCGCCGGGCACCCGCAGCGCCAGCGACTCGCCGCCCGGGTCCGGCGCGACGTCCAGGACCGCGGCCGCGGCGGCCAGCGCACGGCCGTCGGCGAAGCGCAGCTGCACGTGCCCGCCCGGCACCCGCCGCTTGAGTTCGGCCGGGGTGCCCTCGGCGACGACGCGGCCGCGGTCGAGCAGCGCGATCCGGTCGGCGAGCTGATCCGCCTCCTCGAGGTACTGCGTGGTCAGGAAGATCGTCACGCCGCGCCCGACCAGATCCCGGACGATCTGCCACATGTCGCGCCGGCTGCGCGGGTCCAGCCCGGTGGTCGGCTCGTCCAGGAAGATCACCCGGGGGTCGCCGATCAGCCCCATGGCCAGGTCGAGCCGGCGCCGCATGCCGCCCGAGTACGCCACGGCGGGTCGCCGCGCCGCCTCCGCGAGGCCGAACCGGTCGAGCAGGTCCGCCGTGCGGCGCCGCCCCTCGGCCCGGTCCAGGTGGTGCAGGTCGGCCATCAACTGCAGGTTCTCCTGGCCGGTGAGGAAGTCGTCCACCGCCGAGAACTGGCCGGTGACGCCGATCGCCGCGCGTACCCGGTCGGCGTCGGAGACCACGTCGTGGCCGCAGACGCGTACCGTGCCCGCGTCCGCGCGGATCAGGGTGGACAGGATCTGGACCATCGTGGTCTTGCCGGCCCCGTTGGGGCCGAGCAACGAGAAGACCGTGCCTTCGGGTACGTGCAGGTCGATGCCGTCGAGCACCACCTGCCGGCCGTACGACCTGCGCAGGCCGGTCACCGCGATGGCCGTTCGGTTCGGAGGATTCGTCATGCGCCGACCGTGCCGCGGCGCCGGATCACCGCGGTTTCACCGTGGTTTCAGCCGGACCGGCGCGCCTGTTTCATCTCCCGGGCCAGCGCCCAGGCGTCCGTCACCACCGGGCCGAGGTGGCCGAGCTTGTCCGGGTTGACCACCGCCCGGACCGTCTGGATCCGCCCGCCCAGCACGTCGAGCAGCAACGTGCCGGCCACCCGGCCGTCCCGGTCGCGCAGGATCGCGCCCGGCTGGCCGTTCATCTCGCGCGGCTGGACCCGGGCGTCGACCCGGGCGAGCAGCGGGGACATCGCGGCGAGTACGCGGGCCACCTGGTCGGCACCGTGCACGCCGCGGGCCAGCGCCGGCGCCTTGCCGCCCCCGTCACCGACCAGCTGGACGTCCGCGGCGAGCAGCCGGCGCAGTCCGTCGACGTCGCCGTCCCGCAGCGCATCGAAGAACCGGGTCGCCAGCCGTTCGCGCGCCCGGCGGTCCGCCTCGAACCGGGGGCGTCCGCCGTCCATGTGCCGTCGCGCCCGGACCGCGAGCTGGCGGCAGGCCGCCTCGGAACGCCCGACCGCGACGGCGACCTCCGGGAACCCCAGCCCGAACACCTCACGCAGCACGAACACCGCCCGTTCCAGCGGGGTCAGCCGTTCCAGCAGCAGCAGCGCCGCCATCGACACCGAGTCGGCCAGCTCCGCCGACCGCGCCGGATCCGCGTACGGGTCGGTGAGCAGCGGCTCGGGCAGCCACTGCCCGACGTACGCCTCCCGCCGGACCCGCGCCGAGCGCAGCACGTCGATCGCGATCCGGGTGACCACGGCCGACAGGAACGCCTTGGTCGAGGCGGGCCGGGTCGGGGTGGACGCGTAGCGCAGCCACGACTCCTGCACCGCGTCCTCCGCCTCGGCGACGCTGCCGAGGATCCGGTACGCGATCGCGAACAGAAGTGGCCGCAGGTCCTCGAACTCCTCGGCGCGGGTCATCCCAGCTCGTCCCGGAAGCCCTGCCGCCAGGACGGGTGACGCGGTTCCCAGCCGAGTTCCCGTTTCGCCTTGGCGTTGGAGAAGCCACGCCCCCGGGTCATCGCGTCCACCGCCATCTCCCCGGCGACCAGCCGGGCCAGCCAGGCCGGGACCCGCCGTGGCGGCTTGGCCCCGGCGCACGCGGCCAGGTGGGGCAGCCACTCGCGGACCGGCGCCGGCTCGTCGTCGACGATGTTGAAGACGCCGCCCGCCTTCTGTTCCACGGCCAGCACGGTCGCGTTCGCCGCGTCGTCGACGTGCACCCAGGAAACGTACCCGGTGCCGCCCCCGATGATCGGGATCAGCCGCTTGCGTACCAGCTCGATCTGATCGTCGTGTGCACCCGGCCCGTAGAAGCCGCCGTAGCGCAGCACCGCACCGCCGGCCCGGACCACCACGTCCTCCAGGTGGTTGATCGCCTTCGTACCCTCCAGCACCGCCAACGGGTCGTCCTCGGTCTTGACCCAGCCGCCGGTGCGGGCGCCGTTCATGCTGGCGTGGCTCTGTGCCACGACGTGCGGCACGCCGGCCGCCTCGGCCGCGGCCAGCAGGTTGTCGATCCCCTCGCTGCGCAGCCGGTTGGTGGCCGTGAAGAACCGTTCCGGACGGCGCGGATTCGGCCGCCCGGCGTGCGCGACGGACAGGGCCGTCATCTGGTGCACGATCACGTCCGGCCGGGCCATCGCCACCGCCTCGCCGACCGACGCGGCGTCCAGCCCGTCCATCACCACGCCCTCCGCCCCGAGCTCGGCCAGCAGCCCCACCTTGCCCGCGCTGGTCGTCGTCGCGATCACCCGGTGACCCCGCGCCACCAGCAACGGCACCAGCCGGCGCCCGAGGACTCCGGTCCCGCCTGCCACGAACACCCGCATCACGTCACGCTCCCTGTCCGGTCCGGTCTCTCACCCCCGAGACGAGGCAGCCCGGCGGGCTGTGACACGGGCGCGGCGCACGGCGGCGCCGGCCGGCGGGATCACCGGTCCACCGCTGCGGGCGCGGCGATATCCGGGTGCGCACGGCACCGCCCCGGGCCATGATCGTGCGATGCCGGACCTGACGAACCGCGTGGTGATCGTGACCGGGGCCAGCCGCCGGGTGGCGATCGGCGCGGCCATCGCCCGGCGCGCCGTCGCGGACGGGGCCGCGGTCCTGCTGCACTCCTGGGCGCCGCACGACGCGGAGCAGCCGTGGGGCGCCGACGCCGACGGGCCGGAGGCGCTGGCGGACGAGTTGCGGCGGCAGGGTGGCCGGGTCGAGCACGTCTCCGCGGACCTGGCCGCACCGGACGCGCCGGCCGCGCTGGTGGACGCCGCCCGCACCGCCTTCGGCCACGTGGACGCGGTGGTGGCGAACCACGCCCGCAGCAGCGCGCAGAGCCTGGAGGACCTCACCGCGGCGGAGCTGGACGCCAGCTTCGCGGTCAACACCCGGGCGACGTTGATGCTGGTCAAGGCGTTCGCCGCCGGGCACGACGGCCGCCGCGGTGGGCGGGTGCTGCTGTTCACGTCGGGCCAGTATCACGGGGCGATGCCGGCGGAACTGCCGTACATCGCCTCCAAGGCGGCGCTGCACGAGGTCACCCGGAGTCTCGCGGTCCACCTGATCGCCCGCGGCATCACGGTCAACTGCGTCAACCCCGGACCCAACGACACCGGGTACGCCGACCCGGCGACCCGGGACGCCGTCGCGGCGCTGAACCCGGGCGGGCGCTGGAGCACACCGGCCGACACCGCCCGGCTGGTGGCGTGGTTGCTCAGCGACGAGGCCGACTGGGTCACCGGCCAGACCATCGCCTCGGACGGCGGCTGGTCGGCCCGCTGACCCGGGCGGGACCGCGGGTTCCGCCCGGCCGGGTTCCGTCCGGCGGGGGACGACCGGTCGGACGCGGCCGGCGGCGGACCGGCACGAGATCGGCGGACGCCATCAGGGTGAGCAGTTCGGCGGCGGGCGCACTCACCGCGGTGAGCCGCAGGTCCACCCGGGCGTTGGTGGCGATGCGGTGGGCCACGATCAGCGTGCCGGCGCCGGCGGCGTCGATGACGGTCACACCGCTGAGATCGAGGCAGATGCCGGTGACGTCACCGCGGTTGAGCAGGGCGGTGAGGAGACTCCGCAGGCCCGGTGCGTGGTCCATGACCAGCTCGCCGCGTACGGACACGTCCACGATCCCCGAGCCACCGGTGATCTGCAGGTCCAGCATCTGGGCCGCCTTTCTGTCGTGGAACGCCAGGCGTACCCGATCTGTCTGCCGTTATCCGACCCCGAACGGGTAATCCGAGATCGGCGGGCGCCGCGATATTGCCTGCGGGACCGGGCGGCCTGCGCCTAGGCTGCGGTCCACAGCGGCCGGACGGCGTGGATCGGAGATGACCGGAATGATCAGTCAGCTGTTCGCGGTCAGCTTCGAGGCGAGCCGGCCCCCACGTCTCGCGGAGTTCTGGTCCGGTCTGCTCGGCGGAAAGACGGCCGACGACCCGGGCGACGGCGTCTCGGTCCAGCCCGGCGAGGATCCCGGATTCCGGATCCGTTTCGTTCCGGAGCGGGCACCGAAGACCGGGCAGAACCTGATGCACTTCGACCTGACCAGCACCTCCCTGGCGGACCAGCAGCAGACCGTGGCCCGGGCGCTGGAACTCGGCGCCCGGCACATCGACATCGGCCAGCTCCCGGAGGAGGGCCACGTGGTGCTCGCCGACCCCGAGGGCAACGAGTTCTGCGTGATCGAACCGGGCAACAAATTCCTCGCCGACTGCGGGTTCATCGGGGCGCTGGCCTGCGACGGCTCGCAGCAGGTCGGATACTTCTGGAGCGCGGCCCTGGGCTGGCCGTTGGTCTGGGATCAGGATCAGGAGACCGCGATCCGTTCGCCGCACGGCGGCCCGAAGCTCACCTGGGGTGGACCGCCGCTGTCGCCGCGGACCGGCCCGGACCGGGTGCGCTTCGACCTCGCCGTTCCGCTCCCCGACGACCGGCCGGCGGAGATCGACCGGTTGCTCGCCCTCGGTGCGACCCGGCTCGGCACCGGCGACACCACCGGCCGGATGCTGCTGGCCGATCCCGACGGCAACGAGTTCAGTCTGGTGACACCGCGGTAGGCGGTGAACCGGCCGGCCGCGCCGGCCGTCAGGCGGGCATGTCTGCCGAACGGAACGACTGGGTGCTCACGGTCGACGAGATCCTGGGCGAGCGGCGTGCCATCCGCGCCCTGCCCGGCATGCTCAGAAAGAACTCGGACCTGCCGAGACTGCGGCCGGACATCGGCGCGGCGTTCGCCACCGGTTCGCCCGGCGAGCCGGTGGACTGGAGCCGGGACGGCGCGACCTACCTGCATCGGGTCGACGACACGGTGTCGGTGACCTTCACCCCGCCGTCCGGAAAGTTCGTCCACCGGTCGGAGTACAACTGGCCCACGACGGCCCGGCGGAACGTTGACAACAGTCCCCACCTCCGGCAGGACCCCGCCCTGCGCCGACGCTTCCACGAGATCCTCGACGAGACGAACCGGCCGGACCAGCAGCAGTCGATGAAACCGCAGTACGCCGCGGTCATGTACAAGATGATGTGGCTGATGCGGCAGCACAATCTGGCCGAGTCCTACCTCTACTTCCACACCAAGTTCCAGTTCGACCGCTTCCCGGCCGAGGTGCACGGGCTACCGGCACCGGGCCCGACCCCGTCGGTGGCCTCCGCGGCGCGGACCCGCACCGCGGTGGTGACGCGGCCGCAACCGTTCGACGGCCGGCGGCGAGGCCCGTCCGCCCTGACCGACGAATACCGTACGGCGCTGGGCCTGTCGACGTTCCCGGGCGCCACCAAACCGCGCACCGAGCGGAGTCCCGGCCGGGCGAGATAGCTCGCCCGGCCGCCCGTTCCCCGGCGTCGTTCCGGGCCGCCCGACGCGCTGTCCACAGTGGCCGCCGACCCGGACCGTCACGCCGTGGTATCGGGTAGCTTCGTTGGGGGCACCGCACACCGGCTACATTGGTGATCTTCACATGACGCCTGCACGCCCGGCGTCATCGCCTGTCGGGGGAAGGCGGCACCACCACCGCAGTCCACTGCGTCATCCCGCGGAGGAACCACATGGATTCGTACACCATCACGATCGCCCCGAACGACCAGAGCGGTGCCGCCACCCGCCTCGTGGTCGAAACCGCCGGGGAGCACGTCCGGATCACCGATGTGCACCTGCACGCCCCGCATGGACTGTCCAGCGGTCACATCCCGACCGTCGACTTCGACCTGCTGCTGCAGGCGGTGACCGGCACCGTGACCGGCACCGCGACCGCGCCGGGCGGCGAGCCGGTCGCCGCCGCGACGCCGCTGCCGGCAACGGAGTCCAGCACGCCCGCCATCGAGGCGCCCGCGCCGCCCGAGGAGGACGTGGCCCCGCCCGCGCCGCGGCGTCCTGCCCGCAAGGCCGCACCGCGGGCCGCCGCCCGCACCGCCGCCCCGGCTGAAGAACAGGCCGCCACACCCGCCGCCCCGGCCAGGAAGCAGACCGCCAGGCGCGCCCCTGCCTCGGCCAAGGAGACCGCCGCACGCACGGCCGCCGCTGCCAAGAAGCAGGCCGCCGGCCCTGCGAAGAGGCAGACCGCGGAGAGAGAGCGGGCCGCTGCACCTACCGCGGCCCCGGCGAGAAGGTCGGCTCCGGCGAGCAAGAAGACCACCGGCCGCACCGCCGCCACGGCGAGAAGGCAGAGCCCGGCAAAGCAGACCGCCGCAAAGCAAACCCCGGCGAAGCGCGCCGCAGCAACGCGGACCGCAGCAAAACCAACCCCGGCGAAGCAGGCGGCAGCGAAGCAAACCCCGGCGAAGCGCGCCACGGCAAAGCAGACCGCAGCGCCGAGCCGGACACCCCGCAAGCAGACCCGCGCATCCACCAGAACCGCACCGACCACCAGGACCGCACCGACCACCGGCAGCGGGCGCACCTACCGGCGCACGCCCGACGATCTGGCCGCGGTCTTCCAACAGGTGGGGACCGTGGCGGGCGTCGCCGAGCACTACCAGGTGCCCCGTTACACCGCACAGGGATGGGTCGGCCGCCTGCGCGCCACCGCGTAACGCAGACCGGGAACGGGCGGGTCCGCCCCCGGCGGTGCGCAGCCGAACGGCGTCGGTGGACAGTCATCATGTCGCCCGGGGCAGGTGGGTGTCCCCGCGCCCGCCCACCTACCCCCGGTCACGCCCGCGGCGTCGGCGGGTCCCGCCGGTGCCGGCTCGTCACCCCGTGCCGGACACGGACGCTGACTCCTCCCGTGCGGGCGGCACCCGGGCCCGGCGGCGCACCAGAGGCCACACATCGCGGTTGGCCGCGAGGTCCGCGGCCGGCAGGGCCGGCACGTCCGCCGGCACGGCGGCCGGTACGTCGGTCGGCACGGCGGCCGGTACGTCGGTCGGCACGGCGGCCGGTACGTCGGTCGGCACGGCGGCCGGTACGTCGGTCGGCACGGCGGCCGGTACGTCGGTCGGCACGGCGGCGGTCAGGAGGTACGAGCCGGTCCAGACGGACGCTGCCGGGACCAGCACAACGGTGAACCGGAGCCACTGCCGCAACCAGCGCGGCGCGGGTGTCAGGGTGAGCGGTGTCAGGGTGAGCGGTGCCATCGCGAGGCCGCCGATGATGCAGCAGCTTGTGCGCGTTCACCTCGGCGTCGGGCGTCAGCGGCGGTACCAGGTACGCGACGAGGTGTACCGGACGTTGCCGGCCCGGTCGTACGCGCGCACCCGTACCTTCATCGTCTTCTTCTGCCGTGCGGTGTCGAGCGTGAAGGCGTATCCGGATCTGGTGTCCCGGCCCGCCACCTTGCCGTTGACGAGGAGTTCGACGCGGCTCACGCCGTACTGGTCGGCGGCCTTCGCGGTGATCCTGACCTTGCCCTTGACCTTGGCCTTGTGCTTCGGCGCCGTCCCGATCGACACCGTCGGTTCGCGATGGTCCGCGATGACGGTGCGGATGTTCTCCCGGCGCTGACCGAACCAGTCGGTGGCGCGCACGGTCAGCTTCACCGGACCCTGCAGGCCGGTCGCGTACCAGACCAGTCGGGACGTGACGGTCGCCCGGTCCGGTGTCGGAATCCAGTCCACCCGCCGGCCGTTGACGAGCACGTCGACGGTGACCTCGTTCCAGTCGAAGGTCTGTACGTCGATCAGCTGCTGCCCGCGAACCGGCGCGCCGGGCGCCGCCACCCTGCGCAGGGTCATGGTCGGCGGGGAGTTGTCGACGCCCACGGCCCGGCCCATCGGGGTGAAGTTGCCGGCCTGGTCGTAGGCGGTCGCCGACACGGACAGGCTGCTCATGCCGGCCGTGTCGATCTTCGTCACCCACGGCGCCGGGCCGCTCGGATCCAGATACCGGTTCAGGTACGGCAGGATGATCCGGTCGACGGTGGAGTCGCCGGTGAAGGTGATCGGGACGACGCCGTGCACGAAGCCGTTGTGCGAGGGGATCGTCATCGCCGCGACCGGCGCGACATTGTCGACGGTCACGGCGATCTGACGGTCACCGACGTTGTTCGCGGCGTCGTAGGCCCGCAGCGTCACCGTCACCGGGCCGTTGGTCCCCGCGGTGTCCCAGAGCAGGCCCTTCGATTGCTGCGCCAGCGGCTGGTTGCCCATGTCGTAGTCGCGTGGGCTGTCATCGCTCGCCACCAACACGCCGTCGACCAGGAGTTCGAAGCGCACGACGGCGACGTTGTCCGTGGCGACCGGCCGGAGGTACATCCGGCCACGCGTGGGCACGCTGGTGCTGATCCCGCCGCTGCCGAGGAAGACCGGTACCTGCAGATCCGGCTCCGTACCGGGGTCGGCGCCCGCGGCCGACGGCGACACGAGTACCGCTCCCAGTAGTGCGGTCAGCGCGACCCACGGCCGTGCACGCATGCGGTTCTCCCCATATCGATCTTGGTGGAAGCGCACACCCTAACAGCCCCGGCGCCGCTGACCGCGCACAGACAGATACCTGACAACCCGCATCTGACGGTCCCCTCCGGCGTCCTGTCGTAGTCCATCCGACCGACGACGGGAGAAGACCCGTGCTCACCACCGACACCTTCGACCGGCCCGCGGACCTCGGCCGGCCCGACGACCCGGCCGTGCTCTACGCCAAGTCGTATCTGCTCGTCCGGTCCATCCTCGGCATCATCGGCGTCGCGTTGCCGATCGCGTTCATCGTCGGCGAGGCCTGGTTCATCGACGGCGGCGTGCAGGTCCGCGGATCGCTCAGCTCCTACTACCACTCGACGATGCGGGACCTGTTCGTGGCGGCCCTGTCCGTGACCGGGTTCCTGCTGCTGACCTACATGGCCGGGCAGCGGAACACGTACGACTACTGGCTGAGCACGGTGGCCGGAATCGCCGTCCTGGGGGTGGCCTTCTTCCCCACCACCCGGCCGGGGATCGGTGACGCACCGGCGTGTGGCACGTCGCCGGAGCCGGCCGGATGCGCGGCGATCCAGCAGCATCTGGGCGAGGCGCTCACCGCGCGGATCCACTTCGTCAGCGCCGCGGTCTTCATCCTGAGCCTGGCCGCCATCGCGTTCGTGTTCGCGCGCCGGGAGAAGCGGCACCACACCGATCCCCGGCTGGCGACCGTCCAGATGGTCTGCGGCTGGGTGATCGTCGCGGCGGTGGGCTGGAGCGTCCTGGGCCTCTGGGTGGATCTGCAGATCGGACCGCTGACGCCGCTCTACGTCACCGAGGTCGTGGCGGTGTGGGCGTTCGGCCTGTCCTGGCTGCTGACCTCCCGCGCGCTGCTGGCCCGGCTGACCCCGCGGGCGCGGGCGCCGCTGCCGGCCACGCCGCGCGCGGCGGTCACCCCCGGCGGCTGACCGCAGGCGGCACGTTGTCGTACCCGCCCGCCGCGGTCAGTGCCGGCCGGCGGACGGCAGGTCGGCGGAGATCCGCGCGGCCGTGGCGAGCAGCGGCGGCACCAGGTCGCGGCGGATCGACTCGAGGCTGGTGCGGCTCGCGTGGGCGGACACGTTGACCGCGGCCATGGTACGGCCGGCGCGGTCACGGATCGGCGCGGCCACCGCTCGCAGGCCCTCCTCCAGTTCCTGGTCGACGAGCGACCAGCCCTGTGCGCGTACCCGCTGGATCTCCGCGCGCAGCGCCCTGGGTGAGGTCACCGTCCGCGGGGTGAGGCGTTCGACGGACAGCCCCCGCAGGTGGTCCTCGAGGTCGGCGTCGGGCAGGCCGGCCAGCAGCACCCGGCCCATCGACGTGACGTACGCCGGGAAACGGGTGCCCACGCTGATCGCCACGGTCATGATCCGGGACACCGGGACGCGGGCCACGTAGACGATGTCGCAACCGTCCAGCACGGACACCGAGGAGGACTCGCCCACCTCGGCGACCAGCGCTTCCAGGTGCGGCCCGGCGACCTCGGGCAGGGAGAGGCTGGACAGGTACGCGTACCCCAGCTCGAGCACCCGCGGGCTCAGCGAGAAGAACCGGCCGTCGTTGCGCACGTATCCGAGGTCGGCGAGGGTGAGCAGGAAGCGGCGGGCCGCGGCCCGGGTCACGCCGGTCGCCACCGCGACCTCGCTGAGGGTCAGCTCCGGCCGGCTCCGGTCGAACGCGCGGATCACCGCCAGCCCGCGCTCCAGGGACTGCACAAAGTCCGGCGAACGCTCCACGTCCGGGCCCCCTCATGGCTGCGCGGTCGCCCGCACTTGTGTTCGCTGTGCGAACGGACGCTCCCCCGACACCCTAGGAACGCGACGTGGCGACGGTCAATACATCGACACCCATTGACGGCGTACGGAAGCGGATCTAGGTTCGATGAGCAGTCCGTGTGTGCGCTCTCCGAACACCGGGATGGAGTTCCGATGCGACGATCTCCCCTCCTAGCGCTTCTCACCGCGGCGACCCTCACCCTGGCCGCGTGCGGCGGATCCGGTGACGACGCCCCGGCCGCACCGGGCGGTGGGCCCGACAAGGTCAACACCGGTGTCATCGCCATTCTCGACGTCGCGCCGATCTATCTCGGCAAGGAGAAGGGCTTCTTCAGCAAGCGCAACATCGACCTCACGCTGACCACCGCGCAGGGCGGTGCGGCGATCCTGCCGGCCGTGCTCAGCGGGCAGTACCAGTTCGGCTTCAGCAACACCATCTCGCTGCTGCTCGCCAAGTCGCAGAACGCGCCGGTCAAGGTCGTCTCCAACGGCAACAACTCGACCGGCGTGGACGGCAAGGACTTCGCCGGCCTGTTCGTCAAGGCGGACAGCCCAATCCGGTCGCCGAAGGACCTCGCCGGCCGGACGGTGGCCGCCAACACGCTCAAGAACATCGTCGAGACCAGCGTGAAGTCGTCGGTCAAGAAGGACGGTGGCGACGCCGCGGCGGTCAAGTTCACCGAGTTGCCGTTCCCGGAGCAGCTGCCGGCGCTGCAGGCCGGCCGGGTCGACGCGATCTTCGTGGTGGAGCCGTTCCAGCAGGCGGCGGTGGCCGCGGGGGCGCGGAAGATCGCGTCGAGCTACGTCGACGCCGCGCCCGACCTGACCGTCGCCATGTATTTCACCTCCCAGCAACTGCTGTCCGGCAACCCCGATCTGGTCGCCCGCTTCACCGAGGCGATGAAGGAGTCGCTGGCGTACGCCGACGCGCACCCCGACGAGGTACGCACCGTGCTCGGCACGTACACCCAGATCCCCGCCGCGGTCCGGGAGGCACTGGTGCTGCCCAAGTGGCCGCCGGACGTGAACCGCCAGTCGGTGGAGACGCTCGCCGATCTGGCGGTGGCGGACGGCCTGCTGGGGCAGAAGCCGGACATCGCCGCGCTGTTGCCATGACCGGCCGGGCATGACGCGGGCCACGGCCGGCGCGCGCGCCGCGCCGGCCCTGCTCGGCCTCCTCGGGCTGGCCGTCTTCGCGCTGGTGTTCGAGGTGGCGCCGCGGCTCGGCGTGGTGCCGGCCGACTACGCACCGCCCACCAGCCGGGTCCTGGCCGCCGCCGGCGAGCAGGTGGGGCGGCCCGCGTTCTGGGCGGCGCTCGCCGACACGCTGCTCACCTGGGGCACCGGCCTGGGCATCGCGGTGGTGGCCGGGGTCGGCGCCGGCGTGCTGATCGGCGCGGTGCCGTTCCTGCGCGCGGCCACCGCCACCACGGTCGAGTTCCTCCGGCCGATCCCGTCGGTCGCGCTGATCCCGCTGGTCATCGTGCTGTACGGCTCGACCATCCGGTCCACCGTGGTGCTGGTCGTCTACGCCGCGTTCTGGCAGGTGCTGGTGCAGGTGCTGTACGGCGTCGCGGACCTCGACCCGGTGGCCCGCGACACCGCCCGCTCCTACCGCCTGGGACGCCGGCTGCAGCTGCGCTACCTGCTCTGGCCGACCGCCCTGCCGTACGTGCTGACCGGAATCCGGCTGGCCGCCGCGGTCGCGCTGATCCTCGCCGTCACCGGCGAACTGGTGATCGGCTCACCCGGCCTGGGCAAGGAGATCGACCTGGCCCAGCAGGGTGGTGCGGTGCCCGCGGTGTACGCCCTGATCCTGGTCACCGGTCTCCTCGGTGTGCTGGCCAACGTCGGCCTGCGGGTTCTGGAACGCCACGTCCTGGCCTGGCATCCGTCCTCCCGGCGGGAGGTGACGCCGTCGTGACGCTTCTCCGCCGGACGCTGCTCGCGCTCGGCCTGCCGGTGCTGCTGGTGGCGGTCTGGTGGTGGGCCAGCGCGGGCAGCACCGACTTCTACCGTCCGGCCCTGTCCACCATCCTGGCCGCGTTCGCCGACACCTGGACCTGGGACCGGGTCCGCGCGGACGTGCTGCCCAGCCTCGCCCGTCTCGCCGCCGGCTACCTTCTCGCGCTCACCGGCGGGGTCGCCCTCGGCGTGCTGATCGGCGGCAACCGGCACGTCCGGGCGTTCCTCGAACCGCTGCTGGAGTTCCTCCGGGCCATCCCGCCACCGGTGCTGGTGCCGGTGTTCATCCTGCTCTCCGGCGTGGGCGACCGCACCAAGGTGCTGGTCATCGCGTTCGGCTGCGTGTGGCCGATCCTGCTCAACACGGTGGAGGGCGTGCGCGGGCGCGACGAGGTGCTCAGCGACACCTGCCGGACGTACCGGATCGGCGGCGGGCTGCGGTTGTGGCACCTGCTGCTGCGCTCGGCCAGTCCGCGGATCGTCACCGGCGCCCGGCAGGCCCTCGCCATCGCGCTGATCGTGATGGTGATCAGCGAGATGATCGCCGCCGACAACGGGCTGGGGTTCGCGGTGCTGCAGTTCCAGCGCGGCTTCCAGATCCCGGCCATGTGGAGCGGCGTGCTGCTGCTCGGCCTGATCGGCGTGCTGCTGGCATGGGGTTTCCGGTGGGCCGAGCGGCGGATGCTCGGCTGGTACTACGGCCAGCGGGCCGGGCGACGGGAGTGGTGATGCTCGAGGTCGACCATCTCAACAAGGTCTACGACTCGCACGGCCGCCGGGTCGAGGCGATCGGCGACCTCACGTTCACCGTGCCGGAGGGTCAGTTCGCCTGCGTGGTGGGACCGTCCGGCTGCGGCAAGACGACCTTGCTGCGGACCCTGGCCGGGCTGCTGCCGCCCACCTCCGGCGAGGTGCAGGTGCTCCGCCGCCGGGTCACCGAGCCACCGGCCGGGCTGGCGGTGGTGTTCCAGGAGTACGGCCGGAGCCTGTTCCCCTGGCTGCGGGTACGCGACAACGTCGAACTGCCGCTGCGGGCCCAGCGGATCGCGAAGGCGCGCCGCCGGGAACTCGCCGACGAGGCGCTCGCGGCGGTCGGTCTGGCGGGCACCGGCTCGGCGTACCCGTGGCAACTCTCCGGCGGCATGCAACAGCGGGTCGCGATCGCCCGGGCGATCGCCTACCAGCCGCGGGTGCTGCTGATGGACGAGCCGTTCGCGGCCGTCGACGCGCAGACCCGCGCCGACCTGGAGGACCTGATCCGCTCGGTGTGGCAGCGCCTCGGCGTGACGCTGCTGTTCGTCACGCACGACATCGACGAGGCGGTGTACCTGGGCCAGCGGGTCGTCATCCTGTCCGCCGCGCCGACCCGGGTCGCCGACGACCTCGACATCGACCTGCCCGCGGACCGCGACCAGCTGACCACGCGGGCCGACCCGCGGTTCACCGAGTTGCGCAGCCGGGTGTACGCGCAGATCCAGAAGGTGAAAGCAGATCCACCAGGGAAAGAAGGGTGACCAGCAATGACACTCCGCGACACCCCGCCGTTCCGGGCCGACCACGTCGGTAGCCTGCTGCGCCCGGCCCACCTGCTCCGGGCCCGGCAACAGCGGGCCACCGGCGACCTGACCGCCGACGAGCTGCGCGGCATCGAGGACGAGGCGATCCGCGACGTGGTCCGGATGCAGCGGGACGTCGGCCTGCGGTCGGCGACCGACGGCGAGTTCCGCCGCACGTCCTGGCACATGGACTTCATCTACCGGCTCGGCGGTGTCCGCAGCACCGACGAGAAGATCCAGGTGCACTTCCGCAACGCGGACGGCGAACTGGACTTCGAATCCGCCGCCCTCGCCGTGGACGGGCCGATCCGGTTGCGGGAGACCATCTTCGGCGACGACTTCGCCTTCCTGGCCGACACCGTCGATCCCGGCGTCACCGCCAAACTGACCATTCCGTCCCCGAGCATGGTGCACTACCGCGGCGGCCGGGCGGCGATCGATCCGGCGGTCTATCCGGACGAGGACCAGTTCTGGGCCGACCTCAGCGCGGCGTACGCGGAGCAGGTGCGCCGGGTCGCCGCGCTCGGCTGCCGGTACCTCCAGCTGGACGACACCAGCCTCGCCTACCTGAACGACCCGGAGCAGCGCCGGCTGCTGACCGAACGCGGCGACGACGCCGAACACCAGCACCTGCGGTACATCCGCCAGATCAACGCGGCCATCCAGGACCGGCCGGCCGGGCTCGCGGTCACCACCCACATGTGCCGGGGCAACTTCCGGTCCTCCTGGGCCGCCGAGGGTGGCTACGACTTCGTGGCCGAGGCGCTGTTCAGCGAGCTGGCGGTGGACGGCTTCTTCCTGGAGTTCGACGACGACCGCTCGGGCGGCTTCGCCCCGCTGCGGTTCGTACCGCCCGGCAAGATGGTGGTGCTCGGCCTGGTCACCACGAAACGGGGTGCGCTGGAATCGAAGGACACGCTGAAACGGCGCATCGACGAGGCGAGCCGGTACGTACCGCTGGAGCAGTTGTGCCTGTCGCCGCAGTGCGGGTTCTCCTCGACGGTCGAGGGCAACGCGCTGACCTACGACGACGAGGTCGCGAAGCTCCGGCTGATCGCGGAGACTGCCGCCGAGGTGTGGGGGTAGAGACATGCCGTGAGCGCCGAACCCTCCACCGCCCCGGCCGTCGCGGCGTCGGCCTGGGCACCGTTGCGCATCGCCGCCTTCCGGAGCCTGTGGCTGGCGTTGCTGGCCAGCAACATCGGCACCTGGATGCAGACCGTGGGTGCCCAGTGGCTGCTGGTCGAGGAGTCCGGCTCGGACACCCTGGTGGCGGTCGTGCAGACCGCCAGCACGCTGCCCATCCTGCTGCTGGCGTTGCCGTCCGGCGCGCTGGCCGACACCTTCGACCGGCGGCGGTTGCTCCTCGGCGTCCAGGTGTTCCTGGTCGGCGTGGGCCTGGTGCTCACCGTGCTGACGGTCGCCCAGCGGATGCCACCGACCCTGCTACTGACGCTCACCTTCGTGCTCGGCGCCGGCCAGGCGCTGACCGGGCCGGCGTGGATGGCCGTCATCCCTGAACTGGTGCCGCGTGCGCAACTCGCCTCGGCCTCCGCGCTCGGTGCGATCAGCATGAACCTGGCCCGGGCGGTCGGCCCGGCGGTGGCCGGCGTGCTGATCGCCCGTACCGGTGTCGGCGTGGTGTTCGGGCTCAACACGCTGTCGTTCCTGATCTTCGCGCTGGTGCTGTGGCGGTGGCGGCGGCCGGCCACGGACGGCGGCACCGCGCCCGAGCGCTTCACCGCGGCGGTCCGCTCCGGCGGCCGGTACGTGCGGCACTCGCCGGTGGTCCGGCGCATCCTGCTGCGCGCCGCGCTGTTCCTGGTCCCCGGCAGCGCGCTCTGGGCGCTGCTGCCGCTGGTCGCCACGCGCCGCCTCGGACTCGGCTCCGGCGGGTACGGCATCCTGCTCGGCGCGGTCGGTGTCGGCGCGGTCGGCGGTGCGCTGCTGCTCCCCCGGCTGCGGGCCCGCTGGTCGCTGAACCGGCTCCTGGTGGTCGCCGGCGCGGGTTTCGCCGCGGTCCTGGCCGTGCTGGCGCTGAGCCGCTCCGAGGCCGTCGTGGTGGCGGTGCTGCTGCCGGCGGGCGTCGCCTGGGTGATGGTGCTCTCCAGCGTGAACGCCGCCATGCAGTTGTTCCTGCCCGGCTGGGTGCGCGCCCGTGGCCTGGCCGTCTACCAGATGGTCTTCGCCGGGGCACAGGCCGGCGGGGCGCTCGCCTGGGGCGCACTGTCCGACATGTCCGGCCTGGTGGCGGCGCATCTGACGGCCGCCGCGCTGATGCTGGCCGGCGCGGTCACGCTGCGGTGGTGGCCGATGCGGGACATCAGCGGGCTGAACCGGGAACCGGCGGTGTTCTGGCCGGAGCCGCACCTGGAACTGGAACCGGACGGCCAGGACGGCCCGGTCCTGGTCACCGCCAGCTATCCGGTCAGCCCGGAACGCGAGGCCGCGTTCATCGAGGCGATGGAGGCGGTACGCCGGACCCGGCTGCAGACCGGCGCGGCCCGCTGGGGACTGTTCCGCGACGGCGAGCAGCCGCACCGGTTCGTCGAGGCGTACCTGGTGCCCAGCTGGGACGAGCACCTGCGGCAGCACACCGGGCGGCTGACCGGCGCGGACCGGGCGGTGGAGGAACGCGCCCGGGCCCTCGCGGACGGCCCGCCACAGGTCAGTCACCTGCTGTCCGCCCGTTGAGCGACGGCTTCGGCCTGCCGTCCCGGGGCGCGGCCGAGTCTGCGCTACGGTCTGCACATCGCGGATGCCGCGCTGCGGAACCGGACCCCGATCGTCCGGTGCCGATACCCCGAGGAGACACCCATGCCGGACCCCAGCCCCGACGCCGAGCCCGACACCGAGCCCGACACCGAGTCGGACGCCGAGGAGTCGCCCGCGCCCTTCGCCAACCGGGCCGAACGCCGGGCCAAGGGCAAGGCCAAGCCCGCACCCGCGGTGGGCAGCGAGGGCTGGCGCCCGGGCCGGTCCGGCACCGTGCAGAGCCCCCGCCAGTACGGCAACCGCCGCAGCGGCTGACCGCCCCGCCCCCAGCGAACGCCGGGGGTGTCGGGTCACCGTCCCAACGATTGGCTGCCGCACCCACGCCGTCCACCATGTGGCATGGACATCTCTCGATTGATCAAGCGGGCGGCGCTGGTGGCCGGTGCGATCGTGGTGACGGCCGGTCTGGCCGGCCCGGCGCACGCGCGGACCACCACGGCCGCCGCGGACACGGTGGCGCTCACCTTCGACGACGGCCCGCACGCGACGTACACGCCGCAGGTGCTGGACGTGCTGGCCGAGCATCAGGTGAAGGCGACGTTCTGCCTGGTGGGCACGCAGGCGCAGCGCTATCCCGCGCTGGTGCGCCGGATCGTCGCGGAGGGCCACGCCCTGTGCAACCACTCGATGAACCACGCCAACATGTCCACCTGGACGGACGCCCAGATCCGGGCCGACCTGACCGCCACCACCCAGGTGATCCGGACCGCCGCGCCGGGCGCCGCGGTGCCGTACTTCCGGGCACCGTACGGCGCCTGGGGACGGTCCGCCACCGTCGCCGCCGGGCTGGGAATGGCCCGTCTCGGCTGGACCGTGGACCCGCGGGACTGGAGCCGGCCCGGGGTGGACGCGATCGTCGACGCCGTACACGCCCAGTTGCGGCCCGGCGGGATCGTGCTCATGCACGACGCCGGCGGCAACCGGTCGCAGACCGTGCAGGCCCTGGACCTGCTGATCCCGCAGTTGCGCGCGGACGGCTGGACGTTCACCTTCCCGCCGACCCTGGCCGGCTAGGCAACCGTCGTGGGACGGCCCCGGCGGTGCCCGAAGGCGCCGCCGGGGCAGCGGGTCAGTAGTACTCGACGAGCAGCTTCGCGGCGCCCGTGTTGGTCAGATCGACCGGCGCGCCGGCCCACCACCGCCAGATGCACGTACGTACCCCGTCCCCGTCACTGTCGACGGGCGCCTCGATGTACTCCGGACCGGCTCCGGGGAACTGCGAATCGACCTCCAGCTGGCCGGGCCTGCCGTCCGTGAGGCTGGTGGCGCAGACCGTGGTCTGGGCGAAGATCCAGGTGGGGGCCGTGACGTGATCCCCCGGCTTCAGCGTCGGGCTGGCGGCGGCCTGGGCCACCCCGGCGAATCCGGCGACCATGGCGGTGCTGAGCGCGGCGACGGCCGCGGTGCGACGAACGATGGTGAACACGGTCGGACTCCTTTGCTGGGCTGTTCTCCACCGGCCTCGTGGCCGGCTGGAATCCAGGTTCGCCGCCGGCCGGCGTCCGCGATATTCGGAGAACTGCGTAGAGACATCCGAGGGGAGTCAGCGCCGCATCGGGAGGATTCCGCAGCGTTGGGCGTACAGGACCGTGGTGAGCCGGTCGTGCGTATCGAGTTTCCGGTACAGGTTCTCCTGGTGTTTGGTGACGGTCGCGGGCCGGATGCCGAGCCGGCGGCCGATCGCCGCCGCGGTCAGTCCCTGGGCCATGAGTCCCAGGATGGTCAGCTCCCGTGGGGTGACCCGAGGACGACCGGTGGGTCGCTCGGGGGTCAGTGCGGCACGGAGACCGTGCAGTTCGGTCAGGTGGCGGTCGAGCCGGTTCAGCAGCGGGACCAGCCGGTGCGCGACATCGAGGTCACGACCGCGGAAGTCCATGGTCGACCTGACGATCAGTGCGGTGCGGGTGGGAGAAACCGGGATGCCCAGGTGGTGGGTGCTGCCGTCCACCTCGCGCCGGGCCAGGTCGTAGTTCGAGTTGCGCCGCCACGCGGCGGAGCCGATCACGTCGGAGACCCGGGTGGGTGCGCGCTCCCCGGCCGCGAAGACCGGCGTGAGGGGGTGCGTCGGGCGAAAGGTCCGAACCCGTTCGTTGGCTTTGATCAGCAGCGGGGAACGGGTCCACGCCAGCACCGGGCCGCCGCCGGCATCGGGCGATCCGCCGGTCACCATGACCACGGCGGTGCCGCCGATCGCGTCCCGGACCGCCCGCGCGAGGACGGGCCAGGGCGGGCCCGGCAGTTCGTCGTCGAGCGCCGCGGTCACCAGGTCGAGAATCTGTTCGTACGCTCGAACGGGCAGCGGCTTCACCACCTCAGCGTGACCGGAAAGCCGAGGTCAAGTCCACCGAGCCACGCCAATCGGACAGGGCCTAGCCGAACAGCTTGGTGATCTGGTCCCGGAAGGTCAGCACCGACAGCACCCCGAACAGCCCGATGGCCCAGATCAGCGCGCCCAGCCGGACGCCCCGGATCCGGATCGGCGCCGGCAGGATCCTGCGGTTGATCAGGATCAGCAGACCGGAGTAGAGGAACATCATGAAGCCGCCGACCACGGCGGAGATCACCAGCAGCACGAGCGGCTGGCTGAAGTCCAGCAGGAGGACGCCGATCCCGATGATGACGAGGCCCCAGACCAGGCCCGCGTAGATCTTGCTCTCGCTGGCCTCCCGCCGGTAGGAGGTCTTGATCACGTCCGCGGCCAGCCGGCTGGTGTAGTCGACGATGCCGAGCGCCGCGGCGAACAGCGAGAACGCGCCGATCGCCCAGAACAGGTACTGGAACCACGAGCCGACGCGCTCGCCGAGAACCTGTCCCTCGATCTCCAGGAAGCCGATGTTGTTCTGCAGGTCGTCGCGGCCGAAGACGGTGGCGTACGCGAGCAGCGACGTGAACAGGATCGTCACGAACGTGATCAGGACGAACGTGATCAGCTGCTCGATGTTGGCGAACCGCCACCAGCCCTGCCAGCGCCGGAGGTTCTCCGGCGTCGGCTCGAACACGTAGCCGGTGCTCGGCGCCGCCTCCGGCTGACCGGTCACCGGACTGACCAGCCGCGGCACGTACGCGCCCATGCCGAAGCCCTTGTCCCGCATCCAGTTCGACTGCACCAGGTTCTGCCCGCCGCCCGCCCCGGCGAACGCCAGCGCGCCGAGCAGGAGGGCGAAGCCAAGCTCCTCCAGCGGGATGCGGGGCCGCGTCACGACCTGCGCGGAGTCGCTCCAGGCCGACGCCCCGATCGCGACGAACGCGGCGACGACGAAGAGCGTCAGCACCGCGGCGACCTTGACCATCTGGGTCTTCTCGAGGGCGACGTACACCACCGGGGCCAGCGTGAGGATCAGGCCGATCGCGACGAGCATCCCGATGCCCACCCAGCGGGGTTCACCGCCGAACAGGTACGTGGTCAGCGTCGCGGAGCTGAGCGTCCACCCCGGCCACAGGTTGGCGAAGTAGGTGAGGACGGCGAAGACCAGCCCCCAGTGCCGCCAGTACCGGCTGAACCCGGTGAGCGCGGTCTCCCCGGTGGCCAGCGTGTACCGCTCGATCTCCATGTTCAGGAAGTACTGGGTGATCAGGCCGACGATCGCGGCCCAGACGAAGACCAGGCCGACCTGGGAGGCGATGTACGGGAAGAGCACGAACTCCCCCGAGGCCAGGCCGACCCCCGCGGCGATGATGCCCGGGCCGATCAGCCGCCAGTACCGCCGCGGCTCCTCCGGCATGTCCCGGACCTGGGGCCGGGGCAGATAACGGGTGGGAAAGGCGTCCGCCGCCCCGGTCGAGGTGGCCCCGGCGGGGATGCCTGCGTCGTCCTTCGTCGCCACGGCGCCTCCTTGATCGACGAGCCTTAACCCTCGCTCGGCACCCTGGTTGTGTCAAGGGTCACAGGTGGCCCCTGCCCGGGCCGTGAGTCCGGTCGGCGTCAATGCGGTGGCGCCGGGGTGCGCCGGACGCTACACACGGAGGATGAGTGAGGTGCCCCTGGCGGGCGGCAACACCACCGGCGCCGTGCTGATCGACGGCGTCGTACACAAGCGGGCCTCGCCGTGGACGCCGACGGTGCACGCGCTGCTGCGGCACCTGGCGGCGGCCGGCTTCGACGGCGCTCCCCGGGCGCTCGGCTTCGACGACCAGGGCCGCGAGATGCTCACCTATCTGCCCGGCGAGACGATCGGCGACCGGCAGCCCTGGCCGGGGTGGGCCACGGCGGACGACATGCTCGTGCAGGTGGGCCACTGGCTCCGCCGGGTGCACGACCTGACGGCCGACTTCGTCGCGCCTCCGGGCGAACAGTGGTTCATCCGCGGCACCATGCGACCCGGGTTGATCGTCGGGCACCAGGACGTGGCGCCGTACAACGCGGTGGTGGACGGCCAACGGCTGGTCGGCTTCTACGACTGGGACATCGCCGGCCCGTCGACCCGGGAATTCGATCTGGCGTTCGCCATGCTGCCCTGGGTGCCGCTCACGTCGCCGGACGACGGCACGCCGGTCAGCGCCGACGACCTCGACGAGCGGTCCCGCCGCGTACACCTGCTCCTGGACGCCTACGGCTACGACGGCGACCGCCGGACGTTCGCGACGGTGATCCCGCAGCGGGCCCGGGGGCAGGCCGCCGTGATCCGCCGGATGGCCGACGCCGGCGACCCGGCCGCCGTCGCCATCCTGTTCATCGCGGATCGCCTCGAACGGTCCGCGGGCGACATCGACGCCCTCCCGGACGGTTTCTGGACGCGCTGAGGGGACTTGACACCCCGGCGCGGCGGGTGCTGGCCCCACCCGGGGTTGACGGGTTGGCAGGCTGGCCGGCGTACCCGCGGGCTTCGATGCTGAGTGTTCATCGTTCCGATATGGAGACGGGGACACCATGAATGAGCGGTACCAACGCCGGCGGCTCGCCCGGCGGACCTGCGCGGTGCTGACCGCGGCCGTACTGGCGGTCTCGACCGCGGGCGCCGCGTCGGCCGCGGACAGCCGGACGCATCCCCCCGGACCGTTCCGCGCCGAGCTGCAGGCCGCGCTCGACGACCTGCGGGACCTCGGCGTGGTGGGCGCGCAGGGCACGGTCTCGGCCGGCTCCCGCGAGGCGGCGGCCCGCAGCGGCACCGCGGACCGGCGCACCGGGGCGCCGATGCCGTACGACGGCCGCTTCCGGATCGGCAGCAACACGAAGACCTTCACGTCGGTGGTGGTGCTGCAGTTGGCCGGCGAGGGCCGGTTGTCGCTGGACGACCCGATCGAGCGCTGGCTGCCCGGCGTGGTGTCGGGCAACGGCCACGACGGCGGCCGGGTCACCGTGCGGCAACTGCTGCAGCACACCAGCGGGATCTTCAACTACACCAACGATCTGCCGGCCCTGGCCTCCCAGGAGGAGTTCTTCCAGCACCGCTTCGACCACTACGACCCGGCGGACCTGGTCGCCGTGGCGATGCGGCACGCCCCGGACTTCGCCCCCGGCACCGGGTGGGGATACTCGAACACCAACTACATCCTCGCCGGCATGGTGATCGAGCGGGTCACCGGTCAGCCGTGGGAGGCCCAGGTGCGATCCCGCATCCTGCGCCCGCTCGGGCTCCGCGACACCTCGTACCCGCAGGACCGGCCGTACCTGCCGGCCCCCTCGGCCCGGGCCTACCAGCAGTTCGAGCCGGGCGGGCCGCTGCTCGACACCACCGGGTTCAACCCCACCGCGGCGGATGCCGCCGGTGGCCTGGTCAGTACCACCGCGGACCTGACCCGGTTCTGGCGTGCGCTGCAGCGTGGCGAGTTGCTGCGGCCGCGGCAGGCCGCCGAGTTGCGCGACACCGTGCTCGCCGACGACCTGCAGGACATCCGGTCCGGCGTACGCTATGGCCTCGGTGTCTTCTGGATCCCGAACCGCTGCGGCGGGTTCTGGGCGCATCCGGGTGACGTCCCCGGCACGAGCACCATGAACGCCGTCAGCGCCGGCGGCGACCGGGCGGTGGTGCTCTACCGCACCACCGCGCTGGCCGACCCGGCCCCCTCCGCGGCCATCGACGGCCGCACCCTGCGCCTGCTGGACGACGTGATCTGCGGGTGACCCCCGATGCCGGTCACCGGGGCGGAGATCAGCCGTCCCGGCGACCGGCCTCCGCGGGTACCGGCGGCCCACCGGATCGAGCGGGTCTCCGCTCGGCGTCGTCCGCCGAGCCGGCACCCGTCCCGCCACGGCGTGCCGCGCCCCGCGCGGCCCGCGGATGGGTCAGTATCGCCAGGTGCCAGACCTTGCGGAGTACGACACGTCCACGCTGGCCCCTCGGCAGCGCGCGATTCTGACGGTGATCCAGGAGTGGGTGGTGCGGTACGGCTACCCGCCGTCCACCCGCGAGATCGCCGACGCGGTCGGGCTCGCGTCCACCTCGTCGGTCAGCCGGCACCTGCGCATCCTGGAGGAACGCGACTTCCTGCGCCGGGGCCGCACCGCGACGCGCCCGGTCGACGTCCGCATGTTCCTGCCCCCGGCCGATGCCGCGGACGACCCGTCGACGGTGGGCGTGCCGCTGCTCGGTGCGATCGCCGCCGGCAGCCCGATCCTGGCCGAGGAGACCTACGAGGAGACCCTCAACCTGCCGCGTGACCTGGTCGGCCGGGGCACCGTGTTCGGCCTGCGGGTGCAGGGTGACTCGATGATCGACGCGGCGATCTGCGACGGGGACATCGTGGTGGTCCGACAGCAGAGCGAGGCCTACAACGGCGACATCGTGGCCGCCATGATCGACGACGAGGCCACTGTCAAGGTCTTCCGCCGCCGCTCCGGGCACGTCCTGCTGGAACCGCGGAATCCGGCGTACCAGCCGATCGACGGCGACCGGGCGGTCATCGTGGGCAAGGTCGTCTCGGTGCTCCGTCGGATCTGGCAAGCGGGGTAGGTTCGGGGTCCGGACCTGCGACGACGGGAGGGCTCATGCGCACGGCGACCCGGCGGTTCGCACTCTGGCAGGCAGACCTCGACGGCGGCGTCTGCGCGGCCCCGGAGGAGTGTGTCGACGCCCTGCGCGACCGGGAGCACGTCACCCTCGTGCTGGACCACCGCGAACGCGGCGTCACCGCCACCCGTCAGGTCTTCCGGACCACGCTGACCCAGGACGTGGAGTGGCAGTTCGGCGGCGTCGCCTGGCCCGCGGACGTACGGCCCGGGGTGCTGGTCACGGTCTCCTGGCGGGCCGCCCGGGACGAGATCGTGGTGCGCACCGCCGCGCTGGACGAACCGCTGCGGGTGGACGGCGTCGACTACTTCCACGAGTACGACCCGAAGGTGGTCACCCGGGAATTCGTTCCGGGCACCTCGAACCGGGGACAGGTGCTGCACGCGGTACGCCGCCAGGGCCGGGTGTTCGCGGACGGCAGCGCCGCGCTCGCCGAGTCGGTGCTTGCCGCGCACTGCGGGCTCGGTCGCGGCGCCCGCGGGACGTTCCTGCTGCGCAACGCGGTCGAGCAGCTGATCCGGGAGGGCTATCTGACCCGCGTACCCGGCAGTGTCGATTCCAGCGGGTATCCCGCCTACCCGGCGGTCGACGGCCAGAAGCCCGCGGAGATGCTGTTCTACGCGCCGCTGGTGGAACCGGCCCCGCACCCGGACGACCCCGACGCCGACCGGCACGAGCACTGGGTCAACGGTTTCGTCCGCAAGCTTCCGCCCGGCGCCCAGCCGTCGGAGAAGCAGGTCACGCTGCACGAGCGGGCCGTCGAGGAGGAGTCCATCCCGGCCAGCCCGCTGAACCCGGGATACACCTTCGTGAAGCGGCACCATCGCCACGGCTGACGTGCGACGGCGGTCGGCACTTTGGCGTACTGAATGCGCTTTCACCGGCCCTGCGGTACCTGGCAGGATTGCCCGGATTTGACGGTGGCCGATGGAGGAGCGTCTGTGTTCGGTGACCTGGTGCGTGCGCACCGACGGCGCCTGTCCATGACCCAGGAGGAGCTGGCCGAACGTGCCGGAGTGAGCCTGCGCAGCGTGGGCAAGTGGGAGGGCGGTCAGGTCGCGGCGCCGCGACCGCTCACCCTGCGGCTGCTGGCGGACGCGCTGGAGCTGACCGGCACCGACCGGGAGACGTTCCTGCGGACCGCGTCCGCCCCGGCCCGGCCGGACGCCCCGGCCGCACCGGGACCGACGCCGGCACAGCTGCCGGCCGGCCCGGCCGGATTCGTCGGCCGGGACCGGGAGATCGACGCGCTCGACGCGCGCCTCGAGGTGACCGCCGGCGCGAGCGGCGTGCCGATCACCGTCATCTCCGGCACCGCCGGGGTCGGGAAGACCGCGCTCGCGGTGCACTGGGCACACCGGGTCCGGGACCGCTTCCCGGACGGCCAGCTGTACGTGAACCTGCGCGGCTTCGATCCGGCCGGTCCACCGGTGAAGCCGGCCGAGGCGTTGCGCGGCTTCCTGGAGGCGTTCGACATGCCGGCGCGCCGGATGCCGGCCGGGCTGGAGGCCCAGCTCGGCGCGTACCGGAGCCTGCTGGCCGACCGCCGGGTGCTGATCGTGCTGGACAACGCCGCCGACGCCGAGCAGGTGCGCCCGCTGCTGCCCGGATCGTCCACCAGCATGGTCGTGGTGACCAGCCGGAACCAACTGTCCGGGCTGGTCGCCGCGGAGGGCGCGTACCCGCTGAGGCTGGACCTGCTCAGCACCGCGGAGGCGGCCCGGGTGCTGGGGCACCGGCTGGGCACGCACCGGCTCGCCGACGACCCGGCCGCGGTCAACGAGATCCTCGCCCGGTGCGCGTCGCTGCCGCTGGCGCTCGTGATCGTGGCGGCGCGGGCCGTGCTCAACCCGGTCGTCCCGCTCGCCCACCTCGCCCGGGAACTGCGCGGCGCCGGCGACGAGACCGATCTCGATCCGCTCAGCGGCCGGGACCCGGCCACCGACGTACGGGCCGTGCTGTCCTGGTCGTATCGTTCGCTGTCCGAGGTGACGGCCGCCGTGTTCCGCCGGCTCGGCCTGCATCCGGGGCCGGACATCACCGCGGCCGCGGCGAGCAGCCTGGCGCAGGTCTCGTTGCGGTCCGCCCGGCGGGCGATCACCGAGCTGGTCGAGTCCAATCTGCTCGCCGAGCACCGGCCCGGCCGGTACGTGATGCACGACGTGCTCCGGGCGTACGCGACGGAGCTGGCGGACGCCGGGCATCCGGAGACGGAGCGGCAGCCGGCGGTCCGCCGCCTGCTCGACTACTACCTGGCGAACGCGGTCGCGGCGACGCGGCTGCTGGAGTACCGGGACTCCGGTCTCGCCATGCCCACCCCGGCCGGGGAGACCCTGCGCGAGACGCTGGAGGACGAGGCGCAGGCGGTGGCCTGGCTGGGGGACGAGGAGCGGGTGCTGATCGCCGTCACCGAGGCCGCGGCCCGGGCCGGCTACGACCCCTACGCCGTCGCGCTGTCCGCGACCCTGCGACGCCATCTGGACCGCAACGCCCGCTGGTCCGACATGGTCACCGTGCTGGGCATCGCGCTGGAGGCGGCGGGACGGCTCGGCGACCGCGCGGCGCGAGCCTTCGCCCACCGGGCCGTCGGCAGCGCGTACGTCCACCTCGGCCTCCGCGAGGAGGGCTACCGGCACCTGCGTCTCGGCCTGCAGCTGTGCACCGAACTGGACGACGTCGACGGCATGGCCACCGCGCACCGGTCGCTGTCCTGGGCGCTCTGCGAGGAGCAGCGGTACCAGGAGGCGCTCTGGCACGACCGGCAGGCGCTCGACCTCTACCGCCGGATCGACAACCGTTCCGGCGAGGCGAGCGCGCTGAACGGCATCGGCTGGCTGCAGATCCACCTCCGGGCGTACCGGCGGGCGATCACCTCGTGCCGCACCGCGCTGGCCCTCTTCCAGCTGCTCGGCAACCGCAACGGGCAGGCACACACCAGCGACAGCCTCGGACTGGCGCACCACCACCTGGGCGAGGTGGACCAGGCCCTGGACTACTTCCGCCGCAGCCTCGAACTGTTCCGGCTGCTCGGCGACCCGGTCCAGGCCGGCGTCATCCTGGACCATCTCGGCGACACGCTGTACGCGGCGGGCCGGATCGAGGAGGCCCGGGCGGCCTGGCAGGAGTGCGTCGACATCAACGAACGCCTCGGCCAGCCGGTCGACGACGTACGCGGCCGGCTCGACCGGCTCCGCCACGAACTCGGCACCGGAGAACGGCCGGCCAGTTGACCGTGGCGGGGTAACGTCAGGGCCGGCGTGTTCCGGGAGGGGCGATGCACATCCGTCGGGTCGGTGCGGTTCTGTTGTCCATGGTGCTCGCCTGCGGGTGGGTCTCGCCCGCCGGCGCCGGGCCCGGCCGGCCCGGCGACCTGCCCGGCCGGCACTCGCTGCGGGCGCCGGTCACCGACGAGAACTTCTACTTCGTGATGGCCGACCGCTTCGCCAACGGCGACCCCGGCAACGACCGGGGCGGCCTCGGCGACGACCCGCTGGTGTCCGGTTTCGACCCGGCGCGCAAGGGCTTCTACCAGGGTGGTGACCTCGACGGGCTGCTCCGGCGGATCGACTACATCCGCGGGCTCGGCACCACGTCGATCTGGCTGACGCCCAGCTTCAAGAACAAGGCGGTGCAGCTCGAGGACGGCCCGTCGGCCGGCTACCACGGCTACTGGATCACCGACTTCACCCAGATCGACCCCCACCTGGGTACCAACGCCGACCTGCGGGCCCTGGTCGACGCGGCGCACGACCGGGGCATGAAGGTCTACTTCGACATCATCACCAACCACACCGCGGACGTCATCGGGTACGCCGAGGGCGCCCGGCAGCCGTACGTGTCGAAGGACTCCGTGCCGTACCGCACCGCCGCGGGCCGGCCGTTCGACGACCGCGACCACGCCGGCCGGCCGAGCTTCCCGCCGCTGAGCCCGGCGGTGTCCTTTCCGTACACCCCGGTCCTCGACCCGGCCGAGCGGGACGTGAAGGTGCCGGCCTGGCTGAACGACGTGACGCTCTACCACAACCGCGGCGACACGACGTTCACCGGCGAGAACTCGCTGTACGGCGACTTCTTCGGGCTCGACGACCTGTTCACCGAGCACCCCCGGGTGGTGCGCGGGATGACCGACGTCTACCAGCGATGGATCGCCGACTTCGGCATCGACGGCTTCCGGATCGACACCATGAAACACGTCAACGACGAGTTCTGGCAGCGGTTCGGCCCCGAGGTGCTGCGCTTCGCCCGGCAGCACGGCAAGTCCGAGTTCTTCATGTTCGGCGAGGTCTTCGACACCAGCCGCAGCTTCACCTCGCAGTTCACCACCCGGGACCGGATGCAGGCGGTGCTCGACTTCCCGTTCCAGGAGGCGGCCCGGAACTTCGCCTCGCGCGGGCGACCGGCCGGCGAACTGGGCCGGTTCTTCGTCGACGACGACTGGTACACCGACGCCGACTCGAACGTATACCAACTGCCGACGTTCCTCGGCAACCACGACATGGGCCGGATCGGCGGCTTCGTACAGGCCGACAACCCCGGTGCCGGCGACGCCGAATGGCTCGCCCGGGACCGGCTGGCGCACGAACTGATGTACCTGTCCCGGGGCAACCCGGTCGTCTACTACGGCGACGAGCAAGGCTTCACCGGTCCCGGCGGCGACCAGGACGCCCGGCAGACGATGTTCGCCAGCCAGGTGCCCGAGTACCTCGACGACGACCTGCTCGGCACCGCGTCCACCCACGGCCGGGACAACTTCGAAGCCGGCCACCCGCTGTACCGCACCATCGGCGACCTGGCCGCGCTCACCCGCCGGCACCCGGCGCTGCGCGACGGCGCCCACCAGCACCGGTACGCCGACGACGCGGCCGGCGTCTACGCCTTCTCCCGGGTGGACCGCGGCCGGCAACGGGAGTACCTGGTCGCGCTGAACAACAGCGAGCAGCCGCGCACCGCCGCGATACCGACGTTCGCGCCCGGCCGGGCCTTCGACCGGGTGTACGGCACCGGCCCGGCCCGGCTGGCCTCGGCCGCCGACCGCGCCCTCACCGTCACCGTGCCGCCACTGTCCACCGTGGTGTACGCCGCCACCGGCCGCATCCCCGCCGCCGCTGCCGCCCCGCCGGTGTCGCTCGCCGCCCCGGCTCCCGCCACCGGCTCCGGCGGGCGCATCGAGGTGTCCGCGGACGTCGCCGGCTCCTCGTTCTACGAGGTCACGTTCTACGCCCGGACCGGCGCCGGCGGATGGACCCCGATCGGCACCGACGACACCGCGCCGTACCGGGTGTTCCACGACGTCGCGGGGCTGCCCGCCGGCACCGGGGTGCGGTACCGCGCGGTGGTCCTGGACAACGCCGGGCACACCGCCACCAGCCGGAGCCGGGGCACCCGGGTACCCGCACCGACGCTGACCGTCGAGGCGCCCGCCGAGAACAGCAACGTCCGCGGCACCGTCGAGGTACGCGCGGTCGCCGACCCGGAACGCGCGGGCCACGTGGTCCGCTTCGAGCGCAGCGTCGCCGACGGCGCGTGGACCACGATCGGCCGGGACAGTTCCTCGCCGGCGTACACGGTCTTCGACGACCTGGCGCCGCTGGCGCTCGCGGCCGGCACCCGGGTGCGCTACCGGGCCGTCCTCACCGAGCCGGACGGCACCCGCGCCACCAGTGCGGTGCGCACGGTCCGGTACGCCGGTCCCCCGCTCGCCGTGGCCACCGTGCACTACCACCGCCCGGCCGGCGACTACCCCGGCTGGGGCCTGCACCTGTGGGGCGACGGCATCGATCCGGCGGCGCTGGCGCAGGTGGCCTGGGACCGGCCGTGGCCGCCGACCAGAATCGAGGACGGCTGGGCCGAGTACGACATCCCGCTCGCCGACGACACCGCCCCGGTCAACTTCATCATGCACCTGCCGAACGGCGACACCGTGCCGACCAGCCGGGAACCGGGCGGCGACCGGGCGTTCGTCCCGATCGACAATCCGCAGATCTGGCTCCGGCAGGGCGACCCCACCATCCACACCAGCCCACCGCCGGCCGGCTGAGCGCCGGCCCACACCACGATCCGGTGCTTCGCTGACCCACCTTGTCCCGAACCCAACCTTCGTCCAGGCACCCGCCCACGCCCAGCACCCGCCCACGCCCAGCACCCGCCCACGCCCAGCACCCGCCCACGCCCAGCACCCGACTTTGTCCGGTATGGCGCTTTGGCGCGGCGAGATCTTGGAGGCCAGATCAGATCTTGGCGTGCACTGGCCCCTCCGGGGGCGCTGCGGCTCCAAGATTTGCCCGGGCATCCAAGATCTCGGCGGAGGAAGCCGCATATCGGGCAGCATGAGGTCGCCGATTCGTGGAGCTGCGGTCGGTCGCGTCCACAACTGCACCGCGCCAGCACGTTCACGTGTGGAATCCCGGCACCCACCGCACCCGAACCCCACACGCCCAGACGGTGACCGCCGACCGTGCGGACTTGCGGCACCCACCACACCCCAACTCCACCCGCAGCAACGGCGACCGCCAACCACGCAGACTTGCGGCACCCACCACACCCCAACTCCACCCGCAGCAACGGCGACCGCCAACCACGCAGACTTGCGGCACCCACCACACCCCAACTCCACCCGCAGCAACGGCGACCGCCAACCACGCAGACTTGCGGCACCCACCGCACCCCAGCTACGCATGCGGCGACCGCGGCCAGCGGACCGTGCGGAACTGCGGCACGCGCGAGCGGCGCGGACCTGTCACTGCCCGGCTCAATGGCGAGCGCCGGCCACGGAGCGGGGCGGCTCACCCCGGAACGACGTCCCACCTCACTCGCAGTTCGGTCAGGCCGCGGAAGTCCAGGCTGCGCTGCCACCGCGGTGCCGCGTCGCTGAGCCGCAGCCCCGGCAGCCGGGTCAGCATCGCCCGCAGCGCCACCTCGCCCTCCAGGCGGGCCAGGCCGGCGCCGAGGCAGAAGTGCGGGCCGTGACCGAACGCGACGTGCCGGGGTCCGGTCCGGCCGAGGTCCAGGGTGCGCGGCGTGTCGAAGACTCCGGGATCGTGGTTGGCCGCGCCGCAGACCACCAGGACCGCCTGCCCGGCCTGGATCTCCGCGTCGCCGAGCCGGACGTCCTGCTTGGCGCGGCGCAGCATGAGCTGCACCGGGCTGTCGAAGCGCAGCAGTTCCTCGACCGCGGTGGTCCACAGTTCCGGCTCGGCGCGCAGCCGCGCCGCCTGGTCCGGGTGTTCCAGCAGCGCCCGCATCGCGTTGCCGAGGAAGTGCGTGGTGGTCTCCTGCCCGGCCATGAACAGCAGCACCGTGTTCGCCAGCGCCTCGTCCACGGTGAGGCCGGCGCCGTCGTGTTGGGCCCGGAGCAGCGCGTCCAGGACGTCCGGCTCCGGGCCGGTGGTGCGCCGGCCGGAGAGCGTGCCGAAGTACGCGATCATCTCGGCCATGCTGCGGACGGCGGCATCGCGCTCCCCGTCCGACAGCCGCGGGTTTCCGACCACCACCGCGACGTCGGCCGACCAGGCCCGCATCTGCTCGCGGTCCGCCTCCGGCACACCGAGCAGGTCGCAGATGACCGTGACCGGCAGCGGATGGGCCAGGTCGCCGACCACCTCCATCCCGCCGTGCGGGAGGACCCGGTCGAGAATCCCGTCGACGGTACGGGTGATCTGCGCGCGCAGCGCCTCGATGGCCCGCGCGGTGAACGCCTTGGACACCAGCCCGCGCAACCGGGGGTGGTCCGGCGGGTCGACGTAGAGCATCTGCCGGCTCAGCACCGCCGCCACCGGGCGCAGTTCGGGCTCGACCGCGGCCAGGTCCGGGTAGCGCACCGACGACAGCCGCGGATCCCGGGCGGCCTGACCGACCAGTTCGTGGCCGGTCACCACCCAGGCCGAGAGCGGACGGTCCCACCGGCACGGTCCGGCGTCGCGCAGCCGGTCGTAGTAGCCGTAGAGGTCGGCCTGCACCTCGGGGCGGAGCACGTTGAGCAGGGAAAGGGAACGCACGCCGCGACGCTATCGGACGCGGACCGGCCTGCTGGCCGGGACGGGCCCGGCCGGAGACCTCCGGCCATCCAGGTCAGGACCTCTGATCGTCCGGTCTCAACCGGTCCGCCGGTACTACCCCGTCCAGGCCGAGCAGGGCGTACGGTGCGCCGTCGCCGAACAGTAGCTCGAGGCCTTCGGTGCCGTCCGCGGCGGCCTCGGCGCTGCGCGGGAACAAGGCCTGTTCGTATGTGGCGAGCGCGGTTTCGGCGTCGCCGGGGTGGGCGGCGAGCGCCTTGGCGAGTTCGGCGCCGTCGTACATGGCCAGGTTGGCGCCCTCGCCGTTGGGGGCCGTGAGGTGGGCGGCGTCGCCGAGCAGGGTCACCCCGGGCACCCGGTCCCACCGGTGTCCGACCGGAAGGGTGTAGAGGGGACGCAGGACCGGCGGGGTGTCGCTGTGGGTGATCAGCGCGGTGAGGTCGGGGGCCCAGCCGTCGAACTCGCGCGCGATCCGGGCGGCGGCCGCGACGGCGTCGGTGAAGTCGACGGCGGCGAACCAGGACAGTGGCTCGGTGAGGAACACGTAGGTGTGCAGTGTGCCGCCCCGCTCGCGGTGGGCCAGCAGGCCCTTTCCGGGTGCGAGCGCGTACATCGCGCCCGGGCCGACCGCCTTCGCGGTGGCCGGATGCCGGTCGTCGCTGTCGAACAGGTGGGTTTCCACGGCCGACATGCCGGTGTACTCGGGGGTGGCGCCGGAGAGCAGCGGCCGGACCCGGGACCAGGCGCCGTCCGCACCGACCAGCAGGCCGGTGACTACGGTGCTGCCGTCCTGGAAGGTCACCTCGTGGCGGCCCGGGCCGAGAGCGGCCACGCCGCTGACCCGGTGGCCCCACCGGACGCTGCCGGCCGGGAGCGAGTCGAGCAGGAGCCGGCGCAGGTCGCCGCGGAGGATCTCCGGGCGCCCGCCGGAGCCGTCGTCGGGTTGGTCGGCCAGGACGGTGCCGTCCCGGTCGAGGAACCGGCTCGCCTGGCGGCCCGGCAGGACGAGGGCGCGGAACTCCTCGATCAGCCCGGCGTCCCGCAGCGCCGGCTGGCCGTTGTCCGGGCGGATGTCGAGCAGGCCGCCCTGGGTGCGCGCGGTCGGGGCCGTCTCGGCCTCGTAGACCACGGCCGGGATGCCGTAAACGTGCAGGACGCGGGCCAGCACGAGGCCGCCGAGGCCGGCGCCGATAATCGTCACGGGAGTGGACATGCTGCTCCTTCGGGGCCGGACACACCGGTCACCTAACTCGGTAAGCTTACCGGGTTAAGGTAACATGCTGAGGAGCCGCCGTACATGCCGAATCGAGGGGACCGGGGTGGGTCGAGGACCCGGGCGCACATCGCCGACGTCGCCACCGGGCTGTTCCTGGAGCGCGGCTTCGACAACGTCACGATCGTCGAGGTCGCCGCGGCGGCCGGGGTGTCGAAGGTGACGGTGTTCGCCCACTTCGACCGCAAGGAGGACCTCCTGCTGGACCGCCTTCCCGACGTGGTCGAGATCGCCCGGGCCGCGGTCCGCGAGCGGGCGGACGAGGTCGGGCCGGTCGAGGCGATCCGCCGGACCCTGCTCGCGCTCGCCGCGGAACGGCACGGCCTGTCGGCCCTGGCGGAGGGCATCGAACCGTTCCTGCGGATGATCCGGGACGCCCCCACGCTGATCGCCCGGCTGCGGGCGTTCGAGAACGAGGTCGAGGTCGCCCTGGCCGCGGAGCTCGCATCCGACCGGCGGTTCTCCGGCGACGGCGCGCTGCTCGCCGCGCTGGTGGTCGCCGCGTACCGCATCGTCGCCGTCGAGACGGTCCGGCGCCGGCTCGCCGGGGACGACCTCGGCGGTCTCGCGGCGGACCACCGGGAACGGCTGAACCGCGCGTTCGAGGTGCTCGAGCGCGGCACCGCCTGAGCGGTGCGGCTATCCGCCGGTGGGCGTACCCCCGGACCGGAGTTCGTCCAGCACCACCCGCACGGCGGCCTGGGCGGCGGACTGGCGCCGGACCGCCGCCACGATCCGGCGGGGCACGGCCGGCCGGAGTGGCCGGGTCACCACCCCGGACTCCGCGGGGACGGCCAGGCTGGGCAGCAGGGCCACGGAGAGGCCGGCCGCCACGTGCGGCAAGGTGATCATGTAGTTGTTGAACCGGCAGATCACCCGGGGCTCGAATCCGGCCTCCCGGCACAGCGGGTGGCCAGGTCGGACATGTAGGAGCCGGGGACGTCGAAGGTCCACCGCTGGTCGGCCAGTGTGCGCAGGTCGACGGCGTCGGCACCGGCCGCCCGGTGGCCGGGCGGGAGCACCGCGACGATCTGGTCGGAGCCGATCGGCACCAGGTCGATCGCCGGGTCCAGTTCGGTGCCGACGAAGTCGGTGGTCGTCACGATCACGTCCGCTGCGCCACGGCGCAGCGCCCGCATGCTCTCGTGCGGTTCGGACTCGCCGATCACCACGTCGACATCGGGGTACGCCCGGGCCAGCCGGGTCACCGCGGGCACCGCGAGCACGTGCACCGCACTCTGGAACACGGCCAGCGTCACCGCACCGGCCGGCTCGGCCCCGAGCCCGCGCAACTCCGCCTCGGCGGCGTCCAGGCCGGCCAGGATCTCGCGCGCCCGCCGGGCCAGGAGCACCCCGGCCGCGGTCAGCCGGACCCGCCGGCCGGTGCGCTCCAGCAACTGGGTCCGGGTCTCCCGCTCCAGCACGGCGAGCTGCTGGGAGACCGCCGAGGCGCTGAGGTTGAGGTGCGCCGCGACGGCCCGGACGGTGCCGTGCGCGGCGAGGTCGGCGAGCAACCGCAGGCGCCACGGGTTGAGCGTCACTGTGCAACTGTACTTAACAGCCAGCGCACTTTTGTGAGATGGACGTGACGCTCACGTCGTACCCACAATGGGTCATGACTTTCTGGGAGGACGTCGACCGGCACCTGGTCCGGTATTCGGGCGCCGGGTCGTTCACGCCCGAGATCATCGCGCGGGCCGAGGGCAGCTACGTCTGGACCGAGTCCGGCCGCCGGATCCTGGACTTCACGTCGGGTCAGATGAGCGCCATCCTCGGGCACGCGCATCCGGAGATCGTGGCGACGGTCCGGCACCAGTCCGCGACGCTGGACCACCTGTTCAGCGGCATGCTGAGCCGGCCGGTGGTGGACCTGGCCCGGCGGCTGGCGGAGTCGCTGCCCGAGCCGCTGGCGAAGGTGCTGCTGCTGACCACCGGCGCCGAGTCCAACGAGGCCGCGATCCGGATGGCCAAGCTGGTCACCGGAAAGCACGAGATCGTGTCGTTCGCCCGGTCCTGGCACGGCATGACGCAGGCGGCGGCGAACGCCACCTACAGCCACGGCCGCAAGGGGTACGGCCCGGCGGCGCCCGGCAACTTCGCCATCCCGGTGCCGAACCCGCACCGGCCGGACTTCGTGGACGCGGACGGCGAGCTGGACTGGCGCCGGCAGCTCGACTTCTCCTTCGAGCTGATCGACGCGCAGTCGGTGGGCAGCCTGGCGGCCTGCATCGTGGAACCGATCCTCAGCTCCGGCGGCGTGCTCGACCTGCCACCCGGCTACCTGGCGGCGCTGCAGGGCAAGTGCCGGGAACGCGGCATGCTGCTGATCCTGGACGAGGCGCAGACCGGACTGTGCCGCACCGGCACCTGGTACGCCTTCGAACGCGACGGCGTGGTCCCCGACATCCTGACGTTGTCCAAGACGCTCGGCGCCGGCCTGCCACTGGCCGCGGTGATCACGTCCGCCGAGATCGAGCAGGCCGCGCACGACCGGGGGTTCCTGTTCTTCACCACGCACGTGTCCGACCCGCTGGTCGCCGCGGTCGGCAACACCGTCCTGGACGTGCTGGAACGCGACAAGCTCGACCTGCGCGCCGCCGAGCTGGGCCGGCACCTGCGCGACGGCCTGGACGAGCTGGCCGGCCGGCACGACGTCGTCACCGACGTACGCGGCCGGGGCCTGCTGGTCGGCCTGGAACTCGTCTCCGACTCGGTCGGCGCCGCGGTCACCCGGCGCTGCCTGGAGCTGGGCCTGCACATGAACGTGGTGCAGTTGCCCGGCATGGTGGGGGTGTTCCGGATCGCGCCGCCGCTGACCGCGGACCGTGCCGAGATCGACGAGGGGTTGTCGATCCTCGACGAGGCGCTCGGGAGCGCGCCAAGTTAAAAAGACATGTGTCGATCCGAAGGCCCGCGGCGCCCGTATCACCGGGTAGAGCCGGGGTGGGGACCCCGGCGAGCGGAGGTCCACGGCCGATGAACGATTCCGACGGCAAGCCGTCCAGCACCGCGCGTACGGTGCTGGGCCTGCTCTCGCGCACCGGCCCGGAGGTACCGCCGGACGTGGCGGACGCCCCGGCCTCCCACGTCGGCAACGAGCCGACCGAGCTGCTTCCGGTGCTGCCCGCGCCCCGGCCGGCGCCGAAGGTCGAGGCCCGCGCGGTGATCGTGTACGAGGCCGCCCCGCGCCCCCGCCGGGGGCTCTGGATCGTCACCGCGGTGGTGGTCGCGCTGACCGCGGGCGTGGTGCTCGGCCAGACGTCGGCCTACCGGCCGGCGACCCGGTCGGTGGCGGCGGCCCAGGCCGCGCCGCTGCCGTCCTATCCGCCGCTGCCCAGCCCGCCGGTGCCGTCCGTGGGGGTACCGGTCACCGCTCCGCTCGGCCCGGCCCGTACCCGGCTGATCGAGGTGGCCGGCGCCGCCTCGCTGGTCCAGATCCGCAGCATGGATCTGGGTCCGCTGCTGTTCAGCGCCGCCGAACTGGGCGGCGGCGGCGCGCCGGCCGTGGTGCATCAGGCGCGCGGGCCGCGCCTCGACCTCGGCGGGACCGGCACGGCGCGCACCGAGATCCTGCTGAACTCGGCGGTGCGGTGGACCGTCCGGCTCACCGGCAGGTCCGCCGAGCAGCTGATCGACATGCGCGCCGGCGGCCTGGCCGGGATCGAGCTGACCGCCGGCGCCGGCCGGGCCGTGCTGGACCTGCCGGCGCCGGCGCGGACCGTCCCTCTGCGCGTCGCCGGTCCGGTCGACCGGCTCCAGATCCGGCCCGGTGCGGACGTCCCGGTCCGGCTGCGGCTGGGCAAGGGCGCGGACACCGCTACCTTCGGCGGTACGGAGCACCGGAAGGTCAAGCCGGGCCGCGTACTGACCTCGCCGGGCTGGCGTTCGGCCCGCAACCGCTACGACCTCCGGACCACCGGACGGGTGGAGTCGGTGTTCGTCACGCCGTGACCCCGGCGCACGGACATGCCCCTTTGGGCAGTCCGAAGTGGCAACCACCACAGTGGACTGCGATGGTCCGGTAAGTCCGGCATACTCCCATTGCCTACTCGGGCCACCGGGTGCATGCCGCTACCGCGGCACGCCACCCGCCGACCCGGCCGAACGCCTGACATGCGGCCCGGCCGGTCCACCCACCGCACAGGAGGAAAATTTCGTGCGCATCATCAAGGCGGCTCTCGTTGCCACCCTGCTCGCCGCCGTCGCGGCCGTCGCCGGACCCGGCACGGCATTCGCGTCGGAGACCTCGGCCGGCCGGCCGGTCGTGGCGACGTTCGACGTGACCGGCGAGCAGTTCAAGGTCAAATTCACCGAGCCCGCCGACATCCAGCTGGCCTACGACATCCTGGCCGGCAAGCCGATGGACCCGATGCCGTTCCCGATCGGCACGATCGTCTGGGACGAGACCGACGTGAACACCGGCTACACCTGGCACCTGAACCCGGTGACCTGGACCGAAATGGCCACCGAGGTCTGTGACGGACGGCCGCAGAGCGACGTCGAGACCCGGTCGATCACCTCGCCGTACTACTGCCCGTGGGGCGCGGTGCTGATCGACCTGCAGTAGGCACCACCGCTTCCGACGGCCGCCCGCGACCACGCGGGCGGCCGTTCGCTGTTCCGGATCACTCCGCCCTGGACACCCACTCTGAGCAGGAAGAACTTGGCCGTAAAACCTATTAAACCTATAGGCTATAGCAATCTAGTGGTGACTGGCATAGAGTCCAGACACAGCTGCTGCCGGCACCAACCGCAGCCGGTGGCGACCCTTCCGACGAACGCTCGCGGACCACCGTCCGCGCGCTGCCGTGCGCCCGTTCCATCGCACTCGACGGAGTCACCATGCCCGCAAGACGCTCCCTGCCCGAGAACCCGGTGCTGCACCGCCGTACCCTGCTCGCCGGTCTGCTAGGCGCCGCCGCGACCGGACTGACCGGCTGCGCGGGCGACGCCGCCCGGGCCGGACTCGACGCCGCGGCGCCGCTGCCGTCCACCGTGCCGCCCGACGCCGAACTCGTGATCGCCATCCACGCCACCCATGTCGCGTTGCGGGCCTCCGGGCAGCTCGGCAAGCTGCCGTTCCGGGTCCGGGACTGGCCCAACCTCACCGCCGGACCGGACGTCATCCAGGGCTTTCGGGCCCGCTCCATCGACCTGGCGTCCAACGCCGGCATCCCGCCGATCCAGGCCCGGGCCATCGACGTGGACGCCCGGATCGTCGCGGTGCAGACCAAGAAGACGCCGATCTACCAGTTCGCCACCGCGCCCGGCGCGCCCATCGCCGGCCTCGGCGACCTGCGCGGCAAGAAGATCGGCTTCTCCCAGGGACAGGCACAGGGCCTGGTGGTGCTGCGCACCCTGAAGGAACAGGGCCTCACCCCGAAGGACGTCCAGCTGGTCACGTTGAGCAGCACCAAGTTCCTGGTGGCGTTGCAGAGCAGGCAGATCGACGTCGCCCCGCTGGGCGAACCCACCTTGACCAAATACATCAAGGAGTACGGCCGGGACGGCGCCCGGGCGATCCCGATGAACGCCGTGGACTACCTGACCATCCTCTGGGCACCGGGCGAGGTGCTGGCCGACGCGGACAAGGTCGCCGCGGTACGCGCGTTCATCCCGTACTGGGCGCAGTCGAAGGTGTGGTCGCACGAGCACAAGGCCGAGTGGATCGACGCCTACTACGTCAAGGACCAGGGCGTCACCAAGGCCGACGGGGAACGCATCCTCGCCGTCGAGGACCAGCCCCGCTTCCCGCGCAACTGGGACAAGGCGCAGGCCTGGCAGCAGGAGTCCGCGGACCTGCTGGTGGCCGGCGGGTTCATCAAGCCGATCCAGGCCGCCGACCTGTTCGACCGCCGATTCGAGACCATCGCCGCGGACGCCGTCCCGGCCGCCTACCGGGAGTGAGCGATGACCGCACAGACCCTCCCCGAGACCGTCGCCGCGCCCCGCCCGGCGCCCCCGTCGATCCGGCCGCGCCGCCGCCTGGCGCCCGGAAAGCCACTGCCCTACGGGCGGTTGCTCGGCCCGCTGCTGCTGCTCGGGCTCTGGGCGCTCGCCTCCGCCGCCGCCTGGCTGGACCCGCGGCTGGTCTCCGCACCGTGGACCGTGGTGCAGACCGCCGGTGAACTGCTCGCCAACGGCCAGCTATCCGAACACCTCGGCGCCTCGGTGCAGCGGGCACTGTCCGGATTCGTCATCGGCGGCCTGGTCGGAGTCGTCCTCGCGGTGATCGCCGGCCTCAGCCGGATCGGCGCCGCACTGATCGACGGCCCGGTCCAGATCAAGCGCGCCATCCCGACCATCGCGCTGGCACCGCTGCTCATCCTGCTGCTCGGCATCAACGAGAGCTTCAAGGTCGTGCTCATCGCGGCCGGCGTCGCCACCAGCATCTACGTGCCGTTCCACGCCGCCCTCGTGGGCATCGACAACCGGTACGTGGAGCTCGCCGAGGTGCAGAACTACCGCCGTCGGGAGTTCCTGCGGCACGTCGTGTTCCCCGGCGCGCTGCCCGGGCTCTTCGTCGGCCTGCGGCTCAGCGTCACGGTGTCCTGGCTGCTGCTGGCCACGGTGGAACAGATCAACGCGCTCAGCGGCATCGGCTACATGATGGGCCAGGCCCAGCTGTACGCGCAGACCGACATCATCCTGCTCGGACTGGCGCTCTACGCCATTCTCGGCTTCACCTCCGACACCGTGGTCCGGCTCGTCGAACGGAGGGTGCTGGCATGGCGCCGCACACTGAACAGCTGACCCGGGCCGGAGCCCGGATCGTCGGACTGACCCGCCGGTTCGGCGACCACGTCGTCCTGGACCGCCTCGACCTGGACATCGTCCCGGGCGAGTTCGTGGCGCTGCTCGGGCGCAGCGGGTCCGGCAAGAGCACGCTGCTGCGGGCGCTGGCCCGGCTCGACTACGACGTCGAGGGCGACGGGGAGTTCGAGATCCCGCCGAACGTCTCCGTGGTGTTCCAGGACTCCCGGCTGCTGCCCTGGCGCCGGGTGCTGGACAACGTGATCCTCGGCCTGCGCGTCCCGGACGCCCGCCGGCGCGGGGAGCAGGCGCTGGCCGAGGTCGGCCTGGCCGGGCGGGAACGGGCCTGGCCGAACCAGCTCTCCGGCGGCGAACAGCAGCGGGTGGCCCTGGCCCGGTCCCTGGTCGGTGAGCCGCAGCTGCTGCTCGCGGACGAGCCGTTCGGCGCGCTCGACGCGCTGACCCGGATCCGCATGCACGGTCTGCTGCAGGACCTCTGCCGCCGGCACCGGCCCGCCGTCCTGCTGGTCACCCACGACGTGGACGAGGCGGTCAAGCTCGCCGACCGGACCGTCGTCCTCGACGCCGGCCGGATCAGGACCGAACTCCGCCGCGGCGACCACCCCGACGCCCACGCCCGTGCCCTGCTTCTCGACGCCCTCGGAGTGACCACATGACCCTGCACCTCAACGCGTTCCTGATGACCGTCGGGCACCACGAGGCGGCCTGGCGGCTGCCGGAGAGCGACCCGTTCGCGCACACCGACATCCGGCACTACCAGCACCTCGCGCGGACCGCCGAACGAGGCAAGCTGGACTCGCTGTTCCTCGCCGACAGCCCCGTGCTGTGGAACTCGATCGGCCGCCGCCCGGCCGGCGGCCTGGAACCGACCGTGCTGCTGACCGCGCTGGCCGGGGTGACCGAGCACGTCGGACTCATCGCCACCGCGTCGACCACCTACAACGAGCCGTACAACCTGGCCCGGCGGTTCGCCTCGCTGGACCACATCTCCGGCGGGCGGGCCGGCTGGAACGTGGTCACCACCGCCGGGCTGGACGCCGCCCGCAACTTCAACCTGGATGAGTTGCCGGCGCACGCCGAACGTTACGAGCGGGCCGCTGAATTCCTCGACGTCGCGGCGAAGCTCTGGGACAGCTGGGAGGACGACGCTGCCCTGGGCGACAAGGAGGCCGGCGTCTGGGGCGACGACACGAAGGTCCACCCGCCGCGGCACGTGGGCAAGCACTTCCGGGTCGCCGGGGCGCTCAACGTGCCCCGCTCACCGCAGGGGCATCCGCTCATCGTGCAGGCCGGCTCGTCCGAGGACGGCAAGCGGCTCGCCGCCCGGTACGCCGAGGCGGTGTTCACCGCCCAGCAGTCGCTCGCCGACGCGCAGGCGTTCTACGCCGACCTGAAGCGGCGGACCCTGGCCGAGGGACGGGACCCGGACACCATCAAGATCCTGCCCGGAATCGTCCCGGCGATCGGCTCCACCGAGCGTGAGGCGCTGGCGCTGGAGGAGGAACTGGACCGGCTCATCCGCCCCGAGTACGCCCTGCGCCAGCTCGCCCAGACGCTCCGGGTCGAGCCCGGCGACCTGCGCCTCGACCGGGAACTGCCGGCCGACCTGCCGAGCGAGGACGAGATCGAGGGCGCGAAGAGCCGCTACACCCTGATCGTGGAGCTGGCCCGGCGGGAGGGGCTGACGGTGCGCCAGCTGATCGGCCGGCTCGGCGGCGGGCGCGGGCACCGCACCTTCGCGGGTACGCCGGAACAGGTCGCGGACGCCATCCAGCAGTGGCACGAGCAGGGCGCCGCGGACGGATTCAACATCATGGCGCCGGTCCTGCCGTCCGGGCTGGAGCTGTTCGTCGACCACGTGGTGCCGATCCTGCAACGGCGCGGGCTGTTCCGCACCGAGTACACCGGCCGGACGCTGCGCGACAACTACGGACTCGCCCGCCCCGCCGCCAAGGTCCCGGCGTAACCACCCACCTGAGGAGCACACCATGGTCGAGTACCGGCCGTTCGGCCGTACCGGTGTCGAGGTCAGCAATCTGACCCTGGGCGCGATGAACTTCGGCGCCCGCGGCAACCCGGACCACCAGGACGGCATCCGCATCATCCACCGCGCCCTCGACGAGGGCATCAACGTCGTCGACACCGCCGACGTGTATTCACAGGGCGAGAGCGAGGAGATCGTCGGCAAGGCGCTGCAGGGCCGGCGCGACGACGTCTTCCTCGCCACCAAGGTGCACGGCCAGATCGGCGAGGGGCGGCTCACCCGGGGCAACTCCCGGCGCTGGATCACCGCCGCCGTCGAGCACAGCCTGCGCCGGCTGCGGACCGACTGGATCGACCTCTACCAGGTGCACCGGCCGGAGCCCGGCACCGACTTCGACGACACCCTCGGTGCGCTCTCCGACCTGGTCCGCCAGGGCAAGATCCGCTATTTGGGTACGTCCACGTTCGAGCCGTCGGCCATCGTGGAGGGACAGTGGACCGCCGAGCGGCGCGGCCGGGAACGCGTGGTCAGCGAGCAACCGCCGTACTCGATCCTGGCCCGCGGCATCGAACGCGAGGTGCTGCCGGTGGCCGCCCGCTACGGCCTGGCCGTCATACCGTGGAGCCCGCTCGCCGGCGGCTACCTCTCCGGGCAGTACCACCCCGGCCTGACCGCCCCGATCTCCCGGCGCGCCGAGCGGTTCCCGGCCCGTTACGACCCGACCCGCCCGGAGAACGCCACCAAGCTGGCCGCCGTCGACCAGCTCGGCAGGCTCGCCGACGAGGCCGGTCTCTCGCTGATCCACCTGGCGCTGGCGTTCGTGCTCGCCCACCCGGCGGTCACCTCCGCGATCATCGGCCCGCGCACGCTCGACCACCTCGAGTCGCAACTGGGCGCGGCGAAGCTGACGCTCCCGCCGGACGTGCTGGACCGGATCGACGAGATCGTCCCGCCCGGCACCACGCTCAACCCGGCCGACGCCGGATACCAGCCGCCGTCGATCACCGACCCGTCGGCCCGCCGCCGCTGACCGCTGATCCCTCCCCTCGGAACGGAGTTGTCCCGATGCCCCTGCGTTCGCTTCCGCGGCGCCCGCTCGCCCTCGGCCTGACCGCCACGACCGTCGCGGCCCTGGTGCTCGGCGCGCCGGCCGCCGCCGCGCCGCCCGCCGCAGATCCGGTGCTCGAGTGGTACGACGCCACCGCCGCGGCGATCGCGGCCGGCGGTGCACCCACCCAGGTCACCAACAGCCGTACCTGGGCGATCGGCTGGCTGGCCGCGGCCCGCGCGCTGCGCACCGGCGAGCCCGGCCGGTCCTGGCAGAACGCCGCGCTGGCCGGCGCCGTGCACCAGACGCTGGTCACCCTGGTGCCCGGACAGGCCGCCGCGGCGGACACCACGCTCGCCGCCAGCCTGTCCCGCATCCCGGACGGTCCGGCGAAGGAGCGCGGCGTGGTGGCCGGTCGCTCGGCGGCCGACGCCCTGATCGCCGAACGGGCCGGCGACGGCCTGGACCCGGCCGCCGTCAACACGCCGTTCCCGGTGCCGGCGCCCGCCCCCGGGGTGTGGCAGCCCACCCCGCCCGGTCACGCCGCGGCCACCCAGTACGGCAACCGGGTCGCCCGGCCGTTCGCACTGGACCGGCCCGACCAGTACCGGCCGGGCCCGCCGCCCGCGGTCGGCTCGGCCCGCTACCGCGCCGACCTGGCGGAGGTACGCGCCTACGGCGGCGCGACCAGCACCGCGCGGACGGCGGCGCAGACCGACACCGCCACGTTCTGGCTCGGCTCGTCGCTGACCCTGTACACCGGCATTCTGCGGGCCGCCGTGGCACCGTCCCGCGCCCGGCTCGCCGACCGGGTCCGGCTGGTGGCGGTCTTCCACGTCGCCCTGGTCGACACGCAGATCGCCACCGCCGACGCCAAGTACGCGTACCAGCGCTGGCGCCCGGTGACGGCGATCCGCACCGGCGACCTCGACCCGGACCCGGAGTGGCTGCCGCTGCACACCACGCCGGCCCACCCGGACTATCCGAGCGGGCACAACACCTACTCCGGGGCGGCCGAGGGCGTCCTGACCGCGCTGGTCGGCCGGCGGTCGGCGCAGCCGTACACGATCTCCAGCCCGAGCGCGCCCGGCGTCACCCGCACCTACACCGACTGGCACCGGCCCAGCCGGGAGAACGTCGACGCCCGGGTGTGGTCCGGCATCCACACCCGCAACGCCGACGAGGCCGGCATCCGGCTCGGCCTCGACGTCGCCGCGCACACCGTCCGCGAGGCGCCGGGACTGCTGCACTGACCCGGTCGGTTTACCCCGATCGGGTACGGATGGGCCGTGGGACCGATCTGCCTTGCCCACGGCCTGTCCGGTCGGCTGCACTCCTCACCATGAAGCCTTTATGTTCTGCTCTGACCGGTTTGCGCGCCGCGGCGACCCGCTCGGGTGCCGCCCGAACCTCGCTGGGTGCCGCCCAAACCTCGCTGGGTGCCGCCCGAACCCCACTGGGTGCCGCCCGAACCCCACTGGGTGCCGCCCGAACCCCACTGGGTGCCGCCCGGACCAGGCTGGGTGCCGCCTTGACCGGCGCCGCGTGTGCCGCTGTTCTTGCCGTTGCGGGCCCGGCCGCCGCCGCGCCTCCGCCGGGCCACGTGGAACTGCACTACGCCGGCGGGCTGACCGCCGGCCTGGTCGCCGACAGCAGCGGCAACGAGTTGCACGGGACGGTCAGTACCGGTGGCGGCGGCACCGTCACCTCGGTGCCCGGCCCGGACGGCGACCCCTTCCTCCGCTTCCCCGGCGGCCACTGCACCACCGTCCCGTGCCCGCAGGCCATCATCCAGCCGACCCGCACCGTCACGCTGGTGCCGGGCGAGGGACGGTTCGTGTTCGGCGCCGACATCCGGCTCACCGAGCCGCCGTCTCCGGACGCCGGGATGAACGTGTTCCAGTACGGTGCCGCGGGCGCCGGCCTGAGCCAGTGGAAGCTGCAGGTCGACTACGGTCGTCCGTCGTGCCGCTGGGCGGACGGCACCCGGGCCGTCCTGCTGCCGGCCGGCGCGGACGACTTCCAGTTCACCGTCGGACGGTGGTACCGGGTCACCTGCATCCGCCTGTCACCGGTGCTGTTCCAGATCCGGGTCGACGACCGGGAGACCGGCCGCCAGGTGCTGCCGCCGGCCCAGCAGACCGGCCCGCTGGACGACATCCTGCCCAGCGGCGCCGTGGTGATCGGCGGCAAGCGGATCCGGCCCGGTCAGGCCGACGTCGACACCGACCAGTTCCACGGCGACCTCGACACCATCGAGTTCGGCCGGCGCCTCCTGCCCGCCGACGGCTGACCGGCGCCTCAGGCGGCCGCGGACGGCGAGCCCTCCCCCGGCGCCGGCCGCCGGCCGCTCCACTGCGACTCCGGCACGGCGACCGCGACGGCGTGCGACGGCAGCCGGTACTGCAGGGTGTCGCGGACGTTCTTCTGCACCGCGACCGCGGCGAACAGGGACAGAGCGAAGGCCAGACCGTAGAAGCCCTTCTCGCTGAGCAGCATGCCGCTGTTCCACAGGCCGACCACCAGCATCAGCACCGCCAGCGCGACCACCGCCCAGGACAGCCCCAGATACAACGCGGACACCGGGAGGGACTCGGCCCGGTCCCGTACCGACTTCTGCAGGGACACCGCGGCGAACAGCCCCAGCACCAGCACCGCGGCGTAGAACCCCTTCTCGCTCTTGGTCATCGTGGCGTTCCAGAGCCCGACCGAGTAGGCGATCACGCCGAGGAACAGCGCCGCCCAGGAAGCGCCGACGAAGGCGGCGGTGGGCTTGGCGGGGGACGGCGGTTGAGGGGCCACGGCGATCTCCGAAGGGGTGCGGACGGTCGGCCCTCGTGCGCTCGCCTCTGGGCCGTTGACCTGCACCAGCCTGCGCGCGCCGCACACGATAAGCCTGAGTAGCGGTACTTATCGGCGGTAGGTAGGCCCTCCTGAGCAGACGACGATGCCCCGGCACACGGCCGGGGCATCGTCGTCGTCTCACACGGTCAGGTCGCCCGGCTCGGGCTGCGCGACGTCCCGCAGGTGCCGGTTGTGCCGCGGCTCCTGCTTGGTCTTCGAGTCGTTCAACCGCCGCCGCAGATCGTCCCGCACGTCCATGACCGCCGCGTGCAGATCCTCCTCGCTGGAGGTGGTGACGATCTTCTCGCGCCCGCCGATCCAGCACTCCAGGGTGACCTTCTGGCCGCGCGCCTCGCGATCCTTCACGGAGATCTCCAGCTCGGTGGCATCGGCGTGGAACGAGGCCAGCCGCGCGTCCAGGGTGCCGAACTGCTCAGTGATCCAGTTGCGGTCGCCCTGGGAGAAGCCGGCACCCATGCGCAGGCACTCCTCGACGGTAGCCGGGTTGGCGACGGCACTCATAAGACCTCCTCGATACGGCAAAACCGGACGGATCTCCTGTACCCAGGTGACCGTTTTCAAATCCCGGCCGATCGCGTCGACGCCGCGCCGGCAATTCCGATTGACGGCCGCGGGAGGATGCCGATGTGCGCGCTTTTCAAGATCTTGTCGACGAGGCCGCCGCCGCGGACGTGTCCGGATGGTCGTTCGACTGGCTCGACGGCTGCGCCACCGAGCTGCAGATGGTGGACCTGCGCACGTACGCACGGGGTCTTCGTGGCCCACTCCACCCGGACCCTGATCGAGGCCAGGCGCGCACCCGGCGGGCCGTCATGACGTCACCGCGGCTCAGGCGGGCCGTCATGACCTCACCGCTGTTCCGGCGGCCGTCATGACGTCACCGCGGTTCCGGACCGGCGGCGCGGAGGACGCCGACCGGATCGCCGCACTGCACGCCGACAGCTGGCGCCGGCACTACCGGGGCGCCTACGCCGACTCGTACCTGAACGGCGACGTCGCGGCCGACCGGCAGGCGGTCTGGTCGGCGCGCCTCGCCACGCCGGCCGGCACGGAGACCATCCTCGCCGAGCACGACGGCCGGCTGGTGGGCTTCATCCACGTCCGGTTCGACGACGACCCGGAACACGGCAGCCTCGTGGACAATCTGCACGTCGTCCACGATCTGCACCGGACCGGAGTCGGCACGCGGCTGCTGGGCCGCGCCGCCCGCGCCGCCGCGGAACGGGCCACCCACGACGGGATGTACCTGTGGGTGCTGCAGCAGAACACCGCGGCGCAACGGTTCTACCGCGCGGCCGGGGCCGTCGCCGGAGAGACGGCCACGGTGTCGGCGCCCGGCGGGGACCCGAGCAAGCTGACCGGCCATCCCCGCAAGCTGCGCATGATGTGGCCGGACGCCGCGGCGCTGAGCCGTCTCGCCGCCCACCCCTGATCCCGGTCGCCCGCCCACCCGACCCGGGTGTTCCACCGGATCATCCCGGCCGCGCCTTCACGATCGCCGGCCGTGTCATTTTTCGGATCCTCGATAGATCGGACTTGGTCCAGTTTGGACTTAAGAGTCGGAAGCAACGATGGACGCTCCCTTATCCGGGTTTTCCCCGTACCCATTCTGGCGCGTGTTGTTATTCGCAGGAATGACATCGCCACTATAGGGGAGGGTGACTGTGTCATATCGACGCACCATGTCCGCGTTCTCCGTGACCGCCTTGACCGCGGCCCTGCTGACCGTGCTCGCACCGCCGGCACCAGCGGCGGCAGTGGTTCTGCCGGCCGGCTTCCGCGAGCAGACCGTCCTTACCGGACTCAATCAGCCGATGAACCTCGAATTCGCACCGGACGGGCGAATCTTCGTGGCGGAGAAGGCCGGCCGGATCAAGGTCTTCGACTCGATCGCCGATCCGACGCCGACGCTTTTCGCCGACCTGTCGGCGAATGTGCACAACCAGAATGACCGCGGGCTGCTCGGCCTTGCGCTGCATCCCGATTTTCCCACCCAACCGTCCGTTTATGTGCTTTACACGTACGATGCCCCGCCGGGTCAGGTGGCACCGGTGTGGAACGACAACTGCAGCGCGGTCGGCGGCGCGAACGGCGGGCGGTGCATCGTCACCGGCCGGCTGTCGGTGCTGCAGGCGGCCGGCGATGTCATGACCGGCACCGAGCAGGTGCTGCTGCACGACTGGTGCCAGCAGTATCCGTCGCACTCGATCGGCGACCTGCACTTCGGCGCGGACGGCATGCTGTACGCCAGTTCCGGCGACGGCGCCAGCTACAACGTCGTCGACTACGGCCAGTTGGGCTCGCCGATCAACCCGTGTGCCGACCCGCCCGGCGGCACGATGACGCCGCCCACCGCGGAGGGCGGCGCGCTGCGGTCCCAGGACGTCCGCACGCCGGCCGACGCGGCGGGGCTGGACGGGACGATCCTGCGGCTGGACCCGCTCACCGGGGCGGCCGCGCCGGACAACCCGGCGATCGGCGCGGCGGACCAGAACGCCCGCCGGATCGTGGCGTACGGCCTGCGGAACCCGTACCGGTTCGCGATGCGGCCGGGTACGAGCGAGGTGTGGATCGGTGACGTCGGGTGGAACACCTGGGAGGAACTCAACCGCCTGACCAGCCCCACCGCGGGGCTGACCAACTTCGGCTGGCCGTGTTTCGAGGGCGCGCCCCGGCAGGGCGGGTACGACGGCGCCAACGTGAACCTCTGCGAGAGCCTCTACACCGGGGGCGGGCAGACCGCGCCGCACTACGCGTACCAGCATTCGAGCACCGTGGTCGCCGGCGAGACCTGCCCGACCGGCGGGTCCAGCACGTCCGGGGTGGCGTTCTATCCGACCGCCGGCGGTGACTATCCGGCGGCGTACCAGGGTGCGGTGTTCTTCGCGGACTACACCCGCGACTGCATCTGGGCGATGCAGCCGGCCGCGCCCGGCGGGGTGCCGGTCGCGGCGAACCGGCTCACCTTCGCGGCCGCGGCGGCGAACCCGGTGGATCTGGCCATCGGGCCGGGCGGCGACCTGTACTACGTCGACGCCGCCGGCACCGTCCGGCGAATCCGGTACTTCGCGGGCAACCAGCCGCCGACCGCGGTGCTGGTCGCCTCGCCCACCACCGGCGCGGCGCCGCTGACGGTCTCGTTCGACGCCCGGTCGTCCACCGACCCGGACCCGGCCGACCAGGGCCTGCTCCGCTACGAGTGGGACTTCACCGACGACGGCACGGTGGACGCGCGCACGCCCACCGCGACCCACACCTATCCGGCCGGCGGACCGTACACGGCGCGGCTGCGGGTGCTGGACACGCTGGATGTGGCCGACACCCAGACGGTCGCGATCCAGTCCGACAACAGCCCGCCGGACGCGGTCGTGGACAGCCCGGCGGCCGGTTCCACGTTCGCCGTGGGTGAGACGTTGACCTTCGCCGGGCACGCCACCGACCCGGACGAGGGCGCGCTGCCCGCCTCCGCGTTGCGCTGGCGGTTGCTCCAGTATCACTGCTACACGCTGGACAACTGCCACGTGCACACGGTGCAGGAGTGGAACGGGGTGGCCGGGGCGTCGTTCCCGGCGCCGGACCACGAGTACCCGTCCTATCTGGAGTTGTCGCTGACCGCCACCGACTCCGGCGGGCTGTCGGCCACCACCACCCGGCGCATCGATCCGCGTACCGTCGACCTGACGTTCGCCAGCAGTCCGGCCGGGCTGCAGGTGGCGGTGGGCAGCACGGTGCAGACCACGCCGTTCACCCGGACCGTCATCCAGGGCTCGGAGAACACGGTCAGTGGCGTCACCCCGCAGACCGCGGGCGGCACCACGTACGTCTTCGCCGGTTGGTCCGACGGCGGCGCGCAGACCCACGTCATCACCGCGCCGGCGACGCCGCAGACGTACACGGCGACGTTCGTGCCGGAGCGGCTGCCGCAGTCGCAGATGCGGGTGCGGTCGGTCGACAGCGCGGAGACCGCGGGCCAGAACGGCCGGGGGACCAACGTGCTGGACGGCAACCGGACCACCATGTGGCACACCCAGTGGCAAGCGGCCGATCCGCCGCCACCGCACGAGATCCAGCTCGACCTGGGTGCCGCCCAGGCCGTGACCGGCCTGTACTACCTGCCCCGGCAGGACATGCCGAACGGCCGGATCGCCCGCTACGAGGTGTACGTCTCCGCCGACGGGACCGCGTGGGGCAGTCCGGTGGCCACCGGCACCTGGGTCAACAGCACGGCCGAGCAGTCCGCCACGTTCCCCGCGAAGACCGGCCGGTACGTCCGGCTGCGGGCACTGTCCGAGGTGAACGGACGGGCCTGGACGTCGGCGGCGGAACTCAACGTGGCGGTCGCGCCCCGGACCCGGTGAACCCGACCCCGGCCGAGCGTCGCCACCAGGGGGAATAGCCAGCGCCGGAGCCTGGTGGCATGCTTGGCCGGGGAGAACCCGGAGGTGCATGGTGAGTGGATCACCGCAGCAGGACGGGCCCGGTGACGGTCCCACCGCCGTGCGGATCCTGGTGGGTGCCCAGCTGCGGCGCCTGCGCGAGGAACGTGGGCTGACCCGGGCCGAGGCCGGCGAGCCGATCCGGGCCTCCGAGTCCAAGATCAGCCGCATGGAGCTGGGCCGGGTCGGCTTCAAGGAACGCGACGTCGCGGACCTGTTGTCGCTCTACGGCGTCCACGACGAGGGGGAACGGGCCGCCCTGCTGGCCCGCGTCCGGGAGGCCAACGAGTCCGGCTGGTGGCGTTCGTACCGCGACGTCACGCCGAACTGGTTCCACCGGTACCTGGGCCTGGAGGCGACGGCGACGCTGATCCGCACCTACGAGGTGCAGTTCGTGCCGGGGCTGCTGCAGACCGAGGATTACGCCCGGGCGGTGGTGCGCCTCGGCCACGGCAGCGCGGACGAGGTGGCACGCCGGGTCCGGCTGCGCCTGGAGCGGCAGCAACTGCTCACCCGCCCGGACCCGCCGAAGCTGTGGGCGGTGGTGGACGAGGCCGCGCTCCGCCGGCCGGTCGGCGGCCCGCGGGTGATGCGGGACCAGCTCGAGTCGCTGATCGGCATCGTCACCAAGATGCCGAACGTCCAGCTGCAGGTGGTCCCGCTGGCCGCCGGGGGCCACGCCGCGGCGGGCGGTTCCTTCACCATCCTTCGTTTCCCGCACTCCGAACTGCCCGACCTGGTCTACGTCGAGCAACTGACCAGCGCGTTGTACATGGACAGAGGCGAGGACGTGGACGCCTACTTCGACGCGGTGAACCGCCTCTTCGTGGACGCGGCACCGCCGAGGGAGACCGTGCACATCCTGGATCGGATCATCGGTGAGTTCTCATGAGTGACGAACCCACGCTCCCCGTCAAGATTGATTCGACCGTTCCGCAGACCGCCCGGGTGTGGAACTACTGGCTGGGCGGCAAGGACAACTACGCCGTCGACCGGGCTCTGGGTGACGAGATCGCGAAGGCGTACCCGATCATCGTGGAGATCGCCCGCGCCGACCGCGCCGTCCTGAAGCGGGCCGTGCGCTACCTGGCCGGCGAGGCCGGCGTCCGGCAGTTCCTGGACATCGGCACCGGCCTGCCCACCGCCGACAACACGCACGAGGTGGCCCAGGCGGTGGCCCCGGAGGCCCGGATCGTGTACGTCGACTACGACCCCCTCGTGCTCGCCCACGCCCGGGCGTTGCTGACCAGCTGCCCGGAGGGCGCCACCGACTACATCGACGCGGACATCCGGGACACCGAAACGGTGTTGCGGGAGGCCGCGCGCACGCTCGACATGACCCGGCCGGTCGCGCTCATGCTGTCCGGGATCCTCGCCCACCTGCCTACCGCGGAGGAGGCCCGGGCCATCGTCCGGCGGATCATGGACGCCCTGCCCTCGGGCAGTTATCTGGTGGTCTGCGACGGCACCGACACCAACCCGGAACTCAACGACGTCATGCGGATCTGGAACGAGTCGGCCAACCCGCCGTACGCGATGCGCAGCCCGGCGGAGATCGCCGGCTACTTCGACGGCCTGGAACTGACTCCGCCGGGGCTGGTGGACGTCACCCGGTGGCGGCCGGATCCGGACCCGGCCGGTCCCGCCAAGCCGTTGCACAACCTCGTCGGCGTCGCCCGAAAGCCGTGACGACCGCCGGGAAAACCGGCGGCCGGCCACGTTCGGGGTAATCCCTTTGGACGATCTGGATACCGTGGAATCGCAATTCCGCACATCCGGATCGACCAACGGAATGGACCCGCATGAATGGCGGTTCGCTACACTTGCCGGCGCGCATGCGCACCGCGGTGGCGTTCGCCGCGCTGCTCGCCCTGATCCTGGTGGCGGCGTGCGAGAAGGTCACCAAGGACGCGCCCACCTCCGTCGAGGACCTGCTGGCGGCGGCCGGGCTGCACGACGAGAATCGGCCACCCCGCCTGCGGATCGGGGTCTACACCTGGCAGCGGCCGATGGCGTACGTGGACCGCGGCGAGCACCGTGGGTTCGACGTCGACATCGCCCGGTACATCGCGCGCAACCTCGGATACGACGGCGACGACAAGATCGAATGGGTGTCCATCAACAACGTCGCGGACCGCGTCAAGGTGCTCCAGCAGAATACCGTCGATCTCGTGGTGGCCAGTTTCTCCATCACCACCGAGAAGAAGAAATACATCGACTTCGCCGGCCCCTACCTCATCACCGAACAGAGCGTGCTGATTCCGACGGCGCAGAAGAATGCGATCACGACGATCGCGGACCTGAAGAATCCCGAGCATCAGGTGTGCACCGCCACCGGCTCGACGTCCGAGGCGCTGCTGGCCCAGCGGAAGATCCCGTACATCCCGCTGGACAGTGATCTGCTCTGCTTCCAGGGACTGCGGAAGGGCACGTTCCACGCGATGAGCACGGACCGGACGATCCTGTCCGGATTCGCCGGTCAGGCGCCGGGGCGGTTCGCGTTGCTGGACCTGAAGCTGGCCACCGCCACGAACCCCGGCACCGAGCGGCTCGGCGTCGGCGTGTCCCGGGACAACCCGGCGCTGCGGCAGCTGGTCGACTACTTCCTGCACCGCAGCTTCCTGGACCAGCGGCGCGGGCTGTCGACGGAGTGGCAGCGGGCCTACCGGGAGCACCTGACGGACCTCGGCCCGGCCACCCAGCCGCGCCCGGAGCAGGTGCCCGAGCTGGTCGACTTCGACTCGAAGTCGCCGGCCCGGTGACGGCGACCGCCGAGGCGCCGGACACCGCGGCCAGGTCCGAACCGGAACCGCGCCCCGGCAGCGGTCAGCTGTTCTGGACCGTGGTGGTGGCGGTGCCGGCCGCGCTGTCGCTCCTGCGGCTGTGGATCGAGGCCGGCGGTCAGCTCCAGACCACGTTGATGATCGTGTCGAACGTCAACCCGGGCAACCTCTTCGCGGCGGTCCTGCTCATCGGCACCCGTACCGTCACCATGGCCCTGCTGGCCGTGCTGGCCCTCGGCGGCCTGCTGGCGCTGAGCGCGACCGCCGCCGAGCAGGCCGGGCGGCCGTTCCGGCGCCGGCCGCTGTTCGCCCGGTGCGCCGACGCCACGGAGTTGTGGCTGCTCGTCGCGATCGCCGCGCTGGCGGCCATGACGTGGCCGATCCTCTATCTGCCGCTGCTGCTGCCGGCCCTGGTGATGGCCGGCCAGGCGACCGCGCCGTACCGCGGGCTGCAACCCTGGGAGCGGCGGGCGACGCTGGCCGCCCTCCTCGCCGCCTACGCCGCGGTGACCTGGCCGACGGTCACCGAGGCGTGGCGCCAGGCGGAACCCGTCGTCGTACTCCTGCTGGTCGTCCCGCCGCTGCTGACACCGCTGGTGAGCGGGCCGGTCCCCCGGCCGGTCGTCCGGGTCCTGGCCGGCGCCGCCCAGCCGGCGGTGCTCCTGCTGGGTGCCTGGGCGCTGCTGCCGCTGATGGCCGTGCCGGTGCTGCCGCTCACCGCCACCACCGTGCGGGAGGGTACGGCGCCGCCGGTCACCGTTCTCGGCTACGTGATCGACTCCGACGACGAGCTGACCGCGATCCTGCAGGAGCACGGGGGCCTCCGGTACGTGCACAACGACGAGATCACCGCCCGGGTGCTGTGCCCGTCCCCGGACGAGTTGCCGGTGTACCGGATCCGGGTGCACCAGCTGCACGTCGAGGACTCCCTGCTGGAGGCGTGGGGGCGGCAGCGACGTCCGGTCAGCGTCACCGACGCCGTCTGCCGGGGCGGCCGGTCGCCGGACCGGACGTCGCTGTGACCGGTCGCGGTCAGCCGAGGACCACGGTGCGCATCACCTTGTCGGCGAGCGTCTGGCGCTTGGCCGTCCAGAGCGGGAACAGGTAGCCGAGGTAGAAGATGAGGTCGTCCAGGATGTGCGCGAGGTCCCGCAGGAACGCCCGGCCGGGGCCGATCGGCTGCTCGGTGCGCTCGGCCACCAGCCGGATGCGGACCACCCTGCGGCCCCAGCTCTGCCCGGTGCGCCCGGCCAGCCACCACCGGTTGTAGCCGTTCGCGGCGATGCCGACGAGCAGCGCCGCGAGGTAGGCGACGTCGCTCCCGGTCGCCCGTTCGGCGAGCATGGCGACCAGGTAGAAAGGCAGGATCACCACCCCGTCGATGAGGTACGCGGCAACGCGGCTGTACCAGTTCGCGAAAGGCATCTGAACTCCCGGGGCGTCGTTTTCGTGGACCGGGAGAAGCGTGACAGCCGGGGCCCGGGCGGCGCGTCGGCGCGGGGACGGACGTGCCGGGTGCCGGGGGTGACTCCTTTGCCGGACAGCGCGTACCCGAAAGTCGTCACCGGCTCAGCGGTAGAGCTTCTCCTTGGTGACCAAGGCGCCGTCCCGGAAGCAGAACCGGTAGATCAGTTCCCTCTCGGAGTCCGACTCGAGCTGCGCCTGCAGCGACGCCGAGTAGTCCACGCAGGTCGTGTCCGGCGGCGGCGCAGGGTCGCCGGTCACCGCGGAGCCGGGGTCGGGCAGCGCCTTGCGCACCTCGGGTTCGCTCGCTCCGATGCGCAGCGCGTCGAACCGCTCCGGGTCGACGGAGGTGTCCGGCAGGGTGGCGATCACCACCACCGCCGCCACGCAGATCCCGAGGACGGCGACGACCGTGCCGGTCAATGCGATCAACGCGATCCTGGAGCGCCGGGCCGAACGGCGCACGAGCAGCTCGAAGTCGCCGGCCACGTCGGTACCAGGGACGGGACCGGGCACGGCCAGTTGGTCCGGTCCGGCGCCGCCCTCGGACGCGGGCACCTGGTACGGCAACATCGCGGCCAGCCGGAACCCGCGGTCCGGCGTCGCACCGTGGTAGAGCACCCCACCGGCGAGCCGGACCCGTTCGCCCAGCCCGATCAGTCCCTGACCCGAGGTCGGTGCGCCGTGCGGCGCACCGGGCCCGTTGAGCACCTCCACGACCAGCGTGTCCGGCTCGTACCGCAGCGAGACCTCGATGGACCCGCCGCGGGCGTGCCGGAGCGCGTTGGTCATCCCCTCCTGGATCACGCGGTACGCGGCGTGCTCGATCAGCGGCGGCAACGGCCGCTCGGTGCCGCTGCGGGTCAGCGTGGAGGACGCACCGGCGGACCGGGCCGCGTCCGCCAGGCCGTCCAGGTTGCTCAACGGCTGGGCGGCCCCGACCTCGTCGGCGTCGCCGTCCTGGCGCAGGATGCCGAGGCTCTGCCGCAGGTCCGCCATCGCGGAGGCGGCCGTGGTGCGCAGCAAGGTGATCGTCTCGTCCCGTTGCGGCCCGGTCGCCGAGTTCAGCGTGCCGGCGTACAGCGAGATCAGGGTGAGCTGGTGTCCGAGCGAATCGTGCAGGTCGCGGGCGATCCGGGTCCGTTCCCGGGTGCGGGCCTGACGGGCCACCTCCTCCTGCTGGTCGTGCAGCTGCACGTTGCGCCAGTGCATGGCGCGAACCACCCGGCGGCGCTTGCCGACCGCCCACCCGGCCGCGGCCGGGAACAGAAAGAACCACACGAAACCGGCGGCACCCAGCACCTGCCCGGTGACGTCGCGCATCTCCGGGCTCTGCAGCAGTGCCAGCTGCCAGAGCGCGAACGTCACCAGGAAGGCCAGCAGCGTACGGCCCAGGTGCCGCATCCGGTAGCCGGCCGAGACGCTCAGCACGAACAGCAGGCCGCCGCCGCCGTCACCGGTCACGACGCCGGCGAGCGCCGCCGCGACCAGGGTACTCAGCGGGTACACCAGCCGCAGCGGGGTGCAGATCAGGGCGGCCAAGACGGCCACCGGCACGACCACGGCCGTCGGCAGCACGGTCTCCGAGGTGGCGCCGAACAGCGCGGCGGTGCCGGCCAGCACCAGGGCCAGGGCGATCTCGTACGTCAACCGCAGCCTGCCGGTGGCCCGGATCGCCGCCCACCAGCGTCGGGCCGGGGCACGGATCACTGTCGTCATGACCTACTCGCTGATCGGGAACAATGCACCAGCCTTACAGACCCGCCGCCGGGGGCACACCGGCGTCAGGGTGATCCGGAAGCGTCGCCGGTACAACTTTCGTCGCATGCACGCTCCGCACCGGGCGACGGTGATCACTACAGTCGGGGCATGACCGAACCCATTCGCGTGCTGATCGCGGACGACGACCGGTTGGTGCGCGCCGGCATCGGCCTGATCCTGCAGCCGCTCGCGGACGTCGAGATCGTCGCCGAGGCGACGAACGGGCGGGAGGCGGTGGACCTGACGGTCCGGCACCGGCCGCAGGTGGTCCTGCTCGACATCCGGATGCCGGTGATGGACGGGCTGGCGGCACTGCGCGAGATCCGGACGCTGGCGCCCGATTCGGCCGTCCTGGTGCTGACCACGTTCGGCGAGGCGGAGTACGTCGCGGAGGCGCTCGCGGCCGGCGCGGCCGGCTTCCTGCTCAAGGACTCGGCCGTGGACGAGCTGGCCCGGGCGGTCCGCGCGGCCGCCGCCGGCGAGGCGTTCCTGACCCCGTCGATCACCCGGCAGCTGCTCGACCAGTTGCCCACCGCGCACACCTCCCAGGCCACCGACGCCGGCCAGCGGCTGGCCGTGCTGAGCGAGCGGGAGCGCGAGGTGCTCATCCTGATCGCGCAGGGCCTGTCCAACGTCGCCATCAGCGAACAGTTGTGGATCACCGAGGGCACGGTCAAGACCCACGTCAGCCGGATCTTCACGAAGCTGGACTGCGAGAACCGGGTGCAGGCGGCGCTGCTGGTGCACCGCGCGGGGCTGCTCGGCTGATCTCCGGGTGGACGAGCGGCCGGGTGTCGGGCTACCGTCTTGTTAATCGATTAACGGGACGGAGGTGAGTGCCATGCCGCGCCCCACGCTCAGGTCGGTGGCGAACGCGGCCGGCGTGTCCACGGCCGCGGTGTCCTACGCGTTCAACCGGCCGGACCGGCTCTCCGCCCAGGTCCGCACGCAGATCCTCGCCGAGGCACGGCGGCAGGGCTACTCCGGCCCGGACGCGGCGGGGCGATCGCTGCGCACCGGGCGGGCCGGCGCGATCGGCGTCATCTTCACCGTCGGGCTCTCCTACGCGTTCTCCGACCCGTACGTGCTGGCGATGCTCGGCGGCCTCGCCGAGGTCACCGAACGCACCCGGACCGGCCTGGTGCTGATCCCGTTCGACCTCGGCACCGCCGGCCTCGACGACGACGCCCGCCGGCAGTCGCTGGACGCGGTGCACCGCGCGGTGATCGACGGCGCGGTGGCCGACGGACTCGGCGACGGCCATCCCGCCGTCCGGGTGCTGGCGGACCGGAAGATCCCGATCGTCCAGTCCGCCGAGACGACCGCCGGACGGTGCGTGGTGACCGACGACCGCGCGGCCGGCCGGGACATCGGCGCGCACCTCGCGGGCCTCGGCCACACCGACGTCACGGTCGTGGTGGCCAGCCCGGCGGAGCCCGGCGTACCGGTGCCGGACGTCGACGAGGGCACGCTCTATCCGTACTCGACACTGCGCCTGACCGGCATCCGCGAGGGCCTCGGCGGGACCGCCCGGATCCGGGTGGTGAGCGGCGGCCGCAACGCGCCGGAATCCGGCCGGGTGGCCGCCGACCTCGCGCTCGCCGGCCCGGGCCGGCCCACCGCCATCGCGGCGGACAGCGACGTGCTGGCGTCCGGGGTGCTGGACCGCCTGCGGGCGCACCGGCTGCGGCCCGGAACGGACGTCTCGGTGACCGGCTTCGACGACGCGCCCCTGGCCGCACCGGCCGGGCTGACCACCGTCCGCCAGCCGATGCGGGACAAGGGCCGGCTGATGGGCCGCATGCTGCTCGACCCCGCCTACACCGAGACCCGGGTGGTCCTGCCGACCGAACTGATCGTCCGCTCCACCACCGGACCCGCCCGCCTACCGGAAAGGACATCGTGATGTCGAACCACTCCCCGGTCGCACCGGACCAGTGGCACGCCGACCGGCTAGACCTCCCGGCCTACCTGCGACGCGTCGGCCTCGACGAACCGCCGGCCGCGACCGCCCGTACGCTGGCCGCCCTGCACCGCGCGCACCTGGCCGCGATCCCGTTCGAGAACCTGGACGTCATCCTGGGCCGGGGCGTCGCCGTCGACCTCGACGCCGTGCAGGACAAGTTGGTCGCCCGGCGCCGGGGCGGCTACTGCTACGAACACGCCACGCTGTTCGCCGCGGTCCTCGACCGGCTGGGCTTCCGGGTGGACCGGCTGCTGGCCCGCACCGGTGAGCCGCTGGAACATCCGCGTCCCCGCGGGCACATGGTGCTGAAGGTGGCGGTGGGCGGCGAACGGTGGCTCGCGGACGTCGGCTTCGGCTCCGGGCTGCTCGCCCCGCTGCCACTGGCCGCCACCGGGCCGCACCGCCAGGGCGCCTGGACGTACGAACTCGTGCGCGGACCGGACTCGGCGTGGCGGCTGCGCGAGCACGACGGCGCCGAGTGGACCACGATTCAGACGTTCACCGAGGAACCGCAGTACTTCGTGGACATCGACGGTGCCAACTACCAGACCTCCACCCACCCGAACTCGCCGTTCGTGCAGCGGCCGGTGGTGGTGCGCAAGGACGACACCTCGGTACGCCGGCTGATCGGCCGCGAGTTCAGCGTCGACCGGCCCGGCCACCCGGCGCAGCGGCGAACCCTCACCGACCGGGAGTACGCCGACGGGCTGCGCGCCGAGCTGGGCACCGCCCTGTCCGCCGACGAGATCGCCGCGCTGGTCGCCGCGACGGCCACCACCCCGGACCGGGAGGCCGCGCGATGAGCGGCACCTTCGCGCTGGCGGTGATCATCGGCCCAGCACGGCCGCGTTGACCGCCACCACCTCGGCGCCCAGGTCCGGGATCATGACCACCTCGACGCCGGCCGCGCGCAGCGTCTCGACCCCGACGCAGTGCACGAAGACCGGCGGCTCGCGCAACGCCAGCACCACCCGGGTGAGCCCGGCCGCGACGATCAGCTCGGCGCAGGTACGCGGGCCGGACCGGCGGGCGCTGCACGGCTCCATCGACGTGTACATGGTGGCACCGGACAGGTCGGTCCCGGTGCCGGCCAGCTTCGCCAGCGCCGACTCCTCCGCGTGCACGAACGGCATACCCTCGCGCGAGTAGCCGCGCGACACCTCGGCGCCGTCCGCGGCCACCACGATCGCGCCCACCGCATAGGCGGCGGTGCTCGACGGGCACCGCCGGGACAGCTCGATCGCCGTGCGCAGCCAGCGCCGGTCCTCCTCGGAATCCACGATTCTCCCCCGTTCGGTGTCAATCTCCGTCGTCGGCGCGGGGGGCGGCGACCGCTCAATCCGCTGTGGAGGGTCGCCAGGTGCGGCTGCTGAGCACCACCCGGTATCCGTCCGGATCGGCGATCGTGACTCCCCACCGGTCCCAGTAGGGGTTGTGCGCGGGAACCACCGCGCCGCCGTGCGCCACCGTCCGCCGTACCAGGTCCTCCGGAACCGGCCGTCCGAGGTAGACGACGAGCAGGTCCTCCGGCGTCGGTGCGGGCTCCACCACGTCCGCCGCGCCGGCGGTCAGCTCCAGGTGCCAGAATCCGCCGGCGGGGCCGACCATCAGCAGATCACGCTCGCCCAGCGCCGCGTCGCCGTCCGCGCGGTACAGCAACTCCAGGCCCAGCCCTCGGACGTAGAAGTCCGCGCTGTCGTCCAGGTCGCGCACCGGGCGGGCAATACGTATCGGCAGATGCGGCTCGATCATGACGGCATCCTATGGCGGCACGGTGCGCCCCTTCGGGACGCGGGAACGCGCCGGCAGGGCCTGGGCCAGGACCGCGAACACCGCGAACGCGGCCGCCCAGGCGAACCAGCCGGCGTCCCCGGCGGCCGGGCCGAGCGTCACCAGCGGCGGCCCGACCACCTTTTCGCTGCCCGCACCGGGCCGTGTTCGGACCTCCCCGCGGCGCCGTCGCCGCACCGCCGATCACGGGCAAGTGACAAGCACCCGACCCTGATCGCTTTAAGTATCAACACCGTGCCATTCTGTGAGGCGTGCAAAGGGCCGAGTCCTCCCCCATCCGGGTTGCGGTTGTGCAGGACGCGCCGTTGTACCGCGGCGCGCTGGCGGCCGCGTTCCGCAGCGAGGGCGACCTCGAGGTGATCGCCGAGGTTCCGGTGTGGCAGGAGGTCGTCGCCCTGCCGGTGGCGCCGGACCTGACGGTGCTCGATCTGGACGGGGCCGGCGACGACCCGCTGGTGGCCGCGTCCGCGATCCGCCGGGCCGTACCCGGCACCCGGGTGTTGATCCTGCTCGCCGCCGACCGGCACGACGTGCTCGCCGGGCTCGGTCCGGACGACATGGACAAGGTGGGGTTCGTGACCAAACGCGCCTCGCTGGACCACCTGCTGTCGGCCCTGCGCAGCCTGGTCAACGGCAACGCGGTGATCGACCCCGAGCTGGTGGCCTCGCTACTGGTCCAGCCGGAGAACCCGCTGACCGGCCGGGAGCGGGAGGTGCTCGCCCTGACCGCTCAGGGCATGCCGACCGACGAGGTCGCCCGGAAGCTGAACCTGTCGGCCGGCACGGTGCGCAACTGCCTGAGCCGGATCACCGCCAAGACCGGGGCGGACAGCCGGGTCGACGCGATCAACCGGGCCCGCCGGGCCGGCTGGCTCTGACGCCGCGTGCCAGTACCCGGTCATCTCCCGGTAGCGCGGGCTGGTGATCTGCAGCGAGTGGTGGTCGCCGAGCATCGGGCGGTCGCCGTCGAGCAGTAGCACCCGTGACGCCCGCATCGCCGAACTGATCCGGTGCGCGATCACCACCAGCGTGCCCCGCGCGGCGAAGGCCAGCTCGACCCGCTCCTCGGCGGCCGGGTCGAGATGGCAGGTCGCCTCGTCCAGCACGGCCACCGGCGCCGGCGCCAGGTAGGCGCGGACCAGGGTGAGCAGCTGACGCTGCCCGGCCGACAGGTCGCCGGGCCGCAGCGGGGCGTCCAGGCCGCCGAGCCGGGCCAGCAACGGGTCGGCGCCGAGCAGCCCGGCCGCGGCCCGCAGCTGCCGATCGGTCGCCTCCGGGTTCAGGTAGCGCAGGTTCTCCGCCACGGTGCCCGGGAAGACGTACGCCTCCTGCGGGATCAGCACCCGGCACCGGGCCCGGGTGGCGGGATCGAGATCCTCGACGGAGATGTCCCCGACCAGCACCGCGCCGCTGTCCGGCTGGAGCGTGCCGCAGAGCAGGCCGGCGAACGTGGACTTGCCGGCGCCACTGGGCCCGACCACGACGAGGTGGTCGCCGCGGGTGATGGTGAGGCTGAAGTCGTGCAGCACCGGGTGGGCCGCGGCGCCGTAGCGGAACGTCACCCGCCGCAGAACGAGCGGGGCGTGCCGCGGCGGTACGGCCACCCGCCGCCCGGACGTCGCCGGAGCGGCGATCCGGTGTCCCACCCGGCGCAGCAGGCGGTCCAAGGTGATCACGAACCGCAGGCCGGCGCTGCCCACGGTCTGCACGAACAGCTCCAAGGTGGGCACCAGCACCTGCGCCAGGTAGGTCAGGACACCGATCAGCGCACCGGTGCTGAGGCCGTTGCCGGTGATCCAGCCGGCCCCGGCCAGGACCGCGATCAGCGGCAGCCACCCGCCGACGACCACGGTGAGCGAGCGGATCGCGGCCAGCCGGGCCAGGGCCCGCTCGGCCCGGGCCTGCGCGGCGATCGACTCGTCGACGAAGCCGGCGGCGCGTTCCCCGGCGCGGCAGGCGGCCACGTCCCGGGTGGCGGCGGCCACCGCGGCGGTACGGTCCGCGAGCTGCTCCCCGGCGGCCAGATGGTTTCGTTGCCACCGCACCGCGAGCCGCAGCGCCAGGAGGAACAGCACCAGGCTGCCGAGCAGCGGCGGCGCCACCAGGAGCAGCAGCGGCGGGGCCAGCGACGCGGTGCCGATCAGCGCGGCCAGGACGGTCACCAGGAAACCCCGGGACACCAGGACCAGGCCGGCGAACGAGTCCCGTACCGTCTCGACCTGCTGGGTGAGCCGGGCCACCGCGCCGTCGTCGGACGGGGTCCCGCCGTGCCGGTCCGCGGAGTGCAGCGCGGCGGTGACCACCCGGCCGACCAGCTCGTCGCGGAACGGTTCGACCACGCCGGCCACCGCCCGGTGGGTCTGCCGGGCGCCCCAGGCACCGAGCACCGCGGCCACGATCAGCAGTCCCAGCCAGGCGGTCCCGGTCCACGGCCGGCCGCGGAGGAAGCCCTGGTCGACGGCCCGCGCCACGACCAGCCCGGAGAGCACGGCGGGCGCCGCCTCGGGTACCGACCAGGCGAGCAGCCGCCAGACGTCGCGGCGCCGGCTGCGCAGCGCCGCGGCCGCCTCGCGCCCCACCGCGCCCGGCCGCCTCACGACTGCTCCCCGGTGCCGAACACGGCGCGGTAGTCCGGATCGCTCCACAGTGCGCGGTGCGGCGCCACCGCGCGGACCCGGCCGTCGTCCAGCCACACCACGGTCGCGCACTGGGCCGCGGTGCTGACCCGGTGCGCGACGATCAGATGGGTACGCCGGCTCTCCCCGGTGAGCAGCCGCATGATCTCCGCCTCGGTCGCGGTGTCCAGGCTGGACGTGGCGTCGTCGAGGACCAGCAGCCGCCGGGCGTGCCAGGCCCGGGCCAGTCCGAGCCGCTGGATCTCGCCGCCGGACAGCGGCGTACGCGACAACGGGGTGTCCGCCCCGTCCGGCAGCAGCGCCACGAACGTGTCGGCGCGGGCGGCGCGCAGCGCGGCCGCCACCGTGGCGCCGTCCGGCCGGTCGTGCCCCAGGCCCACGGCCGCGCCGACGGTCGCGCCGACCAGCGTCGGCCGTTCGAAGGCGACGCCGATCTCCCGGCGCAGCGCGTCGGCGGACAACTCGCTCAGCGGCACTCCGTCCAGGCAGATCCGGCCCTCGTCCGGGTCGGCCAGGCGGGCGGCGAGCGCGGCCAGCATCGACTTGCCGGAACCGGAGCGGCCGACCACGGCGATCGGCCGGCCGGCCGGCAGGGTCAGGGTCACGTCGGACAGCACCGGTTCGCCCCCGGACCGGGCGGTGACGCGGTGGAAGGTCAGGGCGCCCGGACCGGCCGGCAGGCTCCGGTGGCCGAAGCGCGGGGCGGGACGGTCCAGCACCTCGGCGACCCGGCGGGATCCGGCGCGGGCCCGGGCCACCCGGTTGAAGCCGGCCACCAGGCCGCCGACACCGGCACCGAGCGCGCCGTACTGGATGGCGGCGAGCAACTCCCCCGGAGTGAGCCGGCCGCCGGCCATCAGCCAGCCGCCGACGGCCACCACGGACAGTTGCAGCAGCGGCCCGGCGAGCGTGCTCTGCCCGGCCGACCGGGCCAGGATGTGCCAGGTGTCCACTCCCGCGGCGGTGAGTTCACGCAGCGGGCGCAGGCAGCGGTGGATCTCGGCGGGCACGGTCGCCGCGGCGGTGATGGTGCGCCGGCCGGCGAGCGACTCGGACAACCGGGCCGCGATCTCGGCCTGGGCCCGCTGGTAGCGCAGCACCGCGTCGGAGGTGTCCCGCACGTGCCGGCGCAGCATCCCGGTGATCACCACGACCCCGGCGAGGTAACCGGCGATCAGCCAGCCGTCGAGGTACGCGAGCGCCACGATCGCACCGATCACCGGGATGGTGCTGACCGTGGCCAGGATGACCGCCACCCCGCCCTGACCGGCCTCCGCCGCGCCGGTGATCACCCGGCTCACCACATCGCCGTTGGCATCCGGGCGGTGGGAACCCAGAGCGAGGGTGTGCCGGACGAGTCGGCGGCGGAGGCCGGCGGTCCGCTCCGCCGGGGCCAGACCGGCGGCGAGGTCCCGCACCGGATCGGCCACCACCAGGATGCCGACCAGAACCAGGGACCAGGCGAGCCACCGGCCGGTCTCCCGGTCGGCGACGACCGCGTCGACCGTACGGCCGATGACCATGGGCAGGGCGAGTTCGGCCACTGCGGAGATGCCGGCCGCCGCGGCGAGCAGCGCCAGGGTGCAGCGGCGCGCGGTCGCGGGAGCCATAGGAATCTCCTGGGTCAGGGGTGGCACCACGCGGCCCCGGAGCGGGCTCTTGACCACGCTCCAGGGCCGCGCAACACCGCCGATCGATCGATTGGCGTCAGTTGCAGGTGGTGACGCTCAGCGAGCTGTCGCCGCACAGCAGCAGCGACGCGCGGCTTCCGCCACCGGTACGGTTCTCGGCGGCCAGTTCCATGCCCTGCAGGTCGAGAAGTGCCATGATGTTGCTCCTTCGTTAGTTCGGGGAACGGACTTCGGCTGGTTCGGGGATGAGATCAGTCGCAGGTGGTGACGCTCAGCGAGCTGTCGCCGCACAGCAGCAGCGACGCGCGGCTTCCGGTGCCCCCACCGGTGCGCTCGGCGGAAAGCTCCATGCCCTGCAGGTCGAGAAGTGCCATGATGGTTCTCCTTCGTTGATCTTGTCGTTCGGGGATGAGATCAGTTACAGGTCGTCACGCTCAGCGAGCTGTCGCCGCACAGCAGCAGGGAAGCCTTGCTGCCGCCCCCGCCACCGGTACGCTCGGCGGAAAGCTCCAGGCCCTGCAGGTCCAGAAGTGCCATGTCAGTTCACCTCCTTTCGTTGGCGTCGTCGGTCTCCACGTCGTTCGCGTGGGAGTTCATGGGCGCCGCTCCAGCAGCGGCAGCGACGCGGGCTGCTCGTGCCGGGCGGCGGCCAGCGACAGCAGGACGCCGGCGGTTCCGGTGCCGAGGTCCATGGACAGTCGCAGGAGTTGCTCACCGGGGAAGGCCAGACCGCCGCCGTACGGCAGGGCGTGCCACGCCAGCCGGGGGATCTGGGCGTCCAGGTCGGGCGCGGCGGCCGGGTTCCGCCGCTGGCGCATGGCGAGGTAGGCCACGATGCCGGCCCGCCCGGCGAACAGTCCGGGTTGGACGTACAGCGGTGAGCGGGCGGCCAGGTAGATCGACTCGGCGGCGCGGCGGAACTCGTCGTCCGGCCGGTGATCCAGATAGTGGTCCAGCACGATGCCGATGCCCAGGCTGCCCTCGGCCAGGTAGGGCATGGTGCGCCAGCCCTCGTTGACCTCCATCGCGCCGTCCGGACGGGTGACGCAGCGACGCAGGTCCTGCCGCAGCGCGGTGGCCGCCAGGTCGAGGTAGTCCGGGTCGGCGGTCTCCTCGTACATCCGCAGGAACAGCAGCGCCACACCGCTCGAGCCGCGGGTGAGGCCGGCGTGCGGGTGCTTCCCGCCGCTGGTCTCCGGCACCGAGTCGGGGCCGCCCAGACGTTCGCGGGCGATCTCCGCGGCGCGGATGCCGGCGTCGCGCAGGGCGGTTTCACCGGTCCGGCCGGCCAGGTGCAGCAGGTTCAGCCCGATGCCGGCGACGCCGCCGGCCAGGTCCGGGCCGAGCCCTTCCCAGCCCTCCTTCAGGCAGCGTTCGACGAGGTCCAGCGCGGGTTGCCGTTCGCCGAGATGATCCAGGACGTACGCCACCCCGTGCAGCCCCTCGAGGAACCCGTGCCGCGGATCGAAGCCCGGGTCGGCGGCGTGCTTGACCAGCCAGTCGACGTGCTCCGGCGGAACCTCCGCGCCGGCGGCGGACAGGGCGTAGAGCACGCCCGCCGCGCCGTAGGCGATGCCGAGTCCCCCGACCCGGAACTGCTCGATGTCGCCCGGGTACAGCCGGTCGTCCCGTTCCGGGGTGGCGCTGGCCAGGATGGCGCGGACCAGCGTGTCGCGCACTCGTGGCCAGTTCTCCGGTTCCGGGTCGAAGACCGACCAGTCCCGGGTTCCGGAGCGGGTCACCTTGGCGGCGTCCGTGCCCTCGATGACGGCGACGGATCGGTCGAGCAGCTCCCGGGGCACCGGGAAGTTGGCCGCGACGACGTCCGCGAGGTGGCGGGCCTTCGCCCGGTCCAGGCGCAGCAGCGGGGTCAGCGGCAGGAACAGGGCCACGGCGAGACAGGCGAGGGCGTACTCGTCGACGGCCGGCCCGACCCGTTCCCGTGGGGCCGCGAAGCCCTGGTTGCGCAGGCCGGGGCGGCGCAGGTCGGAGACCGGTGCGGCCACCTCGAAGTCGAGCAGGGCGATCCGGCCGTCCGGGCGCACCATGATGTTGAACATGTGCAGGTCGCCGTAGACGACGTCGCGCTCGTGCAGGGCACGCACCGCCTGCTCCACCTGGCGGTGGATGTCCAGGGCCCAGTCGGTGTACTCGCGCACCGTGGCCGCGTCCACGTCCGGGTCGGTGAGCGGGTACTTCTGCACGATGAGCCGGTTGAGCGGTTCGCCCTCCACGTACTCCAGCGCGATGAACTCGTGCTCACCCAGCGGGAACCGGTCGTGTACCCGGGGCGTGACGCCGGCGTCCGCGACGCGGTCGAGCATCTCCGCCTCCCGGCGCAACCGGGTGACCGCGTCGTCGCCGCGGCCGTCCAGGCCGGCGTACGGGCGGGCCTCCTTGAGCACCACCCGGTCACCGGTGCGCTGGTCCTCGGCCGAGTACAGACCCCCGGCGTTCGAGTAGTGCAGCACCTCGGTGACGCGGTACGGCAGGTCCGTCGTGGTCACCGCGTTGCGGGCGTCCAGGTGCGGCTGCAGGAACGCGGGCAGGGTGAGCCAGGGCGGCATGCTGAAGACCGCCTGCCGGCGGTCCGGCTCCAGGACACCGTCCGGGCCGACCAGCGCGGGCACCAGGTCGCCGTCGTCCGCCACGCAGTACAGGTGGGCGAAGGCGCCGTACCGGACGTACAGCGGGCCCTCGGCCCAGCGCAGATCGCTGAGGATGTACGGACCCGCCTCGCCGGCCAGAATCGCGCCGAGCTCGTTGAGGATGGTCTCGGCGGCGGCGTCGTCGACCGGATAGATGGTCACCAACTTGCCACTCGACGCCCGCGGCGAGTACTTCGAGTTGCGCATGAACAGAACCTGCGGGGACCGGAGGAACTTGAAGGAGATGCCGCGGGACACGCAGTAGTCCCACACCTTGTCCACGATGCGCTCGGCATTGTCCGGACAGCCGGAAGAATGGATCTTCCATCCCTGTCGGGGCAGGGCCGCGCCGACCGGACCGGCAATCAGCCAGTCGTCGTGCGCCTGGATGCGCCAGCCCTCCGGAAGCGAACGACGCGCCGCCGGAAAGTCGCCGGCCGAGCGCTGTTCGGTTGCGAGGGAGTCGTAGAACAGCGGGTCGGCGGCGCAGTAGGCGTCATATCGTCGGTCCACGTCCGTGCCTCCTTCATCGGTCCCCCACAATGCTGCCGAGGTCACGACGGCGGCGACAGTAGCCGATGTCAGTAGGTCGGTCGCATCAAGTCACACGGAATTGCTGACAAACGCAGCGTTTGACCGAACGCCGACTGGGCAACACGCGCCCGCCCATTTGATCAAGCGAAAAACTTTCGGTGACCCTGACTCTGCGATCTTCGGAGGAACGCGTTACGGTCCGAACAGGAATGACACCGATCGAAGGGTGGGAGCGCTCCCGTGTCGAGGGCAGAAGTGCCGGGCAGTACGGCTGGACGCCTGCTGTCCGCCGTATGGACGGCGCTTCGTCTGACCCTTCTGGCCGGCGTAGCAATCGTCGCGTACTGGCTCCTGAGCAGCGATCCGGCGTATGCCGACACCCCCGGCGACGGCGCCCGGTCCACCGTGACCGACCTCGTCGGCGGTGTCGCGGACGACGCCGGACGGGCGGTGGAGAAGGTACGACCCGAGCGGTCCGCCTCGGCGCCACCCGCCCGCAAGAATGCATCGACGGACGCGGGCACGTCCCGAAAGGGGGCGTCCGTCCGAAATGGCGCGACTGCTGGGAAAGACGCGACGGTCAGGACTGATTCCTCCGCCCGGAAAGACTCGCGCGCGCGGAAAGACTCGTCCGCCCGGAAAGACTCGTCCGCCCGGAAAGACCCGTCGGCACGGAAAGACCCGTCGGCGCGGAAAGCCACGAGCGAGCGGAAGAACTCGTCGGTGGGGTCGTCGGTTAGGCCGTCGGTTAGGCCGTCCGTCGGGAAGGGAACGTCCGCACGGAAAGACGCATCCGCGCGCAAGGAGTCATCCGCGCGGAAAGACGCATCCGCGCGGAAAGACTCATCCGTCCAGAACGGCTTGTCCGTCCAGAAAGGTTCGTCTGTCCGGAATGGGGCCTCGGGTCTGGCCGGTACCGCTGCACCGCGGGGCGGTCTGGCGTCGGTTCCGCAGGTCCGGAGCGGAGAGCCGGCGGAGCAGCTCGATGCGGTGCCCGGAGTGAATCGGTCGCCCGCGGCACATCCGCCCCCGAGGACCGACCTGCCGCCCGGAGCAGCCCTGCCGCCCGGAGCAGCCCTGCCGCCCGGAGCAGCCCTGCCGCCCGGAGCAGCCCTGCCGCCCGGAGCAGCCCTGCCGCCCGGAGCAGCCCTGCCGCCCGGAGCAGCCCTGCCGCCGGGACCAGCCCTGCCGCCCGGAGCAGCGCTGCCGCCGGGTTCAGCCTTGCCGCCGGGTTCAGCCTTGCCGCCGGGTTCAGCCTTGCCGCCGGGTTCAGCCTTGCCGCCCGCTCCGGTTGGATCCGTGGTGCCCGCAACCGGCGGCCGCACGCTGGTCCCGGCGGTCGACCGGGTCACCGTCCCGGTCACCCGGACCGTTCGCCGGCTCGTCGCCCCCACCACCCCGGCGGTGCACCGGCTCACCACCACTGCCGGCCGGCTACCCACCCCCGTCACGCCGGCGGTCCACCAGCTCACCATCCCCACGGCCGACCAACTCACCCCGGCCGTCGACCGACTCACCCGGCCCATCGACCACGTCACCCAGCCCGTCGACCAGCTCACCCCAGCCCTCGGCCGAATCACTGAGCCGGTCGATCGACTCGCCCCCGCCGTCAACCAACTCGCCCCCGCCGTTGGGCAGCTCATCCCCGCTGTCGGCCAACTCGCCCCGGCCGTCGGCCAACTGACCCCCGCCGTCAGGCAGCTCATCCCGGCCGTCGGCCCGCTCACCCCCGCCGTCGAGCAGCTCATCCCCGCCGTCGGCCGGCTGATCCGCCCGGTGACCGCGGTGGTCGAGCGGGCTCCGACTGTCCCCCTGCCGATCGAGAAGATCGTTCCCCGGGGCGTGCTACCGCCGCTGCCGGCCCCGGCGCCGGGAGTCCTCGTACCCACCGGAAGCACCGGCACCGGTGAGCCCGGCACACCCGGCCCCCAGATCCCGGCCCCGCGGATCCTGGTCCCGCAGGATCCGGCCGCGCAGGACGACCCAGGCCCAGCCGCCACCGCCAGCTTGGACGACCGTCCCGCACCGGCCGCCGCCGGCCGGCCCGGACTCCCCGGTCTGCCGGCCGTCCTGTCCCACCCGGCCGCCGACCCGGCCGCCACCGCCACGCCGTGCACCGACCCCGCGCGCGGCACGCCGGACACCCCGGGTGCGCACCGCACCACGGTGGCCTACCAGCCCGGCGACCCGTCCCAGCCCGGCGGTCCGTGGCCACGGTCGTCGCCGCACTTCGGTGTGATGACCTCGGGTGCCTCGTCCGGTGCCGACTCCTCGGGCGGTACCTGGGCCACCACGTCCGGCTCCTGGCATCCGGCGCTGTCCCGCGCCGGGGTCCGTACCGCCGGCGCCGAGCACCGGCCCGGGTGCCGGCCGGCCAGCGCCTCGCCCCCTGGCTGAACCTTCCGCGTCCGTTCAGGCACCGCACCGCCGAGTGTGCCTGCTCCGGACACCTTTGCCGCCTGTCCGCTGCCAGTCGATCCGTGAAGAAACCGGACGACCAGGCACAGCCGCAAACTTTGGAAGGAACTCAACCGTGATCAACATTATGGTGGTCGCCGATGCGCCGCTGTTACGTTCCGCTCTCGCCATGGCCCTGTCCTGTCCGGACGACCTGGAGGTGGTGGCGGACGTGTCCAGCGTGGACGTCACCAAGGAGCTGCTGCAGGACCTCCGGGTGGACGTCTTCATCGTCGATCTGGACACGCTGAGCGCCTCGGTGACCGACGCGGTCAACGTCATCACCAATCTGCAGGCCGACCCGGGCACCGTACTCGCCCTCACCACGGTGGCCGCTTCCAGCGCGTTCCGGCACGCCCTGGGCTGTCAGGTCCGAGCGTTCCTCAGCAAGGAGTGCCACGTCGACGACCTGCTCGCCGCGGTGCGGCGGGTGTCGGCCGGCGAGGGTTTCATCACCCCGGAGATCGCCGTGTCGGTGATGAACGCGCGGACCAGCCCGCTCACCCCGAGGGAACGGGACGTGCTGCGGCTGGCCGCCGAGGGCAGGTCGGTACGCGAGATCGCCGCGGCGCTGTTCCTCACCCCGGGGACGATCCGCACCTACCTGTCGACGATCACGCACAAGGTCGGGGCGCGCAGCCGGCTGGACGCCATCCGCATCGCCACGGAGGCCAACTGGCTCTGAACCGGCGCGGTACCCGGAACGGCGGCGGCCACCACGGCCGCCGCCAGGGCCGGCGCGCCCGCCGGCAGGTGGGCGGACGTCGGTGCGGGGCGGCGTGTCGCACCCCGTGTGGCCGCGGGTGGTGCGTGCGTGTGGTTCCGGCGCGCGGGCACGCCAGGCCGGAGCGGTGGGGCGTGCGGAGGTGCGGTGCATAGCGCACCACACCTCAACACACCGCGCCCGGCACCCCTGGGCGTGAGGATTTGCGGTACGCAGCGCACCAGACCTCAACACACCGCGCCCGGCACCCCTGGGCGTGAGGATTTGCGGTACGCAGCGCACCACACCTCAGCACACCGTGACCAGGGCCGGCGGTGAGCGCGGCGCGAAACGGGCTCATCGGGCACGTGGGCGGAAGTCGTGCGGTGGTGGTCGACCTGCCACCCGCTGTCCACTACATCCGGTGATACCGCATAGTGCTCAGAGCAAGGGGCTGCGATGAGGGCTGCCGCCCGACGGCCCTATAAGGGGCAATCGCGCTTCAAAATCTGCCTACGCCGCCAAGATCTGCCGCTGCAGAAGCCGCAAACCTCGCGTTTGGATCGGCCGGGCGCCGTGCGTCGCCCGGAATCGAACCACGTCCCGGCACCAAGTCGCCCGTCCAGCCACCACGCCCCGGCCACGACCGCGGACACCACACCCCGCGATACCCGCCCGGACACCACACCCCCGCGATACCCGCCCGGACACCACACCCCCGCGACGCCCGCCCGGACACCACACCCCGCGGGGCCCGCCCGGGGGGCGACGACTCAGAGGTCGCGTCGGGGTATGCGGCGCTTGACCGCCTTGGCCAGGCGCTTCGGCTTGCGCAGCCCGGCCACCTTGCGGATCGCCAGCACCAGCTGCATCGACCGCGAGTACTTGAGCTTGCGCAGTTCGTCGCGGATCGCCCGGAGCTGCTGCTCCCGGGTCTTCAGCGACTTGTCGCGGAAGCGCAGCGTCCGTTCCAGACCGAAGATGTGCCCGGCGAGTTCGGTCACCTTCTTGCGGTTCTCCTCGGCGTCCGCGAGGAGTGTCCGGACGTCCGGCTGCTCGGCCGCGACGTCGGCGGCCGCGGCCAGCGCGTCGGCGATCTCCCGGCCGCGCTTGAGCACGGCCGCGTCCGCCTCCACGCCGGACATGCCGAGCCAGGTGCTGACCAGGTCGTCGCCGTCGACCATCCATGGTGGCCACGGGTGCCGCCGGTGCGCGTGCACCAGCCGGTCCCGGAACCGGTGCCAGGCCGCGGCCAGCAGCTCGTCCCGGCCGGCCGGGTCGGCGGGGCGCCAGCCGGAGAAGCCGGAGGCGAAGCCGTCCCCGTCGACCTGCACGTCGTCGAGCGCCAGGATGCGGCCGTCCTCCGCCCACGCCCCGAACCGGGCGGCGAGGCGGCGGAACCCCGGCACGTCCTCCGCGGCGGCCAGGCGGAACAGCAGCGTCTCGGCCGACTCGGTGTCCGGCACCTGCGCGGCGACCAGCGCCGGGTCGAAGACGACACCACTCGTGGTCGTACCGTCGGCGGGCTGGAACCGGGTCTGCCAGGTCGCGTCGGTCAGGTCGGCGGCGAGGACGCCACCGCCGTAGGCGGCGTAGCCGGTGCGGGTGGTGCCGCCGCCGGTGCCGCACACCACGAGCCAGCCCGGCGCCACCGCGCTGAGCTGCCCGGCCCGGGCGGCCGCCGCGGCGCCGTCGGCGACCGAGGTCAGCAGCGGCGCGTGCGCGGCCGCGGCGGACAACCCGGCGGTGGCCAGCCGGGCCGCCGGACGACCGGGGCGGGTGCCCGCGGCGGCGGCGTCCCGCAGCAGCGTGTGCGGCAGCCCGGCCGGGTCGAAGCTGGCGTAGCTCGCGTGCACCGCGAGGCCCAGCCCGGTCAGCGCCTCGGCGACCTGGGCCGGCGACGTCGGCCGGTGGGGGTCGTCGTGCAGCGGGCGCCACTCGTCGTCGCCGTGGCGCTCGTCCAGGGGCCGACTGTCCAGCAGGCCGGTCAGCCCGAACTCGTTCTCGACGCCGACCACGACCAGCGCCTCCGGTGTGGCGAGCCGGCGCAGCAGGGCGGCCCGCTCCGGCCAGTCCAGGGCCGGCGAGTCGGCGCCCAGCAAGCGGTCCAGGCCGTCCGCGGCGAGCACCACGTCGAACGGCTCGGTCCCGTGGTCGACCAGGCCGTCGAGCGCCCCGGCCAGCACGGTGACCTCGGCACCGGCGAAGCGTTCGCGCAGCGTCGCGGCGTCGCTCACGGAACGGACCAGCACGGTGACGTGGGCGCTGCGCCCGGCCACCAGCTCGACCACGTCCGCGCCGTGCGGGCCGGCCACCAGGGTCCGGGACGCGGACTCCGGGAGCAGGTCGTCGAGGAACGCCCGCAGGACCGGGCCACCCGCCGGCTTGCGGTAGCTCTCGTAGTCGGTCCACGGCTGGATCTCGCCTCGGACGATCTCCGTGGGGTTCGGCTTGGTGTCAGTCACGGTGGTTCCAATCGAAGAGCATGCGCATCTCGGCCGGTGGCATCACGTACGCCCGGCCGAGTTCGTCGTCGGTGACGGCCCGTGCCGCCTCGAGGTCGATGTCCTTGCCCAGCATGTCGGGCCACAGCCGATGGATCCGGGACTGCCCGCCGAAGAGCGGATTGTCGCCTTCCAGTTCCATCGCGTCGCCGTACACGGCGGGCACGCAGCCGGCCGCGACGCCGTAGAAGATGGCGGTGCTCAGCCGGTTCGCGGCCACCCGCTTGAAGCCCCGGAACGCGGCCAGCTGCTTGTACAGGAACTCGCGGTCGGTGCCCTCGTAGTTCCAGCCGCGCTTGCCGAAGCAGATCACCTCGAAACCGGCCTCCTCGTACGCCCGGCGGATCTCCGGTTGTTCGTACTCGGTGTAGTAGAGGCTGATCGTGACCGGCTCGGTCTCGGTGTCCTTGATCTCGTCGATCAGCCGCGCGTGGTTCCCGGCGATCTTGCCGCTCATCCCCGCGGCCTCCCAGCCGTGGAAGAGGAACCACAGCGTGCCCCGGCGTTCGGGCACCACGCCCAGGTCCGGTTCGAGGTCCATCAGGTAGAGGAACGGTGCGCCGACCACGTGGTAGTCGCGGCGGCCGAGCGAGTGACCGCGCCGGCGCGGCGCGTCACTCCAGACGTACCGCCAGGCGCCGTCGAAGAACTCGTGGACCGGGTTCCAGCCGCAGCCGACGTTCCAGCCGTGCTGCAGGTAGCCGCGGATCCGGGGCGGGAACTCGTCGTCCAGGCCGCAGTAGCGGGCCAGGATGTGCGTCTGCCCGTAGTAGTGGTTGTGGTGGTGCATGACCGATCAGCTCGTCTCCAGGTGAAGGGTGCCCGCCCGCGACTGCAGGAGGCCCCGCCGGCCGTCACCGATCAGCGTGGCCGGGAGGCGGCTGAGCAGGAACGGCTCGGTCTGCACGGCGTACGGGGTGCCGTCGTCCGAGGCGAACAGTGTCCAGTCCGGCGTGCCGTCCTCCCCGTCGGCCGGCAGCAGCAGATCAGCGGTGTCCGCCTCGGCCACCCACCGGCTGCCGTCCACCTTAACCCGGCAGGGCACGTCGATGGCGTCGTCGGAGTTGGGCCGGAACCGGCGCCACACCAGCCCGTCGTAGGTCACGCCGGGCCACTGCGGACCGGACACCACGAGCGTCGACGAGGTGCCGTCGGTGGGGCTCTCGATCCGGTCCACGACGATCCGGACCGGTGCCTCGCCGAGGTTCGCGAACATCCCGGGCGACCGGGTGACGCTCAGCATCCGCCCGTGGTGCACCGTGGTCACCGCGTGGTCGAGACCGGTGATCAGCAACAGCCGCCGCCGGCTCCCGTCGTCGTGGTAGATGCTCGGCACCCGGTGGGTACGGCCGGTGAACGGGTCGTCCGCGTTCTCCTCGTCCACCAGGTCGTCCAGCCGGATCCGCGCGGTGAACGCGGCCCCGGTGCCGTCCGCCCGCAGGTCCAGCGGCACCCGGATGTAGCCGGACGACCGGGTCAGCCGCAGCTCCGGGTCGACCAGCTCGGCCGGCAGCCGGCCGGTGAACACCAGCTCGTCCGCGGTGAACTCGACGGTGGCGAGTTCCGGCTGGTCGACCAGCCGGCGCAGCATCAGGCGGCCGTCGCCGGCCCAGGTGGGCTGGATCCAGGCGTCGCCGACCCGCTGGCCGGCCGGGTGGCTGACGTTGCCGGCCAGGGTCCGGGTCAGCGGGCCGCGCCGGCGCAGGTGACCGTTGCGGAAGTCCACCGACAGGTGTGCGCCCTTCGGCGGCACCTCGGCCAGCAGCGACCGCGGCACCCGGGTGGTCCAGTCGACCAGGCGTTCCTCGCCGTGGGTGTCCCGGCCGGGGCGGCGCTGCACCGGCAGCCGGAACCGCCGGCCGCCGCTGATCAGCGAGATCCGCAGGGACGAGCGGTTCTCGGTGGGCACGTGGGCGATCTCCGCGGTGCCGCTGATCACCAGCTCGTCCGGCGTCCAGGTGATCTCCGACGCCCGGGTCCGCAGGGCGAGTTCCTCCCGGGGCAGCCGGTAGACCCGCGAGGGTACGCCGGAGTGCCCGTGCAGGCCCGGGTAGCGGTTCTCGTACTGCCACGGGAGCACCGGGTTGCGCTGGGCGCGGGCGCCGCCGGCCAGACCGCCCTCGGCGCGGAACCGGGCCAGGCGCTGCAGCAGTTCGACGTCGCCGGTCTGCAGCGCGTAGTACTGCAGCCGCTCGAACGTCCGCACGTCGCCGAGCAGGTCCTGGTCCAGGCGGCGGCTCAGCCGGCGGCCGAGTTCCAGCAGCGGCCGCAACTCGTCCTCGGGCGCGGTGGCGAAGGCCTGCACCACGGTCGCCATGTCGGTCAGGGCGAGGTGGCGGTGCACCTCGGCGCGCAGTTCCGGGGCCCGCTTGTCGATCAGGTCGAAGACCATCTCGGCGGACGTGACCCGGTCGTGCAGGTTGGCGTACTGGAACTTCTGCTGGGTGATCGACTCGCCGGACTCCCGCTCACGCCAGTAGTAGACCGGGGCGGAGATGCAGTCCACCGTGATGGCCTCGATGTGCCCGCGCAGGGTGACCGGATAGTCCTCGTACCGGATCGCCGGGAACGCAAAGCGGAACTGGTCCCAGAAGCTGCGCCGGTAGACCTTGTTCCACACCATGCGGTCCAGCGCCAGCGCCGGGTAGTCGAAGACGTGGGTGGCCGGGCGGTCCTTGGCGAACGGGATCCGGTGCACGTACGACTGGCGTACGCCGCTGGTGTTGTTGAAGCGCCGCGCGTTGCCGGCGGCCAGCGACGACGCGGTCTCGTCCAGCGAACGGATCATGAGGTCGTACGCATGGCGGCTGACCAGGTCGTCGCTGTCGACGAACGTCAGGTACTCGCCCTGACTGTGCTGCACGCCGGTGTTGCGCGCCGGACCGAGTCCCTGGTTCTCCTGGGTGACGATGCGGAACCGCGGGTCCTGGTCGCAGAACGTCCGGGCGATCTGTGCACTGCCGTCCCGGGAGCCGTCGTCGACCAGGACGACCTCGAAGTCACGGAACGTCTGCCGGGCCAGGGAGTCCAGACAGGCCCCGATGTAGGGCTCGACGTTGTAGAACGGGACGACGATGCTGAGCCGAGGATTCACCGCGCTCCCCGGTCGGGTCCCGACCTGTCGGGCAGCCGATCGGCAGGGGGTGTGGGACCACGGTGAGCGACGTCGTCGCAACGCGCGTGAGACAGCATTGCACCAGTTCCATCAGGGGAATGATTCCGGTTCGGGGGCATCCAGAACTGCGCCCACGACGGGACGGATAATAACAGGTGACTGCTCGTGAACCGGGCGTCACAGGCGCCGCGGGCCCGGGCCGGGAGAGCGAGCGGTGTCATTGCCGATCAGGCTCGGACGAGCCTCGCCGCCGTGTCACGATGAGCGACATGACCTTGGTGAGGACGGTCCGGCTGTGCTTCGGTGACCGGTCGCGGGCGGCCACCACACACACCAACCTGTCCGCGGTCCGCGCGGACGGGCAGGTGCTGTGGATCGCCGGTGACGAGACGGCGACGGTGGAACGCCTGGTCGCCGACGACCCGGACCGGCCCGCGGAGTACGCCGACGAGCGCACCTTCCGGCTCGCGGACTTCGTCGCGCTGCCCGGCGCGGACGCCGACGAGGAGGCCGACATCGAGGGCCTCGCCCGGACCGGGCACTTCCTGTGGGCGGTCGGTTCGCACAGCCTGCGCCGCAAACGGATCAAGTCGCACCACGACGGCGCCAAGGCGCTCCGCCGGCTGGCCCGGGTCGAGGGGCAGGCCAACCGGCAGATCCTGGTCCGGTTGCCGATCGCCGAGGTGGACGGGCTGCCCACCCCGGTACCCGAGATCGTGGTGGACGGCCGGCGGCACCGCGCCGCCGCCCTCGGCCCCCGTGACGACCTGCGCCGGCTGCTGGGCGGCGACGAGCACCTGGCCGCGTTCGTGCCCATCCCGGGCAAGGACAACGGTCTGGACGTGGAGGGCATCGCGGTCCGCGGCGAACGGGTCTACCTGGGCCTGCGCGGGCCGGTGCTGCGCGGCTGGGCGTTCGTGCTGGAGCTGCGGCCGTACGTGGACCCGGACGAGCCGGACCGGCTGCGCCTGACGCCGTTCGCGGACGGGCGCCCGTACCGTAAGCACGTTCTTGATCTGGACGGCCTGGGCGTGCGCGACCTCTGCCCGGCGGGCGACGACCTGCTCGTGCTGGCGGGACCGACGATGGACCTGGACGGGCCGGTCCGGATCTACCGGTGGCACGGCGCCGGCCGCGCCGAGAGCCCGGCGGTGGTGCGCGGCGCCGCGCTCACCCGTGAGGTGGAGCTGACCTACGGCGAGGGCGACGACCACGCCGAGGGCCTGGGCCTGATCGGCGACCCCGCGGACCGGCAGGCGCTGATCGTGTACGACAGCCCGGCCGCGGTCCGCCTCACCGCCGACGGCGCCGTGGTGGCCGACCTCGTGCAGCTGCCGTAACCAGCCATGACGGCACGTCGTCATGCCGACACAACGGCGGAACGGAGGGACGAGCGGCGGGACCATGGCGGTGGGAGGTGAGCCGTCGTGACCCTGCTGCTTCCCGGCGCCCGCCCCGCCGACCAGCCCTGGCTGGTGTATGAGGACGCCACGCTCCGCGACCAGCCGGCGCTGCACGTCCTGATCGCCGGGGTGAGCGCCTACCCGCATCTGCCCGGTTTCGGCGCACCCCCGACCGAGGCGGGTCTCGGCATGCGGCAACTCTCCTCGACCGCCCTGTCCGCGTACCTGATGCTCGACTGGCTGCTGCGCGCCGCCGCCGAGCAGCGCCTGTGCCGGCCGCTCGGCTCGGTGCGGATGCTGCTGTCGCCGCAGGTGGCCGAGGCCGACGCCACCGAGCAGCCGGCCGGCCGCTTCGTCGCGCCGCCGGTCGACGAACTGCTGCTGCCGGGTTGCACGTTGCCGGCGTTCGTGGCGGCGGCGGCCGCCTGGCGGGACAGCGCGAAACGGCACCCGGACGGCGCGACGCTGTTCTATTTCGCCGGGCACGGCATCCAGCGCACCCGCGGCGACCAGGTGCTGCTGATGGAGGAGTTCGGTCGCGGCGGCCCGCTGGCGCTGCAGGCGGTGGACGTCGGCACGCTGCGCAACGGAATGGCGCCGTACGCCGGCGACGGCCACTCGTCGTCCGCCCGGCCCGGCATCGCCCGTACCCAGTTCTATTTCGTCGACGCCTGCCGGAACACGCCGTCGCGGGTGCTGTCGCTGGAGGATCTGCGCGCCACCCCGGTCTTCGACGTGGAGCGCAGCGACCTGATCGACGACCGGCAGGCGCCGGTCTTCTACGCGTCCATCCCGGCCGGCGTGGCCCAGGCCGTGCCCGGTCAGCAGACCCTGTTCAGCATCGCGTTGCTGCGCTGCCTCGGCGGGGACGCCGCGGAGGCACCCGACCACTCCGCGGAGGGCCGGCGGGCGGCGCAGTGGCACGTCTCGTCGTTCTCGCTGCAGAAGGGCCTGGCCATGCGGATGACCGAGGTGAACCGGCAGTACGGCGGCCAGCAGGCGATCATCGCAGACGGTTTCACCGGCAACGCGGTGCTCTGCTACCTGCCGGACCGGCCGGTGGTGCCGTTCGAGGTGCTGATCGAGCCGGACCAGGCGGTCCCGTGCACCCGGATCGTGGTCCGGGACGACCGGGACCCGGCTACGGCCCGGGAGATCCCCGCGGCGGGCGCCCGGTTCGCCGTACCGACACCGCCGTTGCGCGCGGGGTACTACCACTTCTCCGCGGTGGTGCAGCCGCCGACCCCGCCCTATCAGGACTGTCCGGGCGAGCCGTACCTGGTCGAGCCGCTGCGCCCGCGGGTCTGGAAAGCGAGGATGTCCGCATGACCGGGCCCGTCCCGGCGCCGGGGTCCGGCACCGGAGAACTCCGCATCGAGACCCGCTTCCACAGCGAGGCGCTGAACCGGCTCGCGGTGCCGGTGGAGATCCGCGGCGCCGACCTGTCCGTGGTGGGGCACGCCCTCAGCGGCCAGACCGTCGGCGGACTGGACCCGGGCCGGACGTACTACGTGTCGGCCCAGTTGCCCGGCGGGCACCTGCTCACCCGCGAGGTGCTGATCCCCGCGGACGGCGACCAGCCCGGCGTGGCGGTGCTCGAGCCGTCCCCGTCCGCCCAGGCGGCGGACCCGGCCGACGAGGTGGCCCACTTCATCGGTACGCCGGCCCACACGCTGCTGCCGGCCGCCCAGCCCGGCGGCGCTCCGTGGCACTCACCGGCCGCCGTGATCGTGCACGCGCCGGCCGCCACCGCGGCGGAGGCGGCGATGGTGCTGGAGTCGCTCGGTGCCACCGGCCCGGCCACGGCGGACGTGCCGGGCGACGCCGTGGCCGCCCTGCTCGGCGAGTACGCCCGGCTCGACGCATCGGCCGAAGCGGTGCCCGCCGCACCGCCCGCGGTGCTGCCGGACGCGCCCCCGGCGCCGGTCCGGGCGGACGCCGGCGGACCCACCGAGGTGCAGGTCCGGATCTTCCGCGGCAACGCCCTGACCTCCGAGGTCGTGCCGCAGCCGGTGGCCGGGCTGCGGGTCACCGCGCGGCACGCCAACGCGGTGCGGATCGGCGTACCCGGGGCGGACGGGTTGTGGTTCGTCCAGGTGCTGCAGGCCGGCCGGCCGGGAGTCAACGTGGCGCTGCCGGTCTCCCGGCACTTCGGCTGCGACGTGCTGTTGTCGGTGCTGCCCGGCGACGCCCCGGACGCCGTCTCGCTGGACGTGCACATGGCCGACGTGGACGCCAACGCCCTGCTCCGCTATCAGGCGCTGGGGCTCGCCACCGAGGCCGCCACCAGCGTCGCCTCGCCGGACCCGGCGGCCGACCTGCGCCGGCTGCTGGCCGGGAACGGGCACACCGACGCGGTCGCGGCGGTGGTGCGGGGGTACGCCCTGCTGCGGCTGAACCGGGTGGCCGAACTCGACCCGTTCACCGAGGTGCTGCACCACCGGTTCGACTGGTTGCCCGACGGCGCCGCGGTCCGCGGTGAGTACCTGGCGCGGATGGGCCGGCACGCCGAGGCGGTGGTGGCGTTCCTGGACGCGGTCGACCGCGGGCTGCCGCTGTTCAACGAGGGCCTGAGCACCATCGTGGACCGGCTCGGGCTGTACCTGACCACCCGCGACGGGCTGCTGACCTCGGCGCAGGCCGAGCGGATCCGGGGCGTGCTGGCGTTGCTGCAGCGCTACTGCGGAGTCACCGACATGCGCAAGATGCTGGTCCGGTTCACCGGTCTCACGCCCTGCGCGCCCGGCCTGGACCTGGTGCCCGCGCTCCGGCCCGGCGACGACGCCCCGACCCGGATGACCCTCACGTTCCCGCTCACCACGCCGCCCTCGCCGTCCCTGCCGGGCGGCCCGGCCGATCGCGCCGAGGAGGAGACCATGGACGTGCTCGCCGATCTGTCGGCCACCGAGCAGCGGTTCGCGGACCGGACCGCGGAGCGGACCCGCACCGAGCAGCGGATCGCCGAGGTCCGCCGCGGCGAACGCAGCGTGCTGCAGGTCGACGACCCGCAACGGGTGGCGCTGCGGACCCAGCGCGTGCTGGCGCAGCCGGTGGTGCGCGAATCGCTCGGCGGCGTACCGGGCGGGCCGCTGGAGTCGCTCGGGACGGTGGCGCACGACCGGTTGCTGGAGCGGGTGATCGGCGGCGACAACCTGCTCGGCGTCGCGTTCCTCGAACTCGGGTCGGCCGTCGCGCACAGCGTGGGCCGCATCCACATCCGGGACCAGTTCTCCGACCGCGGATTCGGTACCGGGTTCCTGATCTCCCCGCGGGTCCTGCTCACCAACAACCACGTGTTCCCGACCGCGGCGTCGGCCCGGTTCTCCCAGGTCGAGTTCCGGTTCGAGAACGGCGTGGACGGCCGGCCCCGCACCACGTCCCGGTTCGACCTGCAGCCCGACGCGCTCTTCCTGACCCACCGGGAACTCGACTTCAGCGTGGTGGCGGTGAGCGAGCAGTCCCGCGCCGACGGCGGGCCGCCGCAGCCGCTGGCCCGGTTCGGCTTCAACCGGATCAGCCGGGACCAGGGCAAGATCCTGCTGGGCGAGTCGATCAACATCGTGCAGCATCCGGACGGACGGCCGAAGCAGGTCGCCCTGCAGCAGAACGAGCTGGTCGACCGGCTCGACGACTTCCTGCACTACCGCACCGACACCGCGCCGGGTTCGTCCGGCTCACCGCTGTACAACAACCAGTGGGAGGTCGTCGGCCTGCACCACTCGGGTGTGCCGGAACGGAACGCGGACGGCGCCATCATGTCCGTCGACGGCACGCCGTGGACCGCCGCGATGGGCACCGCCAAGATCAAGTGGACGGCCAACGAGGGCGCCCGGATCAGCAGCATCATCGCCTGGCTGGAGTCCGCGGCCGGCACCGTGCCGGAGGAGCCGGGCCGGCTTCTCCGGGAGGCGCTGAGCCCGCCGACCGAGGCGGTCCTGCCGACGGCCCCCCGGCTCGGTGAACAGTCCGTGGCGGCCCCGGCCGCCACGCCGGAGATCACCGTCACGGTGCCACTGCACATTACCGTCCGGGTGGGCGGCGCCGGTTAGGCGCCGCCCGTGGGAACCGTCAGACGCTCCGAGCCGCCAGCAGTTCCTCGACCCGGTCCGCGTACGGCGACGGCCGGTCCGAGCCGAGCGACTCCAGGCCGATGTCCTTGCGCCACGTCTCCAGGGCCTGACCGGCCCGGGACGCGAGGTCGTCGACCTGCTGCGCGGTGTGCGGGTAGATGAGCTGCAGGCCCCGGCGGTCGTTGTCGGACAGGTCGATCCCGTTGCCGGTGGGGGCGCAGGGACTGGGTGTGGACTTGTAGAAGAACGGCTCGAACGCGTACAACATGATCGAATCCGGGTGGAACGGGCCGGCGATGACCTCGTCGCCCTCCCGCCGCCGCAGGTTGTGGTCGACCTTCGCCCGCGGCCAGAAGTTCGGCGCACCGGCCAGGTACGTGTAGATGCCGGGTCGCCGCCCCGACGGGTCCGCGATGAAGACGCCGCGCGAGTTCCGGGTCGGCACGTAGCCCTCGTCGTCGTCCCAGCGGAACTCGTTCTCACAGTCGCCGCGCATGTTCTGGTGCTCGTGGTGGAACGCGAGGGCGTGCAGGAACTCGTGCCGGACGGTCCCCTGCCAGTCGTCCGGCAGTTCCTCGGTGAACCCGCCGAGGTTGAGGCTGCGCTGATGCGGACGGCCGCCGACGCCGCCCTCCGGCGGGCTGATCGTGGCGTCGGTGCTGTCGGTGCCGACGAGCGACCAGAAGCCGCCCTCGTCGAAGCTGACCCGGATCTCCGCCGCGTACTCGGTGTCCGACTCGGTCCACCGCCGGCACCGGCCGGTGGCGTCGTCCCGGCCGAAGTCGAGCGTCAGGTTGGCGACGTCGGTGATCTGCCGGGTGGCCTCGACGATCCGGCCGTGCAGCTCGTCGTCGCCGTCCAGGAACGCCACCCGGACCGTCGCGCCCGGACGCCACCGGGCCAGGTCCGACACCAGGAACTCCAGTTCCGCCGTCCCGGCCGCGGTACGCCGGCGCCACGCGTCCCGCACCTCCAGCCCCGCCACCACCTCGTCGGGCAACGCCTCCAGCCGGCGTCCCACCATGCGATCCGGACTGATCTGGTCTTCGCTCATCAGGAACCTCCCGTGGCGGTCGCCGGAGCCGCGCATCGGCCCGGCAGATGAGGAGCACGCCCGAAAAACCGTGCACGTCGGACATTGCGCCGAGGTGCCGGAAAACTCAATCGGATCAGGGACACGCCGGCGGCGGTGATCCGTCAGGTCGGATTACGGCTGCACCGGAAACGCCGACGAGGCGTCCGGCCACCTGCTCGCGTCGGTGACCGAGGGCACCTCGAGGCCCTCGAGGATCTTCTTCATCTCCGCGTCGGGCAGCTGGCCGCTGACCACATCGATCTTCGCCGCCCCGCCCGCGCCCCAGGTGTAACAGAAGTCGTCGCCGCACCGGGGGGCGGTCGGGCGGGCCCGCTTGGTGGCCGGCGACACCAGGATCTCGAACCGGTTCGGCAGATGGTCGTCGGTGTCCGTCTCCCACGGCGCGGTCAGCCCGGACGGCTCCGGCGGCGACTTGGCGAACACCACCCCGCCGTAGTTGTCGTCGTCCGCGGACGCGATGCCGTTCAGGCTGGCCCAGGCCCGGCTGCCCACCTGCACCGGCCGGTAGCCGGGCGGAACGTACGTCATCCGGAGCGGCACCTTGGCCGGCGCGGCCCGGTCCGGCTTCAGCCGCTCCGCCAGCGCCCGCAGATCCCGCGGGGCCGGATTGTTCTCCAGCGCGTAGTGCGACTGCACGGTGGCCCACCGCTGGTCGGCGTACTGCCAGGCGAGGAACCGGTCGGTCTGGGTGCCGTTCGGCGAGGAGCCGTCCCGCACCACGGTCCGCTGCAGCGCGGGACGTCCCGCCACGGTGGTCCGTTCCCCGCCGGCCACCGCCTCCGGGTCGAAGGCGCCGGGCCGGTAGACCGTCAGGTACGCGAACAGGTCGCCGTCGCCGGTGACCCGCGCGATCTCGTACGCGCTGGACACGATGACCGGATCGTGCACCCGCAACCGGCCCACCCGGTACCCGGAGAAGGTGAAGGTGAAGGGCTCGGCCGGCCCCGGGTCGGCCGCCGCGGGCGGCTTGGCCGGCGCGGACGGCGCGGCCGACGGCGCGCCGCCGGCCCGGTCGGCGCCGCGGCCCGGGTCGTCCCGGTCCAGGATCTGGGGCAGGCCGATCGCCGCGGTCAGCGCGGCCGTGGCGAGCGCGGCGCCGGCCACGGTCGGCCAGGCCCAGCGGCGGCGCCGGCGGCGCGCGGCGTCCGGGTGCTGGCGTGCCACGGTCACCGGCGTCTCGTCGGTCAGCGCGATCCGCGCCGCGGGCGGTACCGCACCGGCCGGCCGCCCGTCCGGCAGGAGCAGGTCGAGCAGTTCCCGGGCGCTCGGCCGGTGCCGGGGGTCCTTCTGCAGTGCGCGGCCGACCAGGTCACGCAGGGGCGCGGGCACCCCGTCGAGGTTCGGCGGCTGGGTGAGGATGCGCACCGCGGTGGCCGGCGGCGACTCCGCGGCGAACGGGGTACGGCCGGTGGCGGCGTACGCGACCACCGCGCCCCAGGCGAAGACGTCCGCCGCCGTGGTGACGTGCGCGCCGGAGTCGCTGTCGGTGTCGAAGCGCTCCGGCGCCATGTAGGCCACCGTGCCGACCATGTGATCGGTGCGGGTGTGGTGGCTGGTGGCCTCCAGCGGCCGGGCGATGCCGAAGTCGATCACCTTGACGCCGCCCATGGCGAACAGCACGTTGTCCGGCTTCAGGTCGCGGTGGATCACCCCGGCGCCGTGGATCGCGGCCAGCGCGGTGGCGATGCCGACCGCCACCCCGTGCAGCTCGGCGCCCTGCAGCCGGCCACGCCGGCGCACCACGGCCGCCAGGCTGGGACCGTCGACGTACTCCACCACCAGGTACGGCGGGTCGTGGTCGGGATCGGCGTCGAGCACCTCGGCGGTGCAGAACGGCGGCACCTGACGCACGCGGCTGACCTCGCTGCGGAACCGGTTGCGGTACTGCTCGTCGTACGCCAGCTCGCTCCGGACGATCTTGACAGCGACCGACCGGCCGGACGGGTCGCGCCCGAGGAACACGACGCCCATGCCACCCTGGCCGAGCCGGGCGATCAACTCGTACCGGCCGAGCCACCGTGGATCACGGGCATGCAACGCAGATTGCACGCAACGCTTCCCTCCTACCGCCCGGAGAAACACCGTGCCACGCTGGGTGATCTCTGGCGACGATGGTAACGCGGATCGGGTGATCGAGCCGTCTCGATGCGGTCAGGGGCCGACCGGGAACGCCGACACGGCTTCCGGCCAGTCCTCCGGAGCGGTGACCTCGGCCAACTTCACGCCGTCCAGAATGCGCCGCTTCTCGGCTTTGGAGAGTTGCTGGCTGACCACGTCGATCCGCACGCCGTCCTGCACCCGCCACAGGTAGCAGGAGCCCTCCTCGCACTCGGTCGGATAGGGCGGCGCCTTCTTGCGGTCCGGCGAGACCAGCACCTCGAACCGGGTCGGCAGGTCGGTGTCGATCGAGGTACGCCACGGCGAGGTCAGCCCGGCCGGCTTCGGCAGCGGCCGCGCGAACACCGCGCCGCCGTGGTTGTTCAGGTCGATCGCCCTGATCCCGGCCACGTTGGCCCAGGCCCCGGTGCCCACCTGCACCGGCTGGTAGCCGACCGGGACGTAGCCCAGGGTGAACGGCAGGGTGGCCGGCCGCGCCCGGTCCGGCTTCAGCCACTGAGCGATGTCCCGCAGGTCCCGCGGGGACGGGTCGTTCTCCGCCGCCGAGTACGCCTGCAGGGTGGCCCACCGCTTGTCGGCGACCTCCCAGGCGAGGAACCGGCTGGTCAGGCTGGTCGGCAGGCCGGGTGCCTGGTCCACCGCCGACCGCTCCAGCGCCGGGCGCCCGCCGACGGTGGTCCGCTGCACCCCGGCCACCGACTCCGGGTCGAAGACACCGGTCCGGAACAGGGTGAGATAGGCGTACAGGTCACGGTCGTCGTTGACCCGGGCGATCTCGTACGCGGTGGAGACCACGGCCGGGTCCTGCACCCGGTACCGGCCGACCCGGTAGCCGGAGAAGGTGAACGTGAACGGCTCGGACGGCTCCACGAACATGGTGGCCGCCTGACCGGCCGTCCCGGTGGCCCGGTCCTGGCCGGCGCCGGGATCGGCCGCCGACCCGTCGGTGCCACCGAAGACCCACGGCAGGCCGATGGCGGCGGTCAGGGAGACCGTGGCGAGCGCGACGCCGGCCGCGGCCGGCCACGCCCACCGGCGTTCGGCCCGCACCCGGCGGTGGGCCCGGCGCCGGCCGCGGCGCCGGGCGACGGTCGCCGCCGTCTCGCCGGTCAGCGCGATCCCCGCGCTCACCGGCAGTGCCGGGGTGTCCTGGGTGTCGCCGCGTTCCGGATCCGCGCCGCTGGTGTCCACCGGCACCACGGCACTCGCCGCCCGCCCGTCCGGGACCAGCAGATCGACCAGTTCACGGGCGGTGGGCCGGCGGCGCGGGTCCTTGTCCAGCGCGCGGCCGACGATGTCCCGCAGCGATTCCGGCACGCCGTCGAGATCGGGCGGCTGGGTGAGGATGCGCATCGCGGTGGCCGGCGGCGAACCGGCCGCGAACGGGGTACGGCCGGTGGCCGCGAAGCCGACCAGCGCTCCCCAGGCGAAGATGTCGGCGGCGGTGGTGACCTCGTCGACGGCATCGGTGTCGAAGCGCTCCGGCGCCATGTAGGCCACCGTGCCGACCATGTGATCGGTGCCGGTGTGGTGGCTGGTGGCCTCCAGCGGCCGGGCGATGCCGAAGTCGATCACCTTGACGCCGCCCATGGCGAACAGCACGTTGCCCGGCTTCAGGTCGCGGTGGATCACCCCGGCGCCGTGGATCGCGGCCAGCGCGGTGGCGATGCCGACCGCCACCCCGTGCAGCTCGGCGCCCTGCAGCCGGCCGCGCCGGCGCACCACGGCCGCCAGGCTGGGACCGTCCACGTACTCCACCACCAGGTACGGCGGGTCGTGGTCGGGATCGGCGTCGAGCACCTCGGCGGTGCAGAACGGCGGCACCTGCCGGGCTCGGCTGACTTCGCTGCGGAACCGGTTGCGGTACTGCTGATCGTAGGAGAACTCGTTCCGGACGATCTTGACCGCCACGGATCGGCCCGAGGGGTCACGTCCGAGAAACACGACGCCCATGCCGCCCTGGCCGAGCCGGGCGATCAACTCGTACCGACCGAGCCACCGTGGATCACGGGCATGCAACGCAGAGTGCACGCAGCGCTTCCCTATCGCTCACCCGCACAAGCGGGAACCATCCGGACCGATCCCAGCAAAAACACCGGTGGCTTTGCCCGGATGGTCCGGCCGGGAGGCCGCTCCCACCACGGCTCATTCGCCACGCTGTGTTACTGCTGGCGACGATGGTAACCCGGCGTCGGCGGATGTAGAGCTTTCAATGAAGTGATCTCGGTACGGATGTGCTCGGACGACCCGGGGCATATCACCGGCAATCATGAGGTAGTCCCCACACACGACACCCGTCACGGCAATCCGGATCGGCGTTCCGACAGTCGGCGCGAGCCAGGTAACGACGTTGATGTACCAGTGATCTCAGTGGGAGGTCCGCGGAAGTGCTGCCCGGTTCGCGGGACGGGCAATCAACCCCCTCGTGGGGTACGCGGCGGGTCGCCTCAGAGAGCGATCATCGGTGCTGAGTTCTCGGGTGTGTAGATCTTGGAGGCGGAGGCGAATCTTGGCGGCATTCTGCCCCCTATGGGGGCAATTCTGCGCCAAGATTTGACCGGGCCTCCAAGATCTGCGAGGACGCTGTCGGCGCGAATCGTCGTTGGCTGTCGTACGAAGCGGCCACGTGGCTCACGAGCCGACTGCCGTGCCGCCGGGCGATCTCAGCGGTTCGTCGTACTGAAGTGCATGTAGTCCTTGAGGGTCCGCCACCGGCCGCCCCAGTGGAACCCGTTCGCGGTGAACGCGCGCACCGCACCCTCGGCGTGCACCATGCCGATCCGGTAGCGGTCTCGGCGCAGCCACCCCGTCCCGGCCGGCGGGTCGATGTAGGTGCCGCGCACCATCGGGTTCTGCAGCGGATTCAGGTCGATCGCCCGGCCGTACGCATGCTGCGACCAGGTCCTGGTACCGGCCACCGGCCGGCAGCGGAAGCCGGAGGTGACGATGCTCATGTCCGTCTGACCCGGCATGTTGACCCACATCGGGGCCATCCCCATGATCCGGTAACGCCACCGGTACAACCAGTAGAACGCGCGCTGGGTGGCGGTCACCAGGCTCTTGTGCATGACGATGGAGCCGTCGTGGTAGCGGCCCTGGAAGTCGACGTACGACACCCAGATCCGGCGCAGGTCCGCCGGCGGCACCGGGCATCTCCGGCGCGGATCCCAGCCCACCGAGGCCGGGGAGACCGGCGCGACCCGGGTACGCCAGGCCGGCAGCGCCGCCGGCGGCCGGTTCAGCCGCAGCGTCGCGTCCACCTGCGCCCGGTCCGGCGCCGCCACCTGGTTCCACCGGCGCAGGTCGGCGAGCCGCACCCGGTACGCCCGGGCGATGTCCGCCATGGTCTGGCCCGGCTTGACCACGTGCCACACCGTGCCGCCCGGCGCCGCCTCGGCCGGCCCGGCGGGTGCCACGACGACCAGGGCGCACAACAGGGCCAGCAGTCTCCTCGGCATGGTTATTGACGGTACGAAACCCGCGGCCGAAATGTGCTTGAACCGGTCAGATCGGGTCGATCACCCCGTCGATCCGCTCGGGTCGCGCGCACTGGCTGGCCACCACGACCGGCCCGCCGCCCGCACCGTCCACCATCGACTCCATCACGTCGAGGATGTGCAGTGCCAGGTCCGCTCCGGCGCGGTGCGGGCGGTCCTCGGCCAGCGCGTCGGACAGGTCCCGGATGCCGATCCCCCGGCCGCCGTCCAGGTAGCCGGCGCCGACCGGCAGCACCGTCCAGTCCCCGGCCGCCCGGGTGCAGATCCGCACCGGCCCGGTGAAGTAGTTCGGGTCCGGCAGCGACAACGAACCGGCGGAGCCGTACACCTCGACGTACGGCAGCCGGGCCGCGGAGATCTCGAAGCTCATCATCAGCGTGGTCAGCACGCCGCTCTCGTGCTCGAGAACGCCGGCCACGTGCGTGTCGACCTCGACGTCGAAGACGGTGCCGGCGCGCGGCCCGGTCGCGATGGTGCGCTCCGCCCGGGACCGCGACGACAGGCCCACCACCCGGCGTACCGGGCCGAGCAGCTGCACCAGCGTGGTCAGGTAGTACGGGCCCATGTCGAACAGCGGGCCGCCACCCGGCCGGTAGTAGAACTCGGGGTCCGGGTGCCACAGCTCGTGCCCGGGCGCGGTCATGAACGCGCTGGCCGCGTACGGCGTCCCGATCCGCCCCGCGTCCAGGGCCGCCCGGGCGGTCTGCACGCCGGTGCCGAGCACGGTGTCGGGCGCGCAGGCCACCCGTACGCCGGCGGCCTCCGCGGCCGCGATGATCGCGCGCCCGTCGGCGGTGGTGGCGGCGAGCGGCTTCTCGCCGTACACGTGCTTGCCCGCGGCGATCGCGGCCAGCGCCACCTCGGCGTGCTGTGCCGGGGTGGTCAGGTTGAGCACCAGGTCCACCTCGTCGGACCGGACCAGCTCGGGCAGTGGCATCGCCCGCGCCCCGGGGTGCTGGTCGGCGAGCTGCTGTGCGCGCGCCGGGTCCAGGTCGGCCACCGCGGTGACCGCCACCCGGGGCAGCCGGGCGAGCGTGGCGCTGTACTGGCCGCTGATCCGGCCCGCACCCACGATCCCCACCCTCATCGTGCCGCCCACAGCATGCCCCTCTCCACGATCGTGCGTACGTTCGGATCCTCCAGCACCTCGACCCGGTGCCCGGGGGTGGCCACGAAGATCCGGCCGCGGCCCCACTGCCGGGTCCAGACCGCCGGCGCGGTGATCGGCCGGTGCCAGGCGCCCCACGGCCGGACCGCGGTGGTGGTGGTCGCCAGCACGTCGACGTAGTCGTCGGCGAGCACCCAGTACTGCTCGGTGTGCAGGTCGAAGTCCGTGATCCCCCGGGTGATCGGGTGGTCCGCGGCGGCCGGCGTCATGGCGATGCGGTGGGTGACGTAGTTGTCGGACTGCTCACCGGTCCGTTCCTCCGGGCCGGTGCGCGCCGCGTGCGCGGCGAACTGACCGCCGATCAACTGCAGATAGTCGGAGCTGTTCCGGTACGAGTCGGCGATGCCGCCGTGCCAGCCGGCCAGGCCGGTGCCCGCCTCGACCGCGGCGATCAGGCCGGCCACCTCCTCGGCCTGGATCGTCGACATGGTCATGCACTGCACGATCAGGTCGGTCCCGGCCATCAGGGCCGCGTCGGCGTACGGCGCGGGCGAGTCCTCCACCTGCACCGCGAAACCCTGCTCCTTGAGGTACGGGATGAACAGATCGGTGGCCTCGACCGGCTGGTGGCCATCCCATCCGCCTCGGACGATCAACGCGCGGCGTGCAGATGTCATCGGTGTCCCTTCGTCGACCAGACCATTCTCGTTCGCCGGTGCGCACCCGTTGGGTACCTTTCCCATGATCCGGTGTCCGGATACGCTCGCCCGACGATGACTGACGCGCGGGACGCACTCGCCGCGGCCGCCTCCCGGCGTCCGGCGGTCGCGGTGGCCGCGCTGGTCGTCCTCGGCCTGCTCGTCGCCGGAGTGGTGCTCGTCGCCGCGCCCGACCGGCGCGCCGCCACGCCGCTGCCGCCGCCTCCTCCCCCGTTCCTGCCACCGCCGTCGGCGGAGTTCGTCCCGGCCGTGCCGGCGTTCTCCGATACGCCCTCCGACACGGTCCCGCGTCCGGGGACGTCGTCGGCGGGCCGCCCACCGGCACCGGAGCCCACCGCCACCACCGTCCGTCCGCCGTCTCCGCCGCCGTCCCGCGGCCGGCCGGCGCCGACCCGGCCGCCGGCGGCACCGGTGACCGGTCGCTACCGGGTCGTGCAGTCGTTCGCCGACGGGTTCATCGGCGAGGTGCTCATCGTCAACACCACGGCGCGGGACCGCAACTGGACGGCGCGGCTGGCGTTCCCCGGCAACGTCGGCGCGCTGCGTACCTCCTGGGTGGAGTCGGCACCGCAGGCGACGCTCGGCCGGGACGGCGACGCGTTCGTCTGGACCTCCGGCGCACCGGTGGCCGCGCGCTCGCGGGTGGCGCTCCGCTTCCACTTCACCCGCTCCGGGTCCGGCGACCGGCCGCGCCAGTGCACGGTCAGCGGCTCCGCCTGCGCGTTCGCACCTTCCGGGGATACGCCCTAACGGGACAAGAGGGTGTGCCGGTCACCGCCGAATCCGCGTGCCGCCTAGGGTTGTCGTGCATTCCCATCGATCGGAGACACGGGGGCCTTCATGAGGGGAACGACGCTCGCCGCTGCGTCCGGCGGCGCACACCGGACACTGCGGCGCGCCGGCCTGGCCGGCGCACTGACCGCGCTGGTCGTCACGAGCGGACTGCTCGCGGTCCCGGCCGCCGCCGTCACCGGCGGCACGCCCGCGGACGGCTACGGCTTCGCGGCCCACATCCAGGTCGGCACCACGGTACGCGGATGCTCCGGCGCGCTGGTCGATCCGGAGTGGGTCGCCACCAGTGCCTCCTGCTTCGCCGAAGCCGGCCAGGCGGTGCCGGCGGGCCCGCCCGCGCTGCCGACCACGGTCACCGTGGGCCGGCCCGACCTGCGGTCCACCACCGGCGGACAGGTGCGCAGCGTCGTCCAGGTGCTGCCGCACCCGGGCCGCGACCTGGCGCTGGCCAAGCTCGCCCAGCCGGTGATCGACATCGCCCCGGTGGCGCTGGCCACCACCGCGCCGGCCGTCGGCGAGACCCTCCAGGTGGCCGGCTACGGCCGCACCGCCACCGCGTGGGTGCCGGACCGGCTGCACGGCGGCGCGCTGACCGTCCAGGCGGTCGGCGGCTCCACCATCGACCTGGCCGGCAGCGCCGGTGCACCGGTCGGCATCTGCAAGGGCGACGCGGGCGGCCCGGCACTGCGGCCCCGCGGCACCGGCGTCGAACTGGTCGGCCTGCACGCCGCCTCCGGACAGGCCGGGTGCTTCGGCGCGCCGGACGGCGCATCCAGCACCGCGGTCGAGACCCGGCTCGACGACGTCGCCGGCTGGGTCCGCCAGGCGGTCCGCGGCGGTACCTTCGTCCGCCTCCCCACCAGCGCGGCGGCCCTGGACACCCGGAACGGCACGGGCGCCACGGCCGGTGCGCGAGCGGCCGGCAGCACCACGAGTTTCCGGGTCGCCGGCGTCGGCGGGGTGCCGGCCACCGGCGTCACCGCGGTGCTGGTGGACGTGACCGCGATCACCACGACCGCCGGCCTGTTCCTCACGGTGTTCCCGGAGGGCACCACCCGGCCCGCCGCGCTGTCCACCGTGAACGCCACCGCCAGCCAGATCATCTCCAACGCCGCCGTGGTGAACGTGCCGGCCAGCGGCCGGCTCTCCGTCTACACCAGCGGCGGCGGCGTGCACATGACGGTCGACGTGCAGGGCTACTACACCGGGGCGGCCGACGCCGGCGGCGGCTACGTGCCGGTGACCCCGACCCGGGTGGTGGACACCCGCAGCGGGCTCGGCGGCAGCAGCGTCACCATCCCCAGCGGCGGAAGCCGGTCGTTCCCGATCGCCGGCGGCGTGGTCCCGGTCGGGGCGTCGACCGCGTTCATCGACCTGATCGCCACCGGCGCCACCGCACAGGGCTGGGTCGGCACCATCCCGCCCGGCGGCACGAACCGCAGCGTCATGGACTACGTCCCCGGCACCACCTCGCACGGCGCCGCGGTACGCCTGGGCACCGACGGACGCGCCACCTTCACCAACAACAGCGGCTCCCCGATCCACCTGGTGATGACCGCCACCGGCTACTTCACCGGCAGCCCGGCCACCGGCGCCGGCCTGCGCACGCTGACCGCCCGACGGGTGATCGACACCCGGAGCGGCACCGCACCGCTACCGGCCAACGGCACCGTGGACGTCTCCACCGGGCTGCCACCGGGCGCCACCGCCGTCGTCAACCTGATCGTCGTGGGCAACACGGCCGGCGGTTACCTGCACGCCTGGCCCCTGGGCGGCACCGAACCCGGCACGTCGCTGTCCAACTACCCGCCCACCGCCGACCTGGCCCGCGGCGGCCTGGCCAAGGTGCAGGTCGGCACGAGCGGCAAGATCCGGTTGCGCAACGTCAGCACCGGCACCACGCACCTCGTAGTGGATCTCGAGGGCTGGTACGCCCCGAACTGACCGCACGCCGCAGCTGCCCCGGACGCCACCCGGCTCCGGGGCAGCGCCGACCAGGGACCGGCGCGGGAGCCCGGCGCACCGGTGGGACACCACGCCGGTACCTTGACATTCGGCAGTTCGCGGCGACATTCAGCAGTTCACGGCGGTCCTGGAGATGAAGCGATGCGGGTTTTGATGGTGGCACCACCCGGGGCCGGCAAGGGCACTCAGGGCGCGATCATCGCCGCGCACTTCGACGTACCGCACATCGCCACCGGTGATCTGCTCCGCGAGCACGTGGCCCGGGGCACCGAGCTGGGCCGCGCGGTCAAGGAACGGCTCGACCGCGGTGAACTGGTGCCGGACGAGGTCGTGCTGGAGATGGTCCGCGCCGCGATGGTCACCGCGAAGTCGAACGGCGGCGGGTACGTGCTGGACGGCATGCCCCGCAACATCACCCAGGCCCGCGCGCTCTACCAGATCGCCCTCTCCCTCGAGATGACGGCGAACGTCGCCCTGCACCTGAAGGCGGCCGACGACGAGCTGATCCGCCGGCTGCTCGCCCGGGCCGCGCTGGAACACCGCTCCGACGACACCGAGGACGTCATCCGGCGCCGCCTGGCGCTCTACCACGAGGTGACCCACCCGATCGTCGAGTGGTACGAGGCGCGCGGCATCCTCGTCTCGGTGGACGCCATGCGCCCGGTCGAGCGGGTCGCCCGGCAGATCCTGACCGCCCTGGAGGCGATGCGGCCGCTGATCGACTTCGTCCCGGAGACCGCCCGCCGGTCCGTCGACCTCACCGGACTGGGCGTCGCGTTCGGCGAGACCTGAGGCGTTTACCGGGGATTCGCGCGGGTAGCCAGGGCCGGCCGGAGAAATGGACCGGCAAGAGGAGGCGCCCGATGCGAGCCATGGTCTACCGCGGTCCCTACCGCCTGCGGGTCGAGGAGAAGGACCGCCCGTCGATCGAGCATCCCAACGATGCGATCGTCCGGGTCACCCGCGCCGCGATCTGCGGCTCCGACCTGCACCTGTACCACGGCATGATGCCCGACACCCGGGTCGGGATGACGTTCGGCCACGAGTTCGTCGGGGTGGTCGACGAGGTCGGCTCCTCGGTGCGGAACCTCGCGGCCGGCGACCGGGTGATGGTGCCGTTCAACATCTTCTGCGGGTCCTGCTACTTCTGCGCCCGCGGGTTGTACTCGAACTGCCACAACGTCAACCCGAACGCCACCGCGGTCGGCGGCATCTACGGCTACTCGCACACCTGCGGCGGGTACGACGGCGGCCAGTCGGAGTACGTCCGGGTGCCGTTCGCCGACGTCGGCCCGAGCCTCATCCCGGAGTGGATGGACGACGACGACGCGGTGCTGCTCACCGACGCGCTCGCCACCGGATACTTCGGCGCGCAGCTCGGTGACATCTCCGAGGGCGACACGGTCGTGGTGTTCGGCGCCGGTCCGGTCGGCCTGTATGCCGCGAAGTCGTCCTGGCTGATGGGCGCCGGCCGGGTGATCGTGATCGACCATCTGGACTACCGCCTGCGGAAGGCGGCCGAGTTCGCCCATGCCGAGACCTACAACTTCGTGGAGTACGACGACATCGTCGTGCAGATGAAGAAGGTCACCGACCATCTCGGCGCCGACGTGGCCATCGACGCCGTGGGGGCGGAGGCCGACGGGAACCTGGTACAGCACGTGACGGCCGCGAAGCTGAAGTTGCAGGGCGGCTCGCCGATCGCGCTGAACTGGGCCATCGACTCGGTCCGCAAGGGCGGCACCATCTCGGTGGTGGGCGCGTACGGGCCGATGTTCAGTGCGGTCAAGTTCGGCGACGCGGTGAACAAGGGGCTGACGCTGCGGATGAACCAGTGCCCGGTGAAGCGGCAGTGGCCCCGGTTGTTCGAGCACGTCCGCAACGGCTACCTGAAGCCCAGCGATATCGTGACGCACCGCATTCCGCTGGAGCACATCGCCGAGGGCTACCACATCTTCTCGTCGAAGCTGGACAACTGCATCAAGCCCTTGATCATTCCGAACGCCGCGTGACGAGACCGGAGGCGATCATGCCCTACACACCGGACCGGCCGAAGCCGGCCGAGTCGAGCGACGAGCTGCGGGCACGCATCCCCGGCTGGGGTGCCGACCTGGATCCGCGGGACCGTCCGTCGGTGCCGAAGGAGGTGTACGACCCGAAGGCCACCGGCGCGCACTGGGAGTTCCCGGAACGCCAGCCGGAGAAGTGGCCGCGGGAACGCTCGATCGAACACCGGTTCCTCACCCCGGTGTTCGGTACCGCCTGCCCGCCGAAGGGTCTCTCCGGTGCCATCCGCCGGTTCGCGTACGCCCGGTACAGCGAGGGTCGGGCGGCGCACTGGCTGCTCCTGCTCGGTGCGGACCGGGTGGACGCGGTGGAGAGCGCGGCGCGGTCCATGCTGACGCTGCGCCCGGACAACCCGATCACGCAGACCGGTGTCCTGAGCGAATTCACCCACCACCCGATCCGCTCCCGCTTCGGCCGCCGGCGCACCGACCTGGTGCACCAGCCGCTGGACCCGATCCTGGTCGCGGCGCCGTGGGTGGCGGCGGGCCTGATCGGGTACGCGGTTGTCAAGCGTCTGCGGAGAGTGACGTAGCCTCCACGCTGAGGAGGTCGAAACATGGTGAAGACGGTCGGTAACGGACCGCGGCGGGTGCTGGCGCTGCACGGCTGGTTGGGGTCCGCGGAGGGCTGGGGCGATCTGCCCGGCCTCATCGACCCGGAGCGTTTCACGTACGCCTTCCCGGACTTCCGGGGGTACGGCAGCCGCCGGGACGTCCCCGGTGCGTACCGCATCGCCGAGATCAGCGCCGACGCCCTGGCTCTGGCCGACGAGTTGGGCTGGGACCGGTTCTCCGTGGTCGGGCACTCGATGGGTGGCAGCGCCGCCCAGCGGGTCCTCGCCGACGCCCCGGACCGGGTCGAGCGCCTGGTCGGGATCAGCCCGGTGCCGGCCGCCGGCGTGCCCTTCGACGAGCAGAGCTGGGCGCTGTTCGACGGCGCCGCGGAGAAGCCGGAGAACCGGTACGCCATCATCGACCTGACCACCGGCAACCGGCTGTCCCGGCACTGGATCGACGGCATGGTCCGGGCCTCGCTGGACTCCTCCGCCGCGTCGGCGTTCGGGGCGTACCTGCCGGCCTGGGCGCGGACCGACTTCGCCGCCGAGATCACCGGCAACCCGGTGCCGGCGCTCGCCGTGGTGGGCGAGCACGACCCGGCGATCGGCGCGGAGACCATGCGGGCCACCTGGCTCAACCACTACCCGAACGCCCGGCTGGAGGTCCTGGCCAACGCCGGCCACTACCCGATGTACGAGACCCCGATCCGCCTGGCCACCGTCCTGGAGGACTTCCTCCTACACATGCCGGCGGACGGCTGACCGTTGCACGGTGCCATGTTCTCCGGCTCGGTGTACATCAACGTCCGGCTCCGACCACGGGGGTGGTGTACTGGTTGCCACCCCGCACGCCATCTCCGTTGTAGATCGTCGAGCCGCTGTTCGTGGCGATCAGCTGAATGTCGTTCCGCACCGACACGGTCGGCTCGGACCGTCCACCCGGACGCCCTCGGCCCGGGCCTCCTCGACCACTCTGGACACCGCCGGGCTCGGTTCGCCGCGCCAGTGGAGCCGTACCGACGACGCCTCGGCATCCACCTCGAGCCCGGCTAGCCCGGCGGCGCGAAGTAGTCGCGCAGCATGGCGATCAGGTCGCCCCGGACCCGGTAGATCTGCACCAGCGACACCGGCATCCGGGTCCCGTCGGCGTCGTCCAGCACGGTGTCGATCTCGCAGATGAACGTGTCCGGATCGGCGGTCTCGTGCAGGACGTAGCCGGAGAGTTCCACATTGACCTTGCCGTCGAAGGCGGGCTCGCGGTGGTATTCACCGATGCCGGCCCGGATCGCCGCGCGGCCCTCCATGCGACGGGGCAGCGCATGCCCGGCCGGCATCAGCGGAGCCTCGAAGACGCCGTCCTCGGTGAACAGGTCCGCGACCGCGTCCGCATTCCGGCTGATCGGGCCGGTGTAGACGTAGCGCTCGAAGATTTCCCGGTGCGAAAGGGTCACTCCTTCCAATCTACCCCTCCCGCGGCCGGCAGCGGTTGACACGGATCGATGCGTCGACTGATGTGGACGCACACCCCTTCCTGCCGCAGGAGGTTCCATGTCATCCAGGCGCTGGGCGGTCACCGCCGCCACAGTCGTTCTGACGGCCGGTCTGCTCACCCACCCGGGAGCGGGCGCCGCCGCCGCACCCACCGCACCGGCCGCCGCACCCGTGATCGAGCTGGCCGCGGGCGAGACCGCGCTGATCCGCTTCCGCCTTCCCGACGAGGCCACGTACGCCGACCTGATCGCCTCCGGCGCGGACGTCGCCGCGCGCCCGCGGACCTCGCCCGGGCAGGTGATGGCGGACGTGGTGGTCAACGCGGGACAACTGTCCGCGTTGACCGGGCGCGGCGCGGTCGCCGTCCAGCTGATCCAGCGCGGGTCCGACGGGGCCCGCCGGCTCGCCGAGAGCCGCCGCGGCACCGCCCGGGCCGCCGACACCCTGCAGTTCCTGCAGGCCTACTGGTGGACCAGCGGGGGCAAGACGTTCGTGCAGACCCAGGTGGCCACGACGGCCGCCGACGACCCGGACGTCGAGATCACCGTGACCTGGCAGACCGCGGACGGCGCCACCGGCTCCTACCCGCTGGTCCGGTTCGAGGACTCGGGCGAGTACCAGTACCACTACGCCCTGCCGCAGCCGCTGCCGGCGCAGCCGGTGCGGCTCACCGCGACGTCCAGCCTCGGCGGCCGGTCCCGCGCCGCGACCCCGGCGGCCTGGCCGGGCGTGACGCCGCCGGCGCTGCCGAGCGGTTACCAGAAGGACTTCATCGACTCGTACCTGACGCCGGTCGACATCAGCGCGCGGATCAAGCGGCTGGCCCGGCAGTACCCCGATCTGCTCGACGTGATCGACCTGCCGAACCGGACGCAGGGCTACCGCCGGACCGCCACGGCGTATCTCAGCGACCCGGCCACCGTGGCCGTGGTGGTGGAGTCGGTGCGGTTCGGCGACCAGGGCATGAACGGCGTCCAGGTGCGGTCCGTCGACCCGGGACGGCCGAACCGTCCGCTCGGTGCGACGTACCGGGACCGGCTCCTGACCGTCTCGCTGGCCACCGACGCTGCGGGCGCGGTGATCAGCACGACCGACGACGTGGCCGCGTTCCTCACCGCGCGCTTCCCGCAGCAGTTCCGCGCGTCCGTGGCGGACGGCTCGGCCGGGCAGCGCATGCCGGTGGCCGGGCCGGTCCGGCTGGACGACGGGCTGGACGGTGCCGAGGTGCCCCGCCGGCCGTGGACCGTGCAGGCGCTGCGGATCGGCGCGGTCCGGGACGGCTCCCGGACCGGCGTGCTCGCCTACTCGCAGGAGCACGCCCGGGAGTGGGCGACGCCGCTGGTCACGCTGGAGTTCGCGGAACGCCTGCTGGCCAACTACGCGACCGACGCGGAGACCCGGGAACTGATGGAGTCGGTCGAGGTGTTCGTCATTCCGACGGTGAACCCGGACGGCGCGAACTACTCGTTCCACGACTTCGCCATGCAACGGAAGAACCTGGTCAACCACTGTACGGGCGCATTGCGTGACCCGCGGTGGGCGGACATGTGGGGCGTTGACGTGAACCGCAACTACGCGGTCGGCTCGCTGTTCGACGGGTACGTGGGCGCCAGCACCAACTGCCTGTCCGGCGTGCACGCGGGCACCGGCGAACTCTCCGAGGCGGAGAGCCGCAACGTGGTGGCGCTGGCCGAGGCGAACCCGAACATCAAGTACTCGATGAACGTGCACAGCTACGGCGGCTACTTCATGTGGTCCCCGGGCGCGTACCAGGAGCAGGGCCGGGTCACGCTGCCCCGGCCGTCGATCGACGAGCAGAAGTACTTCCTGGACAGTGCCCGCCGGGTGGTGGGTGCGATCGCCGCCGAGCGCGGAACGGTCACCTGGCCGGCGTACACCGGTCCGGTCGCCGACGTGCTCTACTCCGCGGCCGGCAACTCGGCCGACCATCTCTACTACGACCTGGGCATCACCGCCTGGAACTTCGAGGTCGGCAACGACCGCTGGAACGAGTCCACCCAGCGGTGGGAGGCGATGGGCTTCCAGCCGCCGTTCGCCGAGGCCCACGCGGAGGCACAGGAGTACGCGAACGGCCTGCTGGAGCTGGTCCGGATCGCCCGCGACCGGGCCGCCGCCAGGTCCTGACGAGCGGTCACCGCGGAGTCGGGTACGGCTCGGCTCCGCGGTCCGGCCCGGCGCCGGGCGGGCGGGCGAAGGTCAGGCCGTCGAACGCCTCGCGCACCTCGCGTCGCGGCTTGCCGCAGGCGTCAGCCGGCACGCCCGGGCGGACCCAGCGACCCTGCGCGTCGTGCAACGCGAACCACGGCAGGATGACCAGATTCGCCGTGCACGGGTCGTTGGTCCGCCGCTCGTCCGGCAGTCGCAGCGCGGCGACCAGCGCATCGACCGATTCGGCCCGCCGTTCGGTGGTTGCCGGGTCCGCCCCACCGCCGGGCGGGATCAGCGGCCCGGTGCCGCAGACGGTCACCGCAACCGCGGTGAACCCGTCGTCCAGCAGCGGCAGCCGGAACACGTCGACGTCGCCGCCGCCGTCGGACAGCCGGGGCCGTCCGGACGGGCCGGCGCTGCGGTCACCGCCCCGCGCCTCGTCGCACGAGCGCCATGTCGGATGCACCTCGGGCGGGCCCTCCGGCCGGGCCAGGCCGGATCCGGCGCATCCGCCCGCCAGTGCCAGCGCCAGGACCGCCGCACCGCTGATCCTCCGCATGCCGCCTCCTCCTGCCACCGTCCGGTCCCGGTCCGTGTGACGGCCGATCCGCCGCCCGGGTTCCCGGGCGGCGGACGATCAGTGCCGGATGCCGTATCGCAGCGACTGACCCAGGTAGTCGATCTGGAACAGCACGCGGTACGTGATGCCGTCGGGTACGTCGGTGGCCAGTACCACCTCGGGCCCGCCGGGCGGCGCGGAGCAGGCCAGGACCGGCTCGGTGTACCAGCGCTCGCCGTCCGCCGGGGTGAACTCGATGAGGAAGGTCTGGCAGTGGTCGTCTCGATTCTGCGGGTCTTTGATGTTCTTGACGCTGATCGTGGTGCACCGAGCGTTCGCCGGCACGGTCAGCGGTTCGCTGACCACCCGTCCGCCCTCGTAGTAGTCCGCCTGCGGGCGGACGGCGCGGCACCCCGGCGCGGCGGTCGCGGGTGGGCTCGCCGCGACGGTGAGCCCGGTGCCCGTCAGCGCGCAGCACGCGGCCCCGGCCGCGACCCGCCGCAACGTACGTGTCGATGGGGACATGATGCCGATCCTCTCGTCCGTGCCGTCTGACCCGCCCAGTGAACGCCTCTCGCCGACCTCTGGTTTCCCAACGTCCTCGATCGGACACCGTGCGTCACGGCGTCTCGCCCATCCGGTCCACCACCGCGCGGCCGAGGACGGCGGTCGTGGCGGTGAGCATGCCGGCCTTGCCGCCGTCGGTGTCCTCGACCAGGTAGCTGCGCTCGCCGAGGTATTCGAAGGTGTCCGGGTCGAAGATCCATTCGGTACGCTCGCCGGCGTTCACCCGCGCCACCGCGACGCCGTGCCGGCCGGTGGCGTCGACCGCGTCCGGCACCAGCTGCACGCCCGGGATCTTCGCCGCCACCCGGTACAGGGCGGCGCTCAGCTCCGGCGACATCAGCGACTCGCGCAGCAGGTCGCCGATGAACGCGAACGAACCCGCGTCCCGGTCGTCGCCGTACCGGTGGGCCCGCCGGTGCACGGCGCGCAGCAGCTCGTCCGGGTCGGTGGGCAGGTCGACGGACCATCCGTTGGGCACGGCGCCGACCAGGTCGATCGTCTCCCCCCGTTCCCGGATCAGTCCCTCGTCGCCGGCCGACTGCGGGATCCAGATCTCCCGGTCGTGCAGCTCGTCGAGGGTGCGCGGGCCGTCACCCACCTGACTGGTCCAGGCGACCCGGCTCCGCACGTACACGTACTGGCCGGGGCTGATCGACGTGTCCGGCCGGGCGGCGGCCACCAGGGCGGCCCGGTTCAGGAACGCGGCCGTGCCCTTTTGATCACCGGGCAGCACCTGCACCGCCGCGGACCGCCCGGCCGGCCGGTCCGCCGGTTCCGCCCCGGAGCGCAGGACCAGGCCGGTGGCGAGCACGGCGGTCAGGACGGTCGCGGCGGCCGGGACCGCGAGGATCAGCCGGCGACGGGGGCGCACCGCGGGCGCCGACCGGATCTCGCTGAGCACGTGGTCCCTGAGGTGCTCCCGGAGGCCGGCGGGAAGGTGCGGGTCGCCGGGCGGGGGCAGCAGGCCGGCCAGTTCCGCGCGGTCGTCGGTCGCGGTGGGGCGGGACGGATCGGTCATCGGTACTCCTCCTGAGTGGACCGGGCCGTCGCGGCACGGTCACCCTGTTCCGGTCCGCTGCGGGCCGGCGGTTCCGCCGGCGCGCGCGACCGGTTCATCTCCTCCTCCGCCAGCGCGCGCAGGCGGGTCCGGGCCCGGGAGAGCCGGGAACGGACCGTGCCCACGGGTACGCCGAGCGCCTCCGCGGTGGCCGCGTAGTCCAGCTGGGACCACACGCACAGCAGGAACACCTCGCGTTCGGTCCGGCGTAACCGGCGCAGTGCCGCCGCGGCCGCGGTGAGCTGGGCCGCATCGTCGATCCGGCCGGCCACCTCGTCGGCGATGTCGGGCACGTGGTCCGCGGGCGGCAGCCGGAGCATGGCGGCCCGGTGCCGGCGCATCGTCCGCCAGCGGTTCCGCAGCACGTTGGTGGCGATGCCGAGCAGCCAGGGACGCAGGTCACCGCCCTCGGGCCGGAGCGTGTCGCGGATCCGCCACGCCTCCAGGAAGGTCAGCGACACCACGTCGTCGGCGCCGGCATGGCTTCCGTTCGCCCGTACCGCATGCCGGTAGACGGCGCCGGCATGCTGGTCGAACACCTGCCCGAAGGCGGCGGCGTCCCCGGCCCGGATTCGGGCCCGCATCGTCGAGTCCACACCCTGTCCTGTCCGCTCGCGGCCGGCGGTTCCATCCTCTCCCGGCGGGCCTTCCGCGGCCGGTTCCCTCCACCCCGCCGCACATGTACGGTTATCGATGCATGGGAGCGCTCCCACCCATGCGCCGTCCCCACCGTCCCCGAGGAGTCCCGCCCATGCGTTCCCGCCCCGTCCTGGCCGCCGCGGCGGTCGCCGTCGCCGCCGGTGGCCTGCTCGTCGGCCTGTACACCCCGGCGGCCCAGGCCGCCGGTGCGTGCACCGTCGACTACACGGTCAACCAGTGGTCCAGCGGCTTCACCGCCGACGTCAAACTCACCAACACCGGTCCGGCCGTCACCTCCTGGGCGCTCACCTGGAACTTCGCCGGCGACCAGCGGGTCTCCTCCGGCTGGAACGCCCAGGTGGCCCAGTCCGGGCGCACGGTCACCGCGTCCAGCCAGGGCTGGAACGGGCCGCTCGCCACCGGCGCGTCCGCCTCGTTCGGCTTCCAGGCGACGTTCTCCGGCACCAACGCGACGCCCACCGACTTCGCCCTCAACGGGGTGTCCTGCAGCGGGGACGCACCGCCCAGCACACCGCCGTCCAGCACGCCGTCCAGCACGCCGCCCAGCACGCCGCCGTCGACGCCGCCCACCTCGAACCCGCCGCCGCCGACCGGCTGCAGCGGGGCGAGCTGTGACGACTTCGAGAACCAGGCGGCCGGCGCACCGGGCGGCAACTGGGCCGTCACCTACCCCGACTGCCAGGGGGCCGGCACCGCCACCGTGGACAAGAGCGTCGCGCACAGCGGCACCACGTCGCTGCGGGTCAACGGCGCCGCCGGGTACTGCAACCACGTGTTCGTCCGCAACGCCGCCATCCTGGGCGCGGCCGGCAACGTGGTGCACGTGCGGTACTGGGTCCGGCACACCACCGCGCTGCCGACCGCGCACATCACCATGGTGGCGCTGCGCGACGCCAACGACGGCAACCGCGACCTGCGCTTCGGCGGCCAGAACGGCGCGCTGCAGTGGAACCGCGGATCCGACGACGCCACGCTGCCGGAGCAGAGCCCGAACGGCGTGGCGCAGTCCCGGCCGCTGCCGACCGGCTCGTGGAACTGCGTGGAGTTCAAGGTCGACGGCACCAACGGGACGATGGAGACCTGGCTCAACGGCACCTCCGTCCCGGGGCTGCTGCAGGACGGCGTACCCACGCACGACATCGACGGGCAGTGGCTGAACCGGACCTACCGCCCGGCCCTGACCGACCTGAAGCTCGGTTGGGAGAGCTACGGCGAAGGCGCCGACACCCTCTGGTACGACGATGTCGCGGTCGGCAGCTCCCGGCACGGCTGCTGATCTCCGCCCGGACGGCGGGCCCCGCACCCCCGGCCCCCCGCCGCGCAATACCCCGTGACGTTGCCGAGCTGCCGCCGCGTGTGGGGC
>NZ_JAIWNC010000031.1 GCF_020216025.1 Jidongwangia harbinensis | reverse complement strand
CATGCACACTAATCACCAGACAGCCCTTGGTGTGGATCTTCTTCCCTAGACAAGAAGATGATCAATCAAGGGCTGTCCTCATGATCAACCAGGGTCGATGCAACCCCGCCACACGTTAAAACTCAAGTTCTAGGCCCCGTTTCGTAACCCGCCCAGGGCTCCGACGTGGCCCAGAGCGCGCCTGACAGCGTCCGCGAAACGCCCACATACAACACCGGTATGAGGGCGCCCCGCGGCCGATGCCAGCCACACTCTGGACCTCGTCTCGCACTTGGGCGGGTTACGAAACGGGGCCTAGGCCAGCGGCTTCGGCACCTCGACGTCGGCGAACGCGGCCACCGTACGGTCCGCGTACGCGTTCATGTCGCCCTGTTCGATCGGGCCGTCCCAGGTGCGCGGCAGCGGGACCGGCACGTCCGGGGCGACCCGGTGGACGATCTCGTCGAGCACCGTCTCGGCGTCGCCCACCCACAGGTGCTTGCCGCCCGGCACCGGCACCACCTCGGCGTGCGGCACCGCGGCGAACCGCTCGGCCGCCTCGGCGGGGCGCAGGTAGTCGTCGAACTCCGGGATGATCGCGGTCAGCGGCTTGCCGGAACCGGCCCAGACGTCCAGGTGGGCGGGCTCGGAGAAGCGCAGCGGCGGGGACAGCAGGATCGCGCCCCGGACCGCCGGGTCGTGGCCGTGCATCAGCGTCAGGTCGGTGCCGAAGGACCAGCCGACCAGCCAGATGTCCGGCAGGTCGGCGAACTCGGCGTACTCGATCGCGGCGGCCACGTCGTACTTCTCGTCCACGGCGGCGGAGAACTCACCCTCGCTGGTGCCGCGCACGCTGCTGGTACCCCTGGTGTTGAACCGCAGCACCGCGATCCCGGCCAGCGCCGGCAGCCGCCAGGCGGCCTTGCGGAAGACGTGACTGTCCATCATGCCGCCGTGGGTGGGCAGCGGGTGCAGGCACACCAGCGTGGCGACCGGGTCGCGGTCCAGCGGCCGGGCCAGCTCGCCGACCAGGGTCAGGCCGTCGGCGGTGTGCAGTTCGATGTCCTCCCGGTGGGCGGGGAGGATCGAGTTCGCGCGGATGGCTGTGGTCACCGGACCATTTTCACCCATAGCGCGGGGCGCTGCGCGAGCGCTCCACCGCGGGGCCGCGCCGGTCCCGGGCCCGCCAGCAACCCGTGTGCCAGTGCCTCCGGTCGGTCTCGTCGCCGCGGCCGTCGACCGGCCACGCCACCACGTGCGCCACGCCGGGGCGGATCTCCTGGACACAACCCGGGCACCGGTACGTTTTAGCGGCCGCCCCGCCGAAGATGCTGCGCACCATCCACTCGCCGTCCCGGTACTGCTGGACACCCTCGACGCCCTTGCGCACGCGCTCCTCGGCCGGCGGCTGCGGCGACGCGGACGATCGGCGCGGACGATTTCGACGAGGGCTCACAGGTCACAAGGATACGTGTGCGAACTAAACTCACGTTCATGACGGCTACCCGTACGCCCGGCCTGCCGGTGTTCGAGAACGGCTTCCTGATCTCCACGAACCCGGTCACCGGCGCGGAGGCGGGCCGGTTCCCGGCCGCCGACGCGGACGCGGTCGCGGAAAACGTGCGGCGGGCCCGCGAAGCCGGCGCCTGGTGGGCCGCGCTGGGTTTCGACGGCCGGCGGACCCGGCTGTTGCGCTGGCGCGCCGTGCTGGCCGATCGGATCGAGGAACTGGCCGAGTTGACCCACGCCGAGACCGGCAAGCCGATCGCCGACGCGGTGGTGGAGGCCAGCGCCGGGATCGAGCACACCGACTGGGCCGCCCGCAACGCCCGCCGGGTGCTCGGCCCGCGCCGGGTACGCAGCCGGCTGCTGCTCGCCGAGCACGCCGGTCACCTCGAGTACCGGCCGTACGGCGTGGTCGGGGTGATCGGCCCGTGGAACTATCCGATCCTCACCCCGCTCGGCCCGCTGTCCGGCGCGCTGGCCGCCGGCAACGCGGTGGTGCTGAAGCCCAGCGAGTACACCCCGGCGGTCGGGCAGTGGCTGGTGGACACGTTCGGCGAGGTGGTGCCGGAGCAGCCGGTCCTGCAGGCGGTGCACGGCGCGGGCGACGTGGGCGCCGCGCTGTGCCGCTCCGGTGTGGACAAGATGGTTTTCGTCGGGTCCACCGCCACCGCCAAAAAGGTGCTGGCCGCCTGCGCCGAGAACCTGGTGCCGGCGACGATCGAGGCCGGCGGCAAGGACGCGCTGATCGTGGACGCCGACGCGGACCTGGACGCGGCGGCCGAGGCGGCGGTCTGGGGCGCGATGACCAACGCCGGGCAGACCTGCATCGGGATCGAGCGGGCGTACGCGGTGGCCCCGGTCTACGACGCGTTCGTCGACGCGGTGGTGACCAGGGCCGCCCGGCTCACCGTCGGCGAGGACATCGGGCCGATCACCATGCCGGGCCAGATCGAGACCATCCGCCGGCACATCGCCGACGCGCTGGCCCACGGCGGGCGCGCGGTCCTCGGCGGCGCGGACGCGGTGCAGCCCCCGTACGTGGCGCCGACCGTGCTGGTGGACGTCCCGGAGGAGTCGGCGGCGATCCGCGAGGAGACGTTCGGGCCGACGCTCACGATCACCCGGGTGGCGGACGCCGACGAGGCGGTACGCCGGGCCAACGCGCTGCGCTACGGCCTCGGCGGCGCGGTTTTCGGCAAGGCGGACGCGGTCCGGATCGCCCGCCGGATGCACACCGGCATGGTCGCGGTGAACTCGACGCTGACCTTCGTCGGCATGGCCAACCTGCCGTTCGGCGGCGTCGGCGACTCCGGCTTCGGGCGCATCCACGGCGACGACGGCCTGCGCGAATTCGCCCGGCCGAAGTCGGTCACGGTGCGCCGGGGGCCTTCGCTGCTGCCCGCCATGACGTTCGAGCGCACCCCCGCGCAGGTCCGGCGGATCATCCGAACGCTGCGGTTCCTCTTCAACCGGCGCCCCTGACCGGGATTGCTACCGTCGCGGCCATGGGGGAACACGCGGTCGAGGTCGACGGCCTGCACGTCAGCTACGGCCCGGTCCCGGTGCTGGCGGGGGTGGCGCTGACCGTGCCCGAGGGCGCCGGGGTCTGTGTCACCGGCGAGAACGGCATCGGCAAGTCCACGCTGTTGCGCTGCGTCACCGGACTGCACCGGCCGGACCGCGGCGAGATCCGGGTCTTCGGCGGTCCTCCCGGGACCACGCCGGAATTCTGGCGTGCCGTGGTCACCACGGTGGAGCCGCCGACCTGGTATCCGGGCCTCACCACGCGGGAGCACGCCGAGCTGGTCTGCCGGGCGCACGGCCAGGACCCGGAGGCCGCCGGCATCGACGAGGCGCTGGACCGGTTCGGCCTGGCCGGGCACGCCGACGCCATCCCGCCGTCGCTGTCCTCCGGGCAGAAGCAGCGGCTCACGCTGGCGCTGGCCCTGCTGCGGCCCAGTTCGCTGCTCGTGCTGGACGAGCCGGAGCAGCGGCTCGACACCGCCGGACGGGACCTGGTCGCCGGGCTGCTGACCGAGTACCTCGAGGCCGGCGGCTCGATCCTGATGGCCAGCCACGACGACGGGTTCGCGGAACGTTCCGGCGTGCACCTCACCACCATGGCGTCGCTGGCTCCGGTGCCGGCCGCACCGTGACCGCCGGTTCGTCGGCCCCGCCGGTGGTCCGCGCCGGCCCGGTCCGCCGCTGGATCCGGCGCACCCGGTCCGCGCACCGGGACCGTGGCGAGTCGGCCGGCACCGCATACCTCCTGGTCTTCCTCGCCGTCGTGGTGGGCGGCCTGGTGCACCGGTACCTGCGCGCGGTGTTCTGGCCGGTGGCGCCGAACGCCTCGGCGCTGGCCGGGGTGGCGCTGTTCCTGGTCGTGCTCGGCACGCTCCATCCGGCGCTGCGCCGGCTGGGCCCGGTCGCGCTCAGCCGCCCGGCGACGTCCTGGCTGCTCACCGCGCCGCTGAGCCGGCGCGTCCTGCTCCTGCCCGCGCTCTGGCTGGCGGCGGTGTCCGCCGGGGGAGCGGCGGGACTGGCCACGCTCGCGATCGTCGGCCACGTCGCTCCGCGTCCGGTGCCGGGACAGGCCGAGGTGATCCTGCCCGCGATCGGGGCCCTGGCCGGCGTCGGGGTGCTGCTGGTCGCGATGGCGGCCCAGGCCGGTCGCCGCCGGGCCGCGTGGCTGGACGGTGCGGCGTCGCTGGTGCTGGCGGCGGGCCTGGCCGGCCTGGTGGTGGACTCGGCGGTGGACCTGCCGCCGGCCGCCGGTGCCTGGCCGGACGACACCGGGCTGCTCGCGGTGGCCGGCGCGCTCGCGCTGGCGGTGACGACCGGCCTGGTCGCGGCGGTACGCGGACTCGCCGGCACACCGAACGACCGCATCCTGGAGGCCGCCGCCACGGCCGGCACCCTGCTCGACTCGGCGCACGGCGTCGAACCGTCGTTCGTCACCGACCTGGTGCAGCGGCGGTACTGGGCCCGGCGGCGGCTGCGCTCGGCGCGGCTCCGGCGCCGGGTCCCGGTCCTGATCGCCCAGGACCTGCTGCTGGTGCGGCGCCGGCCCGGGCGGCTGGTCGCGCTGGCCGGTGCCGTCGCGTTGCCCGCGCTGCTGGCCTCCGCACCGCCCTGGCTGCTCGCGGTCGCGGTGCTGGCCGGCGGCACCGTCGCCGCGGGCACCTCGACCGCCACGGTACGCACCGACGCCGGCAACCCGGTCCTGCTGCGGCTGCTCGGTCTCGGTTCCCGGGCGGCGATCGCGCAGCGGCTCTGCGTGCCCGGCGTGCTGGCGGCGCTCTGGTGCACCGCCGCGCTGACCGTCCTGCGGCTGCTGGACGTGCTGCCGGCCGGGCCGTGGTGGGCCCTCGGCCTCGTGCTGGGCCCGGTGGGCGCGGTGATCGCGGTGCGGCGGGCCCGGGCCGGCTTCGTCGACAACGGGCTGCTGCCGATCGACACCCCGATGGGCACCCTCGCCACCGGTCCCCTGATCGGCGTGGTGGTGGGCATCGACATGCTGGTGCTGGGCCTGCCGACCGTGCTGCTGATCGCCGTGGGCGGCCCGCTGACCTGGGCCGGGGTGACCGGGCAGGCGGTGGCCGCGGCGCTCGGGGTGTGGGCGTACCTGCGGCTCACCACGTCACCGCGGCGGGTTGATCTCTAGCGCCGCTGCATGCTCGGGTTGATCACCTCGCGGACGATCAGCTGGACCGCGGCCACCATCGGGATCGCGACCAGCGCGCCGATGACGCCGAACAGGCCCACGCCGACCAGCGCCGCCACCACCGCGGCCACGTCACTGACCTGGACCGAGCGGCGCATCACCTTCGGATAGATCAGGTAGTTCTCCACCTGCTGGTAGACGAGGAAGAAGACCACGCAGACGATGCCGGTGGTCAGCGAGTCGGCCACGCCGACCAGGCTGACCACGACCGCGCCGAGAGTGGCGCCGATCTGCGGGATGAGGTCGCAGACCGCGACCACCACGGCCAGCGCGAACGGGTACGGCAGATCGGCCACCATGGCGAACCCCCACGTGCTGACGCCGGCCAGCACGGCGATCGCGATCGCACCCACCATGTACGCACCGACCTTGGCCAGGATCTCGTCGGCCAGCAGCCGCACCCGCTGCCGCCGGGACGCCGGGACCAGCCCGTAGCCGGCCTCCTTGATCCGGTCGAACGCGGCCATGAAGTAGATGACCAGCACTACCACGGTCAGCACGTTGAAGATCGTGCCGAACAGCAGCCGCGCACCGCCCACCACGCCACCGAGCGCGTTGGTGACCGTGCCGGGGTTCAGCGCTCCCTGGACCCGTTCGAGCACGTCGTACCGTTGGATCAGGTCGTTGACCGTCTCGTTGCGCTGCAGGGCGCGGATGTACTCGGGCACGTTCTCGATCAGCTCGCCGGTCTGCGTGATCAGCGGCGGGACCAGCGCGAAGACCCCGCCGCAGAGCAGCAGCAGCACGGACAGCGCCACCACCGCGACGGACAGGCCGCGGGGCAGCCCGAGCCGGTGCAGCCGCACCACGGCGGGGTTGAGGCCGATCGCCAGGAACAACGCGATGAAGATCAGCAGCAGGATCGAGGCCGCGTTGCGCAGGCTCAGGAACACGCCGTACGCCAGTAGCAGGCCCAGGCCGGCGAGGAAGCCGACGAGGAACGGACTGCGCCGGTTGAGCGGCGCACCCGGCTGCCCGAACCGGTCGTCGTCCCGGTCCGCCTTCCCGGCGCCGGCGTCCGGGGACTCCGCGGCGTTCGGCGACTCCGCGGCGTTCGGCGACTCCGCGGCGGCCGGCGGGGCCGCGGGCGTGTCGTCGGCGGGTACCTCGTCCGGACGAGGTTGCTCGGCCGTCACCGGATCCTCCTCAACGACAGCGGACGCCCGGGCAGCGGTGGATCACCGGTGCGGTAGCCGAGCGCTCCGGCGGGCAGGCTATCGGCCCCGCCGTGCCCCCGCCACCCGCCTGCCCGGGGGTGACCGGGCAGGCGGCGCGTTCAGTCCGCGTCGGCGCCGACCCGGCTGGCCGACGGCGGCACGGTGACCTTCGCGGACGCACTGACCTTGCCGGTGCCGCCGGCCGGCGCGGCGTGCTGCGCCGCGACCGGCTTCTCGGCCGCGTGCTGGGCCGTGCCGGACTTCTCCGCGACCGGCTTCTCCGCGGCGTGCTGGGCCCCCGCGGCGGGTGCGGTCCCCTTGGCGTGCTGGGCTGCGGCCGACTTGTCCGCCGAGTGCTGCCCCGACTGCACGGGTGCGGCGTGCGAGCCGGTGGAGGCGTTGTCGTCGCCGTAGTCCCCCGAGTCGTCCGGGGACGCGGCGGCGGCCAGCACCGCGGCGGCGGCCAGCTCGGCCACCCGCTTGGCTTCCTTCTGCACCTGGCGGCGGACGTCCACGGCCCGCCGCTCGGCCGCCTCGCCGGCCCGCTTGGCCTCGGCCACGTGCGTGAGTTCCGCCTCGAGCTGCTTCTGCACCTCGGCGAGGCGCTGCTGCACCCGCTCGGTCTCGCGTTCGGCGGCCTGCGCCTGCTCGGCCGCCTCGGCGACCTTCTTCTCCGCCTCGGCGAGGCGCGCCTGCGCCGCCTGCAGTTCCCGTCCGGACTGGACGATCTTCTCCTGCTGGGCGGCGATCTCCTTGCGGGTGGTGGTGGCCTGCTCGTCGGAGCGGCGCAGCACCTCCTCGGCGTACTTGTCCGCCTCGCGGCGCAGGTCGGCGCACTGCTTCTCGACACCGGCCCGGAGCTGGCCGAGTTCGGTGACCACCGTCTGCCGGCGCTGGGCCAGTTCGTGCTCCACGGTGGCCTTCAGCTCGCCGACCTCCCGCTCGGCGGCCTTGCGCTGGGCGGTGACCTCCTGGTTGGCCTTCTCCCGTTGCGCCTTGACCTCCTGATCGGCCTGCATCCGGGTGGACTTGGCGTAGCCGTCCGCCTCGGCGCGCGTCCGCTGCGCCTCCTGCGCCGCCTTGCCGGTCACCTGCTGCGCCTCGGCCCGGGCCCGGCCCAGTGCGGACTCCGCCTCGGCCCGCATCTGCTCGGCCGCCTGCCGGCTGCTCGCCAGGGCCTTCTCCGCCGCAGCGCGGCGGGCCGCGTCGACCTTCTCCTCCTCGGCGCGGCGGGCGGCCAGCGCGATCTCGAAGTCGCGGATGCCGTTGTGCGCGTGCGCCTCCGCCTCGGCCCGGATCCGCTCGGCCTCGGCGAGCCGGGCCGCGATGTCGTCGGTGGCGGAGGACTTGATCGCCTCGGCCTGCTCCTCGGCGAGCGCCAGGATCTGCTCCACCCGCGGTCCGAGGTGCCGGAACGACACCTCGGTGCCGACTCCGCTCTGCCGCCTGGCCTGCGCGGCCTCCTGCTGCAGCCGGTCGATCTGTGCGCTCATGGACTGGAGCTGGGTGTACGCCTGCTCCCGCTCGGCCGCGAGCGCAGCGATCTCGTTCTCGGCCCGGGCGACGTACCGTTCGACCTGCTTCTTCTCGTATCCCCGCAGGGCGGTCTCGAAGCTGGGCTCGGAGGCCGCGTCCCCGCCGAGACCGAAGATTTCACCGCCGTGCGACATGCTTTCCATCCTCACATACGCAACGTCCTGCGACATACCGATACACACCGGCTGGCAGGAGTGTGCGTCTGGTTGCGATTTGCCGGGCAAAGGTTGACGGCCATAAGGCTACGTGTGCCGCAACAGCCCCTCACCGAACACGGGCCGCATCGGAGCAACTCCGATACGGCCCGTGCCGATGTCAGACCGCCGCCCGGTTAACCGTTGCGCACCCGGCGAGGGTGCGCAACTCCGCGGCCGGGTGGCCGAAGACTCAGGAATTTGTCTTCGCGGCCACCGGCTTGTCGGTGTTCTCGGCCTCCGGCGTGCGCTGCGCCGGGGTCTCGGCCGGCTTGGTGGCGTTCTCCACCGCGGCCTTGGCCGCGGCACCCACGGACGGCACCAGGCCGGACAGACCGGAGAGCATCTGGCCCAGCTGGTTGGTGACCGCGTCCTTCTGCCGGGTGAGGTCCTCGACCTCGCGGCGCGCGGCCTGGGTGGTGAGTTCGGCCTCGGTGCGCGCCTCGCTCAGCAGGCGACCCGCCTCGGAGCGTGCCTCGGTGACCGTCTTGTCGGCGAGGGCGCGGGCCTTCTCCACCGTCTCGACCGAGCTGCGCTCGGCCTCGACCCGGCGGCTCTCGGCGCGCTGCTGGATCTCCTTGGCGCGGTCCTCGGCGGCGCGGGCGCGCTCCTCGGCCTCGGCCACCATCTTCTGCGTGGCGCTGACCTGGGCGGCGTGCCGCTCGGCCTCCTCGCGCTCCGTCTTCTCCCGGCGCTCGGCGATCTCCAGCGCCAGGGCCTGCAGATCCTTGTCGCGCTTGTCCCGCGCGTCGGTGAGCATCTTGGTGGCCTCGGCGCGCTTCTCCTCGGCCTCCCGGGCCGCCTTCGCGCGCAGCTGGGTGATCTCCCGCTCGGCCGTGGCGCGCAGCGAGTTCACCTCCCGCTCCACCGTGGACTTGAGCTCGGCGACCTCGTGCGCGGTGACCGTACGCAACTGCTTGGTCTCGCGGTCGGCGTCGGAGCGCAGCGTGTCGGCCTCGCGGCGGGCCTGGACCCGGGCCTCGGCGGCCTCGCGCTCGGCGTGCGTGCGGACCTGCCCGGCCTCGCGCTCGGCGGTCGCCTTCATCGCGGCGGCCTCGGCGCGGGCCTTGTCGGTGATCTCCCGGGCCTCGAGGCGGGCCGCGGAGAGAATGCCCTCAGACTCCCGTTTGGCCTCGCTGCGGTGGTCGTTCGCCTGTTCCTCGGCCAGCCGCAGGATCTGCTCCACCCGGGTGCCCAGCCCGGAGAGGGTCGGCCGGTTGTTCTCCTCGAGCAGCTTGTTGCTGTCGGCCAGTTTCTGCTCGAGTGCGTTGAGGCGTTGTTCCGCCTGCCGCAGCCGGCGCTGCGCGTCGTTCATCCGCTGCTCGGCCTCGGCGCGGGCCTGCTCGGACTGGTTCAGAGCGGCGATCAGCCGACCGAGGTGTGCGTCCACCTGTCCGCGGTCATAGCCGCGCAGGACGACCGTGAAGTCGTGCTGTGAGTTGGCGGTCTCAAAGAACGCCAGATTCTGATCCTGCTGCTGGGGCATTGCGACATCCTTGCGAACCCGCCCGGGGCACGCAAGACCGGACAAGCCTCAGAATCGCAACGTAGATCAGCCGTGAACTGCCGACGGGTGGGCCGCATCGGCCGTTCGGCGACCGGGCACGGCCGACCGGCGCACGCTCCCGTCCCGCGCTCACCTGCTGTGCAGTGGGGTACCTGGAGCCGGTCGCCGGGGCCGTGCCGTTCGGCCGTCCTCTATGGTCCCGATCCTGCCAGTCGGGGAGAGCACAGTCAGGTTCTTTCACCCGCAAGAGGTACGAATCAGGCAGGCTCCACCAATTCCACCAGAACACCACCGGCGTCCTTGGGGTGCACGAAGTTGATCCGCGAGCCGGCCGTGCCCCGCCGCGGCGTGTCGTAGAGCAGCCGGAGTCCGCGGGCGCGCAGGGCCTCCGCGGTGGCCTCCACGTCCCGCACGGTGTACGCGAGTTGCTGCAGCCCCGGGCCGCTGCGGCCGAGGAACTTGGCGATCGCCGAGTCCGGGGACGCCGGGGCGAGCACCTGCAGCCGGGGTCCGTCCGGGTCCGGGCCGACGGCCAGCATCGCCTCGCGTACCCCCTGCTCCTCGTTCGTCTCCTGATGCACGCAGTGCATGCCGAACGTCTCGGCATAGAACTGGAGCGCGGCGTCGAGATCGGGTACCGCGACACCGACGTGGTCGATGCGGAGCAATTCGACGGCGGGGAGAACGCCCGGCCCGGTGGGTTCGGAGGCAGTCATCCGGATAGTCTTATCTAACCGTCGTTCAGCCGGCCAGGGCGACCCCCTCGGCCGACGTCGTCAGACAGGATGCCCTGTGACCAGTTCGGTGATCGTCAGCGGCGCCCGCACCCCCATGGGCCGCCTGCTCGGCAACCTCAAGAACCTGCCCGCCACCGCGCTCGGCGGCACGGCGATCGCGGCCGCGCTGGAGCGCGGCGGGGTCCGCCCGGACCAGGTGGAGTACGTGATCATGGGCCAGGTGCTGCAGGCCGGCGCCGGGCAGATCACCGCTCGCCAGGCGGCCGTGGCGGCCGGCATCCCGATGACCACGCCGGCGGTGACGGTCAACAAGGTCTGCCTGTCCGGTCTCGACGCGATCGCGCTGGCCGACCAGCTGATCCGGGCCGGCGAGTTCGACATCGTGGTGGCCGGCGGCATGGAGTCCATGACCAACGCGCCGCACCTGCTGATGAACCACCGCCAGGGCAACAAGTACGGCGACGTGCTGGTCCGCGACCACACCGCGTTCGACGGCCTGATGGACCCGTGGGACGGCATCTCGATGGGCGACTCCACCGAGCGCAGCGGCCGGGATCTCGGCATCTCCCGGGCCGAACAGGACGCCTTCGCCGCGCTCAGCCACCAGCGGGCCGCCGCGGCGCAGCGCTCCGGCCGGTTCGCCGAGGAGATCGTGCCGGTCAAGGCCGGTCTCCGGGACGGCGACCCGGTGATCGACACCGACGAGGGGGTGCGCCCGGACGCCACGCCGGAGTCGCTAAGCCGGTTGCGGCCGGCGTTCACCCCGGACGGCACCATCACCGCGGGCAGCGCCTCGCCGATCTCCGACGGCGCCGCCGCGGTCGTGGTGATGAGCCGGGCCCGGGCCGAGGAACTCGGTCTCCGCTGGCTCGCCGAAATCGTCGCGCACGGCAACGTGGCGGGCCCGGACACCTCGCTGCAGGCCCAGCCGGCGAACGCGATCCGGCACGCGCTGAGCAAGGCCGGCCGGACCGTGGCGGACCTCGACCTGATCGAGATGAACGAGGCGTTCGCCCAGGTGGTGATCCACTCGATGCGCGACCTGAAGGTGGACGAGGAGATCGTCAACGTCAACGGCGGCGCGATCGCGCTGGGTCACCCGATCGGCATGTCCGGCGCCCGGCTGGTGCTCACCCTGGCGCTGGAGTTGCGGCGCCGCGGCGGCGGGACCGGCGCGGCCGGACTCTGCGGCGGCGGTGGCCAGGGCGACGCCCTGATCATCACGGTGCCGCCCGCGTGAGCGACCGCACCGCGGCGGAGCCGGGGGCGGGAGCGCCTCCGGAAGGCCGCCCGGCATGAGGCCCGGGCGGGACGTGCCGACGCTGGTCGCGCGGGCCCGGGAGGGCGACGCGCGGTCGGTGGCGCGGCTGATCAGCCTGGTGGAGAACGGCTCGCCGGAGTTGCCCCGGGTCGCCGCCGCGCTCGCGCCGTACGCCGGGCACGCCCAGGTGGTGGGCCTCACCGGCGCGCCCGGGGTGGGCAAGTCGACCACCACCAACGAACTGGTCCGGGCGCTGCGCGCGGACGGCCACCGGGTCGGCGTGCTGGCGGTCGACCCGTCCAGCCCGTTCACCGGCGGATCGATCCTCGGCGACCGGATCCGGATGCAGGAACACACCATGGACCCGGGCGTCTACATCCGGTCCATGTCCAGTCGCGGTCAGCTCGGCGGCCTGGCCGCGGCCACCCCGCAGGCGGTCCGGGTGCTGGAGGGCGCCGGCTGCGACGTGGTGCTGGTCGAGACGGTCGGCGTGGGCCAGGCCGAGGTGGAGATCGCGTCCCTGGCCGACACCACGCTGGTGCTGCTGGCGCCGGGCATGGGCGACGCGATCCAGGCGGTCAAGGCCGGCATCCTGGAGATCGCCGACGTCTTCGTGGTGAACAAGGCGGACCGGCCCGGCGCGGACGCCACGTACCGCGACATCCAGGGCATGCTGGCGCTGGGCGAGCGCGGCCCGGACGAGTGGCGCCCGCTGGTGGTGCGCGCGGTCGCGGTCCGGAACGAGGGCATCGACGACATCGCGGCCGCGATCGGGAAGCACCGCTCCTGGATGGCCGGCAACGGCGAGGCGCGGCGGCGGCGCGAGCGGCGGGCCGCCGTCGAGGTCGAGGCGATCGCGCTGGGCACGCTCCGGGCGCGGCTGGGCTCGGTGCGCGAGGGTACGGCGCTCGACGCGCTCGCGGCCCGGGTGGCGGACGGCGAGCTCGACCCGTACGCGGCCGCCGAGGAACTGATCAAAGGTCTGTAGCCGGCCCGGTAACCTCGGCCTTAGCGATCGTTCAGGATTGTGGCCTACGATGCACCCATGGACGCAGCCGACATCGCCGCCGGTCGCGAGCGCTGGCAGCAGCGCTACGACGCCGCGCGCACCCGGGACGCCGACTTCACCACGCTGTCCGGAGCGAGCGTCGACCCGGTCTACGGGCCGCGCGGCGACCACCCCGGCTTCGAGCGGATCGGCTGGCCGGGCGAGTTCCCGTACACCCGTGGGTTGTATCCGACCGGCTACCGCGGACGGACCTGGACCATCCGGCAGTTCGCCGGCTTCGGCAACGCCCGGCAGACCAACGAGCGCTACCGGATGATCCTGGCCGCCGGCGGCGGCGGGCTCTCCGTGGCGTTCGACATGCCCACGCTGATGGGCCGCGACTCGGACGAGCCGCAGTCGCTCGGCGAGGTCGGTCACTGCGGCGTGGCGATCGACTCGGCCGCCGACATGGACGTGCTCTTCGACGGCATCCGGCTGCAGGACGTCACCACCAGCATGACGATCTCCGGGCCGGCGGTGCCGATCTTCTGCATGTACCTGGTCGCCGCGGAACGCCAGGGCGCCGACCTGAGCAAGCTGGACGGCACCCTGCAGACCGACATCTTCAAGGAGTACATCGCGCAGAAGGAGTGGCTGTTCGCGCCCGAACCGCACCTGCGCCTGATCGGCGACCTGATGGAGTACTGCGCCGCCGAGATCCCCCGGTACAAGCCGCTGTCGGTGAGCGGCTACCACATCCGCGAGGCCGGCTCGACCGCCGCGCAGGAGCTGGCGTACACGCTCGCCGACGGCTTCGGGTACGTGGAGCTGGGGCTGGCCCGCGGCCTGGACGTCAACCAGTTCGCGCCCGGCCTGAGCTTCTTCTTCGACGCGCACATCGACTTCTTCGAGGAGATCGCCAAGTTCCGCGCCGCCCGCCGGATCTGGGCCCGGCACCTGCGCGACGACTACGGCGCCACCAGCGAGAAGGCGTTGTGGCTGAAGTTCCACACGCAGACCGCCGGCGTCTCGCTGACCGCCCAGCAGCCGGTGAACAACGTGGTCCGCACGGCCGTCGAGGCGCTGGCCGCGGTGCTCGGCGGCACCAACTCGCTGCACACCAACGCGCTGGACGAGACGCTGGCGCTGCCCACCGACGAGTCCGCCGAGATCGCCCTGCGTACCCAGCAGGTGCTGATGGAGGAGACCGGCGTGACCAACGTGGCCGATCCGCTCGGCGGCTCCTGGTACCTGGAGGAACTCACCGACCGGATCGAGGCCGAGGCGGAGGAGATCTTCGCCCGGATCCGCGACCTGGGGCACGACGGCAGCATGACCGCGGGCATCCTGCGCGGCATCGAGGACGGCTGGTTCACCGCGCACATCGCCGAGGCCGCGTTCGTCTACCAGCAGGCCCTGGAGAAGGGCGACAAGCGGATCGTCGGCGTCAACGCGCACACCGGCACGGTCACCAAGGATCTGCAGATCCTGCGGGTGTCGCACGAGGTCGAGGTGGAACAGCGGCGCGAGCTGAGCGCGCGCAAGGACAACCGCGACCGGGTACGGGTGGACGCGGCGCTGCGCCGGCTCGTCGAGGTGGCGCGCACCGACGCGAACCTGGTCCCGGCGATGCTGGACGCGGCCCGGGCCGAGGCCACCCTCGGCGAGATCTGCCACGCGTTGAAGGCGGAGTGGGGGATCTACCGGGAGCCGGCCCGCTTCTAGTCGCGGCCGGTCTGTGACGTCCGATATCACTCGCCCGGCGGCGCGGCGAACCGGCTCACCACCGTGCGAGACTAGGGAACCATGAGCGACCCAAGGACCACTCCGTCGATCTTCACCCGCGGCGCGGTCGACCTCAGCGCGCTGCGCTCGGCCCCGGCCCGGCCGAGCGCGCCCGCCGGAGCCCCCTCGGCCTCGCCGGCCGGCTCCGCGTCGAACCCGTCGGCCGCCCCGTCCACCGGCGTTCCGGGCGCCGGCCCGGAGACGATCATCGAGGTCACCGAGGCGAACTTCCAGTCGACCGTGCTGGAGCGCTCGCTGGCGACCCCGGTGATCCTGGACTTCTGGGCCGACTGGTGCGAGCCGTGCAAACAGCTCTCGCCGATCCTGGAGAAGCTCGCCGCCGAGGGCGCCGGCAGCTGGGTGCTCGGCAAGATCGACGTCGACGCCAACCCCCGGCTCGCTCAGGCGCTGCGGGTGCAGGGCATTCCGATGGTGGTCGCGGTCGTCGGCGGCCAGCTGGTCGAGGGCTTCACCGGGGTGCTGCCCGAGGCGCAGATCCGGCAGTACGTCGACGCGGTGCTCAAGGCCGGCGGAGTCGCCGTGGCGCCGGCCGAGGACCCGCGGCTGGACGCGGCCGACGACGCCCTGATGATGGGCGACCTGGACGCGGCCGAGGTGGCGTACCGGAAGATCCTCGCCGAGTCGCCGCAGGACCACGCCGCGGAGTCCGGGCTCGCCCAGGTCGAGCTGTACCGCCGGGTCGCCGGGGTGGACGCCGCCACGGCACTGAGCAAGGCCACCGCGGCGCCCGACGACATCGCCGCGCAGCTGCTCGCCGCGGACGTCGAGGTGCTCAGCGGCCAGGCCGAGGACGCTTACGCGCGGCTGGTGGCCCTGGTCAAGCGCAGCAGCGGCGACGAGCGCGACGCCGTCCGCAAGCATCTGCTCTCGCTGTTCAACGTGGCCGGCCCGGACGACCCCGCGGTGGCCGGCGCGCGACGCGCGCTCGCCAGCGCCCTCTTCTAGAAGGCGGGGCCCATGCGCCGTATCGCGATCCTGGACGCACCGTCCAATCTCGGTCTGCGCCCGCCGACCGTGACGTCGGTGCCGGGGTGCGCCAAGGCGCCCGGGGCCCTGCGCGACCATGGGCTGATCAGCCGGCTGCACGCCCGCGACGCCGGATGCCTCACCCCGCCGCGGTACGACCCGGGCGACTGGCGCCCGGGCGACGGCGTGTGCCACGCGGCCGAGATCGCGACCTACTCGCAGCGGCTCGCCGACCGGATCGGCGGGATCATCGACGCCGGCGAGTTCCCGGTGGTGCTCGGCGGCGACTGTTCCATCGTGCTCGGGTCGGCCCTGGCCATGAACCGGCTCGGCGAGGCGGTCGGCGGCCGGATCGGGCTGGTGTTCGTGGACGGACACTCCGACTTCCGGCACCCCGGCAACGCGTCGTACGTGGGCGCGGCCGCCGGCGAGGACCTGGCCCTGGTGACCGGCCGCGGCCAGGCCGACCTGGCCGCGATCGAGCGGAGGCGGCCGTACTACCGCGACATCGACGTGGTGGTGATGGGCATCCGGGCCCAGGACGAGTACCGCCTCGACCTGCAGGCCGCCGGAATCATCACCCGCCCGGTCCCGACGCTGCGGGCGGAGGGCGCGGCACGCAGCGCGCAGTGGGCCCGCGAGCAGCTGATGGACTGCGCCGGATACTGGGTGCACCTCGACGTCGACGTGCTCGACCCGGCGGTGATGCCCGCGGTGGACGCGCCGTCACCGGGCGGGATCGCGTTCCCCGAACTGGAACTGCTGCTCGCCGGCCTGGTGGACACGCCGCACTGCCTGGGCGTGGAGATCACCGTCTTCGACCCGGACTACGACCCGGACGGGGTACACGCCGAGGAGATCACGTCGGCCCTGGTGGCCGGCCTGGCGCCGGTGCGCACCGTGGCGCCGCGGCCGGACCTGGTGGCGGCCCGGCGCGAGGCCGGCGAGGACGCCGAACCGGTGCGGGAACTGCGGGCGGCCCGGGACGAGGTTCCGCCGGCGGTGGCCGGGACGTCCGGCGGCAGCAACCGCCCGGATACGCCGGAGGAAGCGGTCCGGCCGGCCGTCACCATGCCGGGCATGCGGGACGACGACGAGGTGCCGGCCGCCCCGGACGAGGACCGGCCGGCACTGGGCCGCGACCGGGCCGCGACCGCGGAGATCGACGGCGGATGGTCGGTCGATCGGGTGCCCGGTGCCGGCGCTGGTGGCGGTGCCGGTGCCGGTGCCGGTGCTGGTGGCGGGCTGCTGAGGCCTGCGCGCTCCGGACCGGGTGCTGAGGCCGTCGGTGCTCAGCTGGTCCCGGTGACCGGCGCCGAGGTGGTCATCGCCGGGGCTGAGCCGGCTTCCGCCGTGGATGCCGAGGTCGTCGTGGTCGAAGCGGTGTTGGGCTCCGGCGCCGAGCTGGATTCCGCGCACGGCACCGAGGTCGTCGTCGCCGATGCCGTGTTGCCCCTCGACTCCGATCTGGGTGCTGGTCCCGATCTGGGTGTCGGCTCTTACCCCGGTGCCGAAGGTGACCTGGCCGAAGCCGAGCTGAACGCAGTCGCTGAGCTAGACGCTCGGGCCGAGCTAGACGCTGACGCCGAGCTGGCTGCTGACGCTGAGTTGGACGCTGACGCTGACGCTGAGTTGGACGCTGACGCTGACGCTGACGCTGGGCTGGCTGCTGACGCTGATGCTGAGTTGGTTGCTGACGCTGACGCTGGGCTGGCTGCTGACGCTGATGCTGAGTTGGTTGCTGACGCTGACGCCGAGCTGGACGCTGACGCCGAGCTGGACGCTGATGCTGAGCTGGCTGCTGATGCTGAGCTGGCTGCTGATGCCGAGTCGGATTCCGATGCTGAGCTGGGGCCCGATAGCCCCGCCGAGCTGGACGCCGACACCGAGCTGCGGTCCGGCGCCTCGGGCGAGTTGAACGGAGCTCTCCCGGACATCCAGCCCGCCGAGGCGAGGGCGGAGCTCGACCCGGATGACGCCGCGGAGTGGACCGGCGACGACGCCGACCCGCTCGCCGGCGAGCCCGGAGCGCCCGGCGGAGCGGAAGCTGACGGCGGACAACCGCGCCCTGGCCCCGTGCCCCGCCCGCTCGGCTCCGCGCCGCTCCTGGACTCCGAACCGCTGCCCGCCACCCGGCCCGGCATGCTCCGCCCGCGGCCCGCGCCGGTCGAGGGGTTCTCCCTGCCGGTGCAGCGTCCCGCGTTCGACATCGGCCCCGAGGAACCGGCCGACATCTCCTAGTGGTCCGTCCCGGTTCGGCCGTCCACCGCGGGGGTTTCCCGCCGGGCGTCGGGTAAGGCGGGGCAGCGGTCGACGGAAAGTCCGGCGGCGGCCGCCTCCAGCGCAAGTGCCCCTCCGGTCGGCGCCCCGACCAGGTGCGCCCGCCCTCCGGCCGTGGCGTACCAGGTTCCGTCCCGTGGACCTCGCCTCGCGCTCACGAGGCCCACGGGAGCAGGACCTAGCTGTTCAGGCCGTTCAGGAAGCGGCCGACGATCGGCACGGCGGCGTCCGCGCCGGCCCCGCCCTTCTGCACCATCACCGCGAACGCGATGTCGCCCTGCCAGCCCACGAACCAGGCGTGCGTCTCCTGCGATCCGGTCTGGAACTCCGCGGTGCCGGTCTTGCCGTGCACCGGCCCGCCCTTGACCGAGCGCAACGCCGTGCCGGTGCCCTTCGTGACCACCTCGCGCATCATCTCGCGCAGCGGCGCCACCACCGCGTCGTCCAGTTTCGGGCCGGCCGCGGCGGGATTGCCCGGCGCCGGATCGAGGACCAGCTTCGGCTGCTGGAACTGACCGCGGGCGACCGACGCGGTGGCGTTGGCCATGGCGATCGGGCTGACCACCGTGGTGCCCTGGCCGAACGCGGCGGCGGCCAGCTCGGCCGGGCTGTTGCCGTCGGACACCTTGCCGCTGAACGCCTTGACGCCGAGGTCCCACTCGGTGCCCAGGCCGAGGGTGGTGGCGGCGGTGCGCAGGCCGTCGGCGCCCAGTTTCGGGGCCAGGTTCACGAACGCGGTGTTGCAGGACTTGGCGAAGTCGGTGCGGAACGGCACCCGGCCGAGCGCCATGTTGTGCGAGTTCTTGAACGGGCGCGCGCCGACCGACTTGGTCTTCGGGCAGTCGACCACGGTGTTCGGGGTGACCTGCTTCTTCTGCAGCAGGCCGAACGTGGACACCATCTTGAAGGTGGAGCCGGGCGGCACCTGGGCGGTCATGGCGTGGTTGACCGAGCCGCCGTCCGGTCCTTCGGCGACGGCGAGCACGGAGGCGTCGCTGACCCGGATGGCGACCAGCGAACTGGGCCGCTTCTCCGCTGCCACGGCCCGGTCCGCCGCGGTCTGCACCCGCTGATCGAGTGTGATCTTGATGGGCGTGCCGGGCTGGGGGTCGACGGTGTGGATCTTCGTGTCGGTGACCGAGCCTTCGGCGGACCGGCGGGCGATCACCACGGACTGACCGGCGACGCCGCGCAGCTGGACGTCGTACCTCTGCTGCAGTCCGCCGTGCCCGACCATGTCGCCCTGACTGATCGTGTCGGCGTTGGCGGTGAGGTCGTCGCGGGTGGCCGGATCGACCGTGCCGATCAGGGCCCGGGCGAACTCCCGGCTGGGCGGCAGGTCGCGGTCCTCCTCGCGGAACACGGTGCCGTCCAGCGGCCGGATCTCGTCGCGGATCTTGTCGTAGTCCGGCCGGCGGAGCAGGACCACGTCGATGAACGCGCCCTTGTCCGCCTTCTCCACCCGGGCCTTGAGGTCGGAGAGGTCGACCGTGCGGTTGATCTTCTTGAACGCCGTGCCGAGCGCGGTGGTCAGCTTCGGCAGGTCGGTGATCTTCTCCGGGCTCACCCCGACCATCACGGTCGGGCGCAGTTGCACCAGCGGCTTTCCGGCGGCGTCCTGGATGTTGGCCCGCGGGGGCCGCACCCGGCGCAGCTCCAGCCGGTCGCCGATGCTCAGCTCGCTGTGCAGGATCGACGGCTCCCAGATGACCCGCCAGCCGTCGCTGTCCCGCTCGGTCAGCCGGACCGTGCTCTGGTACGACCACGGCGCGCCGCCGGGCAGCGTCCAGTCCAGCTTGATCGGGGCGCTGGCGATCTCGCCGGTGACCTTGGCCGCACCGGCCGTCGACACCACGAACGACGCCTGCGGCAGGTCCCCGGAGAGGGCGCCGATCTCCTCGACCACCTTGGCCGCGGCGATCGAGCCGCCGTCCGCGGTCACGAACCCGACCTTGCCGAAGTCACCGCTCTTCCACCCGGTCAGGAAGGCGTCCACCGTGTCGCCGGGGCCTTCGCTGCCGCACGCGACCAGGCCACCGGCCAGCAGAACGAGCGTCGCCAGGGTGCCGGTGGTCCGGCGGGCGGCCCTGAGGCGGCCGCGGCCGGGTTGCGGGGTGCGGCGCATGAGGTCTCCCTCCCGGGGGTAGTTGTTCTTCGGAAACTGAGGGAACGGTAATCGGAGCAAGCCAGTGTCGTTGTCCCAGCACGGGTGACAAGTATCAAATTTCGCGGAGGAACGGCACATTCGCGACCTGGGCGTGACCGACGGCCGTCCGCCACGCCCGCCGCCGCACGCCGTAGGCTGACCTCCGACGCGTCGAACCCACAACGTCGTGGGTGAGGGGAGTGCCAGGCATGGCTGTCGCCGACGAGGCAGCGACCGATTCCGAGCCCGAGCTGGATTTTGTTCCCGGCCCGGGCCTCGCTCTGACCGGACGTCTCGGTGCATCCGAGGACAGCGAGCTCGAGGAGCCGCTGCCCAACGCCGAGCGGCTGGTCGCCGCGGCGGTCGCGCTGGCGGGGGAGGACCACACCACGGCGGCGCTGGTGGACCGGTTCTGGCGGTTCGCCCCCGACGAGGAACTGGTCGGCTACACCCCGGAGGAGATGTACGCCGCCGCGCTGGCCCACCGCGACCTGGCCACCGAGCGGCTGCCCGGGCAGTTGCAGCTCGCGATCAGCGCCCCGGACTCCGGCGAGCCGCATTCGGTGCTGCAGATCGTGACGGACGACATGCCGTTCCTGGTCGATTCGGTCAGCGCCCTGCTCACCGCGCATCAGCTGCAGATCCACCTGCTGGTGCATCCGCTGATCGTGGTGCGCCGGGAGCCGCTCGGCGCGCTCGCCCAGGTCGAGGCGGACGTGGAGCCGGACGACGCGATCGACGGCGACATCGTGGAGAGCTGGATCCGGATCGAGCTGGATCCGGTCCGTGACCCGGAGGCCCGCGAGCAGCTGCACAACGAGGTCCGGCGGGTGCTCACCGACGTCCGGGACGCGGTCGAGGACTGGCCGCGCATGCGCCAGCGGGCGCTGGTCATCGCGGACGAGCTGGCCACCGCGCGGGGTTCGGACGCGAAGCTGCCGGTGCCGGACAAGGACGTCACCGACACCATCGAGCTGTTGAAGTGGCTCGCGCACGATCACTTCACGTTCCTCGGCTACCGGGAGTACGCGCTCCAGGAGGACGTGCTGACCGCGGTGCAGGGCTCCGGGCTGGGCATCCTCCGGGGCATCGGCACCCCGCGCAAGCTGTCCTCGCTGGCCCCGGAGGCGTACCAGCGGGCGCTGGAGAAGCGGCTGCTGGTGATCACCAAGGCCAACTCCCGGGCCACCGTGCACCGCTCGGCCTACCTGGACTACATCGGCGTCAAGGTCTTCGACGCGCAGGGCGACGTGGTCGGCGAGCGCCGGTTCCTCGGCCTGTTCTCCTCGTCGGCGTACCGCACCAGCGTGCGGGAACTGCCGGTGGTGCGGCGCAAGGTGATGGAGGTGCTGGACCGCTCCGGCCTGTCGCCGCGCGGGCACTCCGGCAAGGACCTGCTGCAGATCCTCGAGACGTACCCGCGGGACGAGCTGTTCCAGATCAAGACCGATGACCTGTACGAGGCGGTCGTCGGCGTGCTGCGGATGGCCGGGCGCCGGCAGCTGCGGCTGTTCCTGCGCCGGGACGGGTACGGCCGGTTCATCTCCTGCCTGATCTACCTGCCCCGGGACCGCTTCACCACCGCGAACCGGCTGTGCATGCAGGAGATCCTGCTGCGCGAGCTGAACGGCATCGGGGTGGACTACACCACCCGGGTCACCGAGCGGATGCTCGCCCGGGTGCACTTCGTGGTGCGTACCGACCCGGCCGATCCGCCCGGACCGGTGGACCCGAACGCGCTGGCCGAGCAACTGGCCGACGCCACCCGGATGTGGGACGACGACTTCTCCCTGGTGCTGGAGCGCAAGCTGGGCGACGAGCCGGCGAAGGGCCTGTTCGGCCGGTACGCCGCCGCGTTCCCGGACGGCTACAAGGACGGGCACACGCCGTACGAGGCGGTCCAGGACCTGGCCAAGCTGGAGTTGCTGGAGGAGCCGGGCCAGCTGGAGATGCACCTGTACCGCAAGCGGCACCTGACCACCACGGGCACCGCCGAGCCGGACGAGAACGACGTCCGGTTCAAGGTCTACCGGTACGGCGAGCCGATGATGCTGTCCGCGGTGCTGCCGGTGCTGCACTCGCTGGGTGTGCGGGTGGTCGACGAGCGCCCGTACGAGCTTCGCCGCGGCGACGGCACGGTCTACCTGTACGACTTCGGTCTGCTGCCGCCGGACGACCATCGGGAGCTGGCCGAGGTCCGCCCGCAGATGGAGAACGCGTTCGCCGCGGCGTGGCGGGGCGAGGCGGAGGTGGACGGCTTCAACGAGCTGGTGCTGCGCGCCGGACTCACCTGGCGGCAGGTGGTGGTGCTGCGCGCGTACGCCAAGTACCAGCGGCAGACCGGCGCGGTGTTCTCCCAGCGGTACGTGGAGTCGACGTTCATCGCCTACCCGGAGATCGCCCGGCTGCTGGTGCAGCTGTTCGAGACCCGTTTCTCGCCCCGGCTCCAGATGGGCGAGCAGGAGCGGGCCCGGGCGACGGCCGACCTGGTCGAGCAGGTCAACCGGCTGCTGGACGACGTGGACAGCCTGGACCAGGACCGGATCCTGCGGTCGTACCTCACGTTGATCTCCGCCACCCTGCGGACCAGCTTCTTCCAGCGCGGTTCCGATCAGCGGCCCAAGTCCTACATCGCGTTCAAGCTCGACCCGCAGGCGATCCCGGACCTGCCGCAGCCCCGCCCGAAGTACGAGATCTTCGTCTACTCGCCGCGTTTCGAGGGCGTGCACCTGCGGTACGGCGCGGTGGCCCGCGGCGGCCTGCGCTGGTCCGACCGGCGCGAGGACTTCCGGACCGAGATCCTCGGCCTGGTCAAGGCGCAGATGGTGAAGAACGCGGTGATCGTGCCGGTGGGCGCGAAGGGCGGCTTCGTGCTCAAGCAGAAGCCGGGCGACCGGGACGAGGCGGTGGCCTGTTACCGGGTCTTCATCACCGCGATGCTGGACGTCACGGACAACATCCTCAGCGGCAAGATCGTGCCGCCGCGCGACGTGGTGCGCCACGACGGCGACGACCCCTACCTGGTGGTGGCCGCGGACAAGGGCACGGCCACGTTCTCCGACCTCGCCAACGAGATCTCGGTGAGCAAGGACTTCTGGCTGGGCGACGCGTTCGCGTCGGGCGGTTCGGCCGGGTACGACCACAAGAAGATGGGCATCACCGCCCGGGGCGCGTGGGAGTCGGTGAAGAAGCACTTCCGGGACCTGGGCGTGGACACCCAGTCGCAGGACTTCACCGTGGTCGGCATCGGGGACATGTCCGGCGACGTGTTCGGCAACGGGATGCTGCTGTCCGAGCACATCCGGCTGGTCGCCGCGTTCGACCACCGGCACATCTTCCTGGACCCCGACCCGGACCCGGCGACCTCGTACGCCGAACGCCGCCGGCTGTTCGACCTGCCGCGTTCGTCCTGGTCCGACTACGACCCCACGACGATCAGTGCCGGCGGCGGCGTGTACCCGCGTACCGCCAAGTCGATTCCGGTCTCGCCCGAGGCCCGGGCGGCGCTGGGCCTGGGTGACGTGGCCGCGGTGAGCCCGCCGGAGCTGATCCGGGCGATTCTCACCGCACCGGTGGACCTGCTGTGGAACGGCGGCATCGGCACCTACGTGAAGGCGGCCGGCGAGTCGCACGCGGACGTGGGCGACAAGGCCAACGACGCGATCCGGGTGAACGGCCGAGACCTGCGGGTCAAGGTCGTCGGCGAGGGCGGCAACCTGGGCCTGACCCAGCACGGCCGGATCGAGTTCGCCCGCTTCGGCGGGCCGGCCGGGGCCGGCGAGGAGCCGGCGGGCGGCCGGATCTTCACCGACTTCATCGACAACTCGGCCGGCGTGGACTGCTCCGATCACGAGGTCAACATCAAGATCCTGCTGGGCGGCGCGGTCACCGACGGCGAACTGACCCTCCGGGAGCGCGACGAGTTGCTGGCCGCGATGACCGAGGAGGTCGCCGCGCTGGTGCTGCGGGACAACTACGAGCAGGCGAACGCGCTCGGCAACGCCCGGGCCCAGGCCCACTCGCTGCTGCCGGTGCACCGCCGGATGCTCACCGCGATGGAGAAGAGCGGGCAGCTCAACCGGGAACTCGAGGCGCTGCCGACGGACAAGGAACTGGCCGCCCGGTACGAGGCGGGCGAGGGACTCACCCCGCCGGAGTTCGCCGTGCTCCTGGCGTACGTCAAGATCGGTCTGGAGCGCGAGGTGCTCGCGGATCCGCTGGTCGACGAGGCCTGGACCACCGACGTGCTGGCCGGGTATTTCCCCACACCGTTGCGGGAGCGGTTCGCCGCGCGGATGGCCGGGCACCGGCTGCGCCGAGAGATCATCTCCACGGCCGTGGTGAACGAGGTGGTCAACGGCGGCGGCACGTCGTTCGTCTTCCGGGCGATGGAGGAGAGCGGCGCGTCCGCGGCCGACGTGGTGCGGGCGTACGTCGTGGTGCGCGACGTGTTCGGCCTGCCCGAGCTGTGGGCCGGGGCGGAGGCGCTGGACAACCGGGTGCCCACCGGGGCGCAGACGCTGGTCTACCTGGAGACCCGGCGGCTGCTCGACCGGGCGGTGCGGTGGCTGGTCAGCAACCGGCGCTCGCCGATCGACGTGGCCGGCGAGATCGCCCGGCTGCGGCCCGGGGTGGCTTCGCTGCTGGCGCAGTTGCCGGAGGTGCTGGTCGGCGCGGAACGCGAGTCGATGGCCGAGACGGCGGTGGAGTTCACCGAGCGGGGCATCCCGGCGGACCTGGCCGAATCGCTCTGCCGGGTGGTGTACGGCTTCGGCCTGTTCGACATCCTCGAGACGGCGACCGCGACCGGGCAGGACGTCACCGAGGTGGCGAAGGTCTACTTCGTCATCTCCGAGCGGTTCCAGATCGATCTGCTGTTGTCCCGGATATCCCAGCTGCCGCGGGGTGACCGGTGGCAGACGCTGGCCCGGATGGCGTTGCGGTACGACCTGTACTCCGCGCTCGCCGGGCTGACCGCCGAGGTGCTGCATTCGACGCCGCCGGACAGTGCTCCCGAGGACCGGGTGTCGGAGTGGGAACAGGTGAATGCCGCCTCGATCGCCCGGGCCGGCAACGCCATGGGTGACGTCGAGGACTCGCCGGCCGACCTGGCCGCCCTGTCCGTGCTGCTGCGCCAGATCCGCACCCTGGTGAAGACGTCCGCCGCGGTGTGACCTGCCGGTACGGCGTGCGCCGGACACCTCGCTGACCGCTCCCGAGATCGCGAGGTGCCCGGCGCACTGTTACCTGTCGTGGGGATCTCGAACTGGTCCCGAAGCCCGGGATCCCCACGACGTCCCCAGGATCACCTACCGGGGCGTAACGCTACGTGGTGACCGGCGGGCGCCGGAAGCACTGCGTACCGGAATTGGCCGTTCGGCTGGCCAGACTCGGGCAACAGATCCGAACTTCCCCCCACGGCCGGGCGGAAAGCACGCGCGGGGATTAGGCGATGGTTACTCTCAGTTAATTCAATCGTCAGAACGTACGGTGTCGATCAGGGCGAGCACCTGGCGCAGAGCGGGGCGCAGGACGCGCAGCCGGGACAGCGCGACCAGGCGGTCGATGAGCGGCACCGCGCCGTCGATCAGCCGCCGGGTCCGGCGCTGCTCCGGCGAGTGGTCGTAGACCCAGAACAGCACCACGCCCATCCAGCCCAGCCACAGCAGCTCGGGCAACTCACGGCGCAGCTCGGGGTCGAGCTTCGCGCCGGAGCCCTCCACCACGTCCCGGAAAATCGCGATGGCCGCCTCCCGGGCCGCCGACGACTCCCGGGAGAACGGGCTCAGCGGGGAGGACGGTTCGGCCGCGGTCTTGAAGAACGTGGCGGCGAACGAGTGATACGGCTGGTTGACGTCGATACCCGCGTGCAGCACGCCGCGTAACCGGGCGGCGAAGTCCTTCTCGGCGTCGAGCACCGCCTGCGCGGCGAGCCGGTGCGCCTGCTGGTTGCGGTCGTAGAACCCCTGGATCAGGTGTTCCTTGGAGTCGAAGTAGTAGTACGCGTTACCGACCGCGACGCCCGCCTCCTTGGCGACGGCACGCATGGTGGTCTCGGCGTACCCCCGCTCGCGGAACAGCCGGAGCGCGGTCTCCAGGATCAGCTGCCGGGTCTGCTCGCCCCGCGCCCGGCGCGGCTTCTCCTCGCCGGACGCCGTCGCGTCCGCGCCCGCCGCGTCCGGGGCCGCGGTCGGCTGGTCGGCGGCGTCGTCATCGGCAGCGGTCGTCACATCCGTCACCGTAGTCCGCCTCCCGGGTCTGCCGGCGCACCGCTGCGGCCGCCGCGATGAACCGGCGTGCCGCCGGCAGCAGGGCCGGCGAGCCGAGCCGTTCCGCCATGCCCCGGTAGTCGGCCAGCGCCCAGAGGCAGGCCAGCCAGGCGCCGTCGCCGACGTAGACCGCGCCGGTGTCCGCGATCACGGTGAGGTCCCGGAGGCTGGCGCCGTGGTCGAGACCGGGGAAGCGGGACCGGGCCGGCGCCGAGCCGGCCGGCAGGAACTCCAGCGGGACGAGGTGGTCGCGGCCGGCCAGCCAGCGCCGGGCGGCCCGGCAGATCGGGCAGCCCGCGTCGTAGAGGACCGTGAAGGAGCCGATCCGGTCGGCGCCGGCATCGACCGGATCGGCGGGTGCGGCGGTCATCGTGGTCAGGCCTGCGCCGGGCCGGGCGACAGGCCGGGACCGCCCGCGCCGGGCCAGGGGCCGCGCGGGCCGGCGGCCGGTGGCTGCTGCGGGTGGTGCGGCAGCCGGCCGGCGGGCGGCAGCGGCGGCTGTCCCTGCTGCTGGCGCAGGCGCCCGCGGCGGTAGCGGTTGAGGAAGAACACGTTGAAGAAGTGCAGGACCCCGAGGACCAGCAGCACCAGCCCGATCTTCCAGGACAGCGTCTCCAGCGCCCGGCTGGTGTCCGGCACGGCCGCGCCGGACCGCATGGCCACCGCGACGTAACCGAGGTTGAGCAGGTAGAAGCCCATCACCAGCAGGTGGTTGACGGCCTTGGCGAGCTTGGCGTCGGAGAAGACGTCCTCCAGGAAGACCAGGCCGTTGCGGGACAGCGTGGTCGCCACCCACACCGTCAGCCCGACGCTGATCGCCAGGTAGACCAGATACATCCAGACCTTGTGATCCACGGCTGCCACCTTCTTGAACGTGTTCAACTACGGTCACCATGATCGTAGGGCAATTCTTGAACACGTTCAAGTCCTCCGCCGTGGGACGGGTCTGGCCCTCGGGGGCCGACAACTGCCATGATCGCCCGGTGTCTATCGGCCACGCGCTGCAGTCGACCGGTGGGAGGACCGTTACGCTGCGGCTACGTGCTGTGCGCCGATCCGTATGGGAAATCATCCTAAATCTAGGGGACTTGGTATGGCCGCCTCCCGCCTCCCGGGGACACCCCGGCTGCTGCGCGCGCTCAACGACCGCGCGGCGCTGGAACTCCTGCTCAACCGCGGACCGCTGACGCGCGCACAGCTCGGCGAGATGACCGGGCTCAGCAAGGTCACCGCCTCCCAGCTCGTGGAACGCCTGGAAGAGCGCGGCCTGGTGCGCCGGGTGGGCGAGCAGGCCGGTGGCCGCGGGCCCAACGCGCAGTTGTACGCGGTGACTCCCGGTAGCGCCCACGTCATCGGCGTCGACGTCGGCCCGGACCTGGTGGTGGCCGCCTGTGCGGACATCACCGGCGCGGTCGTCGGCCGGGTCGAGCAGTCCACCAAGGACACCGACGACCCGGTCGGCGTGGTGCACAGCGCGGTGGTCCAGGCCGCGGCCCGGGCCGGCACCGACACCGCGTCGGTACGCCGGGTGGTGCTCGGCACGCCCGGCCTGGTCGACCCGAAGAGCGGCGAGATCTCCTTCGCGTACGACCTGCCCCGCTGGCACCGCGGGCTCCTCGACGACCTGCGCCGCGACCTCAGCACGCCGGTGTCGTTCGGCAACGACGTGAACCTGGCCGCGGTCGCCGAGGCGCACAGCGGCGCGGCCGCCGGCGTCGACAACTTCGTCCTGATCTGGGTCGACCGCGGCGTCGGCCTGGCCACGATGATCGACGGCCGGCTGCACCAGGGTGCGACCGGCGCCGCCGGGGAGATCGGCTGGCTGCCGGTGCCGGGTGCGGAGGTGCCGCGCAACGTGTCCCGGCGCGGCGTGCGGGGCGCGTTCCAGGCCCTGGTCGGCGGCGAGGCGGCGAAGGCGATCGGCCGGCAGCACGGCTTCCGCGGTGCCGAGGGCGCCGACGTGGTGCGCGCGGCGGTGGCCGCGGGCGAGGCCGGCGAGCCGGTGCTGGACGAGCTGGCCGGCCGGCTCGCGCTCGGCGTGGCCGCCACCTGCGTGGTCCTCGATCCGCCGTTGGTGGTGCTGGCCGGCGAGGTGGGCAAGGCCGGCGGCACCGCGCTCGCCGAACGGGTCGAGCGGGAGGTCGCGGCGATCACCCTGGTCGCACCGAAGGTGACGGTCACCGGGGTGGCCGCGGAGCCGGTGCTGCACGGCGCGCTGCGCACCGCGCTGGACGCGGTCCGTGACGAGGTGTTCGGTTCGACCACCGGGTGAGGCACGCGGCGGCCGTCGCGAGGCCCCCGACCGGTGCGTGGTTGGATGGACGGGTGCTCGAAGCTGTTGTTCCCGTACCCCGTCCGCCGGACGACGACACCGTCATCGCCTTCGACCGGCTGAGCGTCATCCGCGGCGGCAGCCATCTGCTCCGCGACGTGACCTGGCAGGTCGAACTGGACGAGCGCTGGGTGGTACTGGGCCCGAACGGCGCCGGCAAGACCACGCTGCTCAACCTCGCGTCGGCCCGCCTGCACCCGTCCCGCGGCACCGCGTACGTGCTCGGCGAACGGCTCGGCCGCACCGACGTCAACGAGCTGCGGACCCGGATCGGCCTCTCCACCGGCCAGCTCGCCGAGCGGGTGCCGCCGGCCGAGCGGGTGCTCGACGTGGTGGTCACCGCGGCGTGGTCGGTGGTCGGCCGGTGGCGGGAGAGCTACGACCCGCAGGACGAGGGCCGGGCCCGGGCGCTGCTCGACCAGCTCGGCATGGGCCCGCTGGTGGACCGGGAGTTCGGCACCCTCTCCGAGGGCGAGCGCAAGCGCACCCTGATCGCCCGGGCCCTGATGACCGATCCGGAGCTGATGCTGCTGGACGAGCCGGCCGCGGGGCTCGACCTCGGCGGCCGCGAGGAGCTGCTGGCCCGGCTCAGCGAGCTGGCGGCCGACCCGGACGCACCGGCCATGGTCCTGGTCACCCACCACGTCGAGGAGATCCCGCCCGGCTTCACCCACGCCATGCTGCTGCGCGAGGGCACCGTGGTGGCGGCCGGCCTGCTGGCCGAGACGATGACCGCGGAGAACCTGTCGAAGACGTTCGGGCTACCCCTGGTGGTGCAGCGCACGGGCGACCGGTACACGGCCCGGGCCGCGTAGGGGAGACACCATGGCCGACGGCACGCCACCGCGGATCGTCGTCGCGGGCAGCGCGAACATGGACCTGGTCGGCCTGGCCGAGCGCCTGCCGCGGCCCGGCGAGACGGTGCTCGGCGACGGCTTCGTGATGACCCCCGGCGGCAAGGGCGCCAACCAGGCCATCGCCGCGGCGCGTGCCGGCGGCCGGTGCACGTTCCTCGGCGCGATCGGCTCGGACGCGTTCGGCGTCACCATCGACGCCCGGCTCCGCGCCTCCGGCGTCGACACCACCCACCTGCGCACGGCGTACGGCGACTCCGGGGTCGCGATCATCATGGTGGACCGGGCCGGCGAGAACTCGATCATCGTGAGCCCCGGCGCGAACCGCACGTTCGCCGACCTCACCGATGCGGAGACCGCCGCCATCGCCGCCGCCGACGTGCTGCTCTGCCAACAGGAGATCCCGGACGCCACGGTGACCGCGGCCGCCCGGGCCGCCCGGTCCGGCGGCACCCGGGTGATCCTGAACGCGGCGCCGGCCCGGGAGCTGTCGCCGGAACTGCTCGCCGCGGTGGACCTGCTGGTGGTGAACCAGGGCGAGGCGCAGGCCCTGACCGGCCGCGCGGAGCCCGACCTGGACGCCCTGCTGCGCCTGGTGCCCCGGGTGGTGCTCACGCTGGGCGGTGCCGGCTCCTGGTACGCCGACCGCGACGGCCGCAACGAGACGGTGGCGCCGTTCCGGGTGGACGTCTCCGACACCACCGCCGCCGGGGACGCGTTCACCGGCGCCCTGGCCGTCGCCTGGGGCGAGGGCCGGGACGTGGTGGACGCGGTGCGCTGGGCCAACGCGGCCGGGGCGGCCTGCGTGCGCCAGGTGGGTGCCAGCAACTCCCTGCCCGGCCGGGCCGACATCGACGCGCTCTACGCCGCCGGCTGAGCTCTAGGCCTGGCGGGCGGTGGACACGAACCGGTGCACCTCGGACCGCAGCACCTCGGCGAGCTGGGACAGCCCGGTCAGCCCGGAGTCGTGGCGGCCGTCGACCGCGGCCGCGATGCCGCTCACCAGGGTGCCCATCTCGCGGATGCTGTCGGTCACCGCCTCCAGCACGCCGACCGCGTCCGCCGCGGCCTGCTGGACCGTGGTGACCTGGCCCATGATCTCCTCGCTGGAGCTGCTGGTCTCGTTGGCCAGCGTCTTGACCTCGCCGGCCACCACGCTGAAGCCGCGGCCCGCCTCGCCGGCCCGGGCCGCCTCGATGGTGGCGTTCAGCGCGAGCAGCCGGGTCTGCGACGCCACCTGATTGATCAGGTCGACCGCGCGCCGGATCTGGTCCGACGCGGTACGCAGCGACGTCACCGTGCTCAGGCCCCGCTCCGCGTCGGCGACCGCGTCGCGGGCGAAGTCACTCAGCCCGTTCGCGGACGAGCCCATCTCGGTCGCCGCCGTGGCCACCTGCTCGGAGACGGTGAGCACGGCCGACTCCAGTTCGTCGGCGAGCGCCAGCCGGGAGCGGGCCGCCTCGGTCACCCGTTCCGCCGAGGTGTGCATCGCGGCGCCGGACGCGGAGATCTGCTCGGCGGCGAGGCGGAACACGCCGCGCATGCCACGGGTCAGGAACCGGCGGTGGAAGCGGCCCTCGGCGGCGGCCTCGGAGGCGGCACCGGACTCCCGGACGAACGCGTCGACCATGTCCAGCAGACCGTTCAGCGCGGTCCGGGTGGCGATCGCCGCCTCCGAGTCGCCGAGCGGTTCGAGCCGCACCTCGAGGTCGCCGGCGGAGGCCCGGCGGCACACCTCGGCGATCCGGTCCAGGGCCACGGCCTGGTCCGGTGTGGACGGGTGGCCACTCGCGGTACGCCGGATCACGGGTTGCCTCCGTTGGTCAGCTCCCAGACGTACTCCTCGTATGTCTGACCGCGTGCGGCCAGGGCCTGCTGGAGCATCGTCCAGGAGGCGTCCAGCGCGGCCGGGGAGCTGTCGTGCCGGCGCTCCTCGGCGCGCAGCTGCGCGTAGAACTCGGCGGCCGCGGTGACCGCGGCGGGGTCCGGCCGGCGCCGGTTGGAGTGGAAGCCGACTACCTTCCCGTCCGCGTCGAGCGACGGCGTGACGTGTGCCAGCACCCAGTAGTGCGCGCCGTCGGAGGCCATGTTCACCACGTACGCGAACAACTCCCGGCCGTCCTTGACCGTGTCCCAGAGCAGCTTGAACACGGACCGGGGCATGTCCGGATGGCGGATGATGTTGTGCGGCTGCCCGATCGCCTCGTCCTCGGTGAGTGCCGAGATGCGCAGGAAGACGTCGTTGGCGTAGGTGAGGATGCCCCGGAGGTCGGTCTTCGTGACGATGATCTCGTCGTCGCCGAAGGTGCGCTCGATGCCTGTGGGGCGTACCTGGGTGGTGTTCATTGTCTTCTGATCGTGAGTGATCAGGTGAGGTCGGCGCGGGGAAATCCGGAAATCGGCTAACGCGGCACGGACCCGCTGTCCAGTGCACGCTGCAGGGCCCGATAGATCTGACCGAAGCGCTGCGCGTCGTCGGTGCGCAGCAGCAGCACCTCGCCGTCGCGGATCCGGGCCCAGATCTCCAGGCAGCGGCTGCCCCGGTCGTAGGAGCGGTCGACGTGCTCGAGCAGGAAGTCGGCCAGCGGCGCGGCGGCCAGGCCGATCAGGATGCCGCCGCCGACCAGCGCCACGGTGGTGCCGGTGGACGCGTGGATCAGGACGGCCACGCCGATGCCGATCAGGCCGATCGCCACCGGGGCGAGGATGGCCAGGCCCAGCGCGCCCCGCCCGGCCACCCGGGTCCAGGAGCGCCGGCCGCGGCGGTGCCAGACCTGGCGCAGGTCGCCGAGCCGGTATTCGCGGCCGCCCATCCGGACGCCGGTCGAGGTGACCAGCACGTCCCGGTCCCGGTAGTAGGTGATCATCCCGCCTCCCTCCACCCACCTTACGTACCCGGTCGTAGGCTGACCGGAACCGCTGAGAGGGAGGCGACGCGCGTGGGCGAGTTCGTGACTCTGGAGAGCACCGACGGCATTGGCACGATCCGGCTGACCCGGCCCCCGATGAACGCGCTGAGCACCCAGGTGCAGGAGGAGTTGCGGGCGGCGGCGGAGGCCGCGGTGGCCGACCCGGAGATCCGCGCGGTGGTGGTGTACGGCGGGGAGAAGGTCTTCGCGGCCGGGGCCGACATCACCGAGTTCACCAGCATCGGCTACCCGGAGATGACGGTCCGGGCCACCGCACTGTCCGCGGCGTTCGACGCGGTCGCCAGGATCGGCAAGCCGACCGTCGCCGCGATCACCGGGTACGCCCTGGGCGGCGGCTGCGAACTCGCGCTGGCCTGCGACTGGCGGGTGGTGGCCGAGGACGCGAAACTGGGTCAGCCGGAGATCAAACTGGGCCTCATCCCGGGCGCCGGCGGCACCCAGCGGCTGGCCCGCCTGATCGGCCCGGCCCGGGCCAAGGACCTGATCTTCTCGGGCCGCATGGTGGACGCCGACGAGGCCCTGCGCATCGGTCTCGCCGACCGGGTGGTGCCGGCCGGCGAGGTGTACCCGGTCGCGGTGGAGCTGCTCCGGCCGTACCTCACCGGTCCGGCCCTGGCGCTGCGCGCCGCCAAGCTGGCGGTCGACGGCGGCCTGGACCGCGATCTCGCCTCGGGCCTGGCCTGGGAGAGTCAGCTGTTCGCGGGCCTGTTCGCCACGGCGGACCGGGTGGAGGGCACGACCGCGTTCGTGGAGAAGCGTAAGCCGCGGTTCACCGGTCGTTAGGGTCTCGCGGAGATTGACGGATTGCCATACAGTTCGCCGGTGTGACGGAACCGGTTGCGAGCACGCCCCCCGTGCGCCGCACCGTGCGGGTCGCCATCGCCCTGGCGACCGGTCAGGCCCTGCTGTGCGGGGTGATCGGCTGGGTCACGTTCGGTCCGCCGGAGACCGGCCCGCGGGCCGCCGCGCCGGTCGAGCCGCTGATCCGGCACTCGCCGGTGGTTCCCGCGGTGAGCCTCCCGCCGACCGTGCGGACGTCCACGACCGCCGGGCCGGATCCGGTCGCCACGTCGCGCACCCCCCGCGCCAGAGCCTCGTCCACCCGCCCACCGAAGCCGCTGGCCGCGCCACCGGCCGGCACCACGACCGCGACCACACCGCCGACCACGCCGGCCGCCCCGGCGGACGATCCGCCGGCCGACCCGGTGATCGCCCCGCCGGAGCCGGCGCCCGAGCCGACCTTGACCAGCACGCGGCCGGGCCTGGTCGGGCCGTCGGTGCCGGACGAGACCGTGCAGGGCCCGGTGGAGGTCGGCGACCGGTGCAAACCGGCGGGCGCCCGCGGCCTCACCGCGGACGACCGGCGGGTGCGGTGTGTCCGGGACGACGACGGTGACCTGCGCTGGCAGATCAACTGAGGCCGGACACCGCCTACACTCAGCCCCATGTCCATCGACCCGGGTACGCCGAAGAAGCGGCACGCCCTCGGCGTGGACTTCGGCACCTCGAACACCGTGGCGGTGGCCCGCTGGCCGGACGGCCGGGCGCGGCCCATCCTGATCGACGGTTCGCCGCTGCTGCCGTCCGCGGTGTACGCCGAACCGGACGGGCAACTGCTCGTCGGGCGGGACGCCGTGCACAGCTCCCGGATCGACCCGGCCCGGTTCGAGCCGAATCCCAAGCGGCGCATCGACGACGGTGAGGTGCTGCTCGCCGACCGCGAGGTGCCGGTCGTCGACCTGATCGCCGGGGTGCTCGCCCGGGTCGCCGAGGAGTGGCACCGCGCGGTCGGGCCGGTCCGCCCCGAGGTGACGCTGACCTGCCCGGCGACCTGGGGCGCGGCCCGCCGGACGCTGCTCGCCGAGGCGTCCGCCCGGGCCGGGCTGGAGGGTGCCCGCCTGGTCGCCGAGCCGGTCGCCGCGGCCACCTACTTCGCCGAGGTGCTGGGCCGGGACGTGCCGATCGGGTCGGTCGTGGTGGTGCACGACTTCGGTGCCGGCACGTTCGACGCGAGCGTGGTGGCGCGTACCGCCGAGGGTTTCGAGGTGCTGGCGGTCGACGGCCGGGACGACATCGGCGGGCTGGACGTGGACGCCGCCGTCGTTGCCCATCTGGGCACACTTTTCGCCGACCAGCCGGAGTGGGCCCGCCTGCTGGAACCGACCACGGTGGCCGAGCGCCGGGCCCAGCGTCAACTCTGGGACGACGTCCGGGTCGCCAAGGAACGGCTGTCCCGCACCCAGTCCGCCGACCTGGTGGTGCCGCTGGTCAACCGCGAGGTGCACTTGACCCGGGACGAGCTGGAGAAGCTGGCCCGGCCGGTGCTCGACCAGACCGTGCAGGTCACCCGGAGCCTGCTGCGCTGGGCCGACCTGCCGGACGGGCGGCTGGCCGGGGTCTTCCTGGTCGGCGGCGCCAGCCGGATCCCGCTGGTGGCGACGCTGCTGCACCGCGCGCTGGACGAGGCGCCGGTGGTGATCGAACAGCCCGAGCTGGTGGTGGCCGAGGGCAGCATCCTGGCGGATGCGGCCCTGCTCGCGACCGGGGCCGCGGCGCCGGGCCCGACCGCGGAGTTGCGGTTGGTGTCGGCCCGGCGCAAGGAGAGCGAGACGGTACGCGTGCCCGCCGCGTCCCTGGTGCCGCCGCCGGCCGCCGAACCCTCGGTGGACGACCAGGACACGGTCCCGTCCCGGACCGACGGCACGGCGCTGCGCCCGGCGGTGGACCCGTGGCCGCACGCCGTGCCGGAGACCTGGACGCCGGATCCGAGCCGGACGATCGTGGCGGACGAGCCGTCCTGGCCTCCCTCCTACGAACGGTCGTCCGGCAACCGGAGCGAGCCGCCGCCGACTCGTCCGGTCTCGCCGGCCCGCCCGTCGGCCCGGGGGACGTCCGCGGCCCGGCCGGTGTCCGGAGCCCGGCCGGTGTCGGGAGCCCGGCCGGTTTCGGGGACAAGTCCGGTGTCGGGGACGAGTCCGGTTTCCGCGGCGCGCCCGGTGTCGGGAACGAGTCCGGTGTCCGGGGGGCGTCCGGCCGCCCGGGCGACGGCGCCCCGGCCCGCACCGCCCGCACCGCGCCCGAAGCGCCCCCGCCGGCCCCGCCGGTTTCTGCGGTTCCTTCAGGTTCTGGTGAGCCTGGTGGCGCTGGTCGCGGTGCCGTTGCTGGCGATGGTGCTGGCCTACGGCTACGGCAACGGCGACTCCATCGCGGACGACGCGCGCCACGTCGTCTCGGACATCGCACGTTTCCTCGGACTGTCGCTAGGGTGAGACCGATTCATCTTTGACGATCGCGACGGCGGGAGTGGGCATGGCGGACATGATCGAGGGCCACGGCGGCGACCTGGCGCTGGCGGCGCTGCGGGCGTACGGCGTGACCGAGATGTTCACCCTCTCCGGTGGACACGTGTTCCCGATCTACGACGCCGCGCACAAGGCCGGGTTCGGAATCTACGACGTCCGGCACGAGCAGTCCGCGGTGTTCGCCGCGGAGGCGGTGGCCAAGCTGCAGCGCCGGCCCGGGCTCGCCGTACTCACCGCCGGCCCCGGCGTGACCAACGGCATCTCCGGCCTGACCAGCGCGTTCTTCAACGCCTCGCCGGTGCTGGTGCTGGGCGGCCGGGCACCCGCGTTCCGCTGGGGCTCGGGCAGCCTGCAGGAGATCGACCACATCCCGCTGGTCCGGTCGGTGACCAAGTACGCCGCCACGGTGACCGACACCGCCTCGATCCCGGGCGAGGTGGCCGCCGCGCTGACCGCCGCGCTCACCGCGCACCGCGGCCCGGCGTTCCTGGACCTGCCGCTGGAGGTGCTGTTCTCCAGCGAGGACGCACCCGCCCCGGTGGCGCCCGAGCTGCCCGCGCAGGCGGCCGACCCGGACCAGGTGTCCCGGGCGGCCACGCTGCTCGCCGAGGCCGAGCGGCCGGTCATCATCGCCGGATCGGACGTCTGGACCGGCGGCGCGGTGGACGCGCTCCGGGCCGCCGCCGAGGCCCTGCACGTCCCGGTGTTCACCAACGGCATGGGGCGCGGCGCGCTTCCACCCGGGCACCCGCTGGCGTTCGCCAAGGCGCGGCGTCCCGCGCTGAGCGAGGCCGACGTGGTCGCGGTGATCGGCACGCCGCTGGACTTCCGGCTCGGCTTCGGCGAGTTCGGCGCCGCCCAGGTGGTGCACATCGTGGACGCACCCAGCCAGCGCGCCGGGCACGTCGAGACCGCCGTCTCGCCCGCCGGTGACCTGCGCCTGATCCTCACCGCGCTGGCCGACTTCGGCGGCAAGCGGGCCGACCACGCCGACTGGGTGGACGGACTGCGTACCGCGGAGGACGCCGGCCGGGCCCGCGACGCCGAGGCGATGGCCGCCGAGACCGACCCGATCCGGCCGGCCCGGATCTACGGCGAGCTGCGTAAGGTGCTGGCCCCGGACGCGGTCACCATCGGCGACGGCGGCGACTTCGTCTCGTACGCCGGCCGGTACCTGGAGCCGGCCCGGCCGGGCACCTGGCTCGACCCGGGACCGTACGGCTGCCTCGGCACCGGCATGGGCTACGCGATGGGGGCCCGGGTCACGTACCCGGACCGCCAGATCTGCGTGCTGATGGGCGACGGCGCCGCCGGGTTCTCCCTGATGGACGTCGAGTCCCTGGTCCGGCAGAAGCTGCCGGTGGTCATCGTGGTCGGCAACAACGGCATCTGGGGCCTGGAGAAGCACCCCATGCAGGCCATGTACGGCTACGACGTGGCCGCCGACCTGCAGCCCGGCCTGCGCTACGACGACGTGGTGCGGGCGCTGGGCGGGGCCGGCGAGACCGTCCAGAAGCCCGCGGACCTCGGCCCCGCGCTGCAGCGCGCCTTCGCCTCCGGAGTGCCCTACCTGGTCAACGTGCTGACCGACCCGGCGGACGCGTACCCCCGCTCGTCGAACCTGGCCTGACCCGGGTCAGGCGCCGGACGCCGGAGGGCGGGACGCGGGCCCGTCCTCCTCGTCCTGCCGGGGGTGGTCGTCCGCGTCGCCGGACTGGATGTCCCGCTCCCACCGGTCGAGCAGCTCGCGGTCGCGGCGGGCCTGTTCGATCTGGATGGACCGGAGGAAGTCCGGGTCGTCATCCGGGGACGACGGGCCGCGCCGGGCCGGCCGGCCCTCGGCCGGTGGCGGAAGGGGCCGGCCGAAGAGGAACCAGGCGAGCGGCCCGAGCAGTGGGACCAGGAGGATGACCAGGACCCACAGCGCGCGCGGCATGGCACGCACGCGGTCGGCGGACAGGCAGCTGATCAGTGCCAGCACCAGAAGCACCAGCTGCACCGCGGCGAGGAAGACGAACAACCGGACCATGTGGCAATGATGACGCGCGGAATCGAGAACGGCACTGATCAGAGGGTGACAACCAGGCCACCGATGATCGCGAGCCCCACGGTCACCCACGCGTACGCCACCACGGTGCGCCGCCCGGGCTGGGGCGGACCGCGGCGCAGTCCGCGTACCCGCAGGTAGGAGAGCCGGACCAGAATCACCCAGCCGGTCATCGCGGCGGCCGCGAGCAGCACCCGCGGCGGGGTCGCGTCCGGCGTGAACGCGGGCCGGGCGGCGAGCAGACCGACCGCGGCCGCGCTCAGGCCGGTGCGCCGCCAGGCCAGCCTGGTGCGTTCCGCGGAGGCGCCCGGGTCCGGCGTCACCGGGACGCCTGGATCAGGACGGCGACGACGAGCAGCAGGGCGCCCAGCGCCACCACGATCGCCAGCACCGCGGGGAACCGGGAGCCGGGCAGATCCTGCTTCAGGCGCATGGCGCGTTCGGTGCGGGCCCAGTGGTCCACCGCACGCAGCGCGACCAGCGCACCGAGCAGCAGCAGGAGCACGGCGATCCCCTCGCGCAGGTGCGCGATCGGCAGCGGCGGCAGGAACTGCGCGCAGGCCAGGCCGCCCGCGATCAGCGCCAGCCCGGTCCGGATCCAGGCCAGGAACGTGCGCTCGTTCGCCAGCGAGAACCGGTAGTCCGGCGGCTCACCGACCCGTTCGGCACGTTCGGGGTCGAACCATTGCCGCAGGTCACCGATCACCCGTCGATTATTGACCCGGGCGGTCCAGAAGGGCTCCCCGGGCGGGCCCGCCGGAGCCGGGCGCAGCTGGGGAAAGGCGTGGTGGAGGATGATGGGAGGGCTGCGGCCGGGGTGCCCGCGCACCGGGTGAGGTGTGTCACTCCGGGTGCCGGTCCGGCCTAAGCTACTGGCGGGTAACCTCGATGGAGCGGTCCGGCCGCAACGGTGCGTTCACAACAGGAGGGTCGTCGAAGCGCGATGAACATCGTCGTACTGGTCAAGCAGGTGCCCGACTCCGGTGCCGAGCGCTCCCTGAGCGCGAGTGACAACACCGTCGAGCGCGGCTCGGCGAGCAACGTCATCAACGAGATGGACGAGTACGCCATCGAAGAGGCGCTCAAGATCAAGGAAGCGCACGGCGGCGAGGTCACCATCCTGACGATGGGCCCGGAACGCGCCACCGAGTCGATCCGCAAGGCGCTCTCCATGGGTCCCGACGCGGCGGTGCACGTCACCGACGAGGCGCTGCACGGCTCCTGCGCCGTCGCCACCTCCAAGGTGCTGGCCGCGGCGCTCGGCACGCTGAACGCCGACCTCGTCCTCTGCGGTGCCGAGTCCACCGACGGCCGCGTCCAGGTCATGCCGCACATGCTGGCCGAACGCCTCGGCGTCGCCGCACTCACCGGCGCCCGCAAGCTCACCGTCGACGGCGCCACCCTGACCGCCGAACGGCAGACCGACGAGGGGTACGAGGTCGTCACGGCGTCCACCCCGGCCGTGGTCAGCGTCTGGGACACCATCAACGAGCCGCGCTACCCCTCGTTCAAGGGCATCATGGCCGCGAAGAAGAAGCCGGTGCGGACGCTGTCCCTGGCCGACCTGGGCATCGCCGCCGACGAGGTCGGCACCGCCGGCGCCACCAGCGCGGTCCTCGAGTCCGCCAAGCGGCCGCCGCGCTCGGCCGGCACCAAGACCGTCGACGAGGGCGCGGGCGGCACGCAGCTCGTCGAGTTCCTCGCCACCGAGAAGTTCGTCTGAGAGGGGCCCACCATGGCTGAAGTACTGGTCGTCGTCGAGGCCTCCGCGGCTGCCGGCGTCAAGAAGGTCACACTCGAGATGCTCACCATCGCCCGCACCCTGGGCTCGGTGAGCGCCGTGGTCATCGGCGACGCGGCGGCCCTCACCGACAAGCTCGCCGAGTACGGCGCCGAGAAGATCTACGTCGCGTCGGGCGACGACGTGGAGAGCTACCTGGTCGCGCCCAAGGCCACCGTGGTCGCCGACCTGGTCCGCCGGGTTCAGCCCGCCGCCGTGCTGCTCGCCTCCACCCAGGAGGGCAAGGAGATCGCCGGCCGGCTCGCGGTCAAGCTGGACAACGGCCTGCTCACCGACGCGGTCGAGGTGGCCGCGGACGGCACCGCCACCCAGGTCGTCTTCGCCGGCTCCACGATCGTGAAGTCCAAGGTCACCCGCGGCCTGCCGATCGTCACCATCCGCCCCAACTCGGTCACCCCCGCCGCCGCCCCGGCCACGCCCACGGTGGAGCAGGTCACCGTCGAGGTCGGCGAGAAGGACAAGCTGGCCAAGGTGGTCGAGCGGGTCGCCGAACAGAAGGGCTCGCGCCCCGAACTCACCGAGGCCTCGATCGTCGTCTCGGGCGGTCGCGGCGTCGGCAACGCGGACAACTTCAAGCTGGTCGAGGAGCTGGCCGACCTGCTCGGCGGCGCGGTGGGGGCGAGCCGGGCCGCGGTGGACTCCGGCTACTACCCGCACCAGTTCCAGGTGGGCCAGACCGGCAAGACCGTGTCCCCGCAGCTCTACCTGGCGCTGGGCATCTCCGGTGCGATCCAGCACCGGGCCGGCATGCAGACGTCGAAGACGATCGTGGCGGTCAACAAGGACGCCGAGGCGCCGATCTTCGAGCTGGCCGACTTCGGGGTGGTGGGCGACCTGTTCAAGATCGTGCCCCAGGCCGCCGAGGAGATTCGCAAGCGCAAGTGAGGTGACGTTGGTGCCCGGGGCCGGCGCCGGCCCCGGGCATCCCTCGCGTCAACTCGTCAGGGTGCCCCGCAGCAGGCTGTTGCCGGAGTGCGCCGAGTTGCCGTCGTTCGGCTCCGCGGACACGTCCACCAGCCGGTACCGGTTCAGGTCGGTCCCCGGCGGGATCGGCAGCTGCACCGCGTCGGTGCCCTGCGGCACCGCGCCGATCGCCTGCATCTTGGTGATGTCCTCCGGATCGATCAGCCAGATCTCGTAGTGACCCGGCGTCAGCGGCAGGTTCCGTACGTCCACCTCCAGCGCGGCACCGGAGAGCACCCGGGCGTCGCCGCGTGCGGTGTCCGGCACCCCCTTCAAGGGCTCCAGCGTGGCGCTCGCGGTCACGTCCGGTGCGGCCGGGCGGTCCATCCAGCGGATCACCGTCACCGTGCCGGCCACGGCCAGCACCGCCGCGGCGGCCGCGGACACCACCGGTCCGGCCCAGCGCGGCATCCGTCGGCGGCCGGAGCGGCGTACCGCGGTCAGGTCGACCACCGGGGCCGGAGCGGCCTCGGCCTTGGCCACCTCGGCCGCGATGCCGGTCCAGACCCGGTCCGGTGGCGGCGGCAGGTCGCGCAGTTCCTGGGTCTCGGAGCCGAGTTCGGTGACGTGCTTGAGCGCGTCGATCTCGGCGCGGCAGCCCGCGCACTCGGACAGATGAACGGCTTCGTCGTCCGCCGGGCTATCCGAGAATGCGAGTAGTACCAGCCGATCGGGGTCCAGGTGTTGCACCGTCCACCTCCCATCGTCGTCGTAGGCTCGCCATGCCCCGCCGGATATGGCTCTTCACCGTGCCCAGAGGCATCCCGGTGACCGCCGATATCTGCGGGTGCGTCAGATCGTCGTAGAACGCCAACTCCAGTGTCCGCCGCTGCTCGACGGGCAACCGGGCCAGCTCGTCCGCGACGATCAGCCGGTCCAGCACCCGCTCCGGCGACTCGTCCACCGGCGGCGGCTCGGGCAGTGCCCGTACCGTGTCGGTGACCCGGGTCTCCCGGGCCGCGGCGCGCATCCGGTCGATCGCCTTGCGGCGCGCGATGCCGAGCAACCAGCTCAGCATTCCGCCCCGGTCCGGATCGAAGGTGCCACGCCCCAGCCAGGCCGCCACGAACGTCGCCTGGGTGACGTCCTCGGCGTCGGCCCGGTTCGGCAGCAGCCGGGTCGCCAGGTGGAACACGGCGCTGCCGTACCGGTCGTACGCGATCCGCAGCGCATGTTCGTCGCCGTCGCGGAAGTGCTGGGCCAGTTCGTCGTCGCGGCCGGAAAGGTCGCTCATCGAACCCCTCCACTTCCGCTCGGTCAGAGATTGCCTACCCGGGCCTACGACCGGGGATGCGCGGCTGGATGCAGAAAGTGGGCTATCTGTCGGTACGCATCCGGATGCGGCCGCGGCGGCGAAACCTCTGCTGTCCGACACCCAGTCTCCTGGAGGCACCGAGATGCAGAGTACGACGTTCCGCCGGACCGCCGCGGGAGCAGCAACCGCTGCCCTCGCCTTCGCCGGCCTCAGCCTGGTCTCCGCCACGCCCGCGCTGGCCGCCACGTCACAGGTCTCGGTGGTGCACGGGATCCCCGGCACCCCGGTCGACGTGTACGTCAACGGCGAGAAGACGGTGGACAACTTCCAGCCCGGCAAGATCGCCGGTCCGCTGTCGTTGGAGGAGGGGAGCTACGACATCGCGCTGACCGAGCCGGGCGCCGCGCTCACCGAAGCCATCCTCACCGTGGACGACGCCGCGGTGCCGGGCGGCGCGAACATCAGCCTGGTCGCCCACCTGAACGCGAGCGGCCAGCCCGCCATCACGCCGTTCGCCAACGACGTCAGCCGGCTCGACGCCGGCCAGGCCCGCCTGATCGTGCGGCACACCGCCGCGGCCCCGGCGGTGGACGTCCGGGCCGGCGGCGAGCCGGTGTTCGAGGACCTGACCAACCCGAAGGAGGCCAAGGCCGACCTGCCCGCCGGCACCGTCTCCGCGGACGTGGTGCTGGCCGGCACCGACGACGTCGCGATCGGCCCGCAGGACCTCAACCTGCAGGAGGGCACGGCCACCATCGTGTACGCGATCGGCTCGGCCGAGGCCGACACGCTCGGCGTGGTCGCACAGACCATCAAGGGCCTGCACTCCGCCCCGGGCGGCGTGCCCAGCGGCAGCGGCGGCCTGGCCGACCGCGGCCTGACCACCGGCTGGTACGCCCTGGCGGCCCTGGGCCTGCTGCTGGTGGTGACGGGTGCCGCCCGGCTCGTGCCGGTCCGCCGCTCGTGACCTCGGCCGGCAACGGCGCGTCCCGGGATCTCCCCGGGGCGCGCCGCCCCCGGTGGCCGTACGTGGCCGCGGGCCTGGGCACGGTGCTGCTGGTCGGCGTGGGGGTGTCGGCCTGCCGGTCGGAGCCGCCGCCGGACACCGGTGCCGCGACGGTGTCCGCGCTGGCCTCCGCGTCGCCGGCCCCGGCCCCGGCGCGGTCGGTGGCGGTGCGGGACGGCACGCTTCCCGAGGACGGCGCGGTCACGGCACCGGTGCGGCTCGCCGCGCCCGCGTTGCGGCTGAACGCGACCGTCGCCCCGGTCGGCGTGGATCCGAAGACCGGCGAGTTCGACGTCCCGCCGAGCGTGGACCGGGTCGGCTGGTACCGCTTCGGTCCGGGCCTGTCCGCCACCGCCGGCTCGATCGTCATCGCCGGGCACGTGGACAGCGCGGACCAGGGCGAGGGCGCGTTCTTCCGGCTCGGCCGGATGGACACCGGCGACCGGATCACGCTCACCGGCTCCGACGGCGAGCGGCGGATCTTCGAGGTGGTGGCGCGGGAGAGGTACGACAAGACGCGCATTCCGCTGGAGAAGTACTTCGCCCGGGACGGTGTGCTGCGACTCACGCTGATCACCTGTGGCGGCCCGTTCGACGCGCGGACCGGCCACTACCGTGACAACGTCGTCGTGACGGCCACGCCGGTCGTCCGGTCGTAGGCATAAGCTTTGAGTCGATGGCCTACCTGGATCACGCGGCGACCACGCCGATGCTCGCCGAAGCGCTCGACGCGTACGTCGTCGCGGCCGGGGGGATCGGCAATCCGTCGTCCCTGCACGCCGCCGGCCGGGGTGCCCGCCGGCTGGTGGAAGAGTCCCGCGAGCGGATCGCCGCGGTGGTCGGTGCCCGTCCGTCGGAGGTGGTGTTCACCAGCGGCGGCACGGAAAGCGACAACCTCGCCACGAAGGGAATCTTCTGGGCCAGGCGGGACGCCGACCCCCGGCGTACCCGGGTGGTGGCCTCTTCGGTCGAACACCACGCGGTGCTGGACTCGGTCGACTGGCTGAGCGGCCACGAGGGCGCCACGGTCAGCTGGCTGCCGGTCGACGCGCTCGGCCGCGTCCATCCGGCGGCCCTGGCCGACCTGCTGGACGAGCACGGCGACGAGATCGCGGTGATCAGCGTCCAGTGGGCCAACAACGAGGTCGGCACGGTGCAGCCGGTGCACGAACTGGCCGAGGTCGCGGCCCGGGCCGGCATCCCGTTCCACACCGACGCGGTGCAGGCGGTCGGCCAGATCCCGGTCGACTTCGCCGCCGGTGGCGCGGCCGCGCTCACCCTCACCGGCCACAAGCTCGGCGGTCCGGTCGGCGTGGGTGCCCTGCTGCTCGGCCGGGACGTGCCGTGCACGCCACTGCTGCACGGCGGCGGCCAAGAACGCGACGTCCGGTCCGGCACGCTGGACACCGCGGGCGTGGTCGCGTTCGCGGTCGCGGTGGAGAGCGCGATCAAGAACCAGCAGGAGTACGCCGTGCGGATCGGCGCGCTCCGCGACGAACTGGTCGAGCGGGTCCGCGCGGCGGTGCCCGACGTGGTGCTGAACGGGCATCCGGAGCACCGCCTGCCCGGCAACGCGCACTTCTCGTTCCCCGGCTGCGAGGGCGACGCGCTGCTGCTCCTGCTGGACGCGAAGGGCATCGCCTGCTCGACCGGGTCGGCCTGTTCGGCGGGGGTGGCGCAGCCGTCGCACGTACTGCTGGCGATGGGTGCGGACGACGACCGGGCCCGGTCGTCGCTGCGGTTCACGCTCGGGCACACCTCGACCCGCGCGGACGTGGACGCGCTGCTGGCCGCGCTGCCCGGCGCGGTGGAGCGGGCGCGCCGCGCGACCGCCATGAAGACACCCCGCTGAGTCACCGCGCCGGCCCCGGCCCGTCCCGGTCGGTGGGCGTCCCCTCCGGTGGTTACGCTTGCGGCATGCGAGTTCTAGCGGCCATGTCCGGCGGGGTCGACTCCGCGGTCGCCGCCGCCCGGGCGGTGGCGGCCGGCCACGACGTCACCGGCGTGCATCTGGCGCTGGCGCGCAACCCGCAGACCTACCGGACCGGCGCCCGCGGCTGCTGCACGCTGGAGGACTCCCGCGACGCGCGCCGCGCCGCCGACGTGATCGGAATCCCGTTCTACGTCTGGGACATGGCCGAGCAGTTCCAGGACGACGTGGTGGACGACTTCGTCGCCGAGTACGCCGCCGGCCGGACGCCCAACCCCTGCCTGCGCTGCAACGAGAAGATCAAGTTCTCGGCCGTGCTGGACCGGGCGGTCGCCCTCGGCTTCGACGCGGTGGTCACCGGCCACCACGCCCGCCTCGGCGCCGACGGCCTGCTGCGGCGCAGCGTCGACCAGGCCAAGGACCAGTCGTACGTGCTGGCCGTGCTCACCCGCGCCCAGCTGGACCGGGCGGTCTTCCCGCTCGGCGACTCGACCAAGGCGCGGGTCCGGGCGGAGGCCGCGGAGCGCGGGCTGGCCGTCGCCGAGAAGCCCGACTCGCACGACATCTGCTTCATCGCCGACGGCGACACCCGTGGTTTCCTGGCCGACCGGCTGGGCGAGACCCCCGGTGACGTCGTCGACGGCCGCACCGGTGCCGTGGTGGGCCGCCACTCCGGGGCCTACGCGTACACGGTCGGCCAGCGCAAGGGCCTCGACCTGCGGGTGCCCGCGCCCGACGGCCGTCCGCGCTACGTGCTGTCGATCACCCCGAAGACGAACACCGTGACCGTCGGCTCCCGCGAGGACCTCGAGGTCGACACCGTCACCGCGGACCGGGTGATCTGGCACGGCGAGTGCACCCCCGTCGAGTGCGACGTCCAGATGCGCGCCCACGGCGAGGTCGTTCCCGCCGTGGTCACCGTGGACGGCGACACGCTGGTGGCCCGGTTGCGCCGCCCGGCCCGGGGCGTCGCCGCCGGTCAGGCCATCGTGGCCTACCGCACCGACCAGGACGGGGACATCGTGCTCGGCTCGGCCACCATCGCGTCGGGCACGGTCTCGGAGCCGGGCGCCGTTGCCGGGGACCGGGCCGGGGCGGCCGGCAATGCCTGACTTCGCCTGGCCGGCCGGCGCCGCCACCGGGGTCGGTTCCCTGCCCGGCACCGACGCCGCCGAGGCCCAGCGTCTCGTCCTCGGTGAGCTGCCCGACCTTCCGCACCTGCCGGAACTGCCGGCCCGCGGCCCCGGCGCCGACATCATCGGCCGCAGCGCCGGCTTCCTGGTCGACCTGCCGGTCCAGCTCTACGCCGGCCGCTGGCAGATGGCCCCGCGCCCCGGCCGGGACCTGCGCCGCACCGCCGACCTGCTGGAACGCGATGTGGATCAGCTCACCGAGCAGGCCGACGGCTTCGCCGGCACGCTGAAGATCCAGGCCGCCGGACCGTGGACCCTGGCCGCCTCGCTCGACCTGCCGATCGGCGGCCGGATGCTGCGCGACCCCGGTGCCGTCCGCGACCTCACCGACTCGCTCGCCGAGGGCCTCCGCCGGCACGTCGCCGACGTGCAGAAGCGGGTGCCACGCGCCACCGTGCTGCTGCAACTGGACGAACCGTCGCTGCCCGCGGTCATCCTCGGCCGGATTCCGACCGAGAGCGGGCTCGGTGCGTACCGGGCGGTCCCCGCGCCGGACGCCGCCACCGCCCTGCGCACCGTGGTGCAGACCGCCGGGGCGCCGGTGGTGGTGCACTGCTGCGCGCCGGACCTGCCGCTGTCGGTCGTCCGCGACGCCGGGGCCGCCGCGATCTCGACCGACCTGTCCCTGCTGCGCGACCTCGACCCGCTGGGCGAGGCCATCGAGGCCGGGCTGGGCCTGTTCGCCGGCGCGGCGTCCACCAGGCCGCCCGCCGACGGTCACGCGCCGACGTCGAAGGAGATCGCCGAGCGGGTACGCACCCTCTGGCACCGCCTCGCCTTCCCGGCGGCGCGCCTGCCCGAGCAGGTGGTGGTCACGCCCGCCTGCGGCCTGGCCGGTGCGCCGGAGCCGTACGCCCGCGCGGTGTTGACGGCGTGCCGCGACGCCGGCCGCCGCCTCGCCGAGGTCTGAGGCCGCCGCCTTGCGGGGGTTTAGGCTGCCGCCGTCTTGCGGAGGTCTGAGGCCGGCGCCCGTCTTGCCGGGGTTGAGGCTGCCGTCTTGCGGGGGTTGAGGCTGCCGCCGTCTTGCGGGGGTTAAGGCTGCCGCCGTCTTGCGGAGAGCTGAGGCCGCCGCCTGTCTTGCCGGGGTTTGCGGCCGCCGGGCCAGTGCGGTCTGAGGCCGCGGGCCGGCGTGGTCTGCGTCAGCGGGCCGGTCCGGATCTGGTGCCGCGCCGGGCGGCCCGGCCCAGGGCGACCCGGCGCAGCGTGGCACGGTCGGCCCGCCCGGCGCGCCGCTGGAAGGCGTCGTGCCGGACCAGCACGGGTTCGCCAAGGTTGAGATAGCTGTCCCGCCGGGCCCGCGGATCCCAGCTCCGGGTCGGAATCAGGATGTGGTCGCGGCGGTGGCTCTTGTCCTGGCTGGTGATCTTGAGGACCAGTACGCCCTGCCGGCGCCGGCGCAGCACCAGACACGGCCGCAGCTTGGCGCCGGTGCCGTCGGCGTAGGGCACACGCGCCCACCAGATGTCACCACCACGCGGCCGCGGGTCTCCCTCGGCCGCCCGGCGGCGCAGCACCCAGCCGGCGACGGCGGCCAGCACCACGCCACCGGCCAGCAGCCACGGTGCCCAGCCCGGCATGTCCACCTCCGCGTCCCCGCCGCCCGTTCCGCAGCGCCGATCGCCGCCGGGCCATTGTGCCGACCCGGGTCGGTGAGCCGCCGCCCGGTCGCCCCAGATTGTCAGAGGGGGGTACTAACGTTCTCCTTCAAGCGCGAACACGGAGGTCAGCGGTGCCCAAGAAGTCGGTTTCTGAGAAGTCGGCGGCCGAGCAGACGGCCGCGTCCGATCGGCCGGACGCCGACGCCGGGGCCGTGGTGCCCGCCCCGGACGGTCCGGCCGCCGATGCGGGGCCCGCCGCCGGGGAGGGTCCGGCCGCGGCCGCGGAGCCCACCGCCGAGGAGATCGCCCGTGGCCGCGCGACGCCGGAGCAGGAGGCCGCGGCCGGGGCCGAACCGCCACCCGAGGTGAGCGCCCAGCACGCCGCGCTGGCCGACGAGCTGCGCGAACATCAGTACCGCTACTACGTGCTGGACGCGCCGACCATTTCGGACGCGGAGTTCGACCAGAAGCTGCGCGAGCTGGAGGCGCTGGAGACCCGATACCCGGCCCTGCGCACGCCGGACTCGCCGACGCAGAACGTGGGCGGCACGTTCTCCACCCAGTTCACGCCGGTGGAGCACGCCGAGCGGATGATGTCGCTGGACAACGTGTTCGACGACGCCGAGCTGGCCGCGTGGGCCGACCGCACCGAACGCGACGCCGGTGGTCCGGTCCAGTTCATCTGCGAGCTCAAGGTGGACGGTCTGGCGATCAACCTGACGTACGAGAAGGGTCGCCTGGTCCGCGGCGCCACCCGCGGCGACGGGCGGACCGGGGAGGACGTCACGCCGAACGTCCGCACCATCCGCGAGATCCCCGAGCGGCTCACCGACGACAACCCGCCCGACCTGCTCGAGGTGCGCGGCGAGATCTACTTCCCGGCGTCCGCCTTCGCCGACCTCAACGCGTCGCTGGTGGAGCAGGGCAAGGCACCGTTCGCCAACCCGCGCAACGCGGCGGCCGGCAGCCTGCGGCAGAAGGACCCGCGGATCACCGCGTCCCGCGGGCTGCGCATGGTGGTGCACGGGATCGGTGCGCGGGTCGGGTTCACGCCGGATTCCCAGTCCCACGCGTACGAGGCACTGAAGTCCTGGGGCCTGCCCACCAGTGACCGGTGGCGTCTGGTCGACGGGATGGCCGGCGTCCGCGAGTACATCGCCTACTACGCCGAGCACCGCCACGACGTCGAGCACGAGATCGACGGCGTGGTCGTCAAGGTGGACCCGGTGGCGATCCAGGGCCGGCTCGGCTCGACCAGCCGGGCGCCGCGCTGGGCGATCGCCTTCAAGTACCCGCCGGAGGAGGTCACCACCAAGCTGCTCGACATCGACGTCAACGTCGGGCGGACCGGGCGGGTCACCCCGTTCGCGGTGCTGGAGCCGGTCAAGGTGGCGGGTTCCACGGTGGCGCTGGCCACCCTGCACAACGCCCGCGAGGTGGAGCGCAAGGGCGTGTGGATCGGCGACACGGTGGTGCTGCGCAAGGCCGGCGACGTGATCCCCGAGGTGCTCGGCCCGGTGATGGATCTGCGCCCGGACGACGCGCACCCGTTCGTGATGCCGACCCACTGCCCGGCCTGCGGCACGGCGCTCGCGCCCGCCAAGGAGAGCGACATCGACATCCGGTGTCCGAACACCCGGTCGTGCCCGGCGCAGTTGCGTGAGCGCGTGTTCCACCTCGCCGGCCGGGGCGCGTTCGACATCGAGGTGCTGGGCTACAAGGCCGGCCAGGCACTGCTCGACTCCGGCGTGATCGCCGACGAGGGCGACCTGTTCGGGCTGACCGCCGACGACCTGAAGCGTTCGCCGTTCTTCGTGAACAAGGACGGCAGCCTCGGCAGCAACGCGGTCAAGCTGCTGGACAACCTGTCCGAGGTGAAGAACCGCCCGCTCTGGCGGGTGCTGGTGGCGCTGTCCATCCGGCACGTCGGTCCGACGGCGGCACAGGCGCTGGCGCGGCAGTTCGGCTCGATGGAGGCGATCGAGGCGGCGGTGGCCGCGGAGAGCGCCGAGGAGCTGTCCGCGGTCGACGGCGTGGGGCCGACCATCGCCGAGAGCCTGCGCGAGTGGTTCACCGTGGACTGGCACCGCGACATCGTCATCAAGTGGCGCGCGGCCGGCGTGCGGATGGCCGACGAGCGCTCCGACGACGGCCCGCGCCCGCTGGAAGGGCTGACCGTGGTGGTCACCGGGACGCTCGCCACGCACTCCCGGGACCAGGCCACGGAGGCGGTGACGTCGCGCGGCGGCAAGGTCAGCGGTTCGGTGTCGAAGAAGACCGCGTTCGTGGTGGTCGGGGACAACCCCGGCAGCAAGTACGACAAGGCGCTCTCGCTGAAGGTGCCGGTGTTGAACGAGGAGGGTTTCGCCGTGCTGCTGGCCGACGGCCCAGACGCCGCGCGTGCGGTCGCCGAGATGGCCGGGGACGACGCGACGGTGGCCGGGGACGACACGGCGGCACCCGAGGAGGCTGCCACGAACGAGTGAATTTGACGAAATAGCCAGGTCAGTGCCGTATGCCAGTTTGATAACGACGAGTCTGTTTCGCGTAGATGGTCCGATGCGGATCTATGGTGAGGATGACCGTTCGGTCGACGCCATCGTGGAGGTCGCATGGATGCCGCACAGCCGCGCACCTCCATGAGCCCTGACCTGGCCCGGGAAACGCGGCTGCGGCCCGGCCGGCTGCGCACCGTACTGATCACGGTGATCGGCGCCGTCCTGTTCGACCTGATCCTCTGGGCCTGCGCCACGCCGACGTTCGCGACGCTGCCGGCGGCGTTCTGGCTGCTGGCCGCGCTGGCCGTCGCGGTGGACGCGCGCCCGTACGTGGTGGCGAACCGGCGGGCCAGTTCCGTGGTCCTGCCGTCGATCTGCTTCACGTTCGCGATCGTGCTCGCCTGGGGCCTGGTGCCCGCGCTGGCGGTGCAGGTCGTCGCGGTCACCGTGGCCGGAGCGCGGATGCGCCAACCGGTGCGTCGCGTGCTCCATCTCTCGCTGCAGCATGCGGTGGCGCTCGCCGGCGCGGCGCTCGTCGCCGGGCTGCTCGGGATCGCGTTCGGCGGCGGCGCGACCGGGGACACCGGTCCGGCCGGCTCGGGCTGGGCTCCCGGGCCGGGCGGGACCAGCGGTTCCGGCTGGACGGCCGCCGCGGGCCGCGCTCCCGACCTCGCCGGTGTCGGCGGTTCGCCGGTGGGTGGCGGTTTGGCCGGTGCGGGCGGCTCCGCAGGTCTCGCTGGTTCGGGGAGTGTTGGGGATTCCGGGAGTGGCGGCGGTTGGGCCGGTGCCGGCGCGGGTGGCACTGCGGGCTGGGCGCAGCCCGCCCGCCTCGACGGGACGCCCGCTTCCGCCTGGAGCCCCGGCCTGGGCGACCCCACCGGCTGGAACGCCGGCCCGGGCTGGGCGGACGTCTTTCTCACGCTAGCCGCGGCCACCGCCTGGATCCTCTCCCGCTACGGCTTCGCGGCGCTGGTCGCGCGGTGGAACGCCGAGGCCCGGGCCCGCCGCAGGCCACAGCGGTGGGGCGTCGAGCTGTTCGCCACCGCGGCGCTGCTGCTGCTCGGCCCGGTGGTGCTGGCCGCGGCGCAGGTCGGGCTGGCGCTCGTACCCCTGGTGCTTCTGGCCCTGCACGCGGTGCATCGGATGGTGCGGTCGGCGGGGGAGTTCGAGCGGGCCACCCGGGTCGATGCGCTGACCGGGCTGCCGAACCGGCGCGCGCTGCAGTCGTCGGTACTCGATCGGGGGCACGGCCGGGGGCGGCACCGGCCGGACCGTCAGCTTGCCCTGTTGCTGCTTGACATCGACCGGTTCCGCAACGTCAACGACGCGCTCGGGCATGCGCTGGGTGACCGGCTGCTGATCGAGGTGGCGCATCGGCTGGCGGACGTCGTACCCCCGCATGATCTTGTGGTTCGGCTGGGTGGGGACGAATTCGCGGTGCTGGCGACGCGGGTCGACGGGCCGGCCGGCGCCCGGCGGATCGCGGCGCACCTGGCCGAGGCGTTGAACGCGCCGTTCGCGTTGGACGGGCTGCCGGTGGACGTGAGCGCGTCGATCGGGATCGCGCTGCAGCCGGAACGCGGCAGCGACGGCGCCGCGCTGCTGCGCCAGGCCGAGGTGGCGATGTACGACGCCAAGCAGCGCGGTGACCAGATCGCGGTGTACGGGCCGGACGCCGCGCACCATTCGCCGGACCGGCTGGCCCTCCTCGCCGACCTGCGCGGTGCCCTGCGGCAGGACGTCGCGGACGACGGGATCACGGTCTACTACCAGCCGCAGATCGCCATCGCGACCGGTGCGGTGGTCGGCGTGGAGGCGTTGCTGAGGTGGCGGCATCCGGACCGTGGCCTGGTGCGCCCGGAGGAACTGATCCGGGTCGCCGAGCCCACGCCGGTCATGCGGTTGCTCACCGGGCGGGTGCTGGGTGAGGTGATCGCCCAGCTCGCGGAGTGGCGGGCGGTCGGTCGCGCGGTGCGGGTGTCGGTCAATGTCAGCGTGCGGGACCTGCACGCCGGCGACATCGCCGACGAGATCCAGGATCTGTTGCGACGGTACGCGGTGCCGCCCGACCTGCTGCAGCTGGAGATCACCGAGAGCGCGCTGATGGCCGACCCGCACCGGGTACTGAACACGATCACCCGGCTGGACCGGATGGGCCTGGCGATCTCGCTGGACGACTTCGGCACCGGGTACTCGTCGCTGCAGCACCTGCGCCGGCTGCCGCTGTCCGAAGTGAAGATCGACCGGTCGTTCGTGCTCGGCATGGCGGCCGACCGGGGGGACGCGGCGATCGTCCGCTCGGTGATCGATCTGGCCGAGGCGCTGGAACTGCGGGTGGTGGCCGAGGGCGTGGAGGACGAGCGGACCTGGCGCCTGCTCGCCGCGGCCGGCTGCCACGCCGCGCAGGGATGGTTCCACGCCCGGCCGATGCCCGCCGAGGACCTGGCGGTGTGGCTGAGCCGGTACCGGCCGGTGCGGCCCGGCACCACGACCACCCAGCCCGCGCCGAGCCGCTGAGCCCGGGCCCGCCGCAGGCTGAGGTGGGGAGTCGCGGGAAGGTCCGGCCGCGCGGCGAAATAGACTCGTCCGGTCAGCGACCACGAATCGACAGAGGGGGCCACGATGGCTGCCATCTCCCGCGAAGAGGTAGCGCATCTCGCGCGCCTGTCGCGGCTCGCCGTGACCGAGCAGGAGCTGGACCAGTTCGCCGGTCAGCTCGACGTCATCCTGCAGTCGGTCGCCCGGGTCGGGGAGGTCGCCGCCGACGACATCCCGCCGACCTCGCACTCGGTGCCGCTGACCAACGTGTACCGCGACGACGTGGTGCAACCCAGCCTGACCCAGGACGAGGCGCTGTCCGGTGCCCCGGACCGCACCGACGACCGTTTCCGGGTGCCGCGGATCCTGGACGAGGAGGTCTGACCGTGTCCGATCTGACCCGCATGTCCGCGGCCGAACTGGCCGGTGTCATCAAGCGCGGCGAGGCGTCGGCCGTCGAGGTCACCACCGCCCACCTGGACCGGATCTCCGCCGTCGACGAGCGCGTGCACGCCTTCCTGCACGTCGACCGCGAGGGCGCGCTGGAGGCCGCGGCGGCCGTCGACGCCGGCGACCGGACCGGCCCGCTGGCCGGGGTGCCGATCGCGGTGAAGGACGTCATCGCCACCAAGGGCGTCCCGACCACCGCGGCGTCGAAGATCCTCGAGGGCTGGAAGCCGCCGTACAACGCCACCATCGTGGAACGGCTGCAGCAGGCCGGCACGGTGATGCTCGGCAAGACCAACATGGACGAGTTCGCGATGGGCTCCTCCACGGAATACTCCGCGTACGGCCCCACCAACAACCCGTGGGACCTGGGGCGGATCCCGGGCGGCTCGGGCGGCGGCAGCGCGGCGGCGATCGCCGCGTACGAGGCGCCGCTGGCCATCGGCACCGACACCGGCGGCTCGATCCGTCAGCCCGGCGCGGTGACCGGCACGGTCGGTGCGAAGCCGACGTACGGCGGCACCTCCCGGTACGGCCTGATCGCGTTCTCGTCCTCGCTGGACACGCCGGGCCCGTGCGCCCGGAACGTGGCGGACGCCGCGCTGCTGCACGCGGTCATCGCCGGGCACGACCCGCGCGACTCCACCTCGATCCCGCAGCCGGTGCCGGACGTGGTCGCGGCGGCCCGGCGCGGCGCGGACGGTGACCTGACCGGCGTCAAGCTGGGCCTGGTCAAGGAGTTCGCCGGTGACGGGTCCGAGCCGGGCGTGCTGGGCGCGTTCCGGGAGTCGCTCGAGGCGCTGGTCAAGCTCGGCGCCGAGGTGGTCGAGGTGTCCTGCCCGCACTTCGGGTACGCGCTCCCCGCGTACTACCTGATCGCCCCCAGCGAGTGCTCCTCCAACCTGGCCCGCTTCGACGGCGTCCGGTACGGCCTGCGGGTCGGCGACGACGGCAACCGCTCGCTCGAGGAGGTCATGTCGCTGACCCGCGAGGCCGGCTTCGGTCCCGAGGTCAAGCGCCGCATCATCCTCGGCACGTACGCGTTGTCCAGCGGCTACTACGACGCCTACTACGGCCAGGCGCAGAAGGTGCGCACCCTGATCACCCGCGACTTCCAGTCCGCGTTCGAGCAGGTCGACGTGCTGGTGTCGCCGACCACGCCGTTCGTGGCGTTCCCGTTCGGGTCGCGCACCTCGGACCCGTACCAGATGTATCTGGCGGACCTGTTCACCATCCCGACCAACCTGTACGGCGGTCCGGCCATCTCGGTGCCGTGCGGGCTGAGCGACGGCCTGCCGGTCGGGTTCCAGGTGATGGCCCCGACGATGGCCGACGACCGGATGTACCGGGTGGCGGCGGCGCTGGAGTCCGCGGTCGGCACGCTGACCCCGCCGGAACTCTGACCCGCCGGAACTCCGACCCGACGGTGCCGGCGTGGTCCATCCGCGCCGGCACCCCGGTCACCGCGGCGTCGTCCTCGAGTCCAGCCAGGCGTTGATCAGCTTGGTGAAGTCCCGGCCGGTCCTGGAGTTCACGAACGCGATGAACGACGCCCGGTCCTGGTGCGTGTTGCGCTGCTCCTGCACCCACGCCCGGGCCAGCGCGAAGAACGCCGCGTCGCCCAGCGCGTCGTTCAGCTCCTTCAGCATCGCGGCCGGGCACACGTACACGTTGCTCTCCGCGAAATAGGCCGGGTTCGGTTTGCCGGGCGGCCCGCTCCGGCGGCGGAGCCGCGCGTCCGACGCGCGCAGGAACGTCTCCAGCTGCCGGTCGCTGAACCTGTCCCGGTCCTGCTCCCAGAGGTACTGCGCGTACATCGCGAAGCCCTCGTTCAGCCACAGGTCGGTCCAGGTGGTCGGGGTGACCGAGTCGCCGAACCAGTGGTGCGCGTACTCGTGGACCAGCACGCTCTCCAGCCCGTCGGCCGCCTGCCGGGACCATTTCGCCGGACGGCCCAAGGTGATCATCTGCTGGGTCTCCATGGCGGACTCGGACGCGACCAGCACGACACCGCCGGTGGGGAACGGGTACGGCCCGAAGCGTTTCTCCAGCCAGGCCAACGCCTCCGGGGACTGCCGCAGCACGGTGAGCGCCTTGTCGTCGGTCTTCGGCCGGACCCAGTAGGTGAGCGGGAGGCCGCGCGGCCCGGCGTCGGTCACCTTGCGGTACCGGTCCACGGCGAGTGTGACCAGGTAGCTGGCGACCGGGTCGGCGCTGGAGTACCGGAAGGTCTGCCCGTCGGCCGGGCCGGGCGTGCCGCCGGCCACCGCGGACCAGCCCGCCGGCACGGTGACGGCGATGTCGTACAGCGCCTCGTCGGACGGGTGCTCGTTCGCCGGATACCAGGTCAGCGCGCCCCACGGTTCCTGCATCGTCCACAGGCTGCCGTCCCTGGCCGGCCGCAGGCCGAGGCCCTCGTCGGCGTCGCCGCGCCGGGACGGCATCGGGACCGGTTTCGGGGTGCCGTGGTACTGCACCACGAGCGTGACCGGCCGGTCGGCGGTCACCGGTGTGGCCACGGCCAGCTTCTCGGCCTTGACCGTGCCGGTGGCGGCGGTCCCGTCGACCGTCACCGCGTCGACGGTGAGCCCGGTGAAGTCGAGCGCGATCTGCGCCGCGTCGCGGGTCGGCCGGATCCGCAGGGTGGCGGTGCCGGTGAGCAGTTTCCGGGCCGGCTGCCAGTCGAGCCGCAGGCCGTAGTGCAGGACGTCGAGGCCGGGGTTGCCGCGGCGCGGATACAGCTTGTCGGCGACCGGGGTGGACCGGCCGGCCGCCCAGACGGCGTAGTCGACGGCCGCGGTGGCGGGTGCCGCGGACCGGCCGGCCGGGGCGGGCTCCGGCCCGGACGTGCAGCCGGCGACGAGGACCGTCGCGGCGAGTGCCAGCACGGATGGGATACGGCGCATGGCGCAGACCGTACCCAAGCGATCCCCCTTGGTGCGGGTCACTTCCGCGGGCTGTGGACAACCGGCCCGGCGGATTTCCGTCGGACCGGCCGACTACTCTTGGCCCTTGTCCGGGAAAAGCCCAGTGAGCTGGAGCCGCACGCACATGACCACGATCGCGCTGCCGTCCTACCAGGAAGCGACCAGCCGCTACGAGCCGGTCATCGGCCTGGAGACCCACGTCGAGCTGGGCACGAACACCAAGATGTTCTGTGGCTGCCCGACCGAGTTCGGCGCCGAGCCGAACACCCAGGTCTGCCCGGTGTGCCTGGGCCTGCCCGGCGCGCTCCCGGTGGCCAACCGGGCCGGCATCGAGGCGACGATCCGGATCGGTCTCGCGCTCAACTGCGACATCGCGTCCTGGTGCCGGATGGCCCGGAAGAACTACTTCTACCCGGACATGCCGAAGAACTTCCAGACCAGCCAGTATGACGAGCCCCTGTGCACCGACGGCTACGTCGACGTCGAGATCGACGGCGAGACGGTCCGGATCGGCATCGAGCGCGTGCACCTGGAGGAGGACACCGGCAAGACGCTGCACGTCGGCGGCGCCACCGGGCGGATCCACGGCGCCACCGAGTCGCTGGTCGACTACAACCGGGCCGGCATCCCGCTGGTGGAGATCGTCACCAAGCCGGTTCCGGGCATCGGGGCGAAGGCGCCCGAGGTGGCCCGCGCCTACGTCACCGAGCTGCGCGACATCATCCGCTCGCTCGCCGTCTCCGACGTGCGCATGGAGCAGGGCTCGCTGCGCTGCGACGTGAACACCTCGCTGAACCGGCCGGGCGAGGAGTGGGGCACACGCACCGAGACGAAGAACGTCAACTCGCTGCGCTCGGTGGAGCGCGCGGTCCGCTCCGAGATCATCCGGCAGGCGGCCCTGCTGGACGCGGGCGAACGGATCATCCAGGAGACGCGCCACTTCCAGGAGGACACCGGCGACACCCGCCCGGGCCGGTCCAAGGAGACGGCGACCGACTACCGCTACTTCCCGGAGCCCGACCTGGTGCCGATCGCGCCGGATCCGGAGTGGGTGGAGACGCTGCGCGCGTCACTGCCGGAGCGGCCGAGCATCAAGCGGGCGCGGGTGCGCGAGCAGTGGGGCATCTCCGAGACCGACATGCAGTCGGTGGTCAACGCCGGCGCGCTCGAGCTGATCGAGCAGACCATCGCGGTCGGTGCGTCGCCGGCCGGCGCCCGGAAGTGGTGGATGGGCGAGCTGGCCCGCCGCGCCAACGAGACCGGTGTCGAGCTGTCCGAGGTGGGTGCCACGCCGGCGCAGGTGGCCGAGCTGCAGAGCCTGGTCGAGTCCGGCAAGCTGAGCGACAAGCTGGCCCGCACCGTGCTGGAAGGCGTGGTGGCGGGCGAGGGTGACCCGGCCGCGGTGATGGCGGCGCGCGGGCTCGAGATGGTCTCCGACACCGGTGCGCTGACCTCCGCGGTCGACGAGGCCATCGCCGCCAACCCGGACATCGCGGCCAAGGTCCGCGACGGCAAGGTGGCCGCCGCCGGCGCGCTGGTGGGTGCGGTCATGAAGACCACCCGCGGCCAGGCGGACGCCAAGACCGTCCGCGAGCTGATTCTGGAGCGGCTCGGCGTCTCCTGACCAACGGGGTACGGCGCGACGCCCCGGCACCGCGGGATCAGTTCAGCGGCTGGGCGGGATGCTCGCGCCCGGGGTCGGCCCGCCCTGGGTCGGCCCGCCCGGCGTCGGCCCGGTGGGGGTCGGCCCGGTGGGGGTCGACGAGCCGGCGGTCGATTCGGTGTCGTGGCCGACCACCTTGCGCTCCAGCGTGACCTGTGACTGGCCGGTGCCGCCCAGCTCGATGTCGTCGTAGGCCTTGAGTTCCTGCAGCTCGTCGAAGTAGAGCACGGACAGCGCGAGCGGCGTGGGCTCCTCGTCCTCCAGCCCGCGCAGGCCGGCGCCGCCGGTCGAGCCCTCCACCATGATCCGCGTCGGTGCGGGCGGGGTGCCCGCGGCGGGCGGCGTCGAAGCGCCCGGTGCCGCCTCCGGTGCCGGCAGCATGCTCACCTCGCGCTGATGGCGGTGCCCGGCCAGCACCAGCGGCACCGCGCCGGACAGCGGCGGCGCCATCGCCGGGTCGTGCACCAGCGCCACGTGCACCTTGGTCGGCGACGCCCGGATCGTGTCGGCGAGCTGGGTCCCGGCGCGCAGCAGCGGCGACGTGGCGGGCTCGTCCCCGTCCGCCGCCGGTGTCTCGCTCTTGTCCGGAGTGAACTGGGGGTCCGCGATGCCGGCGATGGTCAGACCGTTCACCGTGGTGACGGTGTTGTTCAGCACCCGGGCGTTGGGCTGCCGGGCCACCGCGGACTCGGTCGCCACCGAGTCGTGGTTGCCGCGCACGTAGATGTACGGCACCCCCATGTCGGCGATCTGCGCGACGTACGAGGTCTCGGTGCTGCTGCCCCAGTCGACGATGTCGCCGGTGTCCACCACCGCGTCGATCTCGAACTGCTGCACCACGGTCCGGATGATGCCCCAGGAGCCCGGGTTCAGGTGCAGGTCGGACACGTGCAGGATGCGGGTGGTGTTGCCGGCCGGCTCGTACACCGGCAGGCTGCTGACCGTGGTGTAGATGCGGCTTACGTTGCCGACGATCTGTTCCAGCTGCTCCGCGTACCGGCCGTAGTTGTCCGCGATCCGCCGGGCGTCACCGACCACGGCCGGCGCGTTGACCAGCAACCCCTCGTAGCGCGGCTCGCTGAGCGAGTCGGGTCGCATGGTGCCGGCCGCCAGGCCCAGGCTCCCGGCGGTGACGGCCAGCGCCAGCCCGCCGGACCAGGCGACCCGCCGGACGTTGCGGAACACCAGCGCGGACAGCAGCAGCGCGCACGCCACCGCCGCGCCGAGCGCGCGCAGGCCGACCTTCAGGACCCCGCCGGTGACGTCGTCGACCGCGCTCTGGCCGGCCGTGCTGAACGAGCCGGGCTGGTCGATCAGCGCCTCGGTGCGCTCCTGGTCCAGAGAGCCGAGGTTGACGTTGAGGTGGATGGGGCCGCGGTGGCTGTCCAGGTGCAGCGAGCCGAGCGGCGGGATGTCCACCTCGGTCCCGCCGAAGACCGACGGGCTCACCGACATCTCGGCGCGGAACGGGCCGACCGCGACGTCGGTCTGCGCGAACAGCAGCGTGCCGACGACCACGCCGGACAGGCTGATCAGCAGGATCGCCGCGGCGGTCCGGATCCGGAGGGTCCACCGGTGGCGCAGGAACCGGGCGGTGCGCGTCCCGACGGTCCGCGGGAAGCGGCGCAGACTAGAACTCATCAGGCGCTCACCTGCCCCCGTGCGCCGGTTGTGAAACAGTCACCGCGGTCAACTCCGCCCGGCACCGCCGCCGGAGAAGACGAGGCGGATGATGCGGTCGTCCTCCGGGTCCGGTTCCCCGCCGTCCTCCTGGTTCGAGGTGCTCACCCACAGCGAGCCGTCCGGAGCGGCGGCCAGTGCGCGGAGCCGCCCGTACTCGGTGGCCAGCAGCGGGCGCGGCTGGCCGAGGACGGTGCCGTTGCCGGTGGTGGTGAGGATCCACAGCCGCTCGCCGCGCAGGCACGCGGTGGCGATGATCCGTTCCAGCACGGCGACCCCGGAGCAGTGCGCGTCGGCGTTCGGCCAGGAGCGCAGCGGGTTCGTGTACTTCGCGTCGGCGCCCGCGCCCTCGACCTTCGGCCAGCCGTAGTTCCGGCCCTTGGTGATGACGTTCAGTTCGCTGTACGTCTTCTGGTCCGACTCGCTGGCGTACATCCGCTTTCCGGCGTCCCAGGCGATGCCCTGCACGTTGCGGTGCCCGGACGACCAGATCGGGGAGTTCTTGACCGGATTACCGGGTGCCGGCTTGCCGGCCGTGGTGATCCGCAGGATCTTGCCGCCCAGGCTCTTGGCGTTCTGCGCCTGGGTGCCGGTGGGTGTGCCGTCGCCGGTGGTGACGTAGAGGAAGCCGTCGGGACCGAACGCCAGCTGCCCGCCGTTGTCGTTCGCCGAGCGCGGGATTCCGGTCAGGATCGGTGCGGGTCTGCCCTTGAGGACCAGCTTGGCGACCCGGTTGTCGGTCGCGGTGGTGTAGTAGACGTACACCGTCTTGTCCTTGGCGTAGGCCGGCGACACCGCGATGCCGAGCAGGCCGCCGTCGCCGCCGCTGACCGCCTCGCTCAGCCGCTGCACCTCGGTGACCTTGAGGCCCTCCGGGTCGGTCTCCGGCCCCACCTGCACGATCCGGGCGGTGTCCCGTTCGGTGACCAGCGCCGTGCCGTCCGGCAGGAACGCCATGCCCCACGGCACGTCCAGGCCTTTGGCCAGCACCGAGACGGCCACCTCCTGCTCGGTGTCGTCGCTACCCGGGGGAGTCGAGTACGAGGGCGCGGGCAGGTTCGGCGGGGCGCCCGCCACGTCCGGATCCGGGGGCCCGAACGTGCAGGCGGTGCTCACGGCCAGCACGGCGCCGAGCGTCCCGGCCACGGCCCGGACCCGCCGGCGGGGCACGCTCACTGGATCTCCTCGTTCACACGAACCAGGGTAGCCGTGGGCGCCGGGACGTCCGGCACACCTGATCCGTCCGGACGGCACAGGGCCTAGGTTGGGGTGGTGAAAGTCTGGATTCCGCACGAAGAGGGCCGCACGCTGCTCGGTGACCTGCCGTTCGGTGTCGAGCTGGAGGTCTGCCCGGACCCGCGGTCGTTGCCGTCCGACCCGGCGGACCTCCGCTTCTGGGTGCCGCCGTTCCTGGCCACGGCGCGCGCCACGGAGGTGCTGGCCAAGCTGACCGGCCTGGAGGTGGTGCAGCTGCTCTCCGCCGGGGCGGACACCTGGGTGGGCCGGTTGCCGGCCGGGGTGCAGCTCTGTGACGCCCGGGGCGTGCACGACGCGCCGGTGGCCGAGTGGGTGGTCGGTGCCACGGTGGGGATGCTGCGCCAGTTCCCGGCGTTCGTCCGGGCGCAGGCGCGCGAGGACTGGGCGTACGACGAGTACATGCCGACCGCCGAGTTGACCGGCGCCCGGGTGCTGATCGTCGGGGCCGGCTCGATCGGCCGCGCCGTCGAGCGCCACCTGGCGCCGTTCGAGGTGACCGTGACCCGGGTGGCGCGGACCGCCCGCCCGGACGACGACGTGCACGGCGTGGCCGACCTGCCCGAGCTGCTGCCGCACGCGGACGTGGTGGTGCTGGTGGTGCCGTTGACCGAGCAGACCCGGGGCCTGGTCGACGCCCGGTTCCTGGCCGCGATGCGGGACGGTGCGCTGCTGGTGAACGCGGCCCGGGGCCCGGTGGTGGACACCGCCGCGCTGCTCACCGAGCTGGCCGAGGGCCGGATCAGCGCGGCGCTGGACGTCACCGACCCGGAACCGCTGCCCGCCGGCCACCCGCTCTGGCAGCTGCCCAACCTCTTCCTCACGCCGCACACCGGCGGCTCGGTGCGTGGCCTGCTGCCGCGGGCCTACCGGCTGGTGGGTGCCCAGCTGCGCCGGTTCGCGGCCGGTGAGCCGCTGGTCAACGTGGTCGAGAACGGTTACTGAGGCGCGGTCTCGTTGGTGTCGGTGTCGGTGTCGGTGTCGGGCGCGGGGGACATCTGCTGACCACCCGCGGCCAGCACCGCGGGCAGGTTGGCCGTGGTCACGCCGGTGAGCCGGATGACGTTGCCGTTGTCCAGCAGCGCGGACACCCGGCCCCGCGGGTCCGGGGCCAGCTCGGCCACCTGGGACCACGGGACCTCGGTGGTCCCGATCAGGGCCCGCACCCGGAGCCGGTCGGGGTGGACGTCGGTGCCGGCCCGCCAGGCCCAGACGCCGGCCGCGAGCGGGACGAGCAGCAGTGGCGTGAGCGCCCACCGGGCACCGGCCAGCGGCACCGTGCTCACGAACGCGATCAGCGCGGCCACCAGCAGGGCACCGGACTTGCGGACGCGCAGCACTGGCTTGTCGCTCACGCCGGTCATCCTCGCATCCGCCGGACGAGCCATTCTTGTCGGACCTCGCGCGCATAATGTCCGGCACAGCCAAACCCCAGTCCGCACAGACGACGAGGTGTGTGCCCCATGACCACGCTGCTTGCGATCGGCACCCAGAAGGGCCTGTTCCTGGCCACCAGCGACGACGACCGGCGGACCTGGCAGGTGAGCTCCGCGCACTTCGCCGGCACGTCGGTCTACGCCGTGGCGTTCGACACCAGGCGCCCCGGTGGCCCGCCGCGCATCCTCGCAGGGGTGGACAACTCGCATTTCGGGCCGAGCGTGGCGATCAGCGACGACCTCGGAGGTTCCTGGCAGGAGCCGGACACCGCGCCGCTGGCGTTCCCCGCCGGGGCCGGCGCCGCGGTCGAGCGGGTCTGGCAGATCGCGCCGGCCGGTCCGGCGGAGCCCGACGTGGTCTATGCCGGCACCCAGCCGTCCGCGCTGTTCCGGTCCACCGACGGCGGCCGGACCTATGCGCTGGTGCAGAGCCTGTGGGACCACCCGCACCGGCCGCAGTGGGAGGGTGGCTACGGCGGTCAGGCGATCCACACGATCCTGCCGCATCCGGACGACCCGCAGCGGGTGCTGGTGGCGATGTCGACCGGCGGGGTCTACCGCACGTCCGACGGCGGTGCCTCCTGGTCGCCGTCGAACACCGGCGTCAAGGCATACTTCCTGCCCGACCCGTGGCCGGAGTTCGGCCAGTGCGTGCACAAGGTGGCCCGCGACCAGGCCGATCCGGAGCGTTGTTACCTGCAGAACCACCATGGCGTCTACCGCTCCGGCGACGGCGGCGGGACCTGGGAGTCGATCGCCGCGACGTTGCCGTCCGACTTCGGGTTCGCGATCGTGTCGCACCCGCGCCGGCCCGGCGTGCTGTGGAGCTTCCCGCTCACCGCGGACAGCGAGCGCCATCCGGTCGACCTGCGCTGCCGGGTGTTCCGCTCCACCGACGCGGGCGAGACCTGGCAGCCGCAGGAGAAGGGCCTGCCGACCGACCCGTATTACCCGGTGGTGCTGCGCGACGCGATGACCACGGACGACGGCGAGCCGGCCGGTGTCTACTTCGGCACCCGGTCCGGCGACGTGTTCGCCACCCGGGACGAGGGCGAGACCTGGTCGGCGGTGGCCGCGCATCTCCCCGACGTGCTGTGCGTGCGGGCGGTGCAGAGCTGATGCCGGTGGTGCTGGTGCCCGGCGTGCTGCGCGCGGAGGCCGGTGGGGAGTCCCGGCTGCGGGTCGACGCGGACGGGTCGCTGGCGGCGGTGCTGGACGAGATCGGCCGCCGGTGGCCCCGGCTGGAACGCCGGATCCGCGACGAGCAGGGGGTGCTGCGGCGCTACGTCAACGTCTATGTCGACGGGGAGGACTGCCGCCGTTCCGCCGGGCTGGACACGCCGGTGCCGCCGACGGCGGAGATCCAGGTGCTGCCGTCGGTCGCGGGCGGGTAGCCGGCCGTCCGCGCGCATCGGCCGGTGGGACAGGCGTGCGCTCCGGACGGGTCGAATGGCCGGCGTGCGTTTGACCGGCGCCGATCCATACCCGACGATCCGAACGTGCAGAGCATTTCTACCGCGCCGTAACCTGATCGAGGGACGGGCGTTAGCCGGTGTGGGTGCAGTGACCCCTCCCCGCCGCCGCGCCCGTCCGCCCGCCCCTCACCCAGCGCAGGAGACCGCTGACGTGGCACTGCTGCCTACCGCGCGCCCCCCGACCCGCCCGGCCGACCAGGTCCGGCTCCTCGCTGTCCCGGCGGTCGCCGTGCTGGCCCTGCTGGCCGGCGCCACGGGGCTGGTGAACGCCCGCACCGCCCTGGTCGCCGGCGTCGGCCTGACCGCGCTCTGGTCCACGGTGCTGCTGGTGCGTTCCGCGCTGGCCATCCACCACGCCGACGGCACGTTCGCGGCCTGCCGCGGCGCCGGCTTCGTCGGGATGGCGGCGCTGGCGACCGGCCTCACCGTCGCGCTGCCGCTGCTGCGCCCGCCGAGCCCGCGGGTGGCACTGACGTTCGGGCTGGGCGTGGTGGCCGGGTTGTTCGTGCTCGGCACCATGCTGCTGCCCGGTGCCGCCACCACGATGCCGGTCCGGTTGCGCCGGGCGTTCGACGGGCTCGGGCTGGGCGTCAGCCTGGGCTTCGCCGCCTGGCTGGTGCCGCCGATGGGCCGGGCACCCGCCACCACCCTGCCGGCCACCCTGATCGCCGCGGCCGGCGCGTCCATCGTGGTGGTGACCGTGCTGCGGGGCCGCCCGCACCGGCGTCCCTCGCTGCTCTGCGGGCTGGGCGCGGTCCTGGTGGTCCTCGGGACGTACGCGATCGTCAGCCTGCTGGCCCAGGGCCAGGACGACGGGTTCGCCCTGCCGCTGCTGGGCCTGCCCGTGGTGGCCGGCCTGACCCTGACCGCGCAGGGCGGCTCCCGGCGCGACCTGCCCCCGCCGCGGCTCGAGCCGCGCGAGCCGGACCAGTACCTGGCCGGCTATCCACTGCTGGCGGTGCCGGCCGCGGTGGGGGTGGTGGCCGCCGCGTACCACCTGATCACGGTGGGCACGTTCGACCCGGTCGCGATCGGCCTGGGTCTGTCCATGGTGGCCGTGCTGACCATGCGCGAGTTGCTCGTGGTCAGCGACATCCGGCGGTACGCGGGCCGGCTGAAGACGAACGAGGCGCACTTCCGGTCCCTGGTGGCCGGCGCCACCGACCTGACCATGGTGCTGAACGAGCATCTGGTGGTCGGCTGGCAGTCGCCCGCCGCGGCCCGGTTGTTCGGGCTGGCCGACAGCGAGGTGGTGGGCCGCAACTTCCGGGAGCTGATCCACCCGGACGACGTCGCCGGCGCCGAGGCGGCGATCAGGTCCGTGCTGGACGGGGAGCACGCCGGCGGGTCGCCAGCCCTGGTGAACGCGCGGATCCGCGACGGGCACGGGGTCTGGCGGGACACCGAGTCCACGGTGGCCGATCAGCGCGCGGTGCCCGAGGTGGCGGCCCTGGTCGTGCACGTGCGGGACGTGAGCGAGCGGCGGCAGCTGGAGCGCACGCTGCACCGGCTGTCGTACACCGACCAGCTGACCGGGCTGGCCAACCGGCGCGCGCTGATGCGGGAACTGCTCGAGTTCCGCCGGCGTCCCGGGCAGCAGGGCACGCTTCTGGTGATCGACCTGCACGGGCTGGCCGAGGTCAACGACGGCAAGGGCCGGGAGACCGGCGACGCGGTGCTGATCGAGGTGGGCCGGCGGATCCGCAGCCTGCTGAGCGACACCGACGTCCCGGCCCGGCTCGGCGGCGACGAGTTCGCGGTGCTCACCGCGGACGGTGCGGTGCTGGCGTACGCGCTGGCCACCCGGCTGGTCACCGCGTTGAGCGAGCCGTATGAACTGCCCGGTGCGATCGTCGGGCTGCACACCAGCGTGGGCCTCGCCGAGCTGGCCGGCGGCGCGGACTCCGACGAGGTGCTGCGGCACGCCGATCTGGCTCGCAGCCGCGCCCGCCAGCTCGGGCGGGACCGGGTCGAGTGGTACGACACCGACATCGAGATCCAGCTGCACCGCCGGATGGACCTGGAACAGCAGCTGCTCAGCGCGGCCGAGAAGGGCGAACTGGACCTGGTCTACCAGCCGGTGGTGAGCCTGCGGGACCGCCAGCCGGTCGGGGTGGAGGCGTTGCTGCGCTGGCGGCATCCGAAGCTGGGCACCATCCTGCCCGCCGAGTTGCTGCCCATCGCGCGGGCCGTGGGCATCGCCGCCGAGCTGGACGAATGGGTCCTGGACACGGCGTGCCGCCGGCTCGCCAACTGGTCCGGCGGCGACGGCGAGTTCTGGCTGTCGGTGAACGTGGCGCCCCGGGAACTCCTCACCGCCCGCTTCCCGGACCAGGTGGCGGCCACCCTCGCGCGGTACGCCGTCGAGCCGGAACGGCTGGTCGTCGAGGTGGCCGAGACCTGGATCGCCGAGGACGTGCCGGCCATCGTGGCCGCCCTCGCCGGCCTGCGCAAACTCGGCGTCCGGGCCGCGCTCGACGACTTCGGGGCGGGTCAGGCGTCGCTGGCCCACCTGCGGCGGCTGCCGGTGGACATGCTGAAGCTGGACAAGACGCTGGTGAACCCGCCGGCCGAGACGTCCGGTCCGGCGGTCATCGACGTGGTGGTCAGCCTGGGACGGCGGCTGGGCCTGGAGATCGTCGCGAAGGGGCTGGAGACGGACGAGGAGATCGAGCGCGCCCGGGCCGCCGGCTGCCTGTACGGGCAGGGTTTCGCGGTCGGACGGCCAGGCCCGGCCGAGCGCATCGAGGCCTATCTGGACAGTGGGCGCACCGGCCTGGCCTGAGCCGGGTCAGGGCTGCCGGGGTGGTGCGGTGCTGCCGCGCGGGGTGAGGTGGGCGGTGCCGGCCTCGGCGTTGGTGACCCGTTCCCCGGCCACCGCGGCGAGCAGTTGCCGGGCGGCGTGGGCGCCGTACTCGGAGATGTCCCGGCTCAGCGCGGTCAGCGGCGGGTGCACCAGGCTGCACAGCGGGGAGTCGTCCCAGGCGACGATGGACAGGTCGGCCGGCACGTTCAGGCCCATCTCCTGGGCCACCGCGAGTCCGGCCACCGCCATCACGTCGTTGTCGAAGATGATCGCGGTGGGCCGGTCCGCGCCGATCAGCAGGCGCCGGGTGGCCCGGCCGCCCTCCTCGCCGGTGTAGTCGCTGGGCACGGTGACCGCGTTGTCGATGCCCAGCGACGCGCACACCTCGTTGAACGCCCGGGTCCGGGTCTGGGTGTGCAGCAGGTCGGGCAGGCCGCCGACCCGGGCGATCCGCCGGTGGCCGAGGGCGACCAGGTAGCGCACCGCCTCGGTGACGGCGCCGGCGTCGTCGGACCAGATCTGCGCGATGGTGCCGGTGTTGCCGGGCCCGCCGATCACCACGGCCGGCAACTGGAGTTCCTGGAGCACCGCGATCCGGACGTCATTCTCCCGGAGGTCGCTGACGAACACGCCGTCCACCCGGCGTTCGCCCCACCACCGCCGGTAGACCTCGATCTCGTGCTCGGGGGTGGCCACCACCTGCAGCGTGAGTGCGTACGACCGGGCCGCCAGCTCGGCCTCGAAGCCGCTGATCAGGCCCATGAAGAAGGGTTCGATGCTCAGTATCCGGGCGGGCCGGCACAGGGTGAGGCCGACCGCCTTGGCGGTGGCGCCGGACAGTGCCCGGGCGGCGCTGTTGGGGTTGAAGCCGATCTCCCGGGCGATGGCGACGATGCGCTGCCGGGTGGCCTCGGAGACGCCCGGCTGGCCGTTGAGGGCGTACGACACGGCGCCCTTGGACACACCCGCGCGCTGGGCGATGTCGGCGATCGTGGGCCGCTTCACTCGTTCTCCCTCTGCCATGCCGGACAGGCGTCATCGACGACCCGGAATCCGGGCCGGTAGAGCGCTCTCACGTTATCTCTCTACTGAAATAACTTAACAAGGGCTGATCACTTGAGCGGTTAAGTGTCGCAGACCACGTCCCGCTGTGTAACCACCCGGTGGCATTCTTTCGCCTTTAGCCCTGTTTAGACCACTCTCTAGACCCTGTTGACCGGTTAGGACACGGTCCCGTAACACGCTATTGACATGGCTCAACCGAGTGAATACCGTCACGTCACTTATCCGGTTCAGTAAGTTCTCTCGACACTTTCCCTCGGGTGGAGGAGTTATGGAACGGTTCGGCAAGCGTGGCGGTTCGGTCGTCGCGGCCGGCCTCGCAGCGATGCTCGTGGTCGCCGGTTGTAGCGGTGAGAGCCTGGAGAGCGGTAACACCGATTCGAATGGAAACGCCCAGGTCACCCTTAAGGTCAACTTCTGGGGCGACATGGGGCTGGACAAGTTGAAGGCCGACTACGAGAAGGCCAACCCCAACGTCAAGATCGTCCTCAACTCGGGTGAGTTCAACGCCCAGCACGAGGATCTGCAGAAGAAGTTGGTGGCCGGCAACGGCGCCCCGGACATCTCGGCGGTGGACGAAGGTTTCATCGTTCAGTTCCGCAGCCAGGCCGACAAGTTCGTCAACCTGAACGACAAGGGCGCCGGCTCGTACGAGTCGAAGTACCTGCCGTGGAAGTGGAAGAACTCGCAGTCGCCGGACGGCAAGCAGATCGGTCTCGGCACCGACGTCGGTGGCCTGGCCATGTGCTACCGCAGCGACCTGTTCAAGGCGGCCGGCCTGCCGACCGAGCGGGACGAGGTCTCCGCGCTCTGGCCGACCTGGGACAAGTTCATCGAGACCGGCAAGACGTACGTCAAGAACTCGAAGAAGAAGTTCGTCGACTCCGGCACCAACCTGTTCAACCCGGTGAACGCGCAGCAGCCGGTTGGCTTCTACGACGAGCAGGACAAGCTCGTCATGGAGGGTGGCCCGAAGGTCGCGTTCGACGTCAGCATGAAGGCGATCGAGGCCGGGCTCTCGGCCAACCTGCAGAGCTTCCAGCCGAACTGGGACCAGGGCTTCAAGAAGGACCAGTTCGCCGTGCTGGCCTGCCCGGCGTGGATGCTGGGCCACATCCAGAAGACCGCGCCGGACCAGGCGGGCAAGTGGGACATCGCCACCATCCCGGGCGGCGCCGGTAACTGGGGCGGTTCGTGGTGGACCATCCCGTCGCAGGGCAAGAACGTCGACGAGGCGTACAAGTTCGTCGAGTGGATGATCCAGCCGGCGCAGCAGATCGAGGTCTTCAAGACCGTCGGTAACCTGCCGTCGCAGCCGGCGCTCTACAAGGACCCCGCGGTGCTGGACTTCAAGAAGGAGTTCATGAGCAACGCGCCCACCGGCCAGATCTTCGCCACCACCGCGGAGAACCTGAAGCCGCAGTACCTGGGCCGGAAGAACGGCCCGACCCGGGTCGCCGTGGAGAACGTGATCACCCGCGTGCAGCAGGGCAAGCTGTCGACCAGCGCTGCCTGGGCCGAAGCGGTCAAGGAAGCCGAGAAGGCCGCCACCTCCTGACAGACACGTCAATCGCGACGGGGCGGCTGCGGCCGCCCCGTCGCTCGATCCAAGGGAGGACGTGACCGTGTCCCTCATCGAGCGGCCGCCGAGCAGGGCGGACACGCCGGCGCAGCAGCGGCCGGCACCCAAGGACCCGGGTGGCTGGCGCCTCGGGTTCTACCGGTTCGACACCAAGCTCATGCCGTACCTGCTGGTCGCGCCGTTCTTCATCCTGTTCGCCGTGTTCGGCCTGTTCCCGATCATCTTCAACGGTGTGGTGGCGCTGCGGAACTGGCGACTGGACGATCCGACGCAGACCGGCTGGGCCGGTTTCGAGAACTTCTCCAAGTTGCTCGGCGACGACGACTTCTGGAACGCGCTGATCAACACGTTCGGCATCTTCATCCTGTCGTCCGTACCGCAGCTTCTGCTCGCGTTGATGATCGCCAACCTGCTGAACCGCAAGCTCCGGGCCACCACCTGGTGGCGGGTCGGGGTGCTGCTGCCGTACGTCACCCCGGTCGCGGCGTCCACCCTGGTCTTCGCGGTCTTCTTCACCCGGGACGGCGGCATGGCGAACTGGGTGCTGTCGCTGGTCGGCATCGGCACCGAGAACCCGATCGACTGGCGGGCCGACAAGTGGAGTTCGTGGATCGCGATCGCCACCATGGTCAACTGGAAGTGGATCGGCTACAACGCGCTGCTCTACCTGTCCGCGATGCAGTCCATCCCGAAGGACGTCTACGAGGCGGCCGCGGTGGACGGCGCCGGCCCGTGGCGGCAGCTGTGGCAGATCACCGTGCCGATGATCCAGCCGGTCGTGGTCTTCACCGTGATCCTGTCCACCATCGGCGGCCTGCAACTGTTCAACGAGCCGATGCTGTTCGACGAGAATCCGGCCGGCGCGAGCGGTGGCTCCAACGGCCAGTACCAGACCATCGCGCAGCTGATCTACAAGGTCGGCTGGAAGGACCTCAACCTCGGGTACGCCGCGGCGATGTCGTGGGCCCTCTTCCTGATCATCCTCGTCGTCGCCGGTCTCAACGCGCTGGCGACCAACCGCCTGGGCGGAGGAGGTAAACGATGACCGCCACCCTTCCGGCGACCCCGCGTAAGCGGGCGGAGATCGGCCGGGCGCCGCAGGACACCCGCGGCAACTGGCGTACGTACCTGGCGTTGACCGCGGTCATGCTGGTCTCGGCGTTCCCGTTGTACTGGATGTTCGTCATCGCGACGAGCACCGACGAGGCCGTCTCGTCCATCCCGCCCACGGTGACGCCGAGCGGCGAGCTGATGAACAACCTGCGGGAGGTCTTCAGCCTGCAGCAGGTCTACTTCGCCGCCTCGCTGATCAACAGCGTGATCGTGGCCAGCGTCATCACGCTGTCCACCCTGTTCTTCTGCTCGCTGGCCGGGTTCGCGTTCGCCAAGTTGCGGTTCAAGGGCCGCAACGCGCTGATGGTCGTGGTGATCCTGACGCTCACCGTGCCCAACCAGCTCGGTGTCGTGGCGCTCTACATCCTGATGGGCAAGCTGAACTGGAACGGGACGCTGCTCGCGGTCATCGCACCCGGTCTGGTGACCGCGTTCGGGGTGTTCTACATGCGACAGTTCGTCCAGCACGCGGTGCCGGACGAGCTGATCGAGTCGGCGCGCATCGACGGTGCGCTCACCATGCGGATCTACTGGAACATCATCCTTCCGGCGATCCGGCCGGCGCTCGCGGTCCTCGGCCTGCTGACCTTCGTGGCGACCTGGAACGATTTCCAGTGGCCGCTGATCACGTTGAACGGCACCGAGTTCCCGACCTCGATGGTGGCCCTGTCCGACCTGGCGAGCGGCAACTACGTGATCTACCGCCGGGTGCTCGCCGGGGCGTTCGCGGCGACCGTGCCGTTGCTCATTCTGCTGATCATCGGCGGGCGGCAGATCGTCCGGGGAATCATGGAAGGCGCCGTCAAGTCGTGACCGACTGCACCGCAGCGAAGCAAGGGCCAGGAGGGCACGACAAGGTTGGCGCAGCTTGAGAAGCAATAGGGAGAGTCTGTGATCCGGCACGTTCCACTGCATGACGGCTGGACCGTCTCGGGCGGCGACGTACACGAGCTGCCGGCCACCGTGCCGGGCTGCGTGCACACCGACCTGCTCGCGGCGGGCCTGATCGAGGACCCGTACCTCAACGAGAACGAGTCGAAGGTGGCCTGGATCGGCCGCACCGGATGGGTCTACGAGACCACCTTCGACCACGTCGAGTCGGGCGATCGGACGGATCTGTTCTGCGCCGGGCTGGACACCGTGGCGACCATCGCCCTGAACGGTGTCGAGCTGGGCCGGACCGCCAACATGCACCGCAGTTACCGGTTCGACGCCCGGGCGGCCCTGCGCCCGGGCCGGAACCGGCTCCGGATCACCTTCGATTCCGCGTACGGGTACGCCGAGGCGCAGCAGAAGCGCCTCGGCGACCGCCCGAACGCCTATCCCGAACCGTTCCACTTCATCCGCAAGATGGCCTGCAACTTCGGCTGGGACTGGGGCCCGACGCTGGTGACCGCCGGCATCTGGCAGCGGATCGGGCTGGAGAGCTGGTCGGTGGCCCGGCTGGCCGAGGTACGCCCGCAGGTCACCGTCGCCAACGGCGTGGGCCGGGTGGAGCTGCGGGTCCGGCTGGAACGCGCCTCGGCCGCGCCGGTCACCGTCGCGGCCACCGTCGCCGGCCGGCGCACGCAGGCCACCATCACCGGCGACGAGGCGCTGCTGATCCTGAACGTGGACGACCCCGAGCTGTGGTGGCCACGCGGATACGGCGAGCAGCACCGGTACGACCTCGACGTGGCGGTCACCGACGAGGGCGGGGAACCGCTCGACTCGTGGTCCCGCAAGATCGGATTCCGGTCGGTACGGCTGCACACCACGCCGGACGCGGACGGCACGCCGTTCCAGTTCGTGGTCAACGACGTGCCGGTCTTCGTGCGCGGGGTGAACTGGATTCCGGACGACGTGTTCGTCACCCGGATCACCCGGGAGCGGCTGGCCGCCCGGTTCACCCAGGCAGTCTCCGCCAACGTCAACTATCTGCGGGTCTGGGGCGGCGGACTGTACGAGACCGACGACTTCTACGACCTCGCCGACGCCTACGGGCTGATGGTGCAGCAGGACTTCCTGTTCGCCTGCGCCGCCTACCCGGAGGAGGAACCGTTCGCCACCGAGGTCGAGGCGGAGGCCCGGGAGAACGTGGTCCGGCTCGCCTCGCATCCCAGCCTGGTGCTCTGGACCGGCAACAACGAGAACATCTGGGGCCACGAGGACTGGGGCTGGAAGGAGGAGCTGGGCGGCCGCACCTGGGGCGCCGGCTACTACTTCGACCTGCTGCACCGGGTGGTCACGTCGGTCGACCCGACCCGGCCGTACTGGCCCGGCAGCCCGTACTCCGGCGGCGACCGGCACCCCAACGACCCGGCGCACGGCACCACGCACATCTGGGACGTGTGGAACACCGACGACTACACCAAGTACCGGGAGTACCGCCCGCGGTTCGTCGCCGAGTTCGGGTTCCAGGCGCCGCCGGCGTACGCCACGCTGCGGCGGGCGATCTCCGACGAGCCGCTGGCGCCGGACTCGCCCGGCATGGCGCACCACCAGAAGGCGATGGACGGCGACGTCAAGCTGCAGCGCGGGCTGGACCACCACCTGCCGCCGCCGCGTGACTTCGACGACTGGCACTACCTGACCCAGCTGAACCAGGCCCGCGCGGTGTCGTACGGCATCGAGCACTTCCGGTCGCTCCGCCCGCTCTGCGCCGGCACCATCATGTGGCAGCTCAACGACTGCTGGCCGGTGACGTCCTGGGCGGCGATCGACGGCGACGGCCGCCGCAAACCACTCTGGTACGCGATGCGCCACGCCTACGCCGACCGGCTGCTCACCGTGCAGCCCCGGGACGGTGCGCCGGCGGTGGTGGCGGTGAACGACGCGACGACCGACTGGACGGTCGCGGCCACGGTCTCCCGCCGTACCCTCGCCGGGGTGGTCGTCGCCCAGTTCGCGACGGGCGCGACCGTCGCGCCCGGCTCGGCCACCACGCTCGCGCTGCCGCCGGAACTGGCCACGCCCGCCGACCCGGCCGCGGAGTTCCTGGTGGTCGACACCGCCGACGGCGAACGGGCCTTCTGGTTCTTCGCCGAGGACCGCGACATCAGCTGGTCGCCGGCCTCCTACGACGCCGCGGTGGACACCGACGGCGACCTCACCCGGGTACGGGTGACCGCCCACAACGTGCTTCGGGACCTGACGTTGCAGGCGGATCGCGTACACCCGGAAGCCGTGGTGGACGCCGTCGGCGTGACCGTCCTGCCGGGGGAGACGGTGACCTTCACGGTCAGCGGCGCCACCGGTCTGGACCCGGCCGCGCTGACCGCGCACCCGGCGCTCCGGTGCGTGAACGACGTGGCCTGACCGGCCGCGCCGAAGCACGCACGGGAGCCGGCGGGGGCCGCCCCGGGGGCCCCGGCCGGGGCCCCCCCCAAGCGTAAAAACCCCCCCTGGG
>NZ_JAIWNC010000030.1 GCF_020216025.1 Jidongwangia harbinensis | reverse complement strand
CGGCCCGCCCCTCCCCCCGCCGGGGCGCGGGGGGCGCGGCCCCGCGGCCCCGGGCCCGCCGCCGCCGCAATGCTTACTCCGGCACCTTGCGGTACGCGCCGTCGCTGGCGCTGGTCGCCATGGAGGCGTACGCCCGCAGCGCGGCGGACACCGGCCGCTGCCGGTCCACCGGCGTGAACGGCTTCGGGCGCTGCTCCTGCTCGTGGCGGCGGCGGGCGATCTCGTCGTCCGGCACGTTCAGCGTGATGGAACGTCCCGGGATGTCGATGGTGATCTCGTCGCCGGTCTGCACCAGCGCGATCAGGCCGCCGGACGCCGCCTCCGGGGAGACGTGTCCGATGGACAGGCCCGAGGTGCCGCCGGAGAACCGGCCGTCGGTGATCAGCGCGCACGCCTTGCCCAGGCCGCGGCCCTTGAGGAACGACGTCGGGTAGAGCATCTCCTGCATGCCGGGGCCGCCGCGCGGGCCCTCGTAGCGGATCACCACCACGTCGCCCTCGACCACCTGCTTGCCGAGGATGCCGTCGACCGCGGCGTCCTGGCTCTCGTAGACCCGGGCCGGGCCGGTGAACTTCCACAGCTCCTCGGCCACGCCGGCGGTCTTCACCACGCAGCCGTCCGGCGCGATGTTGCCGAACAGGATGGCCAGGCCGCCGTCCGCGGTGTACGCGTGCTCGACCGACCGGATGCAGCCGGCCGCCGCGTCGGTGTCCAGCGTCGCCCAGCGGTTGGTGGTGGAGAACGGCTGCGTGGTGCGCACGCCGCCGGGCGCCGCGTGGAACAGCTCGAGCGCCTCGTCGGTGGCCCTGCCGCCGCGGATGTCCCAGGCGTCCAGCCAGGTCTGCAGGTCGGGGGAGTGCACCGAGCGCACGTCGCGGCGCAGGGCGCCGCCGCGGTTCAGCTCGCCGAGCAGCGCCGGGATGCCGCCGGCCCGGTGCACGTCCTCCATGTGGTACTTCGGGCTGTTCGGCGCGACCTTGGACAGGCACGGCACCCGGCGGGAGACCGCGTCGATGTCCGACACCGTGAAGTCCAGCTCGGCCTCGCGGGCCGCGGCCAGCAGGTGCAGCACGGTGTTGGTCGAGCCGCCCATCGCCACGTCCAGCGCGACCGCGTTCTCGAACGCGTCCCGGTTCGCGATCGACCGCGGCAGCACGCTCTCGTCGTCGTTCTCGTAATACTGCTTGGCGATGTCCACGATCAGCTCGCCGGCCCGCTCGAAGAGCGCCTTGCGGGCGGCGTGGGTGGCCAGCGTCGAGCCGTTGCCGGGCAGGGCCAGGCCGATCGCCTCGGTCAGGCAGTTCATCGAGTTGGCGGTGAACATGCCGGAGCACGAGCCGCAGGTCGGGCACGCCGACCGTTCGATGGTGTCGAGCTGGGCGTCGGTGACGTTCTCGTTGGCGCTGGCGCTCATCGCGTCGACCAGGTCGAGCTTCTCGTGTACGACGCCCTCGATGGCCACCGTCTTGCCGGCTTCCATCGGGCCGCCGGAGACGAACACCACGGGGATGTTCAGCCGCAGCGCGGCGATCAGCATGCCCGGCGTGATCTTGTCGCAGTTCGAGATGCAGACCAGGGCGTCGGCGCAGTGCGCGTTCACCATGTACTCCACCGCGTCCGCGATCAGCTCGCGGCTGGGCAGGGAGTAGAGCATGCCGCCGTGGCCCATCGCGATGCCGTCGTCCACGGCGATCGTGTTGAACTCGCGGCCGACCCCGCCGGCCGCCGCCACCGAGTCCGCGACCAGGCCGCCCATGTCCTTGAGGTGGACGTGCCCGGGTACGAACTGGGTGAAGCTGTTGGCGATCGCCACGATGGGCTTGCCGAAGTCGTCGTCGGTCATGCCGGTGGCGCGCCACAGGGCGCGCGCGCCGGCCATCGTCCGACCGTGGGTCGAGGTCCGGGAGCGCAGCTCAGGCATTCCTACATACTGCCACCGCCGGGGCCGGGAAACGCCATCGCGGCGGCCTCCCGTCCACTGCACGGGACGCCCGGGAGGAAACCGGACTCCCGAAACGCTCTTGGATGCGGCAAAGTGTTCCCGTGCACTCACCGTCCGGCGTGGAGCTGGCCGGGCTGGCGAGCCTCCTGGTCGCGGTCCCGGCCGTCGCCCTGCTGGGCAACTCCGGCCGGCGGCACACCGGCGCGGCCCGCCGGGCCCACCTGCTGCTCGCGGTCGGTGGCGCGGTGGCCACCGCGGCGGCGCTGGCCGGCCTGCTCAGTGCGCTCACCATGTCGGACGACGCGGCGCACCACCGGCAGACCCTGGCGTCCGCGGTGGCGGTCGGGATGGCGCTCGGCACGCTCACCCTGCTGGCCGGCACGCTGGTGCTGCCCGGTGCCGCGGCGACCCCGGGCGCGGCCCTGCGCCACCTGGCCGACGCGCTGATCATCGCGGCGGCCGCCTGGTTCGTCGGGTGGGTGCTGGTGGCCGAGCCGACCCGGTTGCTCGGGGCGTACACGCCGTACCCCTGTCTCTCCATGCTCCTGCCCGGCGCCGTGGCCGTGGTGGCCTTCGGCCTCACCGCGGTGCTGGCCATGCACGCGCACCGGCCCCGGCACGTCACCGTGCAGGTGGCCGCCGGGGTGGCGGTGGTGGCGGTCGCCGCCACCGCGCTGGCCGGCGGCATCTGCCAGGACTGGCCGCGGGTGGTGCTGATCAGCGCGGTGCTGCTGCCGACCGGGCTGGTGGTGGTCGCGCGGGCGGTCAAACGGGCCGACCGGCCGGTCGAGGTGGTCGGCGACGTCACCCAGCGCGGCACCGCGTACGCGTTCGTGCCGATGCTCGCGATGATCGGCTCGGCGGTCTACCACGTCTCGGTGGACGGCACCTTCGGGCCGGCCGGCCTGGCCGCGGCCGCCGTCGAGGGGCTCGCGCTGGTGGCCCGGCAGTACCTGGCGCTGGACGACGTCAAGCGGTACACCCTGCAGCTGCGGCAGCGGGAGGCGCACTTCCGCGAGCTGGCCCACACCGATCCGCTCACCGGCCTGGCCAACCGGCGCGGCCTGCTCCGCGCGCTGCGCGAACCGGACCCGCTCCGCCGGCCCCGGTTCTTGGTCGGCGTCGATCTGGACGGCTTCAAGAACGTCAACGACATGCGCGGCCACGACGTGGGCGACGCGGTGCTGACCGAGGTGGGCGAGCGGCTGCGGCGCAACCTGCTCTCCGGTGACGTGGCCGCCCGGCTCGGCGGCGACGAGTTCGCGGTGCTGATGCACGCCACGCCGGACGAGGCGATGCTCGCCGCCACCCGGCTGCTCGCGGTGCTCGGCGAACCGTACGAGGTGAACGGCGCCTCGGTCTTCCTGTCCGCCAGCGTCGGGGTGGCCGGCAACCCGTCGCCCAGCGACACCGGCGAGCTGATGCGCGACGCCGACCTGGCGCTGCGCTACGCCAAGCAGCGTGGCAAGAACCGGGTGGAGCGCTACCAGGTCCGCTACGACGAGCTGCTGCGCCGGCGCAGCACGCTGGAGAACGAGCTGCGCCACGCGATCGACCGCGACGAGCTGCGCCTGGTCTTCCAGCCGGTGGTGGCGCTGCCGTCGATGCGGCCGGTCGGGGCGGAGGCGCTGCTGCGCTGGCACCATCCCACGCTGGGTTCGGTGCGGCCGGACGAGTTCATCCCGGTGGCCGAGGAGTCCGGCCTGATCAACCGGCTCGGCCTCTGGGTGCTGCGGCAGGCCTGCGGGCAACTGGCCCAGTGGCTGGCGGACGGTCACGACGTCTGGGTGTCGGTCAACCTGTCGCCCAAGGAACTGCACGCGGCCGACTACGCGGGCCAGGTCGCCGACGTGCTCGGCGAGCACGGCGTGCCGCCGCAGCGACTGGTGCTGGAGGTGACCGAGCACGCGGTCGCCACCGACCTGGAGGAACTGGTCCGCCGGCTCACCGAGCTGCGCGCCACCGGGGTGCGCATCGCGCTGGACGACTTCGGCGCCGGATACTCCTCGCTCGGGCAGCTCCGCACGCTCCCGGTGGACATCCTCAAGATCGATCACGCCCTGGTGGCCGAGCCGGAGTCCCGCACCGGCACCGCGGCGCCGCTGGTCGACGTGGTGGTCCGGCTCGGCCACCGGCTGGGCCTGGAGGTGCTGGCCGAGGGCATCCAGACGCCGGCCCAGCGGGCGGTCGTGGAGGAGGCGGGGTGCCGCCTCGGGCAGGGCTCGCTGTTCGGCTGGGGCGTACCGGCGGAACACCTGGAGGCGCAGCTGCGGACGCTGCGGGCACCGGTGACCCGGCCCGCCCCGGCGCCGCGGTCCGCCCCGCCGACGCTGCCGCCGGGCACCGCCGCGCGCAGCCAGGTGGTCATGCTGGGCCCGGGAATGCGCCAGCTCAGGGCGCTGCTGCCGACCGACCCGGCGTTCGACGCACCGACGGGTGATCAGCATGTGGGATCAGTTGACTCAGCGCGTGAGATCGGGCAAGGTTAGTCGCATGTGCTTGTCGTCCCGAGTACTTATGTGAGCGCATTCTCCGTCCGGAGGATGCGCTAGGTCCCGTGCTACGGCACGAGGACCTTTTTTGTTGCGCAAACCCGGACTTGCGCGGCTCCGAGACGACGCGGCCCAACCAAACCGACCCGAAGGTCTGATCGCCATGACGAGACCCACTCCCGAGACCCTCGCCCACCGAGCCTCCGCCGCCACGCCGGCCACCGTAGCCGCGGCCGTCGCCGGGACCCACGCGGCAGTCACGGTGTCCCCGACCCCGACGACCGGGGCCGGATCGCTCGTGCGGTCCCTCGAGGCGCTCGGCGTGGAAGTGGCGTTCGGTATTCCCGGCGGCGCCATCCTGCCGGCGTACGACCCGCTGTTCGACTCCAAGGTCCGGCACATCCTGGTCCGGCACGAGCAGGGCGCCGGGCACGCGGCGACCGGGTACGCCCAGGCCACCGGCAAGGTCGGCGTCTGTATCGCCACCTCCGGCCCGGGCGCCACCAACCTGGTCACGCCGATCGCCGACGCCTACATGGACTCGGTCCCGATCGTCGCGATCACCGGCCAGGTGGCCCGCAAGTCGATCGGCACCGACGCCTTCCAGGAGGCGGACATCCAGGGCATCACGCTGCCGATCACCAAGCACAACTTCCTGGTCCAGAACGCCGAGGAACTCCCGCGGATCATGGCCGAGGCGTTCCACCTGGCGCTCTCCGGCCGGCCCGGCCCGGTCCTGGTCGACGTCCCGAAGGACATCCTGCAGGCGCAGACCACGTTCGCCTGGCCGCCGACCCTGGACCTGCCCGGCTACCGGCCCACGCTGCACCCGCACGGCAAGCAGATCCGCGAGGCGGCCCGGCTCATCGCCCAGTCCCGCCGCCCGGTGCTGTACGTCGGCGGCGGCGTGCTCAAGGCCGGTGCCACCGACGGGCTGCGCAAGCTCGCCGAGCTGACCGGCATGCCGGTGATCACCACCCTGATGGCGCTCGGCGCGTTCCCCGACTCGCACCCGCAGCATCTGGGCATGCCCGGCATGCACGGCACCGTCCCGGCGGTGTACGCCCTGCAGAAGTCGGACCTGCTGGTCGTGCTCGGCGCCCGGTTCGACGACCGGGTCACCGGCAAGCTGGACACGTTCGCGCCGGACGCCAAGGTCGTGCACGCCGACATCGACCCCGCCGAGATCGGCAAGAACCGGCACGCCGACGTGCCCATCGTGGGCGACGCCCGGCACGTGATCGACGAACTGATCGCCGCGGTGTCCGGCACCGCCACCGGTACCGGCGCCTACCAGGCCTGGTGGCACCAGCTCGACGACCTGCGCGAGCGGTACCCGCTGGGCTACGAGGAGCCGACCGACGGCACGCTGGCCCCGCAGTACGTGATCGAGCGGATCGGCAAGCTGGCCGGACCGGACGCGATCTACGTGGCCGGGGTCGGGCAGCACCAGATGTGGGCGTCGCAGTTCATCTCGTACGAGAAGCCGGGCACCTGGCTGAACTCCGGCGGCGCCGGCACCATGGGCTACGCGGTCCCGGCGGCGATGGGCGCCAAGGTCGGCCGGCCGGGCACCACGGTCTGGGCGATCGACGGCGACGGCTGCTTCCAGATGACCAACCAGGAACTCGCCACCTGTGCGCTCGAGGGCATCCCGGTCAAGGTCGCGGTGATCAACAACGGCAACCTCGGCATGGTCCGGCAGTGGCAGACGCTGTTCTACGAGGGCCGCTACTCCAACACCGACCTGGGCACGCACAAGCACCGGATCCCCGACTTCGTGAAGCTCGCCGAGGCGCTGGGCTGCATCGGCCTGCGCTGCGAGTCCAAGGACGACGTGGACAAGACCATCCAGGCGGCGATGGAGATCAACGACGCGCCGGTGGTCATCGACTTCACGGTCGGCAAGGACGCCATGGTGTGGCCGATGGTCCCGGCCGGCACGAGCAACGACGAGATCATGTTCGCCCGCGACGTGCGACCCAACTTCGAGGAGGACGACCTCTAGTCATGGCCAACTGCACCGAGCGGCACTCAGCCGCACATGACAACGGCCTCGCAGGCGAGGGCCAGGCGGACATGACAAAGGAGGCTCAGTGACCAAGCACACTCTCTCCGTGCTGGTGGAGAACAAGCCCGGTGTGCTGGCTCGGGTCAGCGGGCTCTTCTCGCGGCGCAGCTTCAACATCGATTCCCTGGCGGTGGGCGAGACGGAGAACCCGGACGTCTCCCGCATCACGATCGTGGTGAACGCGGAGACCTCGCCCCTGGAGCAGGTGACCAAGCAGCTCAACAAGCTGGTGAACGTCCTGAAGATCGTCGAGCTGGACCCGGTGCAGTCGGTCCAGCGCGAACTCCTGCTGGTGAAGGTGCGGGCCGATCGTTCGCAGCGCGCCCAGGTACTCGAGACGGTCGAGCTGTTCCGTGCCAAGGTGATCGACGTCGCACCGGACACCCTCACCATCGAGGCGACCGGCAACCCCGACAAGCTGGACGCGTTGCTGCGCGACCTCGAGCCGTACGGCATCAAGGAGATGGTGCAGTCCGGCCTGGTCGCGATCGGTCGCGGCTCCCGCTCCATCACCACCGGCCCCGCACTGCGCGCGGCCTGACACCACTCGGAAGGTATGAAATGCCAGCGGAAGTGTTCTACGACGACGATGCCGACCTGTCCATCATCCAGGGGCGCAAGGTCGCCGTCATCGGGTACGGCAGCCAGGGCCACGCGCACTCGCTGTCGCTGCGCGACTCGGGCGTCGACGTGGTGGTCGGCCTGAAGGAGGGCTCGAAGAGCCGCGCCAAGGCCGAGGAGCAGGGCCTGAAGGTGCTGACGCCGGCCGAGGCGGCCGCCTGGGGCGACGTGATCATGGTGCTCGCGCCGGACACCGCGCAGCGCAAGATCTACGCCGAGTCGATCCAGCCCAACCTGACCGCCGGCAAGGCGCTGTTCTTCGGCCACGGCCTGAACATCCGCTTCGAGCTGATCAAGCCGCCGGCCGACGTGGACGTCGCCATGGTGGCGCCCAAGGGCCCGGGCCACCTGGTCCGCCGCCAGTACGTCGACGGCAAGGGCGTACCGGCGCTGATCGCGGTGGAGCAGGACGCCACCGGCGGCGCGCAGGCGCTCGCGCTGTCGTACGCGAAGGCGATCGGCGGCACCCGCGCGGGCGTCATCAAGACCACGTTCAAGGAGGAGACCGAGACCGACCTCTTCGGCGAGCAGGCGGTCCTCTGCGGCGGCACGGCGGCGCTGGTGCAGACCGGCTTCGAGGTGCTCACCGAGGCCGGGTACGCCCCGGAGATCGCGTACTTCGAGTGCCTGCACGAGCTCAAGCTGATCGTCGACCTGATGTACGAGGGCGGCATCTCCCGGATGCGGTACAGCGTCTCGGACACCGCCGAGTTCGGCGACTACGTCAGCGGACCGCGGGTGATCAACGCCGGGGTCAAGCAGGAGATGAAGAAGATCCTCGCGGAGATCCAGTCCGGCGAGTTCACCAAGGCCCTGATCGCGGACGACGAGGCGGGCGGCCCGGCGCTGCAGAAGTACCGCCGGGAGGGTGCCGAGCACCCGATCGAGGTCACCGGCAAGAAGCTGCGCGACATGATGAGCTGGGTGGACCGGCCGATCACCGAAACTGCCTGATTCGGCGTCGATAAGCGCCCGGCCGATTTCCGGCCGGGCGCTTTTGCGTGACCGTGCGATTACTTGAAACGTCGGTGTTACACGCTGCTTACCGGTTCAGCACCGTCACAGAATTGTGCGTTGTTCGGGCACTTCGCAGTGGCATCGGACAGGTAGCCTCGCCGCATGCGACTGGCTGATTCTTTCCGGAGTGAGCGCTTCGGCGCGGTCCGGATCCACGAGCTGCAGCGGGTGATCGAGCTTGACTCGGGTGCCGTGGCAAACAGTGGCCTGCCTGGGCTTTCGGGAGCCAGCCGGGTCATCACCCCGGATGCGTTACGCGCCATCGAAACGCAATTGGTCATCGTCGTGCCGTGCATGAACGAGTCGCGCAGCGTCATCGAAGGAGTGCTCTCCGGAATTCCGCACGACTGTCTGATCGTGCTGGTCTCGAACAGCGATCGCGGGCCGGTCGACCGGTACGAGATCGAGGCGCAGACCGTCGAGCAGTTCTGTCGGCTGGCCGGTCGTTCCGCCCTCACCGTCCATCAGCGCGATCCCGGGGTCGCGGCCGCATTCAAGGCGGCCGGCATGGACGAACTGATCGACGACGACGGTCTGGTGCGGGCCGGCAAGGGCGAGGCCATGCTGGTCGGCATGGCGCTGGCCGCGATGACCGGACGCCAGTACGTCGGGTACGTCGACGCGGACAACTACGTGCCGGGTGCGGTGCACGAGTACTGCAAGGCGTACGCGGCCGGGCTGCATCTCGCCGAGAGCCCGTACTCGATGGTCCGGATCTCCTGGCACTCCAAGCCCAAGCTCCGCGAGGGCCGGTTGTTCTTCAGCCGGCGCGGCCGCAGTTCCGAGGTCACCAACGAGTGGCTCAACCGGTTCCTCGCCGAGTACTCGCATTTCGGCACGGAGGTCATCGCCACCGGCAACGCCGGCGAGCACGCGATGAGCCTCGCGCTCGGCCTGAAGCTGCGGCTGGCCGGTGGGTTCGCGGTCGAACCGTTCGAGTACGTGGACCTGTTCGAACAGTTCGGCGGCGTGCTGGAGAGCGCGCACCCGGACGTCATGGCGAGTTCGGTGCCGGTGCTGCAGATCGAGACCCGCAACCCGCACTTCCACGACAACAAGGGCGAGGAGCACGTCCAGGGCATGCGCATGCAGGCGCTCAACGTGCTGTACCACTCGGCGGTCACGCTGCCCGCGGTGCGCCAGGCGATCCTGGACTTCATGGTCGCGCAGGGCGTCCTGGAGGTGGGCCAGCAGCCGCCGCGCGAGCGGATCTACCCGCCGGTCGGCACGCTCGCCCTCGACCTGCTGTACGACGCGCTGGACGCCGAGGCGCAGAGTTTCCGGCAGCTGGACGGTCGCGCCGCCGCGGGGCTGCCGGCCGCGCCGCCGATCGATCGGCACACCATCCCGGTGTAACCGGGACGTTTCCAATGTGTGAGCGTCGCCGCCGTGGGATGAACTTCCATGGCGGCCGGACGCGTACATACCATCCGGGAAGGCGCCACCCTTCGATGGATGGAGATCGATGACTCCGGTAGTCCTGGTCGCGGAGGAGCTGGCCCCGGCCGCCCTCGACGTGCTCGCCACCGAATTCGACGTGCGGCAGGTGGACGGCACCGACCGCCCCGCCCTGCTCGCGGAGCTGGCCACGGCGGACGCGGTGATCGTCCGCAGCGCCACCCAGATCGACGCCGAGGCGATCGCCGCGGCCCCGCGCCTCAAGGTGGTCGCGCGGGCCGGCGTCGGACTGGACAACGTCGACGTGCCGGCCGCCACCGCCCGCGGCGTCATGGTGGTCAACGCGCCCACGTCGAACATCGTCTCCGCCGCCGAGCAGGCCATCGCGCTGCTGCTGGCGGTCGCCCGGCACACCGCCGGGGCCAGCGCGGCGCTGAAGAACGGCGAGTGGAAGCGCTCCCGCTACACCGGCGTCGAGGTGCAGGGCAAGACCGTCGGGGTGGTCGGGCTGGGCCGGATCGGGGTGTTGTTCGCGCAGCGGATGGCGGCGTTCGGGACCCGGTTGATCGCCTACGACCCGTACGTGCAGCCGGCCCGGGCGGCCCAGCTCGGGGTGCGCCTGGTCGGCCTGGACGAGCTGCTCCGGGAGAGCGACTTCATCTCGGTGCACCTGCCGAAGACCCCGGAGACGCTGGGCCTGATCGGCGAGCGGGAGCTGGACCTGGTCAAGCCCGGCGTGCGCATCGTGAACGCCGCCCGCGGCGGGCTGATCGACGAGCAGGCGCTGGCGAACGCGCTGGCCGACGGGCGGGTGGCCGGGGCCGGCATCGACGTCTTCGTCAAGGAGCCGATCACCTCGTCGCCGCTGTTCGCGTTCGACAACGTAGTGGTCACCCCGCACCTGGGCGCGTCCACCGCGGAGGCGCAGGACAAGGCCGGCCTGTCGGTGGCCCGCAGCGTCCGGCTGGCGTTGCAGGGCGAGTTCGTGCCGGACGCGGTGAACGTGCAGGCCGGTGGCGTGGTCGGCGAGGAGGTACGGCCGCTGCTGGCGCTGGCCGAGAAGCTCGGCAAGGTGTTCACCGCGGTGGCCGGCGGGGTGGCCGCGAGCGTCACCGTGGAGGTCCGCGGCGAGGTGGTGGCGCACGACGTCACGGTGCTCAAGCTGGCCGCCACCAAGGGCCTGTTCGCGTCGGTGGTGGAGGAGCAGGTGACGTACGTCAACGCGCCGCAGCTCGCCGCCGACCGGGGCGTGGAGGTCGACCTGGTCACCGACGACGAGGCAATCGACCACCACAACCTGGTGACGCTGCGCGGGGCGCTGCCGGACGGGCGCACGGTCAGCGTGGCCGGCACGGTGACCGTGACCGGGGCGCGGGAGATCCGCCGGCTGACCGAGGTCGACGGGTTCGATCTCGAACTCGGCGCCGAGGGGATCCTGCTGTTCTTCCGCTACTCCGACCGGCCCGGCGTGGTCGGCGCCATCGGGTCGATCCTGGGCGAGGCCGGAGTCAACATCGCCGCCATGCAGGTGGCCCGGCGGGAGGCCGGTGGCGAGGCGCTGATGACGCTCACCGTGGACTCCTCGGTGGACGCGGAGCTGCTGTCGTCGGCGGCCGCGGCGATCGGGGCGTCCCGGGGGAGCCTCGCGGACCTGCGCGGCGAGTAGCCGTCCCGGCCGGCGTGGTGCGGCCGGTGCGGCGGGTGCGGCCGGTCAGCGGGTGCGGCCGGTCGCCGGTGCCGGCGGTCAGCGGGTGCGGCCGGTCGGCGGTGTCGGCGGTCAGCGGGTGCGGACCGGCGGTGGGTAGACCGTGCCGTCCTGCAGGTCGAGCAGGTCGAGGTTCAGCTCGCCGGCCAGCCGTTCGATCCGTTCCAGGACCGCGTCCGGACAGCTCTCCTCCAGCCGCATCTGGATGTGGTCCGCGGCCGCGTGCAGCGGGGCGCTCGCCCACGGCGAACCGGGGGCGGTGGCCCGCGGACCGCGGTCCGGATATTCGGCGGTCAGGGCGTCGTAGAACGCCACGACGCGCGGGTCGGCGGGCCGCTGCGGATGCTCACCGCGGGCGCAGCGAGCGTTGGCGGCCCGCACGGCATCCGGTGCATCCGTTTTGTCCATTGCCCACACCACGAGGTCAAAACTCACCGGCGCATGGTGCCATACGGTTCGCGGCAAGCAATGATCCTTGGGCCGACACGCGGGGGATGCGTCTTGCGCGTTATTAGTCCGCATCGCTAGCGTTGCTCCTGCCGCACTTCACGTGGCGCGGGCTCGTCTTCGGGTGACGTGTTCGCCGCTGCCTGTGCGGATTGCACCCCCGGCGGGCGCGAGCCACGCGTTTTCGTCGCTACAGCCCCCGTGATCGTTTGCCGCGATCCGGGGGCTGTTCGCGTCCGGACCACCTCTCCGGGGACCGGCCCCGGCTTAACGTCCGATAAGTGGGACCGGTGTACCGGAGGTCGGGACGCGGGGCTACTCTCGTCGGGTCGGGAGCGGACAAGGGAGTGTCGACGTGAGCGTGGCGCGGATCGCGGTGGTGGCCGGCGACGGCATCGGGGCCGAGGTGACCGCCCAGGCGCGCAAGGTGCTCGACGCCGTGCTTCCCGGCATCGAGTCCACGGAGTACGACCTCGGCGCCGCGCGCTACCACCGGACCGGCGAGGTGCTGCCCGACTCGGTGCGCGACGAACTGGCCGGCCACGACGCGATCCTGCTCGGCGCGGTCGGCGACCCCAGCGTGCCGCCCGGCGTGCTGGAGCGCGGCCTGCTGCTCAGGCTGCGGTTCGACTTCGACCAGTATGTGAACCTGCGCCCGTCGCGACTCTGGCCCGGCACCACCAGCCCGCTGGCCGGCGTCAAGCCCGGCGAGATCGACATGATCGTGGTGCGCGAGGGCACCGAGGGCCTCTACGCCGGCGCCGGCGGCACCCTGCACAAGGGCACCGCCGCCGAGATCGCCACCGAGGAGAGCCTGAACACCCGGCACGGCGTGGAGCGGGTCATCCGGGACGCGTTCACCCGGGCCCGGCGCCGCGAGCGCCGGCACCTGACGCTCGTGCACAAGACCAACGTGCTCACCCACGCGGGCGGGCTGTGGGCGCGGGCGTTCGCCGCCGTCGCCGCCGACTTCCCGGACGTCACTACGGAATACCAGCACGTCGACGCGGCCGCGATGTTCCTCGTGAGCAACCCGCAGCGCTACGACGTGGTGGTGACCGACAACCTCTTCGGTGACATCCTCACCGACATCGCCGCCGCCGTGACCGGCGGCATCGGCATGGCCGCGAGCGGGTGCATCAACCCCGAGCGGACGTACCCGTCGATGTTCGAGCCGGTCCACGGCTCGGCTCCGGACATCGCGGGCCAGGGCATCGCCGACCCGGCGGCCGCCATCCTCTCCGCAGCCCTACTGCTCGAACACCTCGGGCACGACGACGAGGCCCGGCGAGTATCCGAGGCGGTCGCGGCCGAGGTCGCGTCCCGCACGCCGGGCGCGCCGCTGCAGACCGCCGAGGTCGGGGACCGGGTCGCCGCCACCGCGGCCGCCTGAGTTCGTTTCTTTCCCGCACGCCTCACCCGCCGGGGGTACCGGCGGGCAGTGGCGCACACCCGAGGGTCGGCGTTGAACGACCGTTCGGGGTAAGTTCATGGGGCACTACGGGTGCCTCCGCATGCTTGTTCACTCGTTTCTCAAGAAAGCAGGTCACGTGCCATGAGCGGTGGTGACAACCTTCTCGACTTCGAGATCCGTCCCAACCCGGCGCCCGTAGCCGACACGGAACGCACGGCGTTGCTGGCCAATCCGGGATTCGGCCGCATCTTCACCGACCACATGGTCACCGTCCGGTATGCCGAGGGCAAAGGCTGGTACGAGCCCCGGGTCGAGGCGCGTGCGCCGATCCCGATGGACCCGGCGACCGCGGTGCTGCACTACGCGCAGGAGATCTTCGAGGGCCTGAAGGCGTACCAGATGCCCGACGGCGGCGTCGCGATGTTCCGCCCGGACGCCAACGCGGCCCGGTTCGGCCAGTCCGCGCAGCGCATGGCGATGCCGGTGCTGCCGCCCGCCACGTTCCTGGAGTCGCTGCGCCAGATCATCACGATCGACCGCGGCTGGATCCCGGACACCGACGAGGGCAGCCTCTACCTGCGCCCGTTCGCCTACGCCAGCGAGGTCTTCCTCGGCGTGCGCCCGGCGATGGAATACCTCTACCTGGTCATCGCGTCCCCGGTCGGGCCGTACTTCGCCCGCGGCGTGAAGCCGGTCGCGGTGTGGATCACCCCGGACTACACCCGGGCCGCGCCCGGTGGCACCGGCGCCGCGAAGTGCGGCGGCAACTACGCGGCCGGCCTCTCGGCCCAGGCCGAGGCCATCGAGCACGGCTGCGACCAGGTGGTCTACCTGGACGCGGTGGAGCGGCGGTACGTCGACGAACTCGGCGGCATGAACATCATCTTCGTGCTGGACGACGGCAGCCTGGTCACGCCGCCGCTGACCGGCACGATCCTGCCCGGCATCACCCGCGACTCCGTCCTGAAGCTGGCCCAGCGCGCCGGCCGCCGGGTGGAGGAGCGGCCGGTGAGCTTCGACGAGTGGCGCGACGGCGCCGCCTCCGGGCGGATCCGGGAGGCGTTCGCGTGCGGCACGGCCGCGGTCATTACGCCGATCGGCACGGTCCGCCACCCCGACGGCGAGTTCGTCATCGCGGACGGCGGCTCGGGCGAGGTCACCATGGCGCTGCGCCAGGAACTGGTCGACATCCAGCGAGGGCGCGCCGAGGACCCGTTCCACTGGGTCCATCGCGTCCTCTGATTCCCGATCGCCTACCCGGTCTCCACCGGGCGCACCGCGTAGGTCAGGTGGGTCACCCGCGAGGAGGACTCCGACCTGACCGGCTCCAGCGCGATCCGGGTCGGGTCCACGCCGTCGAACAGGCGGGTGCCGGCGCCGAACAGCACCGGTGCGAGCGCGATCGAGAATTCGTCGACCAGGCCGGCATTGAGGTACTGCAGGATGGTCTCGCTGCCGCCGGCGATCCGGACGTCCCGGTCACCGGCGGCGGCGCGGGCCTGGCTCAGTGCACTGTGGATGCCGTCGTCGACGAAGTGGAACGTGGTGCCGCCCGGCCGTTCCCAAGGGTCGCGCGGCTGGTGCGTGAGAACGTACACCGGGGTGTGGAAGGGCGCCTCGGCCGGCCAGGAACGCTCGCCGAGGTCGAACATCCGCCTCCCCATGACGCTCGCGCCGGTACGCTCGAACGTCTCCCGGACGATGTCGTTGTCGCGCCCCTCCTCGCCGCCGTCGCCCAGGTGGAGCCTCTCCCGGAAATACCGCTGCGGGAAGATCCACGCCTGCATCGCCATCCACTGCGCCATCCAGCGCCCCAGCCTCGGGTCCTGCTCCCGCTGCTCGGCCGTGGCGAAGATGCCGTCCATCGACTCGGGCGCGCTGAAGCCGTCCAGCGACATCGACACGCTGACGAACACCGTCCCGGCCATCAGCGCTCCACGTCCGTGCGGGCGAGCCCGGTGACGTACGCGGCCAGGTTGCTCAGGGTCTGCCGGCCGCCCTCGATCGCGTGGTACTTCTCCACGGCCTGGTCGCGCAGTTCCCTGGTGGGGAAGACCGTGCGCATCACGATCCGGGTCGTCGTACCGTCCGGGGTGAAGGTCAGCGTCGACTCGAAGGTGTTCGGGTCGTCGCGGGACTCTCCGTGCCGCAGCGCGATCCGCTCCGGCGGGACGATCTCGGTCCAGGTGATCCACTCGGGGTAGTCGGTCCCGTCCGGCCCGTGCATCACGAACTCCCAGACGCCGCCCGCGCGGAAGGCGAAGGATCGCGTGGTGGTGGTGAACCCCTCCGGTCCCCACCACTGCGACAGGTGCCGGACCTCGGTGAACGCCTCGAACACCAGCTCCCGTGGCGCGTCGATGTCCCGGGAGATCACGATCTCCCGATCGGCCGTCGCGGGATCCGCCCGCGTTTCCTGCTCAGCGGTTGCCATCGGTCATTTCTCCTGTCGTGTCTGCTTGAGGTCCTGCAGGTAGGCGTCCAGCCGGTCGAAACTCCCGGCCCAGAACTGCTCGAATCCGCCGACCCACTCGTGGATCGGCCGCAACCCGCGGGCGTCCAGGCCGTAGAGGCGCTGCTTGCCCTCCTCGCGGACCCGGACCAGCCCGACCTCCCGCAGCACCCGCAGGTGCTTGGACGCCCGTGGCATCTGCATCCCCAGCGCCTGGGCCACCTCGGTCACCGGCCGCTCACCCGACCGCAGCAACGTCAGGATGTCCCGGCGTTGCGGTTCGGCGATCGCGTTGAACGTGTCCGAGGTCGTCGCTGCTCGTGCCATGGCAGCCACCATATTTTCCGATAACGGAAAACGTCAAGCGGGAGTGAGCAGGGACGCGCGCATGCTGGACAGCTGGGCGTCGGTGAGGCCGATGTCGCGGGCGTAGGACTCGACCGAGCCGTGGCGCTCGCGCAACTCCCGCAGGAAGATCAGCATCGCCTCGGCCGGCGAGTCGAACATGTGCTCCCGGCCGTCGACCGACGCGGGGTCCCGCCCGCGCAGGTACTCCATCAGCGACCGCATCGACGTCTCGGTCAGCGCGTAGTCGGCCGCGACGTCCGCGTCGGACACCCCGACCAGCGCGAGCGCCAGAGCGCACGTCACCCCGGTGCGGTCCTTGCCGGCCATGCAGTGCACCACCACCGGCGCGGCGTCCGGGTCGGCGATCACACCGAGCGCGGCGGCGAGCGCGACGTGCCCGTCCTCGGCGAAGTTGAGGTAGCGGTCCGCCAGCCACCGGGCGTGCACCACGTCCGCCGGATAGGGGACGTCCTGCCAATCGACGTGCTCCAGCACCAGGTTGCGGTAGTCCAGGCCGTCGGCCTCCGGCACCCGGCCGTGCTGCTCGACCTCGTACGTCCGCCGGAGGTCGATCACCGTGCGCACCCCGAGCGCGGAGAACGCCGCCCAGTCCTCGCCCTCCAGCCGGTGCAGCGAGTCGGCCCGGAACAGGCGCCGCCAGCGCACGGTCCGCCCGTCCGCGCCGGCGTATCCGCCCACGTCACGAAAGTTGTAAGCCGAGGAGAACGTCAGATTCCGGGGGTACGGTTCGACAGCCACGCATTCAACGTACCGTCGTACGTCCCGGAATCTGGACTTCCATCCCACGCTGCCCTCCGTGCGTGGCATGCTTCCTTCCGTGACCCACTCCGTGCTCATTATTGGCACCTAGCGCGCCGGCTGACTCCACGCCGACGCGCAGACCTCCCGCATCCGCGGGGGGTCTTTTTGTTGGGCCACCGATCGTCGAAAGGAATCCCCATGGACTACCAGGTGTTCGACACGACGCTGCGCGACGGTGGGCAGCGCGAGGGCATCAGCTACTCGGTCGTCGACAAGCTCGCGGTCGCGCGGCTGCTGGACGAGTTCGGCGTGGGTTTCATCGAGGGCGGGTGGCCCGGCGCCATGCCGAAGGACACCGAGTTCTTCGCGCGGGCCCGGACCGAGCTGGACCTCAAGCACGCGGTGCTGGTCGCGTTCGGCGCCACCCGCAAGGCCGGCGTCGACGTGGCGCAGGACCCGCAGGTGCAGGCGCTGCTGGACGCGGAGACGCCGGTGGTGTGCGTGGTCGCGAAGTCGGACATCCGGCACGTCGAGCGGGCGCTGCGCACCACCGGCGAGGAGAACCTGGCGATGGTCCGGGACACCGTCCGGCACCTGGTCGCCAACGGCCGCCGCGCGTTCGTCGACTGCGAGCACTTCTTCGACGGCTTGCGGTACGACCCGGAGTACACCGCGTCCGTGGTACGCACCGCGATCGAGGCCGGCGCCGAACGGGTCGTCATGTGCGACACCAACGGCGGCATGCTGCCGTCCATGATCACCGCCGCGATCGACGACGTGGTACAGCGGACCGGCGTCACCCCCGACCGGCTCGGCATCCACTGCCAGAACGACACGTCCTGCGCGGTGGCGAACACCGTGGCGGCGGTCGAGGCCGGAGTGAAGCACTTCCAGTGCACCGCCAACGGCTACGGCGAGCGTCCCGGCAACGCGGACCTGTTCGCCACGGTCGCGAACCTGCAACTCAAGCTCGGGCTGAAAGTCCTACCGGACGGATGCCTGGAGAAGGCGACGCGGGTGTCCACCGCGCTCGCCGAGATCGCCAATATCGCCCCCGACACCCACCAGGCCTATGTCGGGGCCGCGGCGTTCGCTCACAAGGCGGGCCTGCACGCGAGTGCGATCAAAGTGGATCCGCTGCTGTACAACCACGTCGACCCGTCGGTTGTCGGCAACGACATGCGGATCCTGGTGACCGAGATGGCCGGCCGGGCCAGCATCGAGCTCAAGAGCCGCGAGCTCGGTCTGGACCTGGCCGGCCTCCCGGAGGCGTTGTCCGCGATCACCCGGCGGGTCAAGGAACTGGAGGCGGGCGGCTGGTCCTTCGAGGCCGCCGACGCGTCGTTCGAGCTGCTGGTGCGCGACGAGATGCCGGGGGAGGGCTTCGCGCGGCCGTTCGCGCTGGAGTCGTACCGGGTGCAGACCGAACACCGCGAGGACGGCGCGGTGGTGTCCGAGGCCACCGTCAAGGTGCGGGTACGCGGCGAGCGCGTGATCGCCACCGCGGAGGGCAACGGCCCGGTGAACGCACTCGACGAGGCGCTGCGGGTGGCGCTGTCGAAGCACTATCCCGAACTGAAGTCGTTCGAGCTGGCCGACTACAAGGTGCGCATCCTGGAAGGCTCGCACGGCACCGGCGCGGTCACCCGGGTGCTGGTGGAGACGTCGGACGGCAACCGCGAATGGACCACCGTCGGCGTGCACGAGAACGTGGTGGAGGCGAGCTGGCACGCGCTCGTGGACGCGCTCACCTACGGCCTGGCCCGCTCGGCGACCCCCGCCTGAGTCAGGCCGCCGGCAGGACCAGCACCGCGAACACGGCGCGGTGGTCGCTGTTCGGGACGCCGTGCACCTCGGCGTCCCGGACTCCGATGCGCCGGTCCACCAGCACGTGGTCGATCGTCACCGGCGGGAACGGATCGCCGTCGTACGGGCCCCAGGTGCCCACCAGGCCCTGACCGTCGGCGTCCGCGGCGTCCCGGTAGCCGCGCGCGATCAGCTCGCGCATCGGCCGGTGGTCCAGCGTGGCGTTGAAGTCGCCGAGCAGGATCCGGGGCGGGCCCTGCGGATCGGCCCGCGGTTGGTCGCGCAGGTCGGACCGCCAGCCGCCGAGCACCTCCAGGGAGTACGGCGCCAGCGGGTGCGCCGACTCGACGAGCACCGGGCCGGTGCCGGGTGGCTGGATGGTCCCGTACGACTGCAGGAAGCCGCCGCCGTTGCGGCGTGCTCCGCCCCCGGTGATCGGGAAGCGGGAGTAGACGGCGGACCCGCTGGCGCCGAACTCCACCGCCACCGAACGGTGCGGCAGCAGGTCGTCCATGCCGGTGGCGGTGAGCCGGGACTGCATGCCCGGAGTGAACTCCTGCATCGCCAGCACCGCGACGTCGTTCTCCCGGACCAGGCGTACCAGCGTCTCCGGGTCGGCGCCGCCGAACAGCACGTTCGCGGTGAGCACGCGCAGTTCCACGCCGGTCTGCGGGCCGCGGTCGCCCGCCACCGCCCGCGGCAGCACGCTCACCGCGAGGATGGCCGCCGCCACCACGGCCACGGCGGCGGCGAGCCAGCGGCGGGTGACCAGGGCGATCAGTGCGGGCAGCCAGGCCGCCGCCGCGACGTACGGGGTGAACGCGAAGAACTGCACCCCGATGCCGCGTTCCCAGCCGAACATCCGGGTGACCGCCCAGGCCAGTCCGGGCAGCACGAGCAACCACACCACGAGGGTGGCCGCCAGGCGCCGCTTCCGCCGCAGCGGGGTGGCTTCCGGTGGCGCCGTGGTGATGGTCATGAGGCGACGTTATCCGGCCGCCGCCATCCGACGCTGCACGAGGCGGCCCAGGTCACAGCCGGTTTGCTGAGAGCCTTCTCAGCCTCAGCGGTACGGATTGAAGTTCTGCGCCGCCATCAGGAACCATGCGGTGGCGCCGACGTGCTGGCGCTGGAAGTACCCGAACGCGAAGCCGGTGTCGAAGGCGCTGCTCGCCGCGACCACGCCGGACCGGGCGGGCAGCGGGGTGCCGGTCCAGGTGCCGCCGCCGGCCGGGTCGGACAGTCTGCCGCCGTCCGGGTCGGCGGTGCGCCCCACGGTCTGACCGGCGCCGACCCGGTTCTGCGCCACCACGGTCTCGGCCAGCAGCCGCTTGGCGATCGCCCGGTCGCCGGACTTCCTGCGCTGCAACAGGGCCAGGGCGGCGTGACCGTTGCCCTCCAGCCACACCGCGTCCCGGTGGTTCGGCAGGTCGCTGCCGGAGATCGGGCCGGTGATCGCCTTGGCCTGACTGCTGTACGTGACGCCGGAGATCCGCACGTCCGGCGCCAGCTGCGAGGTGCCGCCGGCGGAGTCGGTGTTCCACAACTGGTCCATCACCCAGTCCACCGACGGGTCGTACCGCCGGTCGCCCATCCCGAGCACCGCCCACGTCTGGACGTCCTCCGGGATGTTGCCGGTGTTGATCAGGTTGGGGTCCTCACCCTCGAGGCCGCCCAGGGTGCCGGTCCAGAGGAAGCGGTCGGCACGGTTCCACATGTTGCCGACGAACGCGGCGGCGGCGTCCGCGCGGGTGTGCCAGCGCCGGTCCCGGGTGAGCTTGGCGAGCAGCATGAAGAACGCGTACACGTCGATGTTGTGTTCGGTGGAGGTCCACCTCTGCGGTGTCACGCCGTCGGTCTGCATCCCGCCGTGGTAGCCGCCGTGCGTGTACCCCGACTCGTTGCCGGCGATCCACCGGGCCAGCGCCACGGCGCCGTCCAGGTACTTCCGGATCCGGGTGTCGGCGTAGAGCTGCGCCAGCGCCAGGCCGGCCCAGGCCATGTCGCCGGTCGAGGAGCCGCCGAAGCCGAACGGCCACAGGAACGCCGCCTTGCCGTCGTCGCGCCGGAGCCCCGGAAACGCCGGGCTGCCACCGTAGAACAGCATCGGACCCGCGGCGTACGCCTGCCGCACCCGCCCGTCGGCGAACGCCTCGTCGTGGTCCTGGATCCAGAGGAACGCGTCACCGATGAGCCGCGCCCGCCGCACGTTCGCCACCGTGGGGTTCGCCAGGTAGGCCAGGATCGCCAGGGCGTTGTCGTACACGAAGGCGGCGGTCATCAGCCCGCTCTCGTTGTTGTACGACTGCAGCAGCCGTGGCTCGGCACCCTTGACGTACGCGTCCTGCACGACGTCCAGATACCGGTAGGCCCGGGCGACCGGCGTGGCCAGCGACGGGTCGACCAGGTGCCGGGGCCGGTCCGAACTCGCCGACGCCGGGTCGGCCGGCAGCAGCGGCGTGGCGACGGTGGCGGCGGCCGCCAGCGCCAGCAGCCGCCGCCGCGGAACCGGTACGGACGAGACGGAGAAGGTCGCTGGCATGGGGGCTCCTAGCGCTGTGAGAGCGCTCTCACGAGCGCTCTCACATTGAAACGCGTCCGTCACGTCCTGGCAACACCACCCCCGTGCCAGCTCGGGCCGACCGGGCAGGGCTACGGAGCGGCGTCCGTGATGGGGGCCAGGTTGAGGGCGGTCAGGTCGTCGCGGATGAGGGCGGCGTCGCCTTCGATGACCATGGTGAGGGACCCGGGGTGCAGGTGGGCGGCGGCCGCGGCGGAGACGTCGGCGACCGTGGCGTCCAGCAGCTGCCGGCGCAGGGTCGCGTAGTAGTCGTCGGGCAGGCCGTGGATGACCAGGGTGGCCAGCGCACCGACGATCGCGCCGGGCGTCTGCATGTCCACCGAGAGCTGGCCGGCCCGCCACCGGCGCGCCACCTCCAACTCCGCCTCGGTCACGCCGTCCAGCCGGGTCCGGGTGATCTCGCCGACCGTGTCGGCCAGGGCCGGGCCGGTGACCGCGGTCTGCACCGCCGCGCTCACCCCGAACCGGCCGAACCGGCGGGTCATCGCGAAGTCGCCGCGGATGCCGTACGTGTAGCCCTTCACCTCGCGGATCAGGTGGTTCAGGCGGGACGTGAACGCGCCGCCCAGCACGGTCGCGGCCAACGTGATCGGCACGTAGTCGGGGTGTGCCCGGTGCGGCGCCCGGTGGCCGAGCCGCAGCGTCGACTGCACCGACCCGGGACGGTCCACCAGGATGGTACGGCGGGCGTCGCGCAGCGCCAGGGTGAGCGGCGGGTCGACCGGCAGCGGATCGCCGGACGTACCGCCGAACGCGGCCTCGGCCAGCACCTTGAGGTCCAGCCGGTCCAGGTCCCCGGCGACCAGCAGCACACCGGGGCGGCCCAGCCAGGACCGGTGGAACTCCACCACGTCGTCGGCCGTCACCGCGGCCGTGGACGTCGGATCGCCGTGCAGCGGACGGCCGTACCGCTCGCCGGCACCGAACAGGTCGGCGCGCAGGGCGGCGTCGGCGCGCGGGCCCGGTTGCGCCCACTCCATGCGCAACGCGGTCACCTCGTCGTCGCGGACCCGGAGCACGTCGGACGGATCCAGTTTCGGGGTACGGGCCGCCTCGGCCAGCAACTCCACCGCGCCGGGCAACAGGTCCACCGGCACCGAGACACCGACCCGGAACGCGTCCCAGTCCACCGAGGTGGTCAGCTCCGCGCCGAGCCGCTCCAGCGCGAGCGCGAACTGCGCCGAGTCGCGCTTCTGCGTACCCTCCTCCAGCGCCTTGGCCAGGATCGAGGCGGTGCCTTCCCGGTCGGTGGCCTCCCGGGCCGCGCCCGCGTCCAGCAGCAGGGACGCGGTGGCGAGCAACTGGCCCGGCAGGTGGGCGGCCACCACCAGGCCGCCGGCCGCCTCGGTGCGGATGACGGACGGGAAAGAGTACGGCCGGGCGGTGCCCGGTTCCGGCCGGTCGGCTACGAGGGTCACGAGTGGTCTCCCGGCAGGTAGGTGAGGGTGACGCGGGACGACGGCTGCAGCGTCTGCGCGGCCACGTCGGCGATGTCGCCGGCGGTGACGGCCTGCCAGCCGGGCAGCCGGTAACCGGCACTGGCCGGATCGCCGAACTGGGTGGCGTACCGGCCCAGGGTGTCGGCGCGACCGCCCACGGTGGACAGTTGACGCCACCACGACGTGGTGAGCAGGGCCTTGGCGCGTTCGAGTTCGGCCTCGGTGACCGGCTCGGTGGCCAGGCCGTCGACCACCTCGGCCAGCCCGGCCTCCAGGGTCGCCGCGTCCACGCCGTCCTTGGCGGTGGCCGTGATGATCAGCGGCGCGGGTGCGTGCGCCAGGTCGACGCCGTACGCGCCGACGTAGTCCGGCTGGGCGATCCGGGCGCCGTCGGCCAGCCGCTGGTAGAGCCGGCTGCCGCGGCCGCTGCCCAGGACGGTGGCGAGCACCGTGACGGTGTCGTAGCCGGCCGAGCCGAACGGGTGGGTCCGGTGCGACAGGTAGATCCGCGGCGCCGGGACCTTACCGGTCACGGTCTGGCGGGCCGGGTGCTCGGCCGGGCCGGTGAGGTGACCGTTCGGTGCGGGCGGGATGTCGGGGACCGGTTCCAGGGCGCCGAAGTACTTGTCCGCGAGCGCGAACACCTCGGCCGCGCTGGTGTCGCCGACCACGGTCAGCACCGCGTTGTTCGGCGCGTAGTACTGCCGGTGGAACGCCCGGAAGGTCTCCAGGCCGGCCGCGTTCAGGTCCTCCATCGACCCGATCGTGGCGTGATGGTACGGATGGCCGGGCGGATACAGCAGCGGTAACAGGCGCAGCCACGCGTCGCCGTACGGCACGTTGTCGTACCGCTGGCGTCTCTCGTTCTTGACCACCTCGCGCTGGTTGTCGAGCGTCTCCTGGGTGAGCGCCGGCACCAGCCCGCCCATCCGGTCGGCCTCCAGCCAGATCGCGAGTTCCAGATGCTCCGAGGGCATCGTCTCGAAGTAGTTCGTCCGGTCCGGATTCGTGGTCGCGTTCAGCGAGCCGCCGTTGCCCTGGACCAGGCGCATGTGCTCGGTCTTCTGCACGTGGACCGAGCCCTCGAACATCAGGTGCTCGAAGAGGTGCGCGAAGCCGGTCTGTCCCTCCGGCTCGTGCCGCGAGCCCACGTCGTACCACAGGTTCACGCAGACGACCGGTGCGCTCCGGTCCTCGCTCACGACCACGCGGAGCCCGTTGTTCAGGCGCGTGGTCTCGATGGGCCACGGATAGCCGGTCTCGACCGGCGTGGATGTCGACGTCACCACCCCAGTATTCCTTCCTTCGCTCCGCTTTCGGTCGCTCTTGGTGTCCTGGTCACACCGGGCGGGCCGCCGCCCGCCCGATCCGCGACCCGAGGGGACACACAGATGGACGACAGCTCCGACGCGAGGTTGCTGGAGCAGACGCTGTTCGAGGTCAAGAAGGTCATCGTCGGACAGGACCGGCTCGTCGAGCGGCTGATGACCGCGCTGCTGGCGGGCGGGCACTGCCTGCTCGAAGGCGTACCGGGCGTGGCGAAGACGCTGGCCGCGGAGACGCTGGCGGTCGCGGTGGGCGGCACCTTCCACCGCATCCAGTTCACCCCGGACCTGGTGCCGTCCGACATCCTCGGCACCCGGATCTACCGGGCGTCGCGCGAGTCGTTCGACATCGAACTCGGCCCGGTGATGGCGAATCTGGTGCTGGCCGACGAGATCAACCGCGCGCCGGCCAAGGTGCAGTCCGCGCTGCTCGAGGTGATGGCCGAGGGGCACGTCTCGATCGGCGGGCGGACCCACCCGGTGCCGCGGCCGTTCCTCGTGCTGGCCACCCAGAACCCGATCGAGAGTGAGGGCGTGTACCAGCTGCCCGAGGCGCAGCGCGACCGGTTCCTCATGCGGGTCCTGGTGGACTACCCGACCGACGCCGACGAACTCGGCATCCTGTACCGGATGGGCCAGGGCCGCCCGCACGCCCGGCCGGTGCTGGACACCGCGCGGCTGCTGGCGTTGCAGGACCGGGCCCGCAACGTCTTCGTGCACCACGCGCTGGCCGAGTACGTGGTCCGGCTGGTGCTCGCCACCCGGGACCCGGCACGCTTCGGGCTGCCCGAGGTGGCCGGCCAGTTGGCGTACGGCGCCAGCCCGAGGGCGACGCTCGGCCTGGTCGCCGCCGGCCGGGCGCTCGCGCTGCTGCGCGGCCGGGACTACGTGCTGCCCGCGGACATCCTGGAACTCGCTCCGGACGTGCTGGCGCACCGGCTGGTGCTGTCGTTCGACGCGGTCGCCGACGACGTGGCCGCCGAGTCCGTGGTCCGGCGCATCGTCGACGCCGTGCCGTTGCCGGTGATCGCGCCGGCCCAGCAACAGCAGGGCCCGGGCCTCGGAATCGCGGCGTGACGGCGATGGACCAGGGTGCGTCGATCAACGAACTGGCGCCGGAACGCCGGCTGCGCCGGCTGGAACTGGCCGTGACCCGCCGCCTCGACGGGATGCTGCAGGGCCGGTACCTCGGCCTGCTGCCCGGTCCGGGCAGCGAGCCGGCGGGCAGCCGCGAATACCACGCCGGCGAGGACGAGGTACGCCGGATGGACTGGTCGGTCACCGCCCGCACCACCGTGCCGCACGTGCGCACCGTGGACGCGGACCGGGAGCTGGCCACCTGGGTGCTGGTGGACGGCACGCCCAGCATGGACTTCGGCACCGCCGAGTTCGAGAAGCGGGAACTGGCCGTGGCGGCGGTGGCCGCGGTCGGCTTCCTCACCGCGGGTGCCGGCAACCGGCTCGGCGGGTACCTGCTCGGGCCGGACGGCGTGCGGCGGTTTCCGGCGCGTACCGGGCGTACCCATCTGCTCGGCATGCTCCGCACACTGCTGGCCGTGCCCCGGGGTCCGGCCGCGACCACCGGAGTGTCGCTGGCCGACGCGGTGGAGGGGGCGCACCGCGCGATCCGCCGCCGGGGCGTGGTGGTGGTCGTCAGCGACTTCCTGGACGGGCTGGACGCCGACGGACTCGGCCCCGCGGCACCCGACTGGGAACGGCCGCTGCGCCGGCTCGCCGCCCGCCACCAGGTCCTCGCCGTCCAGGTCACCGACCCGCGCGAACACGAACTGCCGGACGTGGGGCTGCTCACGCTCGTCGACCCGGAGACCGGGCGGCGCCGCGAGGTGTCCACGGCCGGCCGCCGGCTCCGCGAGCGGTACGCCGACGCGGCCCGTACCCAGCAGGCCACCATCGCCGCGGCGATCCGCCGGGCCGGCGCCCAGCACCTGCCGTTGCGGACGGACCGGGACTGGATCGCCGACATCGTCCGCCACGTCCACGCCCAGCGCCGGCTGACCCGGGCCGGCCGGGCGAGAGTCCAAGGGAGCACCACGTGAGTTGGCAGAGTCCGGAACGGCTGTGGCTTCTCGCGGCGGTCGCGGCGCTCGCCGTCGCGTACGTCGTCCTGCAACGCCGCCGCAGCCGCTACGCCGTCCGTTTCACCAATCTGAAGTTGCTCGACCGGGTCGCGCCGAAGCGCCCGCAGTGGCGCCGGCACGTGCCGGCCGGCCTGTTCCTCGCCATGCTGGCGTTGCTCGTCGTCGGTTTCGCCCGGCCGATGGACGACGTCCGGGTGCCCCGGGAACGGGCCACCGTTCTGGTCGCGGTGGACGTGTCCCGGTCCATGCTGGCGGCCGACGTGGAGCCGGACCGGCTCACCGCCGCGAAGGCCGCGGCCCGCGAGTTCGTGGCGAACCTGCCCGAGGAGTTCAACGTCGGCCTGGTCGGCTTCGCCGGCAGCGCCTCGGTGTTCGTCCCGCCGGTGACCGACCGCGGTGCGGTGAACGCGGGCATCGACCGGCTGTCCGAAGGCGCGGCCGGCCGGGCCGGCACGGCGATCGGTGACGCCATCGCCACGTCGCTGGACCAGATCCGCACGCTGGACGCGAACGCCGGCGAGGACACCCCGCCGGCCCGGGTCGTGGTGCTGTCCGACGGCGCCAACACCGCCGGGCAGGACCCGAACCAGGCCGCCGGACTGGCCAGCGAACTGGGCGTGCCGGTGGACGCGATCGCCTTCGGCACCGAGTCCGGCACGATCGGCGGCGCGCAGCCGGTGCCGGTGGACGGCGAGACGCTGCAGTCGGTGGCGGGTGCCACCGGCGGCAACTACTTCGAGGCGGGCAGCGCCGCGGAACTGCGCAACGCGTACGCCGACATCGGCAGCTCGGTGGGCTACGAGACCGAGCAGCAGGACGTCTCGGCCCGCTTCATCGGTATCGGTCTGGTGCTCGCGGCGCTGGCCGCGGTCGCCTCGATGGTCTGGTTCGCCCGGCTGCCCTGACAGGAGTGGAGAGCATCATGACGTATCCAGGACTCGGCGGGGAACCGCGCGGACCGGAGTTCGTCTCACCCGGCGTTCCGGCCGGTGCGGCGGCCGCGGGGCCGTCGACCGGCCCGGCGCACGCCGCGGCCGGGCCGGCCCGGCGCTGGCCGATCGTCGCGGCGGCCGGGACCGCCGTGGTCGCGGTCGCCGCCGGCAGCGGAGGCGCGGCCGGATACCTGGCCGGCGGCGCCGGCGACCCGGCGTCCACGTCCGCCGCCGAGACGTCCGCACCGCCGCCGCCGGGCGTGCCGTCCGACCTGGTGGGCGCGGCCGCCCGGGCGTTGCCCGGGGTGGTCTCCATCCAGGTACGCGGCGCGTCCGGCGGCGGTTCCGGCTCCGGCTTCGTGTTCGACAGCCGCGGCCACATCGTCACCAACAGCCACGTGGTGGCCGCGGCCGGCAGCGGCGGACGGATCTCGGTGGTCGGTTCGGACGGCCGCCGCCTCACCGCCGAGGTGGTCGGCCGCGACCCGAACAGCGACATCGCGGTGCTGCGGGTGGAGGCGTCCACCGCGCTGCAGCCGTTGCGCGCGGCCGACCCGAACGCCACCCGGGTCGGCGAACCGGTGCTCGCCGTCGGCTCCCCGCTCGGCCTCACCGGCACGGTCACCGCCGGCATCATCAGCGCGCTCGACCGCCAGGTCCGGCTCGGCGGCCAGGTACGCCAGACCGCGGTGCAGACCGACGCCTCCATCAACCCCGGCAACTCCGGCGGTCCGCTGGTGAACGCGCGCGGCGAGGTGGTCGGGGTGAACACCGCCATCGCGACCCTGGAGGGCGGCGGTTCGATCGGCATCGGCTTCGCGATTCCGGTCGAACGGGCCCGCCAGGTGGCCGACACCCTGATCAACCGTGGATAGTCGAAAGATGCGGCTGCTGGTGGTGGAGGACGAGGAGGACCTGGCCGAGGGCCTGCGGGTGGGGCTGGCCAGGACCGGGTACGCGGTGGACGTCGCCGCCGACGCGGCGGAGGCGTACGACCGGCTGACCGTCAACGAGTACGACCTGATGCTGCTCGACATCAACCTGCCGGACGGCGACGGGTTCACGCTGTGCCGGTCGCTGCGCAACGGCGAGGTGGAGACGCCCGGCGACGGCGACCTCCGGGTGCTCATGCTCACCGCGCGGGGCGCCCTGGACGATCGGGTACGCGGCCTGGACGAGGGCGCGGACGACTACCTGGTGAAGCCGTTCGCGCTGGCCGAACTGCTGGCCCGGGTCCGCGCGCTGCTGCGGCGGGACACCGCCGGCACCTCCGCGGTGCTGACCGTGGGCCCGCTGCGCCTGGACAGCGCCCGGCACCGGGCGTCGATGGCCGGCGCCGAACTGACCCTCACGCCGAAGGAGTTCGCCGTCCTGGAGTACCTGATGACCCGGGCCGGCCGGGTGGTCTCCAGCGAGGAACTGCTCGAGCACGTCTGGGACGAGAACGCCGACCCGTTCACCCAGACCGTCCGGGTCACCGTCGGCACGCTGCGGCGCAAGCTCGGCGACGGCTGGATCGAAACGGTGGTGGGACGCGGCTACCGGCTCCGGGAGGCGGCGTGAGCCCCCGGATGCTGCGCGCCCGGATGATCCGGAGCTGGATGGCCCGGCCGCCGATCCTGCGGTCCATCCGGTTCCGGCTGACCGTGCTCTACTCGCTGCTGCTGTTCGCGCTGGCCGCCGCCACACTGGCCATCACCTACTTCGCGGTGGCCCAGTCCACCGACCCACAGCCGATCACCGCACAACGGGCCAAGATCTACGAGAACTACCGGCCGGTCGGGTTCACCACGGTGGCCGAGATCAGCCAGATCGAGGCCGCGGTCAACTACAACACCCTGCAGAATCTGCGGAACTACTCGCTGATGGCGCTCGGCGGCCTCTTCGTCGCCAGCCTGGGCATCGGCTGGGTGCTGTCCGGCCGGGCCCTGCGACCGGTCGGCGCGATCGCCCGGACCGCCCGCGACATCCAGGCCACCGACCTGTCCCGGCGGATCAACCTGGACGGCCCCCACGACGAACTCCGCGACCTGGCCGACACCATCGACTCCATGCTGGAACGGCTCGACCACGCCTTCCAGTCGCAGCGGCAGCTCATCGACGACGCCTCGCACGAACTGCGCAGCCCGCTCGCCATCATCCGTACCAACCTGGACGCCTCGCTGACCGCGCCGGACGCCTCGCCGGAGGAACGCACCCGGGCGGTCGCCGTGGTGGACCGGGCCACCACCCGGATGTCCCGCCTCGTCGAGGACCTGCTCGCCACGGCCCGCCGGGACTCCGACGCGGTGCCGGACGCCGACGTGTACCTGGCCACGGTGGCCCGGGAGGCGGGCGAGGAGTACGGCTCGGAGCGGGTGTCGTTCGCCTACGACGTGGACGAGGGCCTGCGCCTCATCGGCGACCACGACGCCCTGCGCCGGGCGGTCGGCAACCTGCTGTCCAACGCGGTACGCCTGGCGCCGTCGGCCAGCACCGTCACGATCGCCGGTGGGCGTACCGGGTCGTGGCTCTGGCTGGTGGTCGCGGACCAGGGACCGGGCATCGCGCCGGACCACCTGTCCCGGGTGTTCGACCGCTTCTGGCGCGCCCCCGGTAACGCGCCGGTGCGCTCGCGGGAACGCCGGACCGGGCTCGGACTCGCCATCGTCCGGCAGATCGTGGAGTCGCACGGCGGGCAGGTGGCCGCACACTCGACGCTCGGCGTAGGCAGCACGTTCGTCCTCTGGTTGCCGGCTCCGGACCGGACCGACGACGTCCCGCCGCCGGACACCAACCCCTGGCCCCGCTAGACCGGGCGGGCCCGGGCTCGGCCTTTGCCGGGCGGCCGACTCCTGGTCCGGCTAACCCGGTGGCCGGGTCCGGGGCGACGGTGCCATGCTGGGCGGCGTGCCGGACGACGTGCAGGTGAGTGAGCGGCTGACCATCCCCGCCGCGGAACTCTCGTGGCGTTTCTCCCGGTCCAGCGGTCCCGGCGGGCAGGGTGTGAACACCACCGACTCGCGGGTCGAGCTGTCCTGGGACCTGACCGGGTCCGAGATGCTGCCGCCGGTGCTGCGGGACCGGGCGGTGGAACGGCTGGGACGGCGCCTGGTCAACGGCGTGCTCACGGTGACGGCCTCGGAGCACCGGTCCCAGTTGCGCAATCGGGAGGCGGCGGCGGCCCGGCTGGCCGCGCTGGTCGCGGACGCGATCGCCCCGCCGCAACGGGCCCGGCGGGCGACCCGGCCGTCGCGCGGGGCGGTGGAGCGCCGCATCGCCGAGAAGAAGCGCCGGGGCCAGACCAAGCGCAACCGCCGCGCCGACTCCGACTGACGGTTCGGCATTGGTGTGCCAGTGGAGCGCTCCACTGGCACACCAATGCGGTTATGGGCCTCCGACAGGCACCGTGGTGTTCCACTGAGGCCGCGAGGTGACATTTCGGGCGAGGCGCACGCATCCGCCGGGACTTCCTCGCCCGGGCGCGTGGGGGACGGGGGAGCGCCCCTGACCGGGCACCCGTCTGCGGAGCGCTTGACTGTCCGGTACGCGGCGTTTGCGTGGCAGATCTTGGAGGCGCACGCCAGATCTTGGAGGGCGAGGAGATTCTTGGAGCGAAATGGCCCCCATGAGGGCGTGCTGCCTCCAAGATCTGCTCTTCCCTCCAAGATCTGCTCTTCCCTCCAAGATCTGGCCGATTGCTGCGAGATCGACGAGCGTGCCGTTCCTCGTTTCGCCGGGTTCGGGTGACGCCGCGTGTGGTTCCCCGGCACCCAGTGCGCCGTAACTCTGCACGCTGCGCTCGGGCGTCGGGGGTGCGTCGAGTTGTGGCACCCAGCGCGCCGCTGTTGCGCACACCATGGCGCGGGATGCGCGGTGGCGTCCGCAAAAAAAGGGGGCAAAGGGTCGTCTGGGGCCGACGTGAGGTTGAAGTCGTGCAGCTGTGGTCGATATACGACTCCACGGCCACAAGATCGGAGTAGCGAAGACGCGGTTGCTCGTCAACGGTGACCGGGCACGAGGGGTGCGAGCGGACTCCTCGAAGCCAACGCCCGTCACCGCTTGACGGAACCCTTCACAGATCTTGGAGGCTGGGCAGATCTCGGAGGCTGGGGCAGAACTTGGAGTGCGGTGGCCGCTATGGGGGCGTTGCGGCTCCGAGAATCGTGTGGACCTCCAGGATCTCGCCGGAGCAAGGCCGCACACCGGCACAGCACCCACCGGGGCGGGCGGTCGGCGGGGCGAGACCGGGGGCGTGGTGGGGTGGCCGGGTCGGAAGCCGGGGCAAGGCAGCGTTTCGGACATGACGGGTCGCTGATTTGTGGGACTCCGCGACTTTCCGTATCCCGGAAGGAGAGCCCGCCCGCCAGAAGCAGTCTGTGCCCGGCACCACCGCCGGACGGTCACCCACTCTCGGACCGGATCTGCCGGGTCAGGGGTGGTGCTGACGTGGGCACCGACAGTGCGACCAGGGAGTCAGCGGTGGTTGAACGGGGCCACGGTTTCGCGGTTCTCGGCGGCCGCCGCCGGGCCGAGCAGTTCGTCGCAGACGCGGATCAGGCGGGCGCGCAGGCCGGCCGCGCGGCGGGCGAACTCGCGCTGGCGGGACACGTACTCCGCCTTGCCCTCCGGGGTCTCGATCTTCACCGGCGGGTGACCGTAGGAGGTCAGGTCGTAGGGCGACGCCTGCATGTCGAGCAGCCGGATGTCGGCGGCCAGCGCGAAGCAGTCCAGCGCCAGCGCGCCGGGCACCGCCGGGCCGAGTTTGCCGGCCCACTTGTGGCAGTCCATCGCCGCGTGCAGGCAGCCGGGCTGGTCCAGGTCGACCTGGGTGGCGCGGGTGGGCTGCAGCCGGTTGAGGCCGACCGCCTCCGGGGTGAAGAACCGGAATGCGTCGAAGTGGGTGCAGCGGATCGGGTGGCTCTCCACCACCTGGTCGGTGCCGGCCTGGCCGAGCCGCAGCGGCAGCGGGTGGCGGTGTTCCGGCCGGCGGTAGACCATGGCCCACTCGTGCAGGCCGAAGCAGCCGGAGAAGACCGGGCGGGACGCGGTCGCGGTGAGCAGGCCGTGGATGTAGCGCACGCTCTCGCCGCGGGCCGCCAGGTATGCCTCGACGTCGAGCGTGACCACGCCGTCGGGAAACGTCCGGTACCACTTCCAGGCGGCGTGCTCGGCCACCCCGTCCGGTGCCGGGGCCAGGCCGGTGCCGACGCCGGGGTGCCAGCGGCGTAGTTGGGCCGGGCGGGTGCCGTAATAGTCGTACAGGAAGTCCTCGATCGCGTGCTTCTCACCGCGCGCCCGGCGGGCGCGATGGCCGGCCGTCATGTCGTCGGCGCGCTCGGCGTGGGCGCGGGCAAGGGGGATCCACGTCACCGAAGGCAGCGTCGTGGTCAGCATTCCACCAGCGTATCGAGCACGTACGACATCGGCGCGCTTCGCCACTGTAGTCTTGGTGCGAGCGGATGTAGTACACCTACTACATTTTTGATATTGTGCTGGACATGGAGGCTTTCGGCACCGCGGACGAACCGGTGATCGACGTCCGCGACCTGCGCATGCGGTACGGGACCAAGGACGTCCTCGACGGGGTGAACTTCGTCGCCCGGCGGGGTGAGGTGCTCGCCCTGCTCGGTCCGAACGGGGCGGGCAAGACCACCACGATCGAGATCCTGGAAGGCTTCCGGATGCGGTCGGCGGGCGAGGTGCGGGTGCTGGGCGACGACCCGGCGACCGGGGGCGAGCGGTGGCGGGCGCGGCTCGGGGTGGTGCTGCAGTCCTGGCGGGACCACGGCAAATGGCGGGTACGCGAGCTGCTCGGCCACCTCGGGACGTACTACGCCGACTACTCCACGTCGCAGATCAACCGGCCCTGGCCGGTGGACGAGTTGCTCGAGGTGGTCGGCCTGACCGGGCAGCGGGACACCCGGATCGGCCGGCTCTCCGGCGGGCAGCGGCGCCGGCTGGACGTGGCGATCGGCATCGTCGGCCGCCCGGAGCTGCTCTTCCTGGACGAGCCGACGGTCGGGTTCGACGTGGCCGCGCGCCGTGAGTTCCACGACCTGGTGCACCGGCTCACCGACGTGGACGACACCACGGTGCTGCTGACCACGCACGACCTGGACGAGGCGGAGAAGCTGGCGGACCGGATCCTGATCCTGGCCGGCGGGCGGATCGTGGCCGACGGTTCGCCGGACGAACTGGCCCGCCGGGTGGCCGGCGAGACCGAGGTCCGATGGACCCGGGACGGTTCCCGGTACGTGCACTCGGCCGCGGACGCGACCGGCTTCGTCCGGGAGCTGTTCGCCCAGTACGGCGAGGACATCGCCGATCTGGAGGTGCGGCCCACCAGTCTGGAGGACACCTACATGACTTTGGTACGCGAGTCCGAGGCCGGCCGTGCCGCCGACGCGGTGGACGTGTTCGCGGCGGTGGCCCGGTGAGGCGACGAACCGGACCACGGCGGCGGAGCGGAGGTAGGCGATGAGTGCGGCCAGCACCGCGCTGCGGACCGGGGTGGCCCGCGGCGGCATCGAGTTCCGGCAGAGCCTGACCACCGGGCTGGACCTGTGGACGTACCTGTTCCCGTCGCTGGTGGCGTTGATCACGGTCTTCTTCATGCGGGACGCGCGGGTGCCCGGCACCGAGTTCTCGCTCGGCGCGAGCACGCTGCCCGGCTTCCTCGGCATGAACCTCGCCCTCACCGGCCTGGCCACCGTCGCCCAGCTGCTGGTCACCGACCGGGAGGACGGCACGCTGCTGCGCGCCAAGGCGGTGCCGACCGGGATGTCCGGATACCTGATCGGCAAGATCGTGCTGGTCGGCGGAATGGCACTGGTCGGCTTCGTGCTGCAGCTGGTGCCGGCACTGTTCGTGGTGGACGGTCTGCAGCTGGACGCGAACGGCTGGCTGACGCTGTGCTGGCTGATCCCGCTCGCGTTGGTGGCCACCATGCCGCTGGGCGCGGTGCTGGGTTCCATCTTCGACAACCCGCGCAGCATCGGCCTCATCATGTTCACCATGTTCGGCCTGATCGCGATCTCCGGGATCTTCTACCCGATCACCGCGCTGCCGGGCTGGTTGCAGGGCCTCGGACAGGTCTTCCCGATCTACTGGATGGGCCTGGGCATGCGGTCGGCGTTCCTGCCGGACGCGATGGCGGCGGTGGAACTGGGCGGCTCGTGGCGGACTCTGGAGGGCTTCGGCGTACTCGGCCTCTGGGCGGTGCTCGGGCTGCTGCTGGCACCGGTGGTGCTGCGCCGGATGGCGCGCCGGGAGTCCGGTTCCGCGGTGGCGGCCCGCCGCGAGAAGGCGATGTCCCGGGCCCCGATGTGAGGCGGGCGAGCGGACCAGGGAGGCTACGGTCGCGACCACGGCGGCGGACGAGCGCCGGGTCGGGCCGCGGAGGCGACGGATGAGCAGCGAGGTCACCTACAACCGGATCGCGATGCTGCGCGCCGAGCGGGGCATCTCCCGCCGGCAGCTGGCGGAGGCGCTCGGCGTGCACTATCAGACCGTCGGATACCTGGAGCGCGGCGAGTTCAGCCCGAGCCTGCATCTGGCGTTGCGGATCTGCGCCTACTTCGAGGTGCCGGTCGAGGTGGTCTTCTCGTTGCGGCCGTTCCCCCGCCTGGGCGCCGACCCGGTGCCGCGCCCGGCGTAGATTGGCGGCGCGTGTTCGTTACTACCTCTGGGGTTGACCGTGCGTTTCGCTCGCTTTGTTCATGCCGGTGGCGTGTCGTTCGGAGTGGTCGAGGGTGAGGCCGGTGCCGGCACCTCCGGGCTGACCGTCGCCGAGATCAGCAGCCTGCCGTTCGAGGAGGTGCGGTTCACCGGGCAGCGCTGGGCGCTCGCCGACGTCCGCCTGCTCGCGCCGATCTTCTCCAGCAAGGTGATCGGCGTCGGCCGCAACTACGCCGAGCACGCCGCGGAGCACGGCAACGAGGTGCCGAAGGAGCCGTTGATCTTCATCAAGCCGTCGACCTCGGTGATCGGCCCGAACGACGCGATCCGCCTGCCGTCGCAGTCGAAGCAGGTCGAGCACGAGGCCGAGCTGGCCGTGGTGATCGGCGCGACCGGTGCCCGCCGGGTGGACCGGGCCGGTGCCGAGCGGGCCATCTTCGGCTACACCTGCGGCAACGACGTGACCGCGCGGGACCTGCAGCGCTCCGACCCGCAGTGGACCCGGGCCAAGGGCTTCGACTCGTTCTGCCCGATCGGCCCGTGGATCGTCACCGGCCTGGACGTGCGCGACCTGGAGATCCGCTGCGAGGTGGGCCGCGACCCGGAACAGCTGGAGATGCGCCAGCTGGGCCGGACCAAGGACATGGTGTTCGACGTGCCGACGCTGGTGTCGTACGTCTCGCACGTGATGACGCTGCTGCCCGGCGACGTGATCCTGACCGGTACGCCGGCCGGGGTGAGTGAGATCGTCGCGGGCGACACCGTGTCGGTGACCGTGCAGGGCATCGGGACGCTCTCCAACCCGGTCGTCACGCTGGACTGAACCCGGCGGCGTCGGCCGCGATGCCGTCCAGCAGCACCGCCAGGCCGTACCCGAACGCGTCCTCCGACTCGTGGAACCCGCCGGCGTTCCACAGTTCCGTCATGGCCGGGTGCCGCTCGACGTCGAACCAGTCCTCCCACAGCTGCATCCGCTGCAGCCACCAGTCGTCGTCGGACTGGCCGGTGGCGCGGCGCAGCTGTGCGCTGTCGGCCTCCTGGCGGGCGCCCGCGGTGACGAACGCGGTGATCGCCAGCGCGGCCGGGTTGATCCGGTGCAGCGGCAGGCCGAGGCCGGAGACGGTGGACAGCACGTACTCCCGCTCGGCCAGCATGCCCGGCCCGATCGGCGGCCGCACCAGGGTGACCTGGCTCAGCCACGGGTGTGCCCGGTACATCGCCCGGGTGCGGTCGGCGTACACGCCGACCTGGTCGCGCCAGTTCTCCGGGCGGGGGTCGCCCGGGCCGGGGAGCGCGCGGCCGGCCAGCACGTCGTCCACCATCAGGTCGACCAGCTCGGCCCGGGACGGCACGTACGTGTAGAGCGTCATCGTGCCCACGCCGAGCCGGGCGGCCACCTTGGCCATCGACGTGGCCGCCAGCCCGTCCGCGTCGGCCAGCGCCACGGCGGCGGCCACCACCGCGTCCACGGTCAGTTTCGGCGGCCGTCCGGTGGGCCGCCCGGCCGCCGGGGCGCGGTGCCGCCACAGCAGCGGCAGGATGCGCTCCGGATCGGTCCGGCCGCTGAATTCCGTCATGGTTCTCGTATACCCTACGAGATAGTTTCCGTAGGCCATACGAGAAGGGGTGTGCGATGAAGATCCTGGTGACCGGGGCGACCGGCAGCGTGGGCCGGCTGGTCGTCGACGAGCTGCTGGCGCTCGGTGCGACCGACGTGCGGGCGCTGACCAACAATCCGGTCAAGGCGGCGCTGCCGGACGGCGTCGAGGTGGTGGAGGGCTACCTGGGCCGGCCGGAGACGCTGCCGGCCGCACTGGACGGCGTCGAGCGGATGTATCTGGCGCCGCTGATCCGCACGGTCCACGAGGTGTGCCGGCTGGCCGCCGCGGCCGGGGTGCGGCACATCGTCGACATGGCCGGGATGAAGGGCGACCACTGGCAGGCGATCGAGGACGGCGTCGAGGCGTGCGGAGTGCCGTGGACCCATCTGGAGCCCGGCGAGTTCATGCCGAACGCGGACATCTGGGCAGGTCAGATCGCGTCGACCGGGATGGTGCGGGACTGCTACGGCGACGCCACGAACGCGCCGATCGCGCTGGAGGACATCGCCGCGGTGGCCGCGCGCATCCTGGTCGACGGCGGGCACCACGGCCGGTCGTACGAGCTGACCGGCCCGGAGTCGCTCTCCCGGCGGGAGCGGGTCCGCCTGATCGCCGAGGCGCTGGGGCGCGAGATCACCTACGTCGAGCTGCCCCGGGACCAGGCGATCGAGCAGCTCGCGCTGGTCATGGGGGAGTACGCGGAATGGTACGTGGACGGCCAGGCCCAGCTGCTCGAACACCCGCAGCGGCCGGTGCCGACCGTCGCGGAACTCCTCGGCCGGCCGGCCACCACGTTCGCCGAGTGGGCCCGGCGACACGTGGACTCATTTCGGTGAGCGGACGGTCACGGAAACGCCGGACGGATACCCGATTTGGCGGGCACCCTGGGCTCAGGTAAAGTTCTCCTCCGGTACGGCATGCCGTACCAAATGGGGTATGGGGTAATTGGCAGCCCGACTGATTCTGGTTCAGTTAGTCTAGGTTCGAGTCCTGGTACCCCAGCGCTACGGTCTCTCCGCGAGATCTGCGGCGCTGGACTTCTGATAGAGTTCGGCACCGTTGCTGGAGCGGGAGACGCGAGCAACACCGGCAAGACCTGGTCCCGTCGTCTAGCGGCCTAGGACGCCGCCCTCTCAAGGCGGTAGCGAGGGTTCGAATCCCTTCGGGACTACAGCGAAGAAACGGTCCGTGTCATTGACACGGGCCGTTTGTCGTTGCGCGGGGTCACACTGTGAGTGTGACCGATCGCCCGGTCCGCCGTGTCGAATTCCGCCGTTTCGCCCGGGTGCTGCCCGCGCGCGGTGCGGGAGCGTGCGGAATCCGGGTGCGCCGAACGCCACAGTTCCACACGCCAGGTCGGGGCGGCGTGGCTGTGGGGAGATTGGGTGCGGTGGGCGCCGTTTCTTCACACGCGGGGTGGGGTGGTGCGCGCTGTGGGGAGGTTGGGTGCGGTGGGCGCCGTTTCTTCACACGCGGGGTGGGGTGGTGCGCGCTGTGGGGAGGTTGGGTGCGGTGAGCGCCGCTTCTTCACACGCGGGGTGGGGTGGCGGAGGTGGGCGCGCCGTTACTTCACACGGTGGGTGCGGCGATGGGGGTGTGGGGAGTTTTGGGGTGGAGGGCGCCGCGTCTCCGCACGCCGGGGTGGATGGAGAGCGTGCGGCAGGCCGGGTGCGCGCGAAAGTCGTGCGGTCGGGATCGTCGCGCGCGACCCGAACTCCACAAGGGTCGCGTCGCTACAGACCGGAGAGGCGCTGTCCGGCGCGGACCACGGCCATGGCGTGGCGTTCGCCGGGGCGGCGGCCGAGGCGTTCGATCGGACCGCTTATCGAGATCGATGCGATCACCCGGCCGGTGCGGTCCCGGATCGGTGCCGAGACACTCGCCACACCGGGCTCCCGCTCGGCCACACTCTGCGCCCAGCCGCGCCGGCGTACCTCGGCCAGCGTGCGCCCGGTGAACTTGCACCGCGGCAGCAGCGGCATCACCGCTTCCGGTGGCTCCCAGGCCAGCAGGATCTGCGCCGCGGACCCGGCGACCATCGGCAGCACCGAGCCCACCGGCACGGTGTCCCGCAGCCCGCTGGCCCGTTCCGCGGCGGCCACGCAGATGCGTTCGTCGGCCCGGCGCAGGTAGAGCTGTGCGCTCTCCCCGGTGGCGTCGCGCAACGCCGCCAGCAGCGGTTCGGCCGCGGTCAGCAGCACGTCCGGTGCGGCGTTGGCCAGTTCACCGAGGCGCGGTCCGGGCCGCCACCGGCCCTGGGTGTCCCGGACCAGCATCCGGTGGATCTCCAGGGCCTGTGCCAGCCGGTGCGCGGTGGCTCGGGGCAATTTGGTCCGGTCGACTAGTTCAGCCAGGCTGGCGCCGTCGACGCAGGCAGCGAGGATGACCACCGCCTTGTCGAGAACGCCGACACCGCTCATACTGTGTCCCACAAGCCGAAACTTACCTCCCAGAATTTAGGATGTCCAGATGGTGGGAGTCACTACGCCGCGGACCCTGGCCGAGAAGGTCTGGGACGACCACGTCGTGCGCGCGGCCGAGGGCGAGCCGGACCTGCTCTACATCGATCTGCACCTGCTGCACGAGGTGACCAGCCCGCAGGCCTTCGACGGCCTGCGGATGGCCGGTCGCCCGGTGCGCCGGACCGATCTCACCCTCGCGACCGAGGACCACAACACCCCGACCGGGTACGCCGACCCGGCGTTCAACAACCGCCGCGGCGACCTGCTCACGATTGCCGACACCACCTCGCGCACCCAGATCGAGACGCTGCGCAAGAACTGCGCCGAGTTCGGGGTGCAGATCCGTTCGCTGGGCGACGAGGATCAGGGCATCGTCCACGTGATCGGCCCGCAGCTCGGTCTCACCCAGCCGGGCATGACGATCGTCTGCGGTGACTCGCACACCGCCACCCACGGCGCGTTCGGCGCGCTGGCGTTCGGCATCGGCACCAGCGAGGTGGAGCACGTCCTGGCCACCCAGACCCTGCCGCAGGCCAAGCCGAAGACGATGGCCGTCACGGTCACCGGCGAGCTGCGGCCCGGTGTCTCCGCCAAGGACCTGATCCTGGCGCTCATCACGCAGACCGGCACCGGCGGCGGCAACGGCCACATCGTGGAGTACCGCGGCGAGGCCATCCGGAAGCTCTCCATGGAGGGCCGGATGACGGTGTGCAACATGAGCATCGAGTGGGGCGCCAAGGCCGGCATGATCGCTCCGGACGAGACCACGTTCGCCTACCTGAAGGGCCGCGAGCACGCGCCCAGCGGTGCGGACTGGGACGCCGCGGTGGCGTACTGGCGGTCGCTGGCCACCGACGACGACGCCGAGTACGACACCGAGATCGTGCTCGACGCCTCGGCGATCAGCCCGTTCGTCACCTGGGGGACCAACCCGGGGCAGGGCGCGCCGTTGGACAGCGTGGTGCCGGATCCGGAGGAGTTCGTGGACGAGGTGGAGCGCAACGCCGCCCGCCGCGCCTTGGAGTACATGGACCTGACCGCCGGAACCCCGCTGAAGAACGTGCCGGTGGACGTGGTGTTCGTGGGTTCCTGCACCAACGGCCGGATCGAGGACCTGCGCGCCGCGGCCGAGGTGCTGCGCGGCCACAAGGTCCACGAGGGGGTCCGGATGATGATCGTGCCGGGCTCGTTCCGGGTGCGGGCGGCCGCCGAGGAGGAGGGCCTCGACCAGATCTTCCTGGCGGCCGGCGCCGAGTGGCGGTTCGCGGGCTGCTCCATGTGTCTGGGGATGAACCCGGACACGCTCAACCCCGGCGAGCGCGCCGCCTCCACCTCCAACCGCAACTTCGAGGGACGGCAGGGCCGCGGCGGGCGTACCCACCTGGTCTCGCCGCAGGTCGCCGCCGCCACCGCCGTGGTGGGCCGGCTGGCCGCCCCCGCCGACCTCTAGACGTCTGAGGAATCCGCCATGGACAAGTTCACCACCCACTCCGGCACCGTGATGCCCCTGCGCCGGTCCGATGTGGATACCGACCAGATCATCCCGGCCGTGTACCTGAAGCGGGTCACCCGGACCGGATTCGAGGACGGATTGTTCAGCGCCTGGCGCGACGATCCGGCCTTCGTCCTCAACAATCCGGCGTACACCGGCTCCACGATCCTGGTCGCCGGCCCGAATTTCGGCACCGGATCGTCGCGCCAGCACGCGGTCTGGGCGCTGCGCGACTGGGGCTTCAAGGCGGTCGTCGCGCCCCGGTTCGGCGACATCTTCCGGGGCAACGCGCTCAAGGAGGGCCTGCTGCCGGTCCAGCTCGAACTCAAGGCCGTGGAGGCCCTCTGGGCGATGGCCGAAAGCGAGCCGGACAAGCGGCTCACCATCGACCTGGGTGCCCGCGAAGTCCGCGTGGACGATGCCGTCTGGACCTTCCCGATCGACGATTTCAGCCGCTGGCGCCTGATGGAGGGCCTCGACGACATCGGACTGACCCTGCGGCACGAGGCGGACATCACCTCGTACGAGAAGGATCGTGCGACTTTCAAGCCGGTCGTCGCCTGACCCGAAATCCTTAGCCCCAGAGGGCTTTTCGCCCCCATCGGACCTCCCGGTGGGGGCATTTTCGTTGCGACACAAGGCTTTTTTTCATGCAGATGTTTGTGTCTGCTGGTCAGAGGGCATACGGTGCGCGCAGAATGGCCTGCATCGGGCCAGTTCTCACACCGGGAGGAAAACCGTGAACAAGGCCGAGCTCATCGAGGCGCTCGCCGCCCGACTGGGAGACCGGAAGACGGCGGCGGCGGCGCTGGATGCGGTCATCAGCGAGGTGGAGAACGCCGTCACCAAAGGCGACCGGGTAGCGATTACCGGCTTCGGTGTCTTCGAGAAGCGGGCGCGCAATGCGCGTACCGCGCGGAATCCTCGCACCGGCGAACCGGTCAAGGTGAAGAAGACGTCGGTGCCCGCGTTCAAACCCGGGACAGCTTTCCGGGAGATGGTCGCGAGCGGAAAGGTCGCCAAGGCGGCGGCCGCCAAGAAGACCACGGCGGCGGCGAAGTCCACCGCTACCAAGGCGGCTCCGGCCAAGTCGACGGCCACCAAGGCCACGGCGGCCAAGAAGACGACGGCCAAGGCGACCACGGCCAAGGCCACGCCGGCGAAGACCGCCACCAAGGCGGCTCCGGCCAAGTCGACCGCCACCAAGGCCACGGCGGCCAAGAAGACGACGGCCAAGGCCACCACGGCCAAGGCCACCACCGCGAAGGCCACCACGGCCAAGGCCACCACCGCCAAGGCCACCACGGCCAAGGCGGCGCCGGCAAAGAAGACGGCGACGGCCACCAAGGCGGCCACGGCCAAGGCGACCACCGCCAAGGCCACGCCGGCGAAGACCGCCACCAAGGCGGCTCCGGCCAAGTCGACCGCCACCAAGGCCACGGCGGCCAAGACGACCGCGGCGAAGAAGACCACCGCCCGCAAGACCACGGCGGCCACTGCCGGTAGCACCCCGGCCGCCCGGGCCAGCACCGCGCGCACCGGCGCGACGCGGACCCGCAAGACCCGCTGAGCCTGAGCTTCCCTCAGGTGCCCTCAGCGGCCCGCTGACGACCCGAAAGGCGTCCACCGTACGGTGGACGCCTTTCGCGTGTCCCGGCGCTGTACGGGGCGCTGAGCCTACCGTCCGGGCATGGATCACAGACCGGCTCCGCGCGGCCTCGTCAGCAGGTCGCTGCTCGCCGCGGGCATCTTCGCGGCCGCCGTCGTGCCGGGATGGACACTCGGCGACCTGGCCGAGCGGTGGACCGGCTCCGGGTTGCTGGACTGGCTGGTGATGTCGGTCTGGTCGGCGGTGGCGGTGGCGGTGCTGGGGCCGCTGTCGTCGTACCGGCGGCGGGACGCCGGACTCGGCCTGGTGCCGCTGGTCGGCTGGTACCTGATCGCGTTGATGTCCTGGCGGGTGGCGTTGCTGCCGTACCGGGACTGGGAACCGCGCTCCGACGAACTGTGGCGGGCCCGGTGGCACACCGGCGATCTGGTCGGCTACTGGCGGGTGGACCAGGCACCGGCCCGGGACCGCCGGGAACCGCGACGACGGGCCGCCACTAGAGCCGGGTGAGCGCGAGCAGACGGTCCCCGGACCAGGAGAGCAGCCACGCGCCGCCCTTGGCGGTCTTGTACGGCCCCCGGTCGGCGTCCTCGGCCAGCGCGGCCAGCAGCGGCGGCAACACCTTGCCCTGACTGCAGATCACCACCCGGGTGTCCCCGCGCACCTCGGCCAGCCGGGCCGCCGCCGCCTTCACCCGCGCCGGGACCTCGTCCGGTTCGGCCGGCTCGGCGAACGCCGCGTCCGACACGATCGGCCGGTGCACCCGGGCGGCCAGCGGTTCCAGGGTCTGCTTGCAGCGCAACGGGGTGGCCGCGATCAGGCGTACCGGATCGAGCCCGGCCAGCAGATCCGCCAGCCGTTCCGCCTCGGCCTGCCCGCGCGGGTCGATCGGGCGCAGCCCGTCCGGACCGGCCCACGCCTTGCGCTGACCGGCGTGCCCGTGCCGGACCAGCGCGGTGACCGCGGTGACCGGCGGCAGCCCGGCGGCGTACCGCACCAGCTCACGATCCTGCGCGTAACTGAGCCGGGACACCGCCTCCGCCGGAGACAGCCAGGCCACCGCGTCCACCTCGGTGGGATCCGCGACCGGGACGGCCGGTGCGTCGGTGGCGCGCATCAGCCAGAAATCCACGGTCTTCGGTACGCCGGACGGCATCGTGTACGCCACCTCGGGCAGGCGGATCTCCGGCCGGCCGCGTACCCCGGTCTCCTCCAGCACCTCGCGCACCGCGGCGGTCAGCGGATGCTCGCCCGGGTCCAGCTTGCCCTTGGGCAGGCTCCAGTCGTCGTACCAGGGCCGGTGCACCAGACAGACCTCGGTACCGTCGCCGGCCGGCCGCCAGAGCACCGCGCCCGCCGCCCGCACCACGGCCACCGGCACGTCAGCCGGCCTTGCCGATGACCCTGCGCAGCAGCGCCTCCTGCAGGTGGACGTGCCGTTCGGTGGCGCTGGCCGGGCGCCGGTGCCAGGTGCCGTCAGCGGCCAGGTCCCAGCCCTCGGTCTCGTCCTTCATCGACAGCTCCAGCACGTTGCGCAGCTCGTTCTGGGCCGACGGCAGCGTGACCCGCACCAGCGCCTCGACCCGGCGGTCCAGGTTGCGGTGCATCAGGTCGGCCGAGCCGATCCAGTACTCGGCGTCGTCGCCGGCGCCGAACCGGAACACCCGGGAGTGTTCCAGGAACCGGCCCACGATGGAGCGCACCCGGATGTTGTCGGACAGCCCGGGTACGCCGGGCCGCAGCGCGCACATGCCCCGGATCACCAGGTCGATCCGCACCCCGTCCCGGGAGGCGCGGTACAGCGCGTCGATGGTCTCCTCGTCCACCAGCGAGTTCACCTTGAACTGCACCAGCGCCTCGCCGCCCTCGCGGGCCACCCGGGCCTGCTCCTCGATCCGTTCGATCAGGCCCTTGCGGACGCTGTGCGGCGCGACCAGCAACCGGCGGTACGCGGTCTGCCGGCTGTATCCGGTGAGCACGTTGAACAGGTCGGTGACGTCCGCGCCCACCTCGGGGTCGGCGGTGAGCATGCCGAAGTCCTCGTACAACCGGGCGGTCTTGGGGTGGTAGTTGCCGGTGCCGATGTGGCAGTAGCGCCGGATCTGGCTGCCCTCCTGGCGCACCACCAGCGCGGTCTTGCAGTGCGTCTTGAGGCCGACCAGGCCGTAGACGACGTGGCAGCCGGCCCGTTCCAGGGTGCGCGCCCAGCCGATGTTGGCCACCTCGTCGAAGCGCGCCTTCACCTCGACCAGCACCACCACCTGCTTGCCGGCGTTCGCGGCGTCCACCAGGGCGTCGACGATCGGGGAGTCGCCGCTGGTGCGGTACAGCGTCTGCTTGATGGCGAGTACGTTCGGGTCGGCGGCGGCCTGCTCGATGAAGCGCTGCACGCTGGTGGAGAACGAGTGGTACGGGTGGTGCACCAGGATGTCGCACTCGCGCAGCCGGTTGAAGACGCTGCGCGGCACCTCGCCGTCGGCCAGCTGCGGATGGGTGGCCGGGACGAACGGCCGGTCCTTGAGGTCGTCGCGGTCGCATTCGCCGTACACCTGCCAGAGCGCCGACAGGTCGAGCGGCGCCGGGACCCGCAGCACGTCGTTGCTGTCCATGTCCAGTTCGCGGGTGAGCAGGTCGAGCACGTGGTCGCTGATCGAGGCGGCCACCTCGAGGCGGACCGGCGGACCGAACCGGCGCTGTGCCAGCTCGCGTTCGAGCGCCTGCAGAAGGTCCTCGTCGCGGTCCTCGTCGACCTCCAGCTCGGCGTTGCGGGTGATCCGGAACAGGTGCCACTCCAGCACCTGCATGCCGGAGAAGAGTTGATCCAGGTGTACCGCGATGAGTTCCTCGACCGGCAGGAAACGCGCGCCCCGGCTGTCGTTCTGCACGGTGACGAACCGCGGCACGTTGTTCGGCACCTTGATCCGGGCGAACAGTTCGGAGCCGCTCTCGTCCGGGTTGCGCAGTGCCACGGCGAGATTCAACGACCGGGAGGAGATGTACGGGAACGGGTGCGCCGGGTCGACCGCGAGCGGCGTCAGCACCGGGAAGACCTTCTCCCGGAAGTACGTCCGCAGCCGCTCGCGTTCCGGTGCGTCCAACTCGCTCCAGGTGACCAGCTCGATGCCCTCGGCGCTGAGCTTCGGCCGGACCTCCTCGCCGAAGCAGGCGGCGTGCCGGGTCACCAGGTCGGCGGCCCGCTCGGTGATCATCTCGAGCTGGTTGCGCAGGGAGGAGCGGTCGCCGCCGCGCATCGGCAGCCCGGCGTTGAGGCGGCGCTTCAGGCCGGCCACCCGGACCATGTAGAACTCGTCCAGGTTGCCGGCGAAGATGGCCAGGAACTTGGCGCGTTCCAGCAGCCGGGTGCCCGGGTCCTCGGCCAGCGCCAGCACCCGGGCGTTGAAGTCGAGCCAGGAGAGTTCCCGGTTGAGGAACCGGTCCTCGGGCAGGTCGTCGTCCTCGTCCCCGGTCACGTCGGCGTCCTCCGGATCAGCCGGGTCGGCCGGCTCGACGGGGACCGCGGTGGCGGTTGCCGGCGCGGCGGGCGCGGCCGTCTCCGGCTCGGATCCGGGCTCCTTCGTGCCGCGCGGGGCGAAGCGGCCGTTGGGGCCACGCCGGGGACCGGCTTCGGCCGGAACGGGCGCGGTCGGGTCGGGTGTCCGAGGCGGGGTGCGCATGTCTCCATCATCACCCGACCGGGGTTAACGGTGAATGAACAACTCCTTGATCAACTTATTCGATTCCGGGTAGCCCGATCCGGGTGACCGTGCCGTCCGCGCTGGTCCGCACGTCGACCCGTTGGCCCAGCCGGAGCAGGCGCAACCCGGAGCGCCCGAACGACTCCGGCGGGAACGGCAGCTCGGTCCCGTCGTCCAGCAGCAGCGTGCCGGCGTGGGTGTCCGGATCGAAGGTGGCGACCGTCCCTTGCATGCCTGGCACCGTACCGTGTCTCAGGCCGCCGGGCGGCAGTCCCCGGCCCGGCCGGCCGCGCGCAGCACCGCGCAGGTGTGCGGGCCGGTGCCGAGGGCCAGGACGGCCCGCAGGTCCGCGACCGTGTCCACATCGCGGCGCAGTCCCGGCCAGTCCCCGGCCAGCCGGTCCGCCCCGGACGCGGCGTGGGCGGCCGCCGAGTCCACCCCGAAGCACGGATCGAGGTCCACGCCGGCCGGGGCGGCGAGCAGCACGGTGCCGGTGCCGGCCGCGTCCGGCACGAACGCCCGGGTGCCCACCCGCCGCAGCGCATCGGCCAGCTCCTCCGGGCGCAGTGCGGGCAGGTCGCCGGTCAGCACGGCGCGGTCGCGGCCGGGCCCGGTGACCCGGTCCGCCCGGCGCAGCGCGGCGTTCAGGTCGGTGGCGCCGTCCTCCGGCGCCACCCGGGCGCCCAGGGCCCGCGCCGCGTCGGCCGCCGCCGGGTCGTCCGTGACCACCAGCACCTCGGCGACCCCGGGACAGGCCAGGACCGCGGCGGCGGTGTCGCGCACCAGCGCCAGCGCCAACTCCTCGTGCCGGGCGGCCGGTACCGCGCCACGCAGCCGGGTCTTGGCCGCGTGCAGCCGCTTGACCGGGATCACCGCCGTCCAGTTCTGCGCCACCCCGCCATCCTGCCAGCGCCGCCGTCCGTACCCCTGCCTGGTCCTCATCGCCGCGAACAGGCATGATTTCGACGCAGGGGTGACGGGGGACGGCGGCGGGTCCGCCGGGGCGAGGCAGGGAGGGACCGTGGCGCACCGCAGGCTCGGCTTCTGGCGGCGGTTCGCGGTCGGACTGGTGCTGCCGGTCCTCACGGTCTGGACGAAACGCATCTGGACCGGGCAGGAGCACGTGCCGCGCACCGGCGGCGTGATCCTGGTGCCCAACCACGTCTCGCACTTCGATCCCCTGGTCATCGCGCATTTCGTCTACGGGCTCGGCCGGTGGCCGCGGTTTCTCGGCAAGGCCAGTCTGTGGAAGGTCCCGGTGCTGGGCTTCCTGCTCCGTAAGGTGAAGCAGATCCCGGTGGAACGCGGCAGCGTGGAGGCGGTCAAATCGCTGGACGTCCTGGTGGACGCGCTGCAGCAGGGCGCCGTCGTGGTGATCTACCCGGAGGGCACCACGACCCGCGAGCCCGACCTGTGGCCGATGCGCGGCAAGACCGGCGCGGCCCGGCTCGCCCTGGTCACCGGTGCGCCGGTGGTTCCGGTGGCGAACTGGGGCCCGGAGCGGGTCTTCGACCCGCGGACCAACCGACTCAACTTCCGCCCGCGTACGCCGGTGCGGGTCACCGCCGGCCCGCCGGTGGACCTGTCCCGGTGGGTGGGTGAGGCGCCGACGCGGGCGGTGCTGGATGACATGACGGACACCATCATGATCGCGATACGGGATCTGCTCGCCACCGTCCGGGAGGGCGATCCGCCCCCGCTGTACGAGCGGGTGGGCCGCGGTCCGGCCGACGGCGGGGTGGCCGAATGACCCGCGCCGCGGTGGTCGGGGCCGGCGCCTGGGGCACCGCGTTCGCCAAGGTGCTCGCGGAGGCGGGTGCGGACGTGACCATCTGGGCCCGCCGCGAGTCGGTCGCCGCCGCGATCCGCGAGCAGCACCGCAACGACGGCTCGCTGCCGTCGGTCAAGCTGCCCGAGCGGATCACCGCGACCAGCGACGTGGCCGAGGCGGTGCGCGACGCCGAGCTGGTGGCGCTCGCGGTGCCGTCCCAGACGTTGCGCGGCAACCTGGCCGAATGGGCCGGTGCGTTCGCGCCCGACTCGACGCTCATCTCGCTGATGAAGGGCATCGAGCTGGGCACCACCAAGCGGATGAGCGAGGTCATCGTGGAGACCGCCGGGGTGGACCCGGCCCGGGTGGTGGTCGTGTCCGGCCCCAACCTGGCCCCGGAGATCGCCGCCGAGCAGCCCGCCGCGACCGTGGTGGCGGGCATCGACCTGCAGCGCGCCCGCTGGGTGCAGCAGGCCATCGCGCTGCCCTACCTGCGGCCGTACACCAGCGAGGACGTGGTCGGCTGCGAGATGGGCGGTGCGGTCAAGAACGTCATCGCGCTGGCGTACGGGATGGCCAGCGCGATGGGCATGGGCGACAACACCAAGGCGTCGCTGATCACCCGTGGCCTGGCCGAGACGGCCCGGCTGGGCGTGGCGGTGGGCGCCGACCCGCTGACCTTCGCCGGGCTGGCCGGCCTCGGCGACCTCGTGGCCACCTGCTCGTCGCCGCTGTCCCGGAACCGCACGTTCGGCGAGCACCTGGGCCGCGGCGAGTCGCTGGAGTCGGCGCAGGCGTCCACCCGGCAGACCGCCGAGGGCGTGAAGAGCTGCCTGTCCATCCGCGACCTGGCCCGGGCGCACGGCGTCGAGATGCCGATCACCGAACAGGTCGAACGGGTCTGCCACGAGGGCGTGGACCCGCGGGTGGCGGTCAAACTGCTGATGGGCCGGGAGATGAAGCAGGAATGAGTACCGGAGACAGCACCGCGGCGGTGCATGCCGGACTGCCCGAACCGGTGCCGGGTCAGCCGTTCCTGCCCGGTCCGGTGTTCGCGGCGCCGTACCACCTGGATCCGGTCACCGGGCCCGGCGAGAACGGCTACGGCCGGCCGGACAACCCGACCCGGCGCGCCCTGGAGGCGGCCATCGGCCGGCTGGAGGGCGGCGCGGTGCTGGCGTTCGCCTCCGGGCAGGCCGCGATCACCGGGATGCTGCTGACCGTGCTGCGACCCGGCGACACCGTCGCGCTGCCGTCGGACGGGTACTTCACGGTGCGCGCGTTCGCCGACGGCACGCTGCGCGACCTCGGGGTGAAGCCGCTGCTGGTGCCGACCGCGGGGCCGTACCCGTCGTTCGCCGGGGTGCGGCTGGTGCTGCTGGAGACGCCGGCGAACCCGGGACTGGACGTCTGCGACATCCGGGCGGTGGCGGACGCCGCGCACGCCGCCGGTGCGCTGGTCGTGGTGGACAACACCACCGCCACCCCGCTCGGGCAGCGCCCGCTGGAGCTGGGCGCGGACGTGGTCGTGGCGTCCGGTACGAAGGCACTGACCGGGCACTCCGACACGCTGCTCGGCTATGTCGCCACGAACGACGCCGACCTGCTGGCCCGGCTCACCAGCTGGCGGTCGCAGACCGGCGGCGTGCCCGGTGCGTTCGACGCCTGGCTGGCGCACCGGTCGATCGGCACGCTGGACCTGCGGCTGGCCCGGCAGACCGCGAACGCGGCCGCGGTGGCGGAGCTGCTGGCCGCCCGTCCGGACGTGCACGGGGTGCGCTGGCCGGGGCGGCCGGACGACCCGTCGTACCCGGTCGCCACCGCTCAGATGCGGCGCATCCCCGGCATCGTCTCGTTCGACCTGGGCAGCGCGGAGCGGGTGGCCGGCTTCCTGCAGGCGTCCACGCTGGTCTTCGCGGCCACCTCGTTCGGCGGGCTGCACACCACGGCGGACCGGCGGGCCCAGTGGGGCGACGACACCGCGCCGGGGTTCGTGCGGCTGTCCTGCGGCATCGAGGACACCGACGATCTGCTGGCCGACCTGACGGCCGCGCTGGACCGCGCCTGACGGCCGGTCGGTTACCGTTTCGCCCATGGCGTGGCGCAGCTTCGACGCGGGTCAGGTGGAGGCGCTGGCGCAGGGCACCAGCTTCCTGGTCGAGCCGGGTGAGCGGGACTGCCCGGCGTGCGGTGAGCGGGCGGTACGGGCGTACCTCACCACTCCGGAGGCGGCCCGCCGGCCCACGCTGGTGAGCTACGTCTGGTGCTCGGCGTGCCGCCGGTTCGTCGGCACCCGTGCGGCCCATCCGGCCGGCCTGGTCTTCTCCGACCCGCTCGCGCTGCTGTCCACGGCGGAGCGGCGCGAGCTGGAACGCAGCCTGACCGGCTTCCTCGCGCATCTCGACCGGCTCTGGGACGACGGCGTACTGCCGCAGTCCTTCGCCGCCGCCTGAGCCCCCTCTTGTCCGGCACCTTGCGCGGCTGGCGTCGTGGTTCTATGGTTCATTACATGAGTAATGAACTACTGAACTAGGGAGCTGTCGTGCTGGATGACCGCAGCCCCATCTACCTGCAGATCGCCAACGGCATCAAGGACGACGTCCTGAGCGGGACGCTCAAGGAGGACGAACAGATCATGTCCACCAATCAGTACGCGGCGTTCTACCAGATCAATCCGGCCACCGCGGCCAAGGGCTTCGCCCAGCTCGTCGACGAGGGCGTGCTCTACAAGAAGCGCGGCATCGGCATGTTCGTCAGCCCGGACGCCCGCGCCCGGCTGCGCCGACAACGCCGGGAACGGTTCTTCGCCGATGTCGTCGATCCGATGGTCGCCGAGGCCCGCATGATCGGCGTCGACGTCCAGGAGATCCTCGACTACCTGGGGCGGAAGCGATGATCACCGACATCGTGCTCCGCGACCTCACCGTCCGGTACGGCCCCACCGTCGCGGTCGACGGACTCAGCCTGGACCTCGCGCCCGGCAAGATCTACGGCCTCCTGGGCCGCAACGGATCCGGCAAGACCAGCCTGCTCAGCGTGCTCGCGTCGTACCGCCGGCCGTCGTCCGGCACGGTCACCGTGGGCGGGGTCAACCCGTTCGAGAACCGGCAGGTGATGCGGCAGACCTGCTTCGTCCGGGACACCCTCGACGTCGCCGACAGCGACCGGGTGGGCGCGGTGCTGTCGTTCGCCGCGGACCTGCGGCCGACCTTCGACCGGGAGTACGCCGCCCGGCTGCTCGACACGTTCGGCCTGCCCGCCGGCCAGCGGGTCACCACGCTCTCCCGTGGCCAGCGGTCCATCCTCGGGGCGGTGCTCGGCCTCGCCGCCCGCGCCTCGCTGACGCTCCTCGACGAGGTGTCCCTCGGCATGGACGCGGCGGCCCGGACCACCTTCTACCGCGAACTGCTCGCCGACTATCTGGCGTACCCGCGCACGGTCGTCCTCTCCACCCACCTCATCGAGGAGGCCGCCGAGCTGTTCGAGCAGGTGATCATCATCGACCGGGGCCGGCTCGTGCTGCACGAGGAGGCCGACGTGCTGCGCGGCCGCGGCGTCACGGTGACCGGCCCGGCCGCGGCCGTCGAGCGGTTCGTCGCCGGGCGCACGGTGCTCAGCGAGCAGAGCCTCGGCGGGGTCCGTGCCGCCACGCTCTACGGCCGCCTGGACGACGCCGACGCCGCCCGGGCCGACGCCGACGGTCTCACCGTGGGACCGGTCGGCATCCAGGAACTGTTCGTCCACCTGACGGGAGCACAGCGATGACGGTCGTGGCCCGGTCCCTGTTCCGCATCTACCGACCGATCATCGTGTGGTTCTGGTGCACCGTGGCGGTCGTGGCCGCGGTCGGCACGGCAGTGCTGGCCCAGGTCGCCGAGGTGAAGCTGAGCCTGTGGATCATCATCGCCGGCCACGGCCTGAAGTGGTGGCTGCTGGTGATCGGGGTGATGCTGGTGGCCACCCACTTCAAGCTGTACCTGGCCAACGGCGTCACCCGCCGGGACTTCCTGCTCGGCGCCGGCGTCTTCGGCGCGATCACCGCCGTCGGGTACGCCGCCATGGTGCCGATCGGCCACGGGGTCGAGTGGCTGGTCTGGACGGCGTTCGGCGGCCCGCCGGAGTCGTACCCGGCGTTCTCCGCGGCCGGGGCGGTCCGCGAGTTCGGCCACCTCCTGCCGGCCGCACTGGGCTGGCTGGTCTCCGGTGCGCTGATCACCGCGGGGTTCTACCGGTTCCGCTGGTGGGCCGGACTGCTGCTGCTCGTGCCCGCCGCGCTGCCGCTGGCCGTGACGGACGCGCTGCTCGGCATCTTCGGCCCGGAGGACACGCCGTCGGCGCGGGTGCTGCCGTACGCCGCCGGGCTCACCGTGTCGCTGCTGCTGACCGCGGCCGGGACGGCGGCGTTCTACCTGCAGATGCGGGACGTGGCGGTGGCCCGGACCGCGGGCTGAGGCGCCCGGGGTGTGGCTGAGCCGGCCGCGGCATCGGGGGTGCGGCTCAGCCGCAGTGGGTGGCGGCGAACTCGTACAGCCAGTGGCGCTGGGCCTCGGTGTCCGGCACCGGCAGGCCGCGCGCCTCCGACACCATCTGCAGCGCGCGTTCCGGTCCGACGCCGAGCATGACGAGCGTCACTGCGGCGAGCAACGTGGACCGCCCGATCCCGGCGAAGCACTGGGTGACCACGAAGCGGCCGGCCCGGACGTGCGCGGCCAGCCGGACGCCGAGCGCCATGGCGTCGGTGTCGTCGGCGATGTCCCGGGCCCGCGGCACTCCGCGGTCGGCGATCGGGAACGACATGAACTCGATGCCCACGGCCGCGGCCGCGCCGGCCACCTCGGTGAGACCCAGCCGGCGGTCCTCGTCCCAGGTCAGGGCGGAGACGAAGACATCCACGCCGGCCCGGGACAAGCCGGTCATCTCGTCGGCGAGCCAGGGCCCGCCGCGCGGGTGCGCCATCGTCGCGATGCGGCCCGGTCCGGGCCATCCGATTACGTGCAGTGCTGGTCTCATCTACTCCGTGTCCTCTTTTGGTCGGGCCAGCCTCCGCCCTCGTCCCACTGCTTGTCTACGCAGAGTAGGGTCACCCCGGCAATGCCCGCAGGCAGCCTAGCGACACCAGGCGAACACCGCAGTCCAGCCGCTCAGGAGAGGCCTTCCCGCGATGATCCCTCGCAAGACCCGCGTCGCCGTCGTGTTCGGCGGCCGGAGCACCGAACATGCGATCTCGTGCGTCAGCGCCGGCCGGATCCTGGCCGCGCTCGACCCGGACAAATATGAGGTCGTGCCGGTCGGCATCACCCGCGAAGGCGCGTGGGTGCTGGCCGCCGGAGACCCGGCGCAGCTGTCCATCCAGGACAGCCGGCTGCCCGAAATCACCGCCGAGTCCGGCTCGACCGTGGTGCTGCCGGCCGACCCGACCTCGTCCGGACTGATGGTGCTGGAGCCGGCCGACGGGGTCCGGTCCCTGGCCGGCGTCGACGTGGTGTTCCCGGTCCTGCACGGCGCGTACGGCGAGGACGGCACCATCCAGGGCATGCTGGAGATGGCCGGCATCCCGTACGTCGGGGTCAACGTGTTCGCCTCGGCGGCCGGCATGGACAAGGAGTTCACCAAGAAGCTGGCCGCCGCCGAGGGCATCCCGGTCGGCAAGTACACGGTGCTGCGGGCCGGGCAGTCGCTGTCCGAGGCGGACCGGGAGCGGCTCGGGCTGCCGGTGTTCGTGAAGCCCGCGCGGGCCGGCTCGTCGTACGGCGTCAGCAAGGTCACCACCTGGGCCGACCTGGACGACGCCATCACCGAGGCCCGGCAGATCGACCCCAAGGTGCTGGTCGAGGCCGCGATCGTGGGCCGGGAGATCGAGTGCGGCGTGCTGGAGGGCGAGACCGACGGCGTGCCGGAGGCGTCCCTGCTGGCCGAGGTCCACGTACCCGAACGCGATCTCCTCGACTTCGAGGCCAAGTACCTGGAGGCCGCCAAGTACGACATCCCGGCCGGCCTGCCGGACGAGATCACCGAGCAGGTGCGCGAGTACGCACGCCGGACCTTCACCGCGCTCGACTGCGCCGGCCTGGCCCGGGTCGACTTCTTCGTCACCGCGGACCACCGGATCTACCTCAACGAGATCAACACCATGCCGGGCTTCACGCCCACGTCGATGTTCCCGCTGATGTGGGAGGCCACCGGCCTGTCCCGGGCGCAGGTGGCGGACCGGCTGATCCAGGCCGCCCTGCGCCGCGGCACCGGCCTGCACTGACCGCGGTCACCGGGCCGGGGACCGCCCCGGCCCGTACGTGGTGCCGGCCCGGTCGCGTTCCAGCCAGCCGGTGTCCACCAGCATCCGCCGTACCCCGGCGACGTCGTCGGTGAGACCGGCCAGCTTGCGGTTGATCGCGTCCTCGTCGTACAGGCCGTCCAGCGCCAGGTAGCCGGACAGCATCTCGCCGAGCAGGTCGTACCGGTCGCTGAGGGTGGGCGGCATGCCGGTCAGCCGGCCGTGCGAGAAGTAGCCGCGCAACGACGGGTAACCGGCGAGCAGCGCGGTGATCGGCTGCAGCCGGTCCACCGCCGTCGCGGCCTCCCGCAGACCCTCCGGCCGGGCCCGGTAGACGCCGTTTCCGGTGCCGGTGGCGAGCCCGAGGGCGACCAGCCGGGCACACGCGTCGCCGGTCTTCGGCAGCGGCAGATCCAGGGCGTAGGTGAGTTCGGCCAGGGTGGCGCCCTCCGCACCCCGGTGGACCAGTTCGGCGAACGCGCGCAGCCGCGCCGGCTCGGACAACTGGGCGAGGATCTCCGCGGCCCGGGCGGCTTCCAGCGACATCCGGCCACGGTAGAGGCGGCACCGTCACGGCGCACCGGAATTTCCGGGCCGGACGTCCGCAGCGGTCGCGGGTCAGCCGCAGCCGGACGGCACGCCCGTGGTCCGGGACCGGTCGGTCTGCACCACGACGTCGGAGAACTCGTTCGCCCACTGGGCCGGGTTGGCGTAGCCGGACGGCACGGTGACCTGGACCGGCACCTCACGGTCCATGGTGGTGAAGACGGCACCGGCCGGAGTCTGTGCCGGGTACCAGCAGACCCGGTTCATGATCAGCAATTCGGTGTCCAGCGGCACGCAGCCGGCGGTCGCCGTGGTGGTCGGGCACATCTGCGGCTGGGCCACGCCGCACGCCACGGTCAGCGGCGGCTCGCCGTACGCCGCGTTCTGCTCGGGACCGGCCGAGACCTTCCGCGCCGGCAGGTTGCGCACCCGGGTGGGCAGCTGCGAGGTGACCGCGAGACACACCTCGGCCGGGCGCGCGGCCAGCGCCGGCGCCGCCATCCGCACCGGCGTGCCGGGCACGGCCACCGGTGCGCTCGCCGTCGCGGCCGGTGCCGCGGCCGGCTCCGGAGTGACCTTCGCGAAGATCAACAGACCCGCGAGTACGGCCACCGGCACCGCGACCACGGTGGCCCACAGCGCCGCCCGGCGGACCGTGGGATCGGGTTGCCGGGCCGGCCGGGTCTGCAGATCCACCATGTCAGAGATTTACCACAGAGCAGGTCAGGGTCCGGGTGATGCCCGGGACGTACTGGACCTTGCTCACAATGAGCCGGCCGAGCTCGTCGACGTTGTGCGCCTCGGTCAGCACCACGACGTCGTACGGGCCGGTGACAGCGTCGACCCGGACCACGCCGTCGATTTTGTCGATCGCCGCGGCCACGTCACGAGCCTTTCCGACCTCGGTCTGGATGAGGATGTATGCCTGGACCACGATCCGACTCCAATCCAAAGCTGGCGACCCGAACGTGAAACTACCGTACGGATCGGATCGGCAGCAGGGCGCCACCACACGTACGGAGAGAGAGGCTCTACGTGAGCATCGCTGAGGCCGGAGAATTCGGGCTCATCGCCAGGATCGTCGCGCGACTCGACGGCGGCGGGAGCAGCCTGCTGGGCCCCGGGGACGACGGGGCCGTGGTGACCGCGCCGGACGGCCGCGTCGTGGCGAGCACCGACGTGCTGGTCGAGGGGCGGCACTTCCGGCGGGACTGGTCCAGCGCGGCGGACGTCGGACACCGCGCCGCCGCGGCGAACCTCGCCGACATCGTGGCCATGGGCGCCACCCCGACCGCTTTGCTGGTGGCGCTGTGCGTACCCACCGACCTCGAGGTCGCCTGGGCGGAGGAGCTGGCCGGCGGGCTGTCCGCGGAGGCCGGCACGGTGGGCGCCGGTGTGGTCGGCGGTGACATGTCCGCCAGCCCGACGCTGACCGTGGCGGTGACCGCGCTCGGCGACCTGGGCGGGCGCGACCCGGTGGTCCGCAGCGGTGCCCAGCCCGGCGACGTGGTCGCGCTGGCCGGGCGCACCGGGTACGCCGCCGCCGGGTACGCCATCCTGTCCCGCGGTTTCCGTACCCCGAAGATCTTCGTGGAGGCGCACCGGCGGCCACAGGTCCCGTACCAGGCCGGGGTCGACGCGGCCCGGCTGGGCGCCACCTCGATGATCGACGTGTCCGACGGCCTGCTGCAGGACCTCGGCCACGTCGCCGCCGCCAGCGTGGTGGGCATCGACGTGCGGCGGGACGCGTTCGAGATCCCGGACCAGATGCGCGACGCCGCCAGCGCGCTGGGCGTCGACCCGTACTCCTGGATCCTGAGCGGCGGCGACGACCACGCCCTGGCGGCCACGTTCCCGCGCGACACCGTGCTGCCGGACGACTGGCGGGTGATCGGCGGCGTGCACGAGGGCACCGGCGTCACCGTGGACCGGCTGCCCTGGCAGGGCGGCACCGGCTGGGACCACTTCCGCTGAGTGCAGAACCTAAGGTGGTCCGGGTGAGTGAGATCGAGATCCGGGCCGCCCGGTACGACGAACCCGCGGTGCAGAAGCTGGTCGGCGAGGCGCTGGCCGAGCTGTCCCAGCGGTACGGCGGCAGCGGCGACGACACCCCGGTGTCCGCGGCGGACTTCGCGCCGCCGCGCGGCCGGTTCTTCGTGGCGGGCCGCGGCGACGAGCTGATCGGCTGCGCCGGGTGGCGGGTGCACGGCGAGGACGCCGAACTCAAGCGGATGTTCACCACGCCGGCGGCCCGGGGCCTCGGGGTGGCCCGGCGGCTGCTGGCCGTGGTGGAGGACTCGGCGCGGGCCGACGGGCGGGCCCGGGTGATCCTGGAGACCGGTGACAAGCAGCCTGAGGCGATCGCGCTGTACCAGTCCTGCGGGTACGAGCGGATTCCGGACTTCGGCTACTACCGGGACGAGGAGGGGGTGCTCTCCTTCGCCCGGGACCTCTGAGCGCAGCCTCGTGCCGGCGCATCGCGCAGTCGACCGGCCCGCCACGGCGACCGGGACGCTCGTGGGATGACGGCAGCGACACAGCACGCAGCCCCCGGACCCGACGGATCCAGGGGCTGACGGGTGGAGCAGGTCAGGCGCGGACGACCTTGCCGGCCTTGATGCACGAGGTGCAGACCTGAAGCTTCTTGGTGGTGCCGCCACCGGCGGGGGTGCGCACCGACTGGATGTTCGGGTTCCAGCGGCGGTTGGTCTTCTTCTTCGACCACGGCACGTTGTGACCGAAGCCCGGCCCCTTGCCACAGACGTCGCACACGCTTGCCACGGGTAACTCCTGGGATTGATCGATCTTCGAAACGCCCAGACATCGTCCCGGGCAACCCGACCAGGGTACCCGATGCGGCGCCGGGCCAGCTAATCACCCCGGAGGACTGCGTGAGCGGGAGAATGTCGGTGCTGCTTAGTACGATTTTCGCGTGCTGGAAACCCTGGACGACGCCGCCGTGCATCGCTGGTGCGGCGGTGGGCTCGCGGCGCTCCGCGCGCACCAGCACGAGATCGACGAGCTGAACGTGTATCCCGTGCCCGACGGTGACACCGGCACCAACCTGGTGCTCACGCTCGCCTCGGCACAGCAGGCGCTGGAGGACTCGGCGTACGCCGAGGGGCGGACGCGGGCGCTGGGGGACTCGGCGTACGCCGAGGGTCAGACGCGGGCGCTGGGGGATTCGGCGTACGCCGAGGGGCGGACGCCGGCGCTGGAGGGCGAGGTCGCCGCGTGCGGGCCGGCGCCGACGCCGCTGGGGCAGGCGATGCGCCTGATGGCGCGCGGCGCGCTGCTCGGCGCCCGGGGCAACTCGGGCGTGATCGTCTCGCAGATCCTGCGCGGCATGGCCGAGGAGTTCGCGGGCGCGGTCGCGGTGCGCGGCGGCGAGCTGGCCCGGGCGCTGCGGTCGGCCAGCGAGGCGGCCTATGCGGCGGTGGCCCGGCCGGTGGAGGGCACCGTGCTGTCGGTGGTGGCGGCCGCCGCCGACGCGGCCGGCAAGGTGCGCTCCGACGACCTGCTGGCGGTGGCGCGGGCGGCCTCCCGGGCCGCGACCGAGGCGCTGGCCCGCACCCCGCAGCAGCTTCCTGTGCTGGCCCGCGCCGGGGTGGTGGATGCCGGCGGCCGTGGGCTGTGCCTCCTCCTGGACGCCCTGGTGGAGGCGCTGAGCGCCACCACGGCGCAGCAGCCCGCCGACCCGGACCTGCCCGCCGCGACAGCGGGGCCTGCCGCCGGGGCGCAGCCTGGTTCGGGAGCGCGGAGTGATTCGGCGTCGCCGGTGGTCTCGGCGGCCGCGCCCGCGGCGCCCGCGCCCGCGGCGCCCGCGCCAGCCGCGGCCGCGCCAGCCCCGGCCGCCGCCCC
>NZ_JAIWNC010000029.1 GCF_020216025.1 Jidongwangia harbinensis | reverse complement strand
AAACACCAACACCACACCACCCGACACGGCGGTGCCGACCGGTCCGAGCGAGTGGAGTGCGGCCCGCAGCTCCTCGCGGTTCTCCCCGAGAACGACGGCCCGGTGCCCGAAGGCCGGGCGGCCGGCCAGTCCCGCGGCCACCTCCGCGATCGGCGCGTCCACCCGGGCCAGCTCCGCGGCGAGGTCGCGGACCGCGGCCTCGGAGCGGCCGGTCAGAATCCACGGCACCAGGGCATCGGCCGCGGCGGCCGGCGTCGCATCGCCCTCCTCCAGGATGACGTGCGCGTTGGTGCCGCTGATCCCGAACGAGGAGACACCGGCCCGGCGCGGACGGTCCCCGGCCGACCAGGGCCGGGCCTCGGTGAGCAGCTCGACGGCGCCGGCCGACCAGTCCACGCGCGGCGACGGCGCATCGACGTGCAACGTGCGCGGCATCGTCTCGTGCCGCAACGCCTGCACCATCTTGATCACACCAGCCACACCCGCAGCCGCCTGCGCATGACCGATGTTCGACTTCAACGACCCCAGAAACAACGGCCGCCCACGATCCTGACCGTACGTCGCCAACAACGCCTGCGCCTCGATCGGATCACCCAACGTGGTACCCGTACCGTGCGCCTCCACCACATCCACATCAGCCGGCACCAACCCCGCACCCGCCAACGCCTGCCGAATCACCCGCTGCTGCGACGGACCATTCGGCGCCGTCAAACCATTCGACGCACCATCCTGATTCACCGCACTACCCCGCACCACCGCCAACACCCGACGCCCCGCCCGCCGCGCATCCGACAACCGCTGCACCACCAGCACACCGACACCCTCGGCCCACCCCGTACCGTCCGCACCCGCCGCGAACGCCTTGCACCGGCCGTCCGCCGACAGGCCGCTCTGGCGGGCGAACTCCACGAACATGCCCGGCGAGGCGAGCACGGCCGCACCGCCGGTCAGCGCCAGCTCGCACTCCCCCGACCGCAGCGCCTGCCCGGCCAGGTGCAGGGCCACCAGCGAGGACGAACACGCCGTGTCGACGGTCAGCGCGGGACCTTCGAGACCGTAGAAGTAGGACAGCCGGCCCGACGCCACGCTGGGGCTGTTGCCGGTCAGCAGGAAACCGCTGAGGTCCGCACCCGCGTCGTGCATGCGCGGACCGTAGTCCTGGGCCATCGCGCCGACGAACACCCCGGTACGGCTGCCCCGCAACCCCGCCGGATCGATACCGGCCGACTCGAACGCCTCCCACGACGTCTCCATCAGCAACCGCTGCTGCGGATCCATCCCCAGCGCCTCACGCGGACTGATCCCGAAGAACTCCGCATCGAACCCCGCCACGTCGGCCAGGAAGCCGGCCCGGGCCGGCAGGTCGCCCGCGACGTCCCAGCCCCGGTCGGCCGGGAAGCCGGTCATCGCGTCCACGCCGTCGGACACCAGGCGCCACAACGCCTCCGGCGAGTCCGCGCCGCCCGGCAGCCGGCACGCCATGCCGACGATCGCCAGCGGCTCGTCGGCGGCCGCGGGCGCCGTCGTCGGGGCCGGGGTCTGTTCGGCGGCGTCGCCACCGAGCAGCGCCAGCAGCAGCCGGACCACCGCGGCGGGCGTGGGATGGTCGAAGATCAGGGTGTCCGGCACCGGCACGCCCGCGGCGCGCTGCAACCGGTGACGCAGCTCGACGGCGAGCACGGAGTCGAAGCCCAGCGTCTTGAAGGACAGGTCCAGGTCCAGCGCCCCGGCGTCGGCCCGGCCGAGGACCGCCGCGACCTGGACCTGCACGAACGCGCGCACCACCTCGGCGGCGGGCCGGTCCGAGCCGTCCACCAGTTCCTGCAGCGCGGAGACCTCCGGCGCGGAGACCTCCGGCGCCGGGACCGGCTCCGTGACCGCCGGCCCGGCCGGCGGTGTGGCGGCCCGCGCCGGACCGTCCGGCAGCCAGTGTCGCTCCCGCTGGAACGGGTACGTCGGCAGGTCGACCGTCCGCACGTCGGAACCGAGGTCCACGGTCCAGTCCACGGGCGCGCCGTGCACGTACGCCTCGGCCAGCGCCGCACGCACCTGATCCGGTCCGCCCCGGTCCCGGCGCAGGGTGCCCAGGTGCACGCCGCGGACACCGGCGTCGTCGATCGTGGCCTGCACCGCCTCGCCCAGCATCGGATGCGCGGCGACCTCGATGAACGACCGGTGGCCGGCGTCCAGCAACGCCCGGACGGCGCGCTCGAACGCGACCGGCTCCCGCATGTTGCGGTACCAGTAGCCGGAGTCCATCGTCCCCGGCTCCAGCCGGGCGCCGGTGACCGTGGAGTACAACGGCACGCCGCCGGTCCGCGGGCCGACCGGGGCCAGGGCGTCGAGCACGTGCTCACGCAACCCGTCCACCTGCGGCGAATGCCCGGCGAACGCCATCCCGGGGATGCGCTTCGCGCGCACGCCGGCGTCCCGCAGCTCGGCGACGAAGGCGTACACGGCGTCCGGCGCCCCGGCCACGGCGCACGACCGGGGACCGTTCACGGCGGCGACCACGAGGCCGTCGTCCCGGCGGCTCAGCAGTTCCTCGGTCTCGGCGCCGCTGAGCAGGACCGAGGCGGTCGCGCCGGCTCCGTCGAGGGTGGCCCAGGCCCGGCTGCGCACCGCGATGACCCGCACGGCGTCGGCCAGCGACAGCTCACCCGCGACGTACGCGGCGGCGACCTCGCCCTGGCTGTGCCCGACGACGGCGGCGGGCTCCACCCCGTAGGACCGCCACAGCGCGGCGAGCGACACCATCATCGTGAACAGGGCGGGCTGCGCGATGTCGGTGCGATCCAGCGACGGGGCACCCGGCCGGCCACGCAGCACGTCGAGCACCGACCAGCCGATCAGGTCGCGCAGGGCGGCGTCGCAGGCCTCGGCCTCGGCGCGGAACGGCGCCGAGGTGTCCAGCAGTCGCGCGCCCATCCCGTCCCACTGCGCGCCCTGGCCGGGGAAGACGAACACCGGGCCGCCGTCGAGGACGGTGGCCCGGTGCACCGGGGCGGCCAGGGCGGCCAGCAGGCTGGCGCGGTCGGTGCCGGTGACCACGGCCCGGTGTTCGAACGGCGTCCGGGTGGTCGCCAGCGACCACGCGATGTCCCGGGCCCGTACTCCGGGACGGGCGGCGACGGCGCGCACCCGCTCCGCCTGGTCCCGCAGCGCGGCGGCCGAGCGTGCGGACAGCGGCCAGGCCACCGGCGCCGGGTCGTCCTCGCTCGCGTCGGTGGCCGCCGGCACGGTGTCCGCGGCGGAGACGATGACGTGGCAGTTGGTGCCGCCCATGCCGAACGAGCTGACGCCCGCGATCAGGGGCCGCCCGGCGTCCGGCCAGGCGCCGCCGCCGACCCGCACCCGCAGCCGCCATTCGTCGAACGCGATCGCCGGATTCGGTGTCTCGTGGTTCAAGGTGCCCGGCAGGTGCCGGTGCCACACCGACAGCACCGTCTTGAGCAGGCCGGCGGCACCCGCCGCGGCTTCCAGGTGACCGATGTTCGTCTTGACCGAACCGACCTGCAGGGTGCCGCGCCGGTCCGCGTCGGCGCCCAGGGCGGCCGCCTCGACCGGGTCGCCGATCCTGGTGCCGGTGCCGTGCAGCTCGACGTACTGCACGTCGGCAGCGGTCACGCCGGCGTCCTGGCGGGCCCGCTCGATGACCGTCTGCTGAGCGTCCCGGTCGGGCACGGTCAGCCCGGCGCCGCCGCCGTCGTTGTTCACCGCGCTGCCGCGCAGCAGCCCGTAGATGCGGTCGCCGTCGGCGTGCGCCCGGGCCGCGTCCTTGAGGACCAGCAGGACGCCGCCCTCGCCGCGGGCGTACCCGTTGGCCCGGGCGTCGAAGGTGTAGCAGCGTCCGTCCGGGGAGAGCGCGCCGAACCGGGCGGGCAGCACCGAGCCGTCCGCGGCGAGCATCAGGTTCACGCCGCCGGCCAGCGCCAGGTCCGCCTCGCCGCGGCGCAGGCTCTGCATCGCCAGGTGCACGGCGACCAGGCTGGACGACTGGGCGGAGTCGACGCTGAGGCTGGGCCCGGTCAGGCCCAGCCGGTACGATACCCGGTTGGCGATCAGGCCACGGCTCAGGCCGGTCAGCGTGTGTGCGTCGACCGCGTCCGGTCCGCGTTCATGGCTCAGCATCGCGTAGTCGTCACTCATCGCACCGACGAAGACGCCGCACGCCGTGCCGCGCAGAGCCGCGGGCACGATCCGCGCGTCCTCGAACGCCTCCCAGGCCAGTTCGAGCGCGAGGCGCTGGTGCGGATCCATGGCGGCGGCCTCGCGCGGCGAGATGTCGAAGAACGCCGGGTCGAAGCGGTCCACCGCGTCGAGGTAGCCGCCGGCCGGCGCGGTGGCCGCGGCGCCCTGCCGCCCCGGCGGCGGGGCGCCGACCGCATCGCCGCCCGCCACCAGCAGCCGCCAGAACGACGCCGGGTCGGGCGCCTGCGGGAGCCGGCAGGCCATGCCGACAACGGCAATCGCGTCCTGAGGCACGGGAGCCACCATTTCTCGTCTCCTCCAGGCCGATGCGGGGCGGACCCACGGGCCGGCCACATACGTCGCCGATGATCCGCCTCGTTTGTACGGGGGCCCGGACGCTAAAACACCTAGTTCCGGGCCGGGGTGAACTAGGGAAACCCCGGCTCCGGCAGGGCTAGAAAGAACGCCGTGAGGAGGCCGCGGTGAAACTTCTGGTGACCGGCGGCGCGGGCTTCATCGGTTCGCACTTCGCCCGATCGATCTTGCACGGTGAATACCCGGACATCGATCCGGAAGTGGTGACGGTGCTGGACTGTCTCAGTTGGGGCGGCGACGTCCGCAACCTCGAGGCAGTCCGGGACGATCCCCGGCTGCGGTTCGTTCTCGGCGACATCCGGGACGAACAGTTGGTCGGGGAACTCATGCGCGAGCACGACACGGTCGCGCACCTGGCCGCCGAGACCCATGTGGACCGCTCCGTCTCCGGCGCGGCCCCGTTCATCGACACCAATGTCGGTGGCACCCGGGTGCTGCTCGACGCGGCCGTGACGCACGGGGTGGAACGCTTCCTGCACGTCTCGACCGACGAGGTCTACGGCTCGATCGACGAGGGCGCGTGGACCGAGGAGCAACCGCTCGCCCCGACCTCGCCGTACTCGGCGGCGAAGGCCGGCTCGGATCTGCTGGCTCTCGCGTTCCACCGGACGCACGGGCTGCCCGTCGTGGTGACCCGGTGCTCCAACAACTACGGCCCGCACCAGTTCCCGGAGAAGCTCATTCCGCTGTTCGTCACCCGGCTGCTTCAGGGCCTCGACGTGCCGCTCTACGGCGACGGTGGCAACATCCGGGACTGGCTGCATGTCAGCGATCACTGCCGCGGGCTCGCCCTGGCGCTGACCGGCGGCCGGGCCGGCGAGATCTACCACATCGGCGGTGGGCGCGAACTCACCAACCGCGAGCTGGTCGAGCGCCTGTTGAAGGGGTGCGGCGTCTCGTGGGACCAGGTCACGGCGGTGCCGGACCGCAAGGGCCACGACCGCCGGTACGCGCTCGACCACTCCAAGATCACTCAAGAGTGCGGCTACCAACCGCAGGTCGACTTCGACCTCGGCCTCGCCGACACCATCGACTGGTACAGCTCACACCGCTCCCGGTGGCCGGCGCCGCGTTGACGCGGCTGCGAACGCGGGTGCACACCCGGAAGCGAGGACCGATGGACAACGGTGGCGGCCGGACGCGCGGCATTCTCCTCGCCGGCGGCACGGGCTCACGCCTGTGGCCGGCGACCCGGGCGGTGTCGAAACAGCTGATCCCGGTGTACGACAAACCCATGGTCTACTACCCGCTGGCGACGCTGATCTCCAGCGGCATCCGGGAAATCGTCATCATCACCACGCCGGAGGAGAGCGGGCAGTTCCAGCGGCTGCTCGGCAACGGCCACCAATGGGGAATCGAGCTGCGGTACGCGGTCCAGCCCCGGCCCGAGGGCATCGCGCAGGCGTTCCTCATCGCCGAGGAGTTCCTGGCCGGCGGTCCGGCAGCGCTCATCCTGGGCGACAACCTCTTCCACGGCGTCGACCTCCGCCCGTTCGTCGAGCTGTGCGACGGCCTGAGCGGCGGGCGCATCTTCGGCTACCCGGTCACCGATCCGACCGCGTTCGGCGTGGTCGAGTTCGACGACCTGGGCCGGGTGCTGTCGATCGAGGAGAAGCCGGCCCGGCCCCGCTCGCGGTACGCCGTGCCGGGCTTCTACCTCTACGACTCCGAGGTGGTGCCGATCGCCCGGGCGATCGGCCGCAGCGCCCGCGGCGAGTACGAGATCACCGCGGTGAACGAGGAGTACCTGCGCCGCGGCGCGCTCCAGGTGACCGTGCTGGGCACCGGCACCGCGTGGCTGGACACCGGCACCGTGGCCGATCTGGTCCGGGCCCAGGAGTACGTGCGGGCGATCGACACCGGTCAGGGCACCAAGGTCGGCTGCGTCGAGGAGGCGGCCTGGCGGGCCGGCTTCATCGACGACGACCAGCTGCGCGAGTTGGCGGCGCCGTTGCTGCGCAGCGACTACGGCTCGTACCTGCTGCGGCTGCTGCACGCCGGCGACCGGGTCGGGCCGCGGGAACAGCTGCTGACCGCGCTGGACTGACACCCGACACGGCACCGGCCCGGCGGTTACGACCGCCGGGCCGGTGCTGTTTCGCTGTCAGGCGCCGGAGGCGAACAACTGCTCCTCGACGGCCCGGCACTGCTCGTAGTCCGGGAGCAGACCCGCCTCGGCCGCCTCGGCCAGCCGTACCCCGACGCTGTCCCGGTCGGAGACGATCGGATCGATGTCCGCGGGGATCGGCAGCGCCAGGTCCGGGTCGAAGACCGAGATCGCCTTCTCGTTGTCCGGCACATAGGCCCCGGTGAGCATGTACGACATGACGGTGTCGTCGGCGAGCGAGATGAAGGCGTGGCCGACACCGACCGGGAAGTACACCGCCCGGAACTCCCGCGGATTCACCCGCACGGCGTCCCATGTGCCGTACGTCGGTGAACCGACCCGGATGTCGACCACGATGTCGATCGCCTCGCCCACCGGGCAGTAGACGTACTTCGCCGTGCCCGGCGGCGTGACGGTGTAGTGGATCCCGCGCACCACCCCGCGCCGGGACACGCTGTGGTTCGTCTGGGCGACGGGGAAGGCCGGGCTTCCCTTCACCGACGCGAACGGCTCTCGCTGGAACGGGGAGACGAACAGTCCACGGCGATCCGGGAACACCTCGGGGGTGCACACGAACGCGCCCTGGACGGCGAGTTCTTCGACCTTCATGTGATCTCCTTGAACCGGTCGCTCACAGCGTCTTGAGGATGTCCCGAAGGGCACTGATCGTCTTCTCCTGGATCTCGACCGGGAGAGACGGGTACATCGGCAGCGAGAAGATCTGCCCGGCCAGCTCCTCGGTGACCGGAAGCGAGCCCGTCGGGTAGCCGAGGTGGGCGAACCCGGACATGGTGTGCACCGGCCACGGGTAGCTGATGTTGAGTTCGATCCCGTAGCCGCGCAGCCGTTCGAGGATCTCGTCGCGTCGCGGGTGGCGCACCACGTAGACGTAGTAGACGTGGTCGTTCCCGTCGGCCAGCCGGGGCAGCACCAGGTCGGTGTCCGCCAGGCCGTCCGCGTACCGCTGGGCCACGGCCCGCCGGCCGGCCAGGTACCCGTCCAGGCGGGTCAGCTTGCGGCGCAGGATCTCGGCCTGCACCTCGTCCAGGCGGCTGTTGTGCCCGGGCGTCTGCACGACGTAGTACCGGGTCTCCATGCCGTAGTACCGCAGCCGGCGCAGGTTGGCCGCCACCGTCTCGTCCGAGGTGATCGTCGCGCCGCCGTCCCCGTACGCGCCCAGCACCTTCGTCGGATAGAACGAGAACGCCGCGGCGTCGCTCATCGTGCCGGCCGGCCGGCCGTGGTGCCGGGCGCCGTGCGCCTGGGCGCAGTCCTCCAGGATCGGCAGGTGGTGCCGATCGGCGATCTCGCGCAGCGGCCGCATGTCGACGCACTGCCCGTAGAGGTGGACCGGCAGCAGGCACCGGGTCCGGCCGGTGACGGCCGCCTCCACCTGGGTGGTGTCCATCAGGTAGTCGTCCGCCCGGACGTCCACGAAGACCGGCTTGGCGCCCACCGAGTCGATCGCCACGATTGTCGGCGCGGCCGTGTTGGAGACCGTGATCACCTCGTCGCCCGGGCCGATGCCGAGCGCTTGCAGGCCGAGCTTGATGGCGTTGGTCCCGTTGTCCACGCCGACGCAGTGTTCGATGCCGTGGTAGGCGGCGAACTCCTCCTCGAAACCGCGGACGCTCGCGCCGAGCACCAGCTGACCCGATCGGAACACCGTCTCCACCGCGTCGAGGATGTCCCCGCGCTCGGCTTCGTACTCGGTGAGGTAGTCCCACACCCGGATCGTCACGACCACTCCTCACCGGCGACGGCGACGAAGAGCCCCCGGCCGCCCTGCACGTCCTTGATGTATTCGGCGTTCAGGCCGGTCGCCGCGAATGCGGCCTCGTACTGGTCCTGGGTGAACAGCGTGTGGGTGTAGGTCTCCGCGAAGTGCCGCGCTCCGGACTCGGGATCGGCCACCAGGAAATGCACGTCCATCGTGGAGCCGGCGCCGGAGCGGACCGTGTGCGACATCCGCGCGATGGTCCGCTGCCCACTCTTGACCACCTCGCCCGAGACGTACCCGTCGATGAACTTCTCCTGGAACCACCACGGCTCCACGACGATCACTCCGCCGGGGGCCAGATGCCGCCGGAAGCACCGCAGCGTCTGGCGCAGCTCGTCCTCGTCGCGGGTGTGGCCCACGGACCCGAACAGGCACACGACGGCGTCGAACGTGCGGCCGAGTTCGAAGGCCCGCATGTCACCCAGGTGCATGCCGGCGCCGGGCAGTTTGCCCCGTGCGACGTTCAGCATGTCCTCGGACAGCTCCAGCCCTTCGACCCGGTCGAACGCCTCGGCGAAGTGCACCAGGTGGCCACCGGCACCGCACCCGACGTCGAGCAGGGAACCCGCCTCCGGCTGCCGGTCCCGGATCACGTCGGTGAGGTACTCCGCCTCGGCCCGGTAGTCCTTTCCCCGGCTCGCGTTGAGGTCGTCATGAATCTTGGCAACGTCACGTCCGTACATGGGGCTCCTTCGTGGTGGTTTCTTCGCGTTCCAGCAGGGCCGCCACGGTGCGGTCCACGGCTTCGTCGAGGGCCGTCTGCGCGTGCCATCCGGAAGCGAGCTGGAAGGGCGCCGGGTCGATGGTGACGCTCAGGAAATCGATCACGGGCGCGTGCGCCGGCGCCGGTACCGACGTCACCGGAACGGCCGGCTCGCCGGTGTGCTCGGCGACCGACGCCGCGACGGTGCGGAAGACCGCGCCCACCGTGTCGTGCCGCCCGGTGCCGACCAGCCAGTGCCGGCCGGTCAGATCCTGGGGTTCCCGCATGGCGGCCAGGAACGCGTCCGCCGCGTCCTCGACGTAGACCAGGTCACGCTTGACCGTGCCGTCGTGCCACATGGTCAGCGGCCGGCCCGCGATCGCCCGGCGGGCCATCGCGGTCACCACGCCCTGGTCCGGAACGCTGGACAGCCAGCTCTGGCCGAAGATCGTGGGCAGCCGCAGGCTCACCCCGCGCAGGACCGACGCCTCGGTCGCGGCCTTCAGGAGTCCCTCGGCGGTGAGTTTCTGGCGGTCGTACGCGGTCTCCGGCCGGTCCGGCTCGCTGCCGTTCATGGGGTGCTCCGGCGGCCGGCCCACCTGCGAGGTCGTCGCCGCGAACACGACCAGCGGAGGGGGTCCCGCCGCACGGCGACGGCCGAGGATCTCGGTGAGGTCGCGCACGATGCCGACGTTCACCCGCTCACCCTCGGGGCTGTCGGCGTCCCGCCACCCGCCGCTGTGCTTGCCCAGATGGAGGATCACGTCGGCGTCCGCGACGGCGTCGGCCAGACACCGGCTGTCGGTGAGGTCCGCCGGGCACACCTCGACGTCGGCCACGGTCTGGTCCGGCACGGGGCCGCGACGGCGCGACACGGCCCGCAGGCGGACCGGGAGCTGGGCCAGACGGGCGACGACGACCGAGCCCAGATATCCCGAGGCGCCCAGCACGCTCACCAGCGGTCGATGTCCAGCACCTGACGGAGCAGGCCGGTTACTGTGCACGATGATCCTCGCTCAGGTCAGGGTACGGAGACACGCGTAGAGGCTGCGTGCCTCCATGTTGAGGTAGTTGCTGTGCCGGACCAGGTCGCCGAGTTCGCCGACGGCGAGCCAGCGGAACCCCTCCGGCGCCGGGCCGCTCAGGTCGTCGCCGGCGTCCACCAGCAGGTAGCGGTTCAGCGCCCGGTAGAAACGCCCGCCCTCCTCGGAGTGCACGGCGTCGTAGCGGATCCGGTCGGCCGGCGCGGCCAGGACCTCGTCGAGCAGGTACGGCCGGGCGTCCGGCGGGTAGGAGCTGGGCTGGCACTGCACGGTGGGTGCGAGTTCCGCGCCGACCAGCGAGCCGGCCTCGACCCGCGCCTGCATCAGCACCTGCGGGGCGCCGCCGACGGTACGCATCAGCCCGGCCACCACGCCCTCCTCGGCCGGCGCGATCAGCGGCTGGCTCCACGAGCCGACCTCCCGGCTCGGCGCCCGCACGTCCACGCCGATCACCCGGAAGAACCGGCCTTCCTCATGCGCGACCTCGGTCTCGGTGCGCCGCCATCCGCGACCGACCACCAGGTCGAGCGGAAGCTCCCGCTGCTCGTGGGAATGGTCGGCCCGGGTCTCGGTGAGCCAGCTCAGCACGTCCACCGCCGCGTCCGCGTCGCCGACCGGATGCAACGGCACCGTGGACAGCACGGAGCGCGCATCCATGTTGATCACACAGGACTCGGCCAGCAACCGGTGCAACTGCCCCAGGGTGAGCCAGCAGAAGTCGTCGCCGGCCTCGATCGCCCCGGTCGCCTCCACCACCATGTTGCGGTTGCGCTTGCGGAGGAACCAGGACCCCTGCTCGGACTGGAGGCTGTCGACCAGCACCCGTCGCTCGCCGGACGGGCGGAACAGGTCGAGATGGCGGATCGCCCGCCCGCCGTGGACCCCGGAGAAGTTGCTGCGGGTCGCCTGCACGGTCGGCGACAGCTGCACCAGAGGCTCGTTCCCGGGCTCCATCTTCGCCTGCATCAGGAAGTGCAGGACGCCACCGAACTCCTTGACGACCATGCCCAGCACGCCGATCTCGGGTTGCACGATGATCGGCTGCAGCCAGGCGTCGGGCGTCCGCTGCGTGCAGTGCACCCGGAGCCCCGCGATGCTGAAGAACCGCCCGGTGTCGTGCACCAGATTCCCGGTCGCCGGGGCGAACCCCCATCCGGTGAGCCGCGCGAACGGCACCGGGGTCACCTCGAAGTCGTGCGCCGCGCTCCGCTCGGCGAACCAGCTCCAGAACTTCTCCAGCGGCGTGACGTCGCTGTCGCGGCAGGCCGCGGACAGCGCGAATCGCTCGTCGGTGCGCACGGTCGCCTCACCCACGGGAGGCGGGCGCCGCGGAGCGGTGCCGCCAGGACCGGGAGGGCGAAGCGTCCGCCAGGTACGCCTCGAGCACGTCGGCCGCGCGCACCGCGCCGCCGGCCCGCACGCACTGCTCCCCCATCGCCCGGACGCGCTTCTGGGTCTCCTCGTCGCCGTCGATGGCCAGCACCGCGGTCCGAACGCCCTCGGCGGTCATCTCGTCCGCGTGGATCATCGTGCCCAGCCCGAGTTCCTCGACCCGCTCGGCGTTGATCACCGCGTCCGCGCTGGCCGGCATGCAGAGCAGCGGCGTCTGGTAGTACAGCGCCTCCATCAGGCTGCTGATGCCGGCGTGGTTGACGTAGATGCGGGCGTGCGGCAGCACTTCCTGATGGGACACCCAGTTGCGGACCTCGACGCCCTCGGGCAGCGGTCCGAGGTCCGTGGCGTTCAGCTGGTTGCCGATCGACATCACCACGTGCCACCCGAGTCCCTCGAAGGCCCGGGCGCAGGTGGCGAAGTAGGCGATCGCCTCCTCGCGCATCGAATCGTTCATGATCGTGCCGCGCGAGACGAGCGCGATCGGGCGGCCGTCGGACGGGGGCATCCAGCCACCCATGAACGACCGGTCGCTCAGGCACGGCCCGAGGAACTGGAACGTGTCGTCGAAGCGCTCGGCGAAGTACTGGAACTCCCGGGGGTAGAACGCGAAGGTCAGGCGGTCGTTGCCGATCAGGAAGTCCTCGATGGACACGCCGGACATCCGGTTCTCGCGCATCATCCGGCCGGCCCGGGAGATGTACTCGAGCATCGCCGGGTGCGTGGTGTCCAGGCTGCCGCCCACCGGGCGCAGCAGGCGGCTGACGAGTTCCGGGTCGCCGTTGTTGGCGAAGCCCGGGCAGAACACGGCGAGGGGGCGGTCCCACCGGTAGGAGAGGGCCCGCCCCGCGTGGGCCACCGAGTGGTCGCAGACGATCAGGTCCGGTACGTCGTCGCCGAGGTGCGCGTCGACCGCCCGCACGATCCGCTCCGCCTCCTCGAAGAACAGCAGCGGCGCGGTGGCCGCGTTCTTCGCGTTCGCCACCTCGGTGTGGTTGACCTCGGGCAGATCCGTGGCGAACCCGATCGGCCGTGCGCCGGCCCCCTCGATGGCGTCGGCGAGATCCTCGCCGCTCACGTAGGTCACGCGGTACCCGCGCCGCACCAGCTCGGAGACGATCGCCAGGGCGGGATAGAGATGACCCTTGGCGGACATGCCGGCGAACAGCACATGCTTCACGACGGTGACTCCGTACTCTCGGAAGGCCGGACCGGGTGAATTGAATCGCGCAGGTCGCCAAGTGTTTCCCTAGTTCCGCCCGGAGGCCTGCGCCGCGGCACCCGGTCAGCTCACGTCCACCGCGAGCAGGCCCCGGCGGAACGCCTCGGCGACGGCCGCGGCGCGGTCGTTGACGCCGAGTTTGGTGTAGACGTGCAGCATGTGACTCTTCACCGTCGCCTCGCTGATGAAGAGGCGGGAGGCGGCCTCCCGGTTGGTGGCGCCGGCCGAGACCAGCTCGAGCACCTGCAGTTCGCGGGCGCTCAGCGCGTCGGCCGGGGTGCGGACCTGGCCGAGCAGCCGGGTCGCGACCGACGGGGCGAGCACGGCCTTGCCACCGGCCACCGAGCGGATGGCCCGGATGAGTTCGTCCCGGCAGGCGTCCTTGAGCAGATACCCGGTGGCGCCGGCCTCGAGCGCGGGCAGCACGTCGCGGTCGGTGTCGTAGGTGGTGAGGACCAGGACGCGGGCGGTGACGCCGAGCCGGACGAGTTCCCGGATCGCGCTGACCCCGTCCATCCTGGGCATGCGCAGGTCCATCAGGATCACGTCCGGGGCCAGCACCCGGGCCAGGTCGACGGCCTGCGCGCCGTCGCCGGCCTCGGCGAGCACGTCGAACTCCGGGTCGCTGTCGAACATCCCGCGGATGCCGCCGCGGACGACCGGGTGGTCGTCGACGATGAGCAGCCGGGTCGGCGCGTGCATTCGGTAGGTCTCCGCCACAGTCGTTGGTCACCGCGCCCGCGGGACGGCATGGCCGCGGGTGGACGTGGCCGCGGTGGGCGGCCACGTCCACCCGCTCGGATCAGTGCGGTGCGGTCAGGCCGGCCGGCAGGTCACCGAGACGGTGACGCCCAAGTTGTACGAGAGGCGGGTGCCGGGCAGGCACCAGCCGTACACCGGGTCCTGGGCGATCGGCAGCAGGTGACCCTGGGGCAGGAATCCCGAGCACCACATCCCGGTGGGGCTGGGCGCGACGCCGACAGCGCCGAAGACCCCTGCGCCGTTGCCCTGGACGCATTCCCACAGGTAGACGGTCTCGCCGTCGGCGGTCGTGGACTGCGCCGGCCGGGGCGCGGCCTGGGCGGCGGTGGCCGGGAGCATCGACGCTGCACCCAGCGCGAGCGCCAGGCCTCCGGCCGCTAACAGTTTCCGGAACATGTAGGTCCCTTCTCTCGTCGGAACGGTTCGGACCACGGTATTGATCCACGATCCGGGACTTCCCTAGAACCGGTCAGCGATCTGAGGCGGGCCTCGGGGCCTTGTCGTCCAGCCAGCCCGCGATGATCGCAGCCGTATCGGAGACGTGCCGCTCGCACATCGTGAAGTGGTCGCCCGGAGCGTCGATCGTGTCCGAGACGTGCTCCAGCGAGGTCTGCCACGCGACATCGCGGCGATCCGGGTCACCGATGAGTTCGGAGGCGCGGACGAGCAGCGTCGGGAAGGGCACCGGATCGGTACGCCAGGTGCGAACGAGCCGTTCGTACCAGGCGAACGCGGACAGCCGGGTCGAGTCGAAACCGTTCACGATGTGCTCGCGGGCGTACAGCGCTCGCCACAGGTTGGTGCGGGTCTCGGCGGTGGCCGGTGCGTCGAGGAGGTAGGTGTCCAGCAGTACCACGGCCCGGACCGCCCGGCCGCGATCGGCCAGGCGGCGGGCGGCCTCGTACGCCAGGATCCCGCCGGACGAACTGCCGAGCAGGACCACCGGCTCGGCACCGCCGTCCCGGGCGATCGCGTCGGCCAGCCCGTCCACCAGTGCCTCCCGGGTGGCCGGGAGGACCTCCTCGGGGCCGAACCCGGACGGCGTCAGGCAGGACACCGACCAATCCGCGGGCACGGCCGAGACCAGGCCGAAATAGGCGTGCGGACCGGTGATCGGCACGATCGGCGCCAGGCAGACCAGCCGGGTACCCGCTTCGCCGGCCGGGCCCGTGGCCAACCGGTCCACGATCGGCGACACCGGTTCGGCCGACATCGGCCGTAGCCGCGCGAGACCGGCGGCCAGTGCGTCCGCCTCCTCGATCCGCCCGTCCGCCACGGCCGTGCGGTGCAGGTCCGCGGCCGGGTCGGGACCGGCGCGGCCGGGGGCCGGCGCACTGTCCAGCTCGCCGGCCAGGTAGGCGGCCAGATCGTGCGGCGTGGGGTGGGCGAACACGACGGCGCTCGGCAGCACCAGGCCGGTCGCGGCCGCCAGCCGGTTGCGCAGTTCGAGGGACGTGACCGAGTCGGCGCCGAAGTCGCGGAATGCCGAGTGGGTGCCGATCGTCTCGGCGGACCGATGTCCGAGCACCGCGGCGGCCTCCGTGCGGACCAGCTCGACCAGCAGGCTCCGCTGTTCGTCAGCGGATCGGCCGCGCAGCCGGGCCGCGATCCCCTGGTCCCCGGCCGGGGGCGCCACCGCCGGAGCGGCCGTTGCCTCGGCGAGGCCGTCGAAGAACGGACTCGGCCGGGCCGAGGTGTACACCGGCACGTACGTGTTCCAGTCGATGTCCGCGACCACCAGCGCCGTCCCGTCCTCGCCGGCTTCCCGGCCGAGCAGGTCGAGGCCCAGGTCGCCGTCGATGAACGACATCCCGGTCCGTGCGAGTCGACCGATGTCCGACTCGCTCATCGCCGGACGGGCGACCGTCCACGGGCCCCAGGCGATCAGGGTGGCGCGGCCGCCCCGGGCCCGGCGTTGCGCGGCCAGCGCCTCCAGGTAGGCGTTGGCGGCGACCTGAGCGGCGTGCCGGCCGCTGCCCCAGGCGCCGGCCACCGAGGAGAACAGGATGAACCCGTCGACATCGGCGTCGCCGAGCAGCTCGTCCAGGTGCGCGGCCCCGGCGACCTTGGCGTGGACGATGTCGGCGAACCGGGTGAGGCTGGTGCTCCCGAGGGATTCGAGGCCACCGGAGCCGGCGGCGTGCACCACGGTACGAACGCGGTGCCCGCCGGCGGCGAGCTGATCCAGCACCGCGGCGACGGAGTCCCGTTCGGTCAGGTCGCACGCCACCACCGTGGCATCGGTTCCGAGTTCGGCCAGCTCGCCGACCAACTCGGGGGCGCCTGCGGTGACTATTCCCTTCCGGCTGGTCAGGACGATGTGCTCGGCCCCCCGCCGGGCGAGCCATCGGGCGATCCGGCCGCCCAGCAGGCCCGTGCCCCCGGTGACCAGGGTGGTGCCGCGGAACGTGCGGTCGCCGCCCGTTCCGGGGGAAGCGGGGGCGCGCACCAGGCGCCGGCCGAAGACGCCGGACCGGCGGACGGCGACCTGATCCTCACCGGACTGGGCGGACAGCACCGCCGCCAGCTTTCCGGCCGTGTCCGCGTCCAGACGGGCGGGAAGGTCGGCGATCCCGCCCCACCGGGCCGGAGCCTCCAACGCGGCGGTCCATCCCACGCCGTGCACCATGGCCTGCAGCGGGCGGTGTACCGGGTCCGCCGGTCCGGTGGAGACGGCGCCGCGGGTCATCGCCCACACCGGAACGTCGGCCTCCGCGGTCAGCACCGCTTGGATCAGCGTGACGGTCAGGGCCAGGCCGACCGGCAGGGCCGGCGTGGTGGCCATCGACCACTCGGCGGCGGCGAGGGCCGACACGATGCCGGTCACTCCGCGCAGCTCGCCGAGGCGATCGGCCAGGACCGCCGGATCGGTACACGTCTCGTCGAGCACCACTCGCCGTAGGCGCGCCCCGTGCGCGACCAGCGTGTCGGCGATGTCGGCGTCCTCCGGCCCGTCGACGGTGACGAACAACCAGGTGCCGGTGAGCGCCGGTGCGGCGGATACCGGAACCGGCACCCAGGCCGGACGGTACCGCCAGGACGCGGTTCGCTCCCGCCGGTCCAGCCCGCTCCGCCACGCCGACAACGCCGGCAGAAGCTCCTCGAGCGCCGCGCGGCGTTCGCGGTCGAGGCCGATCAGGGCGGCGACCGCGTCGGCGTCGGTGCGGCGCACGGCCGACCAGAGCGGCGCATCCGCCGGGACGGTCCGGTCCTCGGAAACCGGCGTGACCGGCGCGGTCCAGAGCCGCTCGGCGTGGAACGCGTACGTCGGCAGGTCGACCAGCCGCCCACCGGACAGCACGGCGCCCCAGTCGACGGTGACACCGTGGATGTGCGCGTCGCCGAGCGACCGCAGCAGGCGGTCCATGCCGCCGTCATCGCGCCGCAGGGTGCCGAGAACCGCGGCCGTGGTCCCGCCCGCCTCGGCGATCTGACTGATCCCCACCGCCAGCACGGGATGCGGGCTGATCTCGATCACCGTCGGATACCCGTCCGCCACCAGCGTTTCCACGGTGTCGGCGAAGCGCACCGGCTCGCGCAGGTTACGGCGCCAGTACTCGGCGTCCAAGGTGCCGCCGTCGAGCCGCGCACCGCCGACCGTCGAGTAGAAGGCCGCCCGTCCCGCCCGGGGCCGGATCGGCGCCAGGGCCCGCAGCAGCTCTGCCTCGATCTCCTCGACCGCGGCCGAATGGGCGGCGAAGTCCACGCCGGCCAGCCGCCACCGCATGATCCGCGCCTTGGACAGCCGGCGCTCGAACGCCGCCACGTCCGCCGCCTCGCCGGAGACCGTCACCGACCGTGGTCCGTTGACCGCCGCGATCGACACCGCGCCGCGGTCGTCGGCCAGCAGAGCCGCCACCTGCTCGGCCGAGGCCATCACCGACATCATGGCGCCGTGCCCGGAGAGCCGTTCCCGGATGAGCCGACTCCGGGTCGCCACGATGCGGGCGCCGTCCGCGAGCGACAGCGCGCCGGCGACACACGCTGCGGCGACCTCGCCCTGGGAGTGGCCGATCACCGCCTCCGGCTCGACGCCGAACGACCGCCAGACCGCCGCGAGCGACACCATGACGGCCCACAGCACCGGCTGCAGCACGTCGGGCGCGTCCACCGCCGGTCCATCCGGGTGGCCGCGCAGCACGTCGACCAGAGACCAGTCGACGTACGGTGCCAGCGCCGCGCCGCACTCTTCGACGGCGGCGGCGAACGCGGGGCAGCTGTCCAGCAGCTCGACTCCCATGCCCGGCCACGCGGCGTCCTGTCCGGAGAAGGCGAAGACCACCGGGCCGCTCTCCCGCGCGGTGCCGCTCTGCACGCCCGGGTCCGGCCGGCCGGCGGCCAGGGCGGCCAGGCTCGGGCGCAGCTCGCCGGGCCGGCCGACGAGCACGGCGCGGTGCGGGAACGTGGACCGCGACCGGGCCAGCGAGTACCCGATGTCCAGTGGGCGCAGGTCGGGACGGGTCCCGACGTGGTTCAGCAGTCTGCCGGCCTGCGCCCGTAGACCGTCCGCCGAGCGGGCCGCGAGTATCCAGGGCAGTGGCCCGGCCGGATCGACGGCGCCGGGCCCGGGCACCGGTCGCGGCGCGGCCGGCGGCGGTGCCTGCTCCAGAATCAGGTGCGCGTTGGTGCCGCTGAGCCCGAACGCCGACACGGCGCCCCGTCGCGGACGGCCCAGGTCCGGCCACGGCGTCGGCGCCGTCAGCAGCCGGACCGTCCCGGCCGACCAGTCGATGCGGGTCGACGGCTGGGCCGCGTGCAAGGTGGGCGGGAGCTGGCCCTGCCGGAGAGCCATCACCATCTTGATCACGCCGGTGACGCCGGCGGCCAGCTGGGTATGCCCGATGTTCGACTTCGCCGATCCGATCAGCAACGGCGGATTGCCGCGCCGGTCCTGGCCGTAGGTGGCCGTCAGTGCCCGCACCTCGATCGGATCGCCCAGCGCCGTGCCGGTGCCGTGTGCCTCGACCGCGTCGACGTCGACTCCCGACAACCCGCCGTTCGCCAGCGCCTGCCGGATCACCCGCTGCTGGGCGGTCCCGCGGGGGGCGGTCAGGCCGTTGGACGATCCGTCGGAGTTCATCGCCGACCCGCGGATGACCGCCAGCACCGGGTGACCGTTGCGCTGCGCGTCCGACAGCTTCTCCAGGACGACCAGTCCCGCGCCCTCGGCGATCCCCATTCCGTCCGCGGTGTCCGCGAACGCCTTGCATCGTCCGTCCGGGGCCAGGACCCGCAGGCGGCTCATCGAGATGAGCAGGTCCGGGCTGCTCAACACGGTCACCCCGCCGGCCAGTGCGAGGTCGCTCTCGCCCGAACGCAGCGACTGACAGGCGAGGTGCATCGCGACCAGAGACGCCGAGCAGGCGGTGTCCACCGTGACGGCCGGGCCCACCAGGCCGAACGTGTAGGCGACCCGGCCGGACAGCACGCTCGTGCCCGTCCCGCTCGCCTGGTAGCCGTCGGTGTCGGCCGACGCCGGCCGGCCGTACGGGCTGTGGGCCGCGGCGAGGAACGTGCCGGTGCGGGTTTCCCGCAGGGACGCGGGCACGATCGAGGCGCGCTCGAAGGCCTCCCAGGCCAGTTCCAGAATGATCCGTTGCTGTGGGTCCATCATCGCCGCCTCCCGCGGCGAGATGTGGAAGTGTGCCGCGTCGAACGCCGCCACGTCGGTGAGGAAGCCACCGGCGGGCGCCGCGATCCGGCCGATCCGGCCGGGGTCCGGATCGTAGAGCCCGGGATCCCAGCCGCGGTCGGCCGGCAGCGGGGACACGGCGTCGACCCCGTGCATCAGAAGATCCCACAGTTGCTCGGGCGAGTTCGCGTCACCCGGCAGGCGGCAACTCATCCCGACGATCGCGATGGGCTCGTCGGCGAGCGTCGGGCCGGCCCCGTGCGGGGCCTCCTCGACGTCTGCCACGTCGCCGCGAGCCACCTCCGTGTGGAGGTGATCGGCGAGCGCGCCGGGCGTCGGATGGTCGAAGACCACGGTGGGGGCCAACGGGATGCCGAGTTCCGCGGACAGCCGGTGCCGGAGCTCGACCGCCGTCAACGAATCGAATCCGTGGTCCCGGAAGCTCAGGTCGACGTCGACCCGGCCCGGATCGGCCAGGCCCAGGACCGTGGCCGCCGACCGCCGGATGAGGTCCACGATCGACCGGCGCGACCGCGCCGCGCGCCCGGAACCGGGTGCCGGGACGTCGGGCGGCCGGGAGACCGTTCCGGCGTCGTCGGCCCGGCGGCCGGGCAGCTCGCCTCCGGTGGCCTCGCCGCCGGTCGCCCGGAAGCCGGGCGCGACGAAGAACCGCCGGCGCCGGAACGCGTACGTCGGCAGGCTGATCCGCCGGACTCCCGGTCCGCCGAGCACCGCTCCCCAGTCGACGTCGACGCCGTCGACACCGAGCCGGGCGACGGTCGCCAGGAGCGTCGCCGATTCGGGCTGATTCCGGCGCAGCGTGGGAAGCAGAACGGTCTCCGGATCGGAGAGGGTCTCCCGTCCCATGGCCGTCAGCACGCCGTCCGGACCCAGTTCCACGATTCGCCGTACCCCGTGGGCGTGCATCCGCTGGACCGCGTCCGCGAAGCGGACCGGCTCGCGGACCTGCCGGAGCCAGTACCCGGCGGTGGCCCACTCCGTCCCGCTGCCGCCCCCGGTCACCGTCGACACGCCGGGGACGGCCGCCGGGTGGAAGGCCAGCCCGGCCAGCACGGCGCCGAAGTCGTCCAGCATCGGCTCCATGCGGGCGGAGTGGAAGGCGTGGCTCACCGGCAGCCGCCGGACTCGCCGGCCCTGCGCCGCGAAGCGGTCCGCCACGGCGAGCACCGCCGCCTCGTCGCCGGACAGGACCACGGACGACGTCGTGTTCACCGCCGCGAGAAACACCTCGCCGCTCAGCCACGGCCGGACGTCGTCCTCGGTCGCCTGCACCGCGACCATCGCGCCGCCGGCCGGCAGGGCCTGCATGAGCCGGCCCCGGGCCGCGACCAGCCGCACGGCATCGGCGAGCGACAGGACGCCCGCGGCCTGCGCCGCGGCGATCTCCCCGACGGAATGCCCGGCCACCAGATCCGGGTGTATCCCCCAGGACGCCAGCAGCCGGTGCAGCGCCACCTCGACGGCGAACAGGGCCGGCTGCGCATAGCCGGTCTGATCGAGGAGGGCCGCCTCGGGCCCGCCCGGGGCGGCGGAGAACACCGGCCGCAGCGGTGGTCCAGGCTCGCCGTCGACGAGGTCCAGCACCTCGTCCAGGGCGGTCGCGAACACCGGGAACGCCGCGGAGAGTTCGGCACCCATGCCGATCCGCTGCGCGCCCTGACCGGTGAAGGTGAACCCGAGCGTCCCGCCGAGCGGACGGCCCGTCCCGCGGATCAGGCCGGCGTGCTCGCGGTCGGCGACCAGTGCGTCGAACGCCCGGCCCGCGCTCTCCCGGTCCGCGGCCAGGACGACGGCGCGATGCCGGAACCTGGTGCGGGCGGTGGCCAGGGTGAACGCCACCTCCCGCAGATCGTGCCGGGCCAGCACCGGGCGGAGGCTCTCGGCCTGATCGCCGACCGCCTCCGCGACGGGTGCGGACAGCACCAACGGGAGTACGTCCGGCGCCGGAGCCGGCGTCTCGACCGGCGGCTGTGGTTCGGGTTCCGCCTGTTCGAGGATCAGATGCGCGTTCGTGCCGCTGATGCCGAACGACGACACGGCCGCCCGTCGCGGCCGGCCGGTCCGCGGCCACGGCACCCGTTCGGTCAGCAGCCGCAGGCCGTCGCCGGTCCAGTCGATCCGGGACGACGGCGTCGTGACGTGCAGGGTCCGGGGCAGTTCCCCGTGCCGCAGCGCGAGCACCATCTTGATGACGCCGAGCACGCCCGCCGCCGCCTGGGCGTGCCCGATGTTCGACTTCAGCGATCCCAGCAGCAGCGGCCGGGGCGCCCGTTCCCGGCCGTACGCGGCCAGCAGTGCTTCGGCCTCGATCGGATCGCCCAGCCGGGTGCCGGTCCCGTGCGCCTCGACCGCGTCGACGTCCTCCGGCTGGAGCCGGGCGTCCGCCAGCGCCTGCCGGATCACCCGTTCCTGCGCCGTGGCGTTCGGTGCGGTGAGCCCGTTCGACGCGCCGTCGGCGTTGACCGCGCTGCCCCGGACCACGGCGAACACCTCGTAGCCCTGGCGGCGGGCGGTGGACAGCCGCGTGAGTACCACCATGCCGACGCCCTCGGCCCAGGCGGTTCCGTCCGCGTCGTCGGAGAACGACCGGCACCGGCCGGTCGGCGAGAGACCGCCCTGGCGGGTGAACTCGACGAACATGCCGGGGGTCGGCATCACCGTGACGCCGCCGGCCACCGCCGTCTCGCACTCACCGCCGAGCAGGGCCCGCGCCGCGAGGTGCAGCGCGACCAGCGACGAGGAACAGGCGGTGTCGACGGTCACCGCGGGACCCTCGAACCCGAACTGGTACGCGACGCGGCCGGACAGGACGCTCAGCGTCGTCCCGGTCAGGGCGAAGCCGTCCGCGTTGTCCCCGGCCGAGTCGTGCAGGGCCGGCCCGTAGTCCTGGTGGGTGGCGCCGACGAAGACCCCGGTCCGGGTGCCGCGCAGCGCGTCGGGCGCCGAACCGGTGCTCTCCAGCGCCTCCCAGGCCGTCTCCAGCACGAGGCGCTGCTGCGGGTCCATGGCCGTCGCCTCGCGCGGGCTGATGCCGAAGAACTCGGCGTCGAAGTCCATCGCGTCCGGCAGAAAGCCGCCCTCCGACGAGGCGAGGGGCAGGTCACCGATCGTCCAGCCCCGGTCCGCCGGAAAGTCCGTGATCGCGTCCCGGCCGTCGCTGAGCAGTCGCCACAGCTCGTCCGGAGTGGTCACGCCGCCGGGCCCGCGGCAGGCCATCCCGACGACCACCACCGGGTCCGCGGCGGCGGCCGGCGACGTGCCGGTCACCTGGGCCGGCGCCGGCGCGGCGTCCCGGTCGCCCAGTTCCCGGTGCAGGTGGGCGGCGAGTTCCGCCGGGGTGGGGTGGTTGAACACCAGGGTGGGCGGCAACCGGCGGCCCAACTCGTCGGACAGACGCTCCCGCAGCTCGACCGAGGTGAGCGAGTCGAACCCATGGTCCTTGAACGTCACGTCGGGGTCGACCGTCGCCGGATCGGCGTGGCCGAGAACCGCCGCCGCCGACCGCTGAACGAGCGCCACCAGCGCGCGCCCGGATCCGCCGGGCGGCGCCGCCGCCCGACCGTGCTCGGCGGGCGCGGGCGGGCCGGCCACAGCGGACGGACCGGCCACGGCGGACGGACCAGCCACAGCGGACGGACCAGCCACAGCGGACGGACCAGCCACGGCGGGCGGACCAGCCACAGCGGCGGGCGAGCCCGCCAGGGCGGCGCCCGGGAGGCCGGGCGTCGCGGTCGGTGGCGTCGAGGTGGGGTCCGCGCCGAGCGCGACCACGACGGCCGGCCCGGCGCGTCGGGCGGCGTCGAACAGTTCCGCTCCCGGGCCCGCCGCGATCGGCCAGAGCCCGAGGCGGGACAGCCGCCGGCGGATGACCGGCGGCAGCGTGCCGGCCATCCCGGTGTCCCACAGTCCCCAGACGATGGATCTGGCGGGCAGGCCGGCGCTCTGCCGATGCTCGGCGAGCGCGTCCAGAAAGGCATTGGCGGCGGTGTAGTTCGCCTGGCCGGCACCGCCGAGATGCCCGCTCACCGAGGAGTAGAGGATGAAGGCGGCGAGCGGCCGGTCCCGGGTGAGTTCGTGCAGGTGCCAGGCCGCGTCGGCCTTGGCGCGCCAGACCGGGTGCAGCCGGGCCGGCGTCATGGACCCCACCGCCGCGTCGTCGAGCACTCCGGCGGTGTGCACGATCGCGGTCAGCGGCCGGTCGGCCGGGACGCCCGCCAGCACACCGGCGAGCGCGGCGCGGTCGGCGACGTCGCCGGCGACGACGTCGACGTGCGCACCGGCCGCGGACAATTCGGCGACCAGTTCCGCCACGCCGGTCGCCGTGGCGCCACGCCGGCTGACGAGCAGCAGGTACCGCACGCCCGAGGTCCGGACCAGGTGCCGGGCGACGTGCCCGCCGAGCCCGCCGGTTCCGCCGGTGACCAGCACCGTCCCGGCCGGGTCCCAGGGCACCGGCAGGGTCAGTACGACCTTGCCGACATGCCTGGCCTGGCTCATCACGCGGAACGCGTCCACCGCCTGCCGGACCGGGAACGTCCGCACCGGAGGCGGCGTCAGGGCGCCCGCGGCCAGCAGGTCCACCACCGTGCGCAGCATGCCGCGGATCTCCTCGACCGGCACGTCGAACAGGTCGAAGGCGGTGTAGGTGACCCCGTACCGGTCGGCGACCTCGGCGGAGTCCCGCACGTCAGCCTTGCCGATCTCGACGAAGCGGCCACCGGCCCGCGTCAGGCGCAGGGACGCGTCGACGAACTCCCCGGTGAGCGCGTCCAGCACGACATCGACGCCGCGGCCACCGCTGGCCGACCGGAACCGGTCCTCGAAGTCGACGGTCCGGGACGAGGCGAGGTGGTCGTCGGCGATTCCCCGGGCCCGCAGGTGCTCCCACTTGCCGGGGCTGGCGGTGGCGTACACCTCCGCCCCGAGGTGGCGCGCCAGGCTCACCGCCGCCATGCCGACCCCGCCGGCCGCGGCGTGGATCAGCACCGATTCCCCCGCCCGCAGCCGGGCCACGTGCACCAGAGCGTGGTACGCCGTGAGGAATGCGGCGGGGATCGCGGCCGCCTGCGCAAACGACCAGTCCGGCGGAACCGGCACGAGGACCCGGGCATCCACATCGGCGTGCGAACCGAGCGCCGGGGCGAACAGGCCCAGCACCCGGGTGCCCACCGGGAGGTCGTCGACGCCGGGACCGGTCTGCACCACCACGCCGGATCCCTCGACGCCGAACGGTACGTCCCCGGGATACATGCCGAGCGCGTTCAGAACGTCCCGGAAGTTGAGCCCCGCCGCACGGATCGCCACCCGTACCTGTCCGGCAGCGGGCGACGTCGCGCCGGTGGCGACCGCACGCAGGCCGTCCAGCATTCCCTTGCGGGCGGTCACCAGCTGCCAGGGGGCGCCGTCCGCGGGCGGCTCGATCCCGGACGGCAGCGGCCGCATACGTGGTGTCCGCAGCGCCTGCGACCGGATCGCCACCTGCGGCTCGGGCAGAGCGAGCGCCTCCGGCACCGGCGGGCCCGGTGCGGGTGCCGGTCCGGCCGGTGCCGGGTCGAGGTCCACCAGCTGGATCCGGCCGGGATGTTCTGCCTGGATGCCGCGAACCAGTCCCCACACGGCGGCGGCCGCCGGATCGGGCGCCGGATCGCCGCTGTCGGCACGGACCGCGCCGACCGTGACGACGGTCAACGTGGCCACGGCTCGGGCTGCGGATGGCCGGACCGGCGGCGTGAGGTCCGGCGAGTCGTGGTGCGCGAGCCAGGCCCGCACCTGGTCGAGCACGGTCGTGGTCGCGACCCGGGCGACGTCGGCCGCGTTCGCACCGGCCCGCGGCACCACCGGCAGCAGCACCGCGTCCGGTGGCGGGGTGGTCGTCGGCCCCGCCTCGAACAGCGCGTCCAGGTCGGGGTAGAACGCCGGGGGCGCGGTGAACGACGCGGCCATGCCCCACGGATCCCGCCCGATCACCGCCACCTGCAACGGCGCCGGAACGATCGGCGCGGCGGCGGCCGGCCAGTCGAAGTGCAGCAGCCGGCCGGTCGGCTCGGCCGTACCGGCATCCGGCGCCGGGTGCCGCGTGCGGCCGGCGTCCTCGGCCGGCGCCGGGCGCATGACCAGTGAATCCACGGTGATCACCGGCCGGCCGGTGTCGTCGGTGGCGGTGATCGTCACGGTGTCCGCACCCTCGACCCGGACCGCGACTCGCAGCGCGGCGGAGCCGCCCGCGTGCAGGGCCACCCCGGACCAGCTGAACGGCAGCCGCGTCCCGGCGTGCGGCCAGTCGAGCAGTGCGGTGGCCTGCACCGCGGCGTCGAACAGAGCGGGATGGAGCGGGTGCGCGGCCGCACCGGCGGAGAGCGGGGAAGGAAGGGCCACCTCGGCGAACACCTCGGTGTCGCGGCGCCACGCCCGGCGCAGGCCACGGAACGCGGGCCCGTACCCGAATCCGCGGGAGGCGGAGGTCTCGTGGAAGTCGTCGAGGTCGACCGGAACGGCGCCGGCCGGCGGCCACACCGGGCCGGCCGGTGGACCGGTGCCCGCGACCGTCCCGAGGACGCCGCTGGCATGTCGGGTCCACGGGTCGGCGTCGGTGCGCCGCGCGTGGACGCGGTACCTGCGGTCGCCGTTCCGGTCGGGTGCGTCGATCAGCTGCTGCACCGTCGTACCGCCGTCGGCGGACAGTGGCAACGGCGCTTCGATCGTCAACTCGACGACCCGGCCGGCCTCCACCTGTGCGCCGGCCGCGAGCGCCAGGTCCAGGAACGCGGTGCCGGGCAGGATGGCGCTGCCGTGCACGACGTGGTCGGCAAGCCACGGGGTGGTGTCCAGCGACAGCCGTCCGACGATGAGCCGGCCGCCGTTGCCCGGCAGGTCCGTCACGGCCGGCGCGGAGAACAGGGGCGACGTACCCTCGGGGTCGGCCACCCGTCGCGGCGACCGGGCCAGGAAACGCCGCCGCTGGAACGCGTACGTCGGCAGGTCGCAGCGGCGGGCACCGCGCCCGCGCAGCACGGCGGACCAGTCCACGTCGACGCCGTCGACGTCCAGACGGGCGAGCGCGGCCAGCGCCGTCCGGGTCTCCGGACGGTCCCGGCGCAGCATCGGCACGGCCACCGCCTCGTGGCCGTCGTCCGCGAGGTTCTCGCGGACCATGGCCGTCAGCACACCGTCCGGGCCGAGTTCCAGGAAGCGGCGCACCCCGGCCGTCCGCATCGCCCGGACGGCGTCCGCGAACCGCACCGGCTCGCGGACCTGGCGCACCCAGTACTCCGGCGTGGCCAGGTCGTCGGTGATGAGCCGGCCGGTCACGGTGGAGATCACCGGGAGGTTCGGTGAGCCGAAGGTGAGACCGGCCACGACCGTACGGAATTCGTCGATCATGGGGTCCATGTGCGCCGAGTGGAAGGCGTGGCTGACGGTCAGCCGCCGGGTGCGGCGGCCCTCTGCCGCCAGGGCGTCGGCGACGGCACGGACGGCCTCCTCGTCGCCGGACAACACCACCGATGTCGGGGTGTTGACCGCGGCCATGGACACCCCGGACCGCAGCAGGGGCCGGACGTCGTCCTCGCCGGCTTCCACGGCGACCATGGCGCCCCCGCCGGGCAGCGCCTGCATGAGCCGGCCACGGGCGGTGACCAGGCGCGCGGCATCACGAAGCGACAGCACGCCCGCGATGTGCGCGGCGGCGACCTCGCCGACGGAGTGCCCGGCCACGACCTCGGGTCGGACGCCCCAGGACGTACTCAGCCGGTGCAGCGCCGTCTGCACCGCGAACAGCGCGGGCTGCGCATAGCCCGTCTGGTCGAGCAGCAGCGCGGCCGGGGTATCCGGCGCGGCGAACAGGACGTCCCGCAGCGGCGGCTCGAACCCACCGCCGGCCACGTCCAGCACCTCGTCGAGGGCCTGCGCGAAGACCGGGAACCGGTCGTAGAGTTCCGCACCCATGCGCGCTCGCTGGGCGCCCTGCCCGGTGCAGAGCACACCCACCTTCCCGCCGCCGCGCCGCGGCGGCCCGGACACGACGCCGGGATGGGCGGTTCCGGCGGCCAGCGCGGCACCGGCCTCGTCGGCGCCGTCCCGGTCGTCCGCCAGCAGGACCGCTCGGTGGGCGAGCCGCGTCCGGGTGGTCGCCAGCGAGTAGGCCACGTCCAGCAGTGCGGTCTCGGGCGGCAACGGGCAGAGGCGGGCCGCCTGCCCGCGTACCGCGTCCGCGGAGTGCCCCGACACCACGAGCGGCACGGTCTCCAGGCGCGGCGCCGGCGGTACGGACGGCGGGGCCACGGGTTCGGCCGGCGCCTCCTCGACGATGGCGTGCGCGTTGGTGCCGCTGATCCCGAACGACGACACACCCGCACGGCGGATCCGGCCGGTCCGCGGCCACGGTACCGGTTCGGTCAGCAGCTGGACGCCGGCCCAGTCGACCCGCGACGACGGCGCGGTGACGTGCAGCGTCCGGGACAGTTCCTCGTGGCGCAGGGCCAGCACCATCTTGATCAGACCGAGGATTCCGGCGGCGGCCTGGGTGTGGCCCACATTGGATTTCAGCGACCCGAGCAGCAGCGGGCGGTCCGCACGGTCCCGGCCGTACGTGGCGACCAGCGCTTCCGCCTCGATCGGATCACCGAGCCGGGTGCCCGTGCCGTGCGCCTCGACCGCATCGACGTCCTGGGCCCGCAGGCCGGCGTCGCGCAGGGCCCGCTGGATCACCCGCTCCTGCGCCGACCCGTTCGGCGCGGTGAGTCCGTTGGAGGCACCGTCCGAGTTGATCGCCGTGCCGCGGATGACGCCGAGGACCCGGTGCCCGTGCCGGCGTGCCGCGGACAAGTTCTCGAGCACCAGCATGCCGGCGCCCTCCGACCAGACGGTCCCGTCGGCGTCGTCGGAGAACGACCGGCACCGCCCGCTGGGTGAAAGGCCGCCCTGGCGGTCGAACTCCACGAACATCCCCGGTGTCGGCATGACCGCGACGCCGCCGACCAGCGCACGCTCGCATTCGCCGTCCCGCATGGCCCGGGTGGCCTGGTGCAGGGCGACCAGAGACGAGGAGCAGGCGGTGTCGACGGTCACGGCCGGGCCCTCGAACCCGAACTGGTATGCGATGCGACCCGACATCATGCTCACCGACGTGCCGGTCAGGGCGAACCCGTCCACCGGCGTGCCGCGGGACTCGTCCATCCGCGGTCCGTAGTCCTGGTGGCTGGCGCCGATGAAGACTCCGGTCGGCGAGCCGCGCAATCCGGCCGGGCCGAGGCCGGCGTCCTCCAGCGCCTCCCAGGCCGTCTCCAGGACGAGCCGCTGCTGCGGGTCCATCGCGGTCGCCTCGCGCGGGCTGATCCCGAACAGGGCGGCGTCGAAGTCGAAGGCGTGCGGCAGGAATCCGCCCTCCCGGCGGGCGAGATCCATCCCGTCGAGCGACCACCCCCGGTCGGCCGGAAACGCGGAGATCGTGTCCGCACCGCGGCTGAGCAGCCGCCACATGGCTGCCGGCGAGTCCACTCCCCCCGGCAGCCGGCACGCCATGCCGACGATGACGACGGGGTCGTCCGCCACCGGCGGCGACGGCTTGGCGGGGCCCGCGGCGCCCGCGGTCCCCGGAGCCTCCGGCCGGTCCGGGACGCCGGCCAGCTCGCCGAGCAGGAACTCCGCGAGCGACATCGGGGTCGGATGGTTGAACACCAGCGAGGTGGGGGTCTGCAGGCCGGCCTCCGCATCCACCCGGTTGCGGAGGTCCATCGACATCGCGGAGTCGAAGCCCAGGTCCTTGAACGTCGACTCCGGGTCGACGACGTCGTCGTCGTGACCGAGCAGGACCGCGGTCTCGTGCCGGACCCAGTCGCGCAGCATCGACCGGCGGTCCGCCGGGTCGCTCGCGGCGAACGCGCGGGGCAGGGTCGGCCCGGTTTCCGGTTCGTCCGTCGCGGCCGGATCGATGGCCGGAGACGACGGCGGTGTGGCCCCGGCCGCCGCGCCGGCCGGCGCCAGCCAGTAGGGGCGCCGCTGGAAGGGGTAGGTGGGCAGGGACACCCGGCGACCGCCCGCGGTGGCGGCGCTCCAGTCGACGCCGGCCCCGGCGACATGCGCCGCGGCGAGCGAGTGCAGCAGCCGGCGCCGGTCCGGCTCGTTGCGGCGCAGACTGCCGACCGCGGTGACCTTCCGGCCGTGCTGCGCCGCGGTCTCCTCCACCGCGGCGCGCAGGATCGGATGGGGGCTCATCTCGAGGAAGGTGTCGTGCCCGGTCGACGTCAGCCGCTCCACGGTGTCCGCGAACCGGACGGTCTCGCGCAGGTTCCGGCACCAGTACCCGACGTTCAGCTCGGTCGTGGGCAGCTCCGCCGCGGTGACGGTGGAGTAGAACGGGACGCTCGCGGCCCGCGGGTCGATCGGGCCCAGCTCCGCGGAGAGCCGGGCCGCCGCGGGCTCGACCTGCGGCGAGTGTGAGGCGACGTCCACCTCGACGAGACGGGACCGGACGTCGCGGGCGGTCAGCTCGCCGTGGAGCCGGTGGACGGCGTCGATCGTGCCGGCGAGCACCACCGAGCGGGGCCCGTTGACCGCGGCCACGGCCAGCGCCCCGTCCGAACGGGCCGCGTACCGCTCCGCCTCCGCCGGCTCCAGCGCGGTGGAGACCATCGCACCGGTACCGGCGACGTCCCGCGCCAGGATCCGGCTGCGTACCGCGATGACGCGGGCGCCGTCGGGCAGCGACAGGCCGCCCGCCACGCAGGCCGCCGCGATCTCGCCCTGGGAGTGCCCCAGGACGGCGGCGGGTTCCACACCGAACGACCGCCAGACCTCGGCGAGGGCGACCATGACCGCCCACAGCACCGGCTGCACCACGTCGGTGCGGCGCAGCGCCTCCTCGTCGTCCAGGGCCGCGGTCAGCGACCAGTCCGTGAACGGGGCCAGCGCCTCGGCGCACTGGTCCATCCGCCGCCGGAAGACCGGCGAGGTGGCGATCAGCTCGCGGCCCATCCCGCACCACTGCGAGCCCTGACCGGGGAAGACGAACACCACCCGCCGCCGGTCCCCGCGGACCAGGCCGTCGATCACGTTCGGGTGGCTCCGTCCGGCGGTGACGGCGTCGAGACCGTCGAGCAGGTCGTCCCGGCCGGTGGCGAGGAGAACCGACCGGTGTGCGAACCGGGACCGGCCGCCGTCCAAGGTCGACGCGACGTCGGGCAGCGACAGGTCCGGCCGTTCCCGCAGCCGTACGGCAAGGTTGCCGGCCTGGTCCCGGAGGGCGATCGCGGAGCGTGCGGACAGCAGGAACGGAAGCGGCGCCGGGGCCACCGCGTCCGGCGTCTCCGGTACCGGTTCGCACGGGGTGGCCGGAGCCGACGACACGACGACGTGACAGTTCGACCCGCCGACGCCGAACGACGACACGCCGGCCAGCATCGGACCGTCGCGGTCCGGCCACGTCTCCAGCTCGCCGACGACCCGCAGCGGACAGGCGGCGAAGTCGATCGCCGGATTCGGCCTGGTGAAGTGCAAGCTGGGCGGAAGCTGACCGTGCCGGACGGCGAGTGCGGTCTTGAGGAGCCCGACGATGCCGGCCGCGCCTTCCAGATGCCCGACGTTGGTCTTGGCCGAGCCGACCCGCAACGGCCGCTCCGGTGACCGGCCCGCGCCGAGCACCGCGGTCAGCGCCGCGGCCTCGACGGGATCACCGACCGGGGTTCCGGTGCCGTGCAGCTCCACGTACTGCACCGCAGCGGGGTCCGCGCCGGCCCGCCGGTACGCCTCTGCCAGCACCGATCGCTGTCCGGCCTCGCCGGGGGTGGTCTGCCCCGCGGTTGCGCCGTCGTTGTTCGTGGCGCTGCCGCGGATCACACAGTAGATCCGGTCCCGGTCGGCCAGGGCCACGGAGAGTGGTTTCAGGATCACCACCGCCCCGCCCTCGCCGCGGACGTAGCCGTTGGCTCGGGCGTCGAAGGTGAAGCACCGGCCGTCGGGCGACAGGCCGCCGAATCGGTGCGCCACCTCGGCGCCGTGTGGGGTCAGATGCAGATTCACTCCGGCGGCCAGCGCCAGCTGTGAGTCGCCGCGCTGCAGGGACTCGACCGCGAGGTGGACCGCCACCAGTGACGACGACTGCGCGGTGTCGACCGTGAGGCTGGGCCCGGTGATGCCGAGCAGGTAGGAGACCCGGTTCGCGATGAGGCCGCGGCTGACACCGGTGAGGGTGTGATGGTCGACCGCCGGGCTACCCGCGGCGTGGGTCAGCTTCGCGTAGTCGTCGGCCATCGCCCCGACCATGACCGCGGCCCTCGTGTCCCGCAGCGCCGCCGGCACGATTCCCGCGTCTTCCAACGCCTCCCAGCACAGCTCCAGGGTCAACCGTTGCTGCGGATCCATCGCCTGTGCCTGGCGCGGCGTGAGCCGGAAGAAGGCCGGGTCGAACCCGGCGACGTCGGGCAGGAATCCGCCCCGGGCCGCGGCGTCGTCGATGCCGGATCCGAACCGCCCCGGCGGCGCCACGGTGACGGCGTCGGTCCCGTCCCGCAGCAAGGCCCAGAACGCCTCCGGATCCGCCGCGCCCGGCAGCCGGCAGGAGACACCGACGACCGCGACCGCGAGTTCGGGCGAGGGGGTGATCGGCAGATGCATCGGGTCTCCAGTCTCCGCGGCTCACGCGTCACGCTCAGCGGATCAGATGATCGATGTCGGCGACGGACACGTGACAAAGCACGCGCAATCCTGCCCGCCGGTCCGCTGGGAATTCCTTAGTAGAGCGTGGCCGGCATGATTCGCGGAACGACACACTCCGGATTCCACTAGTATTCCCCGGCGCTCGTTGACACTTCCCCTGCGCGCCGTGCAGCCTCATGCCGACGGTGCCGCCGTGTCGATCCCATGACGACCACGAACGGTGGCTGATTCGCAGCACCGCACAATCGGACACGTGCTCGAGGAGCATGGGAGGTACGGCGCCAGATGCATCCGGCTACGGAGACCATCGCCATTATCGGTGCGGGTGTCATGGGCTGCGGTATAGCGGCAATGGCGCTGGGCGAAGGTGTTGATGTGATTCTCATCGACATTTCCGACGATGCGCTGAAGCAGGCGCCGCCGACCATCGACAAGCAGTTGCGGCACGGCCGGATGATGGACGCGTTCCCGGCCTCCCGCCGCCCGGGAACGCTGACGACCGGGTCGTCGCACCGGGACGCCGCGGGCGCCGGCGCCGTGATCGAGGCGATCACCGAGGACACGGCGCTCAAGGCGGACGTCCTCGCCCGGGTCTCCACCTCGGTCGAGCCGGGCACCCTGCTGATCTCCAACACGTCGGGCATCCCGATCGCCGAGCTGGCCCGGTCGGTGCGCCACCCGGCCGAGTTCTGCGGGGCTCACTTCATGAACCCGTCCTATCTCATCCGGATGGTCGAGGTGATCCGCGGGCCGCAGACCAGCGACGCCACCATCGAGGCCATGGTCTCCCTGCTCACCCGGATGTCCCGGACGCCGGCCGTGGTCAACGACGCACCCGGCTTCGTCACGAGCCGGCTCCTGCACCCGATGATCAACGAAGCCGCCCGGATAGTCGCCGCCGGGACGGCCGACCCGGCATCCGTCGATGCGCTCATGCAAGGGTGTCTGGGTCACCCGACCGGCCCACTGCGCACGGCGGATCTGATCGGCATCGACAATCTCGTGGACGCGCTGCGCGCCCTTTCCGAACGCACCGGCGATGCCAGCCACGCGCCCTGTGACCTGCTCGTCGAGAAGGTGCGTCGCCATGAGCTGGGACAGAAGACAGGTCGCGGCTTCTTCGACTACGGAAAGGTACTCTCATGAGCCAGTTCAGCGCGTCGGAAGTCGAACGGCACATCGGCCAGTTCCTCGCCGCCCGGGTCAATGACGACGTTCCGGTCGACCGGGATCTCTTCGCGTCCGGGCTGGTGTCGTCGATGTTCGCGATGGAACTCGTCGTCTTCCTGGAGCAGGCGTTCGCGCTCGAAATTCTCGGGGAGGATCTGAAGCGCGACAACTTCCGCACCATCCGATCGATGACGGACCTGGTGCTGCGGCTGCAGCCCGCGGAAACCCATGCCGAGGCCTGAGCCGCTCGCCGGCGCCCGGGAACTGGTCGATCGTCTGGTCGGTGACCGGGCGGCGGACTGGGATCGGGACGCGCTTCTCCCGGCCGGCGTCCCGCGGGAGCTGGCGGCAGCCGGGTTGCTCTGCGCGGAGGTGCCGGCCGAGTACGGCGGCCTCGGCGCGACCAGCCTGGCGAACGGGGCGTTCACCGCCCACGTGGGCAGCCGGTGCTCGTCGCTGCGCAGCGTGATGACATCGCAGGGGATGGCCGCGTGGACCGTGCAGCGACTGGGCAGCCGTAGCCAACGGGCCCAGTACCTTCCCGCGCTGACCCGCGGCCGGCTCGCCGCCGTCGCCTTCAGCGAGCCCGAGGCGGGCAGCGATCTGTCGGCGATCACCGCGACGATCGAACCCGACGGTGACGACGTCGTCGTCCGTGGCCACAAGGTCTGGACGACGGCGGCCCGCTACGCCGACCTCATCGTCGTCGTCGGCCGCTACCGGTCGGGCGCCGCCGCCGTCGTCGTTCCCGCCACCGCCGACGGCGTGACCGTGACCCCGGTTCCTCAGCCGTCCGGATGCCGGGCCGCCGGCCACGCCGACGTCCGGCTCGACGGCGTACGGGTGCCGGGCAGCGCCGTGCTGGGCGGTGGACAGCCGATCGGCATGCTCGTGACGGCCGCGCTCGCCTACGGGCGCATGTCCGTCGCCTGGGGATGCGTGGGCATCCTCCAGGCCTGCGTCGACGCCGCGGCCGAGCACGCCCGCACCCGGACCCAGTTCGGCAAGGTCCTCGCGGAGCATCAGCTCGTCGGCCGTCATCTCGCGAACCTGCTGACCGCCCGCCAGGTCGCCACGCTCGTCTGCGAGCACGCCAGCCGGTGCTGGGACAGCGCTTCACCCGAACAGGTCATCGCCACCGTCGTCGCGAAGCAGGTCAGTGCCACGCAGGCGGCCCACGGCGCCGCCACCGCGGTGCAGGTTCTGGGCTCGGCGGCCGCACACGACGGTCACGTGGTGACGCGCGGATACCGCGACGCCAAGCTCATGGAACTCATCGAGGGCAGTACCGAGATCTGCCAACTGATCCTCGCCGACCACGTGGTGTCGTCCGCCCGAAGGAAGGTGACGCAATGACCGCAACCGCCAAGGTCGTCAAGTGTCTCGTCTGGGACCTGGACAACACGCTGTGGAAGGGCACCCTGGTCGAGGACGGCGACGTCGTCCTCGACGAACAGATCCGCGACCTGATCGCCGAGCTGGACCGGCGCGGCATCCTGCAATCGGTGGCCAGCAAGAACGATCACGACAACGCGTGGGCGAAGCTGGAGGCCCTGGGCGTCGCCGACTACTTCGTGCTCCCCCGGATCAGCTGGAACCCGAAATCCGCCGCCGTCGCGGAGATCGCCGCCGAGCTCAACTTCGCGCTCGACGTCATCGCCTTCGTCGACGATCAGCCCACCGAACGGGCCGAGGTCCAGTTCCACCATCCGGAGGTGCGGTGTTACGCCGCCGAGCAGCTCGGTGAGATCGCCGCCCGGCCGGAGTTCCGCCCCGCCACGGTCACCGCGGACGCGGGCAACCGGCGCAAGATGTACCAGGCCGGATTCCGGCGCAAGGCGGCCGAGGCGGAGTTCCGCGGCCCCAGCGAGGACTTCCTCCGGACCCTCGGCATGGTCATGCGGATCGACCGGGCCACCGAGGCGGACCTGTCCCGGGTCGAAGAACTCACGCTGCGCACCAGCCAGATGAACGCCACCGGCGTGCACTACCACCGGGCCGAACTCACTGCGCTGGTGGACGATCCGGACCATGAGGTCCTGGTGACCTCCCTCTCGGACCGGTTCGGACCACACGGCGCGGTGGGTCTGGTGCTGATGGCGAAGCACGCCCGCGTCTGGCACATCCGGCTCCTCGCCACGTCCTGCCGGGTGGTGGCGTTCGGCGTGGGTTCGACGCTGCTGAACTGGCTCGCGGACGAGGGCGCGCGGACCGGCGTCCACCTGCTCGCGGACTTCCTGCCGACCACGCGGAACCGGATGATGGACGTCGCGTACCGCTTCGCCGGCTTCACCGACGACCACTGTGACTGCCGCACCGAGCCGAAGCCGGCGGAACTGCCGGACCTCCGGCGACTGCATCTGATCCCGTCGCCGACGGACCCGCCGGCGACGCTGACACTGCACGCGGTGTCCCTCACCGGCGCCCCGGCCGGCAGATCCTGAGCGGAGACGACGCATGGCACAGCAGGTTGACACCTCCGCCCCGCTGGGGGCCTACATCCGGGACGTCTCGCTCCGGGAGGACGACATCCTCCGGCAACTGCGGGAGTTGACGGCCGAGCTGCCGATGGGCACGGCCATGCAGATCATGCCCGAGGAGGGGCAGCTGCTGGCGATGCTGGCGCGCCTGACGCCCGCCCGGAACGTTCTCGAGATCGGTACGTTCACCGGGTACAGCACGCTGTGCCTGGCCCGGGCACTCGCGCCGAACGGTCGTCTGATCACCTGCGACATCACGAACCGGTGGCCCCGGATCGGTGCGGAGTACTGGCAGCGGGCCGGGGTTGCGGATCGCATCGACGTCCGCATCGGCGACGCGGTCGACACCCTCACGACGCTCATCGCGGACCAGCGGGCCGGATCGTTCGACTTCGTGTTCATCGACGCCGACAAGCGACGCTATCCGGACTACTACCGCCTGGCCCGGACGCTGGTCCACGACCAGGGTCTCATCGCGGTGGACAACACGCTGTTCTTCGGCCGGGTCATCGATCCCGCGGCGGACGACGCCGACACCGCCGGCGTCCGGGACTTCAATCTCCTGGTCCGCGACGACCCGGCGGTCGACGTGTCGCTGATCCCGATGGCGGACGGCATCACGCTGATCCGGAAGAAGCCCTGAACCAGCCGGACCAGTCGGATTCGAACCGCGCCGCGTGGGCCGGGCCCGGAGGCAGCGGCGCCGGGCGCGGCAGCCAGGTGTCGATCGGCACCTGGCAGGAGTTCAGGACGTACGCCAGCGTCCGGTACGTGCCGGCCAGCACCATCAGTTCGAGCGCCTGATCCCGGTGGTACCGCCCGGCGATCGACCGCCAGGTGTCCGCGGAGATGACGGACCCGGCGTGCAGTTCGTCCACGGCACGCAGCAGAGCCGACTCGAACGGGGCCCAGCCACCCGGCTCCTCGGAGGCGATCCGCGCGATGTCGGCGTTGCTGAGACCCGCGGCGAGACCCGCGGGATGGTGATGTGCCCAGATGTAGGGGGCCTGCGAACGCCAGGCCGTCCGCAGAATCGCGATCTCCCGGTCCCGTGCCGGCAGCACCTCGCCGGCGACGTGGGCGAGCAGCGGCATCATCGCCGGGAACAGCTCGCGGTGGTGGGCGAGCGTGCGCAGCACATTGGGCGGCGGACGGTCGGCCAGGAGGCCCTCGAACGCCTGCGCGGCGATCTCCGCGTAGGCCCGGCCCGTCGGGGTGCCCAGGAACGCCTCCACCCCCAGCGGTGGGATCCGGGGCCATGCCTGCGGTCGCGTCACCGCCACCTCCGTTGTCAGCGTGACGGCAATCCCACCAACAACCGGCTCAGGGAAACCCTAGAAGGTGGGCGGCCGGGCGGCGTCGGACCGCCCGCGAACTAAGGGTTTCCCGACGGATTTCGTCACTAGGCTCCGGGAAATCGGCACCGCGCTCCTTCGACGGCCCCGATGCCCAGGTCGTGCACCTCGACTCCCGACCAGCCGAACGTCCGGTCAGGGCCTCGCCCTGGTCACCGTGAATGGAGGAACGGTGTTCCGTCGCATCGCCATCGTGAACCGGGGAGAGGCCGCAATGCGGCTGATCTACGCCGTTCGTGGCCTCTCCGCCGAGACCGGTACGCGGATCGAGACCGTCGCCCTTTACACCGACAGCGATCAGGACGCCACGTTCGTCCGGCAGGCGGATGTCGCCTACCCGCTGGGCCCGGCGTCCACCCGCCCGTACCTCGATCACGCCGTGCTCCGGCAGGCCCTCGTGGCGACGGGCGCGGACGCCGCGTGGGTGGGGTGGGGGTTCGTCGCCGAGGATCCGGCGTTCGCCGAGCTGTGCGACGAGATCGGCGTCGCGTTCATCGGCCCGAGCGCGGATGCCATGCGCAAGCTGGGCGACAAGATCGGCGCGAAGCTGATCGCCGAGGAGGTCGGCGTGCCGGTCGCGCCGTGGAGCCGCGGCGAGGTGGCCACGCTGGAGGACGCACTGCGCGCCGGTGACGCGATCGGTTTCCCGCTGATGCTCAAGGCCACCGCGGGCGGCGGCGGGCGAGGCATCCGGAAGGTCTCGACGGCCGACGACCTGGCCGACGCGTACGAGCGCACGCGCCAGGAGGCCCTGCGCTCGTTCGGCTCCGGCGTGGTCTTCCTGGAGCGGCTGGTCACCGGCGCCCGGCATGTCGAGGTGCAGGTGATTGCCGACGGCCAGGGCACGGCGTGGGCGCTCGGGGTGCGTGACTGCTCGGTGCAGCGGCGCAATCAGAAGGTCATCGAGGAGTCCGCCTCACCGGTCCTGTCGGCCGGCCAGGCCGCGGAGCTGAAGGCGTCGGCCGAACGGCTGGCCGTGGCGGTCGGTTACCGCGGTGCCTGCACCGTCGAGTTCCTCTACCACCCCGGCGACAAGCTGTTCGCCTTCTTGGAGGTCAACACCCGGCTCCAGGTCGAGCACCCGATCACCGAGATCACCACGGGCATCGATCTGGTCCGGCTGCAGCTGCACATCGCGAGCGGCGGCAGGCTCGAGGGCGACCCGCCGATCGAGTCCGGTCACGCCATCGAGGCCCGGCTGAACGCCGAGGACCCGGACCGGGACTTCGCGCCCGCCCCGGGCCGCATCACGCGCCTGGTGCTTCCGGTCGGTCCCGGCATCCGGGTGGACACCGGCGTCAGCGAGGGCGACACCATCCCGGCGGACTTCGACTCGATGATCGCGAAGGTGATCGCCTACGGGCGGGACCGGCGGGAGGCCCTGGGCAGGTTGCGCCGCGCGATGGCCGAGACCACGGTCCTCATCGACGGCGGCGTCACCAACAAGAGCTTCGTGATCGACCTGCTGAACCAGCCCGAGGTGATCGACGCGAGCGCCGACACCGGCTGGATCGACCGGGTCCGCGCGCAGGGCCGCCTGGTCAGCCGTCAGCACTCCGCGGTCGCCCTGGCGGCGGCCGCGATCGAGGCCTACCGCGCCGAGGAGGAGGCCAGCCTTCAGTCGTTCCTGTCCACCGCCCGGGGCGGGCGCCCACAGATGCAGCACCAGGGCGCCCGGCAGCTGCGGTTCAAGCTCCGCGGGATCGACTACCGGGTGAACGTGGCCCGGGCCGGGCAGAACGCCTTCCGGGTCGGCGTCGCCAGCGGTGGTGACGTGCACACCGCGGAGGCCGAGGTACGGCGGTTCGACAGGCACAGCGGGCAGATCGTGGTCAACGGCCGCCGGTTCCGGCTGGCGTCGGCCACGCACGGCCCGGTCCACCTGATCGAGGTCGACGGCGTGACCCACCGGATCAGCCGGGACGAGGGCGGTGTGGTCACCGCGCCCGCACCGGCCCTGGTGGTGGCGACGCCGGTGGCGGCCGGCGACGAGGTGGCGTCCGGTGCCCCGATCCTGGTGCTGGAGAGCATGAAGATGGAGACGGTGCTGCACGCGCCGTTCCGGGCCCGGGTCGGCGAATGCCTGGTCTCGGTGGGCAGCCAGGTCGGCGCCGGCTCGCTGCTGATGCGCCTGGAGCCGCTGGCCGGCGACGACGGCACGGTCGAGGCACCGGAGCCGGCCGCCACCGCCGACATCGATCTGCCGGCCGGGCCGGTGGACTCCTCGGCGGCCGAGCGGGTCGAGCGGGTGCTGTCCGACCTGCGCAGCTTCCTGCTCGGTTTCGACGCCGAGCCGCAGGACGGCGAACGGATCCGGTCCGCCTATCTGGCGGTCCGCGCGGAAGCCGGTGGCGGGCCGTGGCCCGAGGAGATCGGCCTGGTGACCGCGTTCGCGGACCTGCTGGAGCTGAGCCGCACCAAGCCGGCCGGCGGCCCGGAGACCGAACCCGGCGGCTCGGTACGGAGCAATCGCGAGTACTTCCACAGCTACCTGAAGAGCCTCGACGTCGGGCGCGCCGGCATCACCACCGACTTCCAGTCCGTGCTGGAGCGGGCGCTCGCGCACTACGGCGTCACGGATCTGGACCGTACCCCCGGGCTCGAGGACGCGGTCTTCCGGCTCTGCCTGGCCCAACAGCGTGCGGCCGCGGCCGCCGCCATCGTCTCGGAACTGCTCCGGCAGTGGCTCACCGACAATCCGCCGCCGGCATCGTTGCACGACGGCGCCGGCCGCGCCCTCAGCCGTCTGATCGAGGCCACGCAGGTGCGTTTCCCGGCGGTGTCGGATCTGGCCCGCGGGTCGGTGTTCCGCTGGTTCGCCCAGCCGCTGCTGCGCCGCAACCGCGCCACCGCGTACGCCGCCGTCCGCGGCGATCTCCGCCACCTGGACCTGACGCCGCTGGCGGCGGACCGCGCGGAACGGATCCAGGCGATGGTGAGTTGCCCGGAACCGCTGGTCCGGCTCCTCGGCCAGCGGATGGGGCGGCCCGGCCTCGACCACGCCCCGCTGCTCGAGGTGCTGGTCCGCCGCTACTACGGCAATCGCCGGCTGTCCGAGGTGACCGTCCAGGACACCGCGGGCTGCCGGTTCGTCACCGCCCGGCACACCACCGCCGGGGGCGTGTTCCGGGTCGTCACCACCGCCGCCACGATCGGCGCCCTGCCCGCCGCGCTGGATCAGATCGGCGCGCTCGCGGCCGGCCGCGCCGACCGCGGACTCATCGCCGACGTGTACGTGACCTGGCCGGACCAGCCGGACGCGGACACCATGGCGGAACGCCTGGGCCGGCTTCTCGCCGACCATCCGATGCCCGGGAGCACCCAGCGGGTCACCGTCATCGTGGCCGGGCCGAGCGGCGCCGTGATGCATCGCCAGTTCACCTTCCGGCCGGGCGATGCCGGCTTCGCCGAGGACCGGCTGATCCGTGACCTGCACCCGCAGACCGCCCGACGCCTGCGGCTGCGCCGGCTGCACGCCTTCGACCTGGTCCGGCTGCCCTCGGCCGACGAGGAGATCTATCTGTTCCGGGCCGTGGCGAAGAGCAACCCGGCGGACGAGCGGCTCATCGCACTCAGCCAGGTCCGCGATCTGACGCCGCTGCGCGAGGCCGACGGCCCGCTGCGCGCCCTCCCGTCGCTGGAGAACGTCCTCGCCGGCTGCCTGGACGCGATCCGCAAGGTGCAGGCCCAGCGCCCACCGCACAAGCGGTACGAGACCAACCGCATCATCCTGTACGTCTGGCCGCCGACCGACCTGACCGCCGAGGAACTCGAGACGCTCGGCCGGCGTCTCCTGCCGACCACCGCGGGCGCCGGTCTCGAGGAGATCGAGCTGGTCGCTCGCCGGCGTACCCCGGCCGGCGAACTGGTCGAGTCCGCGATGCGGATGACCCTGGGCACCGGCGGCGGCGCGCACCTGCACGTCGGCGAGCCCTCCAAGGAGCCGGTGCAACCGCTGGACGGCTACCGGCAGAAGGTGCTCCGGGCGGCCCGGCGCGGAAACGCGTACCCGTACGAGCTGTTCGGCCTGATCGGCGACGTCGTGGAGTACGACCTCGACGACGACCTGGCACTGGCCCCGGTGGATCGCCCGAAGGGCGGCAACACCGCGGGAATCGTGGCGGGCGTGGCCACCACCCGCACCAGCCGGCATCCGCAGGGCGTGGTCCGGGTCGTGCTGCTGGGTGATCCGACGAAGTCGCTGGGCGCGTTGTCGGAGCCGGAATGCCGCCGGGTGATCGCCGCGCTGGACCTGGCCGAGCGGATGGGCGTGCCGTTGGAGTGGTACGCGCTGTCCGCCGGGGCGCGCATCTCGATGACGTCGGGCACGGAGAACATGGACTGGGTGGCCGCGGCGCTCAAGCGAATCGTCGAGTTCACCCAGGCCGGCGGTGAGATCAACATCGTGGTGGCGGGCATCAACGTCGGAGCGCAGCCGTACTGGAACGCCGAGGCGACGATGCTGATGCACACCAGGGGCGTCCTGATCATGACGCCCGACTCGGCCATGGTGCTCACCGGCAAGCAGGCGCTGGACTTCTCCGGTGGGGTATCGGCCGAGGACAACTTCGGCATCGGTGGCTACGAGCGGGTGATGTCGCCGAACGGGCAGGCCCAGTACTGGGCGCCCGACCTGGCCGGCGCGCGGGACGTGCTGATGGCGCACTACGACCACACGTACGTCGCGCCGGGCGAGGCCGGACCGCGGCGGGCGGACACCAGCGATCCGGTCGACCGGGACGTCACCGTGTTCCCGCACACCGCGCCGGGATGCGACTTCGGCACGGTCGGCGAGATCTTCTCCCGGACCGCCAATCCGGACCGCAAGAAGCCGTTCGACATCCGGACCGTGATGCGGGCCCTGTCCGACCAGGACCACCCGGTGCTGGAACGCTGGGCCGGGATGGCCGGTGCGGAGACCGCGGTCGTGCAGGACGCCCATCTCGGCGGCATCCCGGTGTGCCTGCTCGGTATCGAGTCCCGTTCGGTGCCGCGGCAGGGCTTCCCGCCGACCGACGGTCCGGACACCTACACCGCCGGCACGTTCTTCCCCCGCTCGTCCAAGAAGGCCGCCCGGGCGATCAACGCCGCGAGCGGCAACCGCCCGCTGGTCGTGCTCGCCAACCTGTCCGGCTTCGACGGCTCGCCGGAGTCGATGCGCGAGCTGCAACTGGAGTACGGCGCCGAGATCGGCCGGGCCGTCGTGAACTTCCGCGGCCCCCTGGTGTTCTGCGTGATCTCCCGCTACCACGGCGGCGCGTTCGTGGTGTTCTCCAAGGCGCTGAACCCGACCATGACCGTGCTGGCACTGGAGGGCTCCTACGCCTCGGTCCTCGGCGGCGCCCCGGCCGCCGCGGTGGTCTTCGCCGGCGACGTCGACGCCCGTACGGCGGCCGATCCGCGGGTGACCAAGCTGCAGGGACAGGCGGCGGCGACGAGCGGGACCGAGCGCGCGCTGCTGAACGCGCAACTGGTCGAGGCGCAGTCCGCCGTCCGCGCCGAGATGCTCGGCGCGGTGGCCGCCGAGTTCGACCGGGTGCACAGCATCCAGCGCGCGGTCGAGGTCGGCTCGGTCGATGCGATCATCAGCGCCGCGGAGTTGCGGCCGAAGGTCATCGAGGCCGTGGAGAGGGGAATGGGCGCGACCGGAGCATCCTGAGGCCGGGCGCGCGGTGACCGGTCAGGTCACTGCGCGCCCGTCATAGGCGGCGAGCAGGTGTTCCACGGCCTGTGCGGGCGTGAGGGAACCGTCCAGGACGCGCCGCTCCACGGCGTCGGTGGCGGCGCGCACCGCGGGATGCGACCGGAAGCGGCTCAGCACGGCGTCCCGGGCCATCGCCCGCATGGACTCCACCTGCTGCCGGCGGCGGCGCTCGGTCAGCTCCCCGCTCGACCGCGACCTCTCGCGGTGCGCGGTCAGCTGCGCCCAGGTCTCCTCGATGCCGGTGCCGTCGAGACCGCTGCAGGTGAGGACCGGCGTCACCCAGGACGATTCGTCGCCGCCGCGAAGCAGCCGCAGTGCGCCGGTCAGTTCCCGGGCCGCGCGTCTCGCCTCGGCGGCATGCACGCCGTCGGCCTTGTTGATGGCGATGACGTCGGCGAGTTCGAGGATGCCCTTCTTGATGCCCTGGAGCTGGTCGCCGGCGCGGGCCAGGGCCAGCAGCAGGAACGAGTCGACCATGTCGGCGACGGCGGTCTCGGACTGTCCCACGCCCACGGTCTCCACGATGACGACGTCGTAGCCGGCGGCCTCCACCACGACGATCGCCTCCCGGGTGGCCTTGGCGACTCCGCCGAGGGTGCCGGCCGTGGGTGACGGGCGGACGTAGGCGTCGGGGGCGGCGGCCAGCCGCGCCATGCGGGTCTTGTCGCCCAGGATGCTGCCGCGGCTGCGGGACGAGGACGGGTCCACGGCGAGGACCGCGACCCGATGCCCGGCGGCGATGAGATGGCTGCCCAGCGCGTCGATGAAGGTGGACTTGCCGGCGCCGGGCACGCCGCTGATGCCGATGCGGTGCGACCGGCCGGCGTCCGGGGCCAGCAGGGCCAGCAGGCGCTGGGCCTGGGCCTGGTGGTCGCTGCGGGTCGACTCGACCAGGGTGATGGCACGGGCGACCCACGCCGGGGTCCGGGCGCGTACCCCGGCCGCCACCGTGGCGATCTCCGGCCCCGGTGGGGTCATGTCGCCGGTACGGGGTGGCCGAGTCGGCCGGACAGGTCGGCGAGCAGGTCGACCGCCGCGTCGGCCAGGACGGTGCCGGGCGGGAAGATGGCGGCGGCGCCGGCGGCCCGCAGCGCGTCGTAGTCCTGCGGCGGGATGACGCCACCGGCGATGATCATGATGTCGGGACGGCCCTGAGCGGCCAGTTCGTCGCGCAGGGCGGGGACGAGCGTGAGATGACCGGCCGCGAGGGAGTTGACGCCGACGATGTGCACGTCGGCGTCGACGGCCTGTTTCGCCACCTCTGCCGGGGTGGCGAACAGCGGGCCGACGTCGACGTCGAAGCCGAGGTCGGCGAAGGCCGAGGCGACGACCTTCTGCCCGCGGTCATGGCCGTCCTGCCCCATCTTGGCCACCAGGATCCGCGGCTGGCGTCCCTCCGCCGCGGCGAACGCGGCGGTGGCCGCCCGGGCCGCGGTCATGTTCGACACCTCGCCCGCCTCCTTGCGGTACACGCCGGACACCGTGCGGATGCGCGCGGTGTGGCGGCCGTAGACCCGTTCCAGCGCGTCGGAGATCTCCCCGACGGTGGCCTTGGCCCGGGCGGCGCGCACCGCCAGCGCGAGCAGGTTCTCCTCCAGCCCCGGCCGGCGCGCGCCGGTGCGCTCCCGATCGGCCGCCCGGGTCAGCGCGTCCAGCGAGGCACGCCAGGTGGCCTCGTCGCGTTCCGCGCGCAGGGCGCGCAGCTTCGCCAGCTGGCTGGCCCGGACCGCGGCGTTGTCGACCTTCAGCACGTCGATCGGCTCGTCGGCGTCCAGGCGGTACCGGTTCACGCCGATGACCGCCTGGCGGCCGGAATCGATACGGGCCTGGGTCCGGGCCGCGGCCTCCTCCACCCGCATCTTCGGGATGCCCTCGTCGATCGCCCGGGCCATGCCCCCGGCCGCCTCGACCTCCGTGAGGTGTTCCCAGGCGCGGGCGGCCAGATCGCGGGTGAGACGCTCGACGTAGGCGCTCCCGCCCCACGGGTCGATGGCGCGCGTCGTACCGGACTCGTGCTGGAGCAGCAGCTGGGTGTTGCGGGCGATCCGGGCGGAGAAGTCGGTGGGCAGGGCGAGCGCCTCGTCGAGCGCGTTGGTGTGCAGCGACTGGGTGTGTCCCTGGGTGGCCGCCATCGCCTCGACGCAGGTCCGGACGACGTTGTTGTACACGTCCTGCGCGGTCAGCGACCAGCCCGAGGTCTGGCTGTGCGCGCGCAGGCTCATCGAGCGCGGGTCCTTCGGCCCGAACTCGCGCACCAGCCTGGCCCACAGCAGCCGGCCGGCGCGGAGCTTGGCCACCTCCATGAAGAAGTTCATGCCGATGCCCCAGAAGAACGACAGCCGCGGCGCGAACGCATCGATGTCGAGCCCGGCGTCCCGTCCGGCGCGCAGGTACTCCACCCCGTCGGCGAGCGTGTAGGCGAGTTCGAGGTCGGCGGTCGCACCGGCCTCCTGGATGTGGTAGCCGGAGATGGAGATGGAGTTGAAGCGCGGCATCCGCTGCGAGGTGTACGCGAAGATGTCGGAGATGATCCGCATCGACGGCGCCGGTGGGTAGATGTAGGTGTTACGGACCATGAATTCCTTGAGGATGTCGTTCTGGATCGTGCCGGACAGCTGCTCCGGCGCGACCCCCTGCTCCTCCGCGGCGACGATGTAGAGCGCGAGCACCGGCAGCACCGCGCCGTTCATCGTCATCGACACGCTCATCCGGTCCAGCGGGATGCCGGCGAACAACTGCCGCATGTCGTAGATGGAGTCGATGGCGACGCCGGCCATGCCGACGTCACCGGTGACCCGTGGGTGGTCGGAGTCGTAGCCGCGGTGGGTCGGCAGATCGAACGCCACCGACAGGCCCTTCTGCCCGCCGGCCAGATTGCGGCGGTAGAAGGCGTTGGACTCCTCCGCGGTGGAGAATCCGGCGTACTGCCGGATGGTCCACGGCTGGTTGACGTACATGGTCGGATAGGGGCCACGAAGGTACGGCGCGATGCCGGGATAGGTGTCCAGGAAGTCCAGGCCGGCCAGATCGGCGCCGGTGAACAGCGGCGGCACCACGACGTTCTCGGGCGTGTGCCAGCGCAGGTCGCCGGGGGCCCGCCCGGTCTCCGCGAGCACCGCGGCCTGCCAGGTCTGCTCCGCGTCCGGCGGGGGCACCGGCGCGGTCAACTCGGCGGTGGAGAAGTCAGGGATCACTCCGGCACTCCCAGCTCGGCCAGTGTTCTGGTCAGGACCGCCACGGCGTCACACCCCACGTGGACGTTCTCGTCCACGTCCGGATGGTCGCCCCGGCCGGCCAGCAGGATGCGTTGCGCTCCGGCCGCCCGCAGCGCCGCGACCACCGGATCGGCGTGTTCGACGTAGGCCTTGTCGGTGCCGCACAGGCACGCGACGGTGGTTCCGGAGGCCACGAACGCGGCGGCGACGGCTTGCGGGTCCGCGCCGGACCCGGTGACCACCGCCAGGCCGCCGGCCGCGAACAGGTTGGTCGCGAACGTGACGCGCGGTCCGCTCCCGCCCGGTGCGCCCAGGGCGGCGAGGAAGACGGCGGGCCGGCCACCGGTGGTCTCCTGGTGGGCGTCGCTGCGGTCACGGAGACGCTCGAACGCCTCCGCATGGCGCCGCCGGGGCAGGCCGCCGTTCGCGGGCGCGGCGGCGGGCCGGCGCGGTGGCGGTTCCTCGGCCGGGTTCGGGAACTCACTCACCCCGGTGATCGGGTCCCGGCGGTGCGCGATGCCGCTCTCCCGCAGCCTCCACGTCCGGTTCAGCCGGTCGGCGACCAGACCGCTGTCGAGTGCGGCCGCGAGACCGCCGGCACGCTCGATGGTGGTGAACCACTCCCAGGCGGCCTGCGCCAGCTGCTCGGTGTACTGCTCGACGTACCACGAGCCACCGGCGGGGTCGAGCACCCGGGCCAGATGCGCCTCCTCGACGAGCAGGGTCTGCGCGTTGCGGGCCAGGCGCCGGGACAACGCATCGGGACGGCCCAGCTGATGGTCGAAGGGCAGGACGGTCACCGCCTCCGCCCCGCCCACCCCGGCGGCGAAGGTCGCGATCGTGGTGCGCAGCAGATTCACCCACGGGTCCCGGACGGTCATCATGGCCGCCGAGGTCACCGCGTGCTGTCGTTGCCCACCGGCGTCGGCGGCGCCGCACATCTCGGCGACCCTGGCCCACAGCCGGCGGGCCGCGCGCAGCTTGGCGATGGTGGCGAACTGGTCGACCGTGGCGGCGAACCGGAACTCCATCTGGCTCAGGGCCGCCGCGACGGACAGCCCCTCGCCGGTCAGCGCGCGAAGGTACGCGACACCGGCGGCGACGGCGCTGCCGAGTTCCTCCGCGTCGGAGCCACCGGCGTCGTGGTACGGGGAGGCGTCCACGGTGATCGCGCGAACGCCCGGCGCCTCGGCGACGCACCGGGTCGCCAGCGATGCGGTGTCCTTCAGCGCACCACCGAGGCCGGTCCGGTCCCCGGTGCGGGCCCGCCATCCCAACGGATCCGCGCCCAGTCCCCCGGACAGCTGCCGGGAATCAAGCCCACGGGCGGCCGCCAGGTCGAACCAGGCGTCGGCCGCGTCGGTGCAGCCGTCACCGCTGTCCAGGAACACCGCGGCCATGGTGAGGTGGACGCCGTCGAGCGCGTCCGGCAGGGCGTCGATCGGCAGGGCGTCACCGCCGAGCACCACCCAGAGCGAGGTCGTCCCGTTCTCCAGGTCGGTGAGCGCGGCCTCGCGGAGCGCCTCCGGCTCCGCCTCGGCGTACCGCTGGCGCACGTCCCAGCCCGCGACCAGCCCACCCGAGGCCCGGGCCCCCCGCACGTACGGCGGCTGGCCCGGCAGGCCGACCGGCGGCAGGACCGCGCTGTCCGCGGTGTGCAGAGCGGCGATCCGCGGCCCGCCGTGGGTCACCGTGGCGAGCAGGTCGTCCACCTGCTCCGGGCCGGTGCGGTCGGTGGCGTTGCCGGACCTGCGCAGCGCGGCCAGCGCCAGGCGCCGCCACTGTTCGGCCGTGGTGGCGGGAAACTCGGTACCCGTCATGAGTTCCTCGGCCACGCGGTCATGGCCCGGCAGTCCAGGTCGACACGTCCCGCCCGTTCACTCGGCCACGTACGTCCGCCGGGCCCAGTCGAAGACCCGGAGTTCGCGATCGTCCACAAGGGTGGTGTCCGGGCTGGCCTCGAAGTGCTCGTAACGGTTGCCACACAGGATCTTCACCGTGGTGGTGCTGGAGTCCGGGAGGTAGCGCAGCCGCTGTTCGTCAGCGATCGCCGCCTGCGGATCGCCACCGCGGAGGAACACGTTGGGAACGCCGTTCTCACCCATGATCACCCTCGTTCTCGCGACCTGTGATCCCGCACGTACGCCCGGGCCGGCGGTCGCGACAGCCGCCCGGACCACAATGATCCGCCGCTATTCGTGTGATTTTCCCCAGACAGTTGGGCCTGGGGCCGGAGAGTCAGCGGTACCGGCGGGGCCAGGCCTCAGACGGCCGGGACCGGCGTCTGGGTCTGGATGTGCAGGGCCTCGATCAGCTCCCGGTAGAGGGTGCTGCGTTCCAGCAGTTCGTCATGGGAGCCCCGGGCGACCACACGCGCGTCCTTCATCACCAGGATCTCGTCCGCGTCGAGCACGGTGGACAGCCGGTGGGCGATCGTGATGACCGCCGCCCGCTGCGCATGCTCCCGGACGGCGGCGTGGATGGCGGCCTCGGTGATGCCGTCGACCTGGGCGGTCGCCTCGTCGAGCAGGAGTACCCGCGGGTCGGCGAGCAGGGCGCGGGCGAGGGCGATCCGCTGGCGTTGCCCGCCGGAGATCGAGCTGTCGCTGAGCGGGGTGTCGAGGCCGAGCGGCAGGCCGTCCACCAGCCCGTCGAGCCTGATCTGCTCGAGTACCGCGTCGATCTGCTCGCGGGAGGCGTCCGGGTTCGAGAAGGTGATGTTCTCGCCGATGGTGCCGGGCACGACCGGAGTCTCCTGCTCGACGTAGGCGAGATGTTCGCGCACCCGGGCGGAGCCGAGCCGGTCGTACGGCACGCCGTCGAGTAGCAGCTCTCCCTGCTCCGGTTCGAGGAACCGCAGGATGAGCGCGAGCACGGTGGTCTTCCCGGCGCCGGACGGCCCGACGATCGCGACGTGGCCCCGGGCCGGGATGACCATGTCGAGCTGGCGCACCGCGGGTTCCGTGTCCGGACCGTAACGGGCGGTCACCCCACGCAGTTCGATCGCCGGGGGACGTTCGGCGGTCCAGAGGTAACCGTCCGGGTTTCCCGGCGCCGAGGTCGCCAGGGCGGGATCGGCGGGCTCGATCTCCAGCGCCTCCAGCTCGCGGATGCGCCCCGCGGCCGCGAGTCCGGCCTGCATCGCGGTGAGGTGGGTGCTCAGTTCCATGATCGGGCCGATCAGGCCGAACGCGTAGAGCAGGAAGGCGATGAGCGTCGACACGGGGAGGTCACCGGTCGACACGCGCCAGGCGCCGAATCCGAGGATCACGATGATCGCCCCCTGGACGCCGGACCAGGCGACCGTCCACACCAGCGCTTCGCGCCGCACCGCACGGATGCTCTGCCGGCGCGACTCGGCCGCGTGGCGCAGCAGGACGTCGAGCTGGCGCTGCTCGGCGCCGGCGGCCTTCACGGTCTTGATCGCCCGGAGCGTTCCCTCGAGCGCACCGCCCAGAGCGCCGAGGGAGTCCTGCGCCTTCTCCTGCGCGGTGGCGATCGCGGGCATGAGCGCCACGAAGATGATCACCACGATGAGCACGGCGGTGAGCGTGGCCGCCACCAGCGGGAGGTCCAGCACGGCCATGAGCACGATGGTCCCGACGAGCATGATCGCGCCGTTGACCAGCCCGATGATGCTGGACGAGGTCGCTTCGCGCAGCAGGAGCGAGTCCGACGTGACCCGGGTGACGAGTTCTCCCGGTGAGCGCCGCAGCAGCGGGAACACCTTGGCGCGCAGGAACCGGCGGATCATGCCGTCGCGCACGTCGTAGACGATGTGCTCGGCGAGGGCACCGAGGATGGTCCACTGCCACCAGCTGACGGCGGCACCGATGACCAGGAGCCCGACGAGAAGCAGAACCGGGGTCACCAGCGTGCCGCCCCCGGCGAGGGAATCCAGCACCCATTTGGTGACGAGCGGATTGGCGAGATTGAGGGCCGACACGAACAGCCCCAGCACGAGCGCGCCGATCAGCACCCGGGCCCGGGGACGGGCATAGCGCCACAGGAGCGCCAGCCGGCTCTTCTCCAGTCTGCGATCCAGCACGGTACGGGTCGCTTCTTCGGTCGTCCGCGAGTCACCCACCGAGCGATCGTACATTCATGTCCCAAAAACGACAATGGCTGTCCGATTGTCGAACTCGGGTTATTCTTTCCGCATGTCTGTGACGGCCACGGAGAGCTCCACACGCGAGCGCACTCGCCGCGCCATCCTCCTGGCCGCCATCGCGACGCTCATCGCGAAGCCCAACGCCAGCCTGGGTGAGGTGGCGGATGCGGCCGAGGTGGCCCGGAGCACGCTGCACCGCTACTACCCGAGCCGGGCCGCCCTGATCGCCGCGCTGAACGCGTTCGTGGACGCGGAGTACGAGGCGGCGGTCAAACGGTCCCGACCGGACACCGGCTCGGGTCTGGAAGCCTACGAGCGGTTGTGTGCCGAACTGCTCGACGCACACCAGATCTTCTACTGGTGGACGCAGAGCGTCCATCTGGAGGAGGACCGCAAGCCGGAGTACGACCCGACCGTGCAGGCGGTACTGCGCCGCGGGCAGGAGGACGGCACGATCGACCGCCGGCTCGACCCCGAGTGGCTCGAGATGAGCATCTGGCCCTCCCTGCTCACCGCCTACCAGTACGCGGTCACCAGCCACCGGTCACGGCACGAGGCACGCGAGATGGCCCTGCGTACCCTCATCAAGATTGCCGCGGCCTGAGCCGGGGCGGGTCCGGAACTCCCGCCTCAGCGGGCGAGCCGGTGGGTGAGTGCGGTGTGGCGGCGGCCGGCGCCGACGGTGCGGACGGCGGCGGCCAGCGCCCGCCGGGAGCCGACCAGGACGACGAGTTTCTTCGCCCGCGTGACGGCGGTGTAGAGCAGGTTGCGCTGCAGCATCATCCAGGCGCTGGTGGTGATCGGGATGACCACCGCCGGGTATTCCGATCCCTGGGAACGGTGGATGGTCATGGCGTAGGCATGGGCCAGCTCGTCGAGTTCGTCGAAGCTGTACTCGATGACCTCGTCCTCGTCGGTACGCACGCTCAGCGTCTGATCGTCGGTGGACAGGGCGGTGACGACGCCGACGGTGCCGTTGAACACCCCGGCCACGCCCTTGTCGTAGTTGTTGCGGATCTGCGTGACCTTGTCGCCGATGCGGAACACCCGCGCGCCGACCCGGCGTTCCGGCATGCCCTCCCGCGACGGCGTGAGCTGCTGCTGCAACAGGGTGTTCAGCGCGCCCGCCCCGGCCGGGCCGCGGTGCATCGGAGCCAGCACCTGCACGTCGCGCCGCGGGTCCAGCCCGAACCGTTTCGCGATGCGGGTGCAGGCGACGTCGACGGTCAGCGCCGCGGCGGCATCGGTGTCCTCGCACGGGAACAGGAAGAAGTCGCTCATCCCCTGCAGCAGCGGCGGCCGGCCGGCGTTGATCCGATGGGCGTTGCTGACCACCCCGGAGTCGGCGGCCTGCCGGAACACCTGGGTGAGCCGGACCCGGGGCACCACGTCCGCGGCGAGGAGATCGCGCAGCACCTCCCCGGCGCCGACCGACGGGAGCTGATCGACGTCGCCGACCAGCAGCAGATGCGCCCCGGGCGGGACGGCCTTGACGAGCTTGTTGGCCAGGATCAGATCGAGCATGGACGCCTCGTCCACCACGAGGAGGTCGACGTCCAGCGGGGTGTCCCGGTCGTAGGTCGGCTCCCCGCCGGGTTGCAGCTTCAGCAGCCGGTGCACCGTCGCCGCGGGCTGGCCGGTGAGTTCCGCGAGACGTTTCGCGGCCCGCCCGGTCGGCGCGACGAGCAGGATCTTCGCCTTCTTGGCGGCGGCGAGTTCGACGATCGACCGGACGGTGAAGCTCTTGCCGCAGCCGGGTCCGCCGGTCAGGACGGCAACCTTCGACGTCAGCGCCAGCCGGACGGCCTGCTCCTGCTCGACGGCCAGATCGGTGCCGGTACGCGCCTTCAGCCAGGCCAGTGCCTTGTCCCAGTCGACGCCGCCGAACTCCGCCATCCGGTCCGCGCGATCGCCGAGCAGCCGCAGCACCGAGCCGGCCAGCGACTGCTCGGCCCGGTGGAACGGCACCAGATAGATCGCCGGAACCGGTTCACCGTCCGGACCGGGTACCGGCTCGCGGACCACGCCCTCCGCCTCGACCAGCTCGTCCAGGCACCGCCGGGCCAGTTCGGCGGGTACGTCGAGGATCTGCACCGCGTCCGCGATCAGGTGGGGCGCGGGCAGGTAACAGTGGCCGTTGTCGGTGGCCTGCGACAACGTGTACTGCAGACCCGCCTTGACCCGGTCCGGGCTGTCGTGCGGAATGCCGACGGCCTGGGCGATCGTGTCGGCGGTCTTGAACCCGATCCCCCACACCTCGGCGGCCAGCCGGTAGGGCTCGTTGCGGACCACGCCGATCGAGGCGTCGCCGTACTTCTTGTAGATGCGGACCGCGATCGACGTGGACACCCCGACGCCTTGCAGGAACACCATCACCTCCTTGATGGCCTTCTGCTCGGCCCACGCGGCGGTGATCTTCGCGGTGCGTTTCGGGCCGAGTCCCGGCACCTCCACCAGCCGGCCCGGCTCGTCCTCGATGATCTGCAGGGTCGCCAGGCCGAAATGCTCGACGATCCGCTCGGCGAACACCGGCCCGATGCCTTTGATCAGCCCGGAACCGAGGTAGCGGCGGATGCCCTGAATCGTCGCCGGCAGCACGGTGGTGTACGAGACGACCTCGAACTGCCGCCCGTACTGCGGATGTGACGACCACCAGCCCTGCAACCGCAGGCTCTCACCGGGCTGCGCGCCCAGGAGCGCGCCGACCACGGTCAGCAGGGACGAATCGCCTCCGGTCGCGACCCGGGCGATGGTGTAGCCGGTCTCCTCGTTGACGTAGGTCAGCCGTTCCAGCACCGCTTCCAGGGAATGCGGGGAGGGGCGGGACGACGCAGCCACGGGCACGCCCACCATGGTGCCGTCGGCGTCACTCCGGCGCAAAAACCGGACCGGGCGGGCAACTCGGAAGAAAGACGTGACGACGGTCACACCCCTGGATCTCGGCGGGTCTGAGCCGCCGACGGTCCGCACCCGTTCTCATGGGTGATCGATCTACGCTGGTCGGTGTGCCAATTGGGGGCACACCTGGGTCTTGGGGTGGTGATGGTGATGGCGGTCGGGACGATTCTCAGCTTCGACAACGTGAAGGGCTACGGGTTCATCAGTCCGGAGGAGGGCGGTGATGACGTCTTCGTCCATGTGAACGACTTCGGCGATCAACGTCATGTCGTGAGCCGCGGGCAGCGCGTCGAGTTCGAGGCGATGGAGGGCAGCCGGGGCGTCAAGGCCTCGTACGCGAGGCTGCTCGACCCCGACAGTGCGGTCAAGGCCGGCGGCGAGGCCGCGCACGGCGACGACGGCGAATGCGACGTGCTGAGCACGGTCGCGTTCAAGAACGAGATCACGACGGTGCTGCTGGAGCAGGTGCCGACACTGACCGGCGCGCAGATCCTCCAGGTACGCCAGCACGTCCTCACCGTCGCGCGCTCGCACGGCTGGATCGAGGACTGAGGTAGCGGGCGCGTACCGGGGCACTCGCCGTCGCGGCTCGACCGGCGCGGTCGGGCCGGGACGGCGTTGCACTTTATGCCGTGAATCTCCGGTAATGCTGGATCGCGGAGTATTTCCTCCGTGGAAGGCATATTGCAGCGGTGTCATCGAGCCGGTCGACCGCTGCGCGCCAGGATCTGAAGATCAGCGATCCCCTCGCCGAGGTGCCGGTCCTCGCGCCGCACACCGCCGTCCGCGTGCTGCTCTCGGCCGATCCGGCGCTCGATCCCCTGGCGGACAAGCTCGACGACGCGGGGGCGTCCGTGCGGCGGGTGCCGTACCTGCTCGAGGACGAGCGGATCGGTGTGCCCTCCGCAGTGGAGGGCCGGTGCACGGAGACCCGCGAATGCCACCTGAACCGTCCCCGGCGGCAGGTGCTCACGCGCCGGTCGGGGGCGCACGCCCGGCCGGCCGAAGAGGCGTTCGACGCCATGTGGCGGGCCTGGGCACCGGCGGAGCGCCAGGCACCGTCACCTACTCCGGTCGCGCAGCTGGCGCCGGCGGAATGGGCCGGTTACTTCCCCTACCCCGAGTTCAACCCGGCGCAGACCCAGGCGGTACCGGACGTCCTCGGCGGCGACGACAACCTTCTGATCGTCGCGCCCACCGGCGCCGGCAAGACGGTCATCGGCATGACCGCCGCGCTGCAGGCGATCCTCGGCCAGGGACGCAAGGCGGCATGGCTGGTGCCGCAACGGTCGCTGACCGATGAACTCGACCGCGACCTGGATCTCTGGCGCCGGCAGGGGCTCCGCATCGAGCGGCTCTCCGGTGAACACCGCCTCGACGTCGACCGCATCCGCGACGCCGACCTGTGGGTGGCGACCACCGAGAAGTTCGAGTCGCTCTGCCGCACCGCGTCGTTGCGGGACGCCCTCGACGACGTCGGTGCCCTGATCGTCGACGAGGTGCATCTGCTCGGCGATCCGGCCCGGGGCCCGGTCCTCGAGGGAGTGCTGGCCCGGATGCGTGACCATCGCGTCCGCACCCGGCTCATCGGTCTCTCCGCGACGGTCAACAACAGCGCGGAGATCGCGTCCTGGTTGCAGGCCCGGCTGGTGCCCATCGCATGGCGGCCGAGCCGGCTCACCTGGCAACTGCCGATGATCGCGGGGTACGCCGACTGGAACGTCCGGGAGGCGGCACGTACCCGCATGGCGGCCGCCATCACCCGGACCGTCACCGCGGACGGTGGCGGCGTGCTCGTCTTCTGCGGCAGCAAACGCAACGTCCGGCTCACCGCTCTGGTGGTCGCCGCGTCGCGCGGGGCGGACGTCAACGGCGTCCACCCCGACGACGTGAAACAGGTACGCGAGGTGTGCCGCAGCGTACGGGTGGGCCTGCACTACAAGGGCTGGGAGGATCGCCTCGAGGCGGAGGACGACTTCCGCAACCGCAGGCTGGACGTGCTGGTCGCGACCTCCACCGTCGCGGCCGGCGTCAACCTGCCCGCGCGTGCGGTGGTCGTCCAGGACACCCAGATGGGCTTCAACTCCGTCGACGTGGCCACCGTGCTGCAGATGTTCGGCCGGGCCGGACGCATCGGCGCCGGGGAACAGGACGGCTGGGCCTTCCTGATCGTCGACGAGCACGAACACGGTGACTGGCAGGCCAAGCTGATCCGGGGCTACACCGTGCAGTCACAGATCCTGGCGAACCTCCCCGAGCAGGTCCTCAGCGAGGTCGTCCAGCGCCGGATCGCCACCCCGGCCGACGCCGACCGGTGGTGGGTCCGGACCCTCGCCCATCACCAGGGCAACCGCCGCCTGGGCCCGGTACGCGACGCCGTCGCCTTTCTCCGGCAGGCCGAGCTCCTGGCCGAACCGGCCGCCGCGGACCAGCCTGACCAGCTGGCACCCTCCGAACTCGGCACGGTGACCGCCCGGCTGATGATTTCGCCGGCGGTCGGCGACGACCTGCGCAGGGCGCTGCGCGAGGCACCGGTACCGCAGAATCCGCGCGACGCCGACCGCCTGCTCATCACGGTCCTCACCACCGCGGTGCCGAAACTGGCGCAGGCTACCGCCGGCGACAGTGTCAAGCCGGCCGTGGCGCGCCTGCTCGCCTCCCTGCCACCGGCGGACGAACGCCACCTTCGTGACCGTTCCGGGTCCACCGCTCCGGGCGGGGCACCCGGAGACCTCGCGCTGGCCACGCTGCTCGCCCATGTCGACGGCGAGCAGATCCCGCCGCCGCACCAACCGGTCGCCGGCATCCCCTACTCGGCGATGTACCCGGTGCTCGAGGAGGCCCCCCGGTACCTGCACTGGATCGGCTCCCAGGGACTTCTCGGGACGGTCCACCCCTGGTGCGCCGTCGCGGCGGCCGACCTCGGGCGGCGTCTCCGCTGGCGGCACTGCGGCACCCGGCGCGGCGGGGGCCGGCTGCTCTGGATGCTGGAGCAGATGGCCGACCCCGCCGACCTGGATCAGGCGGTGCCGGCGATGTGGCGGGCGGCGGCCGGCCGGGGGTACGCCGGCCCGGACTGGCCGGCCGGGCGCGCCCCCGCCGGCTGTGTCCTCGACGACCGCGAGTATCCGGCGCTCCTGCGGGACCGGGCCACCGACAGCCGGCTCACGGAGTACCCTCCGCACGCCTGGGTGACCGGCCCCGCCGGAGCGGTCGCGGTGACCTGGAGCGGCCCACACTGGCGGACGACCGGGCTACGCCGGGGCACCGCCGAAGCGCCGTATCCCGAGGGCGGTGGCCCGCGCGGGGCCGCACTCTTCACCCGGCGCGGTGACTACCGCGCCACCGGCTGGCTGTCGGCGTACACGCCCTAGCCGAACCTCACTCCGCCCCGACCGCCACCGGATCGGACCCGACCAGGTCGCCCGCCACGACGGCGGGGTCCCCGACCTGCTGCGCCGGGACGGTGAGCGTCGGGACGCTCAGCTCCGGGATCGCCGTCACGGCGTCCAATGACGACTGGATGGCCTCGGTGAGTGACGGCCACACATCGGTGTCGAAGTCCAGCTTCGTCACCTTGACATCGTCGGCGCCGCGCGACGTCTCGCGTCCGACCACGGCGTCCACACCTGCGTCCCTGAGGGTCTGAAGCTCATCGTCGGTGATCTCCCGGTTCAGAACAAGAGTGAACTTGTTTCCCACTGACTGCCACCTTCCCAGCTCACAGGCGCGCCGAAACGGCCTCCCGGCGTCGGTAGCCGGCAGGCCCAGTAAAGCGCCGGTGCGGCCGGAAGATCCCTAGGATCCGAGGCGGCTCACCGGATCTGGTACTCGCCGCCGCATGCCTCGGCGAGGGCCGGCCCGAACAACGTCGCCGGCGTGTACGCGCCGGGCCGTCCCTGCCCGTCCAGCAGCCGCCGGGCCACGGCGGCGGGTACCGTCGCCGCCCAGGACTGGGCTTCGCCGACCCGCAGCCAGCCCTCGCGGATGCTGCCGTCCGGCCATTCCACGACGGCGTGGCCCCAGGAGTGCTCTCGGGGCTTCGGCCGGGCCTTCGCCCGTACCCGGGCCAGCCGTCGGCGGGCGAACGAGCGCACCGGTCCGATCGCGAGCAGGGCGGTCGCCACGGGCAGGACCGCGCGGGCGACGAGGGAGGACGGGGCCTCGCTCGACGCGGCGAGCACGTCCGGGGCGCCGCTGGCCCGCTGGGCGGCCACCAGCTCCCCGAGCGGCATGCTCGCGGTGGTCACGGTGGAACCGTCGGGAAGGACCAGTTTCATCGGGTCGGCGGCGAGACGGGCGGGTGCGAGCCGTCCGGTGCGGTACCGGCGGCTCTGGAACCGCCCGCCGCCCGCCACTCCGGGGTTGCCCATCACGATGGTGCCGGCCAGCGCGTCACCGAGGACGCCGTCCTCGACGGCGAACGAGGGAACCATGTCGACCCGGACCCGCCGCGGTGCCGGCCGTCCCTCGCACAGCCGCACCACGAGGCTCTCGGTGGCGGTCACGCCGAATCCGGCGCCCGTGACGGCGGTACGCCCGGCAGCCGTCAGTTCCGCGTCGCGGCCGAGCAACGCCGTCACCGCCGCCAGGTCGTTGGCGAGGTCGAGGTAGTGGCTCGCCGGAAGGCACGCGTCCAGCAACGGCGCGGTCGTCTCGAGGAACGGTCCGACGGTGTTGACGACGACGGCCGGCCGCTCCCTGCGGATTGCGGCCGCGGTCTCGCGGACGGATGCGGCCACCACCGTCGGGAGGCCGCCGGCCGCCGCCGTGAGCCGCTCGCCGTCCCGGCCGACCAGCACCGGCTCGATGCCCCGGCGCCGCAGCTCGGCCGCGATCGCCCGTCCGCTACGGCCGGTGCCGCCGAGAATCCACACGTCATTCATGCACAGCTCCGCCCTGGTGCGGCACCCGCCCTGGTGACGACATGCCGTGTCATCACCGTACCGCCGACGGCACGGGATGTCATCACCGCTAGATTGGGGTCATGGCCCGATGGCGACCGGACGCACGCGAGCGCCTGCAGCAGGCGGCGCTCGAACTCTTCGCCGAGCAGGGCTTCGCCGCGACCACGGTGCCGGCGATCACCGCGCGGGCCGGCCTGACCACACGTACCTTCTTCCGGCACTTCGCGGACAAGCGCGAGGTGCTCTTCGCGGACGAGGCCGAGATGCCGTCCGTCGCGGCGCGGCTGATGGCCGAGGCGCCCACCGACGACCCGCTGACGGCGATCGTCGCGGGCCTGCGCATGATCGCCGAGACGCATTTCGAGGGCCGCCGGGACGCTCTGCGACAACGGCGCGCGATCGTGGCATCCGACCAGGGACTGCGCGAACGCGACCAACACAAGCGCGCCGCCCTGGCGCAGGTGGCGCGGGACGGCCTACGCGCCCGTGGCCTCGACCCGCTCCGGGCCGGCCTGCTCGCCGAGACCGCGGTGACCCTGATGTACGTGTCCGTCGCGGAATGGCTCGACGCCGACGACGACCGCGGGCTCTGCGACGTCATCGACGCCGCGCTCGCGACGCTGCGCGCGGAGTTCGAGGGCTGAGATCCGCGCCGGGCCGCGGCGGCGGGTCACTCGTCGGCCGGGGGCGTCAACAGGTAGTCGTCGGCATCGGCGCTCCAGGCCAGGTCGATCGCGCCACCCGTGGCCGCCGCCTTGGCGAACTGCAGGAAGCTGCGGTAGCCGAGCTTCTTCTCGCTGAAGTCCGGCGCCACCTTGCGGACCTGGTTCTTCAGACCGGACAGCGCCACCGCGCCGTTGCCGGCGGCAAGGTCGGCGACCACGTTGTGGAGCAACCCGAACGCCGCCTCCCGGTCGCCGTGTTCCGGCAGCGAGATCTCGGGGTCACCCTTGGCCTGGCCGTCGCTGAGTTCGACAACGTTGGTGCCGGCGAGATGGCGCAGCATCTCACCGAACGCCCGGAAGCCGTAGTCGGCCTCGTTGAACGTGGGGTCCTTACGCAGCAGCGTGCGCTTGAGTGTCGAGGCGGTCACCGTGCCGCTCGCGCTGCGCTGCATGCCGGACACAGTCTGGGCGACCAGCGTGGCCAGGGTGTCCAGGTCGCGGGCGGGGGCGTCGACGACCGGCTCAGGGGCGGGCTCCGCGGGGACCGGTTCCACCGCCTTCGCGGGAACCAGCACCGGCGCCGCGGCGGCCGGGCGGCTGCGGCGCGGCCGGGACGGCGGAACCTCCACGCCGTCCAGCCGGTCGTAGAACAGGAACTCGTCACAGGCCGGTGGCAGCAGGGCCGAGGTGGTCCGCTCCACCCCGACACCGATCACTCGCTTGTTCAGCTCCCGCAGCTTGTGCACCAGCGGAGTGAAGTCGCTGTCCCCGGTACAGAGCACGAACGTGGAGATGTACTCGCGCTCGAAGGCCAGCTCCAGCGCGTCCACCACCATCTTGATGTCGGCGGCGTTCTTCCGGGAGGCGCCCATCTTCTGCGGGATGTCGATGAGCTCCACGTGCGAGCGGGTGAGCATCCGGCGGTCCTCGTCGAAGTACGACCAGTCCGCGTACGCCCGGCGGACCACCACACGTCCCCGCTCGGCGAGAGCGTCGGCGACCGGCCGCAGGTCGAACGTCATGCCGCCGAGGTGATCGCGGGCGCCGATCGCCAGATTCTCGTAGTCGAGGAACACGGCGATGCGCTCTTCTTGATCCACGCGCCTCACCCTACCCGTGCATCGCCCGGCACCCGGCCCACCGGGAACCGCCCGTCGCCGCCCCGGAGGACGGCCTCCCCCGGCCGGCGCGACCCGGGCGGCCCATCGCCCGATCGGCCGGCGGACTCAGCACGCCTCCCCCGCGTCCGCCTCGGCGATCGCCCGTTGCAGCGCCTCGCCGACCTCCGGTGACGCCGCGCCGGTCACCGCTCGCGCGATCTCCCGCAGCTGCGTCACCTGCTCGCGGGTGAGCACGTCGAAGACCAGCCGGCGGGCCTCCCGGACATGGCCGGGCGCCGCGGCCACCAGCGCAGCCATGCCCTCGTCGGTGAGAACCAGCTCGGTGGCCCGTGACTCGCCGGTGATCACCCGCCGGCGGACCAGGCCCTGCTGCTCCAGCCGGCTCGCGGCGTGGGACAGCCGCGACAGCGTGCCGCCGACGAGTTGGGCCAGCCGGGTCATCTGCAGGGCCCGGTTCGGTGGCACGGACAGCTGCGACAGCATCGAGTACTCGAAGAAGTTGATCCCCGAATCGCGCTTGAGTTGCGCGTCGATCGCCGGCGGAACGCTCATCAGCATGGCCACCAGCGTCATCCAGGCGGACCGCTCGGCATCGTCGAGCCACGGCGTGGGACCAGTCACACGATCATTCTACAAGCAGACTTTAACGTTCAACTCAGCTGGTGGTGGGGAGATCGGCACCCATGGAGCCGGCCTCGCACGGCGTTCGCCGCGGCGATGCCCACCGCGTCCTGACGTCCCGGCTCAGCCCAGTTTCGCACGGACCGCGGCGGCGTCCGGGTGTCCCAGGTCGTCGAAGATGTGCAACGCCCGGCGATAGCTGGACCGGGCCGCGTCCCGGTCGCCGAACGCCTCCTGGCAGTCGCCGAGATGGGTGAGGGTCTCGGCGATGGAAGGGCGTGCACCCAGCCCTTCGAAGAGCTCGATGCTCCGCCGCAACGCCGCTTCGGCCCGTTCCCGGTCGCCCAGATTCCGGTGGGCGAAGCCGATGCTGTCCCAGGTCGCCGCCTGCGTATAGCGGTCATCGGTGTCCCGCAACCGGACCAGCGCCTCCTGGCAGGCGGCCAGGGCGTGCTCGTACTCGCCGAGCTGGGCGCTGTGGTAGCCGACCGCGTTGAGCGCCCACGCCCGCTCGATGTCCCGGCTGTCGGGTGCGAACAGGGCCAGCGCCCGCCGCGCCTCGTCGAGGGCGCTTCGCGGGTCGGCGCGATGATCGAAGATCCGCGCCAGTCCCAGGCGCGAGGTGGCCTGTCCGATCTGGTCGCCCGTCTCGGCGCTGCGGGCTATCGCGGACCGGTAGTGGTCGGCCGCCTCATCGAGGCGGCCGAGGCCGGTGCAGGCACGGGCGATGGCACGGTGGGCGACGGCCTGACCGTCGCGGTGGTGCTGACGCAGCGCCGCAGCGAGCGCGGTGTGCTGAACCGCCAGCAGTTCGTGCCAGAGGCCGCGCCGGTCGAGGTAGTTCCACAACGTCCAGGCGAGTTGCCGGCTGTGCGTGTCGTGGCCGTCCGCGTCGGCCTGCTCGATCGCGCCGCGCAGCACCGGATGGTGCACGCCGAACCAGGCCAGCGCCGCGTCCGCGTCGGGGACCGGCTCGACGATCGTCGCGGCGGCCGGCGGATCGAGTGCGATGACGCGACGGGCCGGGTTGATCAGCCGCGCCGCGGCGTGTGCGGTGTGCAGGTAGTGGTCGAGCATCCGCACCGTGGCGGCCCGGCGCTGCTCGTCCGAGTGATGCAGGGTCACCAGTTCATGCGCGTACGCGCGAAGCAGATCGTGCAACGCGAACCGACCGGGTGCGATTTCGGTCAGCAGATGGGCGCCGGTCAGCTCGTCGAGCAGGTGCCGCGCCCCGGCCGCCGGCAGGCCGGCCAGGCTGGCCGCGGCCGGCACCGAGATTTCCGGGCCGGGGTGCAGACCGAGCAACCGGAACAGGTCACCGGCGGCCGGGTGCAGGGCCAGATAGGACCACGAGAAGACCGATCGTACGTCGGACGCGGCGCTGCCGGTGGCCAGGGCGTTCAGCCGATGCCGCTGATCGCGCAGTTCGTCGGCGAGTCCGGCCAGCCGCTGTCCGGCCGTGGTGGCCGCCCGGGCCGCCACGATGGCAAGCGCCAGCGGCAGCCGCGCGCACCGCCCGATGATCTCGGTGACGGCATCCGGCTCGGCGGCGATCCGGCGGCGGCCCAGACGGGCAGCCAGCAGGTCGCCGGCCTCGGTGTCGGAGAGCAGGCTCAGCGGCAACGAGTCGGCGCCCTCGGTGGCGACCAGGCAGACGAGCGGGTCGCGGCTGGTGACCACCACCAGGCAGCCGTTGCCGGCCGGCAGCAGCGGGCGCACCTGGTCGGCGTCGCGCGCGTTGTCGAGCAGAATCAACATCCGCTTACCGGCCAGCATGCCGCGCAGCAACGCCGCCTGCGCGTCCGGATCGGCCGGTATTCGAGCGGCCGGCGTGCCGAGCGCCTGCAGGAACCGGCCGATCGCCTCGACCGGGCTGACCGCGACCGACGACGGGTCGAAACCGCGCAGGTCGACGTACAGCTGACCGTCCGGGAAGCGGGCCCGGACGCGGTGCGAGAAGTGCAGCGCCAGCGAGGTCTTGCCGACGCCCGCGGTGCCGGTGATCGCGATGAGCACCGACGTGCCCCGGTGATGCTCGTTCTCAGCCAGCGTGTAGAGGAGGTTCAGTTCAGCGTGCCGCCCGGTGAAGTGCCGGACCCCGGCCGGCAGCTGCGCCGGACCTTCGGCGGCGCCCGCCGGTGTTCCGGGAGTGCTCGACCGGCTCGCCGGGCGCTCGCCGCGCAGGACGACGCGGTGTGCGTCGCGTAGCTCGGCGCCCGGGTCGAGGCCGAGTTCCTCGTTCAGCCGGTGCCGGATGCCGTCGAAGACCTCCAGCGCGGCAGAGGTCCGCCCGGCCTCGGCGAGGATCCGGATGAGCCGGGCGTGCAGCGGCTCGTGCAACGGATGCTCGGCGGTGAGGCGGCGCAGCCACGGCAGGGCCTGCTCCGGCCGACCGGCCGTCGCGGCCAGCTCCGCGTGCCGCATGGCGGCCACGACCAGTTCCTCGGCGATCGGCGTGAGCAGCGGATGCCCGCGCAGTTCGGGAACGTCGGCCAGCGGTTCGCCACGCCACGTCTCCAGCGCGGCGGTGAGCAGTTCCCGCTCGGCGGCCGGGTCGGCGGCGTAGGCGGCCCGGCGGGTCAGCGCGCGGAACGCGGCCAGGTCCGACTGTTGTTCGCCGAGGTGCAGGCGGTAGCCGTTGGCGACGAACTGCAGGCTCATCTGGGAACGCCCGTCGGCCCGCTCCGGATTCAGCAGTGCCCGCAGCCGGGAGATCCCGCTCTGCACGGCACCGGCCGCGGCCCGGTGCGGCTCGTCCCGGCCCAGGAGCCGGGCCAGGTCGGACACCGGAACCGTGGTACCCGCGGCGATCGCCAGCCGGGCCAGCAGGGCGCGCCGCCGCCCGCCGCCCAGCGCGACCTCCCGCTCACCGCGCCGAACGGTGAGCGGGCCGAGCACGCCGACCCACACCGGTCCGGACGGCTCCACCGCCGGGCCGGCGTCGGCGAAGGACAGCCACGCCGCCGCCACGCCGGCGTCCAAGCCGAGGGCGGCGACGAGCGCCTGCACGGACTCGGGGCGCGGTTGGCTGGTGCGACCCTGCTCCAGGTCGCGTACGGCGGCGAGGCTCAGCCCCGCTCGCGCGGCGAGTTCCCGCTGACTGAGCCCCGCGGCCGAGCGGCGCAACCGCAACCGCGTCCCCAGCATCCCGTGTTCCTGCACGGCCATACGGTAATCGCCGGGCGCCCCGGGGGACGTGGCGCGACGTCCCCCGGTTGCGCAGATGCGCAAACTACCAGTTGGTTCGCTTCCCGATCGTCCAGCTGTTGCTCACCGTCCACGGTGCGCCTGCACCGCCGTAGATACCCACATTCCCGCCGTACGTGGACACCTTTCCGTCATGCGACGCGGTGTGATAGCCCTCGACGTTCGCACCGCCCTTGAGCCCGACCGTGGTCGTCCTGGCGCCTTCGGTCTGCCCGTAGAAGTCGCCGTTGGAGAGGAACCCTCCGGCCGACGCACTGATCCCGAAGGACGGTCCGACCCCGTGCGACCAGGCGATGAGTGGTCCGAAACCGTTGTTGTCGTGCGCGAGGCAGACCGACAGGCCGACGTTGAAATAGGCCGCGGCGGAAACGTTGGCGCAGGCGCCGACGGTCTGCACCCACCCCTTCTCCTCCGACCGGCGCATCTTCTCCGACATCTCCTTGCTGGCCGGCCCCATCTTGGGGATTCCCCGGCCGCCCGGCGGAGCATGCCGGTTCTGGCGCCGCTGCTGGCCGGCCGGCGTGCCGCAGAAGTTGAAGTCGTTCCGGGTACACGACTTGCCGCCCTCGACGTCGTAGACGAAGCCGTCCTCGCCGAGCCAGCACACGTTGCCCTTGTTGTCCCGGTGACAGTCGGTGACCGGACCGAGGACCTGGACGCCCGCACCGGAGCAGTCCTTCGTGGGGCCGGAGGTGCTGCCCTCGATCGCACTGTAGGAACAGCCGCGGTGCTTCTCCACCACCCCGTTGTTCTTCTTGTAGGTGGACTGCGTCATGGTCCGCTTCTTCACCGGCAACCCACCGGCGCCGCGCGCCGGCTCCTCACGGACCTCGAGCACCGTCTTGACGTGCACCGGTTCCTTCGGCTGCGGGTTCGCGATGCAGTCGCCGTCCGGGCACTTCACCCGGCCGTCCGGGTCCGAGTCGGTGACCGGGTTGGCCCCCGCGTACGTGTATCCGTTGAGCGACTGCGGATCGCCGGAATCCAGGATCGGATCGACCGAGATGAACCGGCCCAGCTTCGGGTCGTACTCACGGGCGCCCAGATGGACCAGGCCGGTGTCGTCGACGACGCCGTTGACGAACCCACGCCGCGAGTTCCAGGCCGGTTCCGGTCCACGGGCACCGCCGTAGGGCAGGGACCGCCGCCGGGTGACCGTCATGGTGGCGCTGTCCACGCTCGCCACGCCGGTGCTCTGGTGGTCGGCCACCTGCCACGAGACGCCCTGGGTGGTCCGGGTCGCGACCACCCGGCCGGCCGCCGCGTACGAGCGGACGCACGTCGGCGTGTTGTCGCCGGACACCGTGCACTCCCCCTCGGGCAGGAACAGCGTGGTGCCCTTCGGACCGCGTTCGATCAGACGGTTGCCGTCCGCGTCGTAGAGGTACGAGGTGGTGGCGCCCGACTCGGCGATCGACGCGAGGTGACCCTCGACGTCCCAGGTGAGCGTCTGCGGCCCGGTCCGGCCGGGACGGGTCAGCAGGTTGCCGTTCTCGTCGTAGGTGTAGGAGTCCGTGCGGTCGACGCCCGGCCCGGTGGTGCGTACCGAGGAGACCGCGTGGGTGCGCGGCTTGCCCGGTTCGGGGTAGGACGACGTCTGGGTGGTGTTCCCGGCCACGGCGTGGTTCACCTCGGTCACCCGGTTGCCGGTGCTGTCGAACGTCCAGCTCTGCCAGTAGGGCGCCGGGCCGCCGAGATTCGCCGCCGACGCGCCGGTCTCGCAGTCGTCCTGTTTCGGCGTCCAGGCCTCGCGGAGTCGTTCCAGCCCGTCGTAGCGGAAGCACTGCAGATCGTCGGGCCCGCTGTTGTACTGGCTGGTCCGGTCCGCGATCCCGATCAGGTTGCCGGACGGATCGTAGGTGTAGTGCGCATCCGTGATCACCTCCGGGTTCACGTCGCCGTACCCGGCGTGCTCGACGACCCGGCCGGTCGCCTCGTGGTACGCCCACTCCTCCAGGAGGCTCTTGCCGGCGGTGTTGGTGCGGACCGAGATGCCCAGCCGCCCGGCCTGGTCGTAGATCGCGTCGGTGAGATAGGCCGCCGCACCGGTGAGGCTCGTGGGCTGTCCGGTCGCGTTGTAGCCGTAGCGCAACGTCTCGGCCGGCAGACCGCCGATCGCGGGCAGCGACGTCGTGTCCGGCGAGCCGTCCGCGTTGAAGGTCTGCGACGTCCGGTAGGTGCCGGCCAGCTTGCCTTCCGCCTCCGGGACGGTCAGCACCGTGCCGGTCGGCCGGCTCTCCTCGTCGTACCCGGAGAACGCCGTCCGGTAGGCGTGGTCGCCGACATGCCGGGTCGACGCGGTCGGGTAACCGTTCAGCAGGGTGTCGTACTCCCAGGACACGAGCTTCGGCCCGTTCACCGTGTCCTGGTGGACGCTGGTCCGCCGGCTCAGGTCGTCGTACCGGTACGCGATCCTCTTGCCCCGCGCGTCGGTGAACGTGGCCAGCTGATCCCACTGGTCGTAGGTCCGCGTGGTGACGCCCTTGTCCGGGTCGCTGGTCGAGGTCAGGCGGTCCCGGTGGTCGTACTCCCAGCGCCAGGTGTTGCCCGCCGGGTCGACGAGGGTGGCCGGTTTCCCGGTCGCGGTGTACGTGTACCGGGTGCGCTCGAACGACCCGCCGACCGTGTCACCCAGGTACTGCCGCAGCTCGCTCTGCTGGCCACGCGCGTCGGTGTACAACGACGTGGGGGTGCCGCCCCGCGGCGGTGTGGTGTCGGTGTGGTCGCCGCCGTGGGCGAACGTCGTACGCCACAGCTCCTCGCCGGACGCCCGGAGGATCTCGGCCGTCTTGCGCTCCGCGGCGTCGTACTCGAACCAGGTGGCCGACGGCGGCTCACCCTTGGACACGAACAACGCCCCGCTCGGCGCACCGGGCATGAAGTACGGCGCGGACTTCTTGCGTATCTTGCCGCGCGAGTCATAGCCGGAGTCGGTCACCATACTGCCGCCGCCGACCGCGGGCATCTGCGTCTGCCGCTCCCGCATCAGACCGTCGTAGATCTGGTACGAGGTCAGGTATCCGTCGCCGGCCGCGTTGAGGCGTGCCACCGAGGTGACGGTCGGCGCATCGGCCCGCACGTCGTAGCTGTACCTGCTGCTCGGTGTCTGATCGGAGTCGCGGCCGGGCGTCCAGACCGCGGTGACCCGGCCCAGCGCGTCGTACGCGGTCTGGGTCCGCCGCCCGTTCACGTCGACCGCCAGCGTGGTCCGGCCGAACCCGGGATCGACGGTCGTGCTGGTCTTCCAGCCGAGCGGATTGGTCTCCTCGGTCCGGGTCAGCGGCCCGGCTGCCGGGAGGTAGGTGACGGTCGACCTACGGCCCCGCTCGTCGAACGTCTCGGTGGCCCGGCCGTAGGCGTCGTACGCCGCTCGCATGGTCTGCCGGAAGACCGGCTCGCCGTCGTTCCAGCCGACCATCTGCTCGACCTTTACCTGGTCGCCCTTGCCCACACCCGGCCCGCCGTCGTAGGCGACGCGGATCCGCGACAGCGTGTTGCTGGCCCGGTCCGGGGTGGCCGAGCAGCGCACGCCGACCGTCTCGATCTCGGCGGGATAGGCGAGTGCGTGGGTGTCCGGGTTGGCCGCGTACGTGGTGCGGGTGCAGCGGTCGTCGTCGGGGGTGGTGATGTCGCCGGCATCGTCCTTGCGGGTGATCCGGCCGGTCGGGTGGGCCGACCCGTCGTCGTAGTCGAAGGTGTTGTCGACCCTGGTGGTCCGCCACCCCCGGGCGCCGTCCAGCGCGGTCTTCACGGTGGTCGCGGCCACCCCGGTCACGTACGCCTCGACGACCACGCCGTTCCGGTCGCGGGTCGCGGTCGGGCCGTGTTTCCACGGGTCGTGCTTGGTCTTGGACACCACGGGCGCGGCGTCACCGGTGCCGTTGTAGACGATGGTCTCGCGAACCTTCCCCTGCTGCCACGCCGAGTCGGGCAGGGCGACGCCGTCCGAATCGGTGACGCTGACGTTCCGCGTACGTTTGTCGGGCAATCTGTCGCCGTGCATTCCGCGGAAGTACAGCGTGTCGGTCTGGGACCGGGTCTGGCCCTCCGCTCCCTTGATCACGCGTACCCGGCCGTAGCCACGCCACTGTCCCCACGACCGCCGTTCCGGCTGCACGAACTCGGCTTCGTCGTAGTGCCAGGCGGGATGGTCCAGGTACTGATAACCGGTCACCGCGGTCGGCGCCGCGCCGGTGCGATCCGTCTCGGTCACGCTGGTCACCACGTACTTGTGGAAGTAGTCGAAGCCGGGTTTGGTCTGCCCGGGCCGGGTCCAGTACACCGGGAAGCAGCGCAGGGTGCTGCTTTCCGGGTTCGCCGGCATGCGGCTGCCCAGCACGCAGTCCGGTGCCGAGTAGTTCACGCCGATCACCCCACCGGTCGCGGTCTCGATGGACGAGACGCGGTACCGGATGATCGGTTCCAGGGTGCTGGTCCGGTCCACGCGGTTGTTCAGCGGCACGCCACCGAACTTCACGTCCGGCAGTGTCGCTCTGCCGCCGGAGAGCCCGGTCTGCCCGATGGCGCTGAGCCACAGCACCTTCGCCCGGCCGTCGCCCGGGTCCTTGTAGACGTGCCGGAGTGTCCACTGTTCCACATCGGACAGCTGGTCGCCGCGGAGAACCTGGGTGGTCACCGTGGCCAGTCGCTTCTGGGTCCAGAAGGTCGGCGCGTACACGCCCACGCAGGTGGCGGTCGAGTCGCACAGCTGGTCCATCGGTACGTCCGGCCAGTTCGCCGCGTTCGCCTTGGTCAGCGTGCACGTCCCGCCGGGTGTCACGCAGCGGTCCGCCGTGCCGAACTGGGCCCGCATCGGCACCGGCCCGGCGAACCGGCTGTCGACGCCGCCGTCGCGCCGGGTGCCGTAGTCGATCCGGTTGATCGTGCCGCCCCGGACGTACCGCGACACCGTGTTGTCGGTCTTGTTGCGGGCATAGCTGTTCCACTCGACGTCGTACCAGATCGACATGGAGTTGCCGTGCGGGTCGACGACGTAGTCCAGGTTCCACCGGTAGGCCTGGTCGCACCAGGACGCCGCGAAGCCGGACCCGTTGTGGCACCGTTCGCCGGCCTGGTTGCCGAACACCGGGACCTTCCAGGCGCTCGACGTACGCTGATCGTCCGGGGCACCGGGCAGCTTGCTGAGTCCGAAGAAGTACTGCACGCCGTCCGTCGTGGTGACCCGCCAGTGCTCGCCGTTCCAGACGCCGTTGTCCGCACCGAAGAGCCGCTCCACCCTGGTGCCGTCGTCGTTGCGCAGCCGCCAGCGGTCGGGGTTGCCCTGCTCCTGGATCAGCTCGCCGCTGTGCGAACTGAGCGCGAGCGTGGCGTTGTCGCCACCCCAGCACAGGTCACCGACGCCCGCCTGGCCGTCGTCCGCGCAGGGCTTGTAGCTGCGCGACACCGCGCCGGACCACAGGTCGAAACCGTCGCCGGCCCACGAGGGCTGATTGTTCGACGCCGCGGTCCGACCGTCCAGGCTGCCCGAGCTGTAGCCGAGCGCGAGCTGCGGTGCCGGCCCGCCCAGCGGCGGCGGCGTCCGCATCGGGTAACTCCAGTTGAAGTCACCACTCGATCCGCCGGCCGACCAGGTACCGGACGCCGCCGGGCTGGACGCGGTGAAGTCGCCGCCGGACCCGGCGGGTCCGGATTCCAGCGCCAGCAACGTGTTCGTGCCCGCCAGCGCCACCTGCGCCGAGGCGACGCCCTTCACCGGATCGTTGGCGGTGGCCAGCGGGACCGGCCGGCAGGCCGGGTCGCCCGGCCGGTCCGCCCGGCATTCCGGCACCTGCACCAGACGCGCACGGGACGCCCAGTCCCCACCGTACGCGTCGCGGAAGCCGGTGTAGTCCACCTCGACCGAGACGTCACCGCGGCCGGGTGCGGTCAGCCGGATCAGCGGACCGGTCACCTTGGCCCGCTCCGACTCGGCGCGGCCGAGCGTGGTCACGGTCACCTGCTCAGGCGCCTCCTTCGCGGCCCGGGCACCGACCCTGACCGGCAGCCGGCCGGCCTTCCGCCCCGGCTCGCCGGACCGCGGCGCGACCTGCGCCGACCCGGTGACCGGCCAGTCCACCGCCGGCGCTGCGGTCAGGTTGTGATCCGCCGACGGGTCGACCGGCGGCGGCGCCACCTTCGCGTAGGCGCCGGGTTGGGCCTTCATCGGCTGGAACGCCGAGGGCCTGTCCGCCGCCTGTGCCGCCTCGGCGAACACCACCACGGACGGTGCCAGCAGCACCACTGTCAGAGCCCGGATCGCGGTTCGGAACCGCATGCCTCGTTCCCCTCTCCCCGTCACTGGACCAGGTACGCTTCGATCTCGGCGAACTGGGTCAGGCGCACCGAGGTGCAGACCACGCGGAGCCGCTGAGCGAGCACCGGTTCGAAAGTGAAGGTCTGCACGGCGCCCGACGTCGGCGCCGGATAGTTGGTGTGCCGGCTGGCGACCACCCACCCGTTGCCCGCGTCCGCCTCGATCGTGAAGTTCCTGCAGAAGTTCCCGCCGCCGTCCGGGCGCGGATACAGGTCCACCCGGTTGACGTGATGCCTGCGCCGCAACGTCAGCTCGATCGCCTCGGTGTGGTCGACATCGTGGTTGGACCACGAACTCCAGCCGGGTAGGGCGCGGGTGCCGTCCACCGCCCATTTCGGCGCCCAGCCCCAGTCCTCCGGGGCCGAGCTGGTCGCGGTCGCCGTCGCGTCCAGCACCAGGTTCGCCGGTGGCGCGCCGCGCCCGGTCTGGTAGAGCTCGATCTCGGCGAGTTGCATGACGCGCAGGTTCAGGCCGGTGACCCGGACATGGTCGGTGAACCGCCCGCCGAACGACAGGCTGACCATGCCGGCGCCCGGACCGGCCGGGTTGTTCCGGGTCGCCACGGTGCGCCAGCCGCTGTGGGTCCACACCTCGACCGTGAGGTTCGCCGGGAACGACGTGCCGATGTTGGTCCCGTCGTTGCGCGGGTACAGGTCGATCCGGTTCACGTACCGCCAGGACGGCAGCAACAGGCTGATCGTCTCGGCGTGGTCGTTCTCCAGGTTCGACCAGGAACTCCAGCCGTTGCTGGCGTGGCTGGTGCGGTTACGGTCGATCGCCTGCCCCGGCGCGAACGTCTGCGCCGTGCTGGTCGCGCTGGCCTGGGCGTCCAGGGCGAGGTTCGGCGTCATGCCGCCACCGCCCAGTGCCGTCTTCGTCCAGTCCAGCGCGGCACTCCACCGGGCCGCCGGGGTGAACGCCGACCCGGTCGACCGGAGCAGCGAGTAGCGGCTCTTCGCGAAGCCCTCGTCGTAGAGGACGGCCAGATCGGTCTCGCGGCCGCCGGTGAAGTCACCGGCCACCAGCTTGGCGCGTGCCGGGTCGAACGTGTCCGCGCCGCCGCTCTGCCAGAACCGTTCGGCGGTCAGCCGATCGCCGTCGGAGAGCAGCCCGACGGCGGACGTGTCGCCGTTTCCGTGGTGCTGCACCAGGATCAGGTCCGCCTTGCCGGCCCCGGAGACGTTTCCGGCCAGCACGGTCGTACGGTCGAAGTCGAACCGGTCCGGCCCGCTGTCGAACCACTGTCGCGGCGGGTTCAGGGTGCTGCCGGTCGACGTCTGCACGAGGACCTTGAGCTGCCCGTTGCCGTTGTCCTGCACCCGGGCGACGTCGGCCTTGCCGTCGTCGTCGACATCCGCGACCCGCACCGCCGTCCGCGCGTACGTCGAGGTGGACGCTCCCGCGGTGGCCCACGCGGCCGGCGCGGCGAACGTGAACGACCCCCGGCCGGTGCTGGTCGACTCGAACACCCGAACCGACCAGCCGCCGTCCGCCTCGGGTCGCGCGATCACCAGGTCGGCCTTGCCGTCACCGGTCATGTCGGCGCCCGCGGACTGCATCGTCGTCAGGTCCCAGTCCGACGCGCCGGAGTCCCACATCGCCGGCAGCGCGAAGAGCGCGTTGCCGTTGGAGTGCAGCACCGAGGCGTCCACCCGGCCGCTCGCCGCGCTGCGCAGCAGCATGAAGTCGGAGTCGCCGTCACCGTCGTAGTCGCCGCCCACCAGCCGCGTCGCCGCCGCCGGATAGGCCGCACCGCCGTCGAACACCTGCACCGGGTCGAGCGAACCGGACCCGTCATGCTTGGACGCCGACATCCAGACCGTGGCCCGGCCGTCGGTGTCGCGCAGGTAGACCAGGTCGCTGCGCCCGTCGCCGGTGAGGTCGTCGGTCGCCGCCACCCGCTCGGTGGCCTGCGCGGCGAACCGGTACACCGCCATCGTGCCGGACATGCCCGCCTTGTTGCGCGAGCGTACGGTCAGGATGTTGGGCTCGGGGCCGGACGTGGCCGGCGACACCGGCGCCTGCGCGGTTCCGTCCGGACCGGCCGGCACCCACAGCGTCGGCGCGGTCGCGGTGCCGGCGCCGACCCCGACGAGGTAGCCCTCGATGTTGCGGTCGCCCTCGGCCGGCTTCAACGTGATCGTCACCGGCCGGCCCACCCCGGCGGTGTCCGGCGGGTCCGGTGGCAGCAGGCCCGTGGTGAGCGCCAGGTCGCCGCTGGTCACCACCGGGCCGCCCGGCAGCGAGTTACTGATCACGAACGTGCACCCGGGCGAGGTTCCGCCCTCGTGGTGTCCGTCCGTGCCGGACATCGACCAGCTGTAGGTCTGTCCGTCGGTGAACGCCGCGGCCGGGATCGTGGTGGTGAACTCGCCGCCGGGCGCCCGTGGGGAGTCCGGCGGCTGGTGTGCACCCGGAACGCCCTGCACGCGCCACTTCGCGGAGATGTTGTCGCCGTCCGCGTCGGTCAGTCGACCGCGCAGGGTGACGCCGTTGAGCGCGTTCACGTACAGCGGCTGGGCGGCACACGGTTGCCGCGGGTCGATCGACATGTCGTTCAGTCCCGGCGGCGACGGCGGATTGTTGAATTCCACGGTCAGCACCGCCGAGCCGGGCACGAACTTCTTCCAGCGGTTGGTGGTCGACTCGCCGCCGCCGTTGGAGTCCATCGCCGACAGGCCGACGGTGTAGGAGCCCCAGCCCCGGTCGGCCGGGCCGTACTGCAGGTCGCTCGCCAGCAGGTGGCCGAAGTACATGGTCGGGGTGTTCGGCGTGTAGCAGTCGTCCTTGTTGGCGGCCCCCGACTGGGTGTCCAGGTAGTGGTCGTATCCGGTCGCTCCCCACGGATTGCGGGGCGTCGACGCGATGGGCCCGGTGCGCCACAACGTCACCGGGGTCGCGCCGCAGGACCAGCTGTGCCACAGCACGATCCGCATGTTCGCCGAGATCACCCGCGTGCCGCGGATGTTCATCGGGAACTCCAGGAACGGCCGGTAGATCGCGCCGGACTCCGGGTCGCGGCCGGCGCGGATGGTGCCGGTCTCGTTGTTGCTGTCGTGGCTGTTCGAGTACGCCCAGCGGGACACGCCCGGCGGGATCGTCTGCGGGTCGATGAACAGCGGATAGGTGGCGGTCGTGAGGAGTGCCCGGTCCGGCACCAGCACGAGCCGTTTCCGGGTGACGCGCATCCCGACGTCGGCCTTGCGGGCGTGGTCGCCGGCCGCCTCCGCGGTCGACCCGGCGCCGTCCTCCCGCGCGCCGGCCGAGTCCCACATCGACGCGCCGGCCGACGTGAGCAGTGTCCTGCCGCCCCGGTCGGTGACCCGGAAGCCGTCCTTGATCGCCGTGACCCTCGCCGTGCCGCCGAACCGGAAGGTGACCTCGCGCAACGCCGGGTTCCTCGCGGCCTCGGCCGAGTGCACCACCAGCACGTAGGTGAAACCGGTGCCGGTCGCCCGGACCACCAGGTCGACGCCTTCGTAGACGCCCGGATAGGTCGCCGTGTCACCGTCGACGCGCGGGGCGGGCAGCGGCGCCGGCCAGGCCATCGTGAAGCGGTTGCCAGGCGCGTCCAGCGTCACCAGCGGATCAGCGCCGCCGCCGGAGAAGGTGACCGGAACCTTCGACACCGCGGGCGACCAGCCGCCGTCCTCGCGCCGCAGCGCCGGGTCGATGTCGGCCCACCGGTTGCCCCGCTTGACCCGCCGCGGCTCGGCCGACACCTCGCGGGTGAACGTGCCGTTCGGATTCGCGAACTCCCGGGTCGACTCGTTCGCGGCGGCCAGGTTCTCGATCGGCCGGCGGCAGGTCCGGGCCAGGTCCTCGGCCGCCTTCGCCCCGTCCGCGGCCAGCACGGCCGTCGGGCAGGACGGCGCCGCCTCCGCGGCGCCCACCGCCGGCAGCGTCAGCCCGGTTCCCACCAGGGCCAGACACAGAAAACTTCTTCGTACGCGCCATCGCCATTCGGCCACGTCACGTCCCCCTCCACGCCGCGCCGTCGTCATCGACGCGGATCATGGCAGGAGGCGCTGGCCCTACGCTGTCACGGCGCTGCCCGTACCGGCCCGTACCGTTCGTCGCCGTTGCCGAGGCGGTCCAGCTCGGCGAGGTACAGCGCCCGCATGCGGTCGAAATGCCGGACCAGCAGCAGAATCTCCTCCACCCGGTACCCCTCGACGAGCCGCTCCGCCTGCTCGGCGAACCGCTCGTACGGTCGCTCCACCTCGGCGGCCCGCTCCGGCCGCAGGGTGACGATCACCCGTCGCCGGTCCGCCGGGTCGCGTTCGGCCGTGACGTAGCCGGCCTGCTGGAGCCGGCGGAGCATGCTGGTCACGGCCCCGGTGGTGAGGTTGGTCCGTTCGGCGACCTGCCCCGCGGTGGCGGATCCGACGTCCGCCAGGAAGTCCAGGCACTCCAGGTCGCTCACGGTGAGGCCCAGCTGGTCCGCGATGGCGTACCGGAACACCATGGACAGGCGGGAGGTTTCCCGCCCGGCGCGCATGAGGTCGGCGATCGCGGACGTACGGGCCGGCTCGTCAGGCATGCCGCCATCATGCCTCTGGCACGGTGACCCGGTGCAGCCGAGGTAGCACCCGGGTCAGCACCCAGTGCGGTACGGCCGCTCCCCCGGTGAGGCGGCGCATCAGCCCGGCGGCGGTGTCGACGGCACGGAAGGCGTACGGCACCATCTCGTCCTGGTAGCCGGCGATCGCCTCCTCCACCGGCGTGCCGCCCGTTCGGGCCTCGACCAGCCGCCGGCCGAGCAGGGCGGCGTCGCGGAGTGCGGTGTTGCCGCCGTGCGCGCCGAACGGCGGCATGACGTGCACGGCGTCACCCATCATCGTCGCCCGCGGCACCGCCCACCGGTGCGGGCGCCGGCCGGTGGCGAAGAGGTTGAGGACGGTGGCGTCCACGTCGGCCGTGTCGACCAGCCGCCGGACGAGCGGGTGGAAGTCCGTGCTCATCCGGGCGGCCAGGTCGCGCAGCGCCGGCAGGTCACCGCGGACGCCGGTGGGCACGTCGTCCTGCCGGAGCAGCAGCCCCCACATGACGTAGTCGTCGGCGGTGGGCGCGTGGCTGTCCGGGGCCAGGCGGGCGAACGCCTCCCGCGGGTTCTCGCCGAACCGCATGGAGGTGAAGAAGAACGCGCGGCCCGGCCGGTCGGCGATGGCCAGGACCGCGCTGGTACGCAGGGCGTCCGGGATGATGCTCTCGCCGCCCGGCCGCAGGGGTGACCGGCCGTAGACGCCCGCCATCGGCGTGTTCGCCGGGCCCGCGTCCGGCATGAGCTGCGCGCGCAGTGCCGAGCCGACGCCGTCCGCGCCCACCACGACGGTCGCCGGGACGGCCTCCCCGTCGGCGAACCGCAGGCGCAGCCCGGCCGGGCCGCCACTGTCCACCGCGACGGCGGCCTTGCCGTAGTGGATGCGCCGGTCCAGCCCGGACATCAGGATCGACCGCAGGGTCAGCCGGTCGACCTGGCGGGTCGCGTACGGCTCGTCCTTGAACGTGACGGTGAAGGCGTTCCGCAGCCGGCTGTCCGTGAAGCGCAGGTGCCCGCCGGGCTCTTCGCCGGTGGCCAGCGCCAGCTGATGGAGCGTGCCGGGCAGGCTCTCGCGCAGCGCCTCCAGCCCGTACCGGTCGAGGATGATCCGGTAGCCCTGTCGCCGGACCGAGGGGTCCGGGTCCCGCTCGTAGACGTGCACGTCGATGCCGGCGCGCGTCAGGTACTGGGCGAGGCAGAGGCCGGAGAGGCCGGCACCGGCGATGGCCACCGTGAAGTCGGTCGATGTGCCCATGCGATTATCTTAATGACTAAGACGATTCTGACAACCCAGACCGGTGTAGAAGTCGACGTGCCGCCGCGCGGCCGCCGCCCAGGTGTGCGCGGCGGCCAGGTCCCGGCCCCGGCGGGTGCGGTCCGGGTCGGGTACGTCGATCGCAGCCCGCAGGGCGGCCGCCAGGGATACCGGATCGGTGCCGTAGCCGACCGCGGCGCCGAACACCTCGCGCAGCACCGGCAGGTCGCGGACCACCACCGGGGTGCCGGCGGCGAGCGCCTCCATCGCGGCCAGGCCGAAACCCTCGCGGGTGGACGGGAAGCCGAACGCGGCGGCGCCGGCCACCAGGGCCGGCAGCGCGTCGTGGTCGACCGGCCCGAGAACCCGCGGGGTGACGCCGAGTTCGGCGGCGCGCCGGTCCCACCGCTCGCGGTAGGCGCGGTAGTCGAACAACGTCTCGCCACCGGCGATCACCAGGTTCAGGCCGGGCCGGTCGTGCCGCAGCAGCGCGTACGCCTCCAGCAGGTCGAGCGAGCCCTTGCGCGGCTCGATCCCGCCGACGGCGAGCAGGTACGACCCGAGGCGGTCCCGCCACGCCGCCCGGGCCGGTGCCGCGGTCCCGGCGAAACGGTCCGCGTCCACGCCGTTCGCGATCACCGTCGGGGTCAGGCCCCAACCGGCGCGCACCTCCGCGGCGACCGCCGCGGAGACGCAGATGTGGGCGTACGGCCGCACGATCGCCCGCTCGTGGCACGCCGCCAGTTCCGGCGTGGTGAACTCGTCGAGGTGGTGCACGGTGCGCACGCACCGGTCGACGGCGTTGGCGCTGATGCAGTCCTGGGCGTGCACCACGTCGTAGCGGCCGGGCGTGAAGGCCTCCCGCAGGCAGGCGATCGAGCGCAGGATGCGCGGCCCGACACCCTCGCCGGGCACGTCCGGGAACGGCACCACCGCCAGGCGCACCCGGGGGTCGACGGCGCGGAAGAAGGCACCCCGGCCGAGCGTCCACACGGTGACGTCGTGCCCCAGTCCGGCCAGCGCCTCGGCCAGGGACAGGGTGTGCACCACCCCGCCCCGCGGCCGGGTCGAGTAGGTCAGCAGCGCGATCCTCACCGCTTCGTCCGGTAGCTGTCCGCGCGCAGCTCGTCGAGGTGGCTGAGCACCCGCCGGGCGGTGGCGATCTCCGCGGCCACGTCCAGTTCGGCGGTGGCCAGCCCGGCCTTGGCCCAGGTCCGGGCCAGGACGTTGCCGGCCGGGCCGACGACCTTGGCCTGACCGAGGAAGCGCATCCCGCCGACCGCCCCGGTCTGGTTGGCCGACACCACGACGATCTGGTTCTCCGCGGCGCGGGCGCAGTCGTACAGGTCGAACAGCCGGGACTGGCGGTCCTGGGCCAGTTTCGGCGCCTGGTTGGTGATGCTGGCCGGCCAGGCGGACAGGCAGGCGACGATCTGCGCGCCGTCCAGCGCCAGGCTGCGGGCCGACTCGGGGAACGTCTTGTCGTAGTCGATCAGCATGCCGATCCGGCCGACCGGGGTGTCGAACGCCGCGAACGTGTCGCCGGCCGCGTACACACTGCTCTCCGCGGCCGGCAGGTGCACCTTGCGGTGCCGGCCCAGCACGCCGTCGCCGGTGACGCAGACCGCCGCGTTGTAGCGCAGCTCGCCGTCCGCCTCGCAGTAGCCGACGCACACCACCAGGTCGCCGGCCAGCGCGGCGACCTGGTTCAGCACCGGGTCGTCGTGGGCGAACGCGGGCGGCAGCGCCGCCGGGTCGGGGTGGCGCAGGTCGGCCAGGTACCCGCCGAGCGCCGCGTCCGGCAGCACCAGCAGCCGGGCGCCGGCCGAGCGCGCGTCGGCCACCAGCTTGCCGATCCGGGCGAGGTCGTAGTCGAGGTCGCGGCCGAAGTGGGCCGCGGCGGCGGCGATCCGGGTGACGGCCATCCTCAGACCGTCGACAGCGCCGGGTACGCCTCCGGCCGGCGGTCCCGCAGGTGCCCCATCGAGCGGCGGGCCGCGGCGATCACCCCGGCCACCGGTACGTCGGCGACCGCCACCCCGGCCGCGGTGCCGGTGGTGGCCAGCACGTCGCCGCCCGGGTCGACCACCTTGGCGCTGCTGACGAAGCGCAGCGAGCCGAACGTGCCGGCCTGGTTGGCCGACAGCCAGACCACCTGGTTCTCCAGCGCCCGGGCCCGGTCGAACAGGTCGAAGCGGCGGGTCCAGCGGTCCTCGGCGAGGTCGGCGGGGGCGTCGGTGCGGCTGCCCGGCCACGCCGACACGCAGACGATGATCTCGGCGCCGTCCAGGGCCAGCATCCGGGCGGACTCCGGGAACGCCTTGTCGTAGCAGATCATCAGCCCGATCCGGCCGACCGGAGTGTCGAACGCCGCGAACGTGTCGCCGGAGGCGTAGCTGGCGTTCTCCCGAAGCGGCTGGTGCACCTTGCGGTGGTTGCCGAGCACCCGCCCGGCGCCGACGCAGACCACGCTGTTGTACCGGCGGTCGCCGTCGGCCTCGCAGTACCCGGCGCAGACCACCATGCTGCCGGCCAGTTCGACCAGGCGGGCGATCTCCGGAGAGTCCAGGCGCAGCGCGGGCGGCTGGTCGGCGCCGCCGTCGAGGTGGGCGAGATAACCGCCGAGGCAGGCCTCGGGAAGGGCGAGCAGGTGTACGCCGTCGGCGCGGGCCGACTCGATCAGCTTCTCGATGCGGGCGAAGTCGCCGTCCAGGTCGCGGTCGAACTCGTCGGCCACCGCGGCCATCCTGATCACCGTCATGCCGTCCCCAATCCCGTGACACCGGCGTCGATCGCGTCGGTGAGTTCGCCGTCCGGCCAGCGCAGCCGGACGCCCCGGCCGGCGGTGAGTTCGCCGCACCGGGCGGTGACCGCGGGCGCGGGCGCCGCGGTAGCCAGGTCCCCGGCGGTGACCATGGCGAAGCCCGGGAAACAGGTCAGCCAGTCCCCCGTCGTCGCGCCGGCCGGGCGCGGCACCCGGGCGACGTCGAGGATCGCCCCGCACCCGCCGGCCTCGGCGAGCATGCCGAGGGTCCCGGCGATGCCGGCCATCGAGACGTCCTTGGCGGCGGCTGGGCGGGCCGCCGCGACGAACGAGGTGAGCCGGCGCAGTTCCGCCGCACTGCGGTGGGTGGTCGAGTCCCACTGCCGGCCGTGGTGGCCGGGCCGCCAGCGCCCGCCGAGGTCGGCGGTCAGCCGGACCCGGTCGCCGGGCCGCCCGCCACCGCCGGGCACCGGGTGCGCGGTGCGCCCGAGCGCCGTCGCGGACAGGGCCGCGGGCACGCCGAGCTGGGTGTGCCCGCCGAGGATCGGGATCCCGTACGCGGCAGCACCGCGCCGGAGTCCGGCGAGGATCCGCGCGGCGAAGGCGGCGTCCCGGGCGCCGACCGCGTTGAGCAGGCCGACCGGTTCGGCGCCCATCGCCGCCAGGTCGTTGACGTTGACCAGCACCGCGCACCAGCCGGCCCAGTCCGGGTCACGTTCCACCATGGACGGCAGGATCGCGTCGCACGCGGCGACCAGGTCGGTGCCGGGCACCGGTGCGCCGTCGTCGCCGACGAAGCCGGTCCCGCCGGGCAGCAGGTCGCGCAGCAGCGGGCCGAGCGGATTCTTCGTGGCGGCGGCCAGGGCGGCGATCCGGCCGATCGGCCAGCGCATCAGGACGTGCGGGCGGCCGGCCACCGGCGCCCGGCGCACCGCCCGCCAGCCCAGGCGCCGGAACATCGGCTCGTGGCGGGACTGGACGGTGGCGTCGAAGCGCAGCGCCCCGGCGTTCTCGGCGTACGCGCAGGCGGCCCGGACCAGCGCCGGCCCGATGCCGCGCGCGCCGCGGACGGCGGGGTCGACGACCAGCCGGCTGCCGGCCCACCAGCCGATGTCCGGGCCGGCGCCGGCCGGGCCGACCCGGACCCCGCCGAGCACCGTGCCGTCCGGCGCCCGGGCCAGCAGCACCACGGTGCGCGGGTCGTCGTCGCGCTCGTCGGCGTCGGTGCGGTCGAACAGGCCCTGCTCGTCCACGAACACCCGCCGGCGCAACCGGCGGTAGTCGCGCTGGTCGGCGGCCGGCGAGATCTGGAACGACGCGGGCGGTGCACCGAGCAGGGCGGGGACGAGGTCGGTCATCCGCCGGCCGCCCGCAGCACGCCGCAGGCACCGCACGCGGCACAGCCGGCCTTCTGGTCGGCGCCGAGCATCCCCGCCGCGCGCAGCAGCGCGGCAACCCGTTCGGAGACGTCCCGCACCAGCGACGGCGGCGGTGCGGGGTGGCCGTCGCGGCGGGCCAGGGTGCCGGCCATCGGCCGGAACGGCACCACGAACGGGTAGACCCCGCGCCGGATCAGCCCGGCCGCCCCGGCGACCAGTTCGTCCGGGTCCTCGCCGAGGCCGATCAGCAGGTACGTGGACACCTGGTTGCGGCCGAACACCCGCACCGCGTGGTCCCAGGCGGCCTCGTACTCGGCCAGCGGGACGCTGCCCTTGCCGGGCATCCACCGCCGCCGTACCTCGTCGTCGAGGGACTCGGCGTGGATGCCGATCGACGACGCGCCGGCCGCCCGCAGGTCGTCCAGCACCGCCAGGTCGCCGGGCGGCTCGATCTGCACCTGGACCGGCAGGCCGGGTACCGCGCCGAGCACCGCCCGCACGGCGCGGACCAGGGTGCGCGCCCCGCGGTCCGGGCCCGCGGTGGTGCCGGTGGTCAGCACCATCTGGCGGACCCCGTCCAGGCGGACCGCCGCCTCGGCCACCTCGGCCAGCTGGGCCGGGGTCTTGGCGGCGACCGTGCTGCCGGTGCGCAGCGGCTCCTCGATGGTGCAGAACCGGCACCGCTGGTCCTCGGCGTACCGGATGCAGGTCTGCACCACGGTGGTGGCCAGCACGTCCGCGCCGTGCAGCCGGGCGATCTGCTCGTAGCGCACGCCGTCGGCGGTGGTCAGGTCGTAGAACCGGGGGCGGCGCACCACCTGCAGGGACAGGCCGGTGTCGGTGTCCCCGAGCCAGACCCGGTCGTCGCGGACCTCATACGGGCTGGCCGGATCGATCGGCAGGGCGGCGTTCGCGCCGTCGATGACCAGGTGCCCGTCGTCGCTGGGACCGGCCCCCGCGGGGCGGCGCACGGGTGTCGCCACCCGCACGCCGCGCACCGCCAGGTCGGATCGGAGATCGACGGACATTAGAACATGTAGGTCGAGTTGATGATGGCGCCCTTGCGGGCGTAGTGGATCAGCGCGTCCTGCACGTCGAGCGGGTGGGTCGGGATGACGCCGGCGATCAGGTCCTCCTCGCGGGCGCCGTGCAGGCTCAGGCCGAACCGGCAGCAGTACACCTTGCCGCCCTCGGCGATGAACGTGGCCAACGAGTTGTTGAGGTTGTGCTCGCCCGGGAACGCCGAGGTGCCGGTGGTCGGGAAGCCGCGGGTGGCCAGGCAGTTCAGCGACCCGGGGCCGTAGAAGTAGATGGCCGACTCGAAGCCCTTGCGCAGCGCCCGGGTGGCCTGCAGCACCGCGACGAAGCTGACCGACGACTCGTGCGCGATGCCGTGCACCAGGGTGAAGTAGCTCTGCCCCTCCTCGGCCTGGTAGTCGGGGAACACCTTGGTGCCGCCGTAGATGCTGGACCCGTCGGCGAGGGCCGGGTGCGGGATCTCGTCGAGGCTCTTCTGCTCGAGTTCGGTCAGGTCGGTCATGGCGGTCTCCTTCAGGCGTAGAGCTTGTCGAATGTGGAGCGGAAGACGGCGTCGGACAGTTCCCGGCCGGCGACGACGGCCCGCAGGCGGGCCGACTCCCCGGCGTGGTCCCCCCAGGGTTCGTCGCTGGCGAACAGCACCCGGTCGTGGCCGAGGCCGCGCCGGTCGATCTCCTCGGCGAGCCATCGGGGGGCGAACCCGATGGCCCAGGACAGGTCGGTGTAGACCTGTTTGCCGGCCGCGATCCAGTCGAAGAACCGCGAGCCGATCAGCTTGATGTGACCGCTCATGCCGCCGCCGAAGTGCACCAGGTGCACCTTGACGTGGTCGCCGTACCGGTCGACGAGCGTGCCGACCCGGTCGATGTCGGAGGCCGCGCCGGGCGAGGTGTGCACGTGCACCACCAGGTCGTGCTCGCGGGCGGCGGCGAAGATCGGTTCCAGGCCGGGATCGTCGGCGGTGCCGCCGAGCAGGAAGCTCAGCTTCAGCGCCCGGACGCCGTCCTCGCCGGCCAGGCGCAGCGCCCGGGCCGTCCGGGCGGCGTCGGCGGCCCGCGACGACACCCAGAGCCCACAGCGGATCCGGTCGTCGCGCTGCGCCGCCTCCACCACCAGGTCGTTGAGGGCGAACGCCACGTCCGGGTCGGGGACGCCGTAGTTCGGCAGGATCAGCGCCCGTTCGGTGCCCTCCGCGTCCAGGTCGGCGATCAGCTCGTCGATGGTGGCGCGGGCGGTCACGTCGGGGCGGACCGGCGGCCCGCCGTAGAACGGGTACGCGGGAAGCAGCCCGAGGTGGCGGTGTGCGTCGTTCATGCCGCGAGCCGGTCCAGCTCGGGGTAGGTCTCGGTGGGGGTGCCGGCCAACCAGCTGACCCCCTCGGTGACCTGGCGCCGGCGGGTGGCGGTGATCGCGGCGCAGAGGTGCTCGGCGTCGCGGGCCACGCCGGCGAACCGGCCCGACCCCCAGGTGTACTGCCAGGGCAGGCCCAGGAAGTACAGGCCCGGGCAGCTGGTCACGCCGCGCTCGTGGGTCGGGTAGCCGCGGCCGTCGAAGACCGGCACCTCGATCCAGCGGTGGTCGCGGTGGTACCCGGTGGCCCAGACCACCGCGGTGACGCCCTCGGCGGCCAGGTCGATCGCCCCGACCGGCGCGCCGGGCTGCCACACCGGGACGTACCGGGCCTCGGCCGGCGCGTCGATCCCCCGGCCGTCGATCCAGCGGTCGATGGCGTCCTTGATGCCGTCGGCGACCGCGTCGGCGTTGTCCAGGTCGGCACGGAGGCCGTCGCCGAACGTCACCGCCGGGCCGTCGACGGTGCGCAGCCGCCCGTACAGCCGCATGCCGTCGCGGGCGAACGCCCGCAGGTCGATGTCGCGGCCCCCGCCGCGCCCGGTCATGTAGTGGTTGGCCCGCAGCCGGACGGCGTCGGCGTCGGCGAACTCGTCGATGCCGCGGGCGTAGTGGCCCATGTCCTCCAGCCAGGCCAGCGTGTCGCGGCCCCGGTAACGCCGGGCGGCGCGCGGGGCACTGCCCACCGCCAGGTGCACCTGCCGCCCGGCCAGGTGCAGGTCCTCGGCGATCTGGCAGCCGGACTGCCCGGTGCCGACCACCAGCACGGCGCCGGGCGGCAACCGGTCCGGGGCGCGGTACTGCGAGGAGTGCAGCTGCACGACGCCGGCCGGCAGCCGCTCGGCGATCCGCGGCACCGCCGGATCGTGGTAGGGACCGGTCGCGACCACCACCTGGTCGGCGGTGCACGGACCGGCCGAGGTGGTGAGGTGGAAGACGCCGGTGGTGCTCCGGCGCAGCCGGGTCACCGTGACGCCCTCGGCCACCGGCGGTTCGAACGACGCGGCGTACCTCTCCAGATAGTCGACGACCTCGGCGCCGGCCATGAAACCGTCCGGGTCGTCGCCGTCGTACCGGAACCCCGGAAGCCGGCACTGCCAGTTCGGGGTGACCAGGCAGAACGAGTCCCAGCGCCGGTCCCGCCACTCGTGGCCGATCCGGTCGCGCTCGAAGACGACGTGGTCGACGCCGCGCTGCCGCAGGTACCAGCTCATCGACAGCCCGGCCTGGCCACCGCCGACGACGGCGACCGCGTGGTGCGCGCTCACGACCCTATCCCCTCGACCACGACGTCGCCGTCCGGGAACGCCGCGGCGTGCGCCTCGACCAGCGCGATCGAGCGGGAGGCGCTGCCGCAGGGGAAGCCGTACGCCGCCCGGACCCGGTCACCGGCGATCAGCAGGGCCTCCCGGCAGGTGGCCACGAACTCGTCGACCGGGTACGCCTGCCCGACGGCGAAGTAGTCCTCGACCACCGTCGAGGGCGAATAGATGCGCTGCGCGGGCCCGTCCGGCCAGCGCACCGACACGTACCGTTCCGGCATCGCGGCACCTCCGTCCGCCGCTCCCGGGAACCCCCGGTGTGCGGCTGGTGATGCGGCTCAGTCAAGGCACCGGCGGTTTCCCCGCGGTTTCCTCCGGAACAAGCAAGCGTTTAATACTCCTCACCACGGCCGGCCGGGCGGCCCGCCGGTGTTCCGGCCGCCGACCGGCGAACGTCCCGGATCACCCGGGCCAGCTCGTGCACGCCGCCGCGGATCCGGCCCTCGGACATCTGCGCGTACCCGAGGATCAGCGTGGCCGGCCGGTCCCGGCCGGTCCGGTAGTCGGTCAGGGCGCCCAGCGCGATCCCGGCCGCCCCGGCGGCCCGCCGGATCCCGGTCTCGTCGCCGGCCCCGGGCAGTTCGACGGTGACATGGAGCCCGGCCGCGATGCCGCAGACCCGCGCGCCCGGCAGGTCGGCGGCCAGCGCCTCGATCATCACGTCGCGGCGGGCGCGGTACCGCAGCCGCATCCGGCGCAGGTGCCGGTCCAGGTCGCCGCGTTCCAGGAAACGGGCGAACGCCAGCTGCTCGATCCGGGCGGTGCCCTGGTCGGACAGCATCCGCTCGTGCCGGATGTCCGCGGCGAGCGCGGCCGGCACGACCATCCAGCCGAGCCGCAGGGCCGGCGCGAGGACCTTGCTGGCCGTGCCGGCGTACACCACATGGTCGCGGTCCAGGCCCTGCAGCGCGCCCACCGCCGGCCGGTCGTAGCGGTACTCGGCGTCGTAGTCGTCCTCGATCGCGATCGCGTCGTGCCGCCGCAGCCAGGTGACCAGTTCGGCGCGGCGGCCCGGCGTGAGCACCACCCCGGTGGGGTGCTGGTGGGCCGGGGTGAGCACCACCGCCTGCACGTGCGCGGCGTCCAGCAGGTCGACCCGCAGGCCCCGGTCGTCGACCGGCACGCGCACCGGCTCGAGCCCGGCCCGCGCCACGATGTGGTCGTGGTCCCAGCTGCTCGGGTCCTCCAGCGCGATCCGCCGGGCGCCGCGGGCGGCCAGGGCGCGGCAGACCAGTCCGAGCCCCGGCAGATAGCCGTTGGTGACCACCACGCACGCCGGGTCGGCGACCACGCCGCGGACCCGACCCAGGTAACCGGCGATGCTCTCGCGCAGCGCGTCCACCCCGAACGGGTCGCCGTACCCCAGATCCGCCACGGTGATCTCGCCGACCGCGTCGCGCAGGCAACGGCTCCAGGCCTCGCGCGGAAACGCGGAGACGTCCGGCCGGGCCGGCCGGAAGTCGAAGCGGACCGGGGGCGTGGCGTCGGGCAACAGGGACCGTGGTGTTCCACTGGAGCGCTCCGGTGGAACACCACGGTCCTCCGCGGCGACCGGGCGGAACGGCCCGTCCGCGACCCGCGGCCGGGCGCCCTGCCGCAGCGCCAGGTAACCCTCCGCGGCGAGCTGGGCGTACGCGTCGGCGACCACCCTGCGCGAGCACCCGAGCTGCGCCGCCAGGTCACGGGTGGACGGCACCACGGTGGCGGGTCGCAGGCTGCCGTCCCGGATCGCGGTCCGCAGCTGCACCTCGATCTGCGTCCGCAGGGTGTCCGGCCGATCCCGCGAGACGGTCAGCAGCAGTTCCAACTGGACCCCTCTCTCGGCACCCCACTGGGCCTGTTCTCTGCACCAGTTACCGGCCAGCGTAGAGCCATGCTGTTCACCACGTCGGTCCTCGCCCGTCTGCCCCTCGCCGCGTTCAGTCTCGGCGTGCTCGTCCACGTCGAACACCTCACCGGCTCGTACACCGCCGCCGGGGCCGCCGCGGGCGCGCTCGCCGCCGCGCAGGGAGTGGGCGGCCCGCTGCTCGGCCGCCTGGTCGACCGGCACGGCCAGACCGCCGTGCTGCTCGGTTCGGCGTTGACCGCGGCGGCGGCGCTCGGCACCATCGCGGCGGTCCCCGACGACACCCCACTGGGTGTGCTGATGCTGCTGGCGGCGCTGATCGGGCTCGCCACCCCACCGGTCGGCGCCTGCCTGCGGACGCTCATCCCGCTGCTGCGGTCCGGCCCGGTCCAGCAACGTCGCGCGTACGCGGTGGACGCGGCCGCCACCGAACTGACCTGGATCGCCGGCCCGCCACTCGCCCTGGGCGGGGGAATCCTCGCCGGGTCCGACACCGCGCTGGCCGCGGCCGGACTGGTGCTCGTCCTCGCCACGACCCTGTTCGCGCTCTCCCCGGCCTCCCGGACCTGGCGGCCACCACCGGTCACCCGCAGCCGCGGCACCGCCCTGGCCTCGCCGGCGCTCCGCGTGCTGGTGGCCGTCCTGGGCGGGGTGGGCGTTCTGTTCGGCGCCACCGAGGTGGCGACGACCGCGGCGGCCGGCCCGGCGGCCGGTCTCCTGCTCGGCCTCTGGGGCGCCGGTTCGCTGGCCGGCGGCGTGGTGGCGGCCCGGCTCGGTGGCGGCGCGGCGGCCGGCCGCGGCTTCACCCGGTTGCTGGCCGCGCTGGGCGCCGGGCACCTGCTGCTGGTCGCGGCGTCGGCCACGCCGCTCTCGTTCGCGGTGGCGATGGTGGTCGCCGGCTCGCTGATCGCGCCGATCCTGGCCAGCTCGTACGCCCTGGTCGGCGGCGCCGCGCCGGCCGGCACCAGCACCGAGGCGTTCGCCTGGCTGGCCACCGCGACCGCGGTCGGTACGTCGATCGGCGCCGCCGCCGGGGGCGCGCTGGTCGACGTGGCCGGGCCGGGCGCCGCGTTCACTCTGGCCGGCGCCGCGGCGTTGCTGGCCGCCGCGCTGTCGGCCGCGCGTCTCCCACCGGCCGAGGGTCCGCCGGCGACCGCGGATCCCGCGCCACCCGGGCCGGGTGGGCACCGTGCCGTGCTCGGTCCGGAACAGCCGTTGCAGTGGCCGCGGGAGCCGATCGGCCATCCGCAGAACCTCGGCGAGGACGCCGGGCGCCGCGCCGCCCTACCCGCCTAGCGCCTTCGCCGCCATGGGTACGAACCGGTCCAGCGCGTACCGGATGCTGACCGCGGTGCCGATCGCGAACGCGCCGGCCAGGTCGGCGTCGTCGACGATGAGCAGCCGGCCCGACCGCGCCGACGGGAGACCGTTCAGCGCCCGGTCGGCACGCAACCCGGTGCCGTCGCCGAACACCACGGTCAGGTCGGCGTCCAGCCAGGACGGGTCCGTACGCGAGAGCACGGTGTGGAATTTCGGGTCCGGGTACGTGTCGGGCGCGGTGTGCTCGATCCGCCCGGCATTGCGGAAGCCGATCATCTCGAGCAGCCGGACGCGGTCGTCGCGGCGGATGTAGGCGTGGTACCTGTCGCCCGCCGCCACCGCCACGCTCACCGTCCGGCCGGCGAACCCCGGGTTGTCCCGCCGGACCGCTGCGATCGCCGCCTCGGTGCCGGCCACCAGACGGCGACCGTCGTCCCACCGGGCGCACGCGGCGGCGATGATCGTCGTCTGCTCCTGCCAGGTGGTGTCGTAGGGCGCGCGGCCGCGCCAGGTGACCGGAACCGCCGGGTCGGGCACCGCCGGCGCCACCTCGTTCAGCCGCGCCCAGGCCGCCCGGTCCGGCGCCACCATCCTGGTCGCCGTCACCAGGTCCGGGGTGACCGCCGCGACCGCCGCCACGTCGATCCCGGCCCCGGTGAGGACGGTCGGGCTGAGACCGCCCAGTGCCGGCCGTGACCACGGACCGACACCCGGCGGCCAGACCCCCACCCAGTCGTGCACCACCACCGGTCGCACGCCGAGCGCGAGCAGCACATCCGCGTCGCCCCGGCCGAGGGCGGCGACCCGCTCCGGCCGCGCCGGGATGACGGTGGCGCCGTACCGGTGCTCGACCGGGTTGGGGAACGGCGGTCCGGGCGTGCCGTCACCGCCCGCGACGGACGGGTGATGCTCGTCGGCCCCGCATCCGCCGACCGCGGCGCCGGCCAGCACGCCGAACCCGCCGGTGAGCAGCAGCCGACGGGAGATCGTACGAGGGGTCGCCGGCATGGCGCCCATCCTGGTCGGCCGGGACAACCGCGGGGGCATCGCGGCCGGCCGCCGGTGCGGCGCGCGCCGGGTAGCATCGGTCCCGTCCTGCCGCTCGTGTCGATGTCGAGGTGATCACGGTGCACCCGGTCTAGTGACGGCCCCGTCCCGGGGCTGCACGGAGCCGAAAGGTGCCCGTATGAGCAGGACTGACAAGATCCGACCACGGTGGGTCCGGATGGCCGACAAGCCGGGCGTGACGGCCGTTGCCGTGCACGACCACCGGTTCGGACCGTGCACGTTGCCGGGCACGATCAGCGCCGACACCGTGACGACCGGTGCACCGCACGGACGCTGTTACTGGAGCGCCGGCGGATATCACGTGCTCGGATGCGACGGCGGCAGCTGCAGCCGCGAACGGCAGGTCTTCCGGCGCCGGGCCAATCGCCGGGACCGTTACCGGGTGCGGCGTGCGCTTCGCGCGTACCGCGACGAGGACTGAGCCTCGGGACGGAATCCGGATCAGATCGGCAGGGCACGCTTGTCCGGCTTGCCGCTGGGCGTGACCGGCACCCGGTCGATCATCCGGACCCGTCGCGGCACGGCCGCCTCGCCCCGCGACTCGGCGACCAGCCGGCGCAGTGCCGAGGCGTCCGGCGCACGACCGCCGGCCGGCACGACATAGGCGTGTACGGCCTCCCCGGTGACGTCGTCGGGCCGGCTGACCACGTAGGCCTCGGCCACGGTGGAGTCGGCGGCCAGCACCCGGACGAACAGTTCGCCCCTGCGGCGAGCGAGACGCGGTTCGCGTCACGCACCCGCCGGCCTCTCGGGGCCGTCCGAGAGCCGACGTCCGCAACAACGTTGAAACTACCGGCCATGGCCCGAAACTCTCGCTTGATGAAACTGTAATTTTCTGTAAACCTGAACCCATCGAAGATTGTGAACGTTCACAACGCTTCGATACACCCCCAAAACTGGACAGAACGCGCCGCTATCCCCCCGATCGTTGACGCCGCCTCGACCCTCACCAACCCGCCATGAGCCGAGACGGTCCTTGCCGGCAACGACCCATCCCCGTCGCCCGGAGGTGCACCTCAACCCACCGAGCTGAGCGCTCTTGGCCACCACCACTCCACCGGCCGCGGTGGCGGAGCCGCTCACCGTCAGCGGGCTTTTGCCCGTCTTGTGCAAGAAAGCTTCTTATCCCAATATGGAGGATCCAGATGGTCTCCCGGAACCGTCCCCCCGGGCGTCGACTCCGAACGCCGTCGGTACTCGGAATCGCCGCGGTCGCCGCGGCTCTCACCGTGTCCCTGTTGCCCAACCTCGCGCACGCCGCCGAGTCCACCCTGGCCGCGGCGGCGACCCAGTCGGGTCGGTACTTCGGCACCGCCGTCGCCGGGGGCAGGCTCAGCGACAGCACGTACTCCACGATCTTGAATCGGGAGTTCAACAGTGTGACCGCCGAGAACGAAATGAAGATCGACGCGACCGAGCCGCAGCAGAACAACTTCACCTTCGGTAACGCGGACCGGATCGTGAACCACGCCATCTCCCGCGGGTGGAAGGTTCGGGGCCATACCCTGGCGTGGCACTCACAGCAGCCGGAGTGGATGCGGACCATGGAGGGCTCCGCTCTGCGCAGCGCGATGCTCAACCACGTCACCCGGGTGGCCACCTACTACCGCGGCAAGATCGACTCCTGGGACGTGGTGAACGAGGCGTTCGAGGACGGCAACAGCGGCGCCCGCCGCAACTCGAACCTGCAGCGCAGCGGCAACGACTGGATCGAGGCCGCGTTCCGGGCCGCCGACGCGGCCGACCCGAATGCGAAGCTCTGCTACAACGACTACAACACCGACAACTGGACCTGGGCCAAGACGCAGGCCGTGTACAACATGGTGCGCGACTTCAAGTCGCGCGGCGTGCCGATCGACTGCGTCGGTTTCCAGTCGCACTTCAACGCGCAGTCGGCGTACAACAGCAACTACCGCACCACGCTGTCCAGCTTCGCCGCGCTCGGCGTGGACGTGCAGATCACCGAGCTGGACATCGAGGGATCCGGTCAGTCGCAGGCGAACACGTTCCGCAGCGTGGTCAACGACTGCCTGGCCGTGGCCCGCTGCAACGGGATCACCGTGTGGGGCGTGCGGGACTGCGACTCGTGGCGGTCCAGCGGCACCCCGCTGCTCTTCGAGTGCAACGGCAACAAGAAGGCCGCCTACACGGCCACCCTGGACGCGCTGAACAGCGCCGGCCCCACGACGCCTCCGTCCAACCCGCCGTCCAACCCGCCGTCCAACCCGCCGAACCCGCCCGGCTCGGCCGGCCAGATCGTCGGCACCCAGTCCGGACGATGCCTCGAAGCACCCAGCACCACATCCGGCAACGGCACCCGCGTCCAGCTCTACGACTGCAACCAGCAGACCAACCAGGCCTGGACCTACACCACCGACAAACAACTCCAGGTCAACGGCACCATGTGCCTGGACGCAGCCGGCTCCGGCAACGGCACCGCGGTCCAGATCTACGCCTGCCACACCCAGACCAACCAACAATGGAACCTCAACTCCAACGGCACCATCAGCGGCGTCCAGTCCGGACGATGCCTGGACGTCTGGAACACCACCAACGGCACCCAGGTCCAGCTCTACGACTGCCACGGCCAGACCAACCAGCAGTTCCGCCTCGCCGCCGGCGGTGCCACCGATCCGCCGACCACCACACCGCCGCCGGCCACCACCTGCGCTCTGCCGTCGTCGTACCGCTGGTCGTCGACGGGCGCGCTGGCGCAGCCGAGGTCGGGGTGGGTGTCGCTGAAGGACTTCACCCACGCGCCGTACAACGGCCAGCAGCTGGTCTACGCGACGACGCACGACACCGGAACGACGTGGGGCTCGATGAACTTCGGGACCTTCGCCAACTGGAACCAGATGGGGTCGGCCAGCCAGAACGCGATGCCGTTCGCGGCTGTCGCGCCGTCGCTGTTCTACTTCGCACCTCGTAACGTCTGGGTGCTGGCCTACCAGTGGGGCGGACCGGCCTTCTCGTACCGGACGTCGACCGATCCGACCAATGTGAACAGCTGGTCGGCGGCGCAGACGCTCTTCACCGGCAGCATCTCCAACTCCAGCACGGGCCCGATCGACCAGGCCCTCATCGGCGACAGCCAGAACATGTACCTGTTCTTCGCCGGGGACAACGGCCGGATCTACCGGGCCAGCATGCCGATCGGGAACTTCCCGGGCAACTTCGGCGCGAACTACGAGACGATCATGACCGACTCGACGAACAACCTGTTCGAGGGTGTGCAGGTCTACAAGCTCGACGGCGAGAACCGGTACCTGATGCTCGTCGAGTCGATCGGCTCCCAGGGCCGTTACTTCCGGTCGTACACCGCCACCAGCCTGGGTGGTTCGTGGACGCCGCAGGCCACGTCCGAGGGCAGCCCGTTCGCCGGCAAGGCCAACACCGGCGTCACCTGGACCAACGACATCAGCCACGGTGAGCTGCTCCGTACCAACGCGGATCAGACCATGACCGTGAACGCCTGCAACCTCCAGATGCTCTACCAGGGGCGTTCGCCCAACTCCGGCGGTGACTACGGCCTCCTGCCGTACCGGCCGGGTCTGTTGACACTGCAACGCTGACGATCGGGCAACGCCGAAGCGGACGGGCTCGGCACCGGCCGGGCCCGTCCGCTCCCCATCACCTCATCATCAGGAGGTAGCGAAGTGCGAAGACACACAAGACGGTTGGTCAAGCTCGCCGTGGTGGGACTCGCCGCCGCGGTCGGGCTGTCCGTTACGGCGCTGACCACCGTGTCGGCGTCGGCCGCCGACAACCCGTACCAGCGGGGGCCGGACCCCACCCGGGCCAGCGTGGCGGCCGTGAACGGCCCCTTCGCCAACACGTCGGTCAGCGTCCCGACCGGAAACGGCTTCAACGGCGGCCGCATCTACTACCCGACGGACACCAGCCAGGGCACCTTCGGGGCGATCGCGATCTCGCCGGGTTACACCGCGTTGTTCTCCGCCGAACTGGCCTGGATGGGGCCGTGGCTGGCCTCCCACGGCTTCGTCGTGATCGGCATCGAAACCAACAGCCGCAACGACTTCGACACGGCCCGGGGCACCCAGCTGCTCGCCGCGCTGGACTACCTGACGCAGCAGAGCCCGGTACGCGACCGGGTCGACCCCAACCGGCTCGCCGTCTCCGGCCACTCCATGGGCGGTGGCGGGGCGCTGAGCGCAGCCATCCGGCGCTCCTCGCTGAAGGCCGTGGTCGGGATCGCGCCGTACTCGCCGTCGTCGAACCTGGCCAATGACCGGGTACCCACGATGATCTTCTCCGGGCAACGGGACACGGTGGTGACCCCGTCCTACGCCACCACGCTGTACAACAGCATCCCGGCCACGACGGAAAGCGCCTACCTGGAGGTCGCCAACGGGGATCACGGGTTCATGGTCGGGCGGTCCGACCCGGTGCTGATCCGGACCATGCTGCCGTTCCTCAAGATGTTCCTCGACAACGACGCCCGGTACAGCCAGTTCCTGTGCCCGCTGCTGGACTCCAGCGGCGTGGTCACCTACCGCAGCACGTGCCCGTTGCTGCCCGCGACGCCGACGACTCCGCCCTCGGACCCCCCGCCGAGCACGCCGCCGTCCACGCCGCCCAACCCGCCCGGCTCGGCCGGCCAGATCGTCGGCACCCAGTCCGGACGATGCCTCGAAGCACCCAGCACCACATCCGGCAACGGCACCCGCGTCCAGCTCTACGACTGCAACCAGCAGACCAACCAGTCCTGGACCTACACCACCGACAAACAACTCCAGGTCAACGGCACCATGTGCCTGGACGCAGCCGGCTCCGGCAACGGCACCGCCGTCCAGATCTACGCCTGCCACACCCAGACCAACCAACAATGGAACCTCAACTCCAACGGCACCATCAGCGGCGTCCAGTCCGGACGATGCCTGGACGTCTGGAACACCACCAACGGCACCCAGGTCCAGCTCTACGACTGCCACGGCCAGACCAACCAGCAGTTCCGCCTCGCGCGTGAGCATCACCGGCCCGGCGGGCAATCCGTACGACGGGCTCTGACAGGCAGGTGGAACGGGACCGAAAGCGGGCGGGCCCGGCGTTACGCCGGGCCCGCCCGAGTCGTTTCTCCGCCGAGGGTCAGCGGCTCCAATCAGGACGGACGTAGGATTCCCGCGTGACTCCCGCACTCGTGACCGACTGGGCGCGGCTGTTCGTCAGCTACTGCCAGTACCAGGTGTACACCGTGCCGGGCGCCTCGAACCTGGGGACCTCCATGCTCGGCGACGACCTGCTGCACGTCGGCGGGCCGCATCAGCTGGTCGGCTTCTGCGGCATCCACACCGGCTGGATCGAGGCACGCGCGGTGGTTCTGCCCGGGCCACCGGCGCAGGCCGATCCCGGCTGGGACGCGATCAGTGAGGCGACCCTCTGGTGTCCCAGCGGCCGGCTGTCGGTGGTCGGCCTGATGGGCGGCGTCGCGGAGGCCCTCACCGACGTCCCGGTGCCCCGGGGCCTGATCCGGATCCGGGTACACGCCCGGCACCGCCTGCACGAGAACGAACGCACCGACGACCACCCGCCCGAGCGACACGAGCTGCACATCTGGGCGGTGTCCGAGCAGACACCGTGGCGCACCGTGCTGGCCGACCCGGTACGTCGCGGCTGGGAGCGGAAGCCGGCGAAGGCCGCCGAGTGGGCGATGCTGTCGCTGGTGCCGCGCCCGCCCGAGCGCCACGCCCGGCTGGCGCCGCCACCACCCGACCCGTACGAGGACGACACCGGCCTGTCCCGGGTGACCGTGGTCTGCCACCGGCCCGGGCCAATCGAGATTCCGGTCGCGGTGCTGCCCGCGGGCGACCTGGAGGTCCGGCTCGGCCGGGTCGACGACGAGACCCTGACCTGGTCGTGGGCCCTTGCCGACGAGCCGATCTTCCCGCGGCCGCTCGTGACCCTGCCGGACGACGAGCCGAGCACCGTCCGGCTGATCTCCGGCCCGGACGGCGGCACGCTGCGGCACGAAGGCGTGCTGGGCCGGCACGCCGCCGCGCTCGGACTGATCTGGGACCACCTGCTCGACGGCGCCGGGTCGTACCCGTGGATCAACGAGTTGCGCACCCAGGCCGCCGCGGCGACCGCACGGGCCGAGGAGCACCGCCGCCGCGCGGCCGAGCGGGAGGCGCGGCGGTGGGGAGGTCCGCCGCCGTCGGAGCGCGTCCGCGGCCTGGCCGGCCAGGCGCAGTCCCTGGCCCGGATCGACCGCGCTCTGCTCGACCGGATCGACGCGCTTCCCGCCGCCGGTCAGCGCGCGGCGGCCTGCTGGGCGGCCCGCCGCGCGATGCGCGTGGCCGGACTGGAACAGATCGGGTGGATCGCCGAGGCGCTCGCCGACGCCGAGGCCGGTCGCCCACTCCCCCGGCTCATCGCCGACCCGGGCGCCGCCTTCCGCCGGCTCCTGTCCGACCCCGAGGTGCCGCACACCACCATCCCGCTTCGCCTCGGCCCGAATGCGCTCGGCGCACACGGCGCGACCGAGATGCTGCAACAGGCCGCGGCGTTCCCCGCCCTGATCGCTCTGGCGAACGACGATCCGCTGGCCGCCGCGCTCGACGCCACCTACAACGCGGCCCTCGCCCACGGCGACGACCGCGACCGCTTCCTCGCCGAGGCGCACACCGCCCTGACCTGACCTCGCGGGCGCACGGACCGGCCGGCACCGGGCGAGCCGCGTCTGTCAGGTCGTCGCATAGACACCGCGCACCGCGTCGACGAACGCCTGCCCGCAGGTGCGGAACGTGGCCGTACACGCCGATGCCGGGCCGTCCTTCGTCGGAAACAGATCCGTGCGCAGGTCGGCGGTCAGTTCGAACTGCACGCCCTGGCCGTCGGAGTCCTTGTTGACGAAGTTGTCGGGTGACGTTCCGGCGATGTCGGCGGGCGCGGGCTGGACGACCGTGAACCCGGCAGTCCTGAGGGCAGTCGCCAGCCGCGCGCCGGTGTCGGTGTCCCGGCCGCCGATGAACACGGTCCGGCCCTCACGCTTGGTGCCATGGACCGACAGCGCGTGCGTACGCTGGCGGATCAGGATCAGGCATTCCTCGAGATCCCAGTGCTCGCTGGTCACATGGAGCCGGGGGAAATTCTTTCCGGCCGGCAGCCGGCCCTGGAAATGACACTGGGTGTGGTCGGTCCCGGCGACGGCCTGCGCGATCTCGCTGGTACGTATCTCGATCGCGCCGCCGTGCGGTGCGACCACGATCAGCGGAGAGTCGGTGATCTCGATCGCGATCTGGTAGGCGTCCGCCTTCTCCACCTTGCGCAACGCGGTCATCGACGGGTACTCCGCCACGGTGCCCGGAACGGCGCCGGTGGCCCGCGGCTCCGGCGACCGGACGGAACGCGGTGACGCGACACCGTAGACGGTCAGCATCACCAGTGTCACGCCGAGGGCGCTCAGCGCCCATGGTGCACGTCTCATCACGTCATCCCCGCGCCGAACGTCGCCGAACGACACGGATTCTCGCACGCGCCGGCCGGACCGTGGGTCCCGTGCCGAGCCCGCCGCCGAGGGCTCCCCTGACAGACGACAACTGGCACGCACCACCGGGGTTCGCCCATCGGGGTCCGGTACGGCCTCCCCCGTTCGGACGCACGGTCGGCTGGCTTGGGGGACGTCCCGGGAGTCGATCAACGCCTAGCCTCTGACCGGTGCGCGGACGTCGGAGCTGGCAGGGGGACATCGTGCCTCGTGATCGCGGACCTGGACGGTGGGTGCCGGTCGGTGCCGCCGCGGCCACGATCCTGGCCGCGGGGACGCTGGTGTTCGCCCTGCACCGGACACCGCCGGAGCCCGCACCGGCATCGGCGGTCATGGCGGCGGGGCCGGGCATCGTTGCCGAGGGGCCGGCCGGGCTGATCGTCCGGGACGGCGACCTCGTGGAGGCGAGCGGCCCGGTCGAGAAGGGTTCGACGATGTGCTCGCCCGCCCCGGTTCCGGCCATCTACGGGCCCTGCCCGCACGGTATCCGGGTGCCCGGAATCAAGCCGACGGACGGTGTGACGCTGCGTGGCCGGTGGCATCCGAGCGGGCTGTCCGACATCCGGCGGATGCCGTACTCGCCCCCGTCGGGCGGCGTGCTCGGGGACTCGGACCTGCCGGACACTCCGCCGTGCCCGGCGCCGGCCGGTGGCTGGCGGGACGGCGAGGACTGGGTCGACGACCGGGTCCGCGACCATCTGCACGCCCGTCCCGACCAGTTCGCCGAGCCGTTCGCGACGCACGTCGGGAACGCCCGCGTCCTGGTGGTCGAGGTGGTGAGCGGCGACGTGGACCAGGCCCGGGCGGCGTTGACCGCGACATACTCCGACAACCTCTGCGTGGTCGCCGCGCCCGGTGGCCACAGCATCGCCGCTGAGGAGAGGCTGCAGGCCACCGTCGGCGAGGCGGTCCGTGCGCTGATGGACGCTGATCCGGGCATCTACCTGGCCGGTTCGGAGGACGGAAAGATGCGGGTGATGATGCTCCAGCTGACCCAGCCGCTGTACGACAGGTTGGCCGCAATCGGCCTCGACCACCTGATCGTCGACCCATGGATCCGCCCGGCTCGCTAGACGTGGGAGTGGACGGCTGCCGGGTCCGGAGTCATCGCCGCTCGACGCGCGGGGCCATCCAGTGTCGGTCGGTGGTCCACCCCAGCAGCCGCCGGCCGGTACCGGCGGTGCCGTCCGGCGCCACGGTGTTACCGGCGGCGACGTGTGCCAGGCCGGCGAGCGCCGGAGCGAGCGCGGCCCGTACATGTCCCGGCCGGTTGTCGAGATCGCGCGACCAGTGGGCGAGCCGGGTGGTCACGTCGGCGGGCTCGCAGAGCGACAGGTAGAAGACCAGATGCCGCCAGGCGTACGCGATGTCCTTGATCGTGCCGAGCGGCCTCGGATTGCCGCGCAGCCGCCCGGCGAGGGTGCCCGCGACGGCGAAGGCGCGGTCGGCCGTGGTCGACCAGTCGGACGACGGACGCACGGCGACCCGGGCCACCAGCGTCGCCAGGTTGTGGGTGGTGATGATCTGTGCCTGTTCGATGACCGTGCCGTTGGCGGCGACGGAGTAGCCGCCTCGTGCTCCGGCGCGGTCCCGGCACAGCGCGTCGAACGCGGGTGACGTGGCTGCGGCGTGCGGGCCGCGCTCGACGGTGCTCCCGGCAGCTCGGACCAGGTCGTAGTCGATGTCGTAGTACCGGCTGTACAGGGTCCCCCGGAGCAGATCGGCGGCGATCTCCGCGGCCCCCACGAAGGTGGCGGAGAAGGTTCCCTCGAAGATGTCCGCGGCGAGTTCACTCACCCAGGGCAGGTTCGCGCCGGCCTCGCGGCTCAACGTGGCCAGCTCTCTGACCAGTGGATTGGGCAGCAGCGTGGCGGGGAATCCGTCGATGGCCAGTTCGCCCAGCCGGCGCAGCGTCGCGTGGGCCTCGCCGCGGGTGTCGTCGTCGGCGGCGCGGTACACCCGGACCGCCCGCACCCACGGCAGCTCGTCGAGCTGCACCTGACGCTCCAGGTCGCGCAGCAGCAGCGAGCGGCGGTTGCGGAAGGCACGGTAGGTGGCGGCCATCAGCCTGCGCAACGTGTCGTCGCGATAGGGCGCCGCGGCCGTAGCGGCAGCGATCTGCGGGACCAGCGTCGCCAGAACCTCGGCGGACGCCACGATCCGCGCCGCCACCAGATCTCCGACGGTGCCGGCGAGGGCCCGCCGTACCGGCGCGGTCAGTGGATCGGGGAAGGCGGTCCCGGCCGGAACGCCGTCGTCCTCGCCGGCGAGCGTGGGAGCCAGCACCGCCGGCAGGTCGGCGATGCCCTGCCGGGGCGGCAGGGCCGCCAGCCGTCGCACCAGGATTCGCGCCAGCTGGTGGTGCGTCGGCCGGGCGATCGCCGCGGCCTGCCCCGCACGCACCGCGGCATGCTCGGCGGAACCGGGCAACCCACGCCGGCGCAGCATGGCGTCGACGGCGTGCTGCAGCAGGCCCCGGGTGCGCGGACCCAGTGCCCGGCCGGTCACCACCTCCTGCACCGCGGCCCGGAGAATGGCCAGGTTCTCCTTGGGCCGCCGATGCTTGCCACAGCGGGTGTGAGCGGCAGCGAGACGCTCGTAGCGGTGCAACAGGGCCGACGCCCGGCGCAGCCAGTCGTCGTCGACCTCGTCCGTGACCACGCCGTCGACAACGGTTTCGCACCACAACGCGAGCAGTTCGTCGGCGAACGGATTCCAGACGGTGAGCGCCTCGCGCTGCGCCTCGACCCGCGGGTTCGGCGGCCGGCGCGCCAGCGTTTCCCGCGCGTCCGCGGCGGTCTCGCGCCACACCACCTCGGGGTCACCGTCCGGCGTGCCGTCGGCGAAGGGCGAAAACCGCAACCGGTCGGCGTACGGGCCGATCTCCTCGAGCACCGCCAGCGCGCCGTCGCGGTCCCCGGCACGCAGGAGCCACGCCACCACCGGCAGCGCCGCATGCTCCGGCAGAGCCACCCGGTACGCGCCGCTGTCGAGCAGGGCGGTCAGTTCGGCCAGACCGCGCTCGGTCAGGTGGTGGGCGAACAACGCCCGGCGCTCGGCAGGTACACCCAGCCGCCGGGCCAGGGCGCCCTCGTCCGGCTGCACCGCCCCGCCGGCAGCGGCCCCGCCGGTAGCGAACCCACCCCGCACCACCTCCGGCGTCACCCACACCGGCAGGTCGGCCACCGGCGTGCGGGACCCGATCCGCAGGGTGCCGCTCAGCATGCCCCGCAGAACGGCCGCCCAACGACGCCCACGTTCGTCGGCCCTCCGCCGCGTCGCCGCGTCCTCGTGCGCCGCCGCGGTGGCGAACGCCCTGGCCAGCTCGCCCAGGACGTAGTCCGTGCCGGCGGACGGCCGATCGTCGTTCGTCAGTCGCTTCTCGTCACTCATCGCCAGCGTGGCGGGATCCGCCCCCGCGCCCTCCGGGTCTACAGCCCGGTGCTCTCCTTCTGAGCTACACGCCGCCATCGCGGACCACGGCCCGCGTACCGGCCGACCATACCGTCGGCCCGGGCACCCGCGCCGCGCATTTCCCGACCTCCGCATCCACCGGGTCGGCGGACGTCCGCGTCCCGGTCCGGGGTGACCGGCGACCCCGGGGATAGGGTCGGCCTCGAGCCAGGCCGGGTTTCGCCGCGCCCGTGGCCGTCGGCCGATGTTGTGGGTTGTTCGAGCTGGTCGATGCGGGAGGAGAATCCATGAGCACCACACCCGAGCTGCCCTACTCGTTCCACGGACTGCACCACACACAGCTGGCCATTCCGCCGGGTGCCGAGGACCGGATCCGGGCGTTCTACGGCGGCGTCCTCGGCATGACGGAGATCGCGAAGCCGCCGGTACTGGCCGCCCGCGGTGGCTGCTGGTTCCGCGGCGGTGGCCTGGAGCTCCACTTCGGAGTGGAGCAGGACTTCACCGCCGCCCGCAAGGCCCACCCCGGTCTGCTGATCGCCGGCCTCGACGCGCTGGCGAAGCGACTGAGGGACGCGGGCGTCGACGTCGACTGGGACGGCAACTTTCCCGGGCACCGCCGGTTCTACGCATTCGACCCGTTGGGCAACCGGCTCGAGTTCCTCGAGCCCGAGGCGCCGACCGAGCGGTAGGCGTCTCGTGGGTCTCCTGCCGACCGCGACGTCCTGGTGGCGTTGATCTACGTCGAGGTAGCGGTGAGGTGATGGGCGGGACGTATCTTGAGATGCCCACGGACCCGAGCGGCGGAGGAGAAACGTTGACGGCAAGGGACGATCTGCTGGCGCTCGTACCGCCACCGTCCAGACCAGCCGTCGTGCCCGACTGGGCGGCGGTGGAGGCACGACTGGGCACGCGGCTCCCAGGTGACTACAAGTGGCTGATCGAAACGTACGGGTCGGGCTCGTTCGACGAGTTCCTCGGCGTCTTTCAACCGGGATCGCGCATCGACGGGCTACGGCTCGAGCACCAGGCGGAGCGCACCGCGTGGGCTTTGGACTACCTCCGCGACGGAGGCGAGCAGGTCCCCTTCCGAAACGACGAACTGCTACCGTTCGGCCGGACCGACAACGGTGACTTCTGCTACTGGGTACGTCATCCGGCCGACGACCCGGATGCGTGGACGGTAGTGGTGAACGAGGCACGCGGACCGGAGTGGTCCGCGTTCGACGGTGGCGGCGCGGTGGCCTTCTTGTCCATGGTCCTCTCGGGCGGTCACCGCGTCAGCGTCTTCCCGGACGACTTCCCCGGTGCACATCCCGCGTTCGAGCCGGACGAGGCATAAGGCCCTCCGACCGTCCACGGCGTACTCCCGGTGGTCATCGGCGGGCCGCAGCATCCCATGGCGGTGTACTCCGACTCAGGTACGCGCGGGCGCGCGGCCTCGGATCGCGCCAGAACTGGTCCGGCCTGCGATGGTGGTAGGTCTCGCAGAACTCGTCAAGGCCGACGCCGACGGACACCCGCTGGACCATGCGGCGCTCGAAGTCCGCATTGATCTCGATCAGGTGGGACTCGGGATTCCACCCCGAGTGGTCGAACGCCCAGCCCTCCCACGACGCATAGACGTGAAACGGCTGCCATCGACCCTCGAACACGAGCGCCGCCAACTCCACCGGCCGGTCCGCGTACGCATCCCGGCACGCCCAGGCAAGAACATGGCATGCTCCCGCCGCGAAGAACGCCTGATCCGGCCGCTCCCACGACACCCGCTGGTCCGACCGCTCGACCGCCGTCCGGCGAAACGCCCCCGCCGCCATCGCTGCCATGACACGGATGGTAGGCGAAGGGCCATTACGTCCATGGCTGTCGGCAGCGCGCAACGGCGTGAACAACGCGGGTCGCGCGTCCAGGCCACGTCTTACCGCGTCGGTTCGTGCTCGTCCTCGTCCTTCTCCTCCACCGACCGGCTGATCCACGAGGCCACACCCAACGTGGCGATGGCCAGGAACATGCTGATGATGCTGGACAGCTTGTCCGCCTTGTCGAGGCCGATGGAGATCAGGTGGATCAGCAGCACGATCGCCGCCAGAGCGAGAGAGACGATGAAGAGCTGCCGGGGCACCGCGACGCGCCGGCTGTTCCGGACCAGCCGGTTCACCAGAGAGGTGATCCCGACGGTGGCCACCACCAGCGCGGTGGCCCAGAGCGACGGCAGATAGGCGGGTTGCTCGAAGAAGGCGAATCCGCTCATTTTCCGGCCCGCGCCTTCTTCATCAGCTCGACGAAGCTTCCGGGGAGCTTGGTGACCCGCGGGTCGAACAAGTAGACCCGCAGCGGCTCCTGGACATCCTTCGAGAAATTGTCGTAGTCGGGCAGGCCCGGACGGGGCCGGGCCTGCCCGATCAGGATTCGCAGGGTTTCCAGATGCGGCACCTGATCCTGTAGGACATCGTCGTTGTACGTATTCGTCCGGGTCGGCGCGAATCCGTGCACCGCGAGTACGTGCTGCGCGGGTAGACCGGTCATGAAATCGATCCACTTCTGCGCCTCGGCGGGATTTCGGGTCCGCGTGGTGATGGCCAGGTTCTGTCCACCGAGAATGCCGTGCGGCAGACCACCGATGGCGATGGCCGCCGCGACCTTGCGATCAATCTCCCGAAACCTGGTGGGCCAGTTGCGCATAATGGTGGCAGCGCCCCCGACGAACGAGTTGACGCTGCGATTCTCATCGCTGAGCTCCGCCACGCCGACCACCCGGTCCCGGCCGATCGCCGTCCGGAGCGGCTGTAGCGCGTCGTGCCATCGGTCGATTTCGGCGGACGGGACGCCGTCCGCGTCCACGATGCCCGGGTCGATCGCCAGCGCGTGCTCCAGGACGTTGCAGAGAAAGGCCTCGCCCTGCGGTCCGGGACTCTGGGGCAGCTGGGCGATCCAGCGCCTCCCCGCTCCGGACTTGGTGGACTCGAGCAGGTCACGCAGCTTCGGCAGCGATCCCCGGCCGGGAGATCGGTGGAAGAGCACGCCACAGTCCGTGTTGAACGGCACCGCCCACAGCCGCTCGTCGCCGGCCACCTGACAGGTCCGGAGCGGCGCTTCCAGGAACTGAGCACGGTTGTCGACGTCCAGCGGTCTCAACAAGCCGGTCGAGACCGCCTCCGCCATGTGGATGGCGTCAAGGTTGACGATGTCGACCTCTCCGTTGGCCGCCCATCCCCGCATCTGGCGGAATTGGTCGGAGGTCGACCCTTCGGCAATGCGGTATTCCGCGGTGCAGTTCGGGTCACCCTCATTCCAGACGTCGTTGAGCAACTGCCTGGCACCGGTGAGATCCGCACCGCTCGCGATGGTAAGCGTGACCTTGCGCTGCGGTCGCGGCGCGGGCCGGCCACTGAAAACCAGACTGCCCCACGCCGACAATGCTCCACATGACAGTGCGCCGCTCACGAATGATCTGCGCGAAAACCGTTCGGGCATCCAGAGTCACTTTCACCTCATGATATTTCCTGGACAACCCTTGCCGCCCGACCGGAAGAATGCAACCCTGTCCCATGTCGGAATCGCGAAACTCGTGGGTTTCCGCTGTCCGTGGTCGGATGATCGGTTGATTTTCCAACGCAGCGACGATGCGGCCCGCCGAATGTCATCCCAGCACTATGCAGCCGGGCCTTCTCCGGCTCGCACGTCGCCGAGGAGGTCCCACCGGTTCCCGGCGATGTCGAGGAAGACGGCCACGCGGCCATAGGGTTCGGTACGCGGCGGGCGTACGAAGGTGACGCCGGCCTCGGTCATCCGTCGGTACGTGGCGTCGAAGTCGTCGACGCGGAGGAAGAACCCGACCCGTCCGGCTGTTTGATGACCGACGGCCGCGGTCTGGTGTTCTCCGTCGGCCCGGGCAAGGAGAAGCCCGGTCTGCGCGCCGGGCGGACGGACGACCACCCAGCGTTTCGGCTGTCCGTCGTTGGTGAGTGAGGGTGAGTCCTCGACGAGGTCGAAGCCGAGTACGCCGGTGAAGAAGGCGATGGCCGAGTCGTACTCGTCAACGATCAGGGCAACCAGGTCGATCCGCACCCCGCCAGCCTACGGATGGCCTGGCCGTGGTCGTCCGCTCGTCAGAGTGGGAGAGGGTCCGGCCGCGCGTAGATTCCGGTCATCGCGGTCGTGACTCGGCGTCGCGCCTTCGCCTGGTCGTCACCGAATCGGTCGATGCCCCAGGACAGGGCGAGGACCAACTCGAACACCTCGTCCGCTGTCATCTCGTCCCCGATCTGGCCGGCCGCCCGTGCGCCGTCCAGCAGCACGCCGATCCGCTCGACCAGCGGCGCGTTCGCCGAGTGCAACGGCGAGGCGTCGTCGTCGTGCGCGGTGGCGAGGCACGTGGGCAGGTCGTGCCAGATCCGCAGGCCCCAGCTCACCCGGATCAGCCACTCGCCGAGTGCGGCTGCCGGCGGCAGCGTTCGGGCCAGCTCGTCGGCCTCGGCCAGCGCTCGGGTGAAGAAGCCCGCGATGACGGCGGACACCAGATCGTCCCGGGTGGGGAAGTTGCGGTAGAGCGTGGCGTTGCCGACGCCGGCGCGTAACGCGATCGCGTCGAGCGGGGCGAACACGCCCTGTTCCTCGAACGTCTCCCGGGCGGCGGACAGGATCGCGTCGCGGTTGCGCTGGGCGTCGGCGCGCAGCGGGCGTGCTTTGGCCAACATCACTCCTCATTGACTAAGTGGGGATGGTCCCCACATAATTTCCGGGGAAACTCCCCAGTTCGGTAAGGAGTATAGATGGACTACGACGACCTGCCCGGGGTACGCATCGCGGTCGCGAACGGCGTCGCCGTCGCCACCCTCGACCACCCGCCGCTGAATCTCCTGGACGGCGTCCTGCTGCCGTCACTGCGCGGCTTCGTCAACCGGGTACGCCACGACACCGAGGTCCGCGTCGTCGTGTTCGACAGCGCCGACCCGGAGTTCTTCAGCGCGCACGGCGACATGGCCTACCTCACCGACCCCGCGGCGCTACCCGCCGCCACCGCCGCCGCGATCGCCGCCGCTCCGGACGTGCCGGTTGCGGACGGCATGAACATCCTCGAGGCCCTGAGCGACGAGGTGCGTAGCCTGCCACAGGTCACCATCGGCAAGATCAGTGGTTTTGCCCGCGGCGCCGGCAACGAGTTCCTCATGTACCTGGACATGCGCTTCGCGGCGATCGGACGATCCGGCCAGGCCCAGCCCGAGGCCGTGATGGACATCCTTCCCGGCGGTGGCGGGACGGTGCACATGGCCCGTCTGCTCGGCCGGGAACGCGCCCTGGAACTGCTGCTCGGCGGCGAGCTGGTCGGCGCCGAACTGGCCGAGCGCTACGGCCTGGTCAATCGCGCACTCCCCGCCGACGAGATCGACGCCTTCGTCGACCGGCTGGCACGCCGGATCGCGCGCCTGCGGCCGGAGGTCGTCGCCGCCGTCAAGACCACCGTCGAGACCATCACCCCGAAAATCCCGCACCGTGCGTACGCCGTGGAGAATGCCGCCCTGTTCTCCCTGTTCACCGAGGACATGGTCGCGTCGGCCCACCGGCAACTCGCCGCGGGCGTGCAGACGCGCGAGGGCGAACGCGACCTGGAACGCATCCTCGACGACCTCTGATCAGTCACCCACCACACCCACCGCCCGGAAGCGTGGATCCGCCCTGTGCCGGGGAAGCACCGTCAAGGCTGACCGGCACACGCCTCGGCCGCCCGCCTGAGGTGAGCGGCACGCTCCTCCAGGAGCCGTCGCAGGTACGGGGCGAGCAGCAGACGAGTCACCACCACCCCCACCGGCCCGAGCGGTGCACCAACGGTCATCCGATCCGTCATCCGGGTGGTCCCGGGCCGCAGGGTGTGGAACAGATGCTCGTGACGCAGCATCCGGAAGGGCCCCCGGGTCTGCTCGTCGACGAACCGATACGGACGCTCGCACACCGTGATCCGGCTGGCCATGCGCCAGCGAAGGCCGAAGTGACGAGCACGGAAGGTGACCTCGTCACCGAGCGCGAGGCGACGCCGGCCGGTGCTCGTCGTCGCGGTCTCGGCACTGTCGGGAATCGACGCGGCATGGACGTCCACGTCGAGCGCCAGGTCGAACACGACGTCCGAAGCAGCCTGGACGAACGTCACGACCTCGATCACCACCGGCACGTCGGCAGCCTAGACCGGTCGAGCTGGGCCTCCGCTCATCGCCCGGTTCCAGATCTCAGGAACCGCCGAGGCCGCCGGCCGTGCGCCCGCGGCGGTGACTCAACCCTGCCGCTGTGGCACGCCGGCGGCAGTGGTCAGGGCGTCGATCAGGCCGGGGAAGCGGACGTCGAGCTCGTCGCGGCGCAACTCGACGGTGTGCGTGCGGCCGGACACGACGGTACGGGTCAGGCCTGCCTGCCGCAGCGTGCGGAAGTGGTGCGTCATGGTCGATTTGTGCACGCCGAAATCCCAGTGGGTGCCGCATTTGCCGTGCGGCAGGCCGTCGGCGAGCGTCTGCACGATACGGAGGCGGATCGGGTCGGCGACCGCCCGCAGCACGTCGACCATCGTCACCTCGGCGATGTCCGGCATCGCGTCGTCCTCCCGGGCCATGCCCCCACCATACAGTTGGACATCCGTCATACCATCGCCTACGTTAACCGTATGACGGATGTCCAACAGTCTGGTTCGGCGCGCTGGTCCTGGGACGCCGACGGCGTCGTCACCGTGACCCTCGACGACCCCGGCCGCACCGCGAACATGCTGAACCGTCGCCACTACGACGGGCTCGGCGCCTGCCTCGACGACCTCACCCGGCACCTCGGCCGGCTGCGTGGCGTCGTGCTCACCTCGGCGAAACGCTCCTTCATCGCCGGCCCCGACTTCGTGCCGGGCGAGATCACCCCGGACGAGGCCGCCGCCACCTACGAGCTGCTGACACCGCTGCGCGACCAGGCGCGCCGGCTGGAGACCCTGGGCCGGCCGGTCGCCGCCGCGCTCAACGGCTCCGCGCTCGGCGGCGGCTTCGAGCTGGCGCTGGCCTGCCACTACCGGGTCGGCGCGAACAACCCGTCAGTCGTGTGGGCGCTCGCCGAGACCGGGATGGGCATCCTCCCGGCGGGTGGCGGAACGGTCCGCGCGACCCGCATGTTCGGGATCGCCGCGACGGTGCTCGAGATCGTCGGCCCCGGCACGGTGTACCACCCCGCGCAGGCGCTGGCCGCCGGCCTGGTGGACGAGCTGGCCGACGACACGGTCGCCGCGGCGCGGGCCTGGGTTCGGGCGCAGCCGGCCGGGCATTTCGTGCAGCGGTGGGAGCGACCCGGTTACGCGCTTCCCGGTGGGACCGCGGAGCCGCCGGGCGTGGCCGAGGAGGTGCACCGCCGCTCACAAGGGTCACCGGTACGTGCCCTCGCCGCGGTGCACGAGGTGGCGGTGCGCAGCGCGGCGGCGCCGTTGGACGAGGCCTTCGACATCGAGACGGCGGCTTGCCGGGCCCTGCTGAGTGCGCCCGAGTTCCCGGGTCTGGCACATCTGTTCTCCGCGATGCGTGCGCTCGCCACGGCACCCACCCGGCTTCCCGCGGACGGCACGCGGACCGGAGTGCGGGAGTTCCCGCAGATCGTCGACAACCCCTTGGCGGCGGTGTTCTTCGCCCCCGGCGCTCCGATCGTCGAGATCACCGACGCCGGCCACATCCCCGGGGTACGCGCGAAGGGCGGTATCCCGGTGCTCATCCACGCCGGCCACGTCTCCTTCGTGCAGACCCTTCTGGACGCCGGTCCCGACCCCGCCGACATGGCCGCCGCCGCGCGCCGCGCCCTCGACAACGGCCTGCGGATCGACCCGGCCGGCGCCGACGTCGCCTCCGTACTCGGTGCCGGCTTTCCCGCCTGGACCGGCGGCGTCCTGCACGCCGGAGGCGGCCGGTGAGACATCCCGCTAGGAGCCTGGCCTGTCCTCGCGCAGTTCCCAGACGAGCGAGGACACGACGGCCTTGAGGCTACCGCCGTTGGCCGCGGCGACCCGGAGCTGACGCTGATAGCTCGCGCCCCGGTCGATGATGTCCCGCACGCCGTCCAGCTCCGCCGGACAGCCGAGCGCCTGGGCGGTCGGCGCGAGGGCCGACAGCAACTCCGCGAGGTCCTCGGTCACGAGTCGTTCGTCACCGGCGGAGTTCCGGATGATGATCGCGTCCATGCCGTAGCGCGCCGCCCGCCACTTGTTCTCGCGGACGAACCACGGTTGCAGTTTCGGGACTTCGCGGCCGGCGTCGAGTTCCGACGAGAAGTGTTCGACCAGGCACTGGGTCAACGCCGCGATCCCGCCGATCTCGCGCGCGGTGGGAATCCCGTCGAACGTCCGCACCTCGATCGTGCCCCATTTCGGGGCGGGCCTGATGTCCCAGCGCAGCTCGTTCAGCTCCTCGATCACACCGGTGTGCTGCAGATCGGCCACCATCGCCTCGTACTCGGACCACTCGGTGAACTGCGGCGGCAACCCGGCGGTCGGCAGTTGCTGGAACATCAGCGCCCGGTTGGAGGCGTACCCGGTGTTCTCCCCCGCCCAGAACGGGCTGGAGGCGCTGAGCGCCTGGAAGTGCGGCAGGTACGTCAGCAGGCCGTCGATGATCGGCAGCACCTTGCGGCGATCCTCGACCGCGACGTGCACGTGTACGCCCCAGATCATCATCTGCCGGCCCCACCAGCGGGTGCGGTCGATCAGCGTGTCGTACCGCGGCTTGCCCGGCGTCACCTGCTGCTGGAACCACTGGCTGAACGGGTGTGTCCCCGACGAGATGAGGTCGACACCCATCGGCTCCGCCATCGCACTCACCCGCTCGACCAGCCGCGCCAGGTCGTCGACGGAGTCCCGGACCCGGCGGTGCGGGGCACTGACGATCTCGACCGTGTTGGTGAGAAGCTCGTTGGTCACATGCGGGAAGGCGTCCGCCGCGCCGAGCTTCGCCAGCAGGTCCGGAGCCGCGGGAGCCAGGTCGCCGCTCCGGCGGTCGACGCAGGCGAACTCCCATTCGATCCCCAGACTCGACCGGCGTGACGGGGCGAATTCGATACGCATGCGCCAACTCTACGAACCGGCCCGATGCGGCGGCCGTCTGCCGATGCGCAGGTGCCAGGCCCGCGCATGCGGCTCCGGGAACCTGGCTCACTCGACGAGCGACAGCGCCCGGCCCGGGCACAGATACTCCGCCGCCCGCGCCAGGGCCAGGCCCTCGTCGGAAACAGCAGCGCGCAGCAACACGACGACACCGCTCGCGCCGTCCTGGTCGAACGTGGCCGGATCGGTGAGTACGCATTGGCCGGCGCCGACGCAGCGGGTCGCGTCCGCCACGATGCGGGTCATGGCACCGTCCAGGTGACCGGCAGCTCGTACAGGCCGTAGATGTTGGCGTCGTCCTTGAACGGCAGCTCGTCGACGGGCGCGGCGAGGCGCAGACCGGGAAGCCTCCGGAACAGCGTGTCGAGGACGATCTGCAGCTCCGCGCGCGCGAGGTTCTGTCCGAGGCACTGGTGGGCGCCGAAGCCGAACGCGACATGGTGCCGCGCGTCGCGCCCGACGTCGAACCGGTCGCCGTCGGCGAAGGCGGCCGGGTCGCGGTTCGCCGCGTTGGAGAGCACGACGACACCCTCACCGGCGCGGATGAGCTTCCCGCCGATCTCGACGTCGCCGACCGCGACCCGGGAGAGCGAGAACTCGCCGATGGTGAAGTAGCGGAGCAGTTCCTCGACGGCCCGCGGTGTCCGGCCCGGGTCGTCGCGTATCGCGGCGAGCTGGTCGGGGTGCCGCAGCAGCATCATGACGCCCAGGGAGATCATGTTCGCGGTGGTCTCGTGGCCGGCGATCAGCAGCAGCATCGCGAGGCTGACCACGTCCTGCCGGTCGGCGCCACCGTCGAGCTGGCGGCTGAGCAGGTCGTCACCGGGTTCGGCGGCCTTGCGGGCGACCAGCTCCTGCAGGTAGGCGTGGAGTCCGCCGAGGCTCACCTGCCGCTCCTCCGGCGGTGTGGTCCGCCGGAGGAGCGCCTCCGTGCTGCGCTGGAAGAATGCGTGGTCGGCGTAGGGCACGCCGAGCACCTCGCAGATGACCAGGGAGGGCACCGGCAGCGACAGCGCCGGCACGAGATCGGCGGGGCGTGGGCCGGCCGCCAACGCGTCGATACGCTCGTCGACGATCTGCTGGATCCGCGGCCGCAGCGCGGCCGTCCGCCTGACCGTGAACTCCCCCACCACGGCCCCGCGGGCCCGCCCGTGCTCCGGCGGATCCATCGAGACCATCATGCGCTTGAGCGAGCCGGCCATCGCCCGGCGGCCGGGCGCGAGGTGGGGAAACCCGGGGTGCGTACGGTCGGCGCTGAACCGCGGGTCGGTCAGCATCGTGCGAATGTCGTCGATCCGGGTCAACGCCCACACCTGCTCCCCGGTCGGCAGCGTCACCCAGGCCACGGGCTCGGTCTCCTGCAGGCGGACGTGCTCGGCCGGCGGCGCGAATGGGCAGGTGCGGGTGAGCGGCAGCACCGCGTTCATGACGTCAGTCCCGTCGTTGCAGGTATCGATCTCGGTCGGATGACAACCTACGACAGTTCTGTCAGTAACTGTCAACCGTGGCGTGGGTGATACGGTCAGCCCGTCATGAACGTCGAGTCAGGTCTGCGCGAACGCACCCGCCGAGCGGTACAGCGGGAGATCGGCGAGGCTGCCCTCTCGCTGTTCATCGAGCGCGGTTACGACGCCACCACCATCGACGACATCGCCGCCGCCGTGGGCATGTCACAGCGCAGCGTCTTCCGGTACTTCGCCACCAAGGAAGACATCGTGGTCGGCAAGATGGACGCCACCGTGCCCGTGATGCTGCAGACGCTGCGTTCCCGGCCGGCCGAAGAGCCGGTCTGGACGTCCCTGCGCCACCTGTTCTTCATGCTGGACGAACCCGGCCGGCCACAGACCGCGGAGGCTACCCATCGGGTACTCCTGGAGACGCCCGCGCTGTTCGCCGCCTACCTGCGGAAGCTGCAGCTCATCCAGGACGCGGTGGTGGAGGTGCTGCGGGAGCGCGCCGACATGGCCGGCAAGCCGTACGCCGTCGACGATCCGGCGCCCCGCGCGGTCACCGCGGCGGCCTTCGGATGCCTGGTCGCCGCCCAGCACGCATGGCTGGCATCCGGCGCGGCGGGCTCGCTCGGTGACGCCATCGACCGCGCCATGGCCACCGTCGCGCCCCGCATCTGACGCCGCGCGGTTCGCCCTCGCACTTTGACGCTCCGTCCCGGCCCAGTCGGCTCATCGCGTTGCCGCCGTAGGGTGTGCCAATGCCACAAGTCATCGCGCTACGTATACACCGGCATGGACACACAGCGACGGCACTGGTACTAGTGGGGCCGTGCTGAGGGCCATCGAATGGAGCGTGCTGGGAATCGGTAGCGCGTCCGCCATCGTCTACGGGGTCCGCCGTCACCGACCTGCCCGGATCGGACCGTGGCTCCTGCTCGCCGCCGCCATTGTGGCGAGTGCCGCCGGCGACGTGCTGACCGCGTCGGGCCGGCCCGGGGTGGCCGATCTCTGCTTCTACGCCATGTTCGTGTTCGTCGCCGGCAGCCTGCTGCAGCTGACCCGCATCGGCGCGATTCTCGTCGACCGGGCACGGCTGATCGACCTGCTGGCGCTCGCGTGCTCGACGCTGCTGGTGGTCTGGGTGTTCGTCATCGGCGACGCGGGCCAGATCGGGAACATCTCCGGGGCGTACGTCATCGGCGCCCTGCTGCTCCTCGCGGTGGTCGCCCGCCTGCTGGTCGCCGTGGGCCGGAACCCGTCGGCCGCGCTGCTGGTCGTCGGCGCGGTGGGGGTGCTGGTCAGTGACATCGCGCAGCCACTGTGGCCGGGCCGGCTGAGCGAGTCCGGGTTCGTGGTGCTCTATCTGGCGTGGGGCGCCGCCGCGCTGCACCCGTCGATGGTGCGGCTCACCGAGCCCGCGACGCCGCGTCCGAGCCCGTGGCGCGGGCGCTGGGCGGCGCTGTTGGGCATCTCCGTCGCCACCCCGCCGGTCGTTCTGCTGGTCGAGGCGGTCCAGGGCACGGTGGGCGACGGCGTGGTGATCGCCGTGGCCGGCGGGATCACCCTGCTTCTGACCATCACCCGCCTGACCGACGCGATGACCCTGAACCGCCGCGCCCTGACCCGCGAGCGCGGCTTGCGGCAGGCGAGCGCCGCGCTGGTCGCCGCCGCCGACGCGGTGGCCGTCGACAAGGCGATCCGAGCCGCGATCGCCCAGCTCATGCCGCCGGACGCGGTCCGCAGCGTCGACTTCGCCACCGACGACCGCCAGCTCACGCTCGAAGCGGTGCCCGGCCCCGAGGCCGGCGCACCGCCGCGCAGCTGGTGGCTCGACAACGCCGGCCACGACCACGCCACCCTGGTCTGTCCGCTCTGGCTGGAGCCGCTCGCCGTCGCCCGGCCCAGCGGCGGCGCGCTGATCCTGGTGGGCCGCCGGGACACGCTGACCGCCACTCGCGACGCGCTGGAGGTGCTGGCCGGTCAGGCGGCGCTCGCGCTGGATCGCATCTCCCTGGTGGAGGCGGTCGGCCGCCGCGACAGCGACCTCTATCTGCGCGCGGTGATCCGGACCAGCGCGGACATCACCGTGGTGATCGACGAGGACCAGCGCATCCGGTACGCCAGTCCGTCGCTGCGCGAGCTGCTCCGCGTGCCGGACCTTCCACCTCTGGCCACCCTCGGCGACCTGGTGCATCCGGACGATCGCACCCAGCTGCGTCAGGCGTTCCGCGGCTCCGGCGACGGCGTGGTGTTCTGCTCGCTGGTGCGGGCGGACGGCAGCCAGGTGCTGGTCGAGGCCACCTACCGCGACCTGCGCGAGGATCGCCTGGTCCAGGGCTTTGTGGTGACGATGCGGGATTTCACCCGAAGCCATGAGCCGAACGAGCAGCCGGCCCATGGCGACACCCGCACCAAGGCACCGGCCCGGGTGAACCGGCGCAGCGCTCGGCACCGGTTCCGCTTCTAGCGAGGCCGCGTTCGGCGTGGACTGTCCGGTGCGCGACCGCCGGTGGACGGTGCGGTCGCTACCCTCCGGAACACTGAGACATCGACCCGACTCACGGGGGTGGGTGATGACGTTGTCAGCGGGCCCGGTGACCACGCCGGAGGAGGCGTTCACGACGCTGCCCGATCCGGGACGGGCGCGGAGCCTCGCCGATCTGGTCGAGCGGCTGCGGCGGTTGAAGGTCTGGGCCGGTGACCCCTCGTACGAGACGATCAAGGACCGGGTCAACGCCGCCTGGACGGCGGCCGGGCGGCCGGCCGATGAGCTGGTGTGCAAGTCCACCGTCGCGTACTGCTTCCGGCCCGGCCGGCGCCGGCTGGACACCGAGCTGGTGGTCGCGCTGGTCCAGGCGTTGCACCCCGACATCGGATACGTCACGCAGTGGCGCCAGGCGTTGCGGGTGATCGGCGGGGAGATCGAGGCGGTCGCCCAGGTCCGGGTCCAGGACCGCCTGCCGCAGGACCTGGCCGGATTCACCGGCCGCACCGGCGAACTCGACCGCCTCCACCGGGCGGCCCGTGCCGGAGAGGCGGTGGTGATCTCCGCGATCGAGGGAATGGCCGGGGTCGGCAAGACCCAGCTCGCCGTCCACGCCGGGCACCAGCTCCATCGGGAACAGCCGTTCGAGCGGGTGCTCTTCGTCGACCTGCGCGGGTTCGATCCCGACCCGACACAGCCGCCGGCCGACCCGGCCGCGGTGCTGGACGGGTTCCTGCGCCTGCTCGGGATGCCCGGCCAGGAGATCCCGCACGATCTCGACGCCCGCGCCGCCGCCTACCGCGACCGCCTCGCCGGCATCCGGGCGCTGGTGGTGCTGGACAACGCCGCCACCGTCGAGCAGGTCCGCCCGCTGTTGCCGGCCACACCAGGGTGTCTCACCCTGGTCACCAGCCGGCGCAACCTGGCGGACCTGCCCCTCGCGACGCACCTGTCGGTGGACGTGTTCACGCTCGACGAGGCCCTGACGTTTCTCGCCCGTGCGGTACAAGGGATTCCGCCCGGCGCGGATCCGCGCGCCCCGGCCCGGATCGTCCGGCGCTGTGGGTACCTGCCGCTGGCGCTGAGCCTGGTCGCCGCGCACATTCGCGGTACGCCGGGCTGGACGTTGACCGACCACGCCGACCGGCTCGACGAACGCCACCGGGAACGGCGCGTGGACACCGGCGTCGAACTCGCCCTGCACCAGTCCTATCAGCACCTGCCCGCCGCCCGGCAACAGATCTTCCGGCTGCTGACCCTGCACCCGGGTCACGACTTCGACGCCTACGCTGCGGCCGCGCTCACCGGCACCGAGGTCGATGCGGTCGGCGAAGACCTGCGCCACCTGTGCGGCGATCATCTCCTGCAGTCGGCCGCACCGGGCCGGTTCGTCTTCCACGACCTGGTACGCGCCTACGCCACCGCCCAGGCCCGCGACGAGGACCGCCCCTCGGCCCGCCGCCACGCCCTGACCCGCCTCCTCGACCATCTCCTGCACACCGCGGGCGCGGCCACGCACACACTGTTCCCGGCCGAACGGCACCGCCGGTCCCAGATCCGGCCGCCGGACACCGCCGTCCCGCCGGTGGACGATCCGGTGGCCGCCCTGGCCTGGCTGGATGTCGAACGCGCCAACCTCATCGCCGCCGCCGGCCACGCCGCCGACCACGGCTGGCCGTCCCACACCACCGGCCTGGCCGCCACCCTGTGGCGGTACCTCGACGCCGGCGGGCATCACGGGGCGGCAGCCGTCCTGCACACCCTGGCACGCCGGGCGGCGAGCGACACCGGCGACCGGGCCGCCGAAGCCCAGGCCCTGAACAACCTGGGCGCCGTCGACTGGCGGCGCGGCCGGTACCAGCAGGCAGCCGGCCTGCACGAGCGGGCCCTCCGGCTGTGCCGCGAGGTCGGCGACCGCGAGGGTACGGCCCGCGCGCTGGGCAACCTCGGCATCATCTACTGGGGGCTGAGCCGGTTCGAGCACGCCGCCGATCATCTGCAGCAGGCCCTCGATATACATCGTGAGCTGGGCAGCCGCGACCGCGAAGGCTTCACGCTCAACAACCTCGGCCTCATCCTTCAGCGGCTCGGCCGGTACCCGCAGGCCATCGAGCACCACCAGCAGGCCCTGACCCTCCACCGGGACATCCAGGACCGCTGCGGTGAGGGTTACGCCCTGGACTCCCTCGGCCTCGTCCACCTGCGACTGGGACGGCACCGGGAGGCCACCCGTCTCCTCCGGCAGGCGCTCGCCCTGTTCCGCGAGATCGGTGCCCGTGAGGGGGAAGGCTACGCACTGGACACTCTCGGCCTCGTCCACCTGCGACTGGGCCGGCCCGAGCGGGCCGTCGAGCACCACCGGCAGGCCCTCGCCCTGTACCGCCAGATCGGCGCCCGCGAGGGGGAAGCCTATGCGCTGACCAACCTCGGCGGCGCCCTCCAGCGACTGGGCCGGCACGGGCCGGCCATCGAGCACCATCGGCAGGCCCTCGCCGTCTTCCGCGAGATGAGCGACCGGGGCGGAGAGACCACGGCGCTCAACAGCCTCGGCCGGACCATGTGTGCCGGCGGCCAACTCCGCCGGGCGCGCGCCTCGCACGCCGCCGCTCTGGCCATGGCCACCGAGATCGGCGAGCGGTACGAGCAGGCTCGCGCGCACCATGGTCTCGCCCACGTCCACCACTCCACGGGCGACGCCGACGAGGCGCACCAGCATCAGCAGCGCGCCCTCGCCTTGTTCGCCGACCTCGGCATCCCCGAGGCGGAGCGTCAGTTCTGACCCCGTCCCCGCCGATGCCGGGTTCCGTACTCGGATCATGTTCCCGGGACAAACAAACATTGAACGCCTGATGAATCCCGTAGCGCGGCCACCGGGCTCCCCGTACTCAGCGTTACCGTTGTTGGCATGCGGCTCGGTGTGCTGGATGTCGGCTCCAACACCGTGCATCTGCTCGTCGTCGATGCGCACCCGGGCGGGCATCCCCATCCCATGCGCTCCGAGAAGACGCAGCTGCGGCTCGCCGAGCACATCGACGCCGGGCGGCTGACCCGGGCGGGTGCCGACGGACTCGTCCGTGCCGTGGCCCGGGCGAAGGCGGCCGCGACGATCGCGGGCTGTGCGGAGCTGGTCGCCTTCGCGACCTCGGCGGTACGCGACGCGGACAACTCGGCCGCCGTCCTGTCCCGGGTCCGGTCCGAGACCGGTGTCGGCCTGCAGGTGCTGTCCGGCGAGGACGAGGCCCGCTACACGTTCCTGGCCGTCCGCCGCTGGTACGGCTGGTCCGCCGGGCGGCTGCTGGTGCTCGACATCGGCGGCGGATCGCTGGAACTGGCCGCCGGCCGTGACGAGGACCCCGAGGTGGCACTGTCGCTCCCCCTCGGCGCCGGACGACTCACCCGCCAGCGGCTGACCCACGACCCACCCACCCGCCGCGACATCGAGGCACTCACCGACCATCTCGAAGCCACCCTCACGCCGGTCGCCCACCGGATACGCCAAGCGGGACCGTACGAACTCGCCGTCGGCACCTCGAAGACGTTCCGCTCGCTGGCGCGACTCGCCGCAGGGGCCCCGGCCGGCACCGGGCAGCGCGCCCGCCGCACCCTGACCGACGTCGGACTGTGCCAGCTGTTCAGCTTCATCAGCCACATGGCCTCGCCCGACCTGGCCACCCTGGACGGAGTCAGCCCGGGTCGCGCCCACCAGCTCGTGGCCGGCGCAATGGTGGCCCGGGCCGCGATGCGCACACTGCCGGTCAGCGAACTGGAGATCTGTCCGTGGGCGCTACGCGAAGGGGTGATCCTGCGCCGGCTGGACACGCTCGGCGTGCCAGCCACGTCCCAACGGCCGTGGCCCCTGACCGACCGGCGTCCCGACGCGCCGGCCGCGTGAGGCCGGCTACCGGATCGGCACGCGGCGCGCGCAACCTCCGCGCCCACGCGCTACTCCGTGTCCTCCTCGGGGCCGCGCACGGCCGGCATCGGCCATTCGACCAATAGCACGTGCGTCATCCCGTCGGTGGACGTACCGACGACCATCCCGGCGGGATGACGCCGCGCGGCCCCGGATGCCGCACCATCTGAGGCCGGGCCGCCGGCCGACGGCGGCCTCGGAAGGCGGGCGCTGTGCCGGCACGGCGGGTTCTCGTTCTGCTCCCGGCGCTCGTCGCGACCTGGCTCGCGACGGCGCCGGCGCCCGCCGCCGCGTTCGGCACGATCAACGGCGGCGGCCAGAGCCGCGAACACGAGCGCATCACGCGGGCCGCCCTCGCCTGCGCCGGCGACGCCGGCGCCCGGTCCGCCTGCTTCGAACCGCGGTCCGCCGACTACCTCGCCGGTCACGACCACGCGTTCGGCGCCGTCGGCGCGCCGGACAGCGACGAGATGGCCGACCCCGCCGCCCACTGCGACGGCGCCGACTTCGTCGCCGATGACTACCCGCGGACGCGCGAGGCGGCGACCAGGGTGCTGCGGGACTGCGTGACCCGGATGCGTACGCGGTTCCGCGAGGCCGTGGACCGCGCGGCGGCCCTGCTCGACGACGAGGGCGGCGTGATCGCCGGCGAGGTCGACCTGGGCACCGAGTGCAGCGCGCAGGAGCGGGCGGAGAAACGGGCCAAGTGCGCCTCGCTCGGCGCGTTCGGCCGGGTGCTGCACGGCGTCCAGGACTTCTACTCGCACAGCAACTGGTCCGACGAGGCCGACCCGTCCCGTCCGGTCGGGGAGCAGAATCCGCCGGGCCTGAACCGCCGCGGCGTGAGCCCGGTGCTCGACCTGCGCACCCGGACGGAGCCGGCGGTGCCGGAGGACCTGACGACCGGCTGTTACGTGCTGCAGGACCGGGTGCCCGGCGTGGGCCCGTGCCAGTCCCGCGTCGCGCACGCCGCGCTCAACAAGGACCGCGGCCTGATCGACCCGGCGACCGGTAAGACGGCCGACCCGACGACACCGCGCGGCGCCGTCGGCGACAACTTCGCGAACGCGGTGGCCGGCGCCGTCGCGGACAGCCGCAGGCAGTGGCGCGACCTCCGGCAGGAGCTGACCGCACGGTACGGCCGCGACCGCGGCGCCCGCATGGCGTGCGCCCTGTCCCACGACGATCCGGCGACCGACTGCCGGGCGGGCCGGACCGGCCGGATCGCGGTCATCGCCCTGGTGGCCGGCGTGGCGCTCGTGGCGGGGGCGATGGTCGTCCGCCGCCGAACAGATTGAGGAGGGCGACATGCAGGACGGTACGAACGGGACCCGGCGCTTCCGGATGCGCCAGAAGCTGGTCTCCATCGGCGACGACTACTGGATCGAGGACGAGGACGGCCGCAGGGTCTACAGGATCGACGGCAAGGCGATGCGCATCCGCGACACCCTGGTGCTGGAGAACGCGGACGGCCACGCGGTCCTGAAGATCCGGCAGAAGATCGCGCGCCTTCGCAAGACCATGACGATCGAGGACGCCGACGGCCGCACGGTCGCCACCATGAAGAAGGCCCACCTCACCCCGCTGCGCGACCGCTGGGTGGTGCAGATGGAGCACGGCGCGGAGATGGACGTGACCGGCAACATCATCGATCACGAGTACACGATCACGCGCGGCGACCGCGAGGTGGCGGTGGTGACGAAGCGCTGGTTGCGGATGCGGGACACGTACACCGTCGACGTCGCGGGCGGCGAGGATCCGGCACTGGTGCTGGCGGTGGTCGCGGTCGTCGACCATATGGCCCACGACAACTAGGGCGCCGTTCATCCCGCCGGAATGATTCCGTCGTCGGGCGGTGCCGCGAAGCTGAAGGACCGACGAGTCGCGTGGAGGTTCTGGTGAACGGCTGGTTGCTGTGGGGACTTGTCCTGCCCGTTCTCCTGGTCGTCGCAGGAGTGATCACTATCCGACGCCGGAAGCGCGGCGAGTAGGCGCAGGTGCCGTCCGCCGGACGACCCGGCATCACTCCACCACGGACAGGCCGAGCCCTTCCCGCGCGGTCCTGCCGATCTCCCCGGCCGGCGCTCCGGCCGGCAGGGACAATTCGTGGTCCATGTCGGGAGCTGACACAGCAAACGACGAGCTCTGCCACCGGCCGGAGCGGGTTTCCCACGCGACCATTCGGCGATCGAGCGGTCGGGAAGGTGGCGGGTTGCACGATTCGGCTGGGGGATGCGACGATCACCCGGTCAGCCTTGGCGAGAGGAGGTGCGGTTGAGATGTTCACTCCTGAGTCCCCCGCGCCCCGTCGCCGGCACCGCTGACCTGCTGTCACCTGGGGCGCGCTTATCCACTTCCGGAGAGTGCGATGGTTGCAAGCATTCACAACATCACGTTCGATACGACTGGTGATCCGTACGAGCTCGCCCAGTTCTGGTCGGTGGTGGTCGGCCGGCCGATGCGCGTCGAGGACGAGCCTGGCGACCCCGAGGTGTCGCTGATCGCCGAGGGGCACCCGACGATGCTGTTCATCCGGGTGCCGGACGGCAAGGCGGTGAAGAATCGCGTACACCTTGATCTGCAGCCGCAGGATCGCACCCGGGACGAAGAGGTCGACCGGCTGATCGAGGTCGGCGCGAAGCTCTTCGAGGACCACCGCCGGCCGGACGGCACCGGCTGGGTCACCCTGACGGACCCGGAGGGCAACGAGTTCTGCGTGGAACGCAGCCTCGCCGAACGAGCCGCTACCTGACACCCGGTGGGGGCGGTCCGCGCCGGACCGCCCCCACACCGGGGGACGCCCGGGACGTGCCAGGGGCATCGTGCCGTCGCTGCCGAGGAATTCACTCGGCCATGTCAAAGTCTCAAGGCGGGTCGAGCACCTTCCGGCGCCGGCCGTGGCTACTTCAGTGGGGATCCGGCAGCGGGCCCGGGCGGGCCATCAGATACCCCTGGCCGAGTTCCACGCCGACCGACCGCAGCGTGTCGTGCTCGGCAGACGTCTCGATGCCTTCGGCGATGAGGATGGCGCCGGTGTCCTTGGCGAAGCTGATCAGCGCGCGGGCCAGTGCCAACCGCACCGGGTCGGTGTCGATGCCGCGGATCAGCGTGATGTCCAGTTTGATGATGTCGGGACGCAGCTGCAGGATGTGGCTGAGCGAGGCGAATCCGGCCCCGGCGTCGTCGACGGCGATCAGAATGCCGGCAGCGCGGAGGCCCTCGGTGACGTCCGCCAACGCCAGGTAGTCGCTGACCTGGGTGTGTTCGGTGAGTTCGATCGCGATGCGGCGGTGCGCCTGAGCGAGCAGCGTGTCGCGTACCCGCGGGGTGAGCAACGCCTCCACCGATACATTCGCGCTCATCCACGCACCGGGCGGCATGTCGTCGAGCCGGCGGAAGGCCTGCTGCACCGCGAACAGTTCCAGATCGACCCCGACGCCCGCGTCGTTGGCGGCGGCGAAGGCTTCGGACGGACCCGCGAAGTCGGCTTGCGAGAACCGCGACAACGCCTCGTAGCCGCGCACCAGACCATCGTTGAGTTGCACCACGGGCTGGTACACCATGTGCACGCTGTTCGGGTCGATCACCTCGTGGAGCACGGGGGTGTTCGCGGATGCCGGCGCGATGGTCATGCGCCCTCAGTCGGTAGCCCACCGCAACGCCGCCTCAAGCTGCCCTCAAGAACACGTACACGCCGTCGCGGACTGTGCCCGGTGCGCCGCCGTCCGCGACGCACCGGGCCGAACCATCAGCGCTTACCAGCCGTTGCCGATCTGGACGCGCTGTACGGTGCCCGGACCGCGGAGGCTCTGACCCGGGTAGAGCCAGAGGTCCCCGGTGCTGTCCTGCCGGGTGACGATGTCCTGATGACCGTCCCGGTCCCAGTCGGCGATGTCGGCGAAGGTGAAGGTGTTCAGCCATTGCCGATCTGGACCCGCTGCACCGTACCCGGACCGCGAAGGCTCTGACCCGGGTAGAACCAGAGGTCTTCCGTGCTGTCCTGCCGGGTGACGATGTCCTGGTGACCGTCACGGTCCCAGTCGGCGATGTCGGCGAAGGTGAAGCTGGTGCTGGCGATGCCCACGGTCCGGTCCGGGGGGGGATCGCCGCCGAGGCGGCGGCCGACCCGAACACCATGGCGGCGACCGGCACCAGGGCGCAGATCCCCGCGAAACGGCGATCGGACGGGTCGCCGTACACCGTCAGGCATTGCGGCGCGTACCCCTGCTCGCCCGCCCGCCGGTGCTGGAACTGGAGGGTCTGTGGATCGGTGTCATCGCCCCACCGCAGTCCGTGCCCGGCGAACCACCGCTCGTCGGGCCGCTGTTCGAAGACCGCGGCGAAGACCTCGCTCCCGGACGGCCCGACCGCGCTCACCATCGTCGGGCCGAAGCCCTGGTCCGACAGTTCGTCCACACGCTCCTGATAGTCCGCCGCCGACAGCCCGTGGAACGCCCACTAGGGCGGGCCGGGGCGGCGCACCCAGACCGCGGCATAGCGCGGGCTCGCCGGATCCCCCGAGACGGCGTACACCGCAGGGCGAAGTCCGCCCTCGGCCAACTCGTCGAACCGGCGTTGGTGTTCGGCACTGTCAACGCCGTGGTATGCAGTGAACTCGGACATCTGCCCTCCCGGTCGGTAGGGTTGCGGGCCCCGATCCTCCCGCCAGTGTCTGCTCGGCATCCTTGCGGCTTTCTTGCGGAGCCACGACGCGGCCCTGAGCCATCCGGATTCAGTTCGCTACGGAGTCCAGCCAACGGCTGTAACGCAGGCGTAGCGCACGCTCCGTGCTGCCCACCGCGGCGGCGACCGTGAGAGCGATGTTGAACCAGGCCGGCGCGTCGATCGGCGAGTCGAAGACACCGAAGCGTTCGGCCAGCGGCGGAATCCGGGACAACGACGCCACGGTCTGCGGAAGACCGAGAAGGAGGGGAACGACGATCAGGACGATGGACAGCACGCCGATCCATCGGCTGAGCACGGGTCGTTCGCGATCGAGCCGGGCCCGGCGTCCCTCCGCGGACCGAGGGTCGGGTACGAGCTGCTGCTCGGTCCCCGCATAGGTGACGTAGTGGCACCGGCGGATTCCGAAGGGCGAGGTGACCACCTCGATCTCCCCGCCTTCGACCGGGAAGACGGCGGGGAGTCGCGCCCGGGCGTGGTGCACACGGTCGCGGTACAGGTGAGCTTCGGTGTCGCCGTTCTCATCGCTCCGCAGGTGGCGTACGTCGATGGCGTAGTCCGCCGGCCGGCCGGCGCTACCGTCGGCGGAAAGGTAGAACAGGGACCGGCTCAGCGGTTGCCACCAGCGGAACCGCCGCAGAGGGCGCCCATCGCCGGGCTTGATCCGGGCGACGGCGCGACGCCTTCGCCATTCGTCGAACATGTGCCGGGACCCGGTCACCGCTGAGTCTGAGCGGTCGACGTGCTCGGTGCCATCGGTTCACCTCCGGGGTACGAACAGATCCGTGTCCCGCCAGTCGACACCCTGTTCCCGCAACACGGTCAAGGCAGTGCCCCTTCGCTGACCGTGGTACCGGAGTACCACCGGCGGATCGGAAGAGCCGACCGCGGTACCACGATCATGTCCGGGCCCGGACCTAGCGTGTTGACCATGATTCAGGTACGCGAAGTAACCAAGCGGTACGGCGCGAAGACGGTGGTCGACCGCCTGTCGTTCACCGCGAAGCCCGGACAGGTCACCGGCTTCCTCGGCCCCAACGGCGCCGGCAAGTCGACGACCATGCGGATGATCGTCGGTCTCGACGCACCGAACTCGGGCGACATTCTGGTCAACGGCAAGCCGTACGTGTCCGCGAAAGCCCCGCTGCGCGAGATCGGCGTCCTGATCGAGGCCAAGGCCGTGCACCCGGGCCGCACCGCGGTCAGCCACCTGCTCGCCCTGGCCCGTACCCACGGCATTCCCCGTTCCCGGGTCGACCAGGTGCTCGACATGGTCGGTCTCTCGACCGTCGCCCACAAGCGCGTCGGCGCCTTCTCCCTCGGCATGGGCCAGCGGCTCGGCATCGCCGCCGCGCTGCTCGGCGACCCGGCCGTGGTGATGCTCGACGAGCCGGTCAACGGGCTCGACCCCGAAGGCGTCCTCTGGGTGCGCAACCTGCTCACCGGTCTCGCGGCCGAGGGCCGTACGGTGATGCTGTCCTCGCACCTGATGAGCGAGGTGTCGCTGATCGCGGACCACCTCGTCATCGTCGGCCGCGGCAGGCTGCTGGCCGACACCACGGTGGCCGACTTCGTGACCGCCGAGGGCGTCCGGGTCGTCACCCCCGCCCCCGACGAGCTGCGCACGGTGATCGCCGGCCCGGGCATCACGGTCACCTCGACCGGCGCCGAGGAACTGCTCGTCGCCGGCGCCTCCGCCCGCGAGATCGGGCTGGCCGCCGCCACCCGCGGCATCCCGCTGTTCGAGCTCACCCCGCAGAACTCCTCCCTGGAAGAGGCGTTCATGGACCTGACCCGCGACGCTGTCGAATACGAGGCCTCCCGATGAAGATCACCCCGGGCGGCGTCGTCGCCGCCGAATGGACCAAGTTCTCCTCGTTGCGCTCCACCTGGATCACGACCGGCATCTCGGTCCTGCTCCTGATCGCGTTCGGCATGATCGCCTCGGCGTCCTTCTCCGGCGACACCATGACCTCGGTCGATCTGGCCCTGTCCGGCAGCATCTTGGCCGCCCTGTCCGTAGGGGTGCTCGGCGCGTTGCTGGGGGCGAGCGAATACACCACCGGCATGATCCGGGCGACTCTCGCCACGGTGCCGCGCCGGTCGCCGGTGCTGTGGTCGAAGAGCCTCGTGGCCGGGGCAGCCGCCTTCGTCACGATGACCATCGGCGCCTTCGCTGCTTTCGCGCTGGGGTCGGCGGTGCTCAACGAGAAGGTCGGCGGGCTGGGCCTCGGCGACGACGGGGTGCTGCGGGCCCTGCTCGGCGCGGGCCTCTACCTGGGCCTGGTGGCGGTGCTCGGCGTCGCGCTCGGCATGCTCGTCCGGTCGAGTGCCGGCGCCATCGCGATCCTGACCGGGGCGCTGCTGGTGGTACCGGTTCTGGCGCCGCTGCTGCCGGACGCGATTTCCGACGCCGTCACCCCGTATCTGCCCGGCAACGCGGGTAGCGCCGTGATGGCGCTGGCCCCCGCGGAGGGCACGCTGTCGCCGTGGGCCGGCCTCGCGGTCTTCGCCGGATACGTGGCCGTGACGCTCGCCGCGGCCGCGTATCGGCTCAAGAAGACCGACGCGTAGAGAGAATCGGGAGATGAGTACGCAGGGCTGGCTGGTGGACAGGCAGGCGCGGTGGCGCACGTTGGACCGGCGCCGCCCGTGGGTCGTGGACACCCTGGTGGCCGTTCCGATCGTGCTCTTCAGCATCCCGAACGTGATCGAGAGGTCACTGCCGGCCATCGTCGCGACCCTGGTGCTGCTGCCGCCGCTCTACTGGCGGCGGCGGTACCCGTTCCCGGCGTTCCTGGTCACCGCGGCCACCGATGTGCTCGTGGGCCTGCTGGACGTCAGCGTCGGCGCCGGGGTGATCGTGCTGGTGATGCTCTTCGGGGTGGCCTCCCGCGGCACGTGGTGGTCGCTGGCCTGGGCCTCAGCGATCACGGTCACGCTGCTGGTCGCCGAGGTCTACGTCTTCGGACCGGTGACGCAGAGCCGCACCCTCACCCTGCTGCTGGCGATCGGCATGGCGGTGGCCGCGGTGGCGTCCGGGGTGGCGGTGCGCACGCGCCGGGCGTACCTCATCGCTCTGGAGGACCGCGCCGCCCGCCTGGAGATCGAGCGGGATCAGCGGGCCCGCCTCGCGGTCGCCGACGAGCGGGCCCGGGTGGCCCGCGAGATGCACGACATCGTGGGCCACCACGTGTCGGTGATCGTCGGCCTCGCCGACGGCGGCGCCGCACACGCCCGGTCGCGGCGGGAGCAGGCCGCCGAGCCGCTCGGGCTGATCGGCGAGACCGGCCGCCAGGCGCTCACGGAACTGCGCCGGGTGCTCGGCGTGCTGCGTGAGGGGGACGGCGATCCGGAACTACGGCCTCAGCCCGGGATCGACGATCTCGATCGTCTGCTGCCGAGCGTCCGGGCGGCCGGGCTGCCGGTGACCTACACGACCTCGGGCGAGCTGCACGGCCTGAGCAAGGGGTTGCAGCTGGCGGTCTACCGCATCGTGCAGGAGGCGCTCACCAACGTCCTCAAACACGCGGGACGCGGCGCGGTGGCGGACGTCAGTCTCGTCGTCGCCGACGGGGAGGTACGGATCCGGGTACGCGACAACGGCCGTGGCGCACCCGCTGTCCCGAGCCACGGCCTGCTCGGCATGCGCGAACGCGCGGCCATGTACGGCGGCGTGGTGACCGCCGGCCCCGCCGAGCAGGGCTGGCTCGTCGACGTCGTTCTCAAGGAGCCCGCATGACCACGGTGCTGATCGCCGACGACCAGCCGCTGCAACGCATGGGTTTCAAGATGCTGCTCGACGGCACCCCCGGGATGGTGGTGGTCGGCGAGGCCTCGGGTGGCGCCGAGGCGGTGCGGTTGGCCGAGCGGACCCGCCCCGACGTGGTGCTGATGGACGTCCGCATGCCCGGCATGGACGGCATCGAGGCGACCCGCCTGATCACCGCGGTCGGCTCGCGTACCCGCGTGCTGATCCTGACCACGTTCGATCTGGACGAGTACGTCTACGCGGGGTTGCGGGCCGGGGCGAGCGGCTTCCTGCTCAAGGACGTACGCCCGGAGGAACTGATCGCCGGGATCCGCGCCGTGGCCGGCGGCGACTCGGTGGTGGCGCCCAGCCTGACCCGCAAGCTGATGGACGCATTTCTCCAGGACCAGGTGCCGGCCATGTCGGTCGATCCCCGCCTGGACACGCTGAGCGAGCGCGAGCGGGAGGTGCTGGAGGCGATCGGCCAGGGCGCCACCAACACCGAGATCGCCGAACGCTTCACGCTGACCGAGTCGACGGTGAAGAAGCACGTCGGTCGTGTCCTGTTCAAGATCGGCGCCCGCGACCGCATCCAGGCCGTGATCTTCGCCTACGACAACGGTCTGGTCCGTCCCCGCACCTGACCCGCCCCTGAAGAACGGAGATGTCATGGACGTGGAGGAACGTCCGTCCGGCGATCGGACGAGAACCGGCTCACTTCCGGTGCTGCTTCTCGCCACCGTGTTGATCGGAGCTGACCACATACCCTTCCGGGGCCTCGCCACGGCCATCGATCATCGAACGCCGCAGACCGACGCGCGACGGAGCGGACGTGGCCTGGAGCACCCGTGAACTCGCGGAACTGGCCGGCACCACGGTGAACACGATCCGGTACTACCATCGGCTCGGCCTGCTCGAGGAGCCGCAGCGCCGGCACAACGGATACAAGCAGTACGGCGTACCGGATCTCGTCTGTCTCCTGCGCGTCCGGCGGCTCGTGGAGCTGGGCGTTCCGCTCTCCCGGATCGCCGTGGTCGGCTCGGGCGGGGCCGGCGCCCCGGAAGTGCTGCGCGAGGTCGATGCCGGCCTCGCGGCAGAGGCCGAACGCCTGCGCCGGGCCCGCGCCCACATCGCGATCATTCTGCGCGACGGGGTGCCACCGGACGGGCCGGCCGGCTTCGAATCCGTCGCGCCACGCCTGTCCGCCTCCGACAACTCGCTCATCCACGTGTTCACCCAGCTGTACGACGAGGACGCGATGAACGACCTGCGGCGCATGCTGGAGGCCGACGCCGATCCGGTCAGCGCGGACATCGACACCCTGCCGGCCGATGCGGACGAGGCGACCCGTCAGGACCTCGCCGAGAAGCTCGCGGTGATCCTGGCACAGCACCTGGTCGACTATCCCTGGTTGAGCGATCCCGCTCAGCACCTGTCCAAGAGTGAGCGCGTCACCCGCGAAACGTTCATCGACGCCGTGGTCGAGCTGTACCACCCGGCCCAGCTCGACGTGCTCGGCCGGGCGAGCGTGCTCGCGCAGGAGCACCTGCGCCGCGCGCGGGCAACGGCCGGCGACGAGGACCGCGGTCCCGACGGTCCGGCGTGGCGCAAGAGATGCGTCCGGCAAACCGGACGGAAGGCACCATGACTCGGCAATCGGGCGAATCTCGGCGTGCTCGCCGACGGCAAGAACCGCGACCGCGGGCGGCCACGCTCGCCGCAGTTCGGTGAGATCGCCGGGCGGCGCCACGACGGGGCGAACCCGGAAGCGTAGTGGGCCGTTCCCACATTCCGTGCGCACCGACGGGTCGCCTGTCGGCAACGCGGCGTTGCGGGTACGGTGGTCGGCGTCACCGTCCACATGGGTTGGCGTTGCGGAGGTCAGGCGTGCCGGTCACAGGCCAACGCGTCGTGCGGCGGGCATTGGGGCGGCGACTGACGCGGCTTCGCACGGCGGCCGGAATGAGCCGGCGTGATGTGGTGGAAGCGCGGCTGGGCATCTCGGAGCCGACGCTGCACCGCATCGAGACGGGCAAGGTGCCGGTCACCGGGGCGAACGTACGCGCGCTCTGCTGGCTCTACGGCGCGGACCAGAGCATCACCGACGCGCTCGCCGACCTCGCGCTGGGCACGTCGCAGGAGGAGTGGTGGGACGCCAGCCCGGTGATCCCCGAGTGGTTCAAGCTGTATGTCGGGCTGGAGGCGTCCGCGTCCCGGATATTCGGGTACGACGGCGAGGTGATTCCCGGCGAGCTGCAGACCCCGGAGTACGCGCGAGCCGTCTTCGGCGCCGAGCAGCCGGTCGACTCGGACGCCGCCGAGCGCCACATCAAGCTCCGCATGCAGCGGCAGAAGACGCTCTTCGCCCGCAACCCACCGGTCCGCCTCGTGACGGTGCTCGGCGAGGGAGCATTGACCCGGCCGGTCGGCGGCGAACAGGTGATGAAGGGGCAGATCGAGCATCTGCGCCGGCTGTCCCGGGAGGACACGGTCGACATCCGGGTGCTGCCGTTCTCGGTCGGGGCGCACGCGGCCATGGCGGGCGCCTTCCGGGTCCTCGAGTTCGACGACCCGGACGATCCAGACGTGGTCTACCTGGAATCCCACGTCGGTGCGCTCTACCTGGAGGAGCAGGCTGAGGTTGATGAGTACCGGCGGATATTCGATCTCATCGGTAAGGACTCCACACCGGTCGACGAGTTCCGGTGACGGCGCCCCGGACGCACCTCGGAAGCCCGTCACCGCTGCCCGGTTGTACGACTACTACCTGGGTGGGATCCACAACTTCCCGGCAGACCGGGCGGTGGCGAAGGTTCTCCTGGAGCGGACTCCGATGCTCCGCACGATCGCCCGGGACAACCGGGCGTTCCTCGCCCGCGCCGTTCGCTACCTGACATCGGTCGGCGTACACCAGTTTCTCGACATCGGCTCCGGTATCCCCACCGAGGGCAACGTCCACGAGATCGCCCAGGCGGTGGTCCCGGGCGCCCGGGTGGTCTACGTGGACGTCGATCCCGACGCCGTGTCGGAGAGTCTGCAGTTGCTTGCGGGCAACCAGTACGCCACGGCCATCCGCGCGGACATCCGTGAGCCGCAGGCCATCCTCGACCATCCGCAGGTACGCGATCTGCTGGACTTCGACCAGCCGATGGCGGTCCTGATGGTCGCGGTGCTGCACTTCGTCGAGGACACCGACGAGGTGTGCGACATCGTGGCCACGTTCCGCTCCGCGCTCGCGCCCGGCAGCCACCTCGTGGTCGCGCACGCGACGCTCGACGAGCTGATCGTCGACGAGCGGGAGTGGGAGAAGACCCAGAGGGAGTACCGGCAGCAGACCACCACGCCGCTCGTTCCCCGCGAGAAGAGCGACGTGGCCCGGTTCTTCGACGAGTGCCGGATGGTCGAACCCGGCCTCGTCTGGCTCAACACCTGGCGGCCGGACCCGGACATGGTCGACGAGTTCAGGGACCGGCCGGAACGCTCGAGCATCTACGTCGGGGTGGGCCGCCTACCCTGAGCGGACCGTCCCCCGGTCGCCGTGATCAGTCGGACAGGAGCTCGTCGAACTCACCGCGCTTGGCGCCGAACAGGAACGAGTCCCACTCCTCGGTCGTGAACACCACGGTGCCGGCCTCGCGTGCCTTGCTGTTGCGAACCTCGATGACGCCTTCCCGGCGACGAGCCTCGACGCAACTGCCGCCGTTGCCTGTCGACCTGCTGGAAATGATCCAACCGGTTTCGCTGCTCATCAGTGCCCCTCCCTCTGGAGTTGCTTGCTGTGCGTAACCGACTTGCCACCGATCCAGTAGCCGGTGTGAAACCCAAAGCCAGCGTGACGTGCAGGATCAACACTTCGCGTCCCTGCACTGTCCTTTCACCACGAAAGTGGCAGCACCTAGAGTAGCCGAAACCGCCCATAGATGCATCATGTCACCGTGATACCTGTCGCGGTGAAATCTTGCACGGGCCTCGACCGACTGTCATGATTCCACTGTGGCGCTCGGCGATTCCTCGTCGTCGACTTGACCGGCCCCCCGCTTGTCCGCCGCAGTTCTGAGAGGACGGCCGATGCGGATCCTCGATCCCGCCGCCGACGCGGGCGGTGCGTTGCCAGATGACGCTCAGCTGCGGATCGGGGCCGAGACCGCCCGCCTCCAGGCTCGCATCGACCAGCTTTCGGCGCACGTTCAGAAACTGGAGCAGGAGCGCGCCGCACTGCGGTGGATGGCCGGCCACGACGAGCTCACCGGGCTTGCCAACCGCCGCCTCTTCCACGCCCTCGCCCCGGAGCTGCTGCGCGGCGACGACTGCCCGTCGGCCGTCCTGATCCTCGACCTCAACGGCTTCAAGCCGATCAACGACACGTACGGGCACGACGCCGGCGACGAGGTCCTTCGCGTGGTCGCCCGCCGCATGGCCGCCTGCCTCGACGACCACCTGGTGGCCCGGTTCGGTGGTGACGAGTTCGCCGCGCTGTCACGTGCCCCGCGCGCCGACGCCCCGGCCACCTGGTGGCACCACGTGGCCGGCTCGCTGAGTGCGGCGATCGCGCCCCCGATGGACGTCAAGGGCCACGCCCTGTCCGTCACCGCCTCGATCGGCGTCGTACCGGCCGGGCGCTCCGCCGACCTCGTCGACCTGCTGCGACGCGCGGACCAGGCGATGTTCAGTGCCAAGCGGCATGCGAGCAGCACCGACAAGGCCGGTAGCACGTGGGTCGTGTCCACCGAGAGCGGCGACCACACCGAGACGTACGAGACCGCCGCGGCACCCGCGGTGGCGTGCCGGCCGGGCGATCCGGTGTGGGTGCACCGGAACGGTGACCGTCGCGCCGGAGTGGTCGAGGGCGCCTGCGGATGGGCGGCCCTGGTCCGCTACCGAAGCCCGAACGGCGCCGGCACGATGGTCGACACCATGCCGACGGACTGCCTCACGAACCGGTCCGAAGCCGATCCGTACCTCGACCGGAGATCCTCCGTCCACCGGTGAGTGCGCGACCTGCCTGCCGCCACCGCGGCAGGCTCGGTCGCCGCACCGTCCCGGAACCGGTGCGGGGGCCGGCTCAGCCCACCGTCAGCACGATCTTTCCGCGCAGGCCGCCGGCCAGCACCTGCCGATGCGCGTCGGCCGCCTCGGTCAACGGCATCGTGGCCGCCACCCGCGTGCGCAGCCGTCCCGCCGCCACCTGACTCACCAGGTCGGCCAACACCTTGCGATCGAGCCGGATGAGTTGCAGCTCCTGGCGCACGCCACGGGCCGGAACGATGGCCGGCGTGGGCCGGGTCGTGACCACGACTCCCCGGTCCTCGACGGCCGCGGCCGCTTCCTCGCCGATGGGGACCGCGTCGAACACCGCGGCCACCGGCCCCACCGCGGCCAGATCGGCGGAGCGGGACACGACCTCGTGGGCGCCGATCTCCTGCACCCATTGCTCATCCCCGTGGCTGGCCTGCGCCAGCACACGGTAGCCGCCCTGCACGGCGAGCTGGGCGGCGAATCCGCCGACACCACCGCTGGCACCGGTGACCAGCATGCTGCTGCCGGCCGGGAGCATGGCCAGGGACACCAGGGACAGCCCCTGGTGCGCGGTCTGCGCGTTCAGCGGCACCGTGGCGGCGGACGCGAAGTCGAGCCCGTCCGGCAACGGCACCAGCCATTCCGCTTCGGCGGCCACGAACTCGGCATAGCCACCGGGTGCACCCCGGGTCAAATACCACGGAATCATCCCGACGACGCGATCACCCACCCGGAACTCCGCCGTGTCGGGGCCGACCGATGCCACCTCGCCGGCAATGTCCCACCCGGGCGAGAACGGCGGCGGCACCGGCCCGCGAGGGATCTCCCCGGTCGTGGCGGCGACGTCAGCCGGGTGCACACAGACCGCACAGACCCGGACGACCACCTGCCCCGGCCCCGCCTCAGGATCGGGCAGTTCGGTCACTTGCAACACCTCAGGACCGCCAAGCGCGGCCGCGACGACTCCCAGCACGCGTCCACTCTAGACCGGACGCCGCGAGTTCTGACCTCCTGAGGCTTTCGTGATTCGGAGGCGGCGCCGGTCGGCGGACACCGGCCGGGCGGGGGTCCCAGCCCTGCACCGCACGCCGGAGTTCACCGCACGATCCGAGACCGTGACCCTGCGTGCATTTCCTTCGCCAGCACGATGCCGGCGAAACCGATCTGCAGGCCGACCACCTTCCTGGTTACCCGGTGCGCGCTTGGCAGGGCTGGCTACGTTACGTGAGTGCGAAAGCTGAACCAGAGCGCCGAACTCATCGGCAGACGTGCGGAGAGGCGGCGGATCGACGATCTGGTTGCCGCCACCCGCACCGGTCACGGCGGCGCGTTGGTGATTCGCGGCGAGGCCGGGATCGGCAAGAGCGCACTGCTGGCTCACGCCGGCCGGGCCGCGGCCGACGGTCAGGTCATGACGGCAACCGGTTCCGAATTCGAGACCGAGCTGCCGTACGCGGCCCTGCACCAGCTCTGCGTGCCGCTGCTGGACGGGCTGCACAAACTTCCCGAGCCGCAGCGCGAGGCGATGGAGGTCGCCCTGGGCCTGGCGGATGGCCGGCCCGATCCGCTGCGGATCGGGCTCGCCACCCTGAACCTGCTCGTCACCGGAGCGCGGGACCAGCCCCTGGTCTGCCTGATCGACGACGCGCAATGGCTGGACGACGCCTCGACCCGGGCACTGGCCTTCGTCGCCCGGCGCATCGGCGTGGAGCAGGTCGCCGTCCTGTTCGCGGTCCGCTCACCGGCGCCCGTGGCCGGCCTGGACGAGCTGCCCTCTCTGCCCGTGTCCGGGCTGACCGACGCGGATGCGCGGGCCTTGCTGTCCGCGAGCAGCCACGTGGCTCTCGATCCACAGGTCCGGGACCGGATCGTGGCCGAGGCACGCGGAAACCCGCTGGCACTGCTCGAGTTGCCGAAGGCCGGTGGATTCATCGCCACCGCCACGCTGCCGGTGCCGTCGCGGATCGAACGTGGCTACCAGAATCGGCTGACCGGCCTGGCCGACGAACCGCTGATGCTGCTCACCATTGCCAGCGCCGACCCCACCGGCAACGCGAGCCTGCTGTGGTCCGCCGCACAACGACTGGGCCTCGACGTCGCTGCCGCGACCGGAGCGGTCAGCGCAACGGGTCTGGTCGACTTCGCCACCCGTATCCGGTTCTGCCATCCGCTGGCCCGCTCGGCCGTCTATCGCGCCGCCCCCGCGGACCGGCTGCGTACCGCGCACCGGGCCCTGGCGGACGTGACCGATCCGGTGAACGATCCGGACCGGCGTGCGTGGCACCGGGCGCAGAGCTGCGTCGGCCCGGATGACGACGTTGCCGCAGAGCTGGAGCGATGCGCCGCAACCGCCACCTCGCGCGGCGGCGTTCAAGCCGTCGCCGCCTTCCTCGAGCGGGCCGCCGCTTTGACTCTCGATCCTGGTACGAGAATCGAACGCACCCTGAAGGCGGCTCAGGCCAACCTCGATGCCGGCCATGTCGACGTCGCCGCGGACCTACTGGCCGTCCTCAGCGGCCTCGGGCTCGACGTCGGCCAGCGGGCCCGCGCCGACCGCATTTCCGGCGGGCTCGCCTTCGTCCGGCACGACGCCCGACTCGCGTCCACGTCCATGCTGCGTGCGGCACGGAGCCTCGCGGCCGTCGATTCCGCTCAGGCTCGCGATTGCCTCATCGACACGGCGGAGGTGAGTCTCACGGTCGGCTGCGCCAGTAGCGTCCTGCCGGCGATCCTCGCCGAGGCGGACCAGATCGCGCCGGCCGGGAGGGAACCGGATGTGCTGGACGCGCTCTCCGCCCTGGCCGAGCGTGGCCACCGAGACGCTGCCCCGCTGATGCGGCGGGTGCTGGAAGGCGCCGGCGAACCTTTGTGGGTCCGCCGGCCGTCGCTGGCGATCATGATCTCCTCCGAGCTGTGGGACGCGGACGCCTACGCTCTGATCGCCACGTCGCTGCTGGCGGCGGGCCGCCGGTCGGGTGCTCCGCTGCTGTTGCGAGGGGGTCTCGCCCAGGCCGCACAGCACGCCATTCTGACCGGTGACATCGACGCCGCGATCACCGCGACCGCCGAGGAGGAAGCGGTGGCCGACGCGACCGGCCAGCCACCGCTGGCATATCACCGGCTCCAGCTGGCCGCGATACGCGGCCGCCCGGCCGACGCCGACGAGGTTCGCCGGGCAAGCGCCGCCGCTCCGGTCGCCGGGCAACTCAGAGCCAACGTTTCGTGGGCGGCGGCGGTACTGTTCAACGGCCTGGCCGACTACCCCGCCGCGCTGCGCGCAGCCCGCTGCGCAACCTCGTCGGACGACCTCTTCCTGACCGGCATGGCGCTGCCCGAGCTGGTCGAGGCGGCCGTACGCTGCGGCGAGGCCGACGAGGCGTCCGAGGCTCTGCACCGGCTGGCCCAGCGGGCCGAAGGAAGCCGGACACCGACCGGACTGGGCGTCCACGCGTACGCCCGGGGACTCGTCACCGGGCAGGAAGCCGACTTCGCCGAGGCGGTCGAGCAGCTCCAGCACAGCATTCTGCTGACCTACCGAGCCCGCGCCCACCTGCTGTACGGCGAGTGGCTCCGCCGGGAAGGCCGGCGCCGTGACGCCCGCCGCGAGCTGCGTACGGCGCACAGTCTGTTCTCCGAACGTGGCATCGAGGGTTTCGCTCGCCGCGCGTCCACGGAACTGGCGGCGACCGGCGAGAACGCCCGCCGGCGGACCGAACACGACTTCGCCCACCTCACCATGCAGGAGCTCTACATCGCGCGGCATGTCGCCACCGGCGCGACGTCCCAGGAGGTCGCCACCCGGCTGTTCCTCAGCCGTCGTACCGTCGATGCCCATCTCCGGAACATCTATCGCAAGCTGGGCATCTCTTCGCGCCGCCAGCTTCGTGATCTGCCCATCGTCCAGACCCACGAGGACCCCCGGCATACGTAGGTTTCACCGACGCGAACGCGGCTGCGCCGACGGCACGGTGTTCCGGTGCAAACCACGACTCCTCACACCGACGTGCCGGACACCGGCCGTCGCAGTCCCGGCGCGGACCGGATCGGCAGGTCACTTCTGGCGGTGTGCGCCATCGCCACGATGGGCGCCTTCGTCGACGGGATCGGCCGGGTCTCCGACGCGCCGGACGACTTCCTCCTCACCGAGTTCTGGCGGACGACCGCCTATCTGGTCTTTGCCGGCATGTGGGCGCTGCTCGCCGTCGCGCCACGTGCTCAGCGCGGCATGTTCGAGCTGATCCTGCTCCAGAAGACGTTGGTCACCGTCCAGGCCCTGATCGTCATGGATCTGCCCGGCAGCGCGCTGACCGCCGCCATCGACGGCGCCGTGGTGGTCGCGACCCTGACCGCGTACGTGCTCTGCCGCGGCTGGTACGCCTGGAAACGCGGCCCCGCCACTGACTGACCCGGTCCGGAACCAGAGCGACAACCCCTCATCCGTACGAAGCACCGAAGGAACAGTGAACGCGTGGAACAGTCCATCGAGACCTTGAGTGCCATCCCCCTCCGGATGTACGACGCATGGAACCGCGGCGACGTCGCCGGCTTCTTCGCCGATTTCGCCGAGGACGCCGTGTTCGCCGAACTCGAGGGGACCATCTACCGCAGCCGGGCTGACATGATCGCCAGCCACGAGGTACTGCTCGGCACGCTGTTGGCGGGCTCGCGGCTGGTCGGCGGCGAAGTGCACTTCGCACGGATCGTGAGTCCGGGCGTGGGCGTGGTCCACAGCCGCGTCGGCATCCTCATGCCCGGGGAGACCGAGCCACCGTCGACACGCTATTCGATGCAGTTGTTCGTTGCGGTGTGGCGTGACGACTCGTGGGTGGTGGTGGCTCTGGAGAACGCGCGCATGCTGACGATGGAGACGATGGCGGCGCTGGAGGCCCTGCACACGGCTTGATCAGCCCGCTTTACGGGCCTCGGCCGTGGCCAACCGATTCAGCTTGCTCCGGGCATCGGTGCCGGGCCGCGCCGTCAGCACCACGACGCGCAGATCGCTGTCCTGGGTAGGAAGGATGTTGGCGTCCAGAGCGATCTCGCCAACCTCCGGATGGACAGCGATCTTGTGCGCGCTCTCGTGCGCCGCGACTGTCGGTTGCGTCCACAGCTCGCGGAACCGCGCACTACGGCTCAGCCGTTCGATCAATGCGGCCACGTCGGGATCGTTCGGGTACCGACTGGCAGTGGTCCGTAGGTCGGCAACAAGAGATTGCTCGAACCAGGCGCGTTCCGCCGCATTCTGGCGGACCCGCGGGTTACGCCCCTCGAATTGAACGATCATCGCGTTGCGGTCCTCGTAGCCGGATCTGGCCGGGTCGCCCCAGGTCGCGGTGAACAACGGATTCCAGTGCAGCAGCTGCCAGGTGGCGTCATACACCGACAGTGGGTTGGCGCCCAGCTGGTCGACCACCCGGCGCACGCTGACCGGGATCAGCCTGGGCACGCGGTCAGGACTGACCACATGCCCGGCCAGCCGCAGCAGGTGAGCCTGTTCGTGATCGGAGAGCTGCAACGCACGAGCCAACGCCATGCAGACCTGAGCCGATGGAGTAGCCGCTCGGCCCTGCTCCAGTTGCGCGACGTACTCGACGGAGATGCCGGCCAACGTCGCGAGTTCACCCCGGCGCAGGCCGGCAACCCGCCGCGGCGAGTGATGAACCAGACCGACAGTCGCGGGGTCCGTCCGATCCCGCCAGGCACGAAGCGCGGCGCCGAGACGATTCATCCCCTCCATGCTCCTTCATCCGGCCGACCGGATCGTAGTACTACCAGTACGCGCAAGATCCATGCCTCCCTCTCCGGGTCCGCGGTGGTGCAGCATCGAGGGATGTTCAAGGTGACACGAATGAATCACATCGGCGTACCCGTCAGCGACCTCGACCGATCGGTGCGATGGTACGAGGACGTTCTGGGCATCGCCGCGAACGGCGTGACCATCTCCGCCGACAACGCCGCCCTCGGTCCGGTGCTGGAGCTGGAGAACCCCGCGATGCGGGCGGCCTTCTCGCTCGCCGGCGACAACGTGCTCCTTGAGTTGATTCAATACGACCGCCCGACACCGAAGCCGTTCGACGGCCGCAACTGTGACGTCGGCATGATGCACCTGTGCTTCGAGGTTGATGACATGGACGCCGCGGTCCGGGATCTCAAGGAACGCGGCGTCCACCTCAACTCCGAACCCGTGGTGCTGGCCAGCGGTGAGGGGATCCATCCGGGAGAGCTGGCCGGTACCAAGATCCTTTACCTGCGTGACCCCGACGGCATTCAACTGGAACTCTTCGAACTCCCCGCGTAGCGCTCATGCCGTGCGGGGGAAGCTCCCGGCGTCCGAGTGCGGACGGCGCAATCGCCTAGTGCGCTGACCACGAACGTTCACCGGGTCGGCGACACACCGGTGCACGTGCGCGGGTAGTCGTTGCCGAAGGCTCACTCTCAACGGCGG